>JAATGM010000044.1 GCA_015654675.1 Planctomycetota bacterium | reverse complement strand
CCTATCTGAAGAAGTTCGGCCCGCGCGGCGTACTCAAGTGCAAGGCCTCCGAGAAAGACGACTCCACTGTCGATCCGCGCTTCGGAAAGATCGGCAAGCAGACCATCGAAGACACCGGCCCGCTCACCAAGAAGAGGATGGAAACGGTCGACGACGAAACGTCAGACGCCGCGATCGATTTTATGAAACGCGAGCACGCGGCCGGCAAACCCTTTTTCTGCTGGTTCAATGCCACGCGCATGCATCTTCGAACCCACGTCCGCCCCGAGCACCGCGGCCGCTACAAACACGGCGACAGCGAGTACATCGATGGTATGATCGAGCATGACGAAACCATCGGTAAGCTGCTTAAGGCCATCGACGACATGGGAATCGCCGACAACACGATTGTCGTTTACACAAGCGACAACGGCCCGCACATGAACACCTGGCCCGACGGCGCCATGACTCACTTCCGCTCCGAGAAAAACACCAACTGGGAAGGCGCCTTCCGCGTCCCCTGCCTGGTCCGCTGGCCGGGCAAGATCAAGCCGGGAACCGTGACCAACGAATTCATGAGCCACAACGACTGGGTTCCCACGCTCTGCTCTATCGCCGGCGAACCCGACATCATCGGCAAGTGCGCCAAGGGCTACACCGCCAACGGCAAAGATTACAAAGTACACCTGGACGGCTACGACCAGTCCGACTTCCTTCGCAAAGTCGGCGGCACCGCGACGAACAACAACGGCGAGAAAAGCGCCCGCGACAGGTTCTTCTATACCGACGATGACGGCCTGCTCGTTGCATACCGGCAAGGCGATTACAAATACGTCTTCGCCGAACAGCGCATGCCCGGCACCATGGGCGTGTGGGCCGAGCCGTTCACGAAGCTGCGACTGCAAAAAATATTCAACCTGTTTCAGGACCCCTTCGAGAGGGCCGATATCACGTCCAACACCTTCTGGGACTGGCAGCTCAACCACGTCGGACAGATTTACGGCGTGATGGATGAAGTCACGAAGTTCGCCTCAACGTTCAAGGACTTCCCGCCGCGCTCGATCCCGCCCAGCTTCTCGGCCTACACGATCATGGAAGAGACGATCGACAACATCAAAGAAGCCAAGAAAGAAGCGGCCCGGCAGCAACCGTCAAAGGCCGACGCCAATGCCCCAAAATAAATCGTTGATACGCATCTGAGCCAACGATCGTGCAACAATCGTCGAGCTGAATTGGTGCGCCATCCAGCGTGCCAATATAATTGACCGCGCGAATCTCGAACGCGGAAAGCGAGCACCCGTGCCCGTCCTCACCGAACACTCTGCCGACGCCCTGCACGCCCGCCTCCGCCGGCTCCGCGAAAACGTCGGTGCCGTCTTCTTTGGAAAGTCAGAAACCGTCGGCCAGCTCCTCATCGGCCTGCTCGCCCGCGGACACGTCCTCATCGAAGACGTCCCCGGCGTCGGCAAGACCGTCCTCGCGCGGGCCCTCGCCAAATCCATCCAGTGTTCGTTCGCCCGAATCCAGATGACGCCCGACCTGCTCCCGTCCGACATCATCGGCGTCAGCGTCTACAGCGACAAAGTCGGCCTGTTCGAATTCAAGAAAGGCCCGATCTTCGCCAATGTCGTCCTGGCCGATGAGATCAACCGCACCACGCCCCGCACCCAGTCGGCCCTGCTCGAATCGATGAACGAATCGCAGATCAGCGTCGATGGCCAGACGCTGCGCCTCGACCAGCCCTTCATGGTCATCGCCACGCAAAACCCCTTCGAGTTCGAAGGCACCTATTTCCTCCCCGAAAACCAGTTGGACCGCTTCATTCTTCGCATCCGCATCGGCTACCCGTCGCGCGAAGACGAACGCCGCATCCTGCGCGAAGAGCCGGGCGGCTCCGCACTCGACGCCCTCCAGCCCATTATGTCCGCCCACGAAGTCCTGGCCCTGCAGGAAATGACCGAACGCGTCCGCATCGACGACGCCATCATGGATTATTTGCAGGCCATCGTCGCCGCTACCCGCCGCCATGATGCCCTCGAAGTTGGCGTCTCGCCGCGCGGCGCGCTCTCGCTCGCCCGCGCCGCCCGCGCCTCCGCTTTGCTCCAGGGCCGCGACTTCGCCGTGCCCGACGATGTCAAATCCCTCGCCGTCTCCGTCTGCGCCCACCGCCTCGTCAGTAAGTCCTATCTGCACGACGGCCAGGCCCAGTCCAACGACCGCATCATGACCGAAATTCTCGAAGCCGTGCCGCCGCCTTCCTAGACGCACGCCTCGATCCGCGGACCACCCATGCCGACAGATCTCGACAGCTCGTCATCGCCGCCCTTGCGAGCGCGACGTCGTTCGGCGGGACTTCGCATCTCGCGCGGTGCAGCCCTCTTCCTCCTCGCGACCATCCTCATCGGCGCCGTCGGTATCGACACCGACGCCAACCTCCTCATCATTCTTTTCGGGCTCTGCACCGGGGCATTCGCCGTCAGTCTGGTGGCCGGCTGGGCCAGTCTTCGAAATCTTGAAATCACCCGCGTCACCCCGGACGGCGTCATGGCCGGGCAGACCTTTGAAATCCGCTATCAGATCACCAACCGTCAGCGGCGCGTCGGAATCTACTCGCTCCACATTGCGGACCGCGCCGAATCCGGCTCAAAACCCTGGCTCTGCGAATTCTTCGTCCCCATGCTGCCCGCCGGCCGCGCGATTCAAGTCACGCTCAATCGCAACTGCCCGTTCCGCGGTCGCATCGAATTCGACGAGATCGTGCTCGCGACTCGCTTTCCGTTCGGCCTCATTACCAAGCTCGCCCGCGTGTCCGCCCCGCAGCAGACGCTGGTCTACCCCGCCCTCGGCGCGGTTCGCGAACGCCGCTGGCAAATCCGCCGCTGGACCGAGGCCTCGCTCGACGGTCGCCCCCTGCCCCAGCGTGGCGACGACGAGTTCTACGGACTTCGCGAATACCGGCCCGGCGACAACCCGCGCCGCATCCACTGGCGACGCTCGGCCCGCGCCGGCCAACTGGTTGTCCGCGAGATGGCCCGCCTCGGCGCCGCCCAAATCTGGTGCATCCTCGACACGCGCATCCCCGCCGGCGATGCGGATCTCGCCGAGCGCCTCGAAGAAGCCGTCAGTTGTGCCGCCACCGTCGCCTGCGACGCAATCGAATCGAGCTGCAAGGTCGGCCTCATCTGCAACGGCGAGCCGCCGCTCATCCTGCCGCCCGGCGGCGGCCGCGACTATCGCCTGCGCGTCCTCCGCGAGCTGGCCCTCCGCGCTGAAAATCACGACGACCGCCTGACCGATCGCCTCGAACGCATCAAATGGCCTTCGCGCTGGCGCGGCGCCTGCCTCATCTTTGCGCCGCGCGCCAACGACGACCTGGCCGAGGCCGCCCGCATGCTGGCCGGTCGCATCGGACCCGTGACCACATTCCTCGCGGGAACGCCCGCATTCGACGCGACTTTCGCCCCGCGCTACCCGCGCCGCCCCAAAGCCCGCAGCGTTGCCGCGGCCGCCGGAGGGGCGCGACGATGATCACCTTCGCGCACGACCACCGCCCCTATGCCGACCCGCGCTATCGCGAGCGCTCCCAGGATGCCGACCCGGCCGCGCTGTCCGCCTCGCTCCGTCGCGGCCTGCTCACCCTCACGATCGCGGCCATCCTTCCCGTGTCCGAAGCCGAGAAGAATCCCTGGCCGCTCGTAGTGGCCGTCCTAGCCGCGCTGGGCGGCGAAATCGCCCGATCCGTCACCCGGCCGCGCCGCGTGCCGCGCGTCTTCCTTAACCTGCTGGCCCTGGCCTGCGTTCTCTATCTCTTCTCCGAAATGTTTCTCTTCCCCGAACCGGCCCCCTCGGTGCTCGCTCTGTCCCACTTCCTCATTTTTCTCGCCTGCTGCAAGTTTCTCGAACCCATCCGCTATCGCGATGCCGCCGTCATTCTCATCATCGATCTGCTCATGCTTGTCATCGGCGGCCTCGTCAGCGGCAGCGTCAGCTTCGCCCTCGTTCTCGCGCTCATCCTCACCTACGGCATGTACTGGCTGATCCGGTTTCACCAGCAGCGCGAGCGCTTCGCCGTTGCCGGCCGCGCCGGCGCCCTGCATATCGCCGACGAGCTGCCTGCCCCGTCGCGGCTCACCGTCGTCGGCCTGGCGCTTTTCTTCGGCGCGATTCTCATCGCCTCGTCCGCCGCCGCTTTCGTGATCGTGCCGCGCGGCCTCAGTCGCCAGCTCTTCGGCCGCTTTCAGGCCCCCATCTCGGCCGCCGTCACGGGCTACACCGACCAGGTCGAACTCCGCTCGGGCGGCCTTCTCGAAAGCGACATCCCCGTCATGCGCGTTCGCCTCACCCGCGATACCGAGCCGGTCGGCGGCGAAGACTATCCCCTCTATCTGCGCGGTCGCACCTTCGATTGCTACACGCATGGTCGCTGGGTCACGCGCGCCGCGCCCGTGATAAACCAGATCGATCCGACGCCCCTCGATGAGCCCCGCAATCTTTCTTCTACCGCCGAATCGCTGCCACCCACCGGGCTGATCACCCAGAACATCTGGCTCGAAGCTAACAAAGGCCCCTGGCTCTTCTGTCTCTATCCGCCGCTTCAGGTGGCGGCCGGAGAGAACTCGCCCATCGAACAAAACTGCGACGACCTCTCGCTCCTGCTGCGACGCTATCGCCGGCAGGCCGTCCATTACTCGGTGACCTCTCCCGCTGAGGTCACGCCGCGCGTCGCGCGCAGTCTCGAATCCGAATACCGCCTGCGACACTCCGAACTCACGCAGCGTCGCCCGGGCGCTCGCTCATCGTGGCCCGCCCTCGGCATGCAACCCCCGACGTCCATCATCCCCTCCGACATTCCCCCGGCCATCCGCCGCCTCGCCCGCGACCTGGCCGCGCCCATCGGCGACCCGCACGACGCCCAGACCCATGAGCGGATTGCCGCGCGGCTCCGCGAATACCTGAGCACCGCGCCGTTTGAGCACACGCTTAATCCCGTTTCCTACGATTCCGACACTGATCGCGTCGAGCAATTCATCTTCAAGAAGCATCGCGGCCATTGCGAATTCTTCGCCTCCGCGATGACGCTCCTCTGCCAGTCGCTCGATATCCCCGCCCGCGTGGTCAACGGTTATTACGGCGGCGAGTACAACCCCGTCGGCGCATTCTTCCTCATCCGGCAGAAGGACGCCCACGCCTGGGTCGAGGTCTTCCTGCCCGATCGCGGCTGGACCACCTTCGACCCCAGCCCGCCCGCCGCCGAGCGCGAAGCCAATCGCTCAACGGGCGTACTCGCTTCGCTGCTCGGCCTCGCGCAATACCTTCAGTTCGAGTGGGTCACCTTCGTCGTCTCGTTTGACGCCGACTTCCGCAGCCAGCTCTTCGGTCGTCTTGAAAAATGGTTCCGCGCCATCGACGAATCGCGCGGCGGCCTCCAGTTTCTATACGACATTGTGCTCGCGATTCTGCGCGGCCCGCCGGAACTCGCCCCACGCCAACGCATTCTTTACTGGGTCATGCTGGCCCTCGGCCTGCTCATGGTCGCGTTGCTACTGCGCTTCTTCTGGAAACTCGCCCTCATGTTCTTCGAGTTCCTCCCGAAGCGCCGCGCGCTCCTTGCGACCCCGCGAGTGCGAGAGGCCCGCTTCTACGATCGCATGCTCCTCCTGCTCGCGCGGCGCGGTCTTACCAAACCGCCCCACGCCACCCCGCGCGAATTCGCCGAGCAAATCGCCGCCGACGACCCCGACCTGCGTGACATACTCGGCGTCACCGACGCCTTTTATCAGGTCCAGTTCGGCCGCCGCGCCCTCTCCAACGCCGAACAGGCCCGCATCCAGCGCGTCCTCGAATACCTCCGTGACGGTCGCCCGCTGCTGGCCCGCTCGGCTTCGTCCCACGCGCCGCACATTGCCGGGCCCGAAAACGAATCCCCAAACCCATGAAATCAAACAACTTGCGGCAATTCAAAACCGCCCCCAACCTTCTTACTTCTCCAATGTCTCAACCTATGATCAAGGCGGTTGAACGCGCCGTGGTACAATCCCCGCGTTCGATCGTGGATCAATACACGGATGTGAGGGTTCCCATGAATCGCAAAAACTTCGCAACGCTCGGTCTGGCCGCCATGCTCGCGGCAGGAATTGTCGCCTGGACGCCGTCAAACGCGTCGGCCGGCTGCTTCTATCCAGTCCCGGTTTGTGCCCCGGTCGTTTATGCCCCGGCGCCGATCGTGTACGCCCCGCCGGTGGTCTACTCGGCCCCGGTCGCCGCTTATGGCTATGGCTATGGCGGCTATTACCCCGGCTACTACGGCGGAGGTTGCTATCCGGCCTACTATGGCGGAACCAACATCAACCTGAGCTTCGGCTTCGGCTGGGGCGGCGGTGGTTGGGGTGGCTGTGGTTGGGGCGGAGGCGGCTGGGGCGGCGGCTGCTAT
>JAATGM010000011.1 GCA_015654675.1 Planctomycetota bacterium | reverse complement strand
CGATCTTGTTCCACTGCTCTTCCGTGAGCATCGGCTTGTATCCGCCCATCGCGAACTCCTCTCGCTTGCGATGGCAAAGTAGACCACAACCTCATGCAGGGCGCAATCTTGCGAAAACCAAGTTGTGAAACAGACTCTAGTAAGGGGACTCTTCCGCCGGTTGCAACGGCTGCGGCCTTGGTTCTAACCCTCCTCACCGGCTGCGGCTTTCAACCCCTCCCGGAAGGACTCGATGCCGAAACACTGGCAGCCCTCGCCCAGGACACCGTAAATCCCCCGGAGGTCTCCACCGGCAAGGCCTATCGCATCGGCACGCTCGGCGGCCCGCTGGCGGAAGAGCTCGCCGCGTCGTTCACCTTCACGCCCTACGACAACACATCCACCGACGCCCCCATCTTCATCGCCGACACGGCCCTCGCCGGCCTGACCAACGCGCAGAAAGCGGGAATCATCGCCACCTTGCAGGCCCGCAACCCGATCCTCCTCGTCCACGCCGACGCGACCACCATCAACGCCCTGATCGATCTGCTCCAGCAGCTCCCATTCGACTTCAGCATGCCGAATGGCTTCACCTACGCCGACGTCTTCGCCGTGGACACCGAGCCCAGCGGCGATGTCTATCACTGGTCGATGTACGAGCCGGAAGATTCCGCCGCCGACCCGGATGGTCCGGGCGACCAGCAGGGCCGCGTAAACATGCTCATCGATTGGCTCGCAGCCAACGGCCATCGAGACGGCGTCAGCGCCGCGGCCCGCATCGCCGCCAGTTCCAGTCTGCAGCGTGCCGCCGCCGCGGCCGGCCAGGAGCTGACCGAACTCGCTTCCGCCTTCATCAAGCAGGACAATTTCTCAAACTCCGGCAACAACTACCAGGTCTCCCACTATGTATACGGCTGCCACTCGCAGGACACGGGTGACGACTGGATCTACGTTCAGCAGCGCGGCCTCTTCTACGCCGGCGGGGCCTACAAAGGCAGGTTCCAGCGCTACCCCAACGGCCAGGCGGGCGAAAGCGTCTTCTGGTATCTGGGTAACGTCGATCTCGATATCGGATTGACCGGCTTTGACGGCAACACCTCAAACGTCGGACTGCAGCAGGCCAGCCCAGAGACGGCCAACAACGTCGCGCAAGTCACCACCGGCGTAAGCTGGAACGTGGGCGGCGACATTTCGTACAGCAAGGAAGGCCCCGCGATTTCGCTCTCGGGCGGCGTCACCATCAGCAACTCCACCACCTTCAACGTACAGGACTGCGAGGTCGTCAATAAGAGCGCCAGCCGCGGAAACAACGCCGCCTGGTCGTACCAGTTCAAAAGATGCGACACCTCGGCCGAAATCGGTTACGCGCACCTCACCGACCCGCCCCGCCTGGCGACGACCACATTTCAGCCCGTCAATCAGTGGATCTGGCGAATGTCCCCGACGGTTCGATCGGCCATGCCGCCGATGCACGTCAAACTCGCGGTGAACCTGGTATCCAGCACCGGGATAATGACCTTCGTCTGGACCGCCCACCCGGAACACAACATTCAGGGCAAAACATGGGAGTACGACGTCCCCTTCAGCTTCCCCCCAATCGCACCCTAGCAGTACACCGACGGCCTCCCACGTCACTCGATTGTGTCACATGACAGAAAGCTGAACCCGGATTCCCACGAATCCCGCAATCCCCACAAACCCGCACAACCACTCCCCCCAATACAGGTCTCTCTCCACCGCTCTCCCCCGCTCCCCGCCCCTCCTCCTTACCCTTCAATTCGATGCCCCTTTTTTGAAGATTCCATGTCCATGCTGGACATTTCGGGTCCACTGTCCCCTGTGTATCTGATTACGATACCACTCATTTCAGCGGCACATGCATCGGATTTCCATTTTCGGTTTTCAGTTTTCGGTTCGCCGGTTCCGCCAGGCGCATCCCGTGTCGCTCGCCCCCCAGGCCGGCGTCTCAAGCCCCAACCGCGCCGCCCGCGCCAAGCGCCGCATCAACTCTGCGCGGATATCCATAAAGAAACCACGGCCACCCCAGCATAAAGCAAATGATCCGGGGAACGATCACGCCGGCCATGGTGCTGACGGTGCAACACACAACCGGCCCTAACGGCCCCTCGGCATACTTCCAGCCATACAGGTACCCCAATGAAGATGAAGCCAGCGCCAAACACGGAAATCCCACCGCCCGAATCCAGAATCGAAGCCGCGGTCGCGCCCCCGCAAATCCGTGCGCAACGATGCAAGCAACGGCGACGACCCCGCAAACGCCTCCGACGACCTGGACATACTCAACGAGTTCTAGTTCCGACATATCCATAGCGACCACCCGAGCCCCCTGATTCTACCCCTAACCACGGCAGCCCCCCACCAGGAGCCATCCCTAATTCCCTGCCCCTCTCCCTGCGACAGGGAGAGGCCGGGTGAGGGTCGAATTCGCAATGGCCCCTACTGCTGGTTCAAACCGACACCCTCGCGCAACATCGCCCGCCGCACCGCCCACACAAAAAAACCAGGCCCGCCTTGACTTCTACGGAAACCCGACTAAACACTAACCAAACACGCTCCCAACAATCGAGGGGGGAGCAATCCGGGATCTCAATGCGCAAAAACCCGACCCAAAGGGAAGCGCCGATTCTCTGCTCTAATGGGCGATCTTTGAAAAGTGAATCCAAAACGAAAGGAACCGATTATCACCATTATCACCTGCAGTCTGTGGTCTATAGTCTGCGGCCTGCCGCCTGTAGTCCGCCAGAAACCGGACCGCCCCAAATCTCAAAAATCTCACGAGATGCCGCGGTGGCCAGCCCAAACACTCTGCTAACAATCGAAACGACAACCGGTTAAATTCCGACTCCCGATATCCAATGAAATCTCACGAATCCCTCGGCCGTCTCACAACCGACTCGGCCCCCACTAGGCCCGGCTAGACCGCTGCCCCGCCCCACCAAAGGCAATTCGTTGTCCATTGTCCACTGTCCATTATCAACTGCCCTCAGCTTTTCCCTTGCCCACCCCCAATATCGCTCTATCATGAATACAGTCGCGGCCGGCCCCCCGGGGCGAGCACGGATGCGGGTGGCCAGACGCGGCCGAACAGATCCTCGCGACGCATGTCTACAATGAAGCCGAATCCCGCGATCGTCGCCCTCCTCTGCGCCGCCCCAGCCCTCGCCTTCATCGCTTCCTCCGCCCGCGCCGCCGACCCCAAATCCAAATCCCGCGACTCCGCCGGCCTCGGCGGCCACGCCGCCAAAATCCCGGTCAACCTCGACCCATCCGCCAATTCGCCCGAGCGCAAACTCGAGCATCGCATCCGCCTCGACCCGGTCGTCAAACTCGGCAACTGGGAATACACCGTCGCAAAAAACCCATCGCCGCGCGATTCGGTCCCCTGGCTCCTCAGCGCCCGCCCGACAGGAAAAGACGCCGCCGCATATCAGCCCCCCGGCTCCTTCTCCCCCGACCAGCAGGTCGCCGCCATCCCCATGGTCAAGATCCCGCCGCAGGTCTGGAAGGCCTGGTTTGACAGCTCCATGCAGGACGTCGTCGGCATCCACTACCACGAGTTCGTCACCGACGACCTTGCCCGCGTACTCATCACCGTACACAAAGTCCCCGCCGACAGTCCCGACGGCTCGCCAACAACGCCCACGGCGACGCGCCTAGAAGCAACGCTCCTGACCCCGCTCACCTTCAGCGTCGACCAGACCATCGTCGTCCGCGGCCACCCGCGCAACGCCGCCGCCGTCGACGAGCGCATCACCCACGAACGCGGCCACGGCCAGGTCACCCTCAAGATCCTGCTGGACACCCTTGCCGGACCGCAAACCTGGGATCCCGAAAACGGCTCCGGCCGCCGCTCCACCCTCGAATGGCTCTGGAAAACCGGCCCCGTCTATCGCAAGTGGGACACATACCGCGCCGGACGCTACGATCTCAAAACGTTGCGGACCTCGATCACCCTCGTCCCGCCCACGCGCTGGTCGAAACTGATCCCCGTTCCGCCCGACAAGCTCGACCCGCGTGAAATCGACAAGTTCAACAATGAAATCGTCCACCTCGACGGCCGCTTCAACCTCCTCGACGGAAAAGCCCAGTCCGACTTCCACGCCGGCCACGGCAGCTTCCAGCAAGCCACGCTCCCCTGAGCTCGGGTGGCACTCCCGTCCCGGGTGGCACGGGCGTCCCGCCCGTGTCCTCGACCTATTCATCCCCGTGCTGATCCTCTCGCTCTCCATTCCCGCCTGCCGCCACACCCCCAACCCAGCAACGACGCAATCATCCTCGCACCGCATCGTCTGCTCCTTCCTCCCCATGTACCTCTTCACCACCGCCGTCGTCGGCAACACCCCCGACTTCACCGTCGACCTCCTGCTGCCAAGCAACATCGGCTGCCCCCACGACTACGAACTCACCACCGCCGACGCCCGCCGCCTCGCCGACGCCGACGTCGTCATCCTCTCCGGTGGCCTCGAAACCTTCAGCGGCGAAGCCATCCGTCGCATCAACTCGAAAGCAAAACAGATCGAGGCCTGGACCGGCTGCAAAGTGATCGCCGACACCGGCGACGAAGCCGCCCACGACGCCCACGACTCGCATCTCCACGCCGGAAACCCCCACGTCTGGCTAAGCCCCATCGAAGCCGTCCGCGAAGTAGAAAACATCCGCGCCGGGCTCGCCGCCGCCTACCCCGACCACGCCGTCGACTTCGACCGTAACGCCGCCGCCTTCACCGCCAAGCTCAAGTCCCTCCAGGCCGACTTCGCCGCCGCCCGCCCCACCTTCAAACACCGCAACATCGTTACCATGCACGACGCCTTCGCCTACCTGGCCCGCGACCTCGACCTGAATGTCGTCGCCTCCATCACCCTCAACCCCCAGCAGGAACCGCCCCCCGGCCGAGTAGCCGCCATCGTCGCGACGATCAAAAAGGAAAAGGTCCCCTGCCTCTTCACCGAGCCCGACGTCTCCGCCGCCCTCGCCAGCACCATCGCCCGCGAAGCCGGCGTCAAGGTCCACTCCCTTGATCCACTCACCACCACGACGAGCAAGCCCGCGCCCGATTACTATGAGCAGCGAATGCGAGCCAACCTCCAGACCCTCAAAGAGTCCCTACAATGAACCGCGACTGTTGCACTACCAACGTCGCGACGCCCGCCGTCACCGTCCGTGACGTCAACGTCCAGCTCGCCGGCCAGAACGTCCTCTCCAACGTCAACGCCGATTTCCCCACCGGCGAACTCACCGCCCTCATCGGCCCCAACGGCGCAGGCAAAACCACGCTTCTGAAAGTTCTGCTGAACCAGCTCCCCCACACCGGCCAGGTCCGCTTCACCCAGATCAACGGCCACACCCCGCGCATCGGCTACGTCCCTCAGTCCCTCGACTTCGACCGCGGCGCCCCCATCCGCGTGATAGACGTCATGTGCTCCCAACTACAACACCGCGCCCTCTGGCTCGGCATCTCCAGCTCAGCCCGCAAAGCCGCCGCCGCCGCCCTCGATCGAATCGGCGCATCCAAGCTCCTCGACCGCCGCCTCGGCCAACTCTCCGGCGGCGAACTGCAGCGCGTCCTCCTTGCCATGGCCCTCCTCCTCCAGCCCGACATCCTCCTCCTCGACGAACCCGTCGCCGGCGTCGACATGGCCGGTGTTGGAATGTTCTGCGACATCCTCGCCCAGCTTCAGCGCGAGCTGAAATGCACCATGATCCTCGTCTCCCACGACATGTCCGTCACCACCGCCCACGCCTCCTACGTCGTCTGCATGAACAAGACCGTCCACTGCCAGGGCCGCACCATAGACACCCTGACGCCCGAAAACCTCCAAGCCATCTACGGCCCGCTCGCGGCCCTGCACCACCACGCCCACTCCCACGAAGGCGCCGGCCACAGCCACGGCGCCCACGATCACCCGGACCTGCACGGACACCACCATAACCATTAAACTCCCGACCATGTCCGGCCCACTCGACGCGTTCTACAGTTCGCTCCGCTCCCTGCTCCCCTTCGACTGGGCCCAACCCGCCTTCATGCTGAACGCCCTGCTCATCGTCCTCGTCCTCGCCCCCATCTGCGCCGCAATGGGCGTCAAGGTCGTCAACAACCGCATGGCCTTCTTCTCCGACGCCATCTCCCACTCCGCCTTTACCGGCGTCGTCCTCGGCTATCTGCTCGTCCCGCTCGCCGCCCGCTCCTACCCCAATATCCAACATTGGGACCTCATCCTTCCGCCGCTCACTCTCGCAGTCTTCGGCGTCGCCGTCGGCGCCGGCATCACCGCCGTCCGCCACCGCACCACCCTCCCGACCGACACCGTCATCGGCGTCTTCTTCGCCTCCGTCATCGCACTCGGCATCGCCGTCATCTCCCGCAACAATCTCCGCGGCGACTTCGAACGCTACCTCTACGGCTCCATCGTCATCGCCGGCCGCATAGACGTCCTCATCACCTGGTCCCTCGCCGCCGTCGTCCTCCTCTTCCTCGCCCTCTCTTTCAACCGCCTCATGCTCATCGCCTTGAACGAATCACTCGCCCGCAGCCGCGGCATCGCCACCACCGCCTTCGACTACGCCTTCTCCGCCCTACTCGCCCTTGTCGTCACCTTCAGCATCCGCACCGTCGGCCTGCTGCTCGTCACCGCCATGCTCGTCGTTCCCGCCGCCGCCGCCCGCAACATCGCCCGCTCCGCCGGCGGCATGTTCTGGTGGGCCGTCGCCTTCGGCCTCGCCAGCGGTCTCACCGGCCTGATTATCTCCTTCTACGCCGACACCCCTGCCGGCGCAACCATCATCCTCCTCGCCGCCGTCTGCTTCATAGCATCCATGCTCGCCTCGGCCGTGAGACCGCGCGCGGCCGCATGAAGCGTTTCAAACCACAGCGCCGCACTCGCGTCCTGCTGTACGCCGCCGCGCTCGTCGCCCTGTCCGGCTGCACCTCAACCCTCGTCTTCCAGCCCCCAATGACCTACGACTCGGCCCGCGGAGTCCCCCAACCGCGCGTCAAACCCGCCACCCGTGCCGAAATCCGCGGCCCACACGGTGCAATCGAAACCTGGTACTGGGACGCTCGCATCCTCGGCGACAACCCGGGTAAACAAATCGCAAAGCCCGCTCACCCGCTCGATGCCACCACCAAAGACGCCGATCTCCCCTCTGCCTTCGTCCTCTTCAGCGGCGGCAACGCAATGCTCGCCCAACACGCCGGCCTCTGGATCGAAAAACTCTATGCCGGCCGCGACATCGGCATCCTCGCCTGGAACTACCCCGGCTACGGCAGTTCCACTGGCCCGCGCAGCTTCCAAAACACGCTCGACCACGCACTCACGGTTTACAACGAATTGCACAAACGCGTCGGCAGCCGACCAATTATTCTTCACGGCGTCTCGATCGGGTCCTGTCCCAGCGCGTACATCGCAGCCAACCGCCCCGTGTCCGGTGTCATCCTCGAAGGCCCGCCCCAGGTCGCAAAAATTATCATGAGCCCGCGTTGGGGTTGGTGGAATCTCTGGATCGCCTCAACCCTGCTCGCCCTCCAGGTCCCCGCCGACTTCGACCCAGCCAGTTCCGGTCGCCGTGCCAGCCCGGACACCCCGCTCCTCATCATTCAGGGCAACGACGACACCATCGTTCCCCCATGGTGCGCGGATGACATTGCCAGTGCATGGCCGGCCAGGAACGAGAACCTGCTGAAATTGCCGCACATCGGCCACGCCCCCGACCCCATCACCCGCGCCGCTGATGACTATCGCGCCGCCGTCGATCAACTGCTCAAACAAACCGGCATCGATGCTGCTCCACCCCTCGCGCCGCTCCAGTCGCGCCCCGCCGACCGACGATAATCTCGATGTGACCACCATCGCCCACCCGTCGACCGAGTTTGCCACCCGCGACCATTTCGACACGCTCGCCGCCACCGGCTACTGGGCCGGCCTTTACGCTGAGCACACCGACCCGCGCATCCGCTGGAGCTTCCTCCGCCGCCAGGCCATCCTTGAATCCCTGCTCGACGCCGCGGTCCGTCCCAGCTCGCTTGTCGTAGAAATCGGCCCCGGAACCGGCAACCTCATCCCATTCCTCGCGACAAAGCGCTGCCGATATCGCGGCTTTGACGTCGCCGACTCAATGGTCGCGGCAACACAGTCACAGATAGCGAAGTCATTCGCACGCAATGCCGACGCCCGCTGCGAAAAGGGCGACATCTACAGCATCCCCGTGGAGTCGCGATGCGCCGACGTCATCGTCGCCGCCGGCGTGATCGAGTATCTGCAAGATCCGAAAATGGCCGCCGCCGAACTAGCCCGAATCGCTCGCCCCGGCGCCATGGCCCTCATCAGCGTCCCGAACGCAGCCAGTCTCAACCGAAAGCTCGGCCGTGCACTCTCATTCATCACAACGGCAACCCGCGCCGCCAAGAGGCTCACGCGCCGCAACACAAAAGCGTCCGACGTCGAAAGAAAGTGCTACACACCTACAATGCTAAAAAATCTCTTCGAACCCGCCGACTGGAAACTCGATCGAACCGAATACTACGACGTGGAACCGATCCCCTACCCGATCAACCGCCTCGCCTCCAACCTCGCCTTCGCCGCCAAACGCCGCGCCGAATCATCGCAAGCCGCCCCGCGCGCAATCCTCGCCAACGCCTTCGTCGCTCAGTTCGCCAAAGGCGACTGAGAAATCACCACAGCGCCCCACCGTCATACCGCCCCAGCGCCGCCTCCAGCGCCTTCATCATCTCGCCCACGGTGCAGTACGCCTTCGCCCCCTCGATCAGCGCCGGCATCCGATTTGTCCCCGCCCGCGCATCCGCGGTGATCCGCGCCAGTGCCGCCTCTACTTTCGACCGATCGCGCTTCGCCTTCAGCGCCCGCAACGATCCGGTCTGCTCGACCTCAGTCTCCTGCCCAATCTGCAGAATCTCGATCGGCGGCCCGTCATCCTCCGTGAATTCGGTCACGCCGACGACTACCTTGTCCTTCCGCTCCACCGCCTGGCTATAGCGAAACGCCGCGTCCGCGATCTCGCGTCGCACATACCCGCTCTCGATCGCCGCCTCCATCCCGCCCATCTCATCAATCCGCCGAATGTACTCCGCGGCCTCTTCCTCCAACTCGCTCGTCAGCTTCTCGACGACATAGCTCCCCCCAAACGGATCAACCACGCTCGTCACACCCGTCTCATAGGCCACAATCTGCTGCGTCCGCAGCGCCACCGTCACCGCATGCTCGCTCGGCAGCGCCAGCGTCTCGTCCATGCTGTTCGTGTGGAGACTCTGGCACCCGCCCAGCACCGCCGCCATCGCCTGGTACGCCACCCGCACGATGTTGTTATGCACTTGTTTGCCATACAAGCTGCACCCCGCCGTCTGCGCATGAAACCTCAGCCAGCAGGATCGATCATTCTTCGCCCCAAACCGCTCGCGCATGTATCGCGACCAGAGCCGCCGCGCCGCCCGATACTTCGCGATCTCTTCAAGAAAATCATTGTGGGCATTGAAGAAGAATGACAACCGCGGCGCAAACGAATCCACGTCCATCCCGCGCTCGATCGACGCCTGCACATAGTGCAGCCCATCCCCGAGCGTAAACGCCAGTTCCTGCCCCGCCGTGCTCCCCGCCTCGCGAATGTGATATCCGCTCACCGAAACCGGGTTGTACTGCGGCAACTCCTTCGCACAGAACTCGATCGTGTCGACCACGAGCTGCACCGATTCATGCGGCGGAAAGTAGAACTCGTTCTGAGCGTGGAACTCTTTGAGAATGTCATTCTGACAAGTCCCGCGAAGCTCTTCCCGCTTCACCCCCTGCTTGTCCCCCGTCGCAATGTAGAACGCCAGCAAAATCGCCGCCGGCGCATTGATCGTCATCGAGACGCTCACGTCGCGCAGGTTGATACCGTCAAAAAGCGTCTCGAAATCGGACAGCGTGTCGATCGCCACGCCGCATCGCCCCACCTCACCCAGCGACAACACATCGTCGCTGTCCCGCCCCATCAAAGTCGGTAAGTCAAACGCGGTCGAAAGGCCCGTCTGCCCGCGCGAAAGCAAAAACTTGAATCGCTCATTCGTCTGCCGCGCCGTCCCGAACCCGGCAAACTGCCGCATCGTCCACAGCTTGCCGCGATACAAATCGCGATGCACGCCGCGCGTGAACGGAAAGCCCCCCGGCTCCCCAATGTCCTCAACCGCATCGATCTCCAGCGTATCCGCCGGCCCATAAGAAACCTTCAAAGGCCGCCCCGAAATAGTCGTATGCGGCCCAATCTCTCCATGCTGAATCGGTGATTGGCGGTCAAGCATCTCGGCCATCAAACAACTCCCACCTCAATTACGCGCGACGCGACATCACAACTCTGCGCGTCTTCATCTAATTCGCCATTCTACTGGCCAATCCGATATCTTTGAACGGCAACATGAAAAGGCGATTCGGCAAACAGGGCGACCCTAACTACTACACGAAGATTATCCGCGCCCACGAGTCCGCCGAGCGGCAGACCGTCTCACTCCTCGAGATTCCGGGAATCGGCCGCGGCACGCTCAAAGCGCTTCGGCGCGGCGGCGTAACGACCGCGGATCAGTTCGCGGCGGCGACCCCAGAAAAGATTGCGGATGTCTTATCAGTTCGAATGCCCCTCTATCGCAATCGCGAGAGGACTCTGCCAACCATCAAAGCTTGGCAAAACGAAATCATCCGGCTTCGGCAAGCGCGGCCGCCCGCCCCGAATTGGTCCGCGCGATCACACACGAAGCCGCCGGACACCGCCACGATCCGAGCCCAGATTAACAAGTGGCTAGCGGATGAAATTGTATAAGGGCGGACGATTAACCCGACCGGCTGTGCCGATCTCCCCGATTCAGTCCTCGAAAAAGCGCGCAACCCTGCACGAAAAACCCGGCAAGATCGCTGAATCGCGAATCAGCTCTTTCTGTATCAACCGTACCGGCGCGGCATCATCCTTGAAAACATGCAGAGTTCGCTTGTCAGGATCCAGAACCCATACTCGGTTAACGCCCATAGCCAGGTATTCGCCCGCCTTCTCGACCATCTCGTTCCAGCCCTGCCCTTTACCGACAACCTCGACCACAAGTTCGGGAGGAATTGCCGAAAAGCCGCGCGGCGTTTTCTTAGTGGGAAGCCGGCGATAGGAAAAGTAAGCCGCATCCGCGCCACGGACCGAGTCCGGAGAACGCGACGTGATGATGCCGGTTTCATTCGTAAACACGCGGCCGTGCTTGCCTTCTCTCGCCCACTTTTCCAGCAGGTATGCCGCATGCATCGACGGGCGACCATGTCCCATTCCACCCGGTGACAATCGCACAACCTCCCCGCGCACCAGCTCACAATTCGGAACATCCGCGTAGTCGCGCTCGAACTGGCGGGCCGTCAACGGCTTGACCTGCAATCGCATGATCATCGATACACCAGTCGGATCATAGCACAAACTCAACGTCGCCTACGCCCAACTCGCCTTCCGCTTCTCGAGAAACGCCTTGCACCCCTCGCGCCCCTCTTCTCCTGCAAATGCCTCCCCAAACGCCCCCGTCTCCTCTGCCATCCCCGCCGAAAGCAGCAGCGCCTCCGCCCGATTCATCGCCCGCTTCGCCAGACGAATCGCCTGCGCCCCGCCAGTCAGCATCGACGTCGCCAATTTCTCCGCGACAGAGTTCAACTGCTCAGCCTCGACAGATTCGTTCACCAACCCAATCTCTACCGCCGTCTTCGCGTCAATCGCCTCGCCGGTAAACACCAGCCGCTTCGCCCGCGCCGGCCCAAGCAACATCAATGCCCGCTGCGTCCCACCCCAACCCGGAATAAGACCCAGCTTCACCTCCGGCAATCCAATCTTCGCAGCAACCGACATCACCCGCAGATCACAAGCCAGCGCCACCTCGCACCCGCCGCCCAGCGCCGCCCCGTTGATCGCCCCTATCGTCGGCACGCCAAGCCCGGCCAGCCGATCAAACACCTTCTTGCCGAGCCGCGCAAACTCCCGCCCCGCATCCGCCGGCGCCGCCGACATCTCCGCAATATCCGCCCCCGCCAGAAAAGTCTTCCCCGCCCCGGTCACAATGAGCGCCCGCAGCCCCTTATCCCGCTCAATCTCCGCCAGCTTCGCATCCAGCCCATTCAAGAACGGCGTCGAAATAACATTCACCCCCTTCTCCGAGGTAAACGTCAGTCGCCCAATCTTGCCGCCGCTATATTCGCAAGTCGTGCTCATGTGGCCTCACGCTTTCTGGCTGTAATCGTAAAACCCGCGCCCGCTCTTCCGCCCCATCCGCCCCGCATCCACCATCTTCCGCAGCAGCGGACAAGGCCGAAACTTCGGATCCCCAAGCTCCCGCTGCAACACCTCCATAATGTTCAAGCACACGTCCAGCCCGATGAAATCCGCCAGCGTCAGCGGCCCCATCGGAAAGTTGCACCCCAGCTTCATAATTTCATCGATATTCTTCTCGCTCGCGACCCCCTCCATCAGCGCGAAGCACGCCTCATTAATCATCGGCATCAACACGCGATTGCTGACGAAACCCGCCATGTCGTTACATCGCAGCGGCGTCTTTCCCATCCGCTTCGCCAGCCCCTCGATCGTTTCGCAAGTCGCGTCATCCGTCGCCAGCCCACGAATCACTTCCACGAGCGCCATCAGCGGCACGGGATTGAAAAAATGCATCCCAATGAACTTCGCCGGCCGGTCCGTCGCCGTCGCCAGCTTCGTGATACTGATGCTCGAAGTATTCGACGCCAGAATCGCGTCCTTCTTCAGCCGCGCCCCAAGTTGCTTATAGAGTCCCGTCTTCGCCTCGAAGTTCTCAAAAATCGCCTCCACCGCCAGCCCCACATCCCCCCAGCCCACGGCATCCAGCGACTCGCAAACCGTCAGCCCCTTCTTCCCATTCGCCGCCTGTTCTGCCGTCAGCTTTCCCTTCTCCGCCAGCTTGGCGACGCTCTTCTCAATCTCCCCCGCCGCCGCCTTCAATTGCCCCGCCGCCGCGTCATACAGATACGTCTTCAGCCCGCTCGTCGCGGCAACCTGCGCGATCCCCCGCCCCATCGTCCCGCTCCCGATCACTAGCACCGACTCAATGGCCATCGCTCACTTCTCCAATCCTGACGATCCACCGCAGCCGCGATTATACACGCCGCGTTTGCCGCTCCCACCCGCTCCACCGTATCATCGCCGCAACGAAAACCAACGGAGCCGCCGACCAAATGCCTGACTTCCGCCAAAATCCCCTCACCGGCCAGTGGGTCATCATCGCCCCCGAGCGCGACCAGCGACCTCAACCCGCGCGCGCAGCGCTCGAATCGCTTCCCAACTTCGACAATGCCTGCCCCTTCTGCCCCGGCAACGAACGCGAAACCCCGCCCGAGCTCTTCGCCTACCGCTTCGATCACAGCCAGCCCGACACCCCCGGTTGGACCGTCCGCTGCTTCCCCAACAAGTTCCCCGCGACAAAGCTCGATGCGAAGGAAGTCCCCACTCCCGACTCGATCGCCTTCGCCCCCAAGAACCCCACCATCGTCCAACTCGGCAAGACCGACTCAAAACTCTGCGAGCATCAACCCGCCACCGGCCAGCACGAAGTGGTGGTCGATTCCCCAGCACACGACGTCCCGTTCGCCGCCCAGGGCGATCGCCAGGCCGCCCTCATCATCGAAACGCTCCGCCACCGCTCGCGCATGCTCATCCAGGCCCGCGACGTGAAGTACATCAGCATCTTCAAGAATCACGGCCGCGCCGCCGGCGCGACCATCGACCACCCTCACTTCCAGATTCTCGCGACGGCAATCGTCCCCCCCGTCGCGAACAACATGCTCCTCCGCCAGGAATCATTCGCGAAGGAGAACGGTCGCGCCTTTTTCGACGTACTCCTCGAAGAAGAGCTCGAACTCAACCGCCGCGTCATCGCCGCCAATGACGAGTTCGTCGCCCTCAGCCCCTTCGCCCCCCAGGCCCCGTGCGAAATGTGGATCGTCCCTCGCGAACCCGTGCCCTTTTTCGGAGAGCTCGGTGACGAGCCGGTCCGCCTTCTCGCGACGCTCCTCCGTGACCTGCTGCACCGGCTTCAGTCCCGTCGCGGAGATCCGGACTACAACCTCGTCATCCATAGCGGTCCGCGAACGCTCCGCGCCCAGGACCATTTCCGGATGTTCATACAGGTTTTCCCTCGGTCCACCGCCCCCGGCGGCTTCGAACTCGGCTCAAACACATTCATTAATCCAATCGCGCCAGAGGACGTTCCCAATCTCCTGCGTGCCGCTTCCGAGCCGTAGAATCGAGTTGCTAGCCCCTATATCTGCATTATCCGGCAAAATCCGATCTGCCATTCGGGTTGATAACTTTGACCAATCCCCAATTTTGGAAGTGACGCAAATGAAATCCATGCGATTGCCCCGCAAGGCCCTTGAACTTCAAACCCGATTTAGCTTATCCTGAATAGGTTAGTTGGGTGTTTCGGGAAATGTTTCTTTTTTCATGTGAGGGAGGGATTTATGGCATCAACATCGGTTCGCCAATCCATATTGGCGAAGTTTGACAAACGCTGGGTTGGGGCTTCGCTGGCCGCTGCGGGAGCCGCCGCTGCCGCCGACAAAACGCAGGCCGCAATCGTCTACTTCAATCCAGCAGGCGGCGTCAATATCCCGGTGACGGTCGCCGGCGTTTACGTCGACATCGAAACCGGCGCGACATCCAACACGTCGACCGGATTCACCAACGCAACGCGCCCCGTCGCCAATCTCTGGGGCACGAGCAGTTTGCATACCTATTGGTATCCGAGTCCCACCGCCACTAATCGATTCGTGGCGACCGGCGGCGGCGGCTTGGCCAGTCTCACTGCCGGTACACCGATCAACGCCGCCAGCACCTATGCCGCTGCACGCGGAATCTTTACCGCTGGAGCACCGTGGGATGCGGGCAATTTCACGGGACTGATTGGCTTCAAGTTTCGCAATAACGCCAACACCAATACCTATTTCGGCTGGGGCCGAGTGCAGGTCAATCCTCTCAGCGGCGGCGCATATGCCGGCGGCAAGCTGATTGATTGGGCCTACGATGACACCGGCGGCTCGATCAACGCCGGCCAGACTCCGGAACCGACGACGATCGCACTTCTCGCGTTGGGTGCAGCCGGACTCGTTCGCCGCCGACGCGTCGCCTGAGACGCACGGCATCGCAGTAACCTCACGAAGGCCGCGACCCAAAATCGCGGCCTTCGTTCTTTTTTCACATCACGTTAAGCTCCACCCATGTCCAAGCCGCTCACAAATCGCCTTATCCTCCTCGGATGGGATGCCGCCGATTGGAAGATCATCTCGCCCCTCGTCGATGCTGGGCTAATGCCCGCCACTTCAGCTCTCATCGATCGTGGGAGCGTGGGCGGAATCGCAACGCTTCAACCGCCTCTTTCTCCAATACTCTGGACTTCCATCGTCACCGGTAAGCGCCCGTTCAAACACGGCATTCGCGGCTTCGTCGAGCCGACCGCCGACGGCCGCGGAATCCGCCCCGCCTCCAGTACGTCCCGCACATGCAAGGCGATCTGGAACATGTGCCACCAGGCAGGCATGAACGCCAGTGCGATCGGCTTTTTCGCGTCTCATCCAGCCGAGCCTCTGAGCGGTGTCTGCGTCTCCAATCAATTTGCCGTCGCGCCGCCGGCCGATTCCGCCGATTGGCCCATGCCCCCCGATGCCGTTCATCCGCCGCGCCTCCGCGATCCGATCCGACAGCTTCGAATCCACCCCAGCGAAATCACCATCACCGACTTGCTGCCATTCATTCCGCGCCTGGAAGAAATCGATCGCAGCCGAGATCCGCGCCCCGATCGTCTGGCCGCATCAATCGCCAAGGCGTCATCGGTGCAAGCCGTCCTGACCGCCACGCTCGAAAATGAACCTTGGGAATTCGTCGCCGCGTACTTCGATACGATCGACGTCTGCTCGCACCACTTCATGCCCTACCATCCGCCAAAAATGCTGAACGTCTCCGACGCCGATTTCGAGCTCTACAAGGACGTCATCGTCGGCATCTATCGTTTCCACGACATGATGCTCGCCCGCGTGCTGGAACTCGCCGGACCGGATACCGCCATTGTCCTCCTTTCCGACCATGGCTTTCACTCAGATCACTTGCGCCCCATTATCGCACCCGAAAATCATGACGATCCCGCCGCCGAGGCCGCCCTCGACGCCGCCTGGCATCGCCCCCTCGGCGTCATCTGCATGGCCGGTCCCAATCTTCGCAAAGACGAACGCATCTACGGCGCAACGCTTCTCGACGTCACCCCCACCATTCTCACCATACTCGGCCTCCCTGTCGGCAAAGACATGGACGGAAAGGTCCTCGCCCAGGCATTCGACGTCCCCGCGCAAATAGAAAGAATCGAGAGCTGGGACGAACGTGAAGGAGATGCTGGCCGGCATCCTCCGGACACCCACCAGGCCGGTTTCGATATCGCTCAATCAATCGCCCAACTGGTCGAGCTCGGCTACATCGAGCCGCTCAGTGACGATGCTCAGAAGAACTTTGACCGCGCCGTCAAGGAATCCAACTACAACCTCGCCGCCAGTTACCTCGACGCCGGCCGCCCCGCCGATGCGCTTAAATTGCTCGAGCCGCTCTACGCCTCGGAGCCGGAAGCTCCGCGATTCGCAGTCGCCGTAGCTCACTGCGAGCATCTCCTCGGTCGCTCCGAACTCGCCACGTCAATCCTCGAAAAGCTGCTTCAATCGACTCCGAATGCCCCCGATGCCGACTTGCTTCTTGCGGCAGCTCGCTTCAACACCGGTCGAACCGACGCCGGAATTGAAATGCTCCAGCAAGCCGCCGCGCGCCGGCCTCGCGATTTTCGCCCCCATCTCATGCTCGGCGGCGCCCTCTTGCACCTCCGCCGCTGGAACGAGGCCGAGGAATCCTTCCGCCGCGTACTCGAAATTGACAATCATCACCACGAAGCATTGGATGGTTTGGCGCAGTCCCTGCTCGCTCAAAAGCGCTCTGAAGAAGCCGCCGACGCCGCGCTATCCGCCGTCGGCATCCTCCATCACTTTCCCCTGGCGCATATGCACCTCGGCATCGCCCTCACCCAGATGAAGGAATTTGAACGTGCGATCGGCCCCCTCGAACTCGCCGTCACCATGAATCCCGCCCTTCTCGACGCCCATCGCTATCTCGCCACAATTTTCCGCCAGCTTGGCCGCGCCGATCGCGCCGCCGAACACCGCATCGCCGCCGAGCGCCTGATGGCCCCCGCCGCGGCGCCGCCCTCCTAGGGACCGAATCCCACTCAATTCAATAAGAACCAGAATCATGCGTGCACTGACGCACAACTACGTCGCACTTCGCAATAATCCATAGAAATCTCTCATCGCGTTTTACATCTTTTGCACGATCGTGCGATAAAATGATCACGTCCAATTAGTCAACTGCCCCGCGGGCTTGGTGTCGCAGTCCGAATATCGCGAGCTTACTAAACGCCGGAGATTTCCAGGTATGTCGTCGCTATTGTTGTCTAGCCGTTTATTCGCAGCCGTTTCAATCCTGCTTGCCGCCGGCTCAACCGCCCTTGCCACCGGTCCCGACGTCATCACCGGCGATCTCAACGGCATCAACCGCTGGGGCCGCGACGCCACCCTCGGCATCACCGCCTACTCCATCGGAACCGACTCCTGCAACATTGGCACCGCCGATGTACTCTGGATCGCCGGCACGAATGAGCACCCGGTCATCGCCCAAAACATGTATCGCCTCAAGGCCGGCCGTTTCGAGCAAATCGGCCAGTCATGGCTTAAGCATGGCTTCACCGCCCTGACCGAGAGTCTTTGCGGATCCTGCAACGGTCACGGCGGTTCCGTCCTCGGCGTCGGCTGCTCCGACCCATACGGTGCGGGACTCAATGGCGACCAGGGCGAACTCGGTCCCCGTTCCGAAGTAAACGCCGCCACCGGCACTTTTCCCTACCCTTTTGGCGGGCAAGCGGCAGCCGTCACGATCGATAAGCGGCTCCAGGTTCACGATGCCGATCTCAAGCCCTCGCTCAATCCCGGCGCGATCTACTTCGGCGAATGCCAGTACGTCGCCCATGACGACGCCGCGGCCGGAAACAAGAACAACAACGCCTCGTATCGTCGCTGCACGCTCACCGAAAATCCGACCAATCAGTTCAATATCTCCCTCACCGCTTCCACCGAACGCACCAAGCCGGCCATCATGGCATGGAAGGACCACGGCCTCGGCATTAACACCCCCGACCCCGACGTCCTCCTCTATGCGACCGACATCCCGAACGACGGCCGCATCTGGGTTGCCTCCAAGGCGACTTCACTCGGCGGCGGAATCTGGCATTACGAATACGCGGTCCAGAATCTGAACTCAGATCGGTGTGCCGGCTCCTTCAGCATTCCCATCCCACCCGGCACCACGGTCACCAACATCGGATTCCACGACGTCGACTCCCACACCGGCGAGCCCTACGCACTCACCGACTGGACCCCCGTCGTCGCCGCCACCGCGATCACCTGGTCCACTCAGCCCTACACCGCCAATCCAAACGCCAACGCGATCCGCTGGGGCACCCTCTATAACTTCCGCTTTGATGCCGACGCAGCGCCTGTCGGAAGTCTCGCGTCGATCGGCCTCTTCAAGCCCGGCGTCGGATCAATCGTGTTCGGTCAGGTCCGCGCCCCTGCCGCCGCCGACTGTAACAACAACGGCATCCCGGATAATCAGGATGTCGCTTCCGGGCATAGCGCCGACTGCAACGCAAATCAGTTCCCCGACGAGTGCGAGCTGACTAACAACGACTGCGACGCAAACGGCATTCCTGATGAGTGCCAGCTCGCCACCGACTGCAACGACAACCACATTCCCGACATCTGCGACGCCGTCGGCCACGACTGCGACGCCAACGGTATCCCGGATAGCTGCGAGCCCGACTGCAACGCCAACGACATCGCCGATCCCTGCGACGTTCCGCCGATCGGTGCAATGGCCGATTGCGACCACAACCTGCAACCCGACATCTGCCAGAACGACTGCGACCGAAACGGCGTGATTGACGTCTGCGAAATCGCATCGGGCGCGCAGCGCGATTGCAACGCCAACTCGATTCCTGACAATTGCGACGTCACCGGCATCAGCGGCGGCGTGCAAACCCTCGCTTCCGGCGCGGTCGAAATCCCCATCCCAGACGCCAATCCCACCGGCATCTCTCACACAATTTCAGTCACCGACTCCGGCAACATCGAGGACGTCAACGTCAAGCTCAACATCTCGCACACCTACGACAGCGATATCGCGATCTCGCTCGTCCACGGCTCGACGACCGTCATCCTTGCCAATCATGTCGGGGGCGCAGGCCACGACTTCCTGAATACCACGCTGGACGATCAGGCAACAACGCCCATCGCATCCGGCTTGGCCCCGTTCACTGGAAGCTATAAGCCAACCCAGCTGCTCTCCGCCTTCAATGGCGCCAACGCCGCCGGCGGCTGGACCGTCCATATCGTTGACACCATCGGCGCCGACTCCGGCGTCCTCCACAATTGGACACTAATTGTTCAAACCACGACCCGGCCGCCGACCAGTGCCGACCTCAACGCCAACGGCACCCCCGATGAATGCGAATGCCCCACCTGTCAGGGCGACATGAACGGCGACAGCAAGCTTGATGGCGGCGACATCCAGGCCTTCGTCGCCGCCTACACCGGCAACTTCACGCGCTGCGCCGACATGCTGCTAAACGGCCCCCCACTGGGCGCCCAGGACGTAACTGCCTTCGTCAACCGCCTGACAACCGGAGCACCCTGCCCTTAGTATCGCTTCTTGCGCTCCGTCGTCGGATTAATCCACGCTGAGCGTCTAGGTGGGCGAACCGTGGATCAGAATTGCTCAACCCGGCCGCACGTTCGACCTGCTCACCCCGCAGCGTGTCTCGCCCGGGCATGCACTCTGGTTCTGCTTGCGAGCTGCTCCGCCCGTAGTGAATGGGGCTTCGCGTCACACGAAGACGGCCGAAGGAGTTATGAGGCGTGGGAAAACTCGGTGAAGCCGTTCCCGTACGCGTCATCGCCAGAGAGGAAGGAGCGGATTCGCTCGGGCTATCCGAAGCTCGAACTCGGGATGACCAAAGTGCAGGTCGAATCGATCATCGGTGAGCCTGACTTCAGCACGGTTGATTACGAGGATTATACCCTTATTCCACACTGGACTGGGTCACATTGGACGTACTACATTCGCAAGCAAGCCGATTTCGTTAGCCTCATCGATCCAGTCGCCGATGTCTTCTTCGATACGCACGAGCGCGCGGATTGGATCACTTCAAACATCACCGACTGGCCGAACAAGGGAGGTCCACCGCGCTATCATCCGGATTTATTTCCCACTACCCAATTTGACGCCGCACCGTAAGTCACGATAGAAAATCTGTGCGTGTCCTGATGCGAACCTTATTGATTCTCGATCAATCATCCGCCTCGCTCGAATCCTTGATCACAAACCGCGCCCGCAGCCGAGCCACCTCGCTCGCTAGCCCCGCCACTATCACTGACCGCAACACTTCGTTGAAATCCTTGTACGCCTCGGGCGACTCGTCTCGCGGATAGTCCCGGCAATTCGTAAGAATATCCTTCTCCGCAAACGACCGGTTCACCTCGCCTTGGTCGAGCGTCCGCATCGCATGCCGCCGCCCCATCATCCGCCCCGCCCCATGGTTTACGCTGTAGCAACTCAACGACGCCGTTGGCTCCGCCACCATCACCGCCGACCCGCGCTGCGGATCGCCCGGCAGCAAAATCGGATTCCCCGTGTCAGCAAAGGGCGTCCCACGCAACCCATGATGACTGGCCGGAAAAGCCCGCGTAGCCCCCTTTCGCATGACCCACATCTCGCGCCCCTGCACAATCTCCTTCCGCGCAATATTGTGACTGATGAAGTACACCAGCTCCCCGCGAACCCCCGGCAAAACCTCCGCAAACGCCTCCAGCACCAGCGAGTTAATCAGCAGATGGTTCACCGTCGCAAAGTTCGCCCCCAGCGACATGTCATCCAAATAGGCATCCGCCTCCGGCGTCCCCAGCGGCGCATAACAGAGCTCCCGATCCTGCCCCGGATAAGGAATCCCCCACTCGTCAAACTTGCCCTGCAGCGCCTTGAACTGCCCCATCGCCAGATGATGCCCAAACCCGCGCGACCCGCAGTGCGACAAAAACGCGACGCACCCATCCTTCAACCCGAACACGTCCGCCGTCTTCCGCGCCCGCTCGGTTTCCACGACGTGCACCACCTCGCACTCCCCGAAGTGGTTCCCCCCGCCATACGACCCCAACTGGCTGATCTTGTCCCCAAACTTCCGAAACTCACCCGCCGCGATCAGCCGCTCCAGCCGCGCCCCCAGCGCGTCCGCCGTGTCATCATGCCCGCGATGCGCGGAATCCTCGCACCGCCCCGCCCAATGCCCCGGAATCCCCAGCATCTCGCAAACATCCGTCGACGCCCCATGCACCACCAGCTCGCGTCCCAGCCCCTCATCCACCCGCCGCGACTTCGGCGCGTTCCGCTGCCCCTGCCCCGCTCCGGTCGGCACGCGCTTCAAAATCGCGTCAATAATCGCCCGCCGCGTCTCGCGCCCCTCGATCGCCGAAGCCGGCGCATCAAGCTGCAGCAAACTCATCGAACACTTGATATCCACCCCCACCGGCCCCGGATAAATATGCGAATCCGAAGCCATCACGCACCCGATCGGCGCCCCATACCCGATGTGCGCGTCCGGGTTCAAAACCACCTCGGCCACGCCCGGCGCCATCCGAGTATTGATCGCCTGCTGCAAACAAGCCGCATCAAAAGTAGCCCGAATCCGCTCGGTCCCGATGACGGTAATGGGCTTCTTCTTCCCACCACCCACCGGCAAAATAGCCGTCGCCTCCCCCGTAGGAATCAACCGCGGTAAGTTTTTCGCATCGACCGACATCCCCCCAGATTACCACCAACCACTCTCAACCGCGCCATTCGCGAACCCGATTGACGCAGAGCTCCAACTAAGCCATTCCCTGCTTCGTGAGCTTGTCGTGTACCCCGGGCTCCCAGCTCTCGCAAAGATCACAAAACGGCTGCCACGGGTTGCCATTTCGCCGCTCCGTCATGACCTTGATGTAAGCATGAAGCGCTCGGTGAAGCATGCACATTGCCGTTGAGAATGATCGTTGGATGACCGACTTGTCAGCGACTTTCATATCGTATGTGACTGAAACGAACTCGCAGTAATTGAGCAACTCAATCAGGTGCCGCTTAAGATCGCCCGACTGATCCGATGGATCTGTTTGATTGTAGATTTCCCTCGCCCGCTTCTCGTTAAACCGATCGACATCCGCGTCCTTGTCAAAGATCTTAGGAATGGCCTTCTCGATCGCGGCGCGGTGCTTCGCGGTATGATCGCTCCATTCTCGGATCATGCCCGCGGCAAAGTGTCGCCGCCGCCAACGGTATTCGAGCAAGAGCGTACCGACCCCAACTGGAATACCCAGTACGGTGACCAGGTACTTCACCAGCTCGGCCTGCTTCCCGATTCCATCCGCAATGCAGTGAAAAATCACTTTATCGTGCTCCCGGCTTGGGTCCTGGCGAACTCCAGCGAGTTCTACGGATTGTTGCCGCGCAAATTGTCCTTCCGTTTGTAACCCTCGAAATACTTCGAGGATGAACCGGCGTTCGACGAAAGCTCCAGATAGAAGTCCTGGCGCTCTTTGAGCATCGACTTCACATCCTCCGCGCGCAGCGGATACGCTGCCGCCACTCCCCGCCGATCCTGGGCCGACAGCCCGGTGTTTCCGCTGATGTAGCAGTCGTTATTTGCCGGGGCCTTGTACATCCAATCTGGAAACGTGTAGAGCATAATTGACTGCCGATCGAACGGACCCAGCAGGAATGCCCGCGAGTTTGCCAGTCGGCGCATGTTTGTATCGATCTGCCGCCGCGTCCATCGATTCGGTGGATGCATGAGGACTGTATAAATACCAGGCTTCTTCCCATTGTCGTCTGGCGAGACCGCGCATCGGGCATCGAGAGTCAAGACGTAGTCCGGGTCGTCGTCCCACCGAAACTGTTCATCACAGGTTGAATTCGGACTCTGATGCTCATGTTCAAATCCGAGTGCATGCCCGAATTCGTGTAACACAACCGCCCGCCAATCGCTTGGTTTCGCCACATCGAACCCTTCGAAGTTCATCGATGCCACCCCCGGCGGCGCGATCGAAACACTTACCGACTCGCTCCCAACCAGGGACCAGTATCCCGACTCGCCGAATGAAATCCGCACATCCGCTACGTAGTTCGAGTCCGTCGGCCGCCACTGCCGGTAGGTCTTCGAGGTCGTGTCGCCGCCAAAATCAAGTTTCAAATTGACGTCATTCGCCAGCCAATCGCGCGCCGCCTGCTCGATTGCCGAACAGAGTTCATAGTTCCCTCCGTTAAACGCGACGAGCACTGTCGCGCCTGGTTGCCACCGCGTAATCGAATTGATCGCGTATGCTCGCGGCTTTCCCGCAATTCTTTGAGGCAGCGTCGAGATCCGCTGTTGCTTCGCCGCGAGCTTGGTGAGCAGCTGCGGCGGAAGCATTTCAACGCGATCTAGAGCGAGACCAGGCGATGAACTTGTCAGCGCAAGAACCAGCCCGAAGACGATCCCGTTCTCACACCGCATCGCAATTCTCCTTCGCCTCGAGGAAATTCCCGACCAATGGACCGTCCTACTCAATAACCCATCAATGCGATGGCTGTGAGTGCGCCACGCGAGAAATCGCCTTGTAGGCCGCCCGGCTCGTCTCGGCCCCGCTCGTGCTCTCGGTTTCAATCGTGTATGGCTGGCTGTCGGGTCCCCTGTACCGAATAACGCTGCGATTCGGCATCGCGTTATCCTGGGGCTCAGGCACCGAGAATTTGATCGGAGTTCCGTTCGATCCGCCGTCCGTAACAACCCTGAGCTCCCCGATCACGGCCCTCGGCTTGAGACCCGACATAGTGGGGTCCACGCGGACAAGTGCAACGCGTCCCTTATCGAAGGTCCCAACTAAGTCTGCCGCCAGGCCGGCCGCAGTTACCTTCATACTATCAGTGAACGATCCGCCCCTAATGACGATAAAGCTCGCGCGATCCGCTGGCACTTCCGCCGGAAAGCACTCCGTGACCGAGGGCTCTTTCGGGTCCTCCGCTTCGGGCGGAATCGGAAGTTCCTGATCTAGCGTCGCGGTAGCAACCACGCTCGCGATGGCCTGTTCGGGACCCGCAGCGAAGTAACCGTACGCAAAACTTTGGGAATCGTCGCCGCTCTCTGCAATGCCACGGAGATCGTTCGTCCGCCGCGACTTCCAGTTGTACAGCAGATCGGCGACTCGTGAACGATAATACGATTGTTGCGGTTCCAACTCCGGATACCTCGACACCGGCCGAAGAAACCGAAGTCGGCTTGGGAAATCGGCCTCCGCCTCCGGGACCCAGGTGGTGCTGATGTCGATCTCCAGTCGTGGCGCATCTGAGGTTGAGGGAGGCTTTTCCAATACCGGCGTCGGGATCGAAAACCCCGATGTAGGCTTCACGAATGGACGAGGGCTTTCGGGATGCGCGGCGCGGGAAAAATGGGGATCGAGAACCTGGCGGTCCAGGATCGCGAAGCACACGACTGGCACAGAGACGTCCTGCAGAAGGACCGCCTGTCCGGGCTTGATAGTGTGCCCCTCCTTGCCAAATTTCATTGGATCGGTCGACCAATATTCCCCCCGAATGTGAAATCCAACCTCACCGACGCTGGCTCGCTGAAAGCTCGACACCAGAATTCGCTGATTGATTGTTCGAGCGTGTGCCTGTTGCAATTGCGAGATGGCTGCTTGACCCGCAGCACTTGCGACGTATCCCTCGGCGATCAGCTTGAGCATCAAATTGTTCTGTAGTGCGAAAAAATTCTCCAGATCCATCCCCTGCCCAATCCCCGTCGGATGGAGCCCGATGATGTTGACCTGCTTCAGGTACACTCGACGTGAAGATCCGGCCGCAGAATCGCGCGCGGGCCCTGCCTCGCGCCGATATACCTTCATGCGAATCGCCGCCTCTGCGACAAACCCCGAAGATGTCACGCTCCCAGGCGCCACGCTGATAACTGTAACGAATGGCTGAACGTGTAGATTCTTGTTCGATCGGAATTCCGCGAGGCGACTCAAGACCTGCAAGACCTGTTGCTGCTCGAACGCGTCCGCCGATCCGCTGATTGATTCCGAGACCCGTTTCGTCGGACCCTGAGAAAACGGCGCATTGATCCCCGCTTGATCTCCCAGCTCCTTCAACCGGGCCGCCGCCGGATTCGCCCCCAACTCTGGCGCCGGTAATGCTTTCACCTCCGGCATGGATGTCGGCTGCGGCGCAAGCCCACCGATTGCGGTTGAATAGTCTGGCAATCCAAACGCGGGCAATGTCGTAGGCAGACCGCCGCTCATCAATGTTGTGAACATCTGCGTCAACGCCGCTAGGTTCTCCGGGCTCATGTTCTCCTGCGATTTTTTGAGCACGGCCTGCGCAATATCAATCGCCAGCTTCTGCCCGACAGGATTGACGGTGTGAGCCGGAATCGTCGGCGCAGTGAGCCGAAGCGCCGCATTGACGTCGGTGACAGTGAAGTTCCCGAAACGTCCCGCCACCTGAATCGACTGTGCGATCGCCGCGTACAATTCTTTCGCAGTCATCCCCAAATTAAATGCGAACGGCTCCGCCTTCACCGCCACCGGCTCAGCCACTGAAATCGACCCGAACCTGATCGCATATCTCTGGCACTCGTACAACGCCTCTCGCGCGTCGTCGTCATCGAACGTGGGCATCCTGGAAAGCCTCTCCCACTCCGACTGACAAGCCGTCCCGCCAACCAGTCCCGCGATAACGAGAATCCAGTCGATCGGCGCACACCGGGCGCGCCCACTTTTCAACTTGGCCATGGATTGAGTGCTCCTGAACCGTGCGCCGCGACACACTCTCCGCCAGTGCAGATCGCGGTGACAATGGGACCCGAACGGGCGAAGTGCGCTGTATCTTCAAACTGACGGGTTTCATTCGTCCCCGACGTTGACCGTCGGCGCGACGCAGTGTCTCCACCCGTCACTAATGTGCCTCGACTACACTAACGACGCCTGACGGTAGCGCGCACAGGAATTTCGGCTTCCTCACCAGGAACCCATGCGATTGAGCACAACACCCCGACTCACTGGCCCGATCTGCAGCCCCGCGTTACTCTCTCGGCAATTCGGGAGGGCCGGCACACATGCCTCACGATTGGGAACCCATTAGGGATGGGCGACTCGATGACCAAGCGATGTCAGCACTATGGCGCGAGCACGAACGGTCGCTCGCCGCATACATTGGATCTAGACTCCCAGTCGGACTCCGCGGCGTCATCGGAGTCGAAGACGTATTGCAGGAAACGCAGGCCTCGGCGTGGAGCAGTCGAGTAACCTTTCGATTCGTTTCGCCCTTGTCCTTCCTGTGCTGGGTAAGGGCGATCGCCGACCGAAAACTCATTGACATTAAGCGCGCCGCCGGCCGGGCGCGGCGCGGTGGCGCGCGGAGGCACCAAGTCGCCCCGCGCAACTCATCCGGCCATGACGCCTATCTGTTGGCCGCCGCGACCGCAAAAACGCCCAGCCGCCAAGCGTCAATCCGCGAGGCCGTCGCCGAACTCGAGGCTGCAATGAAGCTGCTACCCAATCAAATGCGCGAAGCGCTCAAACTCTGCGAACTCGGAGGAAAGTCTGTTCAGGACGCGGCGCGGATCATGCAGCGTTCGCCAGGCTCGGTCCGCGGGCTTCTCTATCACGGCCGAAATAAGCTCCGCGCGATTCTCGGTGCTCCATGCAGATTGTTTAGTGATTCGTGACCGTTGGCTCGCTTCCCGATGGCGTCCACGGTACGCGACGGGATCAATTTGGCTCACTGACCGGGCCGAAGCGGATATGGCGTCAGATAAGCGGTAGTACGTCGTGACTTGTCAGTTTTTCCGAGGTATTCGGCCTGATGAATATAGAATCCACGGAGTTCCGCGCCGCAACCAGTTCTACCCGCTAGAGTTGGTGCTCAATAAACAAAACCCCGCGATTCGCCGATCCCGCCGCCGTCCGATCATTGAACACATACTTGCACTCACCATGCGGCAACACGTCCCCGATGAAATCCAGATCGCAAGGCCGCCCCTGATACCCGTCAAACCCGAAGTTACGCCCCGGCACGCGGAAGTCATGAATCATGATCAGCTTCGGCTTGCGCACCGAAAGCAGCAGCATCAATTCATCCTTCAGCGGCCAGTAGTCGTACCAATGCGCATCAAGGAACGCGAACAGCGGATGCTCCAGCTCAGGCAAAATCTCGCTGATCACCTCCGGCGAGTTCCCCAGCCGCGCAACCACATTCCCGCGCCCCGCCAGCGCCGCCTTCGACGCCAGAAAGTAGTTGATATCCACCTCCACCGTGTAAACCTTCGGAAACATCCGCGCCAGCCCGACCGTCGTCTCGGCCTTATGCGTCCCCGTCTCCAGCGCGGACGCAAACGAATGCCGCGCGTGATACTGCTGCACCCGCTCAACCAGATACCGATCCTGATTGAACATCATGCGGAAATCGTCCTGGCCATGCGAAGCCGATCCGCTCAAATTCGCATTCGGAGCCGTGCACAGCGCCGTCATCTCGTCGCTCCTTCCGCATCAACCAGCTCGCGCCGCACATACAGCGCATCACCCCAGATCTCCGGCTCATTCGACGGATACAGCGCAAACCGCTCAAACCCGCGCGACCGCATGAACGCCTCGACATCCGCAAACAACGGCATCCCCGCGTAGTAACTCTTGAACCCGACCTCCAACAACACCGCCGGCACGCTCCGCAAAATCTCCCCCGCCCCGGCCAGCGCCTTCAGCTCCGCCCCCTGAATGTCCATCTTCACCACGCTCACCCGCCGCGGATCAATCGCGTTCCCCGAGCACCACGCATCCAGCGTGCACACCGGCGTCTCCACCCGCCCGATCACCGAGTGCGCCTCCGCCAGCGGATTGTCATTCGCCTGAAACGGCAACAACGACGCCGACTGATCGCTCGCCGTCAGCAGCAACTCGTCCACCCCATTCCGGTCCGACACCGCCGCCCGCACCGCCACTGCCCCAATCTCCGGCGCCACCGTCGCCAATCGCTCGAAGTTGGCCGCCACGGGCTCAAACGCCACGATCCGCGCCTCCGGATACCGCCGCCGAAACGCATACGAATACGCCCCGATATGCGCCCCGCAATCAAAGATCACATCCGGCCGCGGAACAAATCGGCCAACATCATCCAGCGGATTGCCCAGGCTGTAACATCGCTGCTCCGTCGGAACGCACGACTCGCGCAAACCCACCGACTCCACCAACCGCGTCACCGCCCCGAGCCGATGGCTATAAAGATGCTCCCGCAGCGTTCGCGCCTGCCCGGCCCGCGCAATCTCCCGCGCCTTCGCCGGCTGCTCCAGATAGAACCGGCACTTCTCCAGCAGCTCACCCTCATTCGAAAACGCGTCACACTCCCGCCCGATCTCAAAGTAACGCTCCAACTCCGCCCGCCGCTGACAAAGCAGAAATCCCCCCGCCGCTGTGATGTCAAAGCACGCCTGGTTCAACCCCGTCTCGGCCTCGCTCCCGACCAGACAGACATTGATCAGCGTCTCCCGAAACGCCCGCATCCGCCCCATCCCGCCATCCTGCCCACCGTCTTCCGCACCGCCCACACACGCCGTCCCATACGCCTCGTTCCACCCGCCGCCGCGAACCTCAAACAGCCCCCCCACCTGCTTCTTCAGGAACACCACAAACCGATCGCCCTCCGCCCTCGACATCATCGCCGCATACGCCGACTTCGCCTCGAAGTACGCCGCCATCTTCCCCAGCCGGCCCTCACCCGAGTCATCCGGCCGCGCCGGCTCCGCCAGCCCATACAAGTGATGATAAATGTCGTGAAACGCCATCCCCGGCTCGCTCGTCCGACACGCCAGCGCAAAGAGTCCGGCATACCCCGTCGCAACACCCCCGCCCGCACAGTCGCCCACGAATCCGATCGGCGCACGCCCGCCCAAATCACCAATCGGCCGCGTGTCATACTCCCCATCCGCTGCCGCCAGCGGCATGTGATACACCGCCGGAATCCCAAACTGCGTCAGCTCATGCGCGTGCGCCTGGTCCGCAACCAGCTTGATCCACGACGGACTCGCCAGCGTCGAATAAAACATCACAGCCGGAAGCGGCTCAATACACTCCCATACCGGCCGTCGAAAATGCGATACCAGCGGCACCCCCAGAAAGTCATGCGCCGGCCGCGCCGCAACCCCCGTGTCACTCTTCCCGGTCACGACAAACTGCAACCCCCGCCCATTCTCATCAAAGAAGAAATTGACGCGCCGCTCGCCAACCGCACGAATGATCCGCGCCGACAACTCCGCGCTCACCTGAATCGGCTGCCCATTCGCACCCGCCGACCCGGCCACGGGCAATTCGACAACGTCATGCCCCAACCGCCGACACGCCTCGCCCACCCCGCGCGATCCAAACCAGCCGATCTTCACCGTCGGTCCTCCCTGACCTGTCGTCCTCAGCGCGCACCGCATCCGCGACGCGCACCCAGCCGCTCATCGGCCTCGCCTTTGTCACGCCTTGAGGCGTATCTCGCCCGCTGAACTGCCTTTGACGCCCGCGAGTGTGAATGCGACAATGAAAACCGTATTCAAAGCCGCACCAGCCGTCATAAGTGAGCGGGCCAACATGCAAGACCCGGAAGCGGAAGACATCAGCCGACTGCTCGCAAGCGTCCCTCCAGGCGATGCCGCCGCCCTCGGCAAAGTCCTGCCGCTGATATACAGCGAGCTTCACGTCGTCGCCGAGCGGGCCCTGCGGGGGCGACGCGATCAAACACTTCAGGCAACCGCTCTGCTTCACGAGGCATACCTGCGCCTCGCGAATCAGCGTGAGATTCAATGGAAAAACCGCGCCCACTTCATCGGTGTCGCCGCCACTGTTATGCGCCGTGTCTTGATTGACTACGTCCGCGCCACCAACGCACAAAAGCGCGGCGGCGAAGTCGGTCGGGTTCAGCTGCACAGCGGCCTCGCGGAAGCCGACCCGGACAATGCCCTGGATCTCGAAGCCCTTGACGCCGCCCTATCGCGTCTCGCCGAACTCGATTCGCGCCAGGCCCGCATCGTCGAGCTGCGCTATTTCGGCGGACTCTCCGTGGAAGACGCCGCAGAAGTCCTCGATCTTTCGACCGCGACCGTCAAACGCGAATGGGCGTCCGCCAAGGCCTGGCTCCGCCGCGAAGTGGCCCCGGGCTGAAAAAAAACTCGCAATTTAGTTGCGCCGTCCCAGCTCCTCTTCTCGCGTTAGGCAGTGTGGCCAGTGTCATGACGCCGCAGCGTTGGCAACAACTCAAACCCCTTATCGAGTCCGCGCTCGAACGCGACCCGAGCGCCCGCAGCGCCTTCCTCGATCGGGCATGCGGTGGAGATCCGGTCCTCCGAGCGGAAGCCGAGGCCTACGTCCACGCGCACGACCGCGACCCCGACTTCATTGAAACACCGGCCATTCAGGCCGTCGCCACCGTCATTCCGCCGCCCGATCTCGACCTGTCTCCGGGAAGAATGGTTGGTCCTTACCGCATCATTCGCCAGATCGCTGCCGGCGGGATGGGCGCGGTCTTTCTCGCCATCCGCGCCGACGACGCCTACCAAAAGCACGTCGCCGTTAAGGTCATTCGCCGCGATCCGCTCGCCACACCGCGCCAGCGCGCCGAACTCCTTCGTCGCTTCCGCACCGAGCGCCAGACACTTGCAAACCTGGACCACCCCAATATCGCCCGCTTATTCGACGGCGGCCAGACCGACGATGGCACGCCCTACCTCGTCATGGAGTACATCCAGGGCCGCACGATCGACTGCTTCTGCGATGACCACAAGCTCAACACAGCCCAGCGCCTCGACCTCTTTCGCGGAGTCTGCGAAGCCGTCAACTTCGCCCACCAGAAGCTCGTCATCCATCGCGATTTGAAACCCGGAAACATCCTCGTCACCGAGACGGGCATCCCTAAGCTTCTCGACTTCGGTCTGGCGAAATTGCTTGATGCCGACGACTCCGCCCTCGCCCACCAGCTAACGGTCACCGGCGCGCAACCCATGACGCCGGCCTACGCCAGCCCCGAACAGATCCGCGGCAAGCCCATCAGCACCGCGACCGACGTCTACTCTCTCGGAGTCATCCTCTTCGAACTCCTCACCGGCCATCGCCCGTACCCCATCGCCAACCAGCCCATCCACGAAATAGCCCGCCGCATCTGTGAGGACGAACCCGAGCGCCCCAGCACGAAAATCAGCCGCATCGAATCGATCGATGTCCCCGATGGCGGCCCCGCCGCCACGCTCACGCCTGAGTCGGTCAGCCGAACCCGCGACGGCAAACCCGAACGCCTCCGCCGCCGCCTTCGTGGAGACGTCGACACCATCGTCTTGAAGGCCCTGCAAAAGGAACCCGAGCGCCGTTACAAGTCAGTCGAACAATTCGGCGAAGACATCCGCCGCCATCTCGCCGGCGAGCCCATTGCCGCCCGCCGGGCAACTGCTGGTTATCGCGCTGGAAAATTCATTCGTCGCAACAAACTCGGGGTTACCGCGGTCGCTCTCGTCACCCTGTCGCTCGTGGGTGGCATGATTGCAACACAGATCAAGGCTAGGGAGGCAACTCGACAACTCCAAAGTGTGAACCAATTGAACAAAATTCTCCGCGATCTCTTCAAGGGTTCCGAACTTGACGAAGACGCCCCGCGCCAAGTGGAAAAGGCCCAGGTCGTCCTCGACAAAGTACTCCGTAATGGAACCGTGCAGGTCCAGCAGCTGGCTGGTGACCCCGAACTGCAGGCCCGACTTCAAAATACGCTCGGCGTTGTCAATTATCACCTCGGCCGATTTGACGAAGCGCTCAAATTGCAGCAAGCAGCGCTCGATACTCGCCTCTCCATGCTCGGAGAAAGTAATCCCAACACAATCATTTCAATGATCAATATCGCCGAGGTATTTATTCAACTCGGCCAGTGGACTGACGCCAGGATTTATCTGCGTCGTGCCATCGCTCTGGCAGAGCACGTCGATGGAATGGGCCCGCGTGACAAGCTCGCCGCTCAGTACAACCTCGCCCGCGTCCTTCGCAAACTTAACCTTATCGACGAAGCCGATCAGTGTTATCGCGCTGCGCTCGAAGCCGCTGCCGCCTTTGGCGAACGAGATCCCGCCACGCTCGCCATCATGAACAGCTACGGCGGCTGTCTCCGCGAACAGAACCGCCTGCCGGAGGCCGAGCAAATGCTGTCTCGCGCGGTTCAGCTCCGCGGCGAGGTGCTCGGCACGGATCACGCCGCCACGCTCTCCTCACTCAGCAATCTCGCCTGGGTCCGCAATGCCATGGGCAAACGCGCCGAAGCCCTCGCCAGTTACCGCACGCTTGTTGAAAGCTCCAACCGCGCCCTCGGCCCGAATGACCCCAAATCCCTGGCTATCGCCAACAACTACGCCTTCTGCCTCATGCGCGCCGGCAGGCCCGAAGAAGCCGAGCCCATCTTCCGCGCCCTCGGAAAATCCGCCGAAACCGCCTACCCCGCGAAACACATCAACCGCGCCCTCTTCGCCGGCAACCTCGGTGAATGCCTCGTGAAACTCAAGCGCTGCGACGAGGCCGAGCAATTGCTGCTTACCGCGTACCGTGCGGTATCCCAAAAGCTGACGACTGATCAGAAGCCCGTGCAAAAGGCCCTGCGCCGCTTGGTCGAGTTCTACGAAAAATGCGGCCGTCCGGACGAGGCCGCCGTGTATCGCGCCCAACTGACCAGCGAGGGCCCGCCCGAGGAGTTGGATTAAGCCCTGAAATCCGCTTCGTGCCGGACATCCCAATCGCTACACTGAATGTCCAATTAGAAATTGCGGGGCCGGAGGGAGAATCATGTCAACTCATCAACGCCGCTATCGTGCCGCTCTGTTCGTCGCCATCACCTGCGCCCTGGCCATCTGGTCGAACGCCGGCAGTCTCAATCCGCCGCCCGGCCCGGTCGCGCCATCGATGATTCCCCTCGACACAGTGGAACCGCGGACTCCGATCTCCTCTCTGCCGTTCAGCATCAATGCCGCCGGTTCGTACTACGTCACCGACGACCTCACCGGCGTCGCCGGTCAGAGCGGAATCACCATCAATGTCAGCGCCGTCACCCTCGACCTCAGCGGCTTCGCCCTCCACGGAGTTCCCGGTTCCGTGCACGGCATCTTCGTCGCCAGCCCCCAAATCAATATCAACATACGCAATGGAATCATCTCGGGTTGGGATGGCATCGGTCTCAACATGCTGCTCGCATCGAGTAGCTCGGCTGAAAAGGTTGAAACGGACGACAATGAGTGCGGCGCCGTCTTCGGCGAAGACACCGACGTGATGTACATGCAGGCCAACAACAACTCCGACGACGGAATTACCACTGGACAGAAATGTGTGGTGAACAATATCTCCACCTGCATGAACGGCAGCTACGGCGTGAAGACCGGTGGCAACTGCACCATCGCCAACTGCGAAAGCTCGATGAACACGACCGAAGGATTCTCCCTCGGCGACAGTTGCACGATTACCAACTGCACCGCTACCGGCAATGGCGGCATCGGCCTCCTCAGCGCCAACAGCGCCACGCCACGCGGCAGCACCATTTCAAACTGCACCGCCTCCAACAACGACAGCCACGGAATCGCCGCCTCGAACGGCAGCACCGTCCTCGGCTGCACCAGCAGCGGCAACGGGGGCGATGGAATTATCGTCGGGATCGGCTGCACCGTGGCCAATTGCACCACGCGCGTGAACGTGGGTGACGGCATTGAGGCAGGCGGCAACTCCCGCATCGCCACCAACGACTGCACCGGCAATGGCGCCGGCGTCGGAGACGGCGCGGGTATTCATCTCGCCTCGACCGCCGGTAGCGGGACCCGCATTGAAGCAAACAACGTCGCCGCCAACGACCGCGGCATAGACGTCGACTCCACGGGAAACGTTATCATCAAAAACACTGCCGCCGTCGGGGGAATTCCCTTTGACATCGTCCCCGGCAATACCGTGGGCGTCGTGCTCTCTGCCGTAGGCAACGGTGCCTTTGCCTCTTCCAACGCATGGGCCAACCTCGTTTACTAGGCCTCCAACCACACATCCCGGTATTTCGCGAGCCGCTCCGGCTCCGCTTTCCGCGTTATCTCCCGAGGCGGATCACGTCCCATTCCGCTGAGAAAACCAGTCGCTTCCCACCCCCGGCTCGGAGCCGGCGGATCGGAGCGCGGAAAAAAGGAGCCAGTTCAATGATCCAAACCAATCGACTAGTCCTCGCAATTATCCTGCTCGGCATCGGGACCGTCGCCTCCGCCCAAAACCAGCCCTGGAAAGCACCCTGGGGTTCCGTCGAATCCCGCGTCCTCACCTGCACCTCGCCGCAACCCATGAACCGCGTCGCCATGGACGACTTCCAGTTCACACAGACAACGAAGATCACCTGGATCCGCTGGTGGGGGACGGTCTCGAGCTCGGCCCAGCTTCAGCGCAAGTATTTCATCGCCATCCGACCGGGAGTCACCGCTGGAACCTGCCCGGTCCCCTGCAACGCCGGCCAGATCTCAAATTTTTGGTGCGTCGACGTCTCCACGAAGTACGCCGGCAAAGACTGTCAGAACCGCCGCGTATATCGCTTCACGGCCACACTGACGCCGCCGTTTTTCGCGACCGGCGGCCAGAAATACTGGCTCCAGATTTCCGAATTGGATAGCGACAGCGTCCAGGTCGGCGTCGAGGACTTCCGGTGGTCGGCTCATCATCCCATCCACAACTGTACCGCCCAGCAGCGTGACATCGCGGGCGGGGTCCAGTGCGCCATCACGGACGACTGCCCCAATCCGGTCACGACCGACCTGTCATTCGAACTTCATAGCGGCCTGATTGGCGGCTTCGTCCCGCTTCCGCCAGTCATCCTCCCCCCGTACATCGCGCTGGCCGAGCTGCGCTCGCCGAATCTGCCGACGGACCTGCCCTTCTCGGTTGAGGTCGCCGACATCGATGACGATGGCCACTTCGCCATCGACACCGATGTGCCCGATGGCGATTACCTCATCACGCTCGTCGGGATGGGCATGAGCCACCCGGCCCGTCCGGTTCAAGTTGTTGGAGGTGTCGGCATGACCAGCTTCTTCGACATCTTCTATGGAGACCTGAACAACGACTCCCGCGTCAATGGCATGGACATCCCCCTGATGGTTAACGGTCTGCTGAACGCACCGTAACCGGCTATCCGGGAAGACTCTCCCGAAACGGTCACGCACCGGACGAGCCAAAAGGCCGGCCGGTGCGTGGCATTTTTTGGCATTGGAGTGTTACGAACCCGTCACCGGTGCAACGGGTTCCGCTTCTCGAACCACGCGCGACTCCGGCCGGCGATCCATGAGCTGCGTCTCAAAGAGCGTCTTGTAGAGCGAACAGCGCTCCAGCAATTCAGAGTGCGTCCCAACATCGACGATCTGGCCCTCGTCCATGCACACGATGCGGTCGGCCTGCAGAATCGTGCTGAACCGATGCGCAATAATGAATCCCGTCCGATTCGCGAGAAAGTCCTCCACGGCTCGATGAATCTTGTTCTCGCTATCGGCGTCAATCTGGCTGGTTGCCTCGTCGAAGATCAAAATCGGCGCATTCCTCAGAATGGCCCGTGCGATCGCCACCAGCTGCTTCTGCCCGCCAGACAGCGTCGCCCCATGCTCGCCGATCAGCGTGTCATATCCCTGCGGCATCTGTCGGATGAACTCGTCGGCATACGCCGCCCGCGCCGCGTCCTCGATCCGCTCCAAACCCTGGATCTCGGGATATCGCCGCTGTGGATGCCGCGCCTGCAACACCATTTGCCGCATCAGGCGTTCGTCGCCATAGGCAATGTTCTCTCGCACCGTGCCCGCGAAAATGATCGAGTCCTGCGTCACCAGACTGATCTGGCGTCGGAGAGACCGCAGCGAGTAATTCGAAACCGGCTCGCCATCAAACAGAATTTGCCCCGACTGCGGCTCGAAAAACCTCGCCAAGATCGCCAAAAGCGTCGTCTTGCCCGACCCGTTCGGACCAACGACCGCAACGCGCTCCCCCTTGCGCACGCGCAACATGAAGTCCCGCACCGCCGGCCGATCCGACCCCGGATAAGTGAAAGTTAAGTCTTCAAAAGTGATCTCACGCCGCATCTCCTCGAGGTTCGGCAGCCCGCCCGGCCGGTACGGCTCCTCGACCGGTAGATCGATGATCTCGAACACCCGTTCCGCTGCCGCGTTCGCCCGCTGCAGCCGCGTATAGAGATTGGAAAGCTTCCGCAGCGGATCAAAGATCGCCACCAGGCAGATCACCATCGTCATGAAGCCGGCCGGCGTCATCTGCCCGTCCAGCATCTGGCTGAAAAACCAGATCGTTGCCAGCGCCCCGATGAATATCCCAAGAAACTCGAACACCGGGCTGATCACCGCCTCGACCATCTCGATGCGGAGTTGCTGACGCATCATCGTCCAGTCGATGCCGAACAGATGCCGCCGCTCGAAGCGCTCCATGTTGTAGCCCTTGACCACCCGAATCCCGATCAAGGCGCTCTCCAGGCCCGCCAGCATCCGCGCAAAGCCCTGCAGCAGCCGCCGGTTCGCCCGCCGCACAATCTTGCCGAAGTAGCGAATCAATACGATCGCCCCCGGCGCGACGACAATCGCGAACAACGTCACCTTCGGCGCCAGCCACAGCGCAAACACGAACACACCCAGCGACTTCAGCGGCTCGCGTACCGTCTGCGCGAACACAAAGGTCAGCCCGCGATAAATGTCCTGGCTGTCCTGCGTAAACCGGCTCATGACATCGCTGGTGCCGTGCTGCGAGAAAAACGCCAGCGGAAGCCGCAAAACCTTGCGGTACATGTCGCGCCGCACGCTTACCAGCGTCCGTGCAGCCACCACGCCAACCAGGTATTCCCCCACCGCCCGCGCTGCATTCTGTACCAGCGAAATCGCCACCATCACGCCGAGGATGTAAATCAGCGTCCGCAGCATGTCCGACCGGCTGGTCCCGCTCGGCAGAAAGCTCGCCGCCGCGTGCCCCGCCCGCCAGCGAAGCTCAGTCTTTTCCAGCGGGACGGAGAGAGTCGTCCGCTTCAACTCGCGAGCGCTCACCAGCGTCAGCGTCACCTGCGCGTCCTGCGGCAACGAGGCGATGTAGCGAAACAGCTCCGGCCCATCCATCCGCCGGTCATCCGCCGCGATAATCAGATCGTCCTTGCGCGCCAACTTTAGGAGCGGCGACTTCTCTCTCGGCTTTGCAGTGAGCTGCGCGGCGTGGTCATACTCCGCCAGCGGACCCGTGGTCCCGGTGTCCACGCGGTTGAAGACGTCCAGCTTTGCGTGCAGACGCTCCTCGGCGATGCTGTTGTTGACCCAGGCCGGAACGCTCTTGCGCTCGATCATGACGGTCAGAATGGGCAGGATCGCGGTGATTCCGGCCGAATAACTGATCGCCATGACGACAATGCTCGCGATGGCGAGCGAGAGCGTCCTCTTCTGCGGCCGGACATACTTCCACAGCCGCCGTAGAAAAATCATCCCTTTGTCGCGATTCTTCCCGCCAATGTCTCGCTTGTTTGTGCCTTTAACTCGCATCCAACTCCATCCGCGCCGTTTCCCAGGCTAATCAGGTTGAATTGTCGATCATACGCGATTCCATCCGATCGGTCATGGGCGGCGCGGCACCGTTCCGCGAGTACAATTTGCGCGAATGTCGAAACGCCCCCGGCAAGCCACCAACACCGCCGAAGCCCCGAAACTCCCGCTTTCCTTCGAGCCCGACCTCTCTACAGAAACGCAGGATGTCGCCCTTCCCGACCGCTACGCCACGCCCCTGAGCCGGCTCCCGCACACGTTCGCGATGGTTTTCTTCCTCTTCGTTCTCTTCGAAGTCATCGGAATGCCGAAGCCGTTTGCCTGGTTCACGTTTTTCTTTGTCATCATCCTGATCGCCGCGATCAGCCAGGCCGTCATGTTCCGCGCCCGCAAGCCCGACGAAGACCTCCCGCTGCCCCCGGCGCAAGTCGGCGCACGGGTCCGCGCCTGCGGCCGGCCGCCATCCCTTCGCCGCCTCCTCCCGCTCGAAACTCACATGTTCGAACCGGTGATCGTCACCCAGGGCACCAAGGGTTGGACGTGGCTGGTGGCCCTGATCGTGGCGGCCATCGCCTACTACGCCATCCACAAAACCCTTCCGGTCGTCGCACCGAACAGTATCCGCGCCCCCTACTACGCCTACGGTGCGCTCTTCGCCATCTTTCCCCTGATTGCGTGGGGCCTTAGCCGGGTGCGCCCCATCTACTACCGCGTCGCCCCCGGACAACTCGACGTCCTGTGCTTTCGCTTCCTGAGTGGCCGCGCCGATCTCCTCCAGCGCATCGACCTCCGCACGTCAAAAATCGAAGTCGCACTCGGCCGCGGCATCGCCCGTATCGAACAGTCCGATGCACAGCCCGTTGAGCTCTATTTGATGAACGTTTCAGAGCCGATTCGTTTCGCGCAGGCTATCCTTAACGGCGCAATCGCAACCGAAACCACGCCCCCGCTCCCCGACGACGCCCTGCTCGGCTGACCTATTCTGCGAACAGCGCCTCGACAAACGTCCCCGGATCGAACGGCTCAATATCGTCGATCTGCTCGCCCACCCCAACGAACTTCACCGGCACATTGAGCTGATCCCGAATCCCCACCACGATCCCACCCTTGGCCGACCCATCCAGCTTCGCCAGAATAATTCCCGTCACCTTCACGTGCTGCCCGAAGTGCTTCGCCTGGTTGATCGCATTTTGTCCGATCGTCGCATCCAGCACGAGCAAAACCTCGTGCGGCGCGCCCGGCATCCGTTTTCCCACCACGCGCTCAATCTTGTTCAACTCGCGCATCAAGTGGTCCTGTGTATGCAGCCGCCCGGCCGTATCCACCAGCAGCACATCCGCCTTCCGCGAAATCGCCGCCTCGCACGCGTCATACGCGACCGCACCGGGATCAGCCCCCTGCGCGTGCTTCACAATCTCAACGCCGCAGCGCCCCGCCCAGATCGAGAGTTGTTCCACCGCCGCCGCGCGAAACGTGTCGCACGCCGCCAGGATCACCTTTTTCTTCTGCCCCACCAGCCACTTCGCAAGCTTCGCGACGCTGGTTGTCTTTCCCGACCCGTTGATTCCGGCCACCAGAATCACGGTCGGCCCGCCTTCAACGAACTTCAACTCTCGCAAATCCGCCGGCCAGTATTGAACAATCGTCTGCTTCAAGAACGGGACGATCTCCTGCGTCTCGGAAATCTTCCCCGCCTTCCACGCCCCGCGAACATCTTCAATCAAGCGTGCCGTCGTCGCCGGCCCCATGTCGTCGCGCAACATCGTCTCTTCAAGTTCGGTGAGAATCTGCTCATCGATCTTCCGCCCAAACGGCAGAATCGACTTAAAGCTGGATACGACTTTCTCGCGCGTCTTCGATAGCGCCGCCTTGAATCGATCAAAAAGTCCCATCGGCCCTATCCCATCGCCTCGGAGTCTTTTGCACCGCTCTCATCCGCACGCCCCGTCACCCCCGACTTCCGCACCGCGTCGAGAATCCCGTGAACGAATGCCGCCGAATCGCCGCCGCCATACTCCCGCGCCACTTCGATCGCTTCATCGATCGCCACCGCGGCGGGCACATCATTGTGATCGACCAGCTCGCAAACGCCGATCCGCGTCACGTTCCGATCGACCGGCGACATGCGCTCCATGTCCCAATTCTCAGCCAGCGGCGCAATCATCGCGTCGAAAGTCGTCCGTTTCTGCCAGACCGCCATCGCCAGCACGCGCGCATAGCGCCGCGCCTCCGCCGACGCGTCCTGATCAGCCAGAAAATCGTCCAGCTCGCGCACGCCCGCGTCGCCCTGCACGTCCAGCAGGCACAGCGCCTGCATCGCCAAAATTCGCGCCTGTCTTCTGGAAGTCATGTCACAATTCGATTGTCAAACCGTGGAATGCCGCGCCAGCCGTCCGTCACGCCTTCTTCCGCCCCAACGCCCGCAACTGCGTCATCACATTCACCATCTCCAGCGCGCTCAACGCCGCCTCGGCCCCCTTGTTGCCGCCCTTGGACCCCGCCCGCGCCACCGCCTGATCGATCGTGTCGCAGGTCAAAACGCCGAACGCAACCGGTACACCCGACGATAACGCCACCTCAGCGATCCCACGAGCCGCCATCGACCCCACGTGCTCATGATGCGTCGTGTCGCCCCGAATCACAGCCCCCAGACAAATCACCGCGTCAAACCGGCCGCTCTCAATAAGCCCTTTCGCCGCCAGTGGCAGCTCACATGCCCCCGGCACCCAGACCTCACAAATCGAGTCTTCAGCGGCCCCATGCCGCCGAAGTGCGTCTCGAGCCCCCTCCAAAAGCCGCCCCGTGATGAACTCGTTAAACCGGCTCACCACAATGGCGAACTTCGCCGCACCCGCCGATAGCTGTCCTTCAATCCGCAAACTCACAAGCTGAGTCTAGCCCACATCGCCCCATCCGAAAAGCGAACCGCTCCGATCCCGCGGATTATCCGGCCCTGCCCCTAATCTCTGTAGTAAACCCTGTTTGACGGCGCGCCGATCTCTTCGTAAGAATCTCTTGTTCGGTCTTGAACGGGGACGCAGGAAATGGCATTTTCCCGGTCCTGCGGATGCGTGACTCGGTAACGGAACGACGCCATCGTGGCTGACCTGCTCTCGGGCTACAACATCGTGCAGCGAATCGGAACCGGTGCGCGCTCGCAGATTTACGAAGTCGTCCACCCCGAAACCGGCCAGCGCTTCGCGCTCAAACGCGTCATCCGCGAGCCCCACGAAGACGATCGCTTTCTCATCCAGGCCATCGACGAATTCGAAGTCGCCAGCAAGTTCGACCACCCCTCCCTGCGCAAGGCCCTCCACTGCCACAAAATCAAGAAGTGGATGCGCCTGCACGAAGTCCAGGTCGTCCTCGAACTCGTCAATGGAATGAGTCTCCACCAGCACCGCGTCACCGACGCCGCGCGCATCGTCGACATGTTCGTCAAGGTCGCCGCCGGCCTCGATGCCATGCACGAAGCTGGCTATCTCCACGCCGACATGAAGCCCAATAACATCATGGTCTGCAAGGACGACGAAATTAAGATCATCGACTTCGGCCAGAGCTGCCCCATCGGCCACCAAAAGCAGCGCATTCAGGGCACCGCCGACTACATCGCGCCCGAACAGGTCGAGCGCCGCCCCCTCACCCGCCAGACCGACGTCTTCAATTACGGCGCAACCCTCTATTGGGTGCTCACCGGCAAGGGCTTCCCAACCATGATCGCCAAGACCGAAGGCGCCGGCCACAACATCGTCGATCCCGTGCCCCGCAAGCACATCCCGACGCCGCAGGAAATCAATCCGGAGATCCCGGCCGCCCTCTCGCGCCTCGTCATGGAGTGCTGCGCCGATCGCCCCTCCGATCGGCCGCGCGACATGAAACAGGTCATCAGCCGCCTGGAGCTTGTTAAACACGTCATCGATCGACGCCGCGCCGCCGGTGAAAAAGACATCACCGTCTCCGAAACGGGCGAAGCCATCGAGGAAGCCGTCCTCGGAAAAGCGGGCAAGGCGGCGAAGGCAGCCAAGCCGGGTAAGACAAGCGGAAAACCCGGAGGCAAGAAGTGACCGCCACTCCCCCCGCTCCCACCACCGGGAGCGAAGCCATCGCGATTTTCCGCAAGGCCGCCGCCGAGAATCTAGCTGATCCGCTCCGCCGCGCTTCGATGCTCCACTTTCCCAACTATGGCCAGCTCGTCCTCACCGGCGACATGCACGGCCATCGCGCCAACTTCGAGAAGCTGAAACGCTACGCCGGCCTTGAGCAGGCCGCCGTTCGCCATGTCATTCTTCACGAGCTGATCCACACCGAAACCGCCCCCGGCCACGGCGATCCGTCCCACGAGTTGCTGCTGGAAGCCGCCCGCTATAAGTGCCAGTTCCCCGATCAGGTCCATTTCCTCCAGTCCAACCACGAATTGTCCCAGCTAACCGCCCATCAGATTCTCAAGGGCGGCCGCGCCGTCCTGGAGGACTTCCAGCGCGGCGTCAGCCAAGCCTACGGCGGAAACGGCGACGGGGTCTACGCCGCAATGATGGAATTTATCGCCTCGTTCCCCATCGCTGCCCGAACCCCCAACCGAGTCTGGATCTCGCACTCGCTTCCCGCCGCCGACGATCTCCAATCCTTCGACTCCGCCGTCTTCAATCGCGACCTTCGCCCCGCCGATCTCGAATCAGGCGGCTCGGTCTATTCGCTGGTCTGGGGACGACGCTTCACCGACGCCCACCTCGAATCGCTCGCGCGAATGCTCGACGTCGACTTTTTCGTCATCGGCCACATCCCTCAGGAAACCGGCTTCGCGGTGCGCAACGAACGCATCATCATCCTCGCCAGCGACCACAACCACGGAACGTTTCTACCCCTCGACCTCTCCAAACCCACCAGCGTTCCTGAAATGATCAACGCAATCCGAAAATTCGTTTCCGTGCCATAAATCGCGCCTCCACACCGGCCGATCCGACAATTGAAGTCGAATCAAGCGATCGCGTAGAATCCACGTAGTAAATCGTTTCATCTCCCGCCGAGGCAGAGACGTGGCATTTCGCGCTAGGTTTCACATACTGATTCCAACCATGATCGCCAGCGCGGTCCTGGCATTGACCACCCCCGCCGATGCCCAACCGAAAATGCAGTTTGGCTTCCTCTGGCACATGCACCAGCCCATCTACTACCCCTACGAATCGATCGTCGCCACACAAGCCGCCAACCGCTACACCTTCAACGTCCTCGATGTCCACAACCAGCGCGTCGGCCCATACACCACTTGGCCACGCGACGCCGTGCAATCCGGCGCGTCCTTCGCCCACCTTGGCGCGCAGGTCAGCTTCACGGGCTCCCTCATCGAAAACCTCAACGTCCTCGAAGCCGCCGGAATCAACGGCGGCATGTGGACCAACTGGAAATCCGGCTACAACAGCGGTCTCCTGCTCAACACCGCACTCAATAAGCCGCGCCTCGATATGGTCGCGTTCGGCTACTTCCATCCCCTCATGCCCCTGCTCGACACGCAGGACATCCGCATGCAGATCAAGCTCCATAAACACATTTACGCCCAGGCCTGGACCAACCGCCCCGCCTACTCGCACGGCATCTTCCCGCCCGAAACGGCTTTCGCCGAACGCATCATCCCCGCCCTCGTCGCCGAAGGCATTGACTGGGCCCTCATCGACAACATTCACTTCGACCGCGCCTGCGCGAACTACCCACACACCAACGCCTCCTGCATCTATTCGCCCAACAAGGCCGACCAGATCAATCCCGACCCGGCCGCGTCCGGCGGCGCGTGGGTCCAGCTCAACAACCTCTGGGCCCCCAGCCGCGTCAGCGTCCCGTTCGGCTATCAGCCGCACCAGGTCCAGCACATCGACCCCGCGAGCGGCGCAATCAGCAAAATCATCGCCGTCCCCGCAGCTCGCTACGAGGGCAACGAGGATGGCCGCGGCGGATACGGCGCATTTCTCTACAGCGCCGTCATGAACCAATACATCGCCTACAACACCGACTCGAACCACCCCATGTACGTCGTCCTTCACCACGACGGCGACAACTACGGCGGCGGAACCGACGCCTATTACCACGGCAATTTCCAGAACATGCTCAACTGGCTCGCGAGCGACGCCAACTACGAATGCACCACCGTCGAAGACTATCTCGCCCGCTTCCCCGTCCCCGCGACCGACGTCATCCACGTCGAAAGCGGTTCATGGGCCGGCGCCGACTGCGGCGACCCCGAGTTCAAGAAATGGCTCGGCGACCCCAACGTCTCCGGTTGGTCACCAGATCGCAACAGTTGGGCCGTCCTCACCGCCGCCAAGAACCGCATTTTCATGGCCGACGCTGTCGCCCCCTACACCTCGCTCCAGAACATCCTCACAGGCGCGGGAACGAACACCGAAAAAGCGTGGCATTTCCTTCTCGCAGCGGAAGCCAGCGACTATTGGTACTGGGACGGAAGCAGCGAACCCTGGGACAGCAACGTCACTCGCGCCTGCAATCAGGCCGCCACCTTCGCCGACGCAGCCATTGCCGGCCAACCCGACAACACGCCGCCGACGGTCTTCCTCCCGCAGCGCGACCCCTACAACCCCGGTGGCTTCGAGTGGGGCGCGACGCCCGAACCAAGCGACTTTCAGATCTGGACCTTTGCCTACGACGTCAGCGGACTCACCAGCGTGACGCTTAACTGGCGTCGCGACCTCGATGGCCAGAACCCCATCGCCTCGACACAAAACGAAACCTACGCCGGCGGCCCCGAAGTCGAATCGTGGAACGCCGTCCCGATGGCGCTCATCCCCGACCCGACAGTCCCCGCCAACATCCTCGCCGCCACCTACCGCGCGACCCGCTACGCCGCCATGATCACCGGTGAAAACAACAAGCTCATCGATTACTACGTCGAAGCGATCGACGCACACGCCAACGTCTTCCACACTGATATCCAGCACGTCTGGGTAGGCCAGAACACCACCGGCGGCGGAGGCGGCGACGTCATCACCGTCACGCCCAGCCCGCCCCAGGCCGGCCAGAGTGCTCTCATTCAATACAACCCGGCCGGCCGGCCGCTCGCCGGCGCTGCCGCCATTAATCTCCACTACGGCTTCAACCAGTGGAACCCGGTCATGTCCCCCGACCCCGCGATGACTTGGAACGCCTCCACCTTACGTTGGGAAATCACCGTCGCTGCCGCATCAACCGCCAACCAACTCGACATGGTCTTTAACAATGGCGCCGGCATATGGGACAACAACGCTGGCGCCGACTGGCACTTCGCCGTGCAGGGCGGGGCCTCCGCGCCCACCTGGACCATGGACGGAACCCTTGACGCTGACGCCACACTGGCCGGCGCGAACGGCCCGATGTTCCTCCGTGCCGGCGTAAAGGCCGGGGTCCTCTACCTTGCCGCCCAGAATCCGTCCAACAACAACGACCACTTCCTCTACATCGCCAGCCCGCCCGGCACGCTCCGCGCCGCTCAGTGGGCCAAAGCGGGCCAGGTCGCCAACTGGAAATCCTTCGTCGGCTCAGAGGTGAGCAACAACTACTCCGGCTGGTCCGACCTCCCCGCCCACACCCGCTCAGTCGGCGCGCGGCGCGATCCTTGAAGCCACGATCGACTTGGCTGCCGCCTTCGGGGGCATAGTCCCGGATACCGTCTATCTCGCCTTCGCCCCCTATGCCAACCCCGACGGTGGCGCGCTCGTCTCGGCCAGTCAGGTCCCACCCTGCCAGGCGTGCAACGGCAACCTCGACGCCAATGAATATCTGGGCTTCCAGACCTTTCGCCGCGGCGACCTCAACGCCGACTGGCGCATCGACGCCGCCGACTCGCTGCTCATCGTCCCCGTCCTGCTGGGCGTTGACGCCAGCGCCTACCACGTTCGCGCCGCCGATATGAACGCCGACGGCACAGCCGACGGCCGCGACATCCCACTGTTCATCGCGTCGCTCACGGGCAGTTAGGCCGTTGCATCACGTCGGCGGCCGGCCCACAAAAAGTGTCGCCCGGTCCACAAAGCACAGCTTGTTCCCGAACGGATCTTCAATATAAAACGACCGCTCTCCCCACGGCCGTTTCGCGATGGCCCCCGCCGGGTCACCATGGACTTCGCCGGGTGCAAGCGTAGCGCCCGCCGTCTTGCAAGCGGCAAACGTCGCCTCAATGTCATCAACAGCGAAATAGAGCCATTCCGGCAGCGGCCGGTGAGCGTACCCGTCGCCATCGGCGTTGGGGTCAAAGCACGCGAGAATCGTTCCGTCGCAATCGAAGTAGTGCCGGCCGGGCGAGACACGCATCCCCTTCATCGCCAGCACGGCCTCATAGAACTTCGCCGCGCGGTCGATGTCCGACACCGGAAGAATCACACGAAAGAGACTGACGCCCATGACTCGCCTCCTCGCGCGGCGATTCTAACCGGTCGCCGCGCGGACGCACTCCTGGGTCACGCGAACCGCCCCCCGATCGTCACAGAAGGCAGTTGAGGAAGATGGAAATGTCAGCGGGATCGTTTACGCAGTTTCCGTTCAGATCAGCACACGGGTTGTATGGTCCGCTGATCAGACTATCCACAAACAACTGAATGTCTCCGCCGTCGCAACCGCCGTTCGAATTGAGATCGCCGAGCGCGGTGCAACCCAATGGCGGACGGACAAGAACGATGGCCGCAGTCGACGAATAGACCAGCACAAACGTGACATTGTTGCACGGAGTCGGGCTGGGCGGCGTGATGTTGGCGAAAGTGCCCGTTCGGCCTCCGATGGCGTTGATCGCGATGAACTGCTCGCCGACATGCGGAATGTAGCCATTCTTCAGCTTCACGCGCATGGTGCCGTCGAACGAGGCCGTACCGCTGACATTGATGCGGTCGTTGTTCGCCCCGCCGGGCGTGCCGCCGATTTCCATGTCAACGATTCCCGTTGGGTTCATGATGAGATTCCCCTGGACGGTGATCAGTCCACCGTTGCTGCCCGCGGTATGGGGGTCCAGCACGCCGGAGTCCGTCAGATTGCCGATGAGTAGGCCATCACCTTGAATCGTTGCGCCGTTCTGATTGCCGATGCCGGCCGGACATTCGATTCGGCCGCTGTTGACGGTCGTCAGGCCGCCGAGGACGGCGCCATTGGAATCGAGCAGAGTGACGATGTTGCCGCCGACATCGAGGGTGCCGTTATACGAGAAACCGCTCGTAGTGTTATCGCCAATCGAGAGCGTCCCCGTGGCCGTAATGGTGGAGGCGGGATCGCCCGTAATGTCGACCTGGCAAGTGCCGGATCCGGTGTAGCCGCCGCCCGCCCCAAAGTGGATTTTCGTGCCGGTGATTCGGTTGGAGGTCGTATTGGAGAGGATGCCGTTGATGGTCAGGCCGCTTGCCCCAGTAGTGGTGATGTCGCCGAGGTTGCTGATGTTCGCGCTGACTGTACCCGTGCCCGTAAGGTTGCCATTCGTCTGAATGTCGACGTTTAGCGCGTCAAGAGTGCCACCATTGAGCGTGACCGTCCCGGTGCCGCCGTCGGCGTCGCCGATTCGGACGGCGTTGTCCGCGCTGACGATGCCCGGCGAGTTAATCGTCACCGTCGCGACGCCCGCCCCCAGGACGCTGTCGTTTCGAGCAACGTCGATATTGTGATCGGCCAGCAGCCGCGAGCTCAGAAACGAGAAAGAGCCGCTGAGATCGACCGTGCCCGTTGCACCGTTGGCCGTCGCGATCCGGACGTCGTGTGCACTGTGTGCCAGCCCGCCACCGAGCAGATGAAGATCGCCGGAGCCATTGTTGCCGACAATCAGGTCGCCGCCCGCCGCCGATGTCGTTTCAATCGTCGAAATATCAAGGAACGGCAGCGATCCGGCCCCGCCGGTAACGGTCACGTCGCCGTCGCCCGAGGTCAACGCCCCAATGATGAAGTCATCCCCGACCGTGATTCGGCCGCCGCCTGTCACGCTCACGGTGCCCGTCCCCGCGCGGCCGGCCAGAAAATCAGTCGCCGCCCCACTCAAATCAACCGTGGCGTCATTTCCGTCCACCGTGAACGTTCCCGAACTGCCGTTCACGTCAGCGAGCGTAAAAGTCGACCCGACCGTCAGTGCGCCGGTCCCGAGATGAACGATCGCGTTGTCCCCCGAAAGTGTCCCAATATCGAAGGTGGACGTCACGCTGTGCGGATTGGACAACGAAAGCGTCGCGGTGACCGTATTGCGAAAAGTCTGTGAATTGACAACGGGTACGACACCGTCAAACGTAATCGTGAATATCGTAGCACCCGGGAAAAACAAGTCATCCGCCGCCACCGGCTGCTGCTGAGGCGACCATTTCGAGGCCGTCGCGGCATTGCCGGTCGTACCATTCCAGGTCAGCGAGGCCGCACGAACTTGTGCCGTTTGAACCGCCACCAGGCCAACTGCGATGGCCGGAATGCTGCGAAAAATACTCTTCATGACGTGCTCCCTCGCTTTTTCTGAACCTGCCGACCTCGCTCAAAACGCGTTGGCGGACGAACCGCCATCCAGCGAACCCGATTCAGTCCGACACAGGTAATTGGTTCCCCGACCGTCCCATCTGCCGCGATAGGAAGACTTTTTACCTTGCGCAGCGTGCACCCGACTTCCTGTAGAATAACCGAAGTTGCGTGCCGATCATGTCAAAGTCCCCGGAGAAGGCATTGCCCGGTTCTCCCGACGATTCAGCGCAAGTCTCGGTCACCAGCAGTTTTCTGCTCGATGGCTTGAAAGACCCGTCTAATCGCGTCATCTGGGGCCAGTACGTAAATCGTTATCGGCCGCTGATCGTGACTTACGCACAGCGTCTCGGGCTTACCGCCGCCGACGCCGAAGACGCGACACAACAGGTGCTCGCCGAGTTCTGCCGGGCCTACCAGGCCGGGAAATATGACCGCGAGCGCGGTCGCCTGCGCGAATGGCTCTTTGGCATCGCCCGCAATCAGATTCTGAACCTGCGCCGGCGGCGGGCCACTCGCGCCGAGGTCCAGATGGCCGATTCCAACGGCGGAACGGGCTTTTTCGACCGCGCCGCCGACGATGAGTCCATGTCCGCCGTATGGGATGACGAATGGCAGAACGCCATTCTGCGTGACTGTCTCGTCGCCGTTCGTCGTGAAGTCGAGCCCCGGACGTTCGAGGCCTTCGAGTTGTTCGCCTGCCAGGGGTTGTCCGCCTCACAGGTCGCCGAGCGCCTCCAGATGACCGAAAACGCGGTATTCGGCGCGAAGCGGCGCGTACTCCGACGCGCCCGCGAACTCCTCGCAAACGTCCAAAACGATTGGTAAGCGTCCGCGCGGCAGACTTACCGGCGTCGATGCCAATATCGTCTGAGGAGCATGACTGTATGGTCGGCTGTCCGGGCGACGAAGAGCTTGAACGATTCCTCGCCGCTTCGGACGACGCGGGTAGCTCGCCCGATCTCCATCAGCATGTCGCCACTTGCCCGAACTGCAAAAGCTGGCTTGCGGAAGCCCGCGCCGATGAGGCCATCATCGATCGCTGCCGGCACGTCATCGCAATACTGGACCATCCGCCTCATGCAGCCGACGACGGCGCCGTTGGCGAAGTCACCGGCTTCCGGATCATCCGTCCCATCGGCGCCGGCGGCATGGGACGTGTCTTCGAGGCCGAACAACTCGAACCACGCCGCCCCGTAGCTATTAAGCGCGTCCGCGAAGGCCCGTTCGCGGACGGCTCACGACTCAAGCTCTTCCAGCGCGAAATCGAAGCCCTCGCTCGCCTTAAGCATGCTTCCATCGCCGCCATCTACGCCTCGGGCACCACGGCCGACCTCTCCCCGTTTTTCGCGATGGAGCTGGTCAACGGTGTGCCGCTCACCGAATTCGCGAAAACCCGAGCCCTTCGCCGGCCGGCCCGGCTCGAGCTCTTCCTCCGCGTGTGCGACGCCGTCACGTACGCTCACCAGCGCGGCGTCATCCACCGCGATCTGAAACCCACAAATATCTTGGTTGAGTCCGACGGAACCCCGAAAGTGCTCGACTTCGGCCTGGCAAGAATCGAAGACCCCGAATTCAGCGCGCAAACCCTCGACACCGACGTCGGTCGAATTCGCGGCACCCTCGCCTTTATGAGCCCGGAACAAGCCCGCGGAATCGCCGACCAGATTGACACCCGCACCGACGTATATTCCCTCGGAATCATCCTCTTTGAATTGCTGACCGATCGGCTTCCGTTCGATTTAAAGGGCCTGACGCTGCCGGAAGCGGTCCGCGTCATATGCGATCAGCCACCCCCGCGCCCGGGCGAACTCGATCGAACGCTTCGCGGCGACCTCGAAACCATCATCCTGAAGGCAGTTGAGAAGGACGCATCCCGGCGCTACGACAGCGTCGCCGCCCTTCGCGACGACATCGCCCTCTACCTGACCCACCGCCCGGTTCTTGCGCGCCCGCCGACGATTGGTTACCAGCTACGAAAACTCGTCGCGCGGCACACGCTCGCCGCCGCCCTGGCCGCCGCGCTCATTCTGCTCATCGTCGCGTCGGCCGTTTTCGCAAGCGTCCAGGCCGCCCACCTTCGTCGCGAGAGAAACAAGGCCCTCGCCATCGCAAAGTACACACAGCAAATGCTGGAATGGTTTGAGCCCTCCAAAGCCAAGCGCGGTGAAGTGACGCTTCGCGAAGTCCTCGATCAGGCCTCGGGCCGCGTCGATTCCGAGTTAGGGCAGCAACCCGAAGTCGCCGGCTCGCTTCACGCCACACTCGGCAACGGCTATGTCACGCTGGGCGCCTATGAGTTGGCCGAAACGCACCTGCGCCGCGCATTGGAGTTGCAGCGTGCGGCGCTCGGCGATGAAAATCTCACCGTCGCCGACACCTCCCACGATCTGGCCCGCTCCCTGAAGAACCAGGGCAAATATGCCGACGCCGGGGCCTACTACAACGCCGCGAAGGTAATTCGCGAAAACCTGCTCGGCCCGCGCGATCTCACGGTCGGCGCATCACTCAACGACATCGCCACGCTTCGAATCCTCGAAATGCGATTCGCCGACGCGGAGCCGCTACTCCGCCAGGCGCTCGATATTCACCGCGCTCATCCCGAGGCCGACCCGGCCGATCTCGCCGCCGCCCTGACTAACCTCGGGCTCGTCATGTTTCGCCGCGGCAAGTACACCGAGGCCGACGCCCTGCTCCGCGAAGCGCTCGACACGCGCATACGCGCCCGAGGCAACGCCGACCCGGAAACAGCGATATTCCTTTCCAATTGGGCCACCCTGACCCTGCACATGCGAAATGACCCGCGCGCCGCCGAACCGCTACTCCGCCAGGCCCTGGCAATTCGCCGAAAGTTCTACGGCGACGACCACCCCTCCGTCGCCGACTCCCTCGAAAACATAGCCGACACACTGAAGGCGTCAGGCGACTCCGCAGCCGAGCAACAGTGCCGCGATGAAGCCCTCGCGATCCGCAGTCGATTGCGGGACACATCCCAGCGCAATTCCCAATAGTGAACGTCACGTCGAACATGCTCGCCGCGTCCACAACCAATAGGACCCGGGCATCGAATCGCCCACAAGACGAGCGATCAGGCGTCTATCGCCTTTGTAATCGTCGCGCTCTCAACTCGCGACCCACCGCAAACGGCCGAAAGTCGCGATTCCATACACGATACGGCGTTTTTTACCCGTTCGGCATCCTCAGTTCACCCGCCCGGCCCTGGCCTCGAAATCTTCTTGCACCCCCCAAACCCTTCCGTTACCCTTTCTCAACCTCGCAGGTTGGCCGTCCGAGAACATTTCGCACGACGGCCTTTTGGGTGTCTGGATTTCCACTTAACCAGGGGAGGTTTCCAAAGTGTCTCGATCTTATGTCAAACCGGCCGTCCTCACCGCAACCATCACGGCCGCGCTCATGACGACCGGCTGCGGCCAGCTCCTGAGCTTCGGTTCCGGCTTTGTAAACAGCCCGTTAGGCGCAATCCTCAGCATTGGAAGCCAGCTTCTGATTACTGCGATCAACAACGCACCGGATCCGCTCAAGGCGGACTTGGAAGCCCAATCCAGCCCGGTCGTGCCCCTGAAAATCGGCATTCCCGCCGGCTATGCCCCGAACTTGAACGGGACGCTATTAACCGGCCTGGTTGATGAGCCCCATGCCGGCGCCGTCGGTCCGGATGGCATGGTCTATTTCACCGAGCGCGAGACCGGCCGCGTCCGCCGCCTCGATCCCAATAACCCCGCCAATCCCCAGGTCGTCCTCGACCTGAACGTAAACGCCGCCGAAACGCGCGGTCTGCTCGGCATTTGCTTCAGTCCGCCGGGTGTCACGCCCGCGCTGATGTACCTGACTTACAACCGCAGCACGACCGACGCCGATACCACGTCCGAACCGGAATGCCTCGAAAGTCGCGTCTCGAGCTTCCCGTTCAACAATCTGAATCCGGCCGCCGAGGTCATCCTCTTCCACTATTCGCCGCGCGACCCCGGCACGCTCGCCATCCCCTTCGCGGAAGATGGTATCACGACGTGCAGCATCGGCCCGGACCAGAAGCTTTACTTCGGTCACGGCGATTGGGGCACCCGCATCAACGCACAAAACACCGATGTGAATATCCCTGCCGGCAAGATTCACCGCGTGAACCTGGACGGCACCATCCCCGCCGACAATCCAATCGGCGGCAATTCCGCCTATGCATGGGGATTCCGATTCCCCACCGCGTTCGCATGGGATCCGCTCGACAATCAGATGTGGGCCACTGAGCGCGGCTGGCAGGTCAGCGACGAATTGAACGTCGTTACGCCGGGCGGAAATTACGGCTATCCAATTGTTCAGGGAACGGCGAACGCCAGCTTCGAGTCGCTTCTCTCAGCCGGCGGATTTCTTTTTGCGAATCCCGCCCTCGATTTCGCGGGGAGTAAGCCGCTCCCGGAGCTCAGCAGTATCGCGATCATTCGCTCAAACGTTTACCGTGCCGACGCACAGGGTGACGTGCTCTATTCCTACGGCGCCCTTGTTCAGTTCCCACCGATCATAGGCCCGTCGCTCGGCCGTGTCGGCCGGATGCACTACCCAAAGAGCGCCTTCGACCTGGTCGTCTATTACGGCGACGCCTGGCAGTCGCCGGAGGACGCCGGCGCGGTCTACGGCCTCGTCACGCTGCCGGACGGGCACATCCTTGCCCTCTGTCGTAACGCGATCTACCGCCTCGACGACAACACGGTCACGCCCTAAGACTGGCAATTTGAAACTCAATCCCCTGCAAGCCCCGGTCATCGACCGGGGCTTTTTCATTTCCGCCCGACGACCTCTGCTATCGCTGCAACGATCACGGCATGGTCGTCGCGCGAGACTGTGCGACTATCGAACAAAATCGCCCCTTCGCGAACGCGAACCAGCACGGCACGCCGCGCGGTCCGCAACAGCCGCGCCGCCTCCCCGGCCGCAACGGCCGTTGGGTGCCACCGAACGACGAATGTTGCCATCGGCCACGCCGGCAGCGCACCACCCCCGGCAAAGCTCTCTTCCCCGGCTACCTCAAATGATTCCCCCGGAAACGCAGCCGACAGTTCCGCCGCCAGCCCTTCCGCCCGCCCCCGCAACTCGGCTTCACTGGCACGCAACATCGCCAGCGTCGGAATCTCTCGCACCGCGCGTTCCGGCTCAAGATAAAGTTCAAGCGTCACCTGTAGCGCCGCGACCGTCAGTTTGTCGATCCGCACCGCCCGAGCCATGGGGTGCTTGCGGATGCGCTCAACCACTTCGCGCCGCCCCAACACAATCCCCGCCTGCGGCCCGCCCAAAAGCTTGTCGCCGCTGAATGACACAACATCTGCACCGGCCCGCAAACTCTCCCGCGCCATCGGCTCGCCCGCCGCCCGCCACATCGCGTCGTCAACAATCGCCCCGCTCCCCAGATCATCAAAAAAATGCACTCGCCGCTCGCGCGCCAGCCGTCCGAGTTCCTCGGCTCCCGGCGACTCGGCGAATCCCACCACGCGATAGTTGCTGGGATGAACCCGCATCAGCATCGCGGTCCGCTCGCCGATCGCCTCCGAATAATCGCTCAGCCGCGTACGGTTCGTCGTCCCCACCTCGCGCAACACCGCCCCGCCCGCCGCCATCACATCCGGCAGGCGATACGACCCGCCGATCTCGATCAATTGTCCGCGCGAAACAATCACCTCACGCCCGCCGGCCAGCGCCGCCAGCACCAACATCGTCGCCGCCGCGTTGTTGTTGACCACCAGCGCCGCCTCGCATCCCGTCAACTCTCGCAACAATTCCTCGCATCGTTCCCCGCGCCGCCCGCGCTCGCCGCTCTCCAGATCAAGTTCAAGGTTGCAATATCCGCGCGCCGTCGCAGTGATGGCTTCGATCGCGCAGTCCGCCAGCGGCGCACGCCCCAGATTCGTATGCAAGACGATCCCAGTCGCGTTGACTACCGCCGCCAGCCCGCGCCGCGCCTGCCCGCCGAGCAGCCCATGCGCCCTCGCCATTAATGCGTCCACCGACGGTGCCACGTCAGATGGCCCCATAGCCCGTCGCGCCTCGTCCACCGCCGCGGTGAGCGCATGCGTAACCGACGCCCGCACCTCTTTCCCAAAACGGGCATCCCCATCCGCCGCCGTCAAGAGCTCAGTCATCGACGGCAACGCCGCCCGCCCGCTCCGCTCCACCTTCTCCTGTCGTGCTTTCATGTTGTTGTTCCCGCCAGCACTCGCTCATCCCCGATACGCCGCGTCACTCCTGTTCGATCCAGATACTCCAACATCGGCAGGACGGCCCGCCGCGACAGCTTCAATGCGTCGCGCACCTCCGCAAGCTTGAATCGCCGCCCGCCGCGTCCCAGCTCCCCCACTGCCTCTTTCAGTCTCGCGATGGCTGCCGCGTCCGCGATTAACTCCGGCCCGACCTGCACCAGCCGCGCCTCCGTCCGCGCCAATTCTTTCAACATCGCGCTCCGCGGTCGCGAAAGATCGGCCACGACCTTGAGCTTCCCCCACTCGGGCGGATCAAGCCCGGCCGCCGCAATCTCCGCCACCAGTCGCTCCACCAGCGCCGCATCGTCCGCCGACAACGCCGGCCGAAACTCGCGGCTCGACACGTACGGCCCGCGCACGATGACCCGCCCCGCTTCGCGCATCCGCGCCAGTAGCGCCCGCCCGCATCCAGCCGCGCTTCGCCCTTCCAGCCAGCCGACAAATCGATCAACCAGCACGCCCGGCTCCTGCCGATTCCGCGCATGATGTCGCCGCAGGTGCGCCAGCGCCCGCTCCTCTAATCCATCAATCCCCGCCCGATGTGCCTCAATCGTCCCGATCTTCACCAGCGCACCGCCGAGCCGCGCCTCGACCAGCGCTCGCGCAGCGATCGCTACTGATACCCCGGCCAACACCGCCAGTCGCTCCGCCGTCGGAATCTGAAACCCGCTCGCAGCCAGTACGCCTTCCATCCGCTCCGCCGCATCGGCCGATTCCAACCGCGCCAGCGCCGACGTCTCCTCGACCGACCCCTTCAATCTTCGCGAGACAGGCCGAAGCACCGCGCCTCCCCCGATCGTCGCCTCCCCATTCCCGTCCCGAACGATGAAGCGCTGCCCATGCGCAGCCACCATCGGCCCGTCAAATCGAAGCTGTACCAGCCCCGTCAGCCCGGCTGCGATCTGCTCGCCCTCCAGGCAAACTGCGACCGCGAACTCTTCGCGCGTTCCCATCGATACCCGCACGCGCCGATGCGACACCAACCCGCGTTCTCGTCGAACCGAAACGCGAATACGCCCATCAACATAGCGACTCGCTACCAGCGCGCCCGGCGTTGCCAGTTCATCTCCCCGCTCGATCTTCTCACGATCGACGCCCGTCAGGTTCATTGCCGCTCGTTGCCCAACCGCGGTCACCGTCGCCGATTCCCCATGCGTCTGCATCTCGCGCACCTTGCACGCGATTCCCGAAGGCAACAACTCCAGCGTCTGCCCCGCCTCTGCTCGCCCCTGCAGGACCGAACCCGTCACGACCGTCCCGCGACCCTTCACCGCGAATACTCGATCGATCGCCATGCGAAACAATCCGTCCGAATCGCGCGACGGAAGGCCCGACACCAGCCGCGCGAGTTCACTTCGAAGCTCTGCCAGCCCGTCGCTCCGTACGTTCGAAACACCGATAGCCCGCCAACCCTCGATCGCCGTCCCGCGCGCCGCCTCGACAACCTGCCGCGCCACCTCTCCCACCCGATCGACCGTCACCACGTCGCATTTGCTGACAACCACCACGCCGCGTTCCACCCCCAGGAAACTCAGGATCTCCATGTGCTCCAGCGTCTGCGGCATCACACCGTCATCCGCCGCCACCACCAGCGCCGCAAGATCGACCCCCGTCGCGCCCGCCACCATCGTCCGCACAAACCGCTCGTGCCCGGGAACATCCACAATCCCCAGCCGCGCATTCGGCAATTCCAAATGTGCAAATCCCAGCTCAATCGTCATCCCCCGCGCCTTCTCTTCCGGCAACCGATCCGGATCGATCCCGGTCAGCGCCCGAACCAGCGACGACTTGCCATGGTCGATGTGTCCCGCGGTCCCCAATATCGCAAATCGCTTCACAACCCGATTTAGTTCGGCGGCGTCCACGTCAACATCCTATCCGGACGCGACTTGTATGGAGAAATCACCGCTGCAAGTCGGTACCGTCGCAAGCTTGCTCTCAACGCTGGATTTCATGTAACCTCCAGACCGGAGGGTTAAGCGCTACGGGCGGTAGCGTCGTCGCGATGCTTGCGTCTGCGACGATCACCGGCGGGGAAGCTGAATAGACGGGAGAGCACCGGTCGGAATTCTACTCATCCGCCCGCGGATGCTCTCCCTTTTTTTGCCACCACCCCGCGTTGACGCACCGCACCCTGCCACCCAGAATCATCCATGTGACTGGACGCCGCCTCATCGCAATAACATTCGTCGGAGTGGGAGTGCTCACCGCCGGATGGGCGGCCATGTCCTACGTCAGCGGCAGCCCGCCGCGCAATTCTGCAACTCTCTCGCTACTCGACTTGCCCGAACGGGAGCAACCCGCTCCCCAATCCGTACCGAGGGTCGCGACATCGCCCGCAAAACGTCCACCGCCGCCCCACCCACTTCTGGCCCGCGCTGCAGCCCTCTCTCAACAGCTCGACGACAACGCCGCCGCGGCCAAAGCCGGCGCCGGCTCGGCCGCTTTCACCGCGACTCTGGAAGGCGAACGTCACCTCAAGGAAGGTCGCCTCCCCGAAGCCCTGGCGAGTTTCGAAACGGCCTGCCGCGCCGAACCGTCCAGCGTACCGGCCCTCCGCGGCCGCGCCGCCGCCCTGACTCGACTCGGTCGCGTCCCGGAAGCAATTCACGACTACGAAGTTCTCATCAAGCTCAGCCCGCTCTCGGCCACTGATCATTACAACTTCGCCGTCTGCCTCTGCCGCGCCGAACGCCTCTCAGACGCCGCCGATCATCTCCAGCGCGCCATCGAACTGCAGCCAACGTTCGATCGCGCCGTCTACAACCTCGCCATCGTGTGCCAGCAGCAGGGCAAGCTCGCCGAAGCCATCACCAACTGGCGCCGCTTCTGCGATCGCCAGCCGCTCGTTGCCTCCGCCTGGTTCAATCAGGGTGTCGCGTGCCACGATCTCGGAAAGCCCGACGAAGCCCTCGTCGCCTTCCAAAAGGCCGTCGAACTCCAGCCCACCGACCCGACGTCGCAGTTGAACCTCGCCCTCGCACTACTTCAGCTCAAGCGCCCCATCGAAGCCGAAGCGCCCCTCACGAAAGCCGTCGACTTAAATCCCAACGACGAGCAGTCCCTTGCCGAGCTCGTCGATCTCCATCGCCACATCGCAACCCTCGATCAGGACGTCCTTCGCCATCACAACGAAGCCGTGCGACTCGCTCGCCGGCTCCTGAATATGAATCCGAACTATCCCGAGATTCGAAGATTCGTCGACGCCGACGCCACCATCACACGCTGATGCCCCGCATCACCTTCTACACCCGCGCCAACTGCCACCTCTGCGACAGCGCCCGTTACGTCCTCGAACGCGCACTGGTCGATCGCACCGACGTCGCCGTCGAATACGTCGACATAGACGCCGATACCACCCTCCGCGCGCGCTTTAGCGACCACGTCCCCGTGATATGCATTGATGGATTGGAATTGGCCCGCCACCGCCTCGACGAGCAAGCCCTGCTGAAGGCCCTGAAAGCCCGCGCCACTTGAAACTACTCTAGGCGTACAGCCCTCGGAACTCTGACGACGTCACCACGCGTTGAATGCCGACCACGTACGCCGCCTTGCGCATCGTGATCTCATACTTTGTCGCCGTATCGCGAACCGTGTCAAACGCCCGATTCATGATCTCTTCCAGATCATAATTCACGCGTTCTTCGTTCCAGTAATACCCCATCCGGTTCTGGACCGTCTCAAGATACGAGACCGATACCCCGCCCGCATTGCAAAGAATGTCCGGAATCACCGTGATGCCGCGCTCCGCCAGGAGTCGGTCCGCATCGTACGTTGTCGGCCCGTTCGCCCCCTCCGCCACAAGCCGCGCCTTCACTTTCCCGGCATTCTGATGCGTGATCTGGTTCTCCAGCGCCGCCGGAACCAGCACGTCAACTTCCATCTCCAGAATTTCTTTCGGGTGCTTCAGCTTCGTCACGTTGCCCGACCGCTCAAATCCGTCGAGCGATTTGTGTTTCTTGGCATATTCCTGCGCCGCGCCAATATCGATGCCGCTGTCCTTGCTGACATAAGCCCCGCTGATGTCCGAAAGCCCCATGATCCGGCACCCGTCCTCCGACAGCAGTCTCGCCGACCAACTGCCGACGTTTCCGAATCCCTGCACCGCTACTGTCAGTCCGTGCAATTGCTTCGCCGGGTATCCCGCCCAGCGCCGCACACAATACAAGAGTCCGCGACCCGTCGCCCCGTCACGCCCCGCCGATCCCTCCAACTCAATCGCCTTGCCGGTGACAACGCTCGGCGTATGACGATGCACCTGCATCGAGTAAGTGTCCATGATCCAGCCCATGACCCGCGCATTCGTCCCCACGTCCGGAGCCGGGATGTCAACGTCAGGCCCAAGTACCTCGAACAACTCCGCGACGTATCGCCGCGTCAGATTCTCAAGCTCGCGATCCGACATCTTTCCTGGATCGCAGATCACGCCGCCCTTGGCCCCGCCCATCGGAATTCCGACCACCGCGCACTTAAACGTCATCCAGAACGCAAGCGTTTGAACTTCATCCAACGACACATCCGGATGAAAGCGGATCCCGCCCTTGCCCGGTCCGCGCGCCTTGTTATGCAGAACGCGAAATCCCTCGAAGACGTGAATCGTCCCGTCATCCATCCGCACCGGCAGATTGACGATCACGCTGCGACGCGGCTTCTTCACCGTCGCGATTTGGTTCATGGTCAGCTTGAGAACCTTCGCTGCGTCGTCGAAGTGTTTCTCCGCCGATTCAAAAACGCTCGCCGACGCGCTCTTCCCCTGCGTGATGTCCACGTTGTTCGACTGCCGATCCGCCTGACTCATTTTCGTTCCTTCGGCCGCTCACCGGCCATGCTGCCACGCTGAATAAACCAATCGCCGCAACTCGCAATTTACGCTACCTGTTGCGGCAGGCCGAGTCAACCGACCCCGCGACCTGGCCAACGCATTACCTTATACTCCACAGCCAGATATGACGAATCGAATAGGAGCCCAGCCATGCAGATCTACCTCGTCCGCCACGCCATCGCCGTCGATCGCGAAGATGCTGACGTAACCAGCGACGCCACCCGCGAACTTACTCCGGAAGGCGTCAAGAAAATGCGCCGCAACGCCAAGGCCTTGCGCAAACTCAACGTCCGCTTGGACGCAATCTGGACCAGCCCGCTCATTCGAGCCGCTCAAACCGCTGAAATCCTCGCCGCCGAGCTCGCCGTCGCCGCCCGCGTCCGGACCATCGACGCACTCCGTCCCGACGGGAATTTCGACGTCCTCACTGCCGAGCTCCGGCTCAGCGCCGACAGTCCGGGCATCGCCCTCGTCGGCCACGAGCCCTTCCTCGGCGAGTTTGCTTCCTATCTGCTCACGGGCTCACGTGCCGCCGACATCGAATTCAAGAAAGGTGCCGTCGCCTGTTTCGAAATCTCCGACTTCGGGGATCCGCTTCGCGCTCGCCTGCGTTGGCTCCTCGCGCCGCGCCACCTTAATGAGATGAGCTAACAACAAACGTTGCGCTAAGATTCTTGGATCTGATTCGCGCGACACCACAACTACTAGGGCAATTGAGCCAGCTCACTACCACGCGTTGTACCCCCACCTAAAATAACGACAGTGCCCCAAAATTTGATGCGCACGAGCACCCAAGCATCGACTATTTCCCGCGAGATCACGCCCGCGCGCGTTATACTCCGACCCGGTTTCATGGCGCGGTCACCCAAAGGGTGGATGGCCGGACACTCGATCTCTACCTGCGGAGCAAGAGCAATGAACGAAGCTCCGGATGCCACGTTCTCCTCAAATCTCGTGGACTTCGCCCGCGATCGTCTCGATCGACTCGGCGATCAAGTCGAGAAAACACTCAATGCCGCTGATGTCGACTCGGTGCACGCACTGCGCGTCGCGTCGCGGCGCCTCAACGAATGCCTCGTCGTCATGCAACCCTGGATCTGCCGCCGCGGTGTCCGCGCGGCCCGTCGCGGCCTCCGCCAACTTCGCGACGCCTTCCGGAAAGTTCGCGATCTCGACGTGCTCCAGATGTCCCTCTCCTCGCCGCCCCCCATGCTCGACGCGGGCAAGCTCGCCCAACTCGAAGGGCTCCTCACCCGGCGCCGCGAACGCGAACTCCAGTCCGGCCTCAAAGACCTGAAGCGCGCCCACCCCACTTCGGTTGTCCGCAATTGTCGCGACCTCTTCCGCGAATTCCGCGACGAGTTTGACGATGCCGAGCAAACGCTCGCCGATCGCTTCACCGTCCTGTTCCGCGAACTCGCCGACGGCCTCCTCGCCGCCGACCCGCGACACCCCGAAGGCGGCGATCTCCATGAAACGCGCATCCGAGTCAAAAGAACCCGCTACTGTCTCGAACTCGCCCAGCGCATCGAAATCATTCCCGAAACCGGCCTCGCCGAACGCCTGACCGAGCTCCAGGACGCCACCGGCCACTGGAACGACCAACTCATCGCCGCCCGTTGGATCAGCCGAATCGCCACCCGCCGCAGCGCCCTGGCCAACGAAACGGCCTGGTCGCGCGCCCTCCTCGAATATGCCGCCCACCGAGTCGCCGCAGCCGAGGAAGACCGCCGGCTGATCTGCGAACGCTGGCCCGCCATCGAAGCAGGCATCCGCTCCGCCCCGCTCTATCAGTCCGCCGAAGCGTCGCCCAATCCCGCGACTGCCCCGGCCGTGACTTCCTGACCGGTCGCGTACAAAATCACCACCGCTGAACTGGAATCGACGATTCCCACTTACCGAGGCCGAACGACCCCGTGGAAGACTCCACCGCCAGCCAACGACACGCCGACATGGGTCGAGACGCGTATCCCGCGTTGAACATCGAGCATTCCCGTTCCCAGATTAACCGCCGCCCCCCACCCGCGAAGTTCGGCGCAATCGATGTCGGCACCAACAGCATTCATCTTGTCATGTGCGAAATCTCTCCCGAGGGAGACTTCAACATCCTCGGCCGCGATAAGGAACTCGTCCGCCTCGGCGAAGGCGGCTTCGCCCATCACGTTCTGACAGACCGCGCCATTAACGATGGCCTCGCCGCCTTGACCCGTTTCGCCAAAATGGCCTCGCTCAAAGGCGTCCACCGCCTGCGCGCCGTTGCTACCAGTGCCGTCCGCGAAGCCCGCAACGGCGGAGACTTCGTCAAACGCGTACGCGACGAACTTGGTCTCCAGCTCCACATCATCACCCCCGTCGAAGAGGCCCGCCTCATCTATCTGGCTGTCCGCCACGCCGTCGACCTCGGCCAGCCCGACAACCTCATCATCGATATCGGCGGCGGAAGCGTCGAGTTCATCGTCGGCAATGCCGAAGACCCGCACGAACTCGTCAGCGTCAAGCTCGGATCATCGCGCCTCGCCGAGCTCTTCCTGAGCAGCGACCCGCCCACCATCAGCGAACTCAAGAATCTCCGCCGCCACCTGGAGACGCACCTCGGCCCGGTCTTCAAGCGTATCGCCCCCCACCACCCCCCTCGCTGCATCGCCACGTCCGGCACCGCGGAAAACATCGCCACCGTCATCGCCCACCGCCGCGGCGCAAAGGACGTCGATTCCACGTCCCAGCTCCGCGTCACCCGACAAGATCTCAAGTCGCTTTTGACAGACCTCTCCGGCGCCAGCCGCGCCGAGCGCGCCCAGATCGAAGGCATCGACCCGGCCCGCATCGACTCGATGATGCCCGGCACGATCCTCCTCCACCTCGTCCTGAAAAACTTCGACCTCCCCGGGTTTGACTACTGCGACATGGCGCTCCGCGAAGGCATCATCATCGACCACATCGCCCGCCAGCGCGCCCACCTCCGCGCCCGCGCCACCTGGCCCGACCCCCGCACCCGCAGCGTCATCCAGCTCGCCGAACGCTGCACTTATCGCGCCGAACACGCCCACCAGGTCGCTCGTCTCGCCGTCTCACTCTTCGACCAGCTCGCCGAATTGCACCAGCTCCCCCCGAACTATCGCGACCTGCTGCACTTCGCCTGCATTCTTCACGATGTCGGCTACCTCATCGCCCATAAGGGCCACCACAAACATTCCTACTACCTCATCCGCAACGGCGGCCTCAAGGGCTTCGACGAGCTCGACGTCGAACTGATCGCCAACCTCGCCCGCTACCATCGCAAGGGTCGCCCCAAGAAGTCCCACTACAGCTTCCGCAACCTCGACAGCGAAGGCCGCAAGGCCCTTCGCAAGCTTATCCCCATCCTCCGCCTCGCCAACGCCCTCGACCGCACGCACTACTCCGTCGTCGACTCCGTCGCATGCACCATCCTCCTCGACCGCGTCCGCGTCGCAGTTCGCAGCGACAAGGACGTCGAGTTAGAATTGTGGACCGCGAATCGCCAAAGCGAATCGTTCGAAGCCGCCTACGGCCGTAAGTTGGAAATCACCCTCGCCGAGCGCGAGCCGCAGGAGTCCCCGAGTGCCGAACACTCAGCCCATCAGCCCTGAGCTCACCCTCAAACCCCACGACTTCCCCGGCCGCCTCATTATCGTCGAAGGCATCGACGGCTCCGGAAAGTCCACGCAGATTCGCCTTCTTCAGCGTTGGCTCGAGTCGATGGGCTACCGCGTCTTCTTCACCGAATGGAACTCGGCCGACCTCGTCAAGAAAACCACCAAGAAAGGCAAAAAGAAGCGCAGTCTCACCCCAACCACTTTTAGCATCCTCCACGCGACCGACTTCGCCCACCGCCTCGTAACCAACATCCTCCCGCCGCTCAAGGCCGGCATGGTCGTCCTCGCCGATCGCTACGTGTACACCGCCTTCGCCCGCGATACCGTCCGCGGCTGCGACCGCGAATGGGTTCGCAAGGTCTACAGCTTCGCCCCCAAGCCCGACATCGCCTACTACTTCCGCGTCCCGATCGAAGTCGCCGTCAAACGCCTCACCCAGTCGCGCCAGGTGCTGAAAGACTTCGAAGCCGGCATGGACCTCAACCTCCATCACGACTCCATCGAAAGCTTCCGCATCTTCCAGGGCCGAATCCTCGATGAATACGATCGCATGTCCGCCGCCCACGACTTCAGCGTGGTCGACGCCACCGCCAACATCGCCGACCAGCAACGCATCGTCCGCACCGTCGCCTCCAAAAAACTAGCCAACTATTCCCGAAAGCCGAGGATCGCATGAGTTCACTCCAGTTCTTCGGCTCCGGACTCCCCTACCTGCCCCAGTCCGAATACCCCGGAGTTCTTATCACGATCGAGGGCACCGACGGCGTCGGCCGCACGACCCAGATCGTGATGCTCCGCGAATGGCTCGAAGTCCAGGGCTACGGCGTCGTCGAGACCGGCTGGACCCGCAGCCCCCTCATCGGCCGCACCATCGCCGAGGCCAAGCAAGGCCGAATTCTCAACCCGCTGACTTATTCCCTGCTCTACGCCGCCGAGTTCGCCGACCGCCTCGAAAAAGAAATCATCCCCGCCCTCCGCAGCGGCTTCGTCGTCCTAGCCGACCGCTACGTCTTCACCGCCTTCGCCCGCGACGTCGTCCGCGGCTGCGATCGCCAGTGGGTCCGCGACCTTTTCGGCTTCGCCCCCATTCCTCACCTCGTCCTCTATCTCAAAATCGACGTGGTGACACTCATCCGCCGCGTCATCTCGCGCGGTATCATCGACTACTTCGAGTTCGGCATGGACATGGCCATGGGCGCCGATCCCTACAACAGCTTCAAGCGCTACCAGACCTCGCTGCTCAAGGAATACACAAACCTCGCGCAAGAATTCGGCTTTCACTCGGTAAATGCCGGCCTCAAGCCGGAAAAAATCCAGACCGAACTACGAAAAGTCGTCTCCGCCTATTTCTCCAAGCATCACTTCCACGCCACCCCCATCGAGCGCGAAATCGACACCGGCAATACCTCTCCCGAACCCGCTATTCAGCAAACGGCTTCGTCATTGCCCGTCGCCGGTCCTTGAAGTCGCCCCATCGGAATTCCCCCTGACACGGCGCGACAATGCACCCGATCCGTCGCGACATTTCCATGTACTATCCCATCCCGGCCGACAGCACGCGTTCGAAAATAGTTCTATAAAACCGCGCAGCACATCGAAATAACGTGGTCACTCAAGAACGCCGCGCATAGCATCCGATAGAACAGCGCCGCCGCGCCACACGCTCATCATTTCTCCGCTCGGCTCGCGCTGGCACCTGTGCGTTCAATTCGGATCTCTTGATCCGATCGTTCACGTAGTCGTTCACACAGGGGAGGCAAAACATGTCGCTGTTGAAACACTCCGCATTCCTCGGATCGATGGCCCTCATCGCCGCGCTCGCCACGGCCTGCCAGACTCAGTCGGGAGCTGCCCTGACCGGCTCCACTCTCTCTGGACCGGCGGCGCAACCCGTCCCAAGCGTCGAAATCAAGCAACCCCTCGCGTTGTCCGAAATGTCCAGCGGAACGCCCTTCACAATTCAGTGGACCTACGCAAACCTCGGTGCCCCGCAGTGGAAGCTATTCCTCAACACCGGCGCCACCGGCTTCGTCGAACAGTCCACGTCCCCGCAATGCACCCAGGGCCTCTGCTCCCAATCCATGACGCTCTATCCCGGAACCTACGAGCTGATCATCCGCGAAGCCACCAGCGGCATCGACGACAAAGTTGCGTTCACGGTTCAGTAGCGCGCCGCGCCGACCATCTGGGAGCGGCGTGACTCAAATCAGCTTTCCAACCGACCGTTCGACGGTCCCGACCAGTCCCCCGCCCCGCACCAGCTCCGCCGCCGCCGCCATATCCCGTCCCAGTTCCCGATCCGCCGTCGCGTGCGGCACGACCGCTCGCATCGCCGCATGCGCCGCCGCCGGCCCCCGCCCCGCCTTCAACGGCTGCCGGAAATCCAGCCCCTGCGCCGCCGAAAGCAGCTCGATCGCGATCACCATTTCAGCGTGCTCAATCACCTGCCATGCCTTCAGCACGCTCGTCGCCCCCATGCTGACATGATCCTCCTGCCCCAGCGAGCTCGGAATCGAATCCACGCTCGCCGGGTGGCTCAGCACCTTGCACTCGCTCACCAGCGCCGCCGCCGTGTACTGCGGAATCATGTATCCGCTGTTGATCCCTGTGTCGCTCATCAAAAGCTGCGGCAGCCCGTCCGGCCCGGAAAGCAGCAGATAAGTCCGCCGCTCCGACATGCTCGCCCACTCTGTCAGCGCCATGGTCATGTAGTCCGTCGCCAGCGCCAGCGGCTCCCCATGAAAGTTCCCGCCTGAAATGCTCTCGCCGTCAATCAAAATCGGATTATCCGTCACCGCGTTCAGCTCAGTCTCGACCACCCCGGCAAAGTGCCGCAGCGCATCGCGACAAGCTCCATGCACCTGCGGTACGCACCGTAGCGAATAAGGGTCCTGCACCTTCCCGCAATCGGCATGGCTCGGCAGAATCTCGCTGCCCGCCATAAGCTGGTTCACGTTGACGCCCGTCTCCACCGCCCCGCGATGCGCCCGCAACGCAATCAACCGCTCATCAAAGGGCCGCAAGCTCCCGCGACACGCCTCCAGCGACATCGTCGCCACAATGTCCGCTGCCTTCGCCAGCCGCCGCGCCCGCACCGCGATCGCCGCAGCGTAAGCCAGCATGAACTGCGTCCCGTTGATCAGTCCCAACCCGTCCTTCGCGCCCAGTACGATCGGCCGCAGCCCCGCCCGCCGCAGCGCCTCACCGGCCGGCTCAACGCCCCCGTCCGCCCGGAGCACCTCCCCGCGCCCGATCATCGGCATCACCAGGTGCGACAGCGGCGCCAGATCCCCGCTCGCCCCCAGCGACCCGCGCGTCGGAATCGCCGGCAATACATCCGCATTCAGCATCCCCGCCAGCAACTCCACCGCCGCCGGCGACACCCCACTATGCCCCACCGCCAGCGCTTGCATCTTCAACAACATCATCCACCGCACCAGCTCGGCCGGCATCAGCGACCCCACTCCCACCGCGTGCGAGATGATCAGGTTCTCTTGCAGCTTCGCCAGCTGATCAACCGGAATCCGCTGCCGGCAGAGCATCCCTACCCCGGTATTCACCCCATAAACCGCCGCCGGACCCGCCGCCATCCGATCCAGCATCGCCCGGCTGGCCCGCAGCCGATCAACCGCCACCGGCGAAAGTGTGACCCGCACAGCGCGCCCCCACGTCGGCTCCAGGTCCTGCAGAGTCAGCCCGCTCCCCGATAAAGTTATTGCAGCCGCTTCGCTCATTTTCGACATGGCCGCATTATACGAATTGCCCGCCGCGCCGCCCCTCACAACTCGTCGCCGGACTCCGCATGCGGAAACCGCTCCAGCGGACACCCCGCACACTGCGCCCGCGGCTTGCAATGCCGCTTCCCCACTTCCACGATCAGCGCGTGATACTCATTGAACATCGCCGCGTCTGCCGGCAACGCCCCCTCAAACAACTCTTTCAGCTCGTCATACCCCGCCTCGACATCAATCAGCCGATGCCGCTTCGCAACCCGCGCCGTGTAAGCATCCACCACGAATGTCGTCTTGCCGAGCGCATAAAGCAGAATCGCATCCGCCGTCTCGCGCCCCACCCCACTGATTGAAAGTAGCGACTCCCGCAGACTCCCTACGTCGCGATCCGCCAGCCCCGCCAGGTCCCCGCCCGCCTCCGCAAACAACCACGCGACAAAGTTCTTCAGCCGCCGCGCCTTCACATTGAAATACCCTGCCGGCCGGATCAACTCCGCCACTTCCTCCGCCGGCAAGTCGCGCAACCGCCCCCAGTCGAGCGCGCCGGCCGAACGCAGCCGCGCGATCGCCCGCTCCACGTTCTTCCAGCTCGTATTCTGCGTCAGGATCGCCCCGATCACGACCTCGGTTGGCGTCTCCCCCGGCCACCACGCCTGCGGACCGTACGCCTCCATCAACGCCGCGTACATCTCCCGCAGCGTCTCCGCCGTCGATTGCGCCATGCATCCCTCAAACGATTTGCCTTGACCGCACCGCGGCGGCATTCTACCGACATGGCGACTCGCTCAGCAAAAAGACGCATCCGCGCGGACGTAATCCGCAAGTCGCCCCCACGGCGCCCGCGACAACCCGACAAAATCCCTGGCTACTACGAAGGCACCCAGCGCCCGCTGCAGTGCCTCGCGTTCCTCTTCCCCATGATCATCGCCTACGAAGCCGGCCTCGCCATCGTCCACCACGGCCGCGCCGTAACGGACCAGCCCGACCTCGCTGCCCAGTTGCTGCTCAGTTGGTTCTTCAGTCTCTTCGGCGCAACCGGCTACTTCCTGCCCGGTTTCGCCCTCGTCGCCGTCCTGCTCTGCTGGCACGTCGCCTCGCGCCAATCCTGGAAAATCGAACCCACCATGCTCGTCGGCATGTTTGCCGAGAGCGTTCTCCTCGCCCTCCCCCTCCTGACGATGAACCGGCTGTTCGACACTGATACCCTTGCCGCCGTCGCCAACCACAGCTCCGTCGGTGTCGATCTCTTGCTCAGTATCGGAGCCGGAATCTACGAAGAACTCGTATTTCGTCTGATGTTGATATCGCTACTGATGCTGCTGCTCAAGGATATTGGTGGTATGAAGCAAACGCCGGCCGTGGCGTTTGCCGTCATCATCTCATCACTCGCGTTCGCCGCCCATCATTACAAACCGATCGGCGGTGAAGACTTCGCCACCCGCGACTTTGCCTTCAGAACGCTGGCGGGCGCCTACCTTGCTGGCGTATTTGTCACCCGCGGCTTCGGCATCGCCGTCGGCTGCCACGCCATCTACGACATCATCGTCGTCGCGATGCTCTAGCTAACGATTAGCGCAAGCTAGAGTCCAAGCAACTTCGTCACAAAACCCGGAACATCGTCGCCATTTACGGCGCCGTCACCGGTAAGATCTGCTCCGCACGCGTCTTCTCCGGACGAAACCGCGGCAACAAACGGCTGAATGTCAAAGGCATCCACACTGCCGTCCATGTTCACGTCGCCGCCTTCGACCATATTCCAAATAATGTTCACCTGGTCGGAAACAAGTCCCATGCAGGGCAATGCCGGCGCGCCCGTGAGCGTTAGTAACACATTCCCATCGAGAAGGTCGTTGGGCCCGGGCGTGTAATCCGTCACTGCTGAATGCACGTCCCCGAACACCCCATCTCCTGACGTCGTCCACGTCACGGACGATGCATCCTGAGCCGAACCTTGCAATGTCACAGACAGAGGTGATTGGCAGATCACTTGATCGCTGCCTCCCGTCACCAGCGGACAATTCGCTACCGTCAAGATGAGCGGATTGCCCACGCCGAACGCCACCGGCCGGCCGAACTCATCAGTAATCGACGAAGCGCCGGCACCCCCGATGGAAATCTGGAATGTGCTGCCGATTTCCGCATCAGCGGACACCGTAAGCGTAAACGTCGCCAGATATCGCGCCGTCGCGCCAGTGCTGGCCGATCCGTCCACAAGCGTCGCCGAAGCCAGTAGATTCGCATTGTCTTCCGTCTTCGTTATCACCTTGCCCGCAAACAAGCCATCCAGCCGCAGGTCATCAATCCGCACGCTCTCCGAGCCCGATGCCCCAAGCGTCCCGCTCCCGTTTGCCAGTGCGATGGCGATCCGAGTCGAATAACTCGAAATATCAACCGCATCGTCGACATAAACATCCAGCGAAACCGTGCCGCCCGGCCGAGCCGCCGCATCGCTCAATACGCCGTACAAAATCGCCCCGCGCCGCGGAGGAATAAATCCCTGCCACCCAATACGCTCGCCACTCGGCCCAGCCGTCAGAGCAGGTGAATTCGCCAGTGGCGTATAGTCGCACCCACTCTGCCAGATCGAACTGAACTGCGGATCATACGACGAGTTCCCAACTCCGCAGGACAAATCCGACGCCGCCCCGACATCGCAATGGTCAACCGTCCCGCAGCAGGTCGACAGCGGGTCAGGCCATACGATGCATCGGCTGAATGTGCTCAAGACGCAGTCGTGCAGCGGCGCTAGCCGCGTCCCGTCGGCAAAGGTGCAGTTCGTCGCGTAGACCGGTCGCTCGCGGCCGCCAATCCCGAAACGATTCCCAAATGTCAAAACGTTATTGCAGGTGACCGACCCGGACGTCCCCGCATCGAGAATGATCCCGGTATCCGACAGATATCCGATGACGCAATTCTCCACCGTGAAATCTGCCGGCGCTTGATCGACGCCGTCATCATTTCCGTCCAGCATGACGCAGCCGCGAATGACCTTCGGTCCGCCGTTGGCCGCGTCCGTGCCTCGTACGTTGATACAATCGCCGTCGCGATCGCATGCCTTCGGTCCAAAGCCGATTCCCGTGTACCACGACCCCTCGACCAGCAGCGTCCAGTACCCATTGCTCGTGAATTCCGTGCCATGCCCGCAACGGGTAACAAGCGTATCGCGAACCGTGTACGTGCCAGTCCCGGCCCCATACACCGCCTTGCCATTGTTGTCCGCGAACACGCAACGATCGATCACTGTCGAGTGCGGCCCGTCATACGCAAGGATCGGCGCTCGCGTGTGCCCAACCTGCTCACCGTTTCCAGCGCCGGTGATGAACACATGCCTGTACAGCGACGAACCACTTCCCAGGTGTTGCATGCCCTGCCAGGCAAAGTAATTTGAATTGGGCTCCGCGCAGCTGGCGTTAAGGCGCAGGGCTCCGCCGGGGTTGCTTGGAAAAAAGAAAATCGGCTCATCTGCCGTCCCCGGTGCCTCCAGCGAACCGTCCACGGCAATCATCGTCCCCGCATTTGGAAACCCCGCATCCACCATAACCAGCGTCCCGGGTTCGATATTCAACGTCGAACCGGCCGGCACACTGCAATTCCCAGTCAGGTGCACGACGCCGTCATTAGGACTCCAATTCAATTGATCGCCGGTCAACGTCCCGTACAGCGTTCGCATCGGCGGGGCGCTCAATACTGTCACGCGCCTCGAGCTGGTCAGTCCGCCAAAACTAACCGATACGATGATGTCGCCGCCCGGCTCATTCGTGCCGCCATCCAGGACGAGCGTGACGCTCCCGATGCCGCTGTAGAAGCGCATCGAATCCGCAGGCGGCGTGCCCGCATGCAGGTCAAATACGACCGTGCTGAACGATACGGGTATGTTGTCGCCAGCACGCACGACCGACACACTCCCGAGTCCGCCACACGGCTGCCAATCAACGTTTCCGTTCTCGTCCAGCATCTCCGCCAGAATGGTCAAGCTCTTATTGTTGATCATTCGGCGCGGTGCGGTCAGCCGCATCTGCAGCGGAACCCCGGACGCATTTGAAATCCCAACGAGTGTAAAACCAAGCACGAGAACAAAGCGCGCAGACAAACGCATATGGCACCCTCGAACGACCCGCGGTCATGAGACATGTACCGCGCAGATTCCGTTTGGCTCGCCAGGCATCATCAGCCGACCGCTTACGCGGACCCGTCCGGCCAACAACGCCTTCCACCCGTAACCCGCTTCCCGACCCCGCCGAATTAGTGCTACTTACGATTCTCCCACATTCACCGCGCTACGGCAAGAAAAACCGCACACGCCCGGGAGAGTTAGCGCGATCTGATACTGTCGCTACTTGCGGCCAGCCTGCAGCCAGGAGAGTCTCGATCGGCGCAATAAAACGGGCCGCGCTATTTCGCGCGACCCATTTGATGAATCAGTACTCTGAAGACCTACGCCCGGGGATGCCCGTCGTCGTAGGACTCCTTGATTTTGGAGTTCGCAACGTGCGTATAAACCTGCGTCGTGCTTAATGATCGGTGCCCCAGCATCTCCTGAACACTTCGCAAATCCGCCCCATTATTGAGCATGTGTGTCGCGAATGTGTGCCGAAGCGTGTGCGGGCTGATAGTAAGGTCTAGTCCGCATGCCAGTAGGTACTTGTCCAGCTTCCGTCGGACACTTCGGGTACTCAGCCGCTGGCCGTGCTTGTTCACGAACAACGACCTTGCATCGAATACGGCGCTCCGCGCATCCGCGCGTCGCAGTTCCAGGTATTTCTTGATGGCTGCCAGAGCCGTCGGCCCGACAGGCGCCTGCCGCTCTTTCCGGCCCTTGCCCCGAACCTTGATCGACTGCCCCATCAGATCGACATCTTCGACGTTCATTGCCACCAGCTCGCTGACGCGCACGCCGGTTGAGTACAACGTCTCAAGCATTGCCCGGTCGCGCGAGCCCAGCAGTGACCCGTCATCCGGCGACGCCATCAACTTCTGAATATCCTCGACGCTCAGAAACTTCGGCAGGCGCTTCTCCTGCTTAGGCGTACGGATCGTCGCGACCGGATTCGTCGTGATGTGATTCCGGCGCAGACAGTACTTGTAGAAGCTGCGCAGTGTCGCCAGCTTGCGCGCCGTCGTCGCCTTGGCGTACTCCCGCTGTCGCAGGAAGCCGAGGAAACGCCGGATCACATTCGCGTCGGTACCCACCAGACGCTGGCGAAGATCCTCGTCGCTGATCTCCAGCGTCGCGCGAGTCTGCGGCATCGTTGAAAGCGGGCCGTGCCCGCTCGCGGCAACGCCGCCGCCAACGCCGCCCATGCGCGTCGACGGAGACATGCCCATCGGCGGTGCGCTGCTCCCCGGAGCGGCCCCGGCCGATTCGCCGTAAACCAGAAACTCGCAGTACTGGTGCAGGTCCGCCGCGTAGCACTTCGCGGTATGCGGCGAGAAGTGCCGTTCGAATCGCAGGTAGTTCAGGAACTCCTGGATCAGGGGATGCGCCACTTCAGCAGTCATGGTTGCGGGACTCGTTTCGGCGATCATGGTTTTCGTTCGCCCTGGAATCCGGCCAGGGTCCGCCTCCGCGGTCCAACGGCCACAGAATGACTGGGTACGGCTCCACCCTACCCCGAGTAAACGGCGGGACAGATCGCCCGCCACAAGAAGCGATCCTCGATTATCGCGGCTCGCTCCGGTCCAGTTCAAGTTCAAGACGCCGGCCCATCTGATAACTCAGTACGGCCGCGTCGAACCAGTCAAAGTTACTCGCCGGATCGCTCGCCAACGACGCGAAGGCCCCGATCACGTCCGCCTCGCCGCCCGATGGATAGCGAAACACGTATCGATGACCACCCTTCACCAGCGACAGTTGCTGCATCGTTGCCTGCATCGCGGCTTCCTCACTCTTCGTCGCCCGCGGCCGCGCCCGAAATGCGCTGCCGCTCCTGCTCCATCAGTCGGTTCCCGCTGTCCCAGCAACAGAACCTCAAGAAGAGCTCTTGGCTCAACATATATCGGCGCCAAGCGTAGGGGCTTTTATCTGCATCTCGCACCTTCCCATATTTTTTTACGCGATCGGCCAGATCGGCATGAGATGCGTTGTAAACCGTCCGAACCTGCGCCCGCGGCGAGAGTGCATTTGCGACATCCGGCGCCGATTTTGCCGGATTATTAGCTAAAGCCGCTCCCGTCTGCGCCGCGTCCGCCTCGGGCACGACGTATAGTTGCGCCGCCAGGCCCACCACGATCGGCGTGTACGGTTCATAATCCGTCAATGCCGGAACAATGATTGCGTCGCAGCCGAGTTGACGGGCCACACGCACCGCATGCGCCGGCGATTCGATCTGCCACTTCCCCTCGCGCGCCAGGATCGCCATCACTCGATTGACCGGGAGAATGTTCAATCCGGCCGTCGATCCAAGCTCGGACGCAAACGTGTCCGCCACCTTCACCGGATCCACGTCGGACGAGCCGCTGAAGTTCAGCGCCGGCGCGATGGCCAGCGCGAATCCCGGCGGATACGGACTCGTCTCAACGATCTCCGCCTTCTTCTTCTCGCAGCCCGCAGGCCCGACGAAAAGTAGCCCACCGGTCGCAAGCAACGATGCCAAAGTCGAAAGAATCATTCGACGCGAATCAGCCCGGAAATGTTGACGACGTTGATGCCTGATCATGGAACGGTCGGACGGCGATGGGCTCAACTGAACCAAACGCCTCGCACGCGCGGCGTCCTGTCCGATAAGCCTCGTTGAGCTTATCGACCCCCCTCGATGACCGGCTTGATGCCCTGGCTTGATCGCGGCAAAGATTGCTCGCGGCGATCCCCGTCTTACGGCTTGCCGGCCGGCGCCGAAGTAGGCCGTGCCGGCTGGCTTGCCGGAATGGGGCTACTCACCCCGGCCCCGCCCCCGCTTGCACTGGCCGCCCCCGGATTGAGCCGCCTGAGCGCTTCCGAAACACGCGCATCAGATGGATTCACCGCACGCGCCTTCAGCAACGCTGCCACGGCTGACGCGCGAAATCCAATCGCCTCCTCAATTTCCGCCAGTAGAAGATAGTATTCTATGCGCTTCTCATCTTGTTGGACCGCATCCTGCACGAGCCCCGCAGCGCGCGTCAGCTTGATCATGCGATCGTTTTCCGCCTGCTCGACCATCGCACGCGCCATGCTCATTCGTACTTCGCCGGTCCCCTTCTTCTCACCTGTAAGTTTCTCAAGCTTTTCGTTGAGCACTTTGTATTGCGCCCGGAGTATCTCATCGCGCATCGTCAAACGAGAGTAAAGCTCGTTGAACTGCCGCAGCTCGTCTCGCTTCATCCCTTCGATCTCGCCGCGCAGAAGTTTGACCGCCAACTCCATTGCCGCGGCCGATTCCGCCGACTTGCCGCACTTGTTATAAACCCTTGCCATCCGCCACTGCAGATCGGCCGTTTGCTGTAAACCCCGGACCGCCTGCTCCGCATTCGACACCGCATCTTTGCACAATTGCCGCATCGACTGCGCCTCGGCCAGCTTCATCCGGATTTCCGCCTTCACGGCCCGCTTGGAGACGATGTTGTCTGACCACTGCAGCGCCTGCAAATAGAAATTCGCCGCCTGTCCGGGACTGTTCGACTTCATGTAGATGTCGCCGCCCACTTCGTAACCGCGATAATCGCGCTTGCCCCGATCATCCGTGTATTTCTTCACCAGGTCGAGCGCCTGGCGCGGGTCGCGATCCTTCAGCAACAGTGCGTATGTAATCGTCGCCTCCGGCTGATCTGATCGATTCCTGAACGCCTGATCCGCGAAATCCGCCGCGGCGACGTAATCGCCGGCGTCGTACGCCGCCAGTGCCTTACGCCCCAGTTCCTCCGCCTGTTGTGCCCGCTGCGATCCCGACATGCGCGATGGCTGGCTCGCCGGCGCCGATGTCGGCGCCGCCGGGTCAGCCCCCGACGCCGACGCCAGACCGCATGACATTGCGCAGGCGCAGAGCACCGCGCTCCAGAATCTCAAATCGGCCGGCAAACAAACTCGAACCCACGACGTGCGACAATGGGACATGCGATCGACCTCGGCGACAGTTGACCGAACCGAATATAGAAACGCCCCGCGCCCCCGTCAACGTCGCGGGGTGCGGGATTCGGGCTACCGAATAAAGCGGATGTTTCGACCGAGGTTCAACAGCGAATGCTGAGCTTGGCCGGCTCGCTCGCGCGAACGGCCACCGTCGCGATACTCGTGCTGTTCTCGCGCAGCTTCTGAATCAGCAGGTCCCAGGTCTCGCGCTGGTGCCCCAGAATCCGCAAAGCATCGTCGATTGCCGTGGCGTCTCGCTGCATATTCGCGTCCACCAGCCGTCGATAGATGAACTGATACAGCGCCGCCATCTGGCCGCACAGCGACGGATTCACATCCGGCCGTAGCCCATTCTGAAGCTCTAGGACAATACGCTGCGCCTTCAGCAGGAGTTCGCAGCTCGCGTCAAACTGCTTCTGCTCCATGGCCGTCCGCGCCTGCCCGGCGAATCGAATGGCCCCGTCATACAGCATCAGTTGAAGCTGCTCGGGCGGCGCCGTCAGCACCGCGTTCTTCAGATACTCATTTGACGATTCGCCGGCCATGGTCGCCATTCCTGCTCGCCCGTCGGCCGCTCGCGAAACGAAGTCCGCGTTGAACGGGCCGATGCTGGCGAAATCGGTCGGCCCAGGGACGCTCTTAAGCTATTTCCGGCCCAATCTCGCCGGCCCTACGTCGCCGTCACCGACTTGAAGCCCGTCAACGCCGATTGCTGCGACTGAAGCTGCGCCAGGACCTGTTCCGACGCCTGGAATTTCGCCATCAACTGCGCCCTCTGCTTTTCGAGCGACGCTTCCAACGCCGCCTGCCGATCCGACAGCAGATCGAGCGTCTTCCCCAACGACTCTTCCGCCCGCGGCAAGATGCCGGTGTCGTCGTTTGTCATCTGGTCGAACTGTGCGTCAAACGTCGCCGCCAACCCGCTCGTCGCGTCCGCGAACAGCGTTTCGACCGCCTGCGGATTTGCGTCGTACTGCGCCCGGAATCGATCCTCGTCAAAGCTTAGCTTCCCACCCGACGAAACGGTCACTCCAACCGAAGACAGCCGGTCGAATCCCGCCGACCCGTTCGTCGCCCGCTTTGTCACCAGCGACGCCAGCCGCGACTGAATTCGCTCAACCGTGGCGTCCCCCAGCAACAACCCGCGCTGGTTCGTCTCCGAGTTGAACTTCGTTAACTCCGTGATCCGATCCGCGATCGCGTTATACCCATCGACAAACGCCTTCAATGCCGCCGCCGGCGTGTCCGCGCTCCGCGCCACGTTCACCGTCACCGGCTGATCCGAAGCCGCCAGCAGATTGAGCGAAACGCCCGGAATCGCGTCCGCCAGCGTGTTCGTCGCGCTCGTCAGCACCAGCGGCTGCGTTGAGTCCGGCGGCCCGAACAACACCTTCGCGTCGCGGCCCTCCACCAGCGTCGCCAGCGACAATCCCGTGGCGCCGACATCGATCGCCAGCCGCCCCGATTCGCCCGACTGCGTGCTCGCCAGACTCAGTCGATAAGGATTCGCCGAGTTTCCGTCATTTAGCAGCGAAGCGTTTACTGCCGCCCCCGAACCGCGGATCTTGTCAATCAACGTGTCCAGTGTGTCGGTCGCCAGCACGTCAATTCCGCGCTCCAGCGATCCATCGATCGTGGTTGTTCCGGTCGCCGCCGATCCTAGAATGCCGAGACTCTTCGCCGTGCTTCCGCCCTCTTCAGAAACCGTCATCAACGCCGACCCGCCGGCCGTGTCCGTCAGCAACAGTCCGTCGCCGTTCGCGTTAATGGAAGCCCGAACGCCGATCCCGCGCGAATTGACCTCCGCGATGACCGCCCCGATCGTCTTCTCATCGCCTTGCGTCAGATCCACCACCGCCGACGCACCCGTGCTGTCGGTGATTCGAAACTTCCCACGCGAAAACGCAATCGACGAGCGGAACGAATCCAGTCGCGTGCTCTCCGAGACATACTGCCGCTGCAGGTTGGCCTTCGAAACCTGCCCCACCGCAGCGTCGACCGTAATCCCGAGCCCGCGCGCCAGCTCGCCGCTCACGTCCGCGATTTTCAAGTTGGCAGTGCCGCCGCTCGTGTCCGCCACCTCGATCCCCAGCCCGGATGCACTTACGCGAGCTACGACCCCGACACCCGCCGAGTTGATCCCACGAATCACGTCATCCAGCGTTTCGGCCCCCGTTAAATCGACGTTCGCCGAAGCGCCGGTCCGATCCGTAATCTGAATAACGCCGCTGCCAACCCCCGAACCGCCATTCAAACTTCGCAGCAACACCGAGTTCAGCCCGGAATTCAAACGGCCCGAAACGATCGCCCCGCCCGACCCATCGCGCAGCAATCCCAGGTCCGATGCGGCCGAAGAATCGCTCAACGCCGATACGGAAATGGCCCCAGCACCGCTCGTCTGATCGATCAGCCGGATCCGATCGCCGTCCGGCGAAATCTCCGCGCTCAATCGCCCGGCGTTCTGCGAATCAAGATTGATCTCCCGCAGCGCATCGCCGATTGTCGCTACCCGATACACGTCTCGCCCCGTCAGCGAATTACCAATCGCCGCAGTCGTCAGGCCCAGCGCTGTCGCGGTCGTCCCATTCCCGACCTCCGCAAACGACAAAGTCCCGTCGCCCGTCGACCCATCCGTCACGACGAACTTCGCGCCGACGATAGTCACGGTCAAATTAAGACCGGCTCCTTGAATCGCATTGACTACATCCCCGACGGTCTGCGCCCCGGCCAGATCAATCTCCGCCGTTTGCCCCGCGCGATTCTTCGCCAGAATCTTCCCCGCCGGAACTCCGCCCCCACCGTTTAGCCCGGCCAGCGACAGATCATTTCTCAGCTTCCCGGACAGGTTCACATCCACCGCCGAACCGTCCGCCAGCGTCACCCGAAAGTCGTCACTGACCCCGTGCACCCGAATTCCATTACCGTCCCGAAGCGCCGTCAGCTGCGTTGTGGCCGAGAGCCGAACGACATCACCGCCCTCCAGCCGGCCAGTCGCGCTCGATCCGCGAATCCCAAGATCCAGCGCCGCAGACCCGCCCCCCAGATCCTCGACTACCACTGACCCGGCCGCGGCCCCCGTCTGGTCCGTCAATACGATCCGATCCCCTTCCACCGTCGCGCGGACCGCCGCCGTCGATTGTCCGTTAATCGCCGTCAGCACGTCAGACACGCTCTGCGCCGTCGTCAGGTCGATCTGCGCGCTACCGCCCGCCCGATCCGTTATGCGAATCTTCCCCGTCCGAACGCCCGCGCCGCCGTTCAAAGACCCCAGCGCCGTCCCGCGATCCAGTCGCGCATCATTCCGTTCGAAAGTCAGGCGCCCAGGCGTCAGAAAACTCGCGTCGCGCGACGCGAACCCGCTCGAAATAAGCTGCTGCGACGCGGCCAGACTCCGCACCGTAAAAACATAGCTCCCCGGCGTCGCCGAAGTGCCCGCTGTCGCCGTCAGCGTGTTTTCATTCGAACTTGTGGCCTCGGCCGCCCGAAACGCGTCCGTGCTGTTCAACTTTGAGAATGTGCTCTTGAGCGCCAGTAACCGCGCCGAAAGGTCCAGGTATGCCGTACGGACCGCTGTCCCCTGCTGAATTCGAGACTTGAGCAGATCAACTGGTCGTGACCGCGTTGCGATCAGACTGTCCACCAGTTGCTGAATATTCAATCCCGAGATCAGGCCGATCCCGCTGGAGACGGTCCCCATGGTGTGTTGCCTCCGGAAGTTGGAATGACGGGGTGGCTCAGGCGGCGTGGCGCCCGGCTGCCGGCGGAATCAATGGGTGCGATGCACGCGGCCCTGGTCGGAGTCGTTGCGCGGCTCCGACTCTACGACCACTTGATGCGTCTCGCCCGCCGACGCGCGCACTGCCCGGAATCGCTTCTTGCCATCCACGTAGCAAGTCAGGACAAAGCCCCGCCTGCGGCAAGTCGATTCACACGTCTCAATTCCGGGCATCTAAAGCTCCCGTCCGGCGATTCACTCAACCGATCTATCGGCCGTCAGCCGACCCGGTCTAAGTGATTTCCCCCTCGGACCCTCGTTCCGGAAACGAGGTCCGCAAATTCTGCCGCCCTAACGCCTAGCGGAGAAGCGACAGGACGTTTTGTGGCGACTGGTTGGCAATCGTCAGAATCTGAGTCGTCGATTGCACGAGAATCTGTGCTCGGGTGAGCGCCGCGACCTCAGTCGCATAATCCGCATCCCGAATCGCTGACTCTGCCGCCTGCACGTTTTCGAACGCCACCTGACGCGTATTAATGTTTGTTTCGAGCTGGTTCTGCTGGAATCCACCCAGCCGACCCGAGAACACCGCCACCTGCTCGATCGCGGCGTTCACGATCTCCTCGGCATGCGTGTAATCCCCGCCGACGACCGAGTGTGCCTGACCGGTCTTCAGCGACTCGAGGTATCCCGCCGTCCCGCTTCCCAATCCGGTCGTGTTGATCGACGGCAGTCCGACGCTCACCAAACCGTCCGAATTCACATTCGGCCCGATCTGGAACTGCGCCCCGCCACCCGTAATGCTGAAATTGGTGCTCCCGATTGATGTCCCGAATGTGGACGAAAGATCGAGCGCCAGGTCCAGACCGTTCGTGCGAATCGTCGCGAACAGCCCCTTCACCGAGGCGGCCTGGCCGTTGATCCGCACGCCCGCGTCCCGGCCCTTGTCGAGATTCGTTCCCGAGTCGCCGCCGCTCACGCCGAATGCACCGCTCGTCGCAGTCACCGAGACAAACTCGTCTGACCCGAACCCGGTGCTGTTCAGCCGCAGCGAATTACCCGACAGCGACGCTGAAACGCCCGTCAAGCTCGCAAAAGTATTGATAGTATTCCGAATCGCCGAGTTTGCCGTTCCGCCCGTGAAACTGAACGACTCCGTCCCCAGCGAACCGCGCACCTGAATGGTGATATTGTTCGTCGAAGATAGGTACCCGGACGACGACAGCCCCGTCCCGCCGCCGGCCGCCACGTTCAATCGTGCGGTCTGCGCCGACTGCGTGACCGACACGATCACCGGCAGCGTCCCGCCCGCCGGAACCCGCGCCCCGAAGAGCTGAACGCGTGGCAGCGCGTTCGTGGAGATCCCCGACGTCGTATAGGCCAGCTCACCATTCAACAGCTTCTTGCCGTTGAACTGCGTCGTATTGGCAATGCGGTCAATGCTCTCCAGCAGCGAATCGATCTGCAGCTGGTTCGCCTGAATCTCGGTGTCCGACAGCGCGCCTTCGTTCGCCGACTTGTTCACAAGTCCGCGGACGTCGAGCAGCAGCTTCGAGACTTCGGATAGCGCGGCGTCCGCCGTCGCCACCACGTTGATCGCCCGCGACGAATTGTCGATCGCCTGGCCGATCCCCTTCAGCTCCGAACGCAGCGACTCCGACGCGATCAAGCCCGCCGGGTCATCTACCCCGCGGTTGATCCGCAGACCGGAGCTCAATCGCTCCAGTCGCGTCGACAAATCCTTCTGGTTGGATACAAGTTTGTGAATCGCTTGAAGCGACGAAAGATTGGCGTTGATCCGGCTCATGGCGTCCTCCGTGAACGCTGGGGCCCGCCATCCTTGAAGCGGACCCGCCCGCGGCGCACCACCTTGTGCACCGTTGGCCGTGGGATTGCCGGTTCAACCGGACAATCTCGCGGCCTTGCGACCCCATCCGCAGGCGTCTCCGACGCCGCATCCCTCGGAAGTCTGTCGCGCCCCGCTCGCTGGCGCCGTAGCGCCGCTCCACGGGGGGTTGATTAAGCCGCCGATCTTCCAGATCAGCCGATCGAAGCGCCCCTCGTTCTGACCTCGCCTCGCACATCCCTGTGCGTCGCGATCGCGTCAAACTGGGGCGGTCGATGTTTCATCATCGCCTTGTTCGTCTCTTTTTCCCCAACCCTTGAGCGGATTCGACCGCTCATTTTGAGACGAAGGGCTTATCGGACGCCTTTAGTCCCTGCCGCTTACCGAAGCAGCGAAAGAATCTGTGTCGGCGCCTGGTTCGCAAGCTGCAGTGTCTGCGTCGCTGACTGGAGCAAAATCTGCGCCCGCGTCAGTCGGCTCGTCTCCAGCGCGAAATCCGTATCGCGAATCGCGCTGTCCGCCGATTGAACGTTTTCGTACGCAATCTGCAGCGAATTCTCGGTTGACGACAGGGTGTTCTTGTCGAACGCCCCCAGGCGGCCGCGGAATGCCGAGACCTGGTCAATCGCCGAGCGGATAATCGCCTGCGATTTATCGAAATTCTTGGCCGACAGCGCGTTGGTCCCGCCGTTCGCCAGCGTCGAAAGATAACCGTTCGTCGCGTCGCCAAGATTCAAAGTCTGCACTGAATCGACGCCCAGACTCGCACGTCCCGACAGCGTCAGATCCTGCGAAATCGCGAAGTCCGCCCCGCCGCCCGTGACGTAGAACGTCGACGACCCGACGGCTGTTCCGAAGGAGCTCGACAGATCGATCGCAACGTCCAGCCCGCCGGCCCGCACTGATGCGGCCAGGCCCTTAACGCTGGCGTTCTGACCGTTGATCTTGACGCTCGCGTCCTTGCCCTTATCGAGCGTAGCGCCCGAGTCGCCGCCGCTCACGCCGAACGCACCGCTCGTCGCCGAGACCGATACGAACGCGTCCAGGCCGTACGCCGTGCTGTTGAACCGCAGCGACTGGCCCGACAAGGAAGCCGAAACGCCCGTCAGGGACGTATAAGAGTTAATCGTATTGCGCACTGCCGAGTTGACCGTGCCGCCGGCGAAGCTCAGCGTCTGCTGACCGAGCAATCCCTTGACCTGAATGGTCGCATTGTTGGTGCCCGAAAGCAGTCCCGAGGCAAGCAAGCCCGTGGTCGCACCGCCGGCCACAAGATTCAATCGTGCCGTCTGTGCCGAAGCAGTCACGTTCACCGCGACCGCCAGCTTCTGGCCGGACGGAATGCCCACGCCGTACAACTGAACTCGCGCCAGCTTGCTGCTCGTGATGCCCGACGTCGTATAACCCAGATCGCCGTTCAGCAGTTTCTTGCCGTTGAACTGCGTCGTCGTCGCGATTCGGTTGATCGAGTCGAGAATCGAGTCAATCTGCGACTGATTCGCCGTGATTTCATCGTTGGAGAGCCCGGCCGAGTTCGCCGAACCGTCAACCAATGACTCGAGCTCCAGCAGCAGCGAGCTCACCTCGCCCAACGCCCCTTCGGTCGTCGAAACGATCGTTCGCGCCCGGCTCACGTTCTCGAGTGCCGCCGACAACGCACGACCCTCGTTCCGCAGCGATTCCGACGCAATCAGGCCGGCCGGGTCGTCCGAGCCGTTGTTGATCTTAAGACCCGTGCTCAACCGCTGAAGCGACTGTTGCAAATTCGCCGTCTGTTGTGTCAAAACGCGGGCGGCCACAAGCGACGGGACGTTCGTATTGATGCGACTCATGTGTGCGTCTCCTGGATACGCGCTGCGATATTAGCCCAGGCCCCCCCAATAGGGCCACAGTTTCCGTTGGAAGGAACAATCGCGGATCAACGCAATGTCCTTCACCGAAGCATGATTCGGACCGCGCGCCTTTGCGGTTGATATTTATCTTCAATAAGTTCGAACCGACCCATGCGTCACCGCCGACCAGTCGATCGCGGTCACGGTGGCTACGTCCGGATATGCCCCGCGCAATTCCGCCGAGAGGTCCTCGGCCGCCCCCAGCGAAAGTGTTCCCGGAACCAGGCCGTCCAGCCGATCATCGCGAACCGCCTCCCGCGGCCGGACGCTGCAACCCTGCCATCGCTCCTCCACCCTCACATCCTCATAGATCGCGACGACATCCAGATGAACCTCTCGCAAAAGGTCAATCAACTGCGGACATCCTTTGCCGCGCCCCCACACACCGACCCGTCGCAATGCCAGCCGATCCCGCTGCCGACGCAGCCGCGCCCGTGCCACCGATATCCCGAACAGCTCGTCCATCTGCCCGTTCGCCAGCGGCCGCGCTCGCCGCGTCAGTACGGCCGCCTCGGCCCTCCACTCCGCAAGTCCGCGCCCAAAACCAGCCAACGCATCCTCTTTTCGCGCCACGCCCGAATACCGATCGATCGTCTCGATCATCAGCCGCTCGCGCTGCGCCGTCGGGGCATACCGGCCCCACACTTCCAGATTATTCCGTACGAGCCGCGCCACCATTCGGTTCGCGTCACGGTTCACCAGACTTCGCGCATGCAGAAACGAAATCTCCCCGCGCGGCACAATCCGCCACCCCGCCAGCCACAGCTTGCAGCAAAGATCGTATTCCTCAGCGTAATAGTCGAACCCGATCGGGTACCCCCCGACACTCACAAACGCCTCGCATCGGATCGCTGCCCCGCAGTTCACCACCACGCCGGCCAACCCGCCCGCGTCATGCCGCCCCGGCGAATTCATCAGCCGGATGCGACACGCGACTGCCCCAACGCCGTCGTCCTCTTCAAACACGCTTCGAATCGCATCAAACGCCCCGGGCTCCGGAACGCTGTCGTCGTCCATCATCACCAGCACGTCGCCCCGCGCAGCCCCCGCCCCAACGTTTCGTGACGCACACGACAGATTCTTCCCCAGCTCAATCCACCGCACGTCGCCAAAGCGCGGCCGCAGCGCCGCCAAGGTCCCGTCCGACGATCCGTTATCCACCACGATTGCCTCGTCCCCCTCGCGAAGCTCGCGCAACACCGCCGGCAACGATCGCGCCAGCTCCTCCCGCCGATTCCGCGTCGGAATGACGACGCTCAGCCGCGTCCGCGCCCCGAATCGACTCGCCGCCATCTCACACCGCCGCCGCACTCACTCGCGGCTCCGCGACCACCTCGGCATCGTCCCCGCGTAATTCCTCGCGCCGCCGCAACCAGTTGCGCAACATCCCCGACCCGAGCGTCACATGCCCCAATCGCTCCACCTCGATCGCCGCCGCCGCCGAAGCGAAGTACGCCGCCTGCATCAGCGATGCCCCCACCGCCATCGCCAATCCTGACGCTGCCGCAACCGCCTCGCCGCACCCGACCCGATCCCGCGCGTGCCCAGCCAGCGCCGGCAAATGCTCGCTCCGCAATCGCCCCGCCCACTCCGCGCTGCTCGGATCGAGCGTCGGCCGCTCAAACGTCACCATGCCGCGCTTGCCCAGCGTGACCAGCAATCGCTGCGACTGCGTCGTCGCCAGCGCCTGATACGCGAGCGACGAAAGCCCCGTCGCGCTGTCCCGGCTGGTCGCCCGCAGTTGCCGCTCCGAACAGACACACAGTGAAAGATGCCGCAGAGCCAGCATGTCAGCCCGCCGCTCAAACGGCGTCCCGATCACGGCCGCGCAACGCTGATGAAAGCCGCCGCCGAGACGATTCAACAAACCCGGCGTAATCGTCCCCAGCCCGCCATCGCAAACGATCGCAACATCCGCCCCGCGCGCCTGGTCCAGCAACAGCTCCGCAGCCTGCCGCTCCCCGATCGAATCCAGCGGGCACACTTCCGCCTCCTCGACCCGCATCACCTTCTGCTCGTCCACCAGATATCGCGTCCGCGCTGCCGCCGCCCGTCGCGTCCCCGGCACAATCAATTCGACATTCGCATTGCGAAGCTGCCGCCGCAGCCACTCCGAACGCTCGTCGCTTCCCAGCGTCGTCACCAGCGCCGCCGAAGCACCCAGCCCCGCCGCATGCATCGCGATCGCCGCCGCCGCGCCTGCGTACTCGCGATGATCCAGCGCCCGCAATGACATCACCGGCGCTTCGCTCGCGATGCTCTCCGCTTCGCACAGCACATACCGCTCGACCACGCTGTCCCCCACCACCAGCACGCGTTTCCGCCGCATCGCCTCCAGCAATCCGTTCAGCGTCTCAAACCCGATCCCATGCCGCCCGCAAACCGACGCCAGCCGCTGCCGATCCAGCCCCTCGTCCGACTCCAGCGACTCGATCAGCCGCGTCGACGAGAAAACCACATCCCCGCTCGAAAAAACCACCCGCCCCCCGTACGAATCCACCGTCTCGCGCTCCGCCACGAAACCGGCATGACTGCTCGTCGCGTATTCCTGCCCCTTCACATACACATCCGGCCGCAGCGTCCCCAGCAGTTTGCACGCCGACGAATTCGCGTCGACGACCACATAATCAACAAACTCCAGCGCCGCCAGATTCTCAGCCCGCAGTTCCTCCGGGATGTAGGGCCGCAGCTCTCCCTTGTCGATCGCCGCATCTCCGGTGATCGAAACAATCAGAATGTCCCCCTGCTGCCGCGCGAATTGCAAGTATCGCACATGCCCCGGGTGCACGATGTCGAAGCACCCGTGACACTGAACGATCGTCCACCCCTGCCGCCGCGCCTCTTCCAGACTCGGCAACAGCCCCGCGACGCTCACGATTTTTCGCCGATAGTCCCCGGCCCCGCCCGATCGTCCGCCCGTCAGCGCATCTGCCATGCTGAAAACATCGGCACTACTTCAAAAAGTCCCGCACCACCGCCACCCCGCCCCGCAGAAACAAGCTCACCGTCAGAATCAACAGCAGCAATCCGCACACGAAGACCAGCCGCGGCCACGCCGCCAGAATCAAGCCCGGCAGTCCCGGTACCAGCGTCCCAATGAGCGCCCCCGCCACTCCAACCAGCCCGATCGCGTAGAACCGCCCATAGCTGCTCCGCGCCGGCGGCGCAAGCTGCATCACCAGGCACACCAGCAAGTAAGTCAGCATCCAGGTCGGCCAGCTGCCCCAGTCCCTCACGCGCAGCGAATTGAGCGTCTCCTCCGTCAGCGTCACCAGATGCCTGATCTGCGTCCAGAACGCCGACAAATCCTGCGGCGGCGAAAGCGATACATGATCCGCCGACACCGGCTCGATCAGCCCCGCCCCCGGCCCCACCAGAATCAACGCCATCGCCGCTCCCACCGTCACCAGCGGCAGCAATCCCATTAACACCGCCTGCAGAAACGGAACCCGCGCTGCCTCCTCTTTTTCATCCTTCTCCGCGTCGTCCTCCCCGAGAAACGAAACCGGCCCCGCCCCCTGCTCGGTCATCAGCAGCGCGACAATCATCCCCAGCTGCGCAATCAGCGTCCCCGGCGACAGGGCGATATTCAGCGTCCGCGGCGAAACCACGCCCCGCCAAACTGCGCGCACGCCCCAAGCCAGCATCACTGTCGCGGCCAACCACATGCTCGCGGAAAAATAGATCACCGGACGCTCCACCCACGCCCGGACTTTACGCGCGCAGCCCGGGCGCGGCACAGCCCAATATCGACCTCCCCCGCTCCCCCGGTTGAACCGCGAACCCGCGCCCTACGCAGGACTTGCCAGCCGCTCGCAAAGCCCCGCGAGCCGCCGCGTCTCGTGCAGCCCTACAAACCACTCCCGATCATCGGCGATGCGGTTTTGCGCAATTTCCGCCCGAAGCGCCTCGATCTCAGCATCACCCGGCCCCGCCGGAAGCTGCCGTTCCAACGTCCGGTTTAATTCCCGAATGATCGCACTGACCATGCGTCGTCGCGCATGGTCCGATCTCGCCGTCTCCCGCAATCGCCCCGATTCCTCAATGGCCCCCGCCCGCGCCTCGATCGCCATCGCCACGCGGCCCGTTGCTTCCGAAATCAGCCGCTGCGGGTTGTACTGGCGATCTCGTATCGTCCGCTGCAACGCAATCAGGTTCCCCACGTTCGCATCCCGCCGTGCCAGCGGCAGCCGCAGTGTTGCCGTCGCGCAAGCATACCCCGGCGGCTCAATCGCGAACGCCCGCCGCATCCACCCATCCGCAATCTGGTCATATTTCGCGCCACCCAGCCCGTGCACAAACACATCGCACGCAAACAGGCGTAAGAACGTCGTCAGCGTGAGCGCCCGCGGCCGAATGCTCCAACCGCTTTCCAGCGCGGTCTCGCCACCCTCGCACACACCGATTCGTCTCTCCCCCGCATACAGTTCCACCGCGCCCGCCCGCTCCCAAACAAACAATCGCTCGCGCGCCGCACCCACGCCAACTGCCCACAGCGGCGTTTCCAATCGCTCGCCGCCGATCAACAAATCCGGAATCGGATGCCGCGTCCCGTGAATCCCGCGTCGCTCCCGATACTCCGCAAGTGCCAGGTTGTAATGCCCCGCCATCTCCCGCGCCCGGATCAGCAAGTGCCCGACAAACCGCCGCCAAATCCGCGCACATTCACCATGCTCAAAAGCGCTCACACGCACAAACTCCGGCGTCTCCTCGCCAACCGCCCGATCAATCGCGCTCACTCCGCGCTCCCACCGCGAAACGTAGTCCCCCTCGCCCTTCACAAACGCCTCGACGAACGCGGGCATCCCGCGCCCCGCATCCTCGCGAATTGCCGCCGGAACCATCGCGAACCACGCCCGCCACTCCGCGTCGCTTCGCTTCTCAAGCTGCTCAAACGTCCCGCTCCCCGCAAGCGCCAGTCGTCGCACGCTCAGCGTCCCGGCCTCATTCAAGTGCCAGCGCAGCTCGGCATCCACCACCTCATCGCTGTCCACCACCAACGAGGTCGCGCGCCCGCCGCACGCCCGCGCCACGCGCGATACAACCACGTTCTTGATCCAGACTCCCGCGTGCAAGAATTCCGGCTGGTGCCCCGCCATCAACACCAACGGCCCATTCCCTGCTAGCGGCTCAACGGCCTCCCCAAGCAACTCCACGCGCATCCCGCGCCGTGCCGCCCGATTTCGCTCAGCCAGCCCGGCTAATTCAACTACTCCGGGAACAACAAGCACCTCGCCGTCTTTCGCCGGCGCGCTCAGCGAATCAAACGGAAGCGATGATTCAGTCGATTGAGGTGCCATCAAAAGAAGTGCCGGCTTGGCTAGCGCGCCCGGCTACCGCACGCCTGCGTCGCCCCACAACGCCCGCGCCAGTTCACCCGCGCCAATTCCCGATTGAACACATCCAGATAATGCTGAAGCCGCGCCTCCGGATTATCCAGCATGCCGCCGAAATGCCGCGACGGATCCTGGTAAATCAATCGCACCGGCAGCTCGCGCACTGTTAAGCACTTTGCCGCCGCCTGCACCCAGAATTGCAGCGGAAACGCGTATCCCGCCACGTCCAGCGACAGCCGCTTCATCGCCGCCACCCGGTGCGCCTTGAATCCGCAGAACCCGTCCGTCAGCGAAAGTCCCAGCGTCTCGTTGAGCATCCAGGTGATCGTTGCATTGATCCGCCGTCGATCCACCGGCGGCGCATCATTGTCGCCAAACGCCGACAGATACCGCGACCCCGAAACGATGTCCGCTTCGCCGCGCTCCGCCTCGGCCACAAACTCCGGAATCCGCGACGGCTCATGCTGGTCGTCGCAGTCCATGGTGATAATCCAGTCGTAGCGCCGGCCCGCTGCAAACGCGAAAGCGTCGATCAAACTCTGCCCGTAACCCAGGTTCTTTCCGTGTCGAATCACCGCCGTCGGTCGCAACCCCCTCAACAAGTCCGGCGTCGTATCGGTCGACCCGTCATCCACGACCAGAACGTCGCTCGCATACCGCCGCACCTCGGAGAGCACGCGCGGCAGATACCGCTCTTCATTGAACACGGGAATGGCGACGAGAACTCGCATCTTTCACCGGCGGGAAATGCGCCTGACGCAGTTTCTGCGCGAATCGCAATCTGGGCATCTTAGGTCGCTCTCCATCGAAGTCAATTTCCGCCGGTTTTCCCGGTCCCATTTTCGAACATGCGGCGGACAGCGCGCCCCAATTGCCGATAAATCGCACAACAGTTGCGCTAGGCACGCGCAACTTTAGGCGCAGTGAATGAAGCAAAACCGAACGCATCTTCGCACCGTCTCCGCCCCGCGCAATGTTTTCTGCGCGACCCTGCTCGGCGCGGCACTGTTCACCGCCGCCGGCTGTTCACCCGGTACGCCGACACTCGTCGAACAGATCAAACAATCCGCCGCCAACCACCACGTCTCGCGCGGCGACGACTACGTCTCACAGGAAAAACTCGACGACGCCCTCCGCGAGTTTGATCTCGCCCTCAAGTTCAACCCCAAACTCGCCACCGCCCATTCCCGCATCGGCAAGGTCTACCGCAAGATGGGTCAACTCGCCGACGCCGCCCGCGAATTCGCCGAGGCTATCCGACTCGATCCGATGGATTTCATCTCCAGTCTCTCGCTCGGTCAGGTCTACCAGCTCCTCGCCGACAAATCCCCCGACCGCACCGAAAACCTGAAACTCGCCGTCCGCGCCTATCAGCATGCTTGCGAGTTGCATAACGACGACTTCGAATCCCACCTCAACCTCGGCGTCTGTCTGCATCAGCTCGGCGACTTCGATCAGGCCATCGAGCAATACAAGGCCGCCCTCGCCATCGACCCGCAAAACGGAATTGCCATCGCCAACCTCGGCGCCGCCTACGACTCACACGGCAATTACTACGACGCCATCCGCATGTACAAGACCGCCCTCGAAGTCGGCGCCAACCAACCGATGGTCCTCGTCAATCTCGGCACCACCTACATCAAGCAGAACCGCCTGCAAGCCGCGATGGAAACCCTTCGCGCCGCCGTCAAGCAGGACCCGCAACTCTCCGTCGCCTACCAGTGGCTCGGCTACTGCTACCACCGCTCCGGCCGCTACGACGAGGCCCTCGCCGCCTACGGCAGTGCCCTCCAATACGACCCCAAGAACGCCGAAGCCAATGCCGGCCGCGGCATCGTTTACATGACGATGTATCTCCGGGCCCGCCGCCAGCCCCAGCTCCGCGACCTGGCCCTCGAACACTGGCACCGCTCGCTCGAACTCGACTCCAACCAACCCCGCCTGCGCGACCTCGTTGCCAAGTACGGCAACCCCAACGTCAACGAAACCCAAACCGCCACCCTGAGCCCATAACCCCGCCCAGCCAATCCAACCGGGCCAGCCCGCCTCTACCTCTCCACCCCCCGAAAACCCGCCTCCACCCCACCAAAAAACCAGTCCATCCACCCGGCTTTCCCCACTTGCAAAAACGCCGCTTCCCCGCTATCACTTCCCCTAGGAACAGAATTGGATGGAGGCAGCGGCTGGTTGCTTTGCGGTACCGTCGATGCGGCCCCGTCGTGTGGGAGTAGGTTGAGGAATGTCAATCGCGCTTCAGAAAAAGCAGGAACTGGTCGGCTCCTATCGAATTCACGATGGCGACACCGGCTCGCCCGAAGTGCAAATCGCCCTGCTGACCGAGCGGATTGCACAGCTCACGGAGCACCTCAAAGGTCACAAGAAGGATCACTCCTCGCGCCGCGGTCTGCTCAAGCTAGTCGGCAAACGCAACCGCTTGCTCAAATATCTGACGAAGAGTGATCCCAATCGCTACCACAAGCTCATCGGCCGCTTGGGGCTGCGGAAGTAGCGCAAGCCCACACACGCAATCGCGTTTCGTCTGCCCGGCGATCACGCCGCAGCACGCGCCGCGATTTTTCCTCCATTCCCAAAAAAATTGTCATAACCAGGCCGCGCGGCGACCCGCGCCGGCCGTTTCACGGTTTTGTCGGTGTCGGGTCGGTTGAAGATGTCGGTTGCCATAAAGGCAGGACGGAGTAGGCGATGAATTCACATAAAGTAGAACGTCAAATTGGCGGAAGATTGCTTTCCATCGAAACGGGGAAAATCGCGAAACAAGCCCACGGATCAGCCATGATTCGCTACGGCGACACTGTCATCCTCGCGACCGTCGTCACCGGTAAGCCCCGCGAAGGAATCGACTTCTTCCCCCTCATGGTCGACTACCGCGAGAAGATGTATGCCGCCGGCAAGTTCCCGGGCGGTTTCTATAAGCGCGAAGGCCGCCCCTCCACCAAGGAAATCCTCACCATGCGGCTGATCGACCGCCCGATCCGCCCCCTCTTCCCCGATGGCTACCGCGACGAAGTCGTCATTCAGACCATGGTTCTCTCCGCGGATAACGAAAACGAACCGGACATCCTCGCGATGATCGGCGCATCGGCCGCCCTCGCCGTCAGCCCCATCCCGTTCGAGGGCCCCACGGCCGCCGTCCGCGTCGGCCGCGTCGATGGCGAATTCGTCATCAACCCGACCCAGGCCCAGCTCGACGTCAGCGACATGGAAGTCGTCCTCGCCGGTCACCGCGACGCCGTCAACATGATCGAAATCGGAGCGCACGAAGTCTCCGAGCAGGCCGTCGCCGACAGCATTGCCTTCGGCTTCAACGTCATCAAGGATGTCGTCAGCTTGATTCAGGAGCTGGCCGACAAGGTCGGCGTCCAGAAGAAGTGGACGCCCCCGGCCTCCAACACCGGCCTGCGCGACCGCGTTCGCTCGATGGGCCGCGATAAGCTCCGCGCCGCCAAGCGCATCGTCAAGAAGCAGGAGCGGAACGATTCCGTCTCCGCCGTCTATGACGAAATCATGAACGGCATCACCCCCAAGACGGTCGAAAAGCCCGAGATTCCGCGCGACGCCATCTACGCCGAGCTCCAGCGGCTTGAGGAAGAAGTCGTCCGCCAGACTATTCTCGAAGAGGGCATTCGCCCGGACGGTCGCGGCCTCGACGACATCCGCGGCATCAAGTGCGAGGTCGGCATCCTGCCGCGAACGCACGGCTCATCCATCTTCAGCCGCGGCGAAACGCAGGCCCTCGTCGTCGTGACGCTCGGCACCTCCCGCGACGAGCAGATCGTCGACGCCCTCGGCGAGGAATACAGCAAGAAGTTCATGCTCCATTACAACTTCCCCCCGTTCTCGGTCGGCGAAGTTCGCAAGATCATGGGCCCGGGTCGCCGAGAAATCGGCCACGGTGCTCTCGCTGAGCGCGGCCTCGAATCCGTGCTCCCGCCCCCCGAGAAATTCCCCTACACCATCCGCCTCGTCAGTGACATCATGGAGTCCAACGGCTCCAGTTCGATGGCCTCCGTCTGCGGCGGAACCCTCGCCCTCATGGACGCCGGTGTCCCCATTAAGCATCCCGTCGCGGGCATCAGCATCGGCCTTGTGTCCGATGGCAAGCGCGACGTCCTCCTGACCGACATCCTCGGCGAGGAAGATCACTTTGGCGACATGGACTTCAAGGTCTCCGGCTCGCAGGCCGGAATCACCGCCGTTCAGCTCGACCTCAAGACGCGCGGCCTGCGACACGATCTCATCGTGGCCGCCCTCGAAAAGGCCCGCATCGCCCGCATCCACATTCTCAAGGAAATGCTCAGCACCCTGCGGGCCCCGCGCGCCAACATCAGCAATTACGCCCCGCGCCTGCTCACCATCAAGATCAATCCCGAAAAGATCGGGAAGGTCATCGGTCCCGCCGGCAAGGGCATTCGACACATCGAGGCCACCACCGGCGCGAAGATCGACATCAACGACGACGGCACCGTCATGATCTCCTGCCTCAATGCCGAGGGCGCTGAAGCCGCTCGCGGCATGGTCGAAGGCGTCACCGAAGAGGTGAAGATCGGCAAGATCTACACCGGTCGAGTCGCCTCCATCAAGGAGTTCGGCGCCTTCATCGAAGTCGTCCCGGGTACCGACGGCCTCTGCCACATCAGCGAGCTTTCCACCGACTACGTTGGAAAGGTCGGCGATGTCCTCAAGATCGGCGATATCGTCAAGGTCAAGGTCATCGCCATCGACGAGCACGGCCGCATCAAGCTCTCGCGCAAGCAGGCCATGCGCGAGGACACTCAGATGGCCCCCGCCTGATCCGCCCGCATCCGGACGGATTGAGCGAACCAGTGCGAACGGATGGTGGCCGGCGAGCCGCCGGCGCCGGCGGTTAACCCGCCCGCGCCCCGCCGCGCCCTCACATCCGGGAAGGAGCCGCCGATGCTGGTCCTCACACGTCAGCGGGAAGAGTCCGTCATGGTCGGCGACGACGTCGAAGTGACCGTCGTCGATATTCGCGGCGACAAAGTCCGTCTCGGTTTTGACGCCCCGTCCACAATCTCGATCTATCGCAAGGAAGTCCACAAGGCCATCCGCGAAGCCAACGATCGACCCGACCAGCCCGCGCCGCCGACCGATCGGCCTCGCGAAGCCGCCGCCCAGCTCGCCGAGCTCACGGCCGTCGCCGGCGGCCTCGCTCACGAAATCCGCAACCCGCTCTCGACCCTCCGCGTCAACCTTCAATTGCTCGCCGAGGACCTGCGCGACGTCGCCGGTGGAAAGCCCGCCGATCTTCCGCCCGTCGCCCGCCGCGCCGAACACCGCGCCCAGACCATGCTTCGCGAAGTCGATCGCCTCGCCCAGACCATCGACGACTACGTCCGCTACGTCGGCAAGGACGAGCCCGTCCTCGTCCCCACCGACATACGCGATGTCGTCGCCGATTTATCCGAGTTCTTCGAACCCCAGGCCGCCCGCTCGTCGATCAAGCTCCACATCGATCGCCCCGCCGCGCCCCTCGTCTGCCGCATCGACGCCAACGCCCTCAAGCAGGCGCTGCTCAATTTGCTCCTTAATGCTCAGCAAGCCATGCCCACCGGCGGCAACCTGACCATTCGAATGTCAAACGTGAATTCGTCCGCAAGAATTGAAGTGATCGACACCGGCCCCGGAATCCCGCCGGCCGTCCTGCCCCGAATCTTCGAGCCCTACTTCTCAACCCGCCCCGGCGGCACCGGCCTCGGACTCGCAACCGCGCGCCGCGTCATCACCCGCCAGCGCGGCCGGTTGGATGTCGAGACCTCGCCCACCGGCTCGCGGTTCACCATCACCCTGCCGCTCGCAAGCTGATCAGACCCGGTCGTACCACGCCGGCTCGAGTTCGCACGCCGACGAGCACAGCGACTCGTCCTCGAGCGCAAATTCGCAGCCGACGATGAACCCATTCGGAACCGGCTCGCAATGTCGAACCACCATCGGCACGCGATAAGCCCGCGGATCATGCCAGAACAGCTTCGCCGCCAGCACCGTCCCCTCCGGGAATGACATCGTCGATCGAAATGCCAGCCCGGTCTCCGAAGCGTTGTGCAGCGCCGCGCTCACGTCGCGCACCTCCTGCTGCCCGATCCGCGAGATCAGCAGCGGCCAATTGCGGTAGTAACGCCGGCTCGCCCGTCGCCCCAGATACAGGTCGTGCTCGCTGCGTCGCCGCGAAACCGCCAGAAACTTATCGACCTCGCGCTGCAGGACACCCCCGACCGGGACCAACGTGCTTTGTTCCATGCCGCCTTCTCCTGTAAAGTGGCATGTACAATATGATGCAGGCACCGACCAATGACGCACCCCACAATTCCGCTTCCAGTCCGGGAAAAACGCTCGATCTCTGCGCTTTCGCCTCAACCTTCGAAGAATGGTCCGCCGCCCGCGCAGCCCGACAACACGACCTGCCCGCCCACCGCGCGGTCTACCGTGAAGTGTTCTTCGGTGCCGCCGACCCCCAGAATTTCCGCGACTGCCCGAACCCGATCGTCCGCGAAACCCACGACGGCGAGCTCGTAAAATTCGTCCAGCGCACGCACGACGGTCTCGAAACCGAAAGCGTCATCATCCCCATGGGCGGCGGCCAGCGCTCCTGGAAAACGCTCTGCGTGTCGTCCCAGGTCGGCTGCGCTCGCGGCTGTACCTTTTGCGAGACCGCCCAGCTCGGTCTGCTCCGCAATCTTTCGACCGCCGAAATCGTCGGCCAGGTTGTCGCCGCCCGCCGCTTCCTCGCCGCCGACGTCCGAAACGTCGTCTTCATGGGAATGGGCGAACCGATGGACAACTTCGACAACGTCGTCCAGGCCGTCCGCGTCCTGAACGACACCGTCGGCCTCTCCATCGCCCGCGGCCGGATCACCATCTCAACCGTCGGCCGCACCGACGGCATTCGCCGCCTCGCCGCCCTCGGATGGCGGCGCATCAACCTCGCCGTCTCGCTCAATGCCCCCAACGACGAAATCCGCTCTCAGATCATGCCCATTAATCGAACCGACAACATGGCCGCCCTGCGCGACGCCATGCTCGCTTTTCCCGGCCGCCGCGGCGCCGCCATCATGGTGGAATATGTGCTGATCCCCGGCGTGAACGACGCCACCGAACACGCTCGCGAGCTCGCCGGCTATATTCGGCCGGTACGCTGCAGCGTCAACATCATCCCCTACAACCCAAGAAAGGACTCGCCCTGGCCGGCCCCATCTGAGGCGTCAGTGTCCGAGTTCATGCGCGTGCTTCAATCCGAAGGCATCTTCTGCAAGCGCCGCGTCACGAAAGGCCGCGACCTGATGGCCGCCTGCGGCCAACTCGGCAACCGCGAACTCACCAGACCGAAATCAAGGCCGATTCAGATCAGCGCCCCCGTCAGCGCCGCGATTTCTTCGCCTTAGACTTCGTCTTCGGCTTGGTCGTGGCCTTGGACTTGGTCTTCGCTTTCGCCTTCGGCCGAGCGTGGCCGTCCTTCTCCTGTCGCGCCGCGATAGACGATTGCGCCGCCGCCAGTCGTGCAATCGGCACACGGAAGGGCGAGCAGCTCACATAGTCCATGCCGACCCGATCGCAGAACTTCACGCTCTCCGCGTCGCCGCCATGCTCGCCGCAAATGCCGATCTTCAGCTTCGGCTGCGTCTCCCGCCCGCCCTGAATGGCCCAGTTCACCAGCAGCCCGACTCCGTCCACGTCGAGCGTCTGAAACGGATCGTGCTTGAAAATGCCGGTCTTCTTCTCGTCCACATAGTCCGGCAAGAATCGTCCCGCATCGTCGCGCGACAACGCCATCACGGTCTGGGTCAGGTCATTCGTTCCGAACGAGAAAAACTCCGCCACCTCGGCCACACGATCCGCCAGCAGCGCCGCCCGCGGCGTCTCAATCATCGTGCCCACCAGGTACGGCGCATTCACGCCCGCCTCATCCAGAACCTTATTCGCCACGGCCCTCGTCCGCTGTATCAGCAGGTCCAGCTCGCGCGCATCGATTGAAAGCGGAATCATGATTTCGGGCATCACTCGAATGCCCCGCCGCTTGCAGGCCACCGCCGCCTCCATGATCGCTCGCACCTGCATCTCAAGAATCTCGGGAAAAGTAATGCACAACCGGCAACCACGATGCCCCAGCATCGGGTTCGACTCGTGCAGTTGATCGATCCGCGCAATCACGCGCTCGACCGGCAATCCCACCTGCCGCGCCAACTCTTCTTGTTGTTTCCGCTCGTGCGGAACAAACTCGTGCAGCGGCGGATCAATCAGCCGGATCGTCACCGGCTTGCCGTCCATCGCCTCAAAGATGCCGATGAAGTCCTGCCGCTGGAACGGCAGCAGCTTGTCCAGCGCCGTCCGCCGCCGGTCCTCGTCCTCGGCAACGATCATTTCCTGAATGGCCTGGCGTCGCTCCTGCGTGTCAAAGAACATGTGCTCCGTGCGGCACAGGCCAATGCCTTCCGCGCCCAGCTTGATCGCATTCGCGGCGTCATACGGCGTGTCTGCATTCGCCCGCACCTTGAGCCGCCTCCGCTCGTCGCACCAGCTCATCAGCGTCTCGTATTCCGCCGGCAGCTGCGGCTTCACCAGTGGCAACTCGCCCTCGTAGGCCACGCCCTCCGAACCATCCAACGTCATCGCCTCGCCGGCCGACATCGACCGCCCGTTCACCGCCAATCGCTGCCGTTCGTAGTCAATGACCAGCTTCTCCGCGCCAACCACGCAGCACTTCCCCCACCCGCGCGCTACCACCGCCGCATGCGAAGTCTTGCCGCCCGTCGCGGTCAGAATTCCCTGCGCCGCGTGCATGCCGCCGACGTCCTCTGGCGAAGTCTCCTTCCGAACCAGAATGACCTTCTGTCCCTCCGCAGCGAGCTTCTCCGCCTCCGCTGCCGAAAAAACGATTCGGCCCGATGCCGCGCCCGGAACGGCATTAATGCCCGTTACGACGCGCCGCCGATCCAGCTCTGAGCGTTCGATTTTCGGATCAATGACCGGATAGAAGAGCCGCTCGATATCCGCCGCTCCAATCCGGCCAATCGCGTCCTCCTTGCTGATGACCGGCTTCGTTGCCCCGGCCACATACCGCGCCGGCAGATAGCGCTTCTTGACCAGTCGCGACGCCTGCGCCTTGCTCAATAGCGGCTTGGTGGCCTGGTCCACCGCAATGCAGAATGCCGCCGCGGGTGATCGCTTGCCCGTCCGGCACTGCAGCATGTAGAGCTTGCCCCGCTCGATGGTGAACTCGAGGTCCTGCATTTCCTTGTAGTGCGTTTCGAGGATGACGCGCACTGCGCACAATTGCTCGTACGCCTCCGGCATGAGCCGCTCCAGCTCGGCCAGATGAATCGGAGTGCGGATGCCCGCCACCACGTCCTCGCCCTGCGCGTTAATCAGCAAGTCGCCGTAAAACAGGTTCTCGCCGCTGTTCGGATCGCGCGTGAAGCAAACACCCGTGCCGCTATCGTCCCCCATATTCCCGAACACCATTTGGCAGATGTTCACAGCCGTGCCGCGCAGCCCGGAGATCTTCTCAACCCGCCGATACGTCACGGCCTTGTCTGCCATCCACGATCCGAACACGGCATTGATCGCCCCGGCCAGTTGCTCCCACGGATCCTGCGGAAAATGACGCCCCGTCTGGGTCTTGAAGAACTCCTTGAACTCCGCGCAAAGCTCCTGCAGCCGATCCGCCGGGATATCCGTGTCCGCCGACACGCCGATCCGGTGCTTAAGGTCGTGCAGCTTCTCTTCAAGCGTCTCTTTCGACAGCCCCACCACCACCGTGCTGTACATCTGGATGAATCGCCGGTACGAGTCCCACGCAAATCGCGGATTATTCGTCCGATCCGCCAGTCCGATCACGCTGCGATCGTTCAAGCCCAGGTTGAGTACCGTCTCCATCATGCCCGGCATCGAACGCGCCGCGCCCGATCGCACCGACACCAGCAGCGGGTCGTGCGCATCGCCAAGGCGCTTCTTGCACGCTCGCTCGAGCTTTTTGAGGTTCTCGCGAATCTGCGCTTCAAGCCCGCGCGGCCAGCCCTTGCCCGTCTTGTAAAACAGGTCGCACGCCTCGGTCGTAATCGTGAATCCGCCCGGGACCGGAAGCCCGATGTGGGTCATTTCCGCCAAACCCGCGCCCTTGCCGCCCAGCAACTCGCGCTCGTGACCCTTGCCTTCCGCCTTGCCGTTACCGAAGAAGTAAACAAATTTCGTCGCCATAAATATTGCTCTCAATCGCCGTCGCCGAAATGGCGCCGTCTGTCGTATCCTCCGAAAGTTCGAACAAAAAACGTGGGAGGGGTTGACGGCCTGCGAATCTAAGTTCGCTGCGTCGGATTGTCAACGCGAACGGCCGTTCCGAAGTGCTTCCAGACGAAGTAAAAAGCCGAGATCGCCGCGAAGATTGCCACCGACCACATCGCGCCGCGGCGATAACTGTATGCCGCCCCGAATGCTACCCCTGCCTGTATCACAATTAGCAAAATCGCAACGAAAACCCCGCCCGGACAGCGAAAAATATCCGCCCGTCGCTCCCGCTCGCGCGCCCGAAACACCAGCAAAGTCGCATAGCTCAGCGAGAACAAAATTGAGGCCGTGAACGCATAAACGCTCAACACCTCGTTGAATCCGCCGCTCACGATGAACGCGATCGTCAGGAGTCCGACGCCGATCAGCGCAATCACCGGCGCCTGCGACGCCGACATCCGCCCGAGCGCTCCAAACGCCAGCCCATCGCGCGCCAGCGCATAAGTCACGCGCACCGTCGCCAGTGTCGTCGATGCGAGCGAGCCCAGGCACACCAGTGCCGTCAAACCCGCCATCAATCGCCGGCCCGAAGGGCCGATGATCGCGCGTAGTACGTCATTCGCGACAAAGTCCGACCGCGCCAAAACAGCCGGCGGGAGCACATACATAAATGCTATATTGAGTCCCACATACACAACCGTTAGTAGTACCGACGATCCGATCAGCGCCCGCGTCAGCGACCGCTTCACGTCGTGGATCTCCTCGGCCATCTTCACGGAATCCGTCGTACCGTCGTAACACCACAGAACTTGTCGAAACGCGATGAAGAACGCCAGCCAGATCCCCCACCCTGTCGGCGTCTCAATGGCCGCCGGCGGATTCTCCACCGTCGCCGGCCCATGCCAGAACGCCAGCCCCATGATCGCCAGCAACGCGCCCACTTTCAGAAAGCTCAAAACGTTCTGAGTGTCCGCCCCAACCCGCAACCCCGCACAGTTCACGGCCGTCACCGCAACCGTTGACCCCACGGCGATCCACGGCGCCCAGTTCGCCGCGATGCCCAGTAGTGAGCACGAAACTTCACCCAACGGAACCGCGATCGCCGCAGCCCCGCAACCAATAATGAAGATGGTGTAAGACCAGCCGAAGAAGAACGCCATGAACTCGCCATACGCCTCGCGCAAAAAGACGTACTCGCCCCCCGCCTCCGGAAATCGCGTCGCCAGCTCAGCCGTCACGAGCCCAGCCGCCAGCGTAAAGAGCCCGCCGCAGACCCACGCCGCCACAATCCAGCCCGGCGAACCCAGCCCCCGCGCAATATCGCCCGGCGTGCGAAAAATCCCCCCTCCAACCGCAACGCCAACGCCGATTGCCAGCGCCGTCGTCCCGCCTACCATGCGTTTAAGGGGTGAATACCCGCTCAAAGCGCCGCGCGAAGATGCTGGTCCATCCGTTCGCATCGCGCGAGCATAACCGCTCGCAACTGACCTGTACCCAGTGAAGAACTGAAGTGTCGCGCCCCGCTACTGCCCGACGCGCGATCCGAATTCAACCGCCCAATAGCGACCCAGTCGCCCGCCATCCAGAACGCCCACCCCGATCTCGCGAAAACCCGGATCGAGCAAAATCGCGCGATGCGACGGTGATGCAAGCCAGTCCGCCAGAACGCGCTCCGGCGTCTCCTGACCGGCCGCCAGATCTTCGCCGATTCGCAGATAGGGATATTCAAACTTCTCCGCCCGCGCCCCGACACTGGAGTTGTCGTACGGGTCAACGTGCGCGAAAAAGTTTCCGTCAATCATGCGAGACAGGTGATATTCCGCGATATCGTTCAATGTCCGATTGGCAAACACCGGAGCCGCCCCGCGCTGCGCCCGCTCCACATTGATCGCCGCGACAAGTTTGGACCGCATCGCCGCAGCGCCATCCGGCACGCTCGCCGGAACGTCGGAAGCCAGCTCCGGCAAAAGGTCCGGTTGACTCGTCCCCGGCGCAACCGTCGCCAGCGCATCCGCCGCCGGCTGAGCCGTGCAACCCAGCATCCCGAATGCCAACCCCAATGCCACCACTGCCGCGGCCGCCCCGCGGACGCGCGTGCCAATCTTCCAATTCAATGCGACCGAAGTACGGTGCAAGCTGAACCCTCGATACGCGGCGATCGCAAACTCGACAAATCCAGTAGACATTATATCGACGAGAACCGGCCCTGGGTTCGCCGCAGCTCCAATTCCATCCCACTCACGCAGGCCTCATCCAATAATGGCTGGTCTGCACGCCGAAACGAGCTTACCATCCCGTGCAGCGACTTTCCCGTCGGACCGCAAGAATTTGCCGTATTTCGCGGACCTGCACATGCCATCACATTTTTCACCCCCCGACCTGACGGCCGCGCGCCTGCAAATGGTCGAAATGCAGATCGAAGCACGCGGCATTTGCAACGCCGCCCTGCTCGAAGTCATGCGTCAAATCCCGCGCGAACGCTTCGTAAACGCCGACCCGCCCATCGAGGCCTACACCGATCGCGCCCTCCCCATTGAGGCCTGCCAGACTATTTCACAACCCTACATCGTCGCCCTGATGACCGAATCCCTCGCGCTCTTACCTGAGCACACCATCCTCGAAATCGGAACCGGCTCCGGCTATCAAACCGCCATTCTCGCCCGTCTGGCCCGCTTCGTGCACACCGTAGAACGGATTGAATCGCTCACCCAAACGGCCGCTCAGCGAATCGCCGAGCTGAATCTGCAAAACGTCGCGTTTCACGTCGCCGACGGATCGCTCGGCTGGCCCGCCGCCGCTCCCTACGATCGAATTATCGTCACCGCCGGCGCGCCGCGCGTCCCCGCCGCCCTCATCGATCAACTCGCAGATGGCGGCCGTCTCATCGCGCCGGTGGGAGGCGAAGAACACCAGACACTCGTCGTCATTGAAAAAACGGGGCAAAACATCACCGAAAGCGCCATCGCCGGCTGCCGATTTGTGAAGCTCATCGGTGCCGAGGGTTGGTCGCCCGTCTAACGCTTTTGCCGGATCTCCTCGTCCTTAGAATAGCGCGACTCATAAATCCCGCCCCCGCGCCGCCAGCCAAACAAAGTCCTCGCCAATATCGAGGCATCATTAACCAGCGACCGGCTCAAAACGTACTGCACGTCCAGTTCCAGCTTCTCCTCGATCGTCAATCCGCCCCGGCCGCTGATCTGCGCCAACCCGGTCAACCCCGGCTTCACGCATAATCGCAGCCGCTGTCGCTCATTCCATTCCCGTGCCTGCTCCACATAAAGTGGCCGAGGCCCCACCAGCGCCATGTCGCCCCGCAGCACATTCCACAGTTGCGGTAGCTCATCAAAGCTCCACTCGCGCAGCCACAGCCCGAACCGAGTCAACCGCGGGTCATCCGCCCCGTGCGGCGAAGCCCCGAACGGATCGGCATCCGTCCTCATCGTGCGAAACTTGAGCAGCGTAAACGGCCGCATCTCGCGCCCAGCCCGAGTTTGCCGAAAGACGGCCGGTCCCGGACTATCCCGCCCCACGCGCCACGCGATCCATGCCATGAATGGCGAAAGCAGGATCAGCGCCACCGCCGAAACCGCAATATCAACCAATCGGCGAATCGCCTCCGCCACGACTCCCGCACGCGGAACCGAGATGGCCGTCTCCAAGCTCAACCCTGCTGCTCCAACCGCTCGACCCGATCGCCACGCGGACGTAGTCGACCGGACTCGCTGCGGTTATGTTACTCGCTGGTTCGTGGCGCGCGGTCAGGAAGTATGAAGCTCAGCATCGTCATCCCGGTCTATAACGAAAAGGACACCCTGCGCGAAATCGTGCGGCGTGTCGTCGCCCAGGACGTCGGCATGGACAAGGAACTCATCCTCGTCGACGACTTCTCCACCGACGGCACCCGCCAGATGTACGACGCCGTCAAGGCCGAGCACCCGTCCGTCCCGATCCACGTCTTCTCCCACGACCGCAACCAGGGCAAGGGTGCCGCGCTCCGCACCGGCTTCTCGAAAACCACCGGCGACATCATCCTCGTCCAGGACGCCGACCTCGAATACAGCCCGGCCGACTACCCGACCCTGATCAAGCCCATCCGCGAAAACCGCGCCGACGTCGTTTACGGCTCGCGCTTCGTCGGCGGCGACGAGCACCGTGTCCTCTACTTCTGGCATATGATCGGCAACCGCGTCCTCACGCTCCTGTCCAACATGGTCACCAACCTCAACGTGACCGACATGGAGACCTGCTACAAGGTCTTCCGCGCCGAGGTGCTCAAGGAAATCACCATCGAGTGCGACCGCTTCGACTTCGAGCCGGAGATAACCGCAAAGATCGCCCGCCCGACCCGCGCCGGCAAGCACTGGCGAATCTACGAAGTCGGCATCTCCTACGCCGGCCGCGACTACGCCGAAGGCAAGAAAATCACCTGGAAAGACGGCGTCGCCGCCATCTACACCATCGCCAAATACAGCCCCATGAAAATGCGAATCGTCCTGCTAGTGCTGGGCCTGATGGGCGCTGTAACCGTCCTGGGAATCATCCGCGGCTTACTCGCCTTCTTCCACATCTAGGCGGTTGGCAACGCCTCGGCCGTCGTAATGGTCTAGCCTACTTCCTCATCCTCCCCCTCTTTCTTGTGCAATCGAGGATCGCCAAACCATTGATTCGCCAGCACCAGTACCACGACCGCAATACTCGACAGCGCGCCTATGACGGCAAGCGCGCCCTTTGAAATCATGCCACGCAGAATCACGGATAACCCGAGGTTCAAGATAATTAGGAGAAATGCCGCGGCGATTGAATAAAAGGCCCAGTTCGAGGGCGCTTTCAAGACTGAGCCGCTTTCCCAGGAAACCCACCGCGGCCATTTAGCGACCCAACGTAGGGCGTATTCCTCGACGCTACACGGAGGCGTGGTGAGTGTTCTGACTATCTGATCGAAACGAGCAGTCTCAATTTTCGTTTCAAACACGCCACGAACGGACACCGGCTTGGGTCCACCCGAACCGACAATTCGGTAACGCATCATCGGGTCGCGCCAGGTCACGTCATTCCAGGCGAACCGTTCCTGCTTGCCCGCCGAACGAACTTCTATACCACTTGCGTCGATTACGACCACATTGCGTCGCCGATGGGCTCGAAGCATTCGTAGTCCCAACAAAGCAGGCCAGATGTAGATCGCCAGCCAGAAAAACGTACTCCAACTGGGTCCGAATAAAGCCGCCGCCGCCCGCACGGACTGGGGCATTATGACCAGCGTCACCAACATCATCGAGATGCCTTCTCCCACAAACGGCCGCCACGGCTGAAGCGGCGAAAAGACGATCGTCCGATCGTCATATTCCAGCCCGCACTCCGGGCATTGATGCGCGCTAGGCAACCCCCGCAGCGAATACCTGCACGAAGGACAACGAACCAGCGGGCTAACCGAAATCATGAGCGTGCCTCAATCGGCCGCTCGATCCTAACCAGCCGCAACCCGCCCCGTCACGCCCCCGCCGCAACCGCCATCCGCGGCGACTCCGCCTCCGACTCACGCATCCACCGCGAAATCTTGCCGCGATCTTCAAAATTCCCCGTCAGCCGCCGCCGCACAAACGTCTCAAACAGCAGATCGATCGTCTGGCACAGATTGCGAAGCTCATCGACCCGGTCGACCAGCTCGCCCGCCCGCGATCCGCCGTCGCCGTTCCCCTCGGCCGCTCCACCCTCCGCCTTCGGCAGCGTCGCCGCGCTGATCGCCAGCGTCTCGGCCTGCAGCGTCAGCTCATACTGCGACCCCTGCCGATTGATGATCAGCCCCGCCCGCCGCGGCAGCTTCCCCGTCTGGATCGCCCGCCGCGCCTCCGGCAGCGCCCCCGGCCCGGCCGCCAGAATCGTCTCCTTGCCCGTCTCTCCCCACGGACACTCCAGCGTCAGGTTTCGCACCAGCACGACGTGCGCCTCGCTCTTGTCCGAGAGCTCGATCGTGCCCCCCTCCTCCGCGTGCTGCCACCACAGCCAAAGCAGAAACTCATTCCCGAGATAATCCCGCGACTCCGGATCATGCAGCGTCCAGAAAACCCCCGGTGCCGCGTCCCCGCCCGGATGCCGTACAAACTCCGCCGGTGACAACTGCTCCACTCGCCGCGTCGCCCCGATCTTCTCCGCAATCCGATACGCCAGCCGCCCCGAAGTCAGCGGCTCCAGCCGCTTCCCGAATGTCGCCCGAAACAGCGGATGCAGATTCTCAATCACCGCCGGCACCGTCGTCGCAATCAGTAACGCATCGCCGCGCGAATCGATCAAAACCGGAAACTCGCGCATCCGATGAAACCGCCCCTGCTTGATCTCCGTCTCCCCGCGCCGCTCGGCATTCGCCTTCGCCAGCTTCCGCTGCTTCGCCGAAGGCCGCCCGGTCGGGTTGTCCTTCGCCAGCGCCTCCAGCTCCATGCGAACATACGCCCGCATAATCTCCGGCGGCACCTTCGCCGTATCAATCCGAAACCCAAAATGCAGCGCATCCCCGACGACGTTCTTCCCCAGGTCAAACGTCCGGTCGAGCACATGGCTGCCCCCGACCCAGCCCACCTCGATCCCGTCCGTCCGCTTCTCGCGCTGCGACCCGATCACATGCTCCGTTAGCTTCTCAATCACGGCCTGATCGAGTCGCTTCGGCGCACCGCCGACGACCTCGAATCGCGAAAAACTCGCCGCCCCTGATAGAAATCCCATATCACGCCCTCCGCTTAGCGGGGCGGGATGCTACGACCGCCCGGCAAGCGCGTCAAAACGCCACCTCGCGTAGCATGCAAACGTGCCCGAAATCCTCGATATCGCCATCATCGGCGGCGGCGCGGCCGGCCTCGCCACCGCCATCTTCGCCGCCCGCCACCGCCCCGGTCTGCGCATCGCCATCCTCGATGGCGCAAGAAAGCTAGGCGCAAAACTACTGGTCAGTGGCGGCGGCCGCTGCAACGTCACTAATGTCGTCGTTGACCCCGAACACTTCTTCGGCGGCAGCCCACACATCGTCAAACGAGTCCTCAACGCCTTCCCCGCCGAACGCGCCGCGCAATTCTTCCGTGATCTCGGCGTAAAGCTCCACGAAGAAGAACACGGCAAGCTCTTCCCCGACACCAACGACGCCCACACCGTCCTGAACGCCCTCCTCGCCGAGGCAAAGCGCCTCGACATCGCCCTGCTCACCGACCATCGCGTCACGAAAGTCCGCACAAAAGGCGACCATTTCGAAATCGCAACCCAAGCCGCCCCTCTGTCCGCCTCCCACCTCGTCCTCGCCACCGGCGGCCGCTCCCTCCCCAAAACCGGCAGCGACGGTACCGGCTACACCCTCGCCGAATCGCTCGGCCACACCATCGTCCCAACCACCCCCGCCCTCGCACCCCTGCTCCTGGCCCCCGATTTCTTCCACGCCAAGCTCTCCGGCCTGACGCACGAAGTGACCCTGACCGTCCGAGCCGAAAACGCAAAACCACAAACCATCACCGGCTCGCTCCTATGGACTCACTTCGGCATCAGCGGCCCGGTCGTGCTAAATGTCTCCCGACTCTGGCACAGAGCCAAACTCGAAAACCGCCACGCCACCGTCACGGCCGACTTCCTCCCCGGCGATACCCCCGAATCCGTAGAAAAAAAACTGATCGCCCTAGCAGCGGCCCAACCACGCACCCACCTCAACAACGCCCTCTCATCGCTCCTTCCCGCACGACTGATCGACGCGGTCCTGACACACATCGCGCTTCGCCCCAACACCCAGATGTCCCAATTCGCACGCGACCAGCGTCAATCGCTCACCCGCGCCCTCACCGCCCTCCCGCTCCCGATCACCGACAGCCGCGGCTTCAACTTCGCCGAAGTCACCGCCGGCGGAGTACCGCTGACGGAAATCGACTCGGCAACCATGCAATCACGAAAAACTCCCGGCCTCCACCTCGTCGGCGAAATCCTCGACGTCGACGGCCGCATCGGCGGCTTCAATTTCCAGTGGGCATGGTCGACAGCACACATCGCCGGCCGCGCCCTCGCCGCGAATTTCGCAACCGGGCGCGCCTGATTCCTTCGCCACCACCCGCCCCGATTTAGTTTCTGCTAAACTCCCCCGCCTGACATGCAGAACGTCGCAACTATTCTAATTCTCCTCGTCGTCGTGACCGCTCTCGCCGTCATCGCGCGCCGCGTCGCCATCCCCTACCCCACCCTCATGGTCCTCGCCGGCCTCGCCATCGGCTTCATCCCTGGCCTGGCCCGCGTCGAGCTGAGCCCGGACATCGTCTTCCTGATATTTCTGCCCCCACTGCTTTACGCCGCCGCCTGGAACACCACCTGGCACGAATTCCGCAAACAGCTGCGCCCCATCTCATTCCTCGCCATCGGCCTCGTTCTCGCCACCACCGTCGCCGTCGCCGCCGCAGCTCACTACGTCGTTGGAATCCCCTGGGCCCCCGCCTTCGTCCTCGGCGCAATCGTCTCCCCGCCCGACGCCGTGGCCGCCACTGCTATCGCCCAGCGCCTCTTCCTGCCCCGCGACCTCGTCAGCCTGCTGGAGGGTGAAAGTCTGGTCAATGACGCCACCGGCCTCGTCGCCTACCGCTTCGGCGTCCTGGCAGTCATGACCGGCGTCTTCTCGCTCCCACACGCCAGCTTGCAATTCGTCATCGCCGCGACCCTCGGCATCGGCCTCGGCCTCCTCGTCGGCTGGACGGTCATTCAGATTCACCGCCGCCTCAAAGACCCCCTCATCGAAACCGTCATCACCATCCTCACGCCCTACGTGGCCTATCTGCCCGCCGAAGGCATCCACAGTCTGAACATCGGGGTTGAAGCATCCGGCGTCCTCGCCGTCGTCGCGGCCGGCCTGTTCGTCGGCCGCCAAAGCCCGCGGCTCTTCTCCCCCAACCTTCGCCTGCAGGCGCATGCCGTCTGGGACCTGCTCATCTTCCTGCTCAACGGCGTGGTCTTCATCCTCCTCGGCCTCCAGTTGCCGCACGTCTCTGGCAAGCTGCTCCTCACCGAGTCGCCCGTTCCCCTCGTCTGGTACGCCGCCGTCATCAGTCTCGCGGTCATCCTCAGCCGCGTAATCTGGGTCTTCGCCTCCGGCTGGATGGCCGAAAACACCCCCATCCTGAAAATCGTGCGCCGCAAGGTCGATTGGAAACGCGTCACCGTCGTCGCCTGGTGCGGAATGCGCGGCGTGGTCTCACTGGCCGCCGCCCTCGCGATCCCCATGACCACCTCCAGCAATCTCCCCTTCCCCAATCGCGATCTGATCATCTTTCTTGTCTTCGCCGTCATCCTCGTCACGCTCGTATTCCAGAGTCTGACGCTTCCATCGCTCGTCCGCTGGCTGAAAATCACCACCACCGGCAGCGACGAAGAGCTCGTCCGCTGGGCCCGCCTCGAAGCCGCCTACGCCGCCCTCGCCCGCCTCGAAGTCGCCGCTTACGAGCCCGAAACACCCGCCGAGGCCATCGTCTTCCTCAAGGCCCACTACGAACAGCGCATCCGTCGCGACAAATGGAATGACAACGCCGCCAGTGTCGAGTTCGCCATCGTCCCGCCCACCCAGACCGACTCCCTCCACCGCGAACTGCTCAACACCGAACGCTACATGCTCATCAAGCTACGGGACGACGGATCGATCAACGACGAAGTGTTGCACCGCATCGAGCGCGATCTCGACCTGCAGGAACTCCGTCTCCGCGCTGCGGGATAAATATGCGCAGCACGAACTGAGCGCGATGCCCCGAAATCGCCGAACGTCACGCCACGTCGCTTATCAGCGTAGGAAGATTTGCTTGATCGAATAGAGCGAAGTCTGCCGTCCGGCCTTCGCGATGCTCCGCGTCAACGGAATTTCCTTCGGACAGACCTTCACGCAGTTCTGCGCGTTACCGCAATCCGTAATGCCGCCCGGTTCCATCAGCGCCTCGATCCGCGGCCGCGCCGACAACTTCCCGATCGGGTGCGAGTTGAACAAAACCGCCTGCGAAATCGCCGCTGCCCCCAGAAACGACCCCTCGTGTGCCTGCTCCACACGCTTCGAATAGTCCTCGTCCGACTCGCCCGCCTCGCGCAACAATTCAACCTTGTCGTATTGCGGGCAGACTTCGAGGCAACAGCCGCAGGTCATGCAGCTTGAAAGCGGGTACATCTCGTCCTGATCTTCGGGGGAGTAACGCGGGCCGTTGCCCTGATCGTGGTAGCCGGCTACGGGGATCCACGCGTGAACCTTCTTCAGCGCCCGGAACATCCGCGACCGATCAACCGTCAGATCGCGCAGCACCGGGAACTTGCTCATTGGTTCGAGCACGATCTCGTCGCCGTGCTTCAGCAGGTTATCAACCAGCGCCGTGCACGATTGCCGCACCCGGCCGTTGATCACCATCGTGCACGCGCCGCAAACCTCTTCGAGGCAATTACAGTCCCATGCCACCGGCGTCGTCTTAACGCCATATGACGTCACCGGCCGCGCCGCAATCGACTGCAGGCACGAAATGACATTCATCTCCGGCTGATAAGGAACCTCGAATTGCTCCCAGTACCGCGTCGCGCCGGGACGATCCTGCCGTGCGATCTTGAACCTGATCTTGTCGTGGTCCGACATCGTTTCAACCTCGGTGTCGCATATCCGGCCGCTTCGGCCGGGGGCGGCATTCTAGGACGCCGGCCCGGTGGCCGCCAGATCACCCTGCGGCTCGACGACCACGTCATCCACCGTATCGGCCGGATGTGTGGAATGAGCCGCGTGCGAAAATCGACTCTGCGTCGCAAGCATCATGGCCGCGCCGACCAGTGCCCCGGTGCCGCACAGCCACTGACCAAACTTCAGCTTCTCGTGATACAGCAGGAACGACCCAACGGCGGTGATGAACGGCATGAGCAGAATAACGCCGCCGCTGATGGCAACCCCCAGACGAGCAATCGCAGCATAGTAGAATACGTGCGCGATCCCGATCCCGATGAACGACGACGCCACCAGCAAAAGCCATTGTTGGGCGTTCAGATCCAGCGCTACGCCGCCATGGCCCTTCCCGAATTTCCACATGAGCCCGATCAAAACCAGCGCCGTCTGTTGGCTGATGATCGCAAATGCGATCATGGGATTCACGCCGTGCATATTTCGCCGCACCGCTAGCCCATACCCGGCAAAGAAAGCGCCGGAAACAACGCTCAAAATCACACCCGTGCCCGTCGTGCCGCGCGGCCAGCCGGGACCGAACGCAACCGTACCTACCGACCCGAGCAACACGACACCCACTCCCGCCCAGTAGATCGGTGAACGCAAGACCCCGCGCTCGTTCGCAAAAAGCAGCCACGCCCCAAGCGTCACGAACAAAATCTGCGACCGCAGCAGAAACGCAAAAAATCCGGGCTCGATGTAATAGGGCGCCCGCGCATACAGCACCTGCCCGACCACGTTGAAAAACGTCGGCAAGAGCGCCAGATACCACAACCGCGCCGGCGCCTTCTTCTTCACCACCGCCGCGATCAGCAGCGGCGTCCAGAAAACCGCCGCAATCCCGTACCGCCAGCCGTTGGCCGTCCAGGCATCGATGAACTTCGTGAAATACTTCAGAAACAAAGGCGCCGACGCCCAGCCCAGCAGCGTGAGCGAAACATAAATCGTGCCGCTGAGAGACTTGTGTGGCTGGCTGGACATCGGGCCATTGTAGCGGCCTCGGCCCCGCCTGCGCTCCATTGCGGCGCGCGGCCGCCCCCCTAGAATGGGCGCTTTCGAAATGGCAACTTTGTCAAACTGAAATCGGAGGCAGGAGTCATGATGCGACGGGCAAAAATAACAGTCATCGGCGGCGGATTCGTCGGTTCAACCTGCGCCCACTGGGCCGCGGCCAAAGAACTGGGCGACATCGTCCTGCTCGACATCGTCGAAGGCATGCCGCAGGGCAAGGCCCTCGACCTCATGCAGTCCGGCCCCGTCGAACGCTTCGACGCCCGCGTCACTGGAACCAACAGCTACTCCGACACCGCCGGCAGCGACGTCGTCATTATCACCTCCGGCATCGCCCGCAAGCCCGGCATGAGCCGCGACGACCTGATGGCCACCAACCTCAAGATCGTCCGCTCCGTCACGAAGGAAGTCGCCGCCGCCAGCCCCAACGCCGTCATTATCGTCGTCAGCAACCCGCTCGACGCCATGGTCTACGCCGCCTTCAAGGAATCCAAGTTCCCCACCAACCGCGTGCTCGGCCAGGCCGGCGTCCTCGACACCGCCCGCTACCGCACCTTCATCGGTATGGAGCTCAATTGCAGCGTCGAAGACATCGACGCCCTCCTGCTCGGCGGCCACGGCGACGACATGGTCCCGCTCCCAAGATACACGAGCGTGGCCGGCATCCCCGTCACGCAACTCATCAAGAAAGACCGCCTCGACGCCATCGTCGACCGCACCCGCAAAGGCGGCGGCGAAATCGTAGCCCTGCTGAAAACCGGCAGCGCCTACTACGCCCCGGCCGCGGCCACCGTCCAGATGGCCGAAGCCATCATCAAAGACAAACGCCGCATTCTCCCCTGCGCCGCATTCTGCAAAAACGAGTTCGGAGTAGGCGGCCACTTCGTAGGCGTCCCCTGCATGCTGGGCCGCAACGGAATGGAAAAAGTAATCGAGATCGAGTTGGACGCGGAAGAGAAAAAGATGTTCCAAACCAGCGTAGACCACGTAAAAGAACTCTGCGCCTGGGTAGACAAAAACTGGTCCGCCGCCGAGTGATTGATCGAATCTACAGGACTCGGAGCATGTTAAGACGGAATGGCTGAAGAAGCCGCGCAGCCAATTCGCCGCACGAGAAAGCAGGCGACAGAGTTCGTCATCGATTCCCTCATACAACTTGGACTAAGGCCGAATCCGACATCTCGGCTCATGCAGATGTATCGGGTGATGACAGACCACACAATTCCTGATGATTTCGTCCGGCCCGATCACCCCAAATTTCAGACCGCAGTCGAATCCGTTAGAGATATCACCCTGCTGCAGTTCGTCTTCGATAATGCTGGACCGCTCCTTCAGAGTGATGAATTCCGACGGCGCCTTCGAACCGTCCTAAAGGACTCTGAGCTTCCGCAGCAAGATGGCGAGCAGACACAGGGCCGCGATGCGCAGTCCGAACTCTTCGTTGCAGCCCTTTGCCAATCGAGCGGGTTGATTCCGGTGACGCTGGCTGAACCTGATGTAAGGTGCGTGGTTTCGGGAACAGAATTCGGGATCGCCGTTAAGCGTATAAAGAATCTTGCGAGGCTCGTTCATCGAATTCGAGAAGCCGCGACCCAGATCGACGGCGCGAAGCTCCCTGGGATTATTGCATTAGACACGACCATCGCTCTAAATCAAGGAAATGGGAGAATCGGCGATGCGATCTCCGATCAGGAGTTCAAGGAGACGACTCGTCAGGGATTTTTGGCCTTCGGGAGACTGTTCGAGCCCCAGATTCAAGAGGCGATCCGTGGCCGAGGTGTTCGTGGGTTGATTTTCCACGACCATCAACTTCGATTCCGTCGCGAACAAGATTGGTGGCTCGAATCGATGAACTTTTGGATTCCCACGGCAGGACATAACGCGCGTCGCGTTCGCGAGTTCAATCGGTTCTACAACCGGTATCTGTCCGGCCTGCCACATCTAGAAGATCTCGCGAAATAGCAGCTCTCCCACCACCGAAGCAAACTCATACCCATGCCCCGAAAAACCACCCGCCACTATCATGGGCCGTCTCCGATGATCGGCGCGCCCGCCACCTCAACGCGCGAGACAGATTCCCCGCACTCCGGACACTTCCCCGACTCATTCGCCCTCAAAAGGTATCCGCAATTCAAGCATCGGCCCTCGGCGGCGCGCTTCGCTCGCCGGATTCCACCGCGCGAAGCCAACCAGGCCACGGCGAGACAGAGCGGCAGCACTGCGAATTGGTATGCGGTCGATGCAATCATCACATACCAGTAGTTCGGCCAGTCGATTCGCCACACTCCGCCGGCTATTCCCGCCACCACATCGGCAAAGAACACCGCACTACCGAATGTCAGCGCGCACAGCAACCATTCGCGCGGACGTGTTCGCCCGATCGCCATGCCGGCGATGAGGGCGACGCAATACATCGGCAAATTAAGCCACAGGATACCGGCCTTGCCCGCGAATCGACCGAATCCGTGGACCACCATCCATTCCTGAACGGGGCGCCGCAGCTTCCATTCAATCCACGGCGGCAGCAATACATGGGCATGGACCGCCCACGCGACGACACCGATCAACAACATGACCGCGACAAGTTTCAAATTCTTTTGCACAGGCGCTGAGATCATCCAAACCGCCCCACCGAAAACATCCCAACGTCCATCGTCGCCCGCCCCGTCGTCACCAGCTCCCCCAAAACCTCCCCCACCACCGAAGCAAACTTAAACCCATGCCCCGAAAACCCCCCCGCCACAATCACGCGCTCCGAAACTGGCGAAACCCCAATAATGAAATTCTCATCCGGCGTATTCGTATAAACACAAACTTTTCCCTCACCCGGCCCATCCACCGGCGCAACATAAGTCCGCGCAAACCCGCGAACATCATCCTTGTCCGCCCGGCTGACCACCCGATCCACCGACTCGGGCGTCACCGTCGCACCGCCATGATGCCGGCAGATCTTCACCCCGCGCTCATCAAACGCAGGAATCCCGTAATACGATCGATCCGCCAGAAAATAGATAAACACCGGCATCCGCCCCGCCCCAAAGATCGCCCCATCCCGCGGCTGAAACCAAAGCTGCACCTGCCGCTCCACCCGCAACGGCAGCCCGATCGGCAACACCGCCGGCAACCAAGCCCCGGCCGTAACCACCAGCTTCTCAGCACTTACGGTCCCGTCCGCCGTCGCAACCCGCACCTCCCCCGCCGTCCACTCAATCGCCGAAACGCGCAGCCCCGTCACAATCTCCGCCCCATGCCGCCGCGCCCCCGCCACATGCGACATCACGCACCGCTCCGGCAACAAATACCCCGCATCCATCTCATGAATGCCAATCACCCCATCCCCCGGCCGCAGCGCCGGAAACCGCCGCCGAATCTCCGCCGCATCCAGCACCTCGTGCGAAAGCTGATGCAGCCGCACGCTCTCCCGCACGCCGCGAATGCACGCATGCTCCGGCGGCCCGATGTTGATCCCGCCCGTGATATGCAGCAGCTTCTCCCCCGACTCGGCTTCCAGCTCGCGCCAAAGCTCATAAGCCCGGTGCAGCAGGGGCACGTACCGCGGATCCTCAAAATACGCCTTGCGAATCACGCGCGAATGCCCGTGCGAACTCCCCCGCTCATGCGGAATCTCAAACTGCTCGATCCCCAGCACCCGCACCCCACGCCGCGCCAGGTGATAGCACGCCGCGCTCCCCATCCCGCCCACGCCCACCACGATCACGTCGTATGTTTTCGCCGCCGGCACGCTATCATTGTGCCCGTGCCAAAACCCGCTGTCGAACGCACCCAGGGAGAACTCTCTTCATGAATCGCCCGACCACAATCCTCTGCATCGCAGCCACCCTCGCCGCCGCTCTCGCCGGCTGCGACAAACGCGAACCGAAAAAAATCCCCTTCCCCGGCAACACCAGCCCCGAAACCAAATCACCCGAAACGCCAGCCCAGCCCGAACAATCAAAGCCATCACCCCCACCCCGAATGGACCCGGCCCCCGCCGCGCCCTCCGGCGCCGCTCACACAATCACCTTTAAGGGCTTCTCGATGGACGTCCCCGCCGGTTGGCAAACCCAGTCAGTCCCCACCGGCGGCATGCGCGCCGCACAATTCGAGTGGCCTGGTTCCGCCTCGGCCGACGACGCGCCGACTTGTATCGCCTTCATCTTCCCACCCGGTCAGGGCGGCAACGTCGAATCAAATCTCGTCCGCTGGCGCGGCATGTTCGTCGAAGAGGGCGACCCGACTCCCGGCCGCACCGAAGAACTCGCCTCGTCCCACGGCAAGATCACGCTCTTCGAGAAATCCGGCACGTTCAAACTTCAGGCCACCCCCATGGCGAAGGAATTCACACCCAGGAAAAACTGGCAGATGCTCGCAGCCGTCGCCGAAATCGGCGGCAGCACGCTCTACTTCCGCGCCACCGGCCCCGAAGCCGGCGTGCAGGCCCAGCGCGACGCCATGATCACCGCCCTCAAATCACTCCGAAAAGCCGGCGGCTGATCCCCGCAAGCTGTTGTCCGCGGGCCCGTTAACCCATAGAATGATCCTCATGGCCGTGGTTCTTGGCGGCGTAGCAAATCGCCCAGCCGCCCTGAGGAACTGCGTCTCCGCATGCCCACGATTTCGCTCCTGATTCTGGACGTGGATGGCGTGCTGACCGACGGCACGCTGCCCTTCGAAGGCGGCGGAAACGTCACCAAGGTGTTTCACGTCCGCGACGGAAGCGCCCTCAAACGCTGGCACGAGGCGGGCGGACGAACTGCCCTGCTCTCAGGCCGGCAGTCCCCGGCCACCGCGGCCCGCGCCGCCGAATTGGGGATCGACGCAGTGATACAAAGCGCCGGAGACAAGCTCCCGGCCTTCGACGATATCTGTCGCCGCTTCGGCGCAACCGACGGCGAATGTTGCTACGTTGGCGACGACCTGGCCGACCTCGGCCCCATGCGACGCGCCGGCCTGTCAATCGCCGTCGCCGACGCCGCCTCAAGCGTGAAGCGCGCCGCGACATTCGTAACGCGCTCCAACGGCGGCCGTGGTGCCGTTGCCGAGGTAATCGAAATGCTGCTCCGAACACTGCCGCATCGCGCGGCCGAAGCAGCCCATCACGGATAGCCATTGGAGGACTCGGCCCACCGGGCCGCGCAAATGGGCAAACGCTACGCTATCGCCGGTTTTGCCGCGGTGCTCCTCGTCGCCGTCGCCGCCCTGATCCTCGGCCGCAAGGAACCCGCGCCGGTCGAACAACAGGCCGACGTCCGCACCGAAAAGGCCACGCCCTTCATCTCGCGCGCCACCACGCAGGCCGCCCGCTCGCTCAACAGCGGCGACCTCCGCCTCACTCCCGGCGATCAGGCCTTCGTCATCATCTACGACAAAATCACCGGCGATCCGAAATATCGCTTCCGCGCCGAACGCTGGGAGCCCATCAACGACAACGAATTCCACCTCACCCGTCCCGACGTCCGCATCCACATGCCCGACGGCCAGACCACCTACATCCGCGCCACTGAAGGCCAGGTCGTCCTCAATCAAACCGGCCGAAACTCGATCGAGCCAAAGCGCGGTTGGTTGAAGGGCGACGTCCGCGTCACCATCGACCGAACAACCAAGAAATGGCGCGCCGAACATCCGGACGAAGCCGAGCTCGAACAACACCCCGAGCAATCCATCAACATCTTCCTCGGCGACGTCACCTTCGACCTCGATCGCGCCCGCCTCGAAACCAATGGCCAGATTCGCGTCCAAAGCTCCGAATCCGACATCGACGGCAAGGGCCTCGTCCTCGCCTGGAACCAGCCCGACAACCGCATCGAATATCTCACCATCCGCGAAGGCAAAAAAATGGAGCTTCGCAAGGGCGGCAGCATGGTCGACTTCGCCATGCCCGGCACCACCCGCGCATCGCGCGGCCCGCGCGAAACGACGACCAAGCCCGCCGCGACGGCCGATATTGCGAAGGCCCGCCCCTACGAGCCGCCGCCCGCCGATCCATCTGCCAAGCAGGCCGCCGACGAGCTCCGCGCCATCGCCGCCGCCGGCATCGCCGACCCGGCCGCCGGAACCGGAACCGCCCTCGACCTCCTCCGCGAACGCGGCGAACAGGCCGATCGCCGCACTCAGTTCGATCCATCCTCCGCCGAGGCCCAGCGGCTCGTCGCCGCGGGCGAACAAGTGATGACCGAAGCCCGTCAGGCAACCGCCCACGACGCGGCCCTCCACGACTTGACCGCACAGGCCGCAACGTCGCAGCCAACCGCCGCCGCCACCACCACCGGCCCCGACCACAAGCCCCGCCGCCGCGTCGACACCTACAGCGCCATCTTTACCGGCGATGTCGTCGTCGAGCAGCGCCAGGGCATGCGCCGCCCCGGCCGCATGAAGTGCGACAAGCTTGAGGTCATTTTCGACTTCGGCCAGAAGCAAAAACGCACCGCGTCGCTGAACAGCCCCGCCCGGCGCAAGGACGACCCGACAACCCGGCCCGCGCGCGAGCCCGCCGGACCGCCCGCCCCCGAAGACGACACCAAGCTCATTCTCACCTGGTCAGGCCCGCTCGAAATGCGCCCCATGGCCGTCCCGCCCGGCGAGCAATCCGGCGAGCGGTTCGACTGCATCGCAACCGGTAAGAAAGTCGAAATCGACGACGGACGCGGCAGCGCCATCTGCCATCAGGTTGTTTACCGCAACCAGCAACAGCAGGTCTGGCTCGCCGGAACCGACGACGAACCCGTCGAGCTGAACAGCGTCGACGAACCCCAGCCCAATACCAATACCGAAGGCCCGCCGCGCGTCCCCGCTAAAGGCCGCCTCAGCGGCCGCGAGCTGTTCTTCGATCGCCGCCGCGGAATCGCCCGCATCGACGGCCCCGGCGAAATGGGCCGAACAGCCCCGCCGCGTCCTTCCGCGCTCGGCGAAGCCGCCAACGCCCTCGCCGCCGCCGACGGAACGCTCCGCTGGGCCCGCGGCATGGAAATCGAAATCAAGCAAAAGATGGAACGCCGCACCGACCCCGCCACCGGCCAATCTCAGGAAGTCGCCCGCGACTACATCAGCAAGGCCTGGTTCCACGGCAAAGCCCGCATCCAGCGCGGCGCCGAACTCATCCAGGGCGAGGAAGTCGGCGCAACCTTCGCTGAGCCAAAGGCAGCCGGCTCCTCCATGGGACCGATGTCGCACCTCGAAGCATGGGGCCACGTCCGCCTCGAGCGCCGCCCCGACCTCATCAAAGCCGGCACGCTCGAAGTCGACTTCGAAACAACACCCGACGGCCGCGACAGCACGCCCAAGTCCGCCATCGCGCGCGGTGGCGTGCTCGCCCAGCAGGGCAAACGCAAGATCAGCGGCGAACGAATCGCCGTCGCCATGAAGCGCATTGAAACACCCGCGCCGCCCCCGCCTCAACCCACCACGCGGCCCGCGAAACCTAAAGTGGACGTCGCCATCACCGAGCTACACGCCTTCGGCAATGTGCGCGGCTCCGACCCCGATCAAAAATTCCGCGTCCGCGGCGAGGAAATGCACGCCCTCATCCCCAACGGCAAGGACTTCCAGGCCGCCACCGTCATCGGCCCGCGACCCGACGTCTTCGCCCTCGTCGCCTTCGAAGATTACGAACTCTCCGGTTACAAAATCGAAACCGACATGACCCGCCAGACAGCCGACGTAGCCGGCCCCGGCCGCGCCTATTTCAGCAGCGATCGCGACTTCGGCGGCGGCGAATTGGGTCATACCGAGAAAACAAAGATCAACTGGACAAAGTTCATGCGCGTCCGCGGAAAGGAAAACCTCGCCGTCTTCGAAGGCGACGTCCGCTCCTCCACCAAGACCCACACGCTCGATTGCGACAAGCTCCTCGTATACATGGCCGACGTCAAAGTCCCGCCGAAGCCCCCGCAGCCGCCGCAAACCATCGCGACCCATCTCGAGCGACTCCGCAAGCGCAAGCCGCTGCCCTTCGTCGGCTATTACGACGCACTGGCCATGATCGGCTTTGACTATGGCCGCGACGCATGGACCCGCATCGGCAGTGATCTCGGCTTCGCTCCGACTCGCGCCCCGGCCGCCGCGGCCAAGCCCAATGCCGGCCCGGCCCTCACCTTCGGTGCGTCCACCGACGGCCGACAAAAGCAGCCCGTCCGCGTGATTGCATCGGGCCACGCATCCGCTCTTCGGACCGTCCGCCACAAGGCCAGCGATCGCCTCCTATCACGCGCCCAGATTCGCGGCAACGAGCTCTCGGTGGATCTGCGCCGCCAGAGTATGAACGTCCCCGGCAAGGGCTCCCTCCTCATCGAAGACTACAACTTCGGCCGCTCCGGCTCAGCCGGCGCCAAGTCATCACTCCTCGGTGGCAGCGAAGGCCCCAGCCAGACGGCCTTCCTCTGGGCCAACGGCATGAGCTACTTTGTCGATCAGGCCCTGGTCTCGTTCGATCGCCAGGTCGTCATGCGCCATTTCAGCGGCCAGCAGGTCGTCCTGAAGGAAGACCTCGCCGCCGCCATGAAGGTCGATCCTTCCTCGCTCAAGTTGCCACCCGGTCGCCGCGCCGACCTGACTTGCGACAACTTGCTCGTCCAGTTCCTCCGCAACAACACCCAGCAGGCCGAGACAATGGACGTCCGCGGGGCCGACCTCCGCCAGCTCGTTGCGAGCGGCGCTGTTTACTTGCAGGATGCCGGCAAGTCGCTCCAGGGCGAGCGCTTGACCTATTCGCGCGAAACAAATCTCGTAACCGTGGAAGGCACGCCCGACATCGAAGCGCGCATCTTCGACCAGGACGAACAATCACAACGATTTAATATGTGGCGCGGCCCGCTCCTCGTCTGGGACCGCAATGGCAATCGCATCGAGGCGCCTAAGTCGCAGTTCACCTCGCGGGGCAAGTGAGGCCACTGGGGCCCGTCCGTCGTCGTTTCACCATTCTGCTACAATCGACTGCCTATGGATATCTCCCGGATAAGAAACTTCTCCATCATCGCCCATATCGACCACGGCAAGTCGACCCTCGCCGACCGCCTGCTCGAAACCTGCGGCGCTGTCGAAAAACGCGACATGCGCGCCCAGTACCTCGACGACATGGAACTCGAGCGCGAGATGGGCATCACCATCAAGGCCAATCGCGCCACGCTTCGTCACGAATACAAAGGCACGCGCGTCCCGGCCGGCGAATACATGCTCAACCTGATCGACACGCCCGGCCACGTCGATTTTCACTACGAAGTCAGCCGCGCCCTGGCCGCCTGCGAGGGCGTCCTGCTCCTGGTCGACGCGTCGCAGGGCATCGAGGCCCAGACGCTGGCCAACGCCTACAAGGCCGTCGAAGCCGGTCTCGCCATCATCCCAGTCATCAACAAAATCGACCTCCCCGCCGCCCGCCCGCACGACATCGCCGAGGAGCTGGAAAACACGCTCTCTCTGCCAGCCGAGGAAGCAATTTTCGTCTCAGCCAAGTCCGGCATGGGCGTTCCCGAATTGCTCGACGCGATCGTCGAGCGCCTCCCGCCACCTAAAGGCGACTCAACCAAGCCGCTCAAAGCGCTCATTTACGACGCCAAGGTCGACCCGCACCGCGGCGTCATCTGTCACATCCGCGTGTTTGACGGCCTCATCGCTCGAAATGACAAAGTCCAGCTCATGGGTGTCGGCCGCGAATATCACGCCACCGACGTCGGTAAGTTCTTCCCCAAAATCACGAGCTTGGAAAACCTGACAGCCGGCGACGTCGGCTACATGTTCGCCGGCATCAAAACGATCCACGACGTGAACATCGGCGACACCGTCACCCACGCCAGCAATCCGTGCGACGCCGCCCTGCCGGGTTACCACCCGCCCCAGCAGATGGTCTTCTGCGATTTCTTCCCCGGCCCGGGAACGACCAGCATCCAGCTTCGCGAAGCGCTCGAAAAGCTGTGGCTCAATGACAGCAGCTTCGGCTTCGAGCCCACCAGCAGCGCCGCCCTCGGCACCGGTTTCCGTTGCGGCTTCCTCGGCCTGCTCCACATGAAGATCATCCAGGAGCGCTTGGAGCGCGAAAGCGCCGTCGATCTGGTGCAGACCGCCCCCACCGTGCCTTACGAGCTGCTCCTCCCAAACAACAAAGTCATCAAGATCGAATCACCGGCCGACATGCCGTCACCCGACAAGTTTCTCGAAATTCGCGAACCGATGATCCGCGCCGAGATCGTCGTCCCGGCCAGAAGCATCGGCGCACTGATGCAGTTGGCCGATGAGCGCCGCGGCACCCACAAAAAGACCGACTATCTCTCGACCGACCGCGTCGTCCTCACTTACGAGTTCCCCATGGGCGAGGTGATCTACGACTTCTACGACCGGCTCAAGAGTCTCACCAGCGGCTACGGCACGATGAACTACGAGCTGACCAACTACAAGGCCGGCGATCTCGTGAAGCTCGACATCCTCGTAAACGCCACCCCGGTCGATGCCCTCAGCGTCATCGTCCACCGCGACAAGGCCGAGATCCGCGGCCGGCGGCTCATCACCCGCCTCCGCAAGGAAATCTCGCGCCACCAGTTCGAAATCCCGCTACAGGCCGCCGTCGGCAGCAAAGTCATCGCCCGCGAAACGATCAAGGCCGTCAGAAAGGATGTCACCGCCAAGTGCTACGGCGGCGACGTGAGCCGCAAGCGCAAGCTGCTGGAGAAGCAGAAGGAAGGCAAAAAGCGGATGAAGCAGGTCGGCAACGTGACCATCCCGCAGGAGGCCTTCATGTCCGTGCTGGATCCAGGCGACGAGTAACCCCGCCCCCCCCGCACTCTCGCGGACTATCGGTCTGCGTCGAAGGGATTGATCTCAACTGAAAAAGAGCGGGCCCGCATCGCATTGCGATGCGGGCCCGAGTATTGCTCGGCCAGGCCGAATTAGCCCGTCGGCAACGCCGTGCTGATGTTGCTGAAGGTTGTCGAAACCTTCGAGCCCAGGGCCGTGATCGCCCCCAGCGCCACCACGATGATCAGCGCCAGCATGACCGCGTACTCGGTTGCGGTCGGGCCGTCTTCACTCGCAAGGAAACGTTTTGCTTGACGAATCAGGTTGGTCATGGAAGACCCTCCGGTTAGTTGACTGGATTGCGTCGGCAATCTCTTCAGCAAACCCTATGATTCAATTCTCAGAAATCCCGAAAAGTTATGAGAATTAATTTCGCCGCCTGTAAAAGCGGCGGAGGCCCGCGCCGATTCACTCCGGCACGGGCCTCCGCCCTTTGAATCTGCTCAGCCCCTCATCAACCCGTCGGCAACGCCGTGTTGATGTTGCTGAAGGTCGTCGAAACCTTCGAGCCCAGGGCCGTGATCGCGCCCAGCGCCACCACAATGATCAGCGCCAGCATCACCGCATACTCGGTCGCGGTCGGGCCGTCCTCGCTCGCGAGGAATCGTCTGATTTGTCCTATGAACTTCGACATGGGAATCCCCTCCGTTACCCCTGTGGATTGCGCAAGCAATCCATGCCCGAAGGGTACGATTCAGGAAGGCCATTCGCCACGTCGGCGGAAGGAATTCTAAATGGAATAAAACCCAAAATTGCGGAGGCCCGCGCCGGCATTGGTTGGCGCGGGCCTCCGAGCAAGTCAGTCTGTCAGACGGGCATCAGCCGGTCGGCAGAGCCGTCGTGACGTTGCTGAAGGTCGTCGAGACCTTCGAGCCGAGGGCGGTAATCGCGCCCAGCGCCACGATGATAATCAGCGCCAACATGACGGCGTATTCCGTCGCTGTCGGGCCGTCTTCACTCTTCAGGAACGATTTGACGCGATTCAGAAAGTTCGACATTTGCAATCCCCCAATGATCGGGACTTCTTTATCCAGATTGCCGAAGCAATCACAACCACACTCAACTTAAGATTGCCGATTTCGAAGGCAAATACAGACCTTCAAAGAAATCGCAATTTCCCGCATCCTCCGTGGTCCCAATAAGTTTTGGCCGGTCGTCCCTGATCGCGCCCCCCTCACTATCGATCCAATCCCCCCTGAGCTTGATCCAACTCGAACCATTGACCGAATCCGCCCCGCTCCCCATTCTGGCGCGTTCGGACCCGGCGAATTATCGCCATCCCATAGCGAAGGATCGATCCATGGACGACTTCATCTATCACGACGGCCGCCTGCACTGCGAGCGCATCCCCATCCGCCAGATCGCCGAAAAATCCGGCACCCCGACTTTCATCTATTCTCGCGCAACGCTCCTCGCCCACTATGACCGCTTCGCCGCCGCCTTCGCCCCGCTCTCTCCAACGATCTGCTTCTCCATCAAAAGCTGCGCCAACATAAATCTCTGCCGCCTGCTCGCCGAACGCGGTTCCGGCTTCGACGTCGTCTCCGGTGGCGAACTTTTCCGCGCCATGCAGTCCAACGCCGACCCGCAAAAAATCGTCTTTGCCGGCGTCGGAAAAACGGACGCCGAAATCAACGCCGCCATCAACGCCGCCATCGGTCTCTTCAACATCGAATCCCCCGCCGAGCTCGAAAACCTCATCCGCATCGCCGCCTCCCGCAATGCCACCATCCGCGCCGCCCTCCGCATCAACCCCGACGTCGACCCCATCACCCACAAACACACCACCACCGGCAAGAAGGAAACCAAGTTCGGCGTCGACCTCGAAATGGCCCGCGCAGTCTTCGACCAGTTCGGCCGCGACAAATACGTCAAGCTCTGCGGCCTGCACGTCCACATCGGTTCGCCCGTCAACACCGTCGAACCCTACATCGCCGCCGTCCGTCGCTCCCTCGAACTCCTCACCACCCTCCGCGCCGCCGGCTTCCAGCTCGACACCTTCGACCTCGGCGGCGGCTTCGGCGCCCACTACCGCGGCTCCGAAGCCCCTGACGCCGCAACCTACGCCGCCGCAATCGTCCCCCTCCTCGCCAACCAGGGACTGAAAATCATCCTCGAACCCGGCCGCTCCATCGCCGCCAACGCCGGCGTCCTCCTCACTCGCGTCCTCTACACCAAGCAGTCCGGCACGCGCCGCTTCGCCATCGTCGACGCCGGCATGAACGACCTCGTCCGCCCCGCCCTCTACGATGCCCACCACTTCATCTGGCCCGCCGAGCCCGGCCCCCAATTCGTCCCCAATCCGCGCGGCGAGTCCGACTCCATCCCCGGCACAATCGAAATGGACATCGTCGGCCCCGTCTGCGAAACGGGCGACTTCCTCGGCCGAGCCCGCAAGCTCCCACCCGTCCAGCGCGGCGACCTCGTCGCCGTCTTCACGGCCGGCGCCTACGGCATGACCATGTCGAGTAACTACAACTCCCGCCCCCGCGCCGCCGAAGTGCTGGTGGAAGGCGACACTTTCCGCGCAATCCGCCGCCGCGAAACCTACGAAGACCTGGTCGCCGCCGAAATCGGCTGACCGGCCCGCAACCGCGCGATCTCCGCCGCAATCGAAGCCCGCCGCTCCTCCGAAAGCCGATGCGGCTTCGAAATGTAAATCTGTTGCTCGTCCAGCGCCAGCGCCGCCTCCAACTCCGCCGCCGCCGCCTCAGCCGTCTCGCGCGCCGGCTGCGCTCCATCCAGCCGAATCAATAGATCCGCAAGCAACAGCCGCGCCGCAGGCGACGCCGGATACGCCTTCACCGCCCCGCGCATCGCCTCCACCGCGTGCCGCAAGTCCGCTGGGTCGTGCGAAAACCCAGAGCGAATCGCGTACGCCGCCGCCGCATGCCGTTCCACCCCGGCATCAAACGGATCGCGCCGCCGCAACTGCCCCACCCAGCTCAGCGCGAAATCCACCTGTTCCGCCGACGCAGCCCGCCGCAAAAGCAACGGCACCAGTTCATCCGCCGCCGTCCCATCCGCCCGATCTGCCTCCGCCGCCGCGGCATAAGCCCCAAACTGCGGCGACCGGACAAACGCCTCCCAAGTCGTCGGCCCGCTCAACCGCCGCGCCTTACTAAGATTCTCCGCACAGATCGAAGCCGGCCGCACCAGAAAGAACAAATACCCAAGCCCCGCCAACGCCGTCGCCGCCAACACCCCATCCGCCGCCCTCGGCCGCCCGCGTCCCGCCGCCTGCATCGCCCCGCCGCGCACCGCAATCGCCATCGCGATCACCGCAAAAAACGAACACGCCGCCCCCGGCGCAAACATCCCCAGATCAATTGCAGTATGCGCCAAAAACCCGATCGCCCCGCCAATCAGCGCCGGCAACATCGCATCCGCCGCATCGCCCCGATACTGTTCCAGAAACCCCGGCTCGATCGACCCCAGTCCCGCCGCCGCGAACCACACAAAAAACGGCATCAACAACTGCAACAGCAGAAACCCCAGCGACCCATCCGAATAAATCCCCCACCACGCCGCAAACATCCCCGCCCCAACAATCCCAATCCACGCCACCACCGGCTCGCTCGCCCCCGCTCGATCAAATTCCGCCGCCCGCGCCCGCGCCATCCGCACCGAAGCCCCAACCAACACCGCCAAAAATCCGCTCAGCCCCAGCGCCCCCCACTCCACACCCAGCCGCACGATCCAACTATGCGGATCAGACACTTCTTCCGGACATTCAACCGGCTTGAACCGCGTGAAAAATCGCCCGAAACTATCCGACCCGACCCCAAGCCACCCTTGATCAAGCACAACCCCCGCCGCCCCGCGCCAATACTGCCATCGATACAACATCGAACGACTCGGCAGTCCCCCGCGACTCAACCCCATGCCGACAACGCCCGCCACCGCAACCGCCGCCGCAACCCAAAACGCAATCAACCCTCGTCGCGGGCGCCGCGAAAACCAGTCCCCGAACCGCACTCCACATCCGCACACTACCAGCGCCAACAAAAGCGCCGCCCCGCCCCCTTTGCTCCGACAGAAATAAAGCGCAATCACGGCAACGATCGATATCGCAACCGGAGCAACCACCCCAGCCGTCCACCCGCGCCGCAAACCATCAATCACCACCCCCAGCCCCACCATCACCACCAGAATCAAATAACTCGCCGCAACATTCGAATGCGCGAAATACCCCGTCGCACTGTCCGACTCCAGCCGCTTCTCAAAATCAAAAAACCGCCCACGCCCCTCCTCCCCCGCCATCGCCTCATACTCCCCCCGGTGCTCCTGGAAGTACGCCCGCGTATCCGGAAAATCGAACGCAATCTGATAAACGCACCGCGCCGCGACCACCGCCCCCGTCGCCAGCATCACGCACGCCGTCAGCCGCACCCGCGCCGGCGTCGTCAACACCATCGCCAGCGCCGGCAGCGTCGCCACGCACCCCAGAAAACTGATCGCCCCCGCCACCGCCAGATGCTTCTGCCCCGCATGCCACGCCGACAACGCCGCCGCAACCAGCAGCAGCCCGCCGCCAACCACCCCGACCCAGCTCGTCACTACCGGCAGCCCGCGCCGCACTCGCGCCGCAACCGCCAGCCCCAGCGCCAGAAAAACCACCCCGCTCAGCACCAGCGTCGTCGCCGGCATCGGCCCGGCCGGAACATCCAGATTCCGCGTCCAACTCGGCGATTCAAAGCTCACCGTCTCCGGCAGACACGGCCGCAGCGCCAGCGTAAACAGCAACAACGCAAACGCGATCCGCCCCGCCCGATCCGGCCCCCCGCCGGCCGGTCTCATCTCCCCGCCCCGCCGCCCGCTCTCACCGCTTCGCGTCGTCATCGCCGCCCGAACCCTCCAGCACAGCAATGAGCGCCACCACCGTCACCGTCTCCGCCAGCACCCCGACCCCCTCCGCCCAAGTCGCCGTCGGCAGCATCACCGCCGGTAGCGCCGTCGCCAGCGTCGCCAGCCAGATCGCCGCCACCGCCCGCCGCACCGTCATCCCGCCCCGCACCAGCCGATGCGAATAATGATGTCGATCCCCCACCCAGATCGGCCGCCCCGCCCGCCATCGCCGCAAAATCACGCTCGCCGTGTCATACAGCGGCACGGCCAGCACAATCAGCGGCGCAACCACTCCGATCGGCTGCTGCCCATGCGCCGGATTGTAAAACGTCGTCAAAATCGTAAACACCGCGATCAGATACCCAACCACCGTGCTTCCCGCGTCTCCCAGAAACACCGACGCCGGCTGAAAATTGAACGGCAAAAACCCCGCCAGCGCTCCCACCAACAGCAAACAGCACGCCGGCACAAACACCTGGCCAGCCCGCGCCGCGACTCCCGCATACACCGCCGCGACGATAATCCCCACCCCCGCCGACAGCCCATCCATATTGTCGAGAAAGTTAAACGCGTTCACGATCGTCACGATCCAAAGCACGGTGACGCCAATCGACACCGCATACCCCAGATGCGACAAAACGCGCAGATCAAATACAACCGCCAAAACCCCCGCGACGAAAAACTGAACGACGAACTTGATCCCAGCCCGCAACGGCCGAATATCATCCACCAGCCCGAGAATGTGCAGCACGATCGCCCCACCGATAATCCCCGTCCCCTCGCGCGACTTCGAGATCACGCCACCCAGATGCGTCTGCACCAGCCCCGGCAGCCCGCTCAAGTCCCGCCGGAACCAGAGCTGAGCCGCGATCAAAACGCCCAGAATCGGCAGCACCACCGCCGCCACGATCGCGATCCCGCCCCCCAGCGCTATCTCGCCCTGATGCCCCTTATGCCCCCCCGGCCGGTCCACAAACCCGCGCCGCCGCGCCCCGCGCCCGACGACCACCGTCGTCGCCGCGCTGATCGCCGCCGCCGCCAACACGCACAATACTGCCAGTTCCCAGGGCATCGCCGCGAGAGTGTAGCGAACAACGCCCGATTGGCCACGCCCCCGCCCCGTTTCCGGACCACCCGCCCGCGATCATTCCCGCGCCCCCACCGGCCATTCTTGACAACCGGCGTCGTGTATTCGACATTCCTCCCGGTTCCAGGTCTGAATCGGGTCAGTTCGGGGGAAGCCAGATGGATACGAGACTGCTAACCGAAGAGAAAGAGATGCTCCACGACCGCGCCGCCCGCCTGCCCGCGCCGCAGGCCACCGGCATCCTTCAATCCATAGCCAACATCGTCATAGAAGCCGCCGAAGGCGTAGACGACCGCTTGGCCAACCTGCAAAAGCACCTGGCAATGGTCGAGCTAGGCAACGAACTAACCCGAATCGAGTGCCAGCTAAACACCCCAGTCCACTAACGCAGCGCAGTAGAACGCAGCGCAGTAGGGTGCGTGCTCCGCACGCACCACGCCACCCAACTCCGCAACCATCCGCACCGCCCGCGCGCATGCCGGGCAAACCCGGCGGTCCCCCGCCGGGCAGGTGACGACCGTCTAAAGCAGGCGCCCCCACTCAACCAGTAACGCGCGAACCCCACACACCCCCCGTGCGGCCTGGCTCACTTCGTCATTTCGGTCCGGCGTCCGAAGCAATCTTGAATGACCCCTTTCGGCGCGCCACCCACCGATAGTCGGTACTATGAGCCCGTCCGCCGCAATGGCGGTGCGCAAGGCTTACTGGAATTTGATCGACTGGAGAGCTGTCGGATGCAGGTGGCAGCAGTGGACGAGCCGGGGTTCATGCTACGGATTGCCTCGCCCACTATCCGACGGCAGGCGTCGGAATTTCGTGTCGATTAAAGAACTTCCTGAGCACGACATCGGACATGCCGGAGTAAGCCGGCGAGCGGACGCGACAGGTCGGGGCTGAGCTCAAGCATGACATGGACGGGGCATCGGGGTAGAGAGGTTATCCCCTTAATAGAGCATGAGGGATTACCCTACATTCGCGATAATAAATCACACATTGCATTCCTCCTTTTGGTACGCTGTTGTGAAGAATGAGTGGCCGCCGCGGTCGTTCGGGTTTGCTCACCGGGGCATGTCTCCAAAGCGGCTCAAGTTGAAAGAAAGGGAATTGCCATGACGAACAACGCTGAGCCCTGCGCGCCCGCGGGCGGGAGAATCGCATGAAAGCAATCCTCCTGATCGCGATGTTCGTCGGGGTAGCCGCCTATGTAGGCGCGGCAGGTGCCGACAGCACTGAATACATCGAGCTGGAGGGCGTGATCAATATCATGAGCACGACCAGCCCGACAACCATGCCGGTGGTGACAACCCAGGAGGCGCTGGATGCCGTCGAGGAAGCGAACAAGATTCTCAAACAGGCGGGAATCCGAGTTCACGTCAAGAAGGTAAATTCGAATCCAACCAGCGCGCCGGTCAGCGCCGGAAACGCGGACGGAAACGCGAGTCTGACCACTCAGGAAGACACCCAGGTGCGAAACGCCGGCGGGCAGGAACTGGATACTGTCGTCGGCAAGCAAAAGGGGATCAAGTTCACGTTTGTCAACGTGCCCGACGGAGGAGACCTGCAAACCGTAGGAACCGGAGTTCATCATCGACGGACTGTCATTATCAAGAACCTTCCGACGTCACAGGAAACGGGAACAGTCGTGGCACACGAGATGGGGCATGCGCTGACGCTTTCGACACAGATGGTTGTCGCAACGCAGCCGACGACGATGATGTCTGATCCGTTCGGACATGTGAACGATCCAAATAACCTGATGAATGAGACTTTGACGGAGACGACCACCCAACTAACAACATCGCAAAGCGCCGAGATTCGCAAAAAGGCTAAGCAATGGGGACGGACGGTCACGAAGTTCTCGGACGCGGCGCCGACATTTACAATGTCGCATGGCAATGGCGGCGTACAGGACGTCCGGGGAGACGTGCCGCCCGGCTTGGGCCGCGCCGATCTCGACACGGTGCATGCTTATCACTGCTGCGACGAGGCCCTGATCGAGCTTGCGCTGGCGACGACCACGCCGTTCGATTCCGGCCCGCCGTCGG
>JAATGM010000041.1 GCA_015654675.1 Planctomycetota bacterium | reverse complement strand
GTGTATGGCTGGCTGTATGGCTGACTGAACGATGGGGTAGGCGATGGAAGTTGGATCTCGTTCAGTCCCATGCTGGCCCATAACGAGGTTGTGTCGGCTGATGATGTTGTGCTCGGACTTGATGGGATGACTCTCCATGAATCCACTGGGGCTGGTGTTGATGAAGAAGGGGGATGCGGCGGGAGCGGTGGCTTGTTTTGAGCGGGCGCGCGGCGCGGCGGCGCACGGGGAAGCATCGCATGGTGGGGGGCGGGGGCTTGATCCGCTGTGGGAGTGGTATTACGCGGAGGGGTTACGGCGGGCGGGGCGCGGGGATGAGTCGCTGGAGGTTGAATTTGCGTTGCATGGGGATCCGGCCGGACAGGTGCGCGGGTTGCGGCGGGCGATTGCGATGATGCCGGAGGCGGGGTTTTTGCAGCGCGGGCTGGGAGTGGAGCTGGCGAAGAGCGGCGATCTGGCGGGGGCGAAGGCGGCGATTGGGCGGGCGATTGAGATGGAGCCGGGCGATTTCAATGCGCGAGTGCATGCGGCGCAGCTTGCGTTTGAGGCGAATGATGCGGCCGGGGCGCTGAAGGAACTGGCGGAGGCGGAGCGGATTTTGCCGCAGTCGTGGATGGTTCCGCTGCAGCAGGCGGCGGCGCTGGTGATGGCGCAGCGGTATGACGAGGCGATTGCGCGCGGGCGCGAGGCGGCGCGGCGGAATCCGGGGTCGGCGGAGGCGCGGGCGACGACCGGGGCGGCGATGATTTCCAAGGGGGATGTGGCGGGGTCTTTGGGGGAGTATCGCGAGGCGGTTCGCTTGGCGCCTGGGAATTGGGAGTATCGGCTTCGGCTTGGGTTTTTGCTGGGGCAGAGTGGGCAGCGCGAAGAGGCGCTGCGGGAGTTGCGGGCCGTGGCGGAGGGGTGCCCGGATTCGCGAATTGCGGAGGCGGCGCGGGGGATGGTTAGAGAGATCGTGGCGGGCGCAGGCGAGTAGCGAGTCTATGGGGCCATGTTCGTAGAATCACCACGCGCTTTGTTCGTACTGATCATCAGGTTATACAAACGCGAACTCGCGTCGCGAGCAAAAATGATGCCTTTCGTTGTGCCAATCGCTCGCCGGCCGATTACGAAGGTTTCCTGGCCTGTGTTTCGATTTACCAATAAATTATCCCTCAGAACTGTGTCTGCAGACTTGATCCCCCAATTCACCACTATGTCATCAAGATAGTACAACACAATGGTCCCGTATTTTTTCGGTAGCTGGAGTCGGCCGGTCTTCTCGTACGAATCGGCCTTGTCGCCGATGGGGGCTTCGCGTGGGACGAGGTACCCGGAGCCCACCATATCGTTCCAGTCTTGAGGCATGCGACCGTGATCAGTTAGGTAATTTTCCAACGCCAGATTCACCATTGCAAGCGTTCGCATGACCAGTTGAATTCGTGGTCGATATGTTATGTAGGCTTGGATGAAATAGGACACAACCAGCGCGAGCAGCAAGAAACAACTGATTGCAAGAGTTTGCTTCTTTCGACGGGACATGCTTTCACTTCCAAGCATCGCGCGGTGCAAGGCGCTTCAATGAGCACTGTAGGCCAGCTCGATCTGCGTGACCATGCTTCGGTGGTCGAAGCGGCTTTTGCATTGGGCTCGGCCGGTGTGGCCCATTTGTTGCCGCGCAATTGAGTCGTTTGCCAAAGTCAGAATTGCTTCGGCTAGTGCGTTTGAGTCTGTTGGGGCTACCAGTTGGCCGGTTTCGTTTGGTTTTATTACTTCGGGGGCGCCGTCTAGGTTGAACGCGATGGCGGGGATTTCTAATAGCAGCGATTGGACTACTGCTCTTGGTAGGCCTTCCCAGATTGAGGCGTGGGCGAGGATGTCTGCTGCCGCCAAGGTCTGGGGGAGCTGAGCTGGGGGGATTAGGCCAGTTAGGGTTGTTCTGGTTCGCAGACCTCTTTGGCTTAGTTCGGCTTCGTATTGGGGGCGGTCTGGGCCGTCGCCTATCCAAAGGAAATGTAGCGATGGGCTTTTTTCGGCGGCGCGCTGCATGGCTGGGATCAGGTATTCGTAGCCCTTGTTTTTGAAGAGGCGGGCTACTGTTGCTACCACGATTGCATCGTCGGGGATGTTTAGGTTTTTGCGCGACTCGTGGCGGTTTACTTTTTCGGGGTCGAATGCTGAGATGTCCATTCCGCTATAGATGGTGACGTACTGGTCGGGGGTGCCTATTCCGGCTTCCAGGGCGGCGCGGGTCATTGCGTCTGCAACGGAGATGATGCGGTGGGTGCGGGTGGCGCAGAGGCGCTCTAGTTCGGCGTAGAGGGTTTGGAGCCAGACGGGTTGGGTGCGGTTGAAGCTCATGCCGTGGATGGTGTGGATGATGCGCGGGACGTTGGCTTCGGCGGCGGCGAGGCGGCCTAGGATGCCGGCTTTGCTGGAGTGGGTGTGGACTACGTCGGGGCGGTCGGACTCGAAGAACTGTTGCAGGGCACGGGCGGCGCGGGCGTCGTGGATGGGGTGGATGTTGCGGACCAGGTCGGGGAACTCGAGGTAACGGTAGTGGCCGGTACGGGCGCGGTCGACGAGCGAGCCCTCGGGTCCGGTGGTGGGGCCGGCGATGAGGGTGACGTCGTGCCCGCGCGCGGCGAGGCCTTCGCAGGTGAGCAGGGTGTTTTCCTGCGCGCCGCCGATGATGAGCCGGGTGATGATGTGGGTGATTTTCATGTCAGCCGGAGGGTTCTTCGTCGTGGTTGGCGCCGGGCGGCATGACGGGGTCGAGCGAGGATTGGGTGCGATTGAGGACGGGGGCTTCGCGACCGATGGCGAAGGGCTCGGTCGTCGGTGGATCGGGCGGGAGGTTTGCGAGGTTGTAGCGGACCCAGCGCATGCAGAGGCCGCGGGCCGGTGCGGTGGGGCCGGCCTGGCGGCGGTCGAGTGAGGCGAGAATGTGGGTCATGTGTTCGGGGGGCCACTTGCCGCGGCCGAATTCGAGCAGGGTGCCGACCATGTTGCGGACCTGGTTGTAGAGGAAGCCGGTGCCGATGACGTCGAAGCGGAGTTCGAGGCCGACGCGGTAGATGTCGCAGCGGAGGATGGTGCGGACATTGGTGGTGCGCTGGTTTCCGCTGGCGGCGAAGGCGGAGAAGTCGTGCGTGCCGACGAGGAGGGCGGCGGCTTTTCGCATGGCGGGGAAGTCGAGCGGCTGCCAGACGTGGTAGGTGCAATTGTGGAGGAGGTGTTCGACGGGGCGGCCGTGGGCGTTGAAGACGCGGTAGCGGTAGAGCTTCGAGACGGCGGACTGCGTGGCGTGGAAGGCGAGCGGGACCTGGGTGAGGTTGATGAGGGTGCAGTCCTTCGGGAGGCGCGAGCCGATGGCGTGGAAGAGGGTTTGCGGGGGCAGGCCGGAGAGGGTGAAGAAGTTGGCTTCCTGGCCGGCGGCGTGGACGCCGGAGTCGGTGCGGCCTGCACCGAAGATGTATATCTGATGGCGGACGACGCGGCGGACGGCTTGTTCGACGGTGTCCTGGACAGTGCGAAAGCCGGGTTGGCGTTGCCAGCCATAGAAGGCGGCGCCATCGTAGGCGAGGGTGAGCTTGAAGTTGCGCATCCGATTGGATGATAAGGTTGGTGCGGTTGGCGGGCGAGTCTGGCTCGGTCGCTGCCTACGCGGGCTTCGCGAGACGGCGAGAGCGACTCAAGGTGCGAACTTTTCGATGGCGGCGGGCGGCGCGGGATTTTTCGATTGCGTCGTGTGAGACCCGGTCGAAAAGGCGTTCTCCGCAAGAGTCGCAGCGCCAGTGCGGGATAGCAGCCACGCGTCGCGCGTTTCGCGGGTCGGGCTTGGGCCACGGTTCGGAGACCCAATGGATGTCGCGCGAACCGCAGGTGGGGCACAATGAGATTTTGAAAGCGGGAGCAGGATTCTTTTGAGTTTTCATAGCGTCGAACGCTTCGAGGAGATCAGGACGTAAAACCGATCGCCTTCGGGCTCGTGAACGATCTTGCCCTTGGTATAGATCGGCACGCCGTTCCAATTCTCAGATTGTATCACGTAAAGCGTCTCGCGGACGCGGGAGACTGGATTGGCCGATCGGAGTCGCTTGTTGATTCTCGACGCGGAGAGAATGGCCTCGATTACATCTTGCTCGACTAAGTCGTCGCGACTCAATTCGAATTCGGCCTTTTCAGTGAAGGCGATTCGACCAGAGAGGCAGAGGCGCTTAATCGCTGCTAGGGCGTGATCCATCGCGCGGATTGTAACGCGTCGCGGGCTTGCATCAGTGGGCGCGTGAGGGATGATGAGGGAGACGGGCAAGATGCCTGCCACCCTGATTCGGGAGCGAGGTTTGTCATGGCGTTTGAGCGGGCTGAGCGGTTGAAGGCGTTGCCGCCTTATTTGTTTATTGAGATTGATCGGCGGAAGAAGGCGGCGATTGCGGCGGGGAAGGATGTGATCAACCTCGGGGTGGGGGACCCGGATCGGCCGACGCCGGGGTTTATTGTGGATGCGATGGCGGCGGCGATTCGGAAACCGCAGCATCATCGGTATCCGTATGACGATGGTGCGCCGGAGTTCAAGCGCGAGGCAGCGACGTGGTTCGCGCGGCGGTTTGGCGTGGAGGTTGATCCGGCGGCGGAAGTGTTGTCGGTGATCGGGACGAAGGAGGCGCTGGGGCATCTGCCGCTGGCGTGCGTGAATCCGGGGGATGTGGCGCTGGTGCCGCAGCCGGGGTATCCCGTTTACAACTCGGCGACGATTTTCGCGGGGGGGATGCCTTTTGTGATGCCGCTGGCGGAGTCGCGCGGGTGGCTGCCGGATCTGGATGCGATTCCGCGGGATGTGCTGGATCGCGCGGCAGTGATGTTTATCAACTATCCAAATAATCCGACTGGGGCGATTTGCGATCTGGCGTTCATGGAGAAGTGCGTGCGGCTGGCGGAGCGGCATGATTTTGTGGTTGTGTCCGACGCGGCTTATTCGGAGATGTGGTTCGATTCGCCGCCGCCGAGCATTTTGCAGGTGGCCGGGGCGCGGGAGCGGTGTGTCGAGCTGCATTCGTTGAGCAAGACGTTCAACATGACGGGGTGGCGGCTGGGGTTTGCGGTGGGGAATCGCGAGATTGTTGCGGCGCTGGCGAAGGTGAAGGGGAACGTGGACTCGGGGCAGTTCGCGGCGATTCAGGAGGCGGGGGCGGCGGCGATGTCGCGGATTGACGGGGCGGAGGTGCGCGAGATTCGGGAGACGTATCGACGACGGCGCGATGCGCTGCTGCCGAGCTTGCAGCGGGCGGGATTCGGGGTGCGGGCGCCGGCGGCGACGTTTTATGTTTTTGCGAAGTGTCCGGCGGGGATGGACTCGATGGGGTGCGCGACGCGGCTGCTGGAGGAGGCGAATGTAGTGGCAATTCCCGGCGTTGGGTTTGGGGCGGCGGGGGAAGGGTATGTGCGGTTTGCGCTGTGTGCAGAGCAAGGTCGCATCGAGGAAGCGGGGAAGCGGATTGAGAAGATGACGTGGTGAGCACGTGAACGGGAGTTCCGAGCGGCGGTCGCATTGGCGTCGCAATCTTGCGATCTGCGGGATCGTGATATCGCTGCCGGTACTGGCGTACCTCTATGCGGCGCGGGAATGGGAGGAGAGCGAATTCGCGTCTGTGCGATGGAAGGCCAGCGGTCGGGTCGGCATGTTTGAATGCACGGTGACCGATGAACAGGGGCGGCCGATTCCTGGGGCCAACGTCGAAGTTGATGGTAACTCGGGTATGAAGGGTGAACGCACGGACGGAGACGGGCGTGCCGAAATTATTCCTGGGGAACCCGACATCTCAGGTATTGCTGTAAATGGGAAGTGGGTAGTACGGCGAGCAATGGCTTATGAACTTGGGGCGCCATCGGTCAGGCGCGGGCTGAACGTTCGAATCCGGCTCAAGGACTTGGCGGCATTCGGGATAACGAGTGTTCATCCGTCGAGCAGTTCGGCTGCCGCTTCGGATCGTGACAGAACCAACGTTACGAGTATGATGGCCGAATGAGTTATTTGAAGGCCGCGGTCGATCTTTTTCTGCATCTCGACAAGCATCTTGGGGAGATTATTCAGAGCTACGGGACTTGGACTTACGCGATTCTGTTTGGGATCGTGTTTGCTGAGACGGGGTTCGTGATTACGCCTTTTCTGCCGGGGGACTCGCTGTTGTTTGCGGCGGGGGCATTTGCCGGGTTGGGGAAGATGCGGCTGGAAGTTGTACTGACGGTGCTGATCGTTGCGGCGGTGCTTGGGGACACGGTGAATTACTGGATCGGGCAGTTCCTCGGGCACAAGCTGCTGGCGTGGGGGAAACTGATCAAGCGCGAGCATGTTGAGCGGACGCACAAGTTTTTTGAGAAGTATGGCGGGAAGACGATCATCATTGCGCGGTTCGTGCCGATCGTGCGGACGTTTGCGCCGTTTGTGGCGGGGATCGGGACGATGAATTACTCGCGATTCCTGGCGTACAACGTGATTGGCGGGGTGTTGTGGGTGGTGATTTGCGTCGGGGCGGGGTACCTGTTCGGCGGAATGGAGTTCGTCAAAAAGAATTTTTCGCTGGTGGTGCTGGCGATCATTGCGATCTCGGTGATGCCGATGGTGTATGAGTACATTCGCCATCGGCGCGAGGTGGCAGCGGCGCTGAGGCGGGGGCCGGGCGGAGCGGGCGATTCTCGATCTGCTTGACTTTGGGTAGTGGTTTTGAGATATTCCGAGGGCGTTCATTGACTCCGGTCGCCTTGCGCGGCCGGGACGACCTGCACTAGTCTGCGTCGGCCGCCTGCGGTGTTAGAGCTTCTGAGTAGACGCGTGACTCCGATCCGCACTGCCGATATCTCGGCTCCGGCGAAGATCAATCTCACTTTGCAAATTGTTGGGCGACGCTCGGACGGGTTTCACGAGCTTGTGTCGTGGGTTGCGCTGATCGATTTGTGCGACCGGCTGCACTTTTCGATGGAACCGGGCGGGGGCGTTTTGATTCGCTGCGACGATCGGGCGGTCCCGTCGGATGAGAGCAATCTGGTGGCGCGGGCGGCGGCGGCGCTGACGGCGCATGGGGCACGCGGCGGGGCATCCGTCGAGTTGAAAAAATGCATTCCGATTGCGGCCGGGCTGGGCGGGGGGAGTTCGGATGCGGCGGCGACGCTGCTCGGACTGAATGAACTTTGGGAGCTTGGATGGCCGGTTGAGCGCCTTGCGGCGATCGGGGCGGAGGTCGGGTCGGACGTTCCGGTGTTTGTGGGCGGGCGACAAGGGGTGATGCGCGGGCGCGGAGAGGTGGTTTCGCCGATGGAGCGCGGGTGGGACGGCTGGGTTGTGCTGGTTGTTCCGCCATTTGGCGTTTCGACGCGCGAGGTATATGCCGGTCTGCGGCCTGACGACTATGCGATGGCGCGGCCTGAACCGGAGTCGCTGGCTGGGCTGAGCGCCGACAAATTGTCGGAGCGACTGTTCAATGACCTGGAGCCGGCGGCGTTTCGAATTGCGCCGAAGCTGGGGCAACTGCGGACGTTTCTGTCGGAGGAAACGGGGCGTTGCGTGCGGATGAGCGGCAGCGGCAGCACGCTTTTTGCGATTTTTGACGAGCGGGGTGAGGCAGAGGCATGGCAACGACGCGCCGAGACGGCGGGTCGGGGCGAGTTTCGCACGATTCTTTGTTCAACCTGGAAAGAGACCACTTCGAGTTAAGGAGCGAGCATCGATGGAGATCACCGAGGTACGCGTGCGGCTTGTGAACGGCGGAGCGGAGCGGCTGCGGGCATTTTGCAGCGTGACGCTGGACGGAGATTTTGTCATCCGCGATTTGAAAGTGATCGAGGGGACGAATGGATATTTCGTGGCGATGCCGTCGCGGAAACTGGCGTATCGCTGCGGTCGTTGCGGCAATAAGAACCATCTGCGGGCGAAGTTTTGCAACGAGTGCGGTGGAAAGCTCTCTGAGCGGCGTGCACCGCGCGACCAGCAGGGGCGGTCGAAGCTGCACGTGGATGTGGCGCATCCGATTAACACGGCCTGCCGCGAGCGGATTCAGCAGTCAGTGATTGAGGCGTTCAACGCGGAGATGGAGAAGGCGCAGCAGCCGGATTACCAGCCGGCGGCAGCGGGGGATGACGAGGACATGGAGGGCGGGTCGGAGTACACCGAATTGGTAGCGGAATTGAAGGAGACGGCGGCCAAGCGACACGAAGAACGCCGCGGCGGACGCCCGGCGGAGCCGCGCATCTTTGAGCCGGACGATGCGATGCCGGATGACGACGATGATGCGGACGGCGACGTTGACGAGGAAGTTGAAGAGCTCGAAGAGATCGAGATGACGGAGGAGGAGGAGGACGATCTCGACGAGGAGGGGGTCGATCAGACGGCAATGGGATCGGCTCCGCGCGGAAATGGGAATCGTGAGGGCCCGCGGGGAGCGGCCGGGCAGCGCGACAGCACGGGCCGCGGTCAGCGCGATCAGGGAAATCGGCGCGACCAGGGTCCGCCACGCGATCAGGGGCAGCGGCGGGATCAACGTGGCCCGCGAGACGGGAATCGGGATTCGCGTGGACCGCAGCGGCAAGAGCGAGGTGATCGGCGACCGGCTGAGCGGGCAGCGCCGCCGCCAGCGCGTGAAGCGGAAGTTGAACGGGAACAGCCGCGGGCCTGGACACCTCCAGCACCTCCAGTTGCAGCGCCTCCACCGCCACCCGCGCCGCCGGCGCAGGTTGCGCCGAAGCCGCCGGTAGTGCGGCGCGAAGAGCCCGCGGATGGCGGGTCGGACTTCGCGGCGGGATTGCTGGATTAGGCGAAGCGCGGTCGAGCGTTCATCGCTTATTTATTCTTTTTTGAGCGTCTGCGACCAATCGGCGCGCGAGAGGCGAAGTTCGCGGCCCCACCAGTTCGTTGCCGTGACGGAGCGATCGGGGCGGCCGTCGAGCTTCATGGTGAGGGTGTGGCCGTTAAAGGAGTAGGGGCCCTTGAGGAAGAGATCCTTTTCGGATTCGCGGGCGGAGGCGTAGTAGTCGCCATTGTCGCGAAACTGGATTTGCTTGATGAAGAAGGATGGGTTTTGGGGGGCTTCTTCGACGGCTTTCCAAGTTCCGACCAACGATGAGGAGCACCCGGCCAGCGCGAGGATGAGCGGGGCAAACAGCAGGCGGGACTTCACGGGGTTGATCTCCTGCATGGGTGGCGATTCGGCGGTTGAGGGTACGGCGTGGCCGGCGGGTGTCAACGACCGGGCGTTTGAAGGCCGATGAAGTGAGTGCGGTCTGGTTGGGCGGCTTGTCAGTCGCGGGGCGGTCGGATAGGTTTGGGCGAATGAAGGGTGTGTTTACGAATGGCGGCGGCAGGAACTGTCAGATCCATGGGTAAGAGCGACGCAATCGAGTTGGAGGCGAAGGTAACGCAGGCGTTACCGAATACGATGTTTCGACTTGAAGTCGACATCGGCGGAAAGACCCACTCGGTGCTGGGGCATATCTCGGGGCGGCTGCGCCGCAATTTCATCCGCATTCTTCCGGGGGACAAGGTTCGGGTTGAGCTTTCGCCGTACGACCTGACGCGCGGGCGGATTACCCGGAGACTTTGACTTCTTCGATGGTGTGAGAGGCCGGCAGCGTCGGCGCTGGGGATGCGACGGGCGGCGGTTGAATTGTGGGTTGGGGACTGGTTGACGACATCCGCAAATTGACGGGGATCGTGGTCAAACGCGCCAGGGGATCATCCAGAAAATAGACTTGCAGGGTGTGCGGTCCTTCGCTGACGCGCCGCAGGGTGACGTTGAGCGGGAGGCGGACGGTTGCGTTCGGCTCGATGGTGAGCGGCATGCGCGGAGTCTGCTTCGGGTCGGGGCGGAGTTGTGAGCCGTTCAGCCGGACGATCGGCCAGGCCGAGGCGGGGCGCGAGCTGGTGTTCTTCAGGACGAGCGTGAGTCCATTTTCGGCGGCGTAGTAGGCGAGGCCGAATGGCGTGCGGCGCTCGGCGAAGGCGAGATCGGTCGGTCCATCGATTGAGACCGCGACTGGCGGCAGGTTGGGAACCGCGCCGGGTGAGGCCGAGGCGAGAATGCGGACGGCGCCTTTTTCGGGGAGATCGGTTTCGACGAGGCAGGACCAGTAGCGGCCGGCATCCAAGGCGCGGACGAGGCGGGCTCCGGCGATGGTGGGTTGCGGGGCGCGCGGTCCGTTCTTGGCTACTCGGAGCCAGAGCTGGGCGTTGGCGAAGGACTGATTCAGACTGTTCTGGATTGTGGCGATGATTTCGGACGCTGTGCCATCGTTGGCGCGATCGTGGAAGACACGCAGTCGGCCGGCGGGGATGGAGTATTGAAGTTTTTCGGCGGCGGTATCGTCAGGATAGACGTAGCTGAGCTTGTCGCCGTCGACATCGATGACGCGGTAGTGGCTGACACCGGTGGCGCGGTCGCGGAGGCAGGTGCTTGATTGGTGGGTGCGGATGAAGGCGAAGTCGGTGAGGCCGGCGAGCTTACTTGCAAACTCGGCGAAGTCCCAGTCGGCTGAGCCGCCGGTGATGATGGCGCGGAGTTTGTTGCGACGAAGAAAGGCATCGAGATCGCCGCGTTCGCGCCAGGCGTCGAGCAGGGCAAGCTCGTCGGAGTGCGAGACGATGAAGTTCAGGGCCTTGGTCTGATTCTTGCGGAGATCGGCGGCAATGACGCGGAGCTGGTCGGCGTCCTGATCGATGGGGTGGCCGGGATGATCGAGAACGAGGATGCCGTGATAGTTGCCGTAGTCGATGGTGCCGATGGGGCCGTTGGCGACGAGCTGTCCGAAGCTGTCTTCGTGGTCGTGCAGGCCGCAGACGATGAAGACGGGCGCGTCGAAGCGGGCCAGGTAATCGAGAACGCGTTTCCATGCGCCGGGGACGTTGAGGGCGCGGGACCACTCGGTGAAGTCGCCGGTGGCGACGATGAATTCGGGGGCGAGAAGATTGACTTCGGTGGGCAGCATGTCGTCGAAGTCGGGGGCGGTGGGGTCGCCGACGTTCATGTTGGATAGATGGACGAAGCGGAAGCGGGTCTTGAAATGATCGACGACTTTCACGCAGCGGCGCGAGCGATAGGCGCCGGCTTTTGAGCGGACTTCGAGATCGTATAGACCGGGCGTCGCGTCGGCGGGGATCTTGAGGACGAGACTGGCGAATTCGTTGTTAACGAAAGAGGGCGGCGTTGTCGCGTAGAGCGGGATGCGGATGGAAGGTTCGACGGCGTTGATGAGATTGAAGGCGGCGTCGCCGCCGCGCAACTGGTCCGTGATGCGCATCACGAAATAGAACTCGCCGTCGGGCTCGATGAAGATGCCGCGACCCTGGGCGGGCTCGCGGATGACGAGGGCGTCTCCGGGCGCGGAAAGTAGTTTGGGCGAGTCAGCGGTCGTCCATGCTCGGTCGACGGGTTGTTGCGCGGCCGGTTGCTGGGGCGCGGGTTTTGCCGTAGTGGCGGCGCTCGGAGGCGAGACTTTTTTGGGAGGTGGCTGGGTTTGAGCAGAGAGTGGTGCGGAGAAAAGCAATCCAATTGCGGCGGCAACGAAGAGTCTCATCCGTAAGTCCTCCGTTACGTGGGCAAGCGTGAATAAACAACTTGCCACAGGCGTTGCGGGCGGTATGATACTGCCCTTCGGGCCGGATCGCCAAGTTGATCCGTTTGTCGGCACTCGAGCGCGTGGGGAGGACGGGACAGTATGTCCGCTGAGAGCGGATTGCGGTTCGTCGTCGCGGAGCCGTTCCATGCCAAGGCACTGGACCGGCTGAAGCAGTTCGGGTCCGTCCTCGAATTGTCGGATTCTTCACCCCAGACATTGCTCAATGCGATCGGCGACGCAGACGCGCTGCTGGTGCGCGCTCGGACGCATGTTACGGCTCGGATTCTGGAGGCGGCTTCGCGTCTGAAGGTCATCGGGCGGGCCGCGCCGAGTTGCGACCACATCGACCTGCGAGTCGCGCGGCAGCGGCAGATCGGCGTGGTTTATGCACCGGCGGCCGCGACGCGTTCATTGGTTGAGTTCACAGTCGGGCTGATCCTGGCGGCGCAACGGCGATTGCTGGACTACGATCGGCGGCTGCGATCCGGGGAGTTTGCTTCCCTGCGAGCACCTATTTCGAGGGAAATGGGGCGGCTCACGGTGGGTCTGCTCGGGATGGGGCTGGTGGCTGAGGCGGTCGGGAAGACCATGGCGGATGCTTTCGGGAGCCGCATCGTCTATGCCGATCCGACCGGCGGCCGGCCGGTGGAGCTGAAAGCTGAGGAGGTTTCGGTCGAGCAGTTGTTGCGGGAGAGCGGGGTGGTTTCGATGCATTTGCCGTTGCGATCCACCACGAAGCAGTTCCTGAATGCGGGGCGGATTGCGATGCTTTCGCCCGAGGCAGTGGTCGTGAATACGACTCGGGGCGGGTTGATCGACACGCTGGCGCTGGCGGATGCCTTGAAATCGGGGCGGTTGGCAGGGGCCGCGCTGGACGTGTTTGAGACCGAGCCGCTACCGATGAATCATCCGTTGCGGAACGCGCCGCGATGCATTCTGACGCCGCATGTGGGGTGCGTGACCAAGGATTCGGATGAGGCAGTATTTGAGGTAGTCGAGGACGTATTGCGGGTGTTAAGGGGAGAGACGCCGCAGTATCCGGTGCCCTGCGAGGCCGAACCGGAGGCGAGTGCGGCCGTCGGGGTTTGAGGGGCCGGGATTCAACCTTCTTAGCTACCAAGAGTTAGCAGAATCGGGCCAGTATCTGCCGATTCATTGATTGGCGCGATTTGGGCCTATAAACTCTAGAGGCAGTGGAAATTGCGTCTTCCTCGCGGTCAGCGGTGCGTGTGCAGTGCGCGCATCGAGGAGAGCTTCGATACATGCCCTTTCGAAAAATCAGTGAGTGTTTGACGGCGTTCGCGGTCGTGGCGTTTTTGGCCGGGCCCGCGCTTGGGACGATTGTGGACGTCAATGGTCGGATTTCGTCGACGGTGACACAGCGCGTCCACGGATCGCCGGTCGCGGTCGATACGAAGGCGGCTTCGTTTGCATCAAGCCAGCCGGTGGACCTGCCGCTGGTGGCGATTGCGAAGCTGGACGGCGCGGCGCACGAGGGCTTGATCGATGCGAGCGGCGAGTGCAGCTCGGTGTTCGATGACGGACGGACTTCTCAATCATTCCTTCCGTTCGCGCGCAATGACCTTGGGATGGACCTGGCGGCGTATTCATCGGACGGTGTGACGACGTTTGTGGTTGAGGGATTGTCGGAGCAGCGGCGGACGCTGCGGATGGAAGGATATGAGGCGAACTTCCCGACGCTTGGGGCGGCGAAGTTCAAGAGTTCTGTTTCGCTGGCCGGGGCGCTGATTGTTGCTGCCTATGACCCGTCGGTGGATTTGACGGGCGTGGAGTTGCAGGTGGGCGTCGTGGTCAAGCAGACGCGGGCTTCTGGCGAAGTCATCGAGCGTCTGAACGGCACCCTGATTCTGACGGGAGGCCCCAATGGGGCGCTCACGATCAGCGCGACGGGAGCGATCAGTCCGGCGCTGTTTCCATTGATCGACGTCGTGAACCTGGTGCCGGACCTGGCGGACACGGGGTTGTTCTTCGTCAAGGCGGTCGCATTTCCGGCGATCGCATTTCCGTTTCAATACGAGGCACTCCAGAGCGAACAGTTCGACCTGACGGCTACGTTTACTTCGCGGATCACGTCGAACACGTCGAACATCGGGATTGCATCGATCTTTGGGTTGCCGCAGACGACGCTCGGAAACGTAATGGCACGGACGCGCAACGATGACTCGGGTGTGCGAGTTCAGAACGCGATCGCGAGTATCGTCGACACGACGGGCCAGAGCGGCGGACGTCCGCAACTGCCGTTCTTTGGGTTGTGCGGCGCGCTGGGCATTGAGTCGGCCGCGGCGCTGATGGCGATGTTCGCGGTCGGCGCGAGCCGCATTCGACGTCGATCGGCGGCGCGG
>JAATGM010000015.1 GCA_015654675.1 Planctomycetota bacterium | reverse complement strand
AGGCCCAGAAAGTTGACATGCTCTCGCTCGTAACCGCCCCGGAAAGAGCCGCTCTCGACGCCGCCGCCCCGACGAACGATCTCGCTACCCAGCCGGCCAGCCACTAAGGAGACCGCGAAGTGTTCTCCCGCTTCTTCATCGACCGGCCGGTCTTCGCCGCCGTGCTCTCAATCGTCCTCGTCATCGCCGGGACGGTCGCGGTCTTCAATCTGCCCATCGCGCAATACCCGGACATCACGCCCCCGACCGTCCAGGTGACTTGCAACTACCCCGGCGCCAGCGCCGAAGTCGTCGCCGACACAGTGGCCGCCCCGATTGAGCAGCAGGTCAACGGCGTCGAGAACATGCTCTACATGTCCTCGCTCTCGGGCAACGACGGCTCCTACACGCTCACGGTCACGTTCAATCTCGGCGTCGATCTCAATATGGCCCAGGTGCTCGTGCAGAATCGCGTGTCACAGGCCATGCCGACCCTGCCTGAATCGGTCCGGCAGAACGGCGTCACCACCAAGAAAAAGTCTCCCTCGATCCTGCTCTGCATCAGCTTCTATTCCGAGGACGGACGTCTCGATCAGCTCTACCTGAGCAACTACGCCACCATCCAGGTCCGCGACGAAATCTCGCGCCTCGAAGGCGTCGGCGACGTCAACTATCTCGGCCAGCAGGACTACTCCATGCGTGTCTGGCTCGACCCGGAGAAGCTGGCCGCGCGCAACCTGACCGCCTCCGACGTGGTTGACGCCGTCAAACAGCAGAACGTGCAGGTCGCCGCCGGTCAGATTGGCCGGCCCCCCGTCCCCACCGGGCAGGATTTTCAGTACGTCATGAGCGCGCTCGGCCGCCTGATTACGCCCGAGCAGTTTCGCGAAATCATCGTCAAGACCGGCGACTCAGGTCAGGTCACCCGCCTGCAGGACATCGCGCGCATCGACCTCGGCTCGAAAAGCGAGGACCAGTCCTGCACGCTCGACGGCAAGCCCTCGGTCGCCCTGGCCGTTTACCAGTTGCCGGGCTCCAACGCCCTCGACGTGGCCGAGCGAATCCAGGCCAAGCTGCTCGAGTTGAAGAAATCATTTCCGGCCGGTGTCGACTACAAAGTCGCCTACGACACAACGCCCTTTATCGCTGAGTCGATCAACGAAGTCTTCAAGGCCCTGCGTGACGCGATCATCCTCGTCGCGATCGTCGTGCTCGTCTTCCTGCAGAACTGGCGCTCGACGCTGATTCCCCTCGTCGCCGTTCCGGTCTCTCTGGTCGGCACATTCGCGATCATGCTCGCCGCCGGCTTCAGTCTCAATAATCTCTCGCTCTTCGGCATCGTCCTCGCCGTCGGCATCGTCGTCGACGACGCCATCGTGGTGGTCGAAAATGTCGAGCGCTGGATTGCCCAGGGTCTTTCGCCGAAAGAAGCCGCCTACAAGTCGATGGAAGAGGTCACCGTCGCCGTCATTGCCATCGCCTTCGGACTCTCGGCCATCTTCATCCCCACTGCCTTCCTCACTGGCATCGTCGGCCAGTTCTTCCGCCAGTTCGCCCTCACGATCGCCACCGCGACGCTTATCTCCGCCTTCAACTCGCTCACGCTCAGCCCGGCCCTCTGCGCTATCCTGCTCAAACCCCACGGCGACAAGCCCGATCCGCTCACCCGCGTCCTGAATTTCACCCTCGGTTGGTTCTTCAAGGGCTTCAACAAGCTCTTCGACTGGACCGCCAACGGCTACGCCCGCGTCGTCGGTGGAATCGTCCGCGTGAGCATCATCGGCATGCTCGTCTACGTCGGCATGCTCTTCATTACCTATCGCCAGTTCCAAGCCATCCCCAGCGGCTTCATCCCGATGCAGGACAAGGGCTACCTGCTCGCCAACATCCAGTTGCCCGACTCCGCCTCGCTCGAGCGCACCCGCGATGTCATCTCGCGCATCGAGAAAATCGCCCTGGCCGATCCCGGCGTGCAGCACACGCTCACCGCCTCGGGCATTTCCTTCGTCCTTAACGCCAACAGTTCCAACTACGGTTCGATCTTTATCATTCTGAAGCCGTTCCACGATCGCCACGCCCACGATCTCTCGGCCGATGAAGTCGCCCATCGCCTGCGCGGCAAGCTCTATCGCGAAATTCAGGACGCCCAGATCGCCGTGTTCGGCGCGCCGCCGGTCGACGGTCTCGGCAACGCCGGCGGCTTCAAGCTCATGGTCGAAGACCGCGCCTCGAGCGGCCTCGCGGCCCTTCAGCAGCAGACCGAATCCGTTTGCGAAGCCGCCAATCAACAGCCCGACATCGTCGGCGCGTTCACCCAGTTCCGCGCCAAGACGCCCCAGCTCTACATCGATGTTGATCGCACCAAGTGCCGTTCCCTCGGCGTCCAGCTCAATGATGTTTTCAACACGCTTCAGGTCGACCTCGGCGGCCTCTACGTCAACGACTTCAACCAGTTCGGCCGCACCTGGCAGGTCAACGTCCAGGCCGACTCCAAGTTCCGCGTCACGCCCGACAGCGTGAAAAACCTGAAAGTCCGCAACAGCCGCGGCGAAATGGTCCCCCTCGGAACGCTCGCCCACGTGCAGGATGTCAGCGGCCCCAGTCTCATCCAGCGCTACAACATGTACGCCTCGGCCGCCATCACCGGCAACATCGCCCCCGACTTCAGCACCGGCCAGGCCATCGACACCATGCAGCGCATCGCGACCGACACTCTCCCGCAAGGCATGAAGACTGAGTGGACCGAACTCACCCTGCTTCAGATCCTCGCCGGCAATTCCGCCATCCTCGTCTTCCCGCTCTGCTGCCTTTTCGTATTTCTGACGCACGCCGCCGAATACGAAAGCTGGCTCCTCCCGCTCGCCATCATCCTCATCGTCCCCATGAGCATCATGTGCGCCCTCTTCGGCGTCTCCTATCGCGGCATGGCCAATGACATTTTCACCCAGATCGGCTTCGTCGTGCTCGCCGGCCTCGCCTGTAAGAACGCCGTCCTCATCGTCGAGTTCGCCAAGCACGGACGCGACCACGGCAAGCCGCGCCGCGAAGCCGTCGTCGAGGCCTGCCGCCTCCGCCTCCGGCCGATCGTGATGACCTCTTTCGCCTTCATCCTCGGCACGCTCCCGCTCGTCATCGCCGAAGGCGCCGGCGCCGAAATGCGCCGCACCCTCGGTACCGCCGTCTTCGCCGGCATGATCGGCGTCACCTTCTTCGGCCTCTTCCTGACCCCCGTTTTCTACGACGTACTTCAGTGGGTGGCCGAAAAGTTCAACCCGCAGCCCGTGCACGATCACGGTCACGAACCGGCCCCGCAATCGCCACCGCATCCGGCTTCGTCGTAGAATGAGCGAATGCCGCAAATAATCGACGACCCATCTCAACTCAGCTCCAAATTGCTCGCGTCGTGCCGCCCGATGCCGCTCCCGACGCGCCTCCTCATGTGCCCGCCCGCCCACTTCGACGTCATCGACGTCAAAAACCCCCACATGCAGGGCAACGTCGGCCAGGTCGATCGCGCCGCCGCCGCGAAGCAATGGTCCGACCTCAAATCCGCCTTCGAACGCGCCGGCGCAACCGTCGACCTCATCGACCCAGTCCCCAACTGCGAAGACATGGTCTTCTGCGCCAACCAGACCCTCGTCGGCCTCGACGCAGCCGGCCGCAAGCTCTGCCTCCTGAGCCGAATGAAACACCCCAGCCGCCAGCGCGAAGTCCCCGCCTTCGCCAAATGGTTCGCCGCCGCCGGCTACCGCGTCGCCGACCTCGCCTCAACCGCCGGCTTCGAGGGCAGCGGCGACGCCCTCTGGCACCCCGGCCGCGCCCTCATCTGGGGCGGCCACGGCCACCGCACCGACCCGACCGCCTACGAAGCAGTCAGCGCCGCTTTCGACATCCCGGTGATCCGCCTCAAACTCCTCTCCGACCGCTTCTATCACCTGGACACCTGCCTCTGCGCGTTGGACGAGCGCACCGCCCTCATCAACCCGCTCTCCTTCGAGTCGCGCGGCCTCGCCCTGATCCGCGCCATCTTCCCGCAAGTCATCGAATGCCCCCCGCGCGAAGCCGACCAGGGCATGGCCTGCAACGCCACCGCCATCGGCGGCAAGCATGTAGTGATTCAAAAAGGAAACGCGCAGACCGTAGCCGCCCTAAGGGCCTACAACTTCACAGTCCACGAAGTCGAAACCACCGAATACCTCAAATCCGGCGGCAGCGTCTTCTGCATGAAAATGTACGTCTTCTAACCGCGCCTACCGCCGCGCCACGCGCCCCATGAACTTCCGAAACATTTCAAAATCCAGCGCCTGCGGACCGTCGCTCAGCGCTTTGGCCGGCTCCGGGTGCATCTCCACCATCACTCCGTCGGCCCCAGCCGCCAGCGCCGCCACCGCCATCGGCGTCACCCATCGCCGCACCCCGCACGCATGCGACGGATCCACAATCACCGGCAAATGCGTCAGCTCCTTCACCACCGGCACGGCCGACAGGTCCAGCGTATTCCGCGTCGCCGTCTCAAATGTCCGAATCCCGCGCTCGCACAAAATCACCTGCTGGTTCCCATGCGCCAAAATATACTCCGCCGCCGCCAGCCACTCATCGATCGAAGCCATCATCCCGCGCTTCAGCATCACCGGCCGGTGAATCCGCCCGACCTCCTTCAGCAGCGAGAAGTTCTGCATGTTCCGCGCCCCAAGCTGAATCACGTCCGCCTTCGCCGCGATCGCGTCCAGGTCCGCCGGATGCATCACCTCCGTCACAATCGGCAAGCCATATGCCCGCCCGGCCTCCTCCAGCAAATCGAGCCCCTCATACCCCATCCCCTGAAACGCATACGGACTCGTCCGCGGCTTGAAGCACCCGCCGCGCAGCAACTCGCCGCCCATCTCCTTCACGAACTTCGCACAAGCCATGATCTGCTCGCGCGACTCCACCGAGCACGGCCCCGCGATCACCACCGGCCGCGGCCCGCCGATCTCCGCCGAGCCCACGCGAATCACCGTGTTCGCCGCCCGCGTCGCACGCGATGCCAGCGTGTACGGTTTCTTCTCCACCGGATGCGGAGCCGCCGCCGCCTTCGTTTCGTCTTCGCCAACTTCCTCGATGCTCACCGCCCCAACCGCCGCCCGGCCCGTCGCCGGCTGCGCATCGCGCGTCGTCCGCGCCGGATACGAGCCGAGCACCTTCAGCACGCTCGTCTCCGCCGTCAGCGCCCGCAGCGCCGCCTCGACGGCCGGATTCGCCATATTCCCCTCAAAATCCACGTAAAACAGGTATTCCCACGGCGCATGCGGCCGCGGCCGCGACTCAAGCTTGGTCATGTTCAAATGATTCGACGCCAGCACATTCAAACACCGCAGCAGCGCCCCCTCCTCATGCCGTGTCGCGAAGATGATCGAAGTCTTGCACGGAATCCGCCCATCAAACTTCACCGGCTCGCGCGCCACCACCACAAACCGCGTGAAGTTCTCCTTCTGGTTCGCAATGTCGCGCTTCAGCACCGTCAGCCCGAAAAGCTGCGCCGCCTCCTCGCTCGCGATGGCCGCCTGCGACAGATCCTCATCCTCGCGAATCTTCCGCGCCGCCATGGCCGTATCGGTATACGCCTCGGCCTGGCAGTGCGGCAGCGTCCGCAGAAAGTCCGTGCACTGGTCCAGCGCCTTCGGATGCGAATACACCCGCCGAATCCGCGACAGCGGCACGTCCTCCAGCGCCAGCAGGCAATGCCGGACCTCGTGAATCTCCTCGCCCACCAGCGACAGATTCATCCGCGCCAGCAGGTCATACGCCTCGTTGATCGACCCCGCCGTCGTGTTCTCGATCGGCAGCATCGCATAATCCGCCGACCCATCCTCCACCGCCGTCAGAATGTCGAGAAACGTATCGCACCCGCGATAAGCCACGTCCGCGTCGCGCGCCCCAAAGTGCTTCCGCGCCGCCAGAAAGCTGTACGACCCCTCCGTCCCCTGAAACGTCACCGTCAGCGTCCGCGCCGCCTTCCGCTGCGGGTTCGCCTCGTCCGTCAGGTGCTCCTGCTGCCGCCGCAACGAGTGATCGAGTATCTCCCGAAACAACCGCGTGACGAACCACCCATCCAACCCGGCCGCCCGCGCCTTGGCCGCCGCCGCCGCCAGCAGCTCCTCCTCGCGCGCAATGTCCCGCACCGGCCCGCCCGCCGCCTTGGCCCGCCCGATCTCGCCGACTACACGCTGCCGCGCCGCCAGCGCCTCCACCAGCCGCGCGTCAATCCCGTCCAATTCCACACGAAGATGCTGTATTGCAGGGTCCATGCTCGCTCACTTTCTAAACCAATCTTATGACGCGAGCACGCGATTCGGAAGCGGACGTGCGCAAGCCGGCGAAGGGCCGCCCTCAGAACCCCAGGCGCAAGCTGGGGTCAGCGCGCGCGATGATGAGGAATGCACCGCGCGACTCACTCCCGCGCGAGAGTTTGGCTATCGCGGTGTGACTGTGCGCTCCCGGGCCCGTTCGCAAACGCTCCCGGCCGAGCAATCGCCCGTTGGAATATTCGAATGGAAGTCGACGGCCCCGCAACACCGCCGATTGGCCCGGGTCAGCTGTCGAAAAGCTCTGCAGACACTCCCATTTTTGGTACAATGTGCCTCATGATGCGCACTAATCGACGATCAGGCCGAATCCTATTCCCTCTTTTCTCGTGCGTTGCAATGCTTTGCCTCTGCTCAGACGCGCGCTCGGAGCCGTTTCGTGTTTATTTCAGCAATGGGCAAGGACTATGGCAGGCCGAATGGGGGACTACCAAGTCCTTCTTCTACGACTCCATTCCTATTACAGCCCTCACTTTGGACGTCCCGGCTGGTCGCATTTACTGGGCCGAGAACGGCGCTACTCCGGAAACGCGCCGAATTCGTCGCGCCAATCTCGAAGATGGCAGTTGCGTTTCCGATGTGGTGGTGACGGCCCCCGACGCCGCGACGTCGCTTGCGGTAGATTCGCAGTCTGGGAAACTTTATTGGACGGCGGGGTACTCGGTGTGGCGGGCAAGCCTGAATGGCAGCAATGTCGAAGAACTGATTTCCCAGCCTGGCGGCTACGTTGCCTCAATTTCCGTAGACCACAATGCTGGGAAGGTCTATTGGCTTTGGCTCGTTACGTCCAACGACAGCCGGATTCGGAGAGCGAACTTAGAAATTCCGGCTGGACAATCGCCGGCCGACCGCACGGATGTCGAAGATCCAATTGTCTCGCCATTCGGCATCGGTGAGTTCGTTCTTGATCCGGACGCAGGAAATGTTTACTGGTACGAGGGCGGACCCGGCCTTCAAGCTCCCAGGAGGCTTAAGCGAGCGACGATTGACGGTCAATCTACTGTGCAGCTGCAGTCCGATTTTGGGGGCTCAAGTATTCAGATCGATCCTGCCGGAGCGATCTACTACAACTCCGGCTGTTCGCAGTCCGGTCAGAACAACCGATCTCTTGAACGATATGATCTGCTTGCCGCGACCACTGAAACGCTTCGCTGTTTCTCAAGTTCTGAGCCCAGTCCGACCTTGATCGCTCTTCGTCTCTACCCCAACAAGCCATGTTCGGGGGCTGACATGAACGGAGACGGTCATGTTGATGGAAGCGATATAGAGCAGTTCGTTGCGAAACTTCTTTGCTCTCCGTGACGAATTGTCGTTCTCCTAAGACCAACCCGAAGCACCCAATATACTGCCCGTGCGCGGGGCGGCGGGTCAGAATTCTGTTATCGCGGGCGCATACCACGCATTAGTAGGGCATTGTACGCCCACGAGCCCGCGTCCCTCTCACTCCTCCGCAGGCCCCGTCGTTCCCGTCTGCGTAGTCGCCGCCACCCCGCGCGCCGCCGCCCAATACTCGCGCTCAATCCACCCCCGCTCCGGCCGGAAAATCTCAACCAGCCGGTCCGCCTCCGGATTCACCGCCCGGATGTGCCCATACCGGATCGAAAGCTCCCGCGCCGCCGCCGCCGCCGGCTCGCCGCGCACCGTCATCCGCCAGATCGCCGCCCCGGACCCAGTCCGATCGGCCCCGCCCGCGCAGTGCATCAGCAGCGGCCCGTCGGCCGACTTGAACGTGTCAAACAAGAGCAGCAGATCGTCGCGCTCCGGCATCGCGTTGGCATGCAGCCGCACGTCCACCATCTTCACGCCCGCCGCCGCGCACGCCGCCCGCTCCTGCTCGTACCAATCCGCATTCGGATTCGCCCCGCGCAGATTCACCACCGTGCGAATCCCATAACGCTCAATTGTCGCCCGCAAAGTCTCCGGGCTAAGCTGTCCACTCCGATAAGCCCGCCCGGCCTCAATCGCATGAAAATTATCCCGAACCCCAAACACCACCCGCCGCGCCGGTGCCGAAGTCGTGGCAGGCGCACTCGTCACCGGCGCGGACGTGGTGGAATGGATCCCAGTCCCCGGCTGCGCCTCAGCCGCGCGCCCCTCCAATCCCCCGGCCCAACACGCCGATACGATCGCGAGCGCCAGCATGTCAGCGCCGGGGAGCCGGCAGAACATTCTCGCGCCTGATTCCATTTTCAACATAAGCCCAAGTCCATCCTGCGTGATTTGCCTCGACAAGACAACTCTGCCCGATCGGCAGGCCTCGACCAATTCCAGCATCGCCGAAGCAGCCGAATTCTGAAATTCAGATTTACTGAATTTCAGAAGTTCTGATTTTCAGACTTGGCGATCACCGTTCTCGGTTTAGCACGGCCAAATTGATCCGAGCCCGCGGCGCGAGCCCGGGCGTGCGATGCACGAAATCGCGAGACTCATCTAGGGTTAAGGGCGCGACTCAACAGCGCCAGCAAGAGCCGCGAAGCGGTGGCGACCGTGCGGAGCGGTGGGGGGAAGCCCACGGTCCGAACTTTGACTCGATCGGAAACCCAAAAATGGCGACACGATCACCCGGCGAGATACAATTCCAGATATGTTCGCCCGCGCCGGAGCCCGCCGAATCACAAAATGGACTGGGACGGTCTCGTGCATACTTGTTGCGTTGGCATGGCTTTCGAGTACGCATCGCCAACTCGGGTCAGCGTTGTTCTGTTTGTCCGTCGGCAAGTGGTGTGCGGCGTGCGAAGAGGGCGTTATCTCGGTGGGAGTCGATCGCGACGATCGATCGATGCAGCAACGCCTCGCTGATTCGTGGGCCGAATTAGTGGTGTATCCGAATTTCTTCCAACGCACGAACGCCTGCCGCCTGATCCATACATAATGCGGTTTGAGCGGTGGACCGTCCCGCTCCCATTTCTGTTGACGATTGTCGCCATCCCAACGGCATTCCTCTGGTACCACGACCGCCGCCGCCCACTCTCCGGCCACTGCAAGAACTGCAACTACGATCTAACCGCCAACGAATCCGGCAAATGCCCGGAATGCGGAACCCCAACCTCCGCGTCAACCGGAACTAACCCCAACAAGGCGGGTGTTGGTATCCGGGGCGCGGACCTCACGGACGCGTCGCGGCGATCCCCCGGTAACCGCCGCGAAATAACCAATCAGCCCTGAAGGGGT
>JAATGM010000055.1 GCA_015654675.1 Planctomycetota bacterium | reverse complement strand
ACCCCTTCAGGGCTGATTGGTTATTTCGCGGCGGTTACCGGGGGATCGCCGCGACGCGTCCGTGAGGTCCGCGCCCCGGATACCAACACCCGCCTTGTTGGGGTTAGTTCCGGTTGACGCGGAGGTTGGGGTTCCGCATTCGGGGCATTTGCCGGATTGGTTGCCGGTCAGGTTGTAGTTGCAGTTTGGGCAGTGGTCTTCCAGTGGTCGATAACGGGTGCGCCAAGTAAGCCAACCGAGGATACAGAGGCAGGTTGGGATGAGAGGCCAAAGTGGCACGGAGGTCGTTGATGTCGCGGGGCGTGTGCCGAACCAAATTGATGAGGGTGCGGGGATTTCTAGCAACCATCCGGTCGGAGGCGGAATCGTGTGCCCGTGTAGAATATCCCAGCCGATGTGAACCATTCCCGATTCGATCAGCATCCTACCTTGTGAGACTAGGATGCGAAATGAGCCGTGCTTCTCAAGCCGGAGCGAGGACAACCAGGCCCCGGTCAATAATGCGAAGAGCCCGATGGAAGCAACGCATGCGGCGAGCAGGACGCGCACTCGTGAATTGGATGTGCGCCCGATGATCCATGCGCCGATCGCGGCTGTCGCAACGGGAGCGAGAAGCATCCAAACTGGAACGCTGGATCCAGTCCGTATGCGTTGGCCGGGATCCCCAATCTGAATCGAAAGGCCGCTCCACTCCAGTTGCTGATAAGCGCGGTCTCGCTTTATCACGGAGATGGTTCGGCCTTGCCAATCTTCGGGCAACGAGTGGCCCATGAGCCGAGAGATTCGGCACTGTCCGTCGCGGAGTTCAAATACATCGAACATGCTCGTGTAACGGAGCTCATAGAATATGCTCCATACGCCAGCGAGAAGTAGGAGTGCGCAGACTGCAAATCCGCCCCGCGCTGCCCAAGTCCAGATTCCCGTCCTTGTTTTCATTTGGAGTGCTCCTCACGCGGGTGAGGAATGCGAGGGGCGGGGGTTCCGCATTCGGGGCATTTTCCGGATTGGTTTCCTGTCATGTTGTAGTTGCAGTTGGGGCAGTGGCCGACTCGGATGCGCCGCGTTTTCAGCCAATGAACTGTGCGCTGGGACAGTCGCCATGCCGGGAAGCCTGTGGCGGCGATAAGCAGAACCATCGGAATCCAGAGTGGGATGATCACGGTGTCGATACGAAAGGTGTTTCCAAACACCGAGCTAGTCCAGTTTGTTGATGACACTCTCGGAATCAGGCACTGGATGCCGACTGGATTGGGGATCGGGATGTCTTCGTCGCCTCCACGCCCAGCCTCGTCCGGTTTTCGCGGCGGCATCGGCTTGATCTCGGGCCAGCGCTGGGCGATGAATCCGCCATCGAGTACGCGCAACCGCCAAGGGTCGTGCCAGGAATTCACGAAGTTGGCGTTAACGCTTGCTATCCAAATGCACGCCAGCGCGATAATCGCCCCCGACCCGAGAATGGTGAGAGAGTCACGGACAACGCGTCGGCGCAACACTGATGCCTCAGGCATGATTGCACTACCTCACGATTCGTTTTTGAGGGCCGGAGTGTGACTTCGCCTGCATGAAACAACTATCGAGCGTTGGGACAGTGGCGACATGGAGGCAAACCTCATCCGCTTTGATCAGAATGGTCAAGTCGCGGCGGTGCACTCGTTGTCCTCGTTTGTTCGATCGGGCTGCCTATTAAGGGCATTCCGCATTCGGGGCATTTTCCGGAGACGTTGCCTGTCATGTTGTAGTTGCAGTTGGGGCAGTGACCGGGTTTGGCGTGAGATCGGTACCAGAGCAGGACGGTCAAGGATGCGGAGACCAGTGCGGGGAGCCAGAAGGGGACGAGGAACAAATACCGCGTTCCGATCGGCCGGCTTCCGGGACTCGGGCCGAGCGTGACGGGCTTCCCTGCAATCAATTTAGTCAGGAAGTTCGGAGGAATGTGAATCTCCGCGTGTTGCACGATGGGCCACGCGAATCCGTAGGTTTCGTGATGACTTGGCTGACGCCTGACACGAATGATTGACCAGCGGTTGGCTGGTGGGGCGGATAGTGGGTATTGGGGAGTCAGGACCCCACCGCCAATCACGCCGTTGAGTATTTGGAATTCAATGCTGAATCGGCCGAGCGCTGTGTATCGGGCATCGAGGCCTCTGGCGATCGGCGGGATCGAGACGAGCCACAGCGCGAGTATTGACACGGTCAGTGCTGTGCCGGTCCACATCGCGACGCGACCGACTCGCGAATGAGTGCGCATGGCGGGGATTGTAACGCGCGTGCGGACGGCGCGCTCGTTAGCGCGCGACTCCTCCGCCCCTGCCGGGGCGGGCGAAATTGGGGGTCCACGGGTTGCGCGAGGGCGTCACTTTCCACGGGTTTCGCTGCGCTTCACCACGTGGCTACAGTCCGTCGCCCCGTTGGGGCGAATTGGGCTGGCGCAGCGGCTAAGTTTTCGCGCGATGCGGATCGTTCAACGTGGCTGCGTGTCGCGCGCCGCTTAGTTACCTGCGCGGCTCTGAATTGGGGGCGGGTGGTTCGGGTTTGGATGCGGGCGTTCCGCATTCGGGGCATTTGCCGGATTGGTTCAGGTGCAATGAATAGCCGCAGGTGATGCACGCTCCATCCGTCACACGACGGATGATGAGCCTTCGCTTAAGCACTCCACATGCCAATGCGGTCGCGCCGAGGCCGGTGATGCAAGCCGGTGCCCAGTCCGCCAAGGCGTAGTTTGTGCAATTTCCATCGTGCTGCACGGCAAATCCTCTCCAATTCGGGGTCGGCATCAGCATGCCCAGCAATTGTAGAATGGAGTGTCTCTCGGCATCGGATATTTTGGTCGCCAACGCGGATGGGCGATTTTCGTCACTTGCTGCAATTCCAAGGATATCGCGAAGACGCTGCGGATCGTGGTCAAGCGTGATGCAGCGTCGCGACGGCACATGAAATATCATCAACGGCGGAGATCTGTAAATCTCAATGGGTGGTAGTGCATGCAGCATCCACAGGGTTGCGCCCGTCGAGAGTGCAAAGACGACGCCAAGAATTAGACGCGAGCGCCGCTGAGAGATCGGCATAGCCATTCGAGTCTACCCGGACTCCGGGGTTTGGTCGCAGCGACGCACTTCAAGTCTGACTCGGATTGTCCGGCGATAAAGGGTTCGGTGGATTCGGCACATCGGATCGGAATGTTCCGCATTCGGGGCATTTTCCTGAAACGTTGCCGGTCATGTTGTAGTTGCAGCTCGGGCAGTGGCCTTTGGCGGGATGGCGGCGGTCGCGGTACCAAAGCGCGGCGCTCGGGAGGGCGAGCGCGAGGACTGGAAGCCACAGTGGTATTTCCAATTCTGCGATATTGAGATTTGAGAGCGAAGGATTTCGCGATCGCATCGGGGTCCTGTAGAACCTGGGAAGCTTGAAGCCGTAACCCGGATCGTAGGAACGAAATGATCCACCTGGCGGGTCGGTGCGCATCATCCAACCTGGCGCAGTTGCGCCGGCTATGGCGCGATCGACGCTCGCTCGCGCTGCTGCGGGACTGGACTGGTAATTCGCAAAGACGCAGTCGTGGTGAATTGAAAACTGGTTGGTCAGTCCCTGGTAATAGACGCGGTAGTGAAGTGTCAGCAGCCAAGTCGCGAGCAAGAGACATGCGGCGATGGTGAAGGTCCATTTTGCGATACGGCCGATGTGGCGGCGAGTGCGCATGGTTGGATTGTATCGCCCGGGGGCGGTACTGGGCGGAAGCGGATGGTTGAGTGGAAGGAGCGTTGGTGGGCGCGAGTCTCGGGCCCGGGCCTTACGGCTCCGGCTCGGATTGGCGCGTTGCTTCGCGGCGCGACGTGCTCAGGACTGGGGCGCTGGGGCGGTGTAGAGCGAGACGAGGCGCGAGATGAGGATGGCCATGAAGAACATGCCGACGATTTGTTCGAGCATGGCGAGCAGGCGGGCGGCGTTGGCGACGGGGATGATGTCGCCGTAGCCGCCGGTGGACATGGTGGTGAAGCTGAAATAGATGGCGTGAAAGCCGACCATGGCCTTGTGGGGGTCGGTCTGGACGGTGAAGGCAAACGCGCCGGGGATGAGGCGGGCGATGAGCATGTAGATGATGGCCCACGCAATGCCGAGCATGAGATAAGTGGAGACGCCGGCGCAGAGGACTTCGGACGTCACTTTCGGGGCGCGGACAATGAAGTAGAGTAGGTCGCCGATGATGAACGCCATGAAGACGATGGTGGCCGAGAGGGTGAAGTTATGCGGAGTAGTGTCGCCGTGGAGGTGGTCGATCCAGCGCGAGACGAGGGCCGGGGCGACGAGAAGGGCGGCGATGACGAGCGTGCGGCGGCGATTGCCGACGGCGACGACGGCGGAGAAGAGGACGAGCGTGAAGAGGCCGCCCTCGATGAGCGGCCCGCCGCGGAGCAGATCGAGGAACGGCTCGGTGATGATCAGGAGCACGAGGGCGACGAGGAAACGCGCCATGGAATAGCGGCGACGTCCTTCGTGCGGCGAGCCGGCGCCGACACGCATCATTTCGGGTTCCCCGCGATCGCCAGGACGCCGACGGCGAGACGGCCGTCGGTGCGCCATGGGTCGCCTTCGCCGTTGCGGCCGGACAATTGTTTTTGGAAGCCGTCGATCCAATAGACGCTGGCGAGCCAGCCGGCGGCGTTCGCGTCGGCGATGATCTTGTCGCGATCGGCGTCGACGTCGGGCGAGATGTGGTGGGTAACCTGGCCGGTATCGCGGGCGATGCCAACGCGTTCGTCGAGGGTGGCGGAGCCGAACCAGAGCGGGCGGTTCTGGTCGTCGAGCTTGTCAGACTTCCAGAAGCGGACGTGGTGCCGGCGGCGCGGGTCGTCTCCGACGGGCTGCTCGAAGGCGAGGTCTTCGACGCGGCCGAACAGGTAGAGCGGGCTGACGGGGGCGTCGTCGTACGGGCGTTTGAGGACGACGGCGGCGGCGATGCGCATGGAGCTCTTGAGGGTGATGGGGTCGGCGGGATACCACTTGGCGGCGAGCATGCCGCGCTGCAACTGCTCTTCGGTGCCGACGAGGCCGATGTCGATCGGGTCACCGGGGATGCCGCTGCGGGTGCGCGTGATGGTTTCGGCGCTGGCGAGGGCCGGGTGGCGCTCTTCATGGCGGTGCCAGAGGAGCGGGATGAGCAGGTAGGCGAGCACGGCGTAAACGACGATCGCGGCAAAGAAGATGTAGAGCCGGCGCGGCCGCCTGGGCGGCGGGACCGGGTTATTCGGAGGATCGGCCGGCTGGTCGTTTGGTGTCATTCGCTCGTCTTGTTGTTTCGCCCGGCGGATTCGAGTTTCTTGATGTCGTCCGGCGAGAGCTTCGGCCGGTCGATGGTCAGGGTGATCTTGTTGATCTTACCAGTGAAGGCGAAGGGGCACTGGTAGTCTTTGTCGTCGACGGGCGTGCCGGTGTCGGAGCCGACGTCGAGGTTTTCGTCCCACTCGAGGATGAGCGGGATGGTGTGCGGCATTTTCACGTTGGCGACTTCCTTGCCGTCGACTTTCAGGACGCCGGTGCCGGGCTGGCCGATGCCGCTCATGTTGTTGAAGGCCAGCGTGCCCATGCCCATGCCTTCGTATTTGAAGTCAAACTCCAGCATGTGCTTGCCGGGGGAGAGCGCTTCGGGGGCTTCCCACTTGATGCGGCGGAGATCGAGCAGATTCCAGGTGAAAGTGGGCTTGCCCTTGAGGATGTAGAAGCCGTAGCCGGCGAAGCGGCCGCCCTGGGTGATGAGCATGCCTTCGGCGGCGCCCTGCGGGACCTCGATATCGGCCTTGAAGTTGTAGGAAGCGTTGAGGACGCTGGGTGCGTCGCCGTTGGGCGTGCCGGTGAGGGGCGCGGTCCAGGTGAAAACGTTGCGGCCGGCGGTGATGCTGGGGCGCGGTGAGATGAGTCGCGTGGCGACGGTGGCATCGAGCGGGAGGACCTGATACTTCTCGGCCTCCTTCCAGAAGAGGTCTTGCAGTTCTTTCAGCTTGTCGGGGTGCTTGGCGGCGACGTCTTCGAACTGCGTCCAGTCATTTTTGAGGTCGTAGAGTTCCCACGGGTATTCGGAGGGTTTGGCGCCGACGCCGCCCGAGACTACCCAGGGCGTACGCATGACCTTGGTGCTGGCGATCCAGCCGTCGTGGTAGATGGCGTGGTCGCCCATCATTTCGAAGTATTGCGTTTTGTGGGTCGAGGGCTGGTCGGCGTTGGCTTTGTCGAAGGTGTAGGCGAAGCTGACGCCTTCGATCGGACTTTGCTTGATGCCGTCGACAAATTCGGGCTGCTGAATGCCGCAGGCCTCGAGGATGGTCGGGACGACGTCGATGACGTGGTGGAATTGCCAGCGAATGCCGCCGACATCTTTGATGCGAGCCGGCCATGAGACGCACATGCCCTGGCGCGTGCCGCCGAAGTGCGACGCGATCTGCTTGGTCCATGAGAACGGGGTGTCGAAGGCCCAGGTCCAGGGTACGGCCATGTGGTTGTAGGTCTGGTCGGAGCCCCAGACGTCGTAGAAGTACTTCAGCTGGGCTTCGACGGGGACGTTGACGCCGTTGAACATGGCGACTTCGTTGGGCGTGCCGACCAGCGTGCCTTCGGCGCTGGAGCCGTTGTCGCCGCTGATGTAGATGACGAGGGTGTTGTCGAGCTTGCCCATGTCTTCGACGGCCTGGATGACGCGGCCGATTTCGTTGTCGGTGTACATGAGGAAGCCGGCGTAGACGTCGACCTGGCGGAGGAAGAGCTTTTTCTCATCCGGGGTGCATTGGTCCCAATCTTTGAGAAGGTCTTTCGGCCACGGTGTCATCTTTGCGTTTTGAGGGATCACGCCGAGCTTCTTCTGGTTTTCGAAGATCTGGTCGCGGAGCTTGTTCCAGCCCTGATCGAAGAGGTGGAGGTCGCTGGCTTTCTTGATCCACTCGGGCGTGGCGTGATGCGGGGCGTGCGTGCCGCCGGGGACGTAGTACACGAAGAAGGGCTGGTCGGGAGTCAGCGTGTTGACCTGGTTCATGTAGGAGATGGCTTCGTCGGCCATGGCGGTGATGAGGTTGAACTTGGGGTTGCCCTGGAAGGGATAGATGTAGGTGGTGTTGCGGGCGAGGTTGGCGGGCTGCCACTGGTTCGTATCCCCGCCCATGAAGCCGTAGAAGTAGTCGAAGCCCATGCCGACGGGCCACTGGTCGAACGGGCCGGTGGGCGTTGCCTGATAAGAGGGCGTGTTGTGGTTTTTGCCGAACCACGAGGTGCGGTAGCCGTTGTCCTTCAGGATGCGGCCGATGGTGGCTTTGTCGCGGGTGATGACGCTGTCGTAGCCGGGGTAGCCGGTGGCCTGCTCGGCGACGACGCCGAATCCGGCGGACTGGTGGTTGCGGCCGGTGATGATGGCGGCGCGGGTGGGCGAGCAGAGTGCGGTGGAGTGCATGTTGGTAAAGCGGAGGCCGGCCTTGGCGACGCGGTCGAGCGCGGGGGTCGGAATGACGCCGCCGAAGGTGCTGGGCGCGCCGAAGCCGCAGTCGTCGGTCATGATGAGCAGAATGTTGGGCGCGCCTTTGGGCGGGACGACGCGCGGCGGCCACCAGGGCGTGGACTCGGATGCGTTTTTCTTGATGACGCCGCCAAACTTTGGATCGGGCGCGGGAAGCTGTTTTCCATCGATGGTGGTGATGGTGGCGCTGGGGGAGCCGGGGGCGCCGGTGGTTTGCTGGGCCGCGAGCGGCGCGGGGTTTAGCAGCGCGCAGGCGCCAACGATCAAAATTGCATTGAGGAAATGCGTGAGCTTCATGTTTCTTCCCTGGGATTGTCCGACGATTTCAAATCTCGTTTGCTCGAACCAGACCACGCTGAACCGGCGCGGGTGGATCGGCAATGCGGCGATCTTATCGCTCATTCTCGACGAGCGGTGGTGGAAATATTAGCGAGTTGCCTTTTTGACGGATATCCGAGAATCGCACATGGAGAGGACACAAGCCCGGAGGATCATTGAATGAGTTTGCGGTCACCCGCGGAGCGTGCGAGCGTCTGGCTCGGCGACTCGCCGAACATGACGCGGTAATCGTGCGAGAACCAGCCGAAGTGGGAGAAATTCCAGCGCATCGCGGCGCCGGACACGGTTGTTCCAGCTTCGGGCCGACGGAGTGCATCGCGGGCGGCATTGAGTCGAAGCATCTTGAGGTAGGCCTTGGGCGAGGTTCCGATGCACTCCTGAAACGCCATGTGCAATGTGCGCTCATTGGCGCCACCCGCTTCGCACAGGGCGGTGACGGTGACATGCTGGTCGACGTGGGCGCGAAGATAGGCCTCGGCGTCGCGCGCGATGGTTCGACGGCGGGCCTCCTGAACCTGGGTGGCCGGCGCGCGAACGCCGCGGAGAATTGCGGCGATCACCTTGGCTTCGAGTTCCTCGGCCAGTGCCGGATCGCGAAGATCTGCCGGATTCCGCAGGATGTCGGTCCTGAGCAGTTCGATCAACGTATCGATTCGTCGCCACATGGCCGGCACATCCTGAATGGCGAGCCGATCGCCCTTCTGGATCGCCGCGAACGGACAACCCAGCAGCGCCTGCGTGTGGCGTTCGAGCACTTCGTGGTCAACGGTCACCACGAAGGCGCTCATCGCGCCGACGGTCCTGAAGTCGATTTCTTCGCCGGACGGGAGCACCGAAACCTGTTCGTTGGTGATCGGCGCGCCGCGCTGATACGCCTTGCCATGCACGTTTTGCGGAACTCCCAGCATCGTCGCGCCGGGCGGACCGAGCCCGCAACTCAACACGCCCGGCGTCCACGCCACCGTCGCCATCTGCATCCGGGCCGTGTGGGCCATTTTCAGATTGCCGAAGAACTGTCCTCGGCCGAGCTGGCGGTATTCCTGCTGCCACAGCGGCGGAACGGATTGCATCTCGTTGAATTCGTGCGTTTCGAATTCACCCACGAGGCCGGCGGGGAATAACGGCTTCAGCGGACTGGGTGCCGACGGTGGTGGTTGGGTTCGTGCTTCGGACGGGGTCATCGTGATTCATAAGCGTACCCACCCCGACCGACAGTCTCCATCGAGAATTCCACAATTTTGGGCAGGCGGCGACGGCCGGCGCCAGATTCCGCTCCGGTTAGATGCGGAATCACTGAATGGTCACCGGCTCGCTCGTGGGGTGGCTGGGCTGAATCGAACCGGGTCCCGCAACCGTTTTCCAACTGGCCGGGTCGGTACCCATCTTGAGGCCGAGCTTACCGAGGGAGTCCATGGTGGCTTTGTCGAAGACGGCGCTGCCCGTGGCGGGATCGCGCCAGTCGTCTGGGATGGCGACATAGCGCACTTCAATGTCGGCGGTACCGGTGGCGCGGATGACGGCGGCTTCGTTGGCGAGCTGACGCAGGGCGGTGTAAGTGCTGGCGCGGATGATTTCGGCCACTGCGGCGCCGGCGACGTCGATCCAGTTCGGCTGGACGATCTGCGGCGGCGGGTGAAGCTGCTCATTGATAATGACCCAGATTCGCTGGGCGGGAACGGGACGATCGGGATGGAGCTTGCGCCAGATGGCGAGTGCCGAGTCGGGCGAGGTCATGTTCGGGTTGTAGAGGATGTTCGAGACGCAACCGCCGTCGACGTACATGACGCCGTCGACGATGCGCGGGGGAAATGCGCCGGGAATCGCGCTGGAAGTGAGGAGAATCTGATGAAAGCGATTGATGTCACCGGTGCGTTCGCAGTCGGCGGCGGCGGCGGTGAGGTCCCAGATGCGCTGCTCGTTGTAATCGAGATTGGTCGCTCCGATGCCGAGGACACGGTTTTCGCGACCAGCGGCGGCGATCTCGCGAATCAGCTCCGCGTCAACCTGCTTGCGGAGCTCGCGCTCGAGCCCGTCGATTTTGAGCAACGAGGGATTGCCCGGTAGGAAGAAGAGCGGACCGCGCGTGACGGCCCAGTCGTTGTTCGGGTTCTCATAGAGCTTGAGGATGCGATCGTAGGCGCGCTCATTTCCGACGAAGGCGAAGGGCGCGATGAGCGAGCCGGTGCTCACGCCGGTGACCACGTCAAACTGTGGCCGCGCCTGGGCCGGGTCGGTCACCGATCCCCAGGCCTTAAGAAATCCGGCGCCGAAGGAGCCGTAGTCGCCGCCGCCGGAGAGGACCAGGATGTTCAGCATCGGCGGAGTCGGTCGGCGGTGCGCTTCGAATTCGTCGTACTCAGTCTCGAGCCGGCGGACGATGTGCTCGATGCTGGCGCGAAAGTCGGCGGCGCTGCGCTCGTTGTAGACGCGCTCATCCTGTATTAACCGAGACTCGGGCGGAACCGGCCGCTGCTGCGAGCAGCCGGCGACGATTGCCGCGAGGACCACAGATCCAACGACTCGTGATGGGAAACCTGATTGCATGGCTGAGCATCTCCAAAAACCGCCAGAGCGCGACGAGCATAGTGGATGGAACCCCCGCGCGAATAGATGCCACCCTCCCCCCGCTTCCAATCCGGTTGTTCGGGGGTAATATCCCGCCGAAGTACATCAGGAGAAGCGAACAATGAGACGTGCGGCGGCGGTGACCTGGCTCGGATTCGTAGCGTTGGCGGCGGCCTCGGGCGGCTGTGCCGACGAAAAACAGCGGACGATGGATATTGATCCACGCGCGCGCGACGCCCTGCGCGGCATGAGCCGGGCACTCGGAGGGGCAAACTCTTTCAGCTTCCACACCACCACCGTCATGGATCAGGTGATCGCCGCCGGGCAGACCGGCCAATTCTCACGCGAGTCGCGCGTGGTCGTGCGGAGGCCCGATCGGTTGTTCGCCGAGGGCAAGGAAGGCGATGGAACTTTTGATTTTTGGTATCAGGGGAGCACTCTGACGGTATTAGAGCGGCCCGCCAATTTCGCCGCGACCCTGGATACTCCGGGACACATCGATGAAATGCTCGACATGGTCGCAAAGCAATATGGGCTGACCGTGCCGCTCTCTGATTTTCTCTTCACCGATCCATACAAGATTCTGACCGCTGAAGTTCACAGCGGGCGCTACGTCGGCCAGAACGAAGTCGAGGGAACAAAGTGCCATCATCTGCTCTTCACGCAGGAGCTGATCGACTGGCAGATCTGGATTGATGCCGCATCACCGCCAGTGCCGCGGAAATTCGCAATCGATTACAAGGTCATGCCGGGCCGGCCGCAGTTCACGGCCCTGTTCAGCGACTGGAATCTCTCGGCCGCGACCGGCGATGACACGTTCAAGCCGGTGCTTCCCGATGGGGTCAAGCGAGTCGATCTAAACGCGTTGTTGAAGGCGGCGGAGCAAGGAGCATGACGATGCGTACGCGAAACATTTTCACATTGCTGGCGGTCGGCTCGGTATTGGCGTTCTCAGCAAACTCCGCCCGGGCATACCGCGGCTTTGCTGCGGGCGGTTTTCACGCGGGCGGCTGGGGCGGCGGGTTTCACGGGACGAGCTGGCACTCCGGCGGCTTTGGCGACGGTTTCGGCTCGGTGCATTACTCCGGATTTTCGCACTACGGCCCGGCAACCGGTTTCACGCATTATGGCGGCGCAACCTATGCCGGGGCGGGCGGCGTTGCCCACACGAGCGACTTCACCCATGCGGGCTACGGCAACGTTGAGCACTACGGCGGCGAGACGGCTGCCGGCTGGGGCGGCGTCGAGCACTATGGTGGCTGGGGCGGATACCACGAAGGCGACGCGTGGGGCGGATACCACGCCGCGGCCACCTATCACCCCTACAACTACGGATCGATCACGCACTACGACGCGGCGGCGTATCACGTTCCCGGCGTCTATGGCGGTTACGGACACGCCGTGGTCGGCCCGGCCGGCTATGGTGCGGCGGTCTATCACGGCCCGCTCGGCGGGACCTACGCGGCCTATCGCGGACCGTTCAGCGCCGGCGCGGTCGCGTCGCTGCCGTCGGGCTACACGACAGTCGCCTGGCATGGTGGGAGCTACTACCACTACGGCTACAACTTCTACAACCCATGCTGGTATGGCGGCACGGTTGCTTACGTTCCCATCTATCCGCCGATCGGATTCTTCTATCCAAGTCTCCCGGTCGACGCGACCACGACAGTGATCAACAACAATACCTACTACACATCCGGCGGTGTCTACTATCAGCCGTCGGCACAAAACGGCCAGTCGGGATACGCAGTAGTCGATTCGCCGTCGCAGAGCGCCGGCATGCAGTCGTTGCCCTCGGCGACGGGCAGCGGACCCGACCCACTCCAGCTCCTGCAGAAACTGAGCAACTCAATGGGCGGCGAAGGCCGCATCATCATGAAGATCAGCGAGACCTTCGACGAGGTGACCAACGCCGGCCAGAAGATCCAATTCACCAATGATCGCAAGATCTGGATGGAGCGGCCCGACAAACTGGAGGTCAAAGTCAACGGCGTCGGCACCAAGCGCCGCCTCGTTTACAACGGCAGCACGTTTTCGATCATCGACGAAACACGCAACATTTACGCCAGCGTGGCCATCTCGGGCTCGCTCGATTCGGCGCTCGACCAGATGGCGCAGCAGTATGGCCTCGCACAGCCGGCCGACGAGCTGCTCTACAGCAATCTCTATGGCAAGCTGCAGGGCAAGCTGCAGACCGGCCAGTATCTCGGCACCGACTGGGTGGCCGGGCGGAGTTGCCAGCATCTGGCGTTCACGCAGTTTGGCGTGAATTGGGAAATCTGGATTGAAGATGGGATCAAGACGATTCCACGCAAGCTGCTGATTACTTACGTGGGCACGCCGGGCCGGCCGCAATACTCGATCGTCGTCAACGATTGGGAGACGCCCCTGCTCATGTGGGGTGCGGATTACAGCTTCAATCCGCCGGCAAACGCGACTTCGGCCAACATGGTGACGCTGACGGGCGAGGCGCCGCCGAGTCAATAGGCCACTCGGATGCGGAAATGCATTCCAACCAAATTAGTCTCGAAAGCATCGCGCGCAAATGCGCCGTTTGGGCCGTAGAGTTGCGATTGCATCGCAATCGGTTCAACCGGCGAGTTCGGTTCAGGAGAATGCCATGAGTCGTGCACGAGGTGGGTTCTGTCAGCGCATCTCGACGCTGACGGCGGCGACGATGCTGTGCCTGACGGCCGGCGCATTCGCTGACGACAAGAAGCCAAATATTCTGTTCATCATGGGGGACGACATCGGGTGGATGCAGCCGTCGTGTTACCACCGCGGCCTGATGGTGGGGGAGACTCCCAACATCGATCGCCTCGCGAAAGAAGGCGGGCTGTTCATGCACTACTACGCCGAGTCGAGCTGCACCGCTGGTCGATGCGCCTTCATCACCGGCATGCATCCCTACCGCGCGGGCATGGTCCTGCCGCAGTTGCCCGGTGCGATTTCCTATCTGCGCCCCGGCACGCCATGCCTGGCACAATTTCTGTATAACCTTGGATATACGACCGGGGAGTTCGGCAAGAACCACCTCGGAGATCACCCCGATTCGCTGCCCACCGCGCACGGCTTCCAGGAATTCTGGGGCTACCTGTACCACCTCGACGCCATGCAGCAGGTGAGCTTCCCCGATATCAACAGCAGTCCGACGGATCAGGCCGTTGCGCCGCCGTGCGCGCAGGAGCCGATTCCGGGAATTCCACCCATCTCGGGCGCGATCGATCCGAAGACGGGCACCTGTCTGACTCCGCCGCGGCCGGTCATCTGGATGAAGTCGTCCGACGGTACGGCGAAGAACCAGGAGGGCAAAGATGAAGGCCCGTTGACATTGGAGCGGTCGAAGACGGTGGACGAGGAGATCTCCGCGCACGTCGTCGACTGGCTCGATCGCAACGACCCGAAGAAAACCAGCAAGCCGTTTTTCTGCTGGTACAACCCGGCCCGCATGCACGTGACGACTGTGTTGTCGAAGAAGTATGAAGACATGATCGGCACCAAGGGCGGCAAGGACTGGGGCGCCAACGAAGCCGGCATGAAGCAGATGGACGACAACATCGGCGTCGTCCTCAAGAAGCTGGAGGACATGGGCCAGCTCGACAACACGATCATCGTCTTCACTACCGACAACGGCGCCGAGGTTCAGACTTTCCCGGACGGCGGCGTGACGCCGTTCAAGGCCGGAAAGCTGACGACGTGGGAAGGCGGCATGCGCGCCCCGTGCGTCATCCGCTGGCCGGGTGTCATCAAGCCGGGCACTATCTTTAAGGAGATGTTTTCGTCACTGGACTGGGTGCCCACGTTCGTGGAAATCGCCGGCGGCCCCAAAGGCGAAGAACTGAACAAGCAGATCATGGCGGGCAAGTACGAGGGCATCAAGAAGACCAAGCTGGATGGCTTCAACCAGATCGACTACATCACCGGAAAGTCGGAAAAGTCGAATCGCGAGTACTTCTTCTACTATCAGGGCCGCATGCCCTCAGCCGTGCGCTATAAGAACTGGAAGTTCTATTACACCATGATGGGATCCACGGGGGTTTCTGCGCTTGACGCGCCCGTGACGTATCACTGGACGCAGGTCCAGAACATCATGCGCGACCCGTTTGAGAACAATGTCGGGGCGGAGCAGAAGGGTGCGTTCTCGGTCGCCGGCGCCCTGGCCGGCCCTTATACGGCGTACATTTACGATTGGAATCTTCTGCCCATCGGCCAGTTGCTGTGGGAAAAGGAACTCATGTCTTATGTCGACTATCCGCCGCTCCAACTGGCGGCGAGTTACAACCTCGAGCAGGTTCTACAACAGGTTCGGGAAATGGCTGCCCAGCACCCGAGCCAATGAACAGCGTGACCGGCGCCACGAAAGCCGGTTATCCCGCCGATTCCACAGGCGGGCGGCCTGCGAGGGCCGCCCGCCTCTCTAAGCGCTGATACATGTGCCGCCCGGATCTCTCGATTGGAAAACACGGGGCCGCGCATTTAGACCGGTCTGCGTCGGGTTTCTGTCTAGATCGAAATGCTGTCAGCAAAGGGACTAGCCATGAGAAGACGATTGATGATCTGCGCAGCGCTGGCGTTATGTGTCGGCTGTGGAACGATTCAGGCGCTGTTTCTGGGTGTCGACCTGCTCGGGTCAATCGCGAGAGCCCCGGCCGGACAGAAGGCGTGTGCCGCATTCAATGTGCTCAATACGCAAGCCAACGGTAGAAGCCTCAGCCGCCTGATCAATGCGGCACTGGGGCAGACGAACTCCACTGTCCGGTTCACGGCGGAAGAGGGCGATACCCTTTTGCAGGTGGTCAAGATCGTCAACTGCGAGTTCATCAGTTGCTTTGCCGAACAGGTTCAGGCGATGGATCCTCCGACGGACGACGCGTCCGCTGCCGCCTGGGCGCTTGCGCGGCTGGAGTTGTTGAGGAATATCGAGACCGGGTGTCCTTCGCCCCTGACTCTGACTGATGATCAGAAGGTGCAGTTGGTACGCTTGCTCGTGGCACTGGACTTGTCGTAACGCTTTCCGGCGTGGCTGCCGGGCGGGATTGCGCGACGTCCAGGTCAGCACGGGCCCCCGAGCCAATGACCCGCAAGACCGGTGCCACGAAAGCCGGTTATTCCGAATATGCCACGGGCGGGCGGCCCGACATGGCCGCGCGCGACTCAAATAGCCCGAAATAAGGGTTCCGATTCGCAAGATCCGAAGGACCAGTTCGGCCCGATTTGCGGATCGGTAGAAACCCTCGCTTTGGGGTGCACTCTCGGTATGATCTCGGCCTGTCACGCGGGCATCACAGGCGCGGCCTGATCGATCGCTCTGCATGCTTCTTCCGGAGAAAGGCACTATGAACACGAACCGAATAATACGGTCGGTCCTGTGCGCGCTGGCGGGAACGACTTTTCTGGGCACGGCGGCACTGGCCGTCGACAAGAAGCCCAACATCATTTTCATCATGGGCGACGACATCGGCATCTGGAACATCGGCGCTTATCACCAGGGACTAATGGCCGGGCGGACTCCCAACCTGGATCGGCTGGCGGCCGAAGGCATGCGGTTTACGGATTATTACGCCGAGGCGAGTTGCACGGCCGGGCGGGCCAATTTCATCACGGGCGAACTTCCGATCCGCACGGGCATGACGACCGTGGGACAGGCCGGCGCACCACAGGGTATGCCGGCGCAGGCGCCGACGATCGCGACGGCGCTCAAGTCGATGGGATACGCGACCGGGCAATTCGGCAAGAACCACCTGGGCGACTTGAACGAGTTTCTGCCGACCGTGCACGGCTTCGACGAGTTCTACGGCTATCTGTATCACCTCGATGCGATGGAAGATCCCTGCCATCCGAACTATCCGCAGAATCTTCTGTCAAAGGTCGGTCCGCGGAACATGCTGCATAGCTGGGCGACAGACACGGACGACACCACGGTCGAGCCGCGCTGGGGCAAGATCGGCAAACAGAAGATCCAGGACGACGGCCAGCTCTGCCCGGAGCGGATGGAAACGATCGACGACGACATCCTCGCGAACGCGCTGAAGTTCGTGGACAAAGCGCGGAAGGACGACAAGCCGTTTTTCCTGTGGCTGAATCCGACGCGCATGCACGTGGTGACGCACCTGTCGCCGAAATACGAGAAGATGCGCAACTCGGTGAATGGCTGGTCGATCGAAGAGGCCGGCATGGCCCAGCTCGACGACATCGTCGGCTCGGTCATGAAGTATGTGAAGGACAACGGGCTCGACGACAACACGATCATCGCGTTCTCGACCGACAACGGCACTGAGAACTTCACCTGGCCGGATGGCGGGCAGACGCCGTTCGCCGGCGGGAAGGGGACGGCGCTGGAGGGTGGTTTCCGCGTGCCGTGCCTGATTCGATGGCCGGGCAAGATCAAGCCGGGCACGATCGAAAACGGCATCGTGTCGGGACTGGACTGGTTCCCGACGTTTGTCGCGGCAGCCGGCAATCCGGGCATTGTCGACGAGTTGAAGAAGGGCAAAGAGCTGAACGGCAAGAACTACAAGGTGCATCTGGATGGTTACAACCAGATGGACATGCTGACTGGCAACGGCCCGTCGGCGCGGCACGAGATCTTCTACTTCACCGAGACCACGCTGGGCGCGGTGCGGATCAACGACTTCAAATATCGCTTCACCGACCAGCCCAACGGCTGGCTGGGCGCGACCGAAAAGGTCGACTGGCCGATTCTCGTGAACCTGCGGCTCGACCCGTTTGAGCGGACCGGTATGTACAACGGCAAGGACAAGGGATCGATCGCCTATTACAACTGGTTTGCGTACGAGTTCTGGCGCTTCGTTTTCGTCAAGCAGGAAGTCGCCAAGTACGCCGAGACATTCCTCGAGTTCCCACCGATGCAGAAGGGCGCTAGCTTCAACATGGAGGCGCTGAAGGCGGAGCTTGAGAAGAAGATGGAAATGATGAAGGGCCGGCAGGGTCAGTAATGACCGGCTCCTGTCGAATGTGAATTCCCCGGCGTGCGGCCCGCAAGGGCCCGCCGGCGCTGACCAGGGAGTCGACGCCTCTTCGTATGCGTCTTCGGAGCAGCGATTGTTGGCATGAACGTCCGAGGGACGCTGCCCGCGTATTATTTGAGTCCCAAATCGAAAGACGAAGTGAAGCTCGGGACCGGCCTGATCGGCACGATGTTAGCCCTCGCATATCCCCTGCCTTCGAAATGGTTACCGTAAAGTGAGTCTGAAAGGAGCAAGCGTTACATGAATCGAACTCTGTCCACCCGGATTGCAGCGCGCATCGCGGCATGCACATTGATCGGCGTCTGCACGACTGTCATCGCCGAACCCGCGAAGCTGAGCCCCGGTGAGGCACGCCAGGCGGCCATCGACGCCTACATCTACGGATACCCGCTCGTCACGATGGAATTTACGCGGCGCGTGCTGACAAACGTCGAGAAGCCGGAAGGCACGCGCTCGCCGATGGGGCAGATCACGCGCATGCGCGAATATCCGAACGCCGCGTTCAAGGCCGTCACCGCGCCCAACGCTGACACGCTCTACACCACGGGCTGGATCGACGTCGGACGCGAGCCGTGGGTGCTCTCGCTGCCCGATGCGCACGATCGCTACTACCTCTTCCCGATGCTCGACGGCTGGACCGATGTCTTCGAGGCGCCCGGCAAGCGCACCACCGGAACCGGCCCGCAGAAGTACGCCATCACCGGACCGGGCTGGAGCGGATCGCTCCCGGCCGGCGTGAAGGAATATAAGTCCCCCACCGCCATGGTCTGGCTGCTCGGCCGCATCTACTGCACCGGAACACCGGAGGACTACGCCGCCGTTCACAAAATGCAGGATGAAGTCTCGATCGTGCCGCTCAGCTCGTACGGCAAGACCTACACGCCGCCGGCCGGCAAGGTCGATCCGAGTGTCGACATGAAGACGCCGGTCCGTGACCAGGTCAACGCGATGAACGTCGAGAGCTACTTCGATCTGCTGGCCCGGCTGATGAAGGACAACCCGCCGGCGGCGGCCGACGCGCCGATGGTCGCGAAGATGGCCCAGCTCGGCATCGTCCCCGGGCAGAAGTTCGAGCTGAACAAGCTCGGCGCTGACGTATCGGCAGCCCTCAAGGACGTCCCCAAGGCGGGCGTCGAGAAGATCATGTCGTGGATGAAAGGCAGCGTGGCCGCCGGCGAGAACAAGGACATCAACGGCTGGGTCTTCACCACGCACACCGGACGCTACGGCACGGAATACGTGCAGCGGGCGCTAATCACGGCCGTCGGCCTCGGTGCGAACCTGCCGCAGGATGCGGTCTATCCGACATCGGAGGCGGATGCCGACGGCAAGCCCTACATGGGCTCGAACAAGTACGTGCTGCACTTCGACAAGGGCCAATTCCCGCCGGTCAACGGCTTCTGGTCGCTGACCATGTACAACGCGGAATACTTCTTCGTCGCGAATCCGTTGAACCGCTACACGCTTAGCGCACGCAACAAATTCACGACCAACGCCGACGGCTCGGTCGATCTCTATCTGCAGCGCGACAACCCCGGCGGCGATAAGGAGGCCAACTGGCTGCCCGCTCCCGATGGCCGGTTCATCCTCATGATGCGGCTCTACTGGCCGAAGGAGACGCCGCCTTCGATTATCGATGGATCGTGGAAGATTCCGCCGGTTCGCAAGGTGAACTGACATGAAAAACGTAAGAGCGCTACGGGCGCTAGCTGTCTCGCTCCTCGTCTCGGCCCTCGGTGGCGGCTGCGCGACTGAGCATTCCGGCGCGGCAATGCTGTCATCGTGGAATGACGGACCGGCCAAGCAGGCCATCGTTCGTTTCGTCGGCGAGACTACTGATAAGTCGAGCCCGAAGTTCGTGCCCGAGGCCGAGCGGATCGCGACGTTTGACCAGGACGGCACGCTCTGGGTCGAGCACCCCATTTACACGCAAGTGGTGTATTGCCTCGACCGCGTGCGCACGCTTCCGCCGGAAATGAAGGCAGCCGAACCGTTCAAGACCGTGCTCTCCGGCGACCGCGAGGCCATCGCGAAGCTGTCGCTCGAAGACCTCGAAAAGATCGCCGGGGCGACCCTCAGCGGCATGACGGTCGAGCAGTTTCGCGACGAGGTGAAACAGTGGCTCGCCACGGCGAAGCACGCGCGCTGGGATAAGCCCTATACGCAACTGACCTATCAACCCATGCAGGAAGTGCTGCGCTACCTGCGCGCCAACGGGTATCGCACCTACATCGTCACCGGCGGCGGACAGGATTTTGTGCGCGTCTACGCCGACGCGACCTACGGCATTCCGCCCGAACAAGTCGTTGGCACCGCGGGCGAGACGAAGTATGGCTACGACGCGAGCGGCCGGCCGACGCTCACCAAGGAGCCGAAACTGCTGCTGAACGACAACTACGGTGGAAAAGCCGAGGGCATTCACCTGATGATCGGGAGGCGGCCGGTTGCGGCGTTCGGAAACACGGCCGGCGATCAGCAGATGCTTGAGTACACCGGGGCGGGCGCGGGCGCACGGCTGATGATGCTCGTACTGCATGACGACGCGACGCGCGAATACGCCTATGGCCCGGCCGCCGGGCTGCCCGACACGAAAATCGGCACGTTCAGCCAAGCCCTATACGACGAGGCGAAGAAGCACGGCTGGACGGTGATCAGCATGAAGAAGGACTGGAAGCGGATTTTCGCATTTGAGCAATGAGCCGGCGACGCGCATTCCGAACGCTGGATTTCCGAGCAAGCTGAGCATTAATCGAGCATAATAGCGCTCGAATGCAATCGCGCTCGCCGTTCGTGCGGCGGGCATGGAAATGGTGGACGAACCCCGTGATCGGACGTCGGGTTCCCTTTAGAAGGGTTTCACATGAACAGAACTGGAGTAAGTCGAACATCATTGTTTCTCACAGTGGGTCTGCTGGCTGTCGCCGTGATCGCTGTGGTGTGCCTGCAGCCGGCCCGCGCGCAGAGCGATGCATCGCCCGGCACCGGCCCGCACTTCTCGATCGTCGAGACCCAGGGACACAACCTGATCGTCACCGACAACCACACCAACACGCTTTACTTTTACACGGTCGACCAGAACAAAGAGGTCGGCTCCGAGCTCAAGCTGCGCGGACGGATCGACCTGAACCAGGTCGGCAAGCCCATCATCAAGCCCGTCACGCACAAGTCGGAACAATAAGCGATTCGATTCCGGGGGTGTTGGGCATCGAGCCGCGCACCCCCGCCCACTGATTGACGCACAGCTTCAAGGAGAACATCCATGAATCGCCACATCCTGCTATTCGGAGCGATGGCGGCCGCAACCTGGCTGACGCTCCCCCTGGCGGCTCACGCCGAAGGCGTCGCCGTCGAACATAATTATTACACCGGCGAGGGTTACGCGCGCGGCGTTGCCTACCACAACTATTACACCGGGGCCGCCGCTGTCGGATATGTAAATCCCGGCACGACCGCGGTTGTCGTCGCCGGCACGACTCCCAATCCATACACCGGCGAGGTGGTAGTCGCCGGCGGCGTTCCCAATCCATACATGGGAACTGTTGCAGTCGCTGGTGCGACCGGCGTGGCCTATGGCGGAGCGGTGGCCGGAACGGCGTACCACAATCCTTACATGGGCGCTGAAGCGGCGGGCGCCGCGTACCACAATCCATACACCGGCGCAACCGCGGCCGGAGCGGCGTATCACAATCCTTACACCGGAGCGACAGCCGCCGGGGCCGCCTACCACAACCCCTACACCGGCACGTCGGCCGAACGCACGGCATACCACAATCCGGCAACGGGGACCTCGCGCACCGGCGAGACGGCCTACAACTCAAACACCGGAACCGAGCACCACAGCAGCACGACGTATAACCCGTATACCAATACGGTCCGCCACAGCGGAGAAACGCATAACCCCTATACCGGCACGACGTCCCATCATTCGAGCGTCCATCACGGAAGGTGATGGATTCGGGAGCGCGTGAAGCGAAAGGCCGGGGAAGCCCTCGGGCGACAGACTAAGAACGAAACTTAAGCGTTCGCAAACTGCGAACCGGAGACAGATTGATGACGATGAGCGTGAAACGGTTTTGCATCGGACTTGGTTGCGGCGTCGCGATGCTTGCGGCGGTCGGTTGCAATTCGCCGGCCGGAATGGCGGTGCAGGTCGTCGGCAAAGTCATGGACGACGAGCAGGCGAAGAAAATGGGCGACGAGCTGCTCGGCAAGGGCGCCTCGTCGGTCGATGCGAAACTCGGGCAGCCGGTCGACGTGTGGCAGGAGACGCGCGGACCGCGTGAATGGCGCGTCTATTCCGTACCGAACGATCTGCTGGGCAACGAGCGCTATGTGGCCCAGCTGACGAGTGGCAAGGTGGTGGGAATTGCAAAGGTATACATCGACAAGACGGGCCTCGACCTGGCTCGCAAGCTGATGCTGGACCAGAAGGTGGTCGGCAAGACGCCGTCGGAGTGCGAAGCGGCCCTGGGCATGGGCCCGCCGCTCGTGACGGCGCGGGGCGAAAAGAACGGCATGACGGCGCAGCTCTATAACGCCCAGATGGTTCAGGGCGTCGGGAGCATGCAGTATTGCCGGCTGCTGTTCGACTCGAGCGGGCATTGCACGGAATGCAAGCTCATCGATCTGGGCGGGTCGGTCGGACAGGCACCGCGATAGTGAGGCGTGCGAGAACGTACGTTTGAGACCTGAAAGTCGGAGAGCGTTAATGATTCAGCGAAAGATGGCCTTGTTGGCCGCGGCGAGTGGAATGGCGTTGATGTTCTCGACCGGCTGCAGCACAGCCGTGTCGATGGGCGTCAAGATGGTCGGCAAGGCCGTCGATGACGAAGAGGCAAACAAGATGGGGGAGGCGCTGATTGGCCAGTCGGCGCCGGCGGCTGATGCCAAGCTCGGCCAGCCGGAGGACGTGCTGCGCGAGATCGGCGGAATGCGACAGTGGCGCATTTACCCGGCTCCGATGAACGTGCTCGGGAACCAGCGCTATGTCGTGCAGGTGCAGGGCGGCGTGATTAACGCGGTGTCGAAGGAAGAGGTCGATGCATCGGGCAAGGACCTGGCCGAAAAGCTGTACTACGACGTAAAGGCCAAGGGCAAGTCGCCGCAGGATGCCGAGGCAGCGCTGGGGCTGGGGCCGCCCATGGTGGCAGCGGTCAGCCGCAAGACGGGGCAGATGGTCGAATTTTACCAGATGCCCTCGCTGACCGGGATGGGCTTGAGCGGGTCGAAACTCTGCCGGCTCAAGTTTGACGCAACCGGCCACTGCACGTCGGTCGACATTGTCGACGTCGGCGCGTCGACAGGCAGCAGTTCCGGCCTCTAGCCGCGCCGCAATTATCGGTCGCATCAACTGCGAATCTCCGCCGCGTTCGGATTTGTGTTCCAATTCGCTCGCGGCGGAGTTACGCTGAGCGCGCGAATCACCCGGGCGCGTCGCGGTTCACCGCGCTTCGGGCGATTCACTCGCCCCCACGTTCAGGAGTACGACATGATCTCCGCTCGGCGCTGGACGTGTGTCATCGCAATCATGATGGCCGCGATCGGCTGTCCTGCGGCAGTCCGGGCCGAGTCGCCCGAATCCGTGCCCGTCGAGCCGGCCAACGGCGCGGCGCCTCGCACTCAAGCCGAACCCAATCCCCCACCGCACGCCGAGCCGGCCGAACCCGCGCCGGAGAAACCTGCGAGCCAACCCGTCGCGGCCATGTCGCTGATTCCCACGCTGCCCGAATATGGCGGCGACATCTGGCATCGTTCGTATCTGACGGGCGACTGGGGCGGAGCGCGGACCGACCTCGCCCAGCACGGAATCCTGTTCGACCTCGACGTCACCCAATACCTGCAAAACGTCGCCCACGCCGGCAAGAGCACGAACGGCGCAACCGAATACGGCGGCATGGTCGATTACCGTCTCCGCCTCGACACCGACCGGGCCAAGCTGTGGCCGGGCGGATTGATCATCCTGCACGGCCAGACGCAATTCGGCACGGCCGTGAACAAAGACACCGGCTCACTCATGACGCCGAACTTCGAGATGCTACTTCCGCTTCCGGGCGACCCGGGCCTGACCACGCTCTCCGAATATTACATCATGCAGGCCCTCTCAAAGCAGGTCGTGCTGGTGGCCGGAAAGGTCGATCTGATGGCATTCGCCGATCGCAATGCGTTTGCCGGCGATGTCACGCATGAGACCTCCTTCATGAACACGGCCTTCAATGTCAATCCTATTCTCTCTGCGGCGGGCCCCTACACGGCGCTTACGGCTGGCGTGATCCTGATTCCCACCGACTGGTTACAGGTAGCGACGGTCGTGCTGGACAACGATAAAGACGGCGCAGCGACCACGACCGGGTTCAACACGGCGTTCCACTCGCCGGCCCAGACCTCCGTGGCGCAGGAGTTCGACTTTACGCTGAAGCTGTTTTCGCAGACTGGTCATCAGCGGATTGGATGGTTTTACACGAACAAGGAGACTAGTCTCTTCCAGGGCGACTCGCGCATTCAGATTCCGGTGTCGGTGTTCAACGTTCCATTCGTTCCGGGCCGCAGACTTCCAAAGCTCCTGCGGCGCATCCGGACCGGCAACACCGTCTACGAAGCCCGCAACGCCGACACCCGGCCGGACAACTACGGCATGTATTACAACTTCGACCAATACCTCTTCACCGAGCACGACGATCCGACGCAGGGATGGGGCCTGTTCGGGCGATTCGGAATGGCCCCGAGCAACGCGAACTTTATCGATCAGTTCTACAGCATCGGCCTAGGCGGAAAGGGCACGATCCCGCGCCGCGATCATGACACATGGGGCGCCGGCTATTATTGTGCCACGACCAGCAACGACATCCGCTCGAGTCTGGGATTGAGCTCCGAGCAGGGCGTCGAGCTTTTCTATAACATCGAAGTGACGCCGTGGTTCCACCTGACGCCCGACATACAGGTCGTCGCCAATCCGGGGGCCGGATTTCGCGATCGTGACACGGCGGTGGTGTTCGGCCTGCGAGGCCAGATCAACTTCTAGGAGACGCATCATGACGACCGACGCAACCGGCGAAATCCTGACCGCCCTCATCACCACGTTCGGCGCTGTACTTTCAGCACTGGTCACGGTGTTCGCCAGCTTGTTCGGCGGCCTTTTTCAGGCCGGCGCCCTCGCGCTCTTTGTTTGAAACCAAATCATTCCCGCACGCCCCGCTCCCATGAAGCCCGGTCAGCCATCGACGCCCGCTGATACCGAAGAAATCTCGCTGCTTCGATCAATGGTCGAGGGGACTTCGGCGACCGTCGGCGAACAGTTCTTTCAATCCCTGGTCAGGCATCTCGCCAGCGCGGTCGGGACGAAGCACGCCTTCATCGCCGAATTCGTCGGAGATAACCGCGCGCGGACGCTGGCCTTCTGGTTCACGGATAAGTTCACCGACAACGTCGAGTGGGACCTGCGCGGCACTCCCTGCGACGACGTGGTGCGCGGCGAACTCTGCCACTATCCGACTGGAGTCAGCCGCCGGTTCCCCGATGACGAGCCCATGGTTCGCTGGGGAATCGACAGCTATCTCGGCATCCCGCTGCGCGATGTCGAAGGCCAGGTCATGGGCCATCTCGCCGTTTTAAACGATCAGCCGATGCCGGAGGAACCGCGCCGGCTGTACATCTTTCGAATCTTCGCCGCCCGCGCCGCCGCCGAGATGCAACGGCTACGCGCCGAGCGGCGCCTGCGTGAGAGTGACCAGCGATATCGAGACCTGTTTGAAGAGGCCCCCATTGCCTACGTCCATGAGGACCTCGAATCGCGTTTCATCAGCGCCAATCGCGCTGCCCTGCTCATCCTGGGCGTGAAGCAAGAGGAGGTCGCGGGGATGGTCGGCATCTCGCTCGTCCCCGACACGCCCGAAGCGCAGCGCCGCGTCCACGAGGCGTTCGCGTCCATCGGGCGCGGAACTGACACCAGCGGCGTCGTGCTCGAACTGCGCCGCAAGGATGACGGCCGGCCGGTCTGGATTCAGTGGTGGTCGCGGCCCGACCCGGGCGGGAAATTCACACGCACCATGTTCGTGGACATTACCGATCGCGTGCTGATGGAACGGGAACGGGCCCGACTGCACGCACAAAACCTCTACCTGCAGGAAGAAATCAAGGCGGCCCACAACTTCGAAGAAATTGTCGGCCGCAGCCCGGCGTTCGTCGAAGTGCTGCAGCACGTTCAGCGCGTCGCGCCGACCGACGCCTCGGTGCTCATCACCGGCGAGACCGGCACCGGAAAGGAACTCATCGCGCGGGCCATTCACGTCAATAGTGCCCGCCGCGACAAGCCGCTGATAAAAGTTAACTGCGCCGCTCTGCCGTCGGGGTTGGTCGAAAGCGAACTGTTCGGCCATGAAAAAGGCGCGTTCAGCGGGGCCATCGCCCGCCGAATCGGGCGATTCGAGCTGGCCCACAGCGGGACGATCTTTCTGGACGAGATCGGAGAGCTGCCGCCCGACGTTCAGGCCAAGCTGCTGCGCGTCCTGCAGGAGCGCGAGTTCGAACGTGTGGGAGGCGGAGCGCCGATTCGGTGCGACGTGCGCGTCATCGCTGCCACCAATCGCGACCTCGCGAAGTCCGTCGGCGCGGGCTCGTTTCGCGAAGATCTTTATTACCGTCTCAACGTATTTCCAATTCACGTTCCGCCGCTGCGCGAGCGGTCCGACGACATCCCCCTGCTCGTTCAGTTCCTCGTCAGGAAATATGCCTCGCGTATCGGCAAGCACATGGACGGCGTGACACGCGAAACCATGGATCGCCTCCGCGTATACGGCTGGCCGGGAAATGTTCGCGAACTTGAAAACATCATCGAGCGCGCCGTCATCCTTGCAAACGCAAGCGTGCTCGAAATTCCGCCGCTGACGGCTGTGACACCGGCGCGGATCGACTCTCCTGCTCAGCCCGACGCGACGCTTGAGTCCGCGCAGCGGAGCCATATCGTCGCCGTCCTCGAAAAGGCGCGCTGGGTGATTGATGGCCCGACCGGTGCCGCCAGAACATTGAACATGCACCCGAACACGCTGCGCAGCCGCATGAAGAAACTGGGGATCACTCGCCCGGCCGCGCCAGGCAGCTAGCCCGCCCCACGCCGCCACGAGCCGTCGTGAGACGCCACGATATTTCGTGGAACTTCGGGGGATTCGTCGCGATCGTCGCGTTAACATCGCAGCTCACAACTCGTTTCAAGTAAACGCCTTACGGCCGATCTCGAACCATGGATCTGACCCGGCATGGCGGATGCTTTATCTACCGGCCACACGGAGATCACAGTGTTGAAGATCACACGGACCGAAGAGAACGATTTGCTGCGATTCAAACTCGAAGGCCGCCTGCTCGGTCCCTGGGTCGACGAGGCCCGCCGCGCGTGCTGCAGAACCGCCGATGACGAAAAGCGGCGAACACTGGATCTCTCGGCCCTCGTCTTCGCCGACCCGGTCGGCGCACAACTGATTCGGGATTTGCTTGCTGGTGGCGCGACGCTCGCCGCTTGTTCGCACTTCATTTCGGAACTTCTGAACCCGGAGAAACCATGACGACTTCAGACCACACTTCGAATTCCACCCTGGCGCGCGCCGTCGATCCGCACGACGATGCTGGCGAATTGGCGGCACTCATCGCGCGGATCCGCTCCGGCGACGAGGCATCCAGCACTGAATTCGTGCGGCGATATGGCGGCCGCATGCTGGCCGTCGCCCGGCGGCTCATGCGAGCGGAGGATGACGCCGCAGACGCGGTTCAGGATGCGTTCGTTTCGGCCTTTCGATCGCTTGGTCGATTCGAGGGCCAGTCAAGAATCGAAACCTGGCTGCATCGCATTGTCGTGAACTCGTGCCTGATGAAGCTCCGATCGAGACGGTCGCGAAATGAAGTCTCGATCGAAAGTCTGCTGCCGGCGTTTGACGATTCCGGACACCATGCCCGCCCCATCGCCGCGTGGCGATCCCCGCCGCCCGACGAGATCGAATCGAGCGAACTGCGCGCCCGCGTTCGCGCGTGCATCGATCAACTGCCCGAGTCCTATCGAACGGTGCTGATTCTGCGCGATATTGAGCAACTCGACACCGACGAGACGGCCGAGCGGCTCGGAATCAAGCAGGTCAACGCAAAAGTGCGTCTACACAGAGCCCGCCAGGCCCTGAGAAGTTTGCTGAGCCCGCATCTCTCAATTGCATCGCCTTCGAAACAAAAACCGCACCCGTCCGGACCAGTGACCGAGCACTCAACGCGCGGGACGAAGGCCGGAATCCGAATCGATCGCTATGGCGACTGATGGGCCAGGTCGGGCGTGGTCCCTGCGCCGGCCCCGCCGTCGTCAGCCGCCCGCTCACTCGACTCGACATCGACTTCGCTGGCAAGGACACCTTCATGACCAATGGCCGGACTGGGTCGGGCGTTGGAAGCCGGAGCATCGTCCGCGGGAGCGACTGAAGCTGTGCCGGCGGCCTTCTCGCGGGCTGCACCGGCTGGTGGCGCGGGCGGCGGCGCCGAACCGGCCATCTCCGATCTGCACTTGCGAATCCATTCCGCAAACTTCTGCGGCGTGATGCCCGACTTGCCCGCCGCCAGACGCCCCACTTCGGTTCCGTCCGGCCGGCAGAACACGAAGGTCTGCGGGCTGTTGAGCGTGTTGTAGCGCTTTGCCTCGGGGCCCCAGTTATGCAGCAGTTCGCAGTTCACCGTCTGGGCGAGCTCTTTCGCGACCGTCGGGTTCTCGAACAGGTTCACCACCAGTTCGCGATGTTCCGGCGAGCTCCAATCCTTGAAATAGAGCAGCATCGGCTTGTTCTGGCTGCGAGCCCGGCTCGACGCCACGTCGTAGTTGAGATCCCACTGCACCGCACAGCCGCTCAACGGGCCGATGGCACCCAATCCGAACGCCGCCACAAGCGCGGCCCGCATCCCACGGGACCTCGCGCCGAAAACTCGTCCCTGCATGACCAGAATCCTTTCCGTCATCTTCGCCCGCCTCAACCGTGCGATCCGTGCACCCGCGGAGCCGGTCCGCCGCCCGGCAGGGCTGCAGCCGCCTGAGCCCGGCCGCCCGGACCCGCCGTCGGCAGCACCGCGTGTACATCCGTGAATGGAATCTCGCGGCCGCGCCGATCGGTGCAACTGTATCGCACCTCATCCACGGCGAAGCCCTCGATACCGCGGATGATGATGGTCCGGCCGGTGTCGTGCTCAAGTTCGCCGACGATGCGCCGCTTGCGATTGAGTAGGTGGTTGCCCACGGCGATCGAAAGCTGCACGTCGATGATGGCCACGTTCTCCAGCTGGGCCGCCACGGCGATGGCCCGCATAACGTCCAGCGTCACCGACTCGGGCGTCTTGACCATGCCGGTCCCGCGGCAGCGCGGGCAGTCCTGGTAGACAGATCGGCTAATCGACGGCCGCTGCCGTTGCCGCGTCATTTCGATAATGCCGAAGCGCGACATCTTGAGCAGTTTGGCCCGCTCCTTGTGGTGCTTCAGCGCGTCGCGCAGCCGCCGCTCGACAGACCGCTTGTTCTTCTCAAGCCGCATATCGATGAAGTCGCAGATGATCAGGCCGCCCAAGTCGCGCAGACGAAGCTGCCGGGCGATCTCTTCCGCCGCTTCCAGATTGACGCGTCGCGCAGTTTCGTCAGGATCGTCGGGCACGCGGAATCGCCCGCTGTTCACGTCGATCGCCACCAGCGCCTCGGTCGACTCAATTACGAGCGACCCGCCACACGGCAACGGTACGTGCTTGCTGTGCAGCTTCTCGATTTCGGCCTCGATGTTGAACAGGTGGAAGAGCGGCTCGCGCACCGTATAGTGGAACACGCTGTCGCGGCTCTTCGGCGAGGCGATCGACAAGAACTCGGCGATGCGCTCGGCTGTCGGCAGGTGGTCGCACACGATCCGCTTCACGTCCGCGTCGAACACGTCGCGAATTGTCCGGATGACGAGGTCCGACTCCTGGTAGAGCACGCACGGCGCTCGCTCGTTACGGATGCGATCCTCGGTCGACTTCCACAGTCGCAGCAGATAGGTCAGATCGCGCTGCAAATCGCGCTTGGTTCGCCCGATCGCCGCGGTCCGCATGATGAACCCGAAGTTGGTCGGCAGCGAAAGCTGGCTGAGCATCGTCCGCAACTCGCGACGCGTCTCTTCGTCCTCAATCTTTCGCGAGACGCCCAGCTCGTTCATGTCGGGCATCATCACCAGGAAGCGGCCCGGCACCGAGATGTACGTCGTCAGCGTCGGCCCCTTCGTGCCGATGCCTTCCTTCGTGATCTGGACGATCACTTCCTGACCGCGCCGCAGACAGCGCTGAATCGGCGGCCGCTCGCGCCGCGGCGTCTTTCGCCCGACCTGCTCCGTCTCGGATCCGCCGTTCGGGAAATACTTCGGGTGAAGGTCGCTGATGTGCAGGAAGCCGTGGGTCGTCAGACCGAAATCGACGAATGCCGCCTGAATGGACGGCTCGACGTTGGTGACGCGGCCCTTATAGATATTGCCGACGTGCGACGCCGAGGAAACGCGCTCCATGTAGAGCTCGTCCAGCCGGCCCGAGAGCAGCATGGCGATGCGGCACTCGTCCGCGTCAGCCACGTTGATGAGCATCTCGCGACCGTCGCGCACCATCGAACGATGCGGCTCGGTGATCGGCCGCACAACGACGCCGCCCGTCGCTTCGACGTCGTCGTCCAATTCGTCCTCAACATCCGCCGCCGGCTCAGCCCGCCGTCGAACATCGGGACCGTCGACGGTGATTTCTTCGCCGTCGTCGTCCGTCTCGCGCGATTCGATTTCGTCGTCTCGACGCCGATCGCGTCCGCCCCGGCCGCGCCCGCCGCGGCGACCGCGACGTCTTCCACGTCCGTCCGTCCGCTCGCCTTCGCTTCGCGTCGCCGATTCCGACGGCGACTCGGTCGAGAGCGTTTCGCCCTCCGCCACTAATTCGGCCGGCTCACCGTCTTCCGGCTCGACTATCCCGCGCTTCGGCGCGCCGGGCCGGGCTGGCGGAGTTTCAATCACGGCGTTTTCACCCGCTGCGTCTTCGGCATCCTGCACCGAGTCGGCCGACGCCTCGGCCGCCGTGTCCATGTCGCGCTGCTCGCGCCGTCGGTGGCGGCGTCCGCCGCGTCGTCCGCGTCGCCGCCGCGGTCGCTGGCCGTCAGCCGCGCCAGCCTCGTCGGTTAGGTTCTGTCCCGCCGTTCCATTGCCGGGCGTCGCGCCGGCATTTTCTCGGTTCGACGACTCGTCGCGCCGTGCGGCCGGTGGCGGTGGTGGTGCTGGCGGCGTCTCTTCGAGGATTCCCTCGGCGAATCCGCCAAATCCGTCCGACGAATCCGTCGGCGGCAGCGGCGTCGGCCGGACAGCCGGCGGCCGCGGCGGTACCGCTCCGCGTCGTCGATCCTCGAGATCGCGCTGCTGCCTCGCAAATGTTGCTGGTTTTCTTCTGGGTCCCATGTGTGTTGCCTTTCTGGGACTTGTCAGGTGGGTTGGGGAGAGGACGGCGAAACGTCGTATTCGACGCTTGCTCGCTCGATCCGGTGCATCCGCTCTCCGGGGTCAATCCCCAGTGCCGTCAGCACCTCGGCCGGCTTCGCCGTACCGTTTTGTGTGATCGTCTGCGTCCAGTGCAGCCGGCGATCATCCACGCGCGCCTCCGTTACGAAGGTCCGCACGTCGATCGTTCGCTCGCGTCCGCTCTTGTGGACGTGCCGCGAAACATTCGCCGCTCCGCCCGCCATGAACTCGCCGACGCGTTTCGCCAGGTCTGGCGCCTCATCCGGCTCGATCGGCAGCGAATAGCTCGCCGCGAGCGGAAGACATGTGCTCCGCTCGCTCAAGGCCATCGCGCTGTTCAGTCGGATGTCCGCCGGAAGCTGCCGTGCCAGCCGCTCAATCGCCGCGTCGCAGCCCATCGGGGCCGACAACTCAACGATCAGCAACTCATCGCGGGATGCGATCCCGACGCTTCGCGGAAGCGGCAGCGATACGCGCGGCCGCGGATTGAATCCGCCGGACCGCCGCACCGGAACATCCGCCCGCGCCAGCGCCCGTTCAAAAAGCCGCACGGTATCGTGATGCGAAATGAATCGAAGATCACCCTGAATGGCAAAGCGAAAAGCCAGCCGATGAACTAACCCTACCGACAATCCCTGCTTTCTTGTGTTCGGGGGCTTCGTCCCGCAGCAATGAACGCCACCGCCGCGCAAAACCCCGACATTTTCCTGAATGTTGCAAATCAAAGGACCGCGGCCGTGCCGCCGGCCCCCCGATTGATGGGGGATGTTATACCACGTCCGGGAGGATTTTGCGGGTTTCCTCCCGCAGATAATTCATAACTTCCCGTTCTGTCTCGAATTGCAATGCCCGCGTCGCAACCCGATTTGCATCGGTCATTGCGATGCTGCGAATCATTCGCTTGGTCGACGGTATGCTCCCCGACACCATTGAAAACTTCCGCAACCCCATTCCCAATAAGAGCATAGTGCAGATCGGATCGGCCGCCATTTCCCCGCACATGCTGACATCGATCTTTTCGCTGATGGCTGCGTCGACCACCATTTTCAGAAGCTTGACCACGGCCGGGTTCAATCCGTTGTAGAGCGTCGCGACCTTCTCATTGGTCCGATCCACGGCGAGCGTGTACTGAATCAGGTCGTTGGTTCCGATGCTGAAAAAATCCACCTCGCGCGCCAATTCCCGCGCGCACAGCGCCGCCGCCGGCGTCTCGACCATGATGCCGACCGGCGCCTTGTAGCGAAACTCGTAACCCTCTTCTTCCAACTCTTCGGTCACGAGGTTGAGCATGTACCGCGCCTGCCGCAGTTCGGTGATCTGGGTGATCAGCGGAAACATGATCCCCACGTTGCCGTGATTGCTTGCACGCATGATCGCCCGGAGTTGAGCGCGGAAGAACGGGAGGTTTTGTAGACACAGCCGGATCGATCGCAATCCCAGAAACGGATTCTGCTCCGGTTCGGCCTGTCGCCCGGGAAAGAGCTTGTCGGCGCCGAGGTCCACCGTGCGGATGATCAGCGGCCGGCCGCCTAGCAATTCAAGCGCCTGGCGGTAACTCTGAAACTGCTCTTCCTCGCTCGGCTCGGCCCCGCCCTGCAGGAACAGAAACTCCGACCGAAACAGACCCACGCCCTCGGCGCCCTTCGACAGGCAGACCTCGACATCCTCGGGGAACTCGATGTTTCCGAGCAGCGTCACCTTGACGCCGTCCTTCGTCTCGGCCGGAAGGTCGCGCAGCTCGCTCAGCGCGTGCTGTACCTCAACCTGCTGCGCCGCCTGCGACTTGTACGCCTCGATCTGTGAGGCATCCGGGTTGATCGCCACCACGCCGTGCGTGCCGTCGATGACCACAGTGTCACCGCCCGACACCAGACTCGTCAGGTTCCCCAGGCCGACCACAGCCGGAATGCCCAGACCGCGCGCCACGATGGCAGTATGTGACGTCGCACCGCCGAGGTCGGTCGCGAATCCGAGCACGCGCCGCGTTCGATCCAGCATCACCGTCTGCGAGGGCGTCAGATCATGCGCCACGACGATGACCTGCTCATCCAGCTCAGTAATGTCCTGTCGAGCTTCGGCTCCGACGTGTCGCAGCAGTCGCTTCTCGATATCCAGGATGTCCTTCGCCCGCTCCTGCAAGAACGGGCTGGTCATCTCCTGAAACCGGCGGCGGTAGCGCCGCATGAAAACGCTGATGGCGTATGCGGCGCTGTAATTCTTCTCCTGGATGAGCTGTTGAATCTCTTTTCGCGGTTTCGGATCGGCCAGCCAGCCCTCATGAAATCCGAAGATGTCGGCCAGTTCCGTCCCGGCCCGCTCCGCGAAGGCGGCCCGCTCCAGGGCCACTTCGCTCCGCGCCGCCGCGAACGTTCGATCGACCAGCTGCGATTCGTGCTCGAGCTGTTCCGTCGGCAGCGTCCGCTTGGGGACGCGCGTCTCCTCCGTGTCGAGGACGACCGCCCGCCCGATCACCACTCCGGGCGAAACGCCTATGCCGCGCTTAACCGACATGAATTCAAAACCTCGAACGACGGCCGCCGGACCCGCGCCGTCCGCCGACGCCCTCGCCCCCGGATTCGGCGATCAATCCTCGTGAAACTTGTCCGCGACCAGCTTCGCCAGCGCATCGATCAGTGCTGCCGCATCCTGCCCGTCCGCGACGAGCTGCAGCCGCGTCCCCGACGTCGCCTCAAGAAGCATCATTTCCATCGGGCTCTTGCCGTCGACGCTCACGGTCCCCTTTTTCACTTTGACCGTCGACTGGAACTGGTTGGCGATATCGACAAATCGCATCACGGGGCGCGCATGCAGCCCCTGCGAATTGATGATCGTCACCTCGCGCTCGATGTGGGTGGAATTCTCAGCCATGGTGGAGGGAGCAATACTCACGGACTCAGGTCTAATCCGATTGCGCCGCGCGACGGACTTCAGCCCGTCGGCATCGCATCGGCCTCCTTGATCAAATCCACAATCTCAGCCGTCGTCTCGGCCTGTCGCAGGAACCGCCGGAAGTTGTCGCGCTGCAGATGCCGGAAAATGTTTTCCATCGCCTGCAGGTGACCATCCGGATTCTCGGGCGGCGAGAGCAGCAGCACGACGATATAGACCGGCGCTCGGTCCAGCGCGGCGAAATCGACGCCACCCGCCGAGCGACCCACCGCCGCCATGATCCGCTTGATCTTGGGATGCTTCACATGCGGAACGGCCACGCCCTTGCCAAAGCCCGTGCTTCCCTGGTTTTCGCGCTGAATGATCGCCTTCGCAATCGTTTCAACGTCAGCCGGTTCTATTTCTCCGGCCGCCGCCAGCCCGCTCACCAGCGCCCGGATGACCCCGTTGCGATCGGTCGCGTCGAGGTTTGGCACGATTGCCTCAGTGACCACGAAATCGGCTAATTTCATACGCCTCTACTCGCTCGCGATCGATATCGATGCCCGTGCTTCGCCTGCGACGCCAATCACTCGACCACCGCGTAACTACCACCATGGACGCCAATCGATATGTTTCGATCGACGTGAAGACGGAGTTTAGCCGCTTTCGCCGCTGCGTCGCTATGCCGCCGACGACCGCTACAAGTTGCGCGCCCAAACAAGCGCTCAATAAATCGCGGTCGCACGGCATTATGGAATCGGGCGATCACTCCGCCGATTCCAAATCCACAACTATTTGTCGTTAAAAGAATTATGCTCGCCAAGCCGACGAGTTTACGTCCCAAGGCACCCGTCCGTCAAGGACGGGCATCGCGGGAACCCCCCTCAAATTAGAGTGCTGACCCTAACTCGTTGGATTCGCGTTGTAGAACGCCCCGACCAGGAGATTCACGACCGCCTGAATCAGGGTCGGTACCAGGGCGAGGAATGCGGTCACGAGCGTGTTGGCGGTCGTGAAACCGGCGTCGATGAAAAGCGTGAGGTAGTCCTGAAGTGTCGGATTGACTGTCGTCCCGTCCATCGAGATTCTCCTGCGAGATGCACCATTCTACCCGCCCCGGCCGCCACGGTTTCATCCCTTTTGAAACCTGCATAACACCCGGCATCGCCGCTGCTTCCAACTCTATATCGGTATAATCTCAGGCCCATGCAAAGCCCCGCCGTCATAACGCACCCCACGACCCCGCGACTGTGGACCCTTGGCGCTGTTTCGTTCCTCAATTCCCGACCCCTCATCGATCGCCTGACCAACGACTCGACCATTCGGCTGACCCCGGCGGTACCGGCCGCGCTGGTCGAGCTACTGGCCACCCGCCAGGTCGATGCCGCGATGCTGCCGGTCGTCGATCTGCATCGCTCCGCCGGGCGCTTTCGCCGAATCTCCGATTGTTGCATCGCCTCGGAGGCCGAGACGCTCACGGTCCGCGCCTTTTCGCGCATGCCGCCCGATCGCGTGACGCGTCTGCACGCCGACCCGGACTCGCACACATCCGTCATCCTCGCGCAAGTCATCTGGAGCGAACTCTATCATCGCCGACTGGAGGTCGTTCCCTGGTCTGCCCAGATCCCGCGCGACGATATCGACGCGTTGCTGCTCATCGGAGACAAGGTCGTCACCGACGCCCCGCGCGGCTACGGTTTTGAAACGGATTTGGGCGGCGCGTGGCGACACCTCACCGGCCACCCATTTGTTTTTGCTGTGTGGGCCACCCATGCCGACTTCGATTCCACTGAAATGGTTCACACGCTGGAGCGCGCCCGCGACGAAGGTGTCGCCTGCGCCGCCGAACTCGCCGAACGCTTTGCCCGCGATCATGCCTGGCCAGCTTCGCTGGCGAAACGCTATCTGTGCGACACGCTCCGCTACAAGCTCACGCCCGCCATGCTGACGGCGATGGAGGCGTTTGAAGCCCGCGCCCGCCGCCTCGGTTTGCTCTGATCAGGGTGATCCCTCGAACTGCAGCAGTTGCTCCATCGCCTGCTTTACTTCGGGCGACGGCTCGGACGCAACCCGCCCGCGTAACATCGCGGTTTGCTCGCGTGTCAGACGCTGGCCCGCAAATGGCGCTCGCGCCAGAGTCGCGGCCGCCGTGCGGCGGACCTCGGCCGCCGGACTCGACAGCCCTTCCACCAAAATCGGCCGCGCCTTGTCTCGATTTGCCGCGTCGGCCCCGCTGATGTCTCCCATCGCGGCAATCCGCTCGACAAACTGCAGGACATCGTCCCGTTCGGGCCACCAGATTCGCACCCAATTGAAATCGTGGCCGCCCCGCGCGGATTTGGAGACGAACAGGACATAGCGAGCGCCGGTCTCGAGTTGATGCTCGCGAGACGTGCTAATGAATTCCTCGGTTTGTCCCGGGCGGAAGCCATCACCGCGAATCACCTTCTCCACCACGAACGCAAGTCGCGTCTTGCTCGGTTCCTCGCGCGCCGTATCGCGCCGCACAAACTTGCCGACGATGACCACGCTGGCAGAGTTCCACGCCGAGAGCAGATCCAACACGTCCGCCGAGCGGCGGATAAATGATGCCTCGTATTCACCGCCGCGCGGTCGCGCGGTCGCCAATAGAGTCCGCGCGTCCACCACGGCTGTCTCGGGTCCGGCCGGCGCATCAACCTCTGGTCGCCCGATTCGCATCGCCCGAAGAACGGCCGCCTTGTCCGGAAGCTCGTCGAAGTATCCGAACAGCAGCGTCTGGTCGCGCGGGTCCTGCGGCAGCTTCACCGCCTGTCGATCGAGCCAGAAGCCCACTCCCGGCATCGCCCCGCGCGGCGCGGGCAGCGGCCGATCCACCTCGAACACAATTCGGTACCGGCCGACCGCCGAATCAGACGGCTCGACGGCCAGCACCCGCACGATCTTCACCGGCGACTCACTCTCGTCAGCCACCACGCTTCGGGGCATCGCCAACGCAAGTCCCACCAGCAACGCGCTTACGGCAACTGCACGGCCTCGATTGAACATGACCCGTCTCCCTCGCGTCAGATCAGTTTGCGAATTCGATGTCATCGATCGCCGCCTTTCCCGCCGCCCGGCTGAAATTGGTGAACCGGACTCGAACGATGTTGTTGAGATTGATCGTATTCTGCGCCTCACGGAAGCGGCAGAGCGGGATGCGCACCGTCTTGAGCATCGACTTGGTCAGCAGCCCGATTCCATTGCATGTGTTCGCGCCGCCGCAATTGGCGTTCGTGCGGCAGGCGATGTTCGCGTCTTGCGAGCATTGCCCGTCGATCCGCGGCTGATGCACCGGCAGCGTCGTCACCGCGTCCGTCCGCACCGTGGCCGAGACGTTCGCGTTGTCGGTCAGGACGACGTCAAACGCCAGCGCGTTGTTTGATCCCGCGCCGCGTCGATCCTGGGCCACCCGGAAGCTCAGCGTCGCAAAACCTGACACATTTCGCTCGGCGGCTGGCAGCACCGTCTCGTACTGATTCGCCGCCGCCGTCCAATCGAATAGCAGTCCGCGCGTCAGGTGATACCACGACTGCGTGCTCACCGCGGCCGCACACGGTGCCGGATCATTCGCCGGCAACGGCTGGGCCCGCGCCCCGATCAACAGCCCTTCGATCGGCGTCACGAGCGTGTTTGTCACGCCCGCCGTCCCGCGCGATGTGGTGTCCAATGCGCAGTTCATCTCGAAGTCGTCCACCACGCGCCGATTCGCGGCCGTCTGCTGATATTGCAGGTGGGCACGATTCTGCGCCACGGCCACCGGCGGCAGTGCGTTGGCCGGAAACTTGAAGTAGTCCGCGTAGGCCGCCTCGTTACGGACGTAGGCACGCAAGAACGCCACGCCGTACGCCAGCGCCAAGTCCTGCTGCTCGGCCGAGGTGATACGCGTCGCCACGCACGATGTGCCGAACACGAGGCCGTCGTCGCCGAACGCCCCGCCGAACCAACTCGAGTTCCAGAAGTTGTGATTGGCGCCCTCGATCCAGGCGAATTGCTTCGGCTGGGCCGTGCTCCCGTCGTACGACCCCTCGACATGCATGGCCTTGGTCGTCACGCCGGCCGCGATCGTGATGTCCTCGCCGGTCACGTCGCCGTCGGCATCGCCCCACATCCCGAAGAACGGTTGTGCCGTCAGCACGCTGGCCGGCACAACTCCCTGAATGGGCGCCGTGCGATCCCAGTTCACCGCGCCGTCGAAGAATCGCGTGCTGGCGATGCCCCACACCGCCCGAATCTGAAATCCGCCCGTGGCCGCGCCCGGGCCGACGCCCGGAACAAGCCCGGCCGCATTCAGGCGGACGGCCTGAATCACCGCATCGCCGCCGCGCGAGTGGCCGATCAGCGCGATCCGCGTCATGTCGATCTGATTCTGCAGCGGACCGGCGGCGGCGTTCACCGCCTCCATCCGTTCGATGGTGCAGAGGATGAGCCATGCCCGCGACAGAATTCCCGGCAGCAGGTCGGTGAAGTCGTCGAGGTCAATGCTGACGGTGATAAACCCGTGTGTCGCAAGGCGGTTCTGCAGATAGGTGTATCCGCGGTAATTCTCATCCGACGGATCGCCGCCGACTGCATCCGCGAAGCGGCGATGGTTTCCATGCGCGATCACCACCAGCGGAAACGGTCCGCCGGCCGCCGCCGCGGCGTTCACGCCGCCCGGCTGAGTCGATGGATAGCGGATGCGACCGCTCAGGTCGAAGCCGGCCACGCCGTCCTGTCCGGTTGCCACGAAGCTGGGTGAGAAATCATCGCGGCCGTCCTGCTGCAGGATGGAATCGGGAATCTCCGGAAAAGCCCCGGCCGCCACGACCACGTTCTGATCGTTGTAGTCGGCCAGTTGACCGATGCCGACTCCTGGCGCGTTCGCGTTGGGTGGCGGGTTTCCGCCGGATGGAACAGCCGGCAGCGGACAAAAGCATGGCGCTGCCGCGGTGCAGGCCCCGAGCCCAAGTGCACAGTTGATCAGGATCGGCCGATCGGCAGCCGTCACGGATCCGTCGCCATCAAGATCGGCCGTGCAGCGCGAACAGGTGGGGTTCCGCGTGGCATATGCCGTCGGATTAAGGAAGGCATCCACCCACGCCTGGATGTCTTTGCCGTTGATCACGCCGTCGCAGTTGCAGTCGCCGCGCGGGATGGCGCCGGCTGGCCTTGCAACACCAGCGAAGACGGCCAAAGCGATGACCACCGACCAGTGAACGACCCGAGAAGATTGCATACCCGTGCCTCCAGCCCAACCGGCCCGATGCTGAAAGACTCCGAGGAAGTGATCGCAATAGACTACGAAAACGGGCGCGCTAATTCAAAATAAATTGCGGCGAACTGGCAGCAGGCCCCGCGTTGGACCAATATGGGAGAAACAGGAGTTAGGTCCATGAAATATCGCGTATCTTCGCTGCTGATAGTCCTTTGTTCCTTCACCGTAGCGGCCACGGCCCAGACCACCCAGCCAGCCGATCGCATCGACGACCTGTTCATGAACGGAACGATCGCCAATGCCGAAATCGAACTCTCGAAAATGCTCACGGCCGACCCGAAAAACGACCACGCCCGCTTCGGCCTGGGCGTTGCCCAGTTCCTTGGCGGCGTCGAGCAACTGCTCGGCTCACTCGGCGACTATGGCTTCCCGCGCCTCAACGCCGGCATGGCCATGTTCGTCGGCTCGCCCATCTTTGGCCGTAACGCCGAACCAAAGGTCGTCACCGCCGCAGATGTTCGCCGAATACTTACGACCTGGAACGATGAACTCGCCAAGGCAGAAAAGACGCTCGCCGGCGTCCACGACACCAACGTGAAGTTCCCGCTCCATTTCGCCCTCGTTCGCCTCAATCTTGGCCGTGACCCGAAGGGCGAACCGCTCTTCAAAATCTACGTCCGCCTGAGCCGCAATTCGATCGACGAGAAGGATGTCACCGGATTTCTCATCAACTTCGACGCCGCCGACGCCGAATGGCTCCGCGGTTACTGCCACTTGCTCATGGCCCTTACCGACTTCCTGCTCGCCCACGACGGCGGTGAGTTGTTCGACCGCACGGCCCAGATTCTCTTCCCGCGCCCCAAGACGCCGTATCCTTTCCTGAATACCGGCGATCGCGTCTTCAACATGGATGGCGTCGATATCGCCGACGTCGTCGCGTTCGTTCATCTCATCAATCTGCCCGTCATCGAGCCGAAGCGCATGACTAGCGCGCTGGAGCACCTCCAGTCGATGGTCGCATGCAGCCGTCGCATGTGGAAACTCGCCCTGGCCGAAACCGACAACGACCACGAGTGGATCCCCAATCCTCAGCAGGATTGCGTCTTCCCCGGCATCCACGTGACCAAAGACATGATCGCGGCGTGGCAGGCCTTCCTCGACGAGGCCGACGCCATCCTGGCCGGCAAGAAGCTGATTCCCTTCTGGCGCGGCAACGACAATCGCGGCGTAAACCTCCGCCGCTTCTTCACCGAGCCGACGCGCTTCGATCTCGTATTGTGGGTGCAGGGCTCGGCCGCCGCCCCCTACCTGGAGGAAGGCCAGATCACCACCAAGGAAACCTGGACGCGCCTCATGCGCGTCTTCGAAGGTGACTTCATCGGCTTCGCGATCTGGTTCAACTGATAACGGCCGCTGTAATTCCGAGGAAACGATCTCGCATCTCCGTGCTCCGGTCGAGCAGCGCTGTGTCGGCCGCCTCTCACTTGCGAGAGGACCTACGGAAGAATTGAAAATCCTTCTGATAGGCACGGAACGGCGCGGCGAGAGCCTTCACGACGCCGTCGCACTCGGCACAGACATCTGCATCCAAGAATTCTTCCATCCAGTAAACGCTGCACTCGGCGTAAACGCTGTAGTTGCCGCCGTCGAGCCACGGAATGTCCTGATATCCATACTTCGGGTGCTCATGCCAATATGCGTCGTCGGGTATGAGCTTGGGGTCTCTTTCTTCACGACGCGCTCGTTCGATGGCCTCGGAGTTTTTTCGGCTCTGAAGATCGAATCCATTCTGGAGCATGCGCTCGCTCACTCGCATCGACAGCCGGAATCTCAATCGACGCAACTGTGACCGGATGTATTCTCGACTTTCTGGCGTATTGCTGCGGTACGGGAGTGAAATCGCGTTGAACACCTCGATGGAGTCATCGCGTTCAATGATGACATGTTCGCCAACGGGGGAAACGCTCCATCCCTTCGGCACTAACGATTGGGCCACTGCTTCAAGCGATTCCGCCGCCCGAATCAGGCGATCATCGGCCGGCGCGCTTGCAGGTCGTGATGCTGGAGACCGGTTTCGGGCATCCTCACCGTCCGACCGGCCACAAAGAATTAGATAGATCAATGAGGATGACGCCGCGAGGATGATCGTCGGTGTGCGACCCATCGGCGGCCTCCGTTGGAAGCGGCAGCTAGTCGCCAGCCGCCTTCGCCCCCGCGTCCTTCTTCTCGGCCTTGCCGCCCTTGCCGGCGTCCATCGTTACCGACACCGTCATCAGCATATTCTCGGCCACCTTGTTTCCAACGGCCGGATCCTTGATGTCGTAATCCGCCAGCGCCACTTTGAAGGTCGCATTGATCTTAAGTGTGTCGTGCGTCCCGCCCTCGGCCTTGTCTTTCACGTAAACCAGCGTGACAGGAATTGAGATTTCCTTCTCTTTTCCATGCATCGCCATCGTGCCCGTCAGGTTCGCCTTCACAACCGACGGCCCGGCCTTCACTTTGTCGATTCCGCTGACAGTAAAAACGGCGTCAGGGTACTTGTCCGCGTCCATCCAGCGCGACGACAGCATGTGCTGGTTCATCATCTTCTTGCCGGTGTCGAGATTCTTGAACGGCACGCGGAACTCGCCGCTGGCCGAGTCCAGCTTCGACGGGTCGAGCGTCAGCGTCCCCTTGACCACCTTGCTGGTGGCCTTGAACGTCTCGCCCGGCGCCTTCGAGATCAGCCCCACGTTGGGCTTGGATTTTGTCGAAACAGAAAACGTCGTCTCACCGGCCCGCGCGTCCTTGATTCCATCCGCCCGAACAGGCATAGCAGCCAACGAAAACACCAGACCCGCCGCAATCACGAATCGCATCATGGAAATGGTTCCCGTCTGAGGACTTCAATTCACCAGCTCGCAGCCCGAATCATAAGCTGTCAGCGCCCGCGTTCGCAAACCGCCGCCGCGCCCGCCGCCGGCGGACGAATCCGGCGCCCCAAACCAGCAACCCGCTGAAGAGCACCAGCGGCAGCGCCGCGTCCAACAATCCCAGCACGAACATCGGCTGCAACTCAGAAACGCGCGAATCTTCCCCCGCCTCCGCCATTCGCCGAAGAATCTCCGCCTCTTGCGCGTCGGCCGCCACCGCCGGCCGCTCCACCACCACCGAGGTCTTGGTAAGCAAATACACCGGCGCCCCCGCCGCCCGACTGGCCCGGTAGCCGGTCGCCAGCGAAACCAGCACAACCAGCGTGGAAAACGCCAGCCAAATCCTTCCGAGCGTCATGCGCGTACGCCGCATGGACCCGGGCAGTCGCTACGAGAACGAAGCATCCCGCCCCGCATTCTCCTTCTGCAGGAACGCCAGAAGCGGCTCGTAGTACGCCATCAGCGCGCGAGCGCTCAGCGGCTCGCCCGTAAAGTCGCGCAGAACCTGCCGCCAGTCTCGCGAAGCGCCGAGCGACAGCAGCGCGTTCAAATACTCGCCCACGTCCTTGCGGTTGTAGTAACTGCAGGCCTGCGGCGGCTGCTTCAAAATCTTCCGCGCGATGTAGTCGTGAATCTGGTGTTTGATCAGCGTGCCCACCGCGTACTTGTAGTAATAGGCCGGCGTGTCGTTGATGTGCGTCTTGCTGGCCGGGTCGCAGAAGTCCTCACCGCGCGGCGCGGGCGGGTCGATGCCCTGCTGCTGGCGCACCAGCTCCCACCACTTCGCGTTCATCTGCCCTTCCGGCATCTTCTTTTCATACATCTCGTATTCCCAGCCGGTCATGACGCCGCAGGTAAACGGCAGGAACACGATTGAACCTTCCAGCGCGCCCGCCAGCAGCCAACGGACGTCGTCGCCGCTCGCCGCCGCGCCCTTGAGCAGGCCTACTTCCTTCAAATACGGCTTCTGCCCGGCCGCCAGCGCGATCAGGTCGCCGATGGCCTCATGAAACGCCCCGTTCGCCCCGTCCCGCAGAATCAGCGGCTGGTTGGCGCGCGTGTAAGCCAGGAAGTAGTAGATGTGCCCCAGCTCGTGGTGCGTCGTGCCGAACCACCACGCGTTCGACTTCACGCTCATCAACGAGCGCACGTCATACTCGAGGTTGATGTGCCACGCCGACGCGTGGCGATTCTTCTGCCGCTTCGATCCAGCCGGCAGCTCGAATAGATCCGACCGCTGCCAGAACGTGGCCGGCAGCTTTTCGAAGCCCATCGACAGGTAAAACTGCTCCGCCTTCTCAATGATCCACTGCGGTGTCTTATCCGCAAACAGCGGATCGAGATCGACGCTCTCCTCGATGCCGCGCCACTCCTGCCCCCAGCGATTCGGCAGCCAGTGGGCCGGAATCCGCCGCGGTACCTCCTGTCCGAATCGCGCCGCCAGCTTGTATTTCGCGTAGCAGTGAAGCTGCTCGTACAGCGGACGTGTCTGCTCGAGCGTCGTCCGCATCAGGTCCATCAATTCGGCCACGGACAACGAATCGCTGGTCACCTCCAGGTCGAGCAGCGAGTTGAACTTCAGCTCCTGCGCCACCTGGTTCCGCAGCCCGCGCAGCTCGACCAGGCCCGGTCGCAGCGCGACGCCGATCTGCTTCGACGCCTCCCAAGCCGCCCGCCGCTCGTCGAGGTTGGTCGATTTCTGCAGGATTTCATCGATGTCATTGGCCGTCACGACCTTCGTCGTGCCGCCGGCCTGGGCCATCTTGTACTCGTATGAGTTCATCGCGGCGGCGTGCTTCACCTCGGCTGCGGTTCGTCGCTGCACCAGCTCGGGTATCGAGCCGGGCGCGTGGGCCGCAGCCATCCACGCGCGTTCGAGCTGCTTGGCGACCAGCGGCGAAACAGTCCACGCGCGCTCGCGGAACGCGGCGATCTTCGCCATGCGGGCCTTGTCGCCGACGAACGCATCCATGGCGTTCTGCGCGTCGGTTGCGGCCTTGGAGTGCTCGTCCGAAACGTCGGTCGCCGAGACCCACTGCGCCTCGTTCGCGCGCGTGTAATGCTTCTGGTATTCGCGGTTGTATTCGGCGACGAATCGCTCGGCCTCGGCCCCTTCGCGCGTGGCCGGCCCCGTCTCGAATCGCGTCTGGTTGTCGCTGCACGAAGAGAGACCGGGAATCGCCGCAGCCGCCCCGGCAGCCAGGGCCGATTTCATGACGCCGCGCCGGGATGGTTTCAGAACGTCGGACATGTTGGCACCTTGAATCAAACTCGCCGCGGTCCGTCAGAACCGCAAAGGCGGGGATTGTGCCAGAGTCCGCACGGGATGCAATGCGGCGCGAAGCAATTCCTTGAGTGCTAAGACTTACCTTCCTTGCCGGCCGCGGCCGCCGCCCCCATTTTCACCGGGACTTTCAGCTCCTCGCCCTCGCGCTCGATCGTCAGCTCGATGGTCTCCCCCGCGCCCAGCGCTTCGCGGAAATCGTCATCGCTCATCGGGGCGATCTTCTTGCCGCCCACCGCGATCAGCCGATCGCCCTGCTTGAGTCCCGCCTTGGCCGCCGGCATCCCGTCCATCACACTGTCAATCGTTATCTCCAGGACGCCGTTCATGTTCGACTTCGCCAACATCACGCCCAGCCGCGGACGCCCGCCGCGCGCCGTCCGCTTCGGCTTCGCGATGGCCGAACCAGTATGTTCGAACTGAACGAGCTTGGCGCTCTGATCGAAACGAATGATGTAGTCGCCGAGAACCTCCATTCCCAGATTTCCGCCCTGCACAACCGAGTTGAACGAAACTTCCGGTTCCGAGATTCCGTAGCCCGCGAAGACGACGGTGCCATCCAGCGTGGCGGCCTTCACGTCGACTTCGCTGTTCACCGTCCGCGCCCGCGCCACCACCACCGGCTTGCTTTTCAACGGCAGTTCCTCGATCCACTTCGAATTGACCGTCAGCCCGCTCGTCGCGCCGGTGTCGATGTGGGTGGGCACAGTCGTGCCCGCCAGCTCGACGTCAATCTCGGGAATGCCGCCGTGCGACTGGCGGTACTCGGTAATGCCCTTGCCAATCGATGGCAGATGCCCTTTCGATAAAGTCAGTTTCGCCCCCGGAGTGTCAATCGCGATGAGGCAATCGGCAAAGAGTGGAAAACCCAGCACGCCGCGCGGCGCATCCTTGCCGCTGTACAACGCCGCCCGATCCCAGGCGACCGCCTCAAAATCCTCAAAAGCCGCCCCGCCGATCTCCAGCCGATCGACCGCAACGCGTTCCGCCTTGATGGCCGTCGGATTGCTCGGATCGCCGATCTCGGTGTTGCCGGTCTTCTTGAGCCCCAGTTCCTTCGCGAGGTCGGCATTGAGCACCGTCGCCCCCGCGCCCGTGTCGAGCAGCAACGGAAAGGGCCCCTTGCCGTTGATCTTCACCCGCACGACCAGCTTGCCGCCCCTGGTTTCGAGCGGCACCGTTTCCGACGCCTTCAGTTGCGTCCGCTTCGGTCCGCTCGCCTCCGGATGTCCCGCCGCCAGCGCCGCGCTCGACAACACAACCAGTCCGATCCAGGTCCATCGCTGCATGGCACATTCCTCCAAAGCCGCTCTTTACTATCCACATAGTAACGCTACGGCAGAAATAGTATCACGCGCTTTTTCACTGCCCGGCCCCGATCCGCTACGATGCCCCAAAGACTCATGCTCTCGATCTCGCTCCAATCCGGCTCCAACGGCAACTGCATCTACGTCGAGGCCGGCGGCGTCCGCCTCCTCTTCGACGCCGGTATCAGCGGCCAGCTTGCCGAAACCCGCCTCGCCGCCCGCGGCCGCGAAATGGACGGCATCGACGCCCTCATCATCTCGCACGAGCACATCGACCACGTCCGCGGGGCCGGCGTCATCCACCGCCGCCACGCCATCCCGCTCTATATCACTCGCCACACCCTCCGCCGCTCAGCCGGCCTCATCGGCCGCACCCACAAGCCATGCCACTTCGCCCCCGGCGAGCGGATCGAGTTCGGGCCGGTCACGGTTTACACCATTCCGACGCCCCACGACGCCGTCGAACCGGTCTGCTTCGTCGTCGCGCACGAAAACAAACGCCTCGGCATCCTGACCGACCTCGGCCACCCCTTCGCCGCGCTCGAGTCCATCATGCAGGACCTCGACGCGGCCTATCTCGAAAGCAACTACGACCCCGACATGCTCGAAACCGGCCCCTACTCCAAGCCGCTCAAGGACCGCATCCGTGGCAAGCACGGCCACATCTCAAACCACGAATCCGCCGACCTGGCCAGCCGTACGGTAGGTCTGCTGAACACATCCAACCGCCTGAAATGGATCGCCGCCGCCCACCTGAGCGAAATTAACAACGATCCAGAACTTGCATTGGCGACCCATCGGCAGACGGTGGGAAAAGACTTTCCCGTCCATGTCGCTTCACGCAACGCGGTTGGCGATATTCTCGAAATCTGAAACTGTGTCCCGCCTAGAGAACTGAACGTCCGCGGCTGGGCTCGAACCAGCAACCTTCGGCTTCGGAGGCCGACACTCTGTCCAATTGAGCTACGCGGACTCGTGCGATCCCTCGCACAGCCCAAATCCTAGCCACACCCGCGTGCCCGGTAAAGACGCCCGGCTCGGCATGCCGAAGACACACCGCGACGCGGTATAATCGGTAGATCGCCCGCCGGCGCTCATTGAGCCAACCTGCCGCCGGCCCCGGGGTTTTCAGGAGTTCGCATGATCGTCCGATTCGCCACCGTATTGCTCCCAATCTTCGTAGCCGCCGCAAGCGCTGCCGAGCCGCCCGCAAACTCGGTCATTGCTCCGGCGCTCGATCGCGCCATACAACGCGACGCACAAGCCACGCAGCGCGTGTGGATATTCTTCACCGATAAACAGGTCGCCGACGAACGCGCCATCAGCGCGGCTGCACTCATCCGTCACGCCGACCTGCCCGCCAAAACGCTGCTCCGCCGCGATCGGCGCGGCGACCGCACGCCCGCACTCGAACTGGCCGATCTGCCTGTCGCGCCGGCATATATCAACGCCGTCAGCGCCACCGGCGCAAAACTTCGCCAGACCAGCCGTTGGCTCAACGCGCAGAGTGCCGATGCCACGCCCGACCAGCTCCGCGCCATCGCCGCGCTGCCTTTCGTCCGCCTCGTTCAACCAGTCGCCCATGCCGCCCCGCGCAAGCCGATGCCCGAAAAGCCGATCGCCGCGCAGCCGGCGCCGCGCGGCACTGTCGGCCCCGGTTTCTACGGCCCGGCTTATAACCAGCTCAACCAGATCGGTGTCGTCGCCGCACATAACGCCGGCTTTACCGGCAACGGCATCATCATCGGCATCCTCGACTCGGGCTTCCGCCTGACTCACGCCGCTTTCAACCAGACCATCAACGCCCACCCCGTGCAGGTCATCGATCAGTACGACTTCGTCAACAACGACTCCAACCCCGGACCCGAGCCGAGCGACTTCCCCGGCCAGCACAACCACGGCACTTACATCCTCGGAACGCTTGCAGCGTATAACCCCGGAGTGCTGGTCGGCGCGGCATACGACGCCTCGTTCGTCCTCGCGAAGACCGAGGACATCAGCCAGGAAGTCCCCGCCGAGGAAGACAATTACGTGGCCGGCCTCGAATGGATCGAAGCCCACGGCGCCGACCTCGCCACCAGCTCGCTCGGTTACATCGACTGGTACACGCAAGCCGACCTCAACGGCCACACCGCTGTTACGACCATCGCTGTCAATACGGCCACGGCACTCGGCCTGGTTTGTTGCACGGCGGCCGGCAACGAAGGCAACGACGGCTCTCCCGCGGTCGCCCACCTCATCGCCCCGGCCGACGCGTTAAACGTTCTGACGTGCGGAGCGGTCGATCTCAACGGCGTCATCACTTCATTTTCGTCCGACGGCCCGACCGCCGACGGCCGCGTCAAACCCGAACTGCTCGCGCGTGGTCTCGATACCGCCACGGTCGCGGCTCAGGACAACTCATCGATCATTGCGGTGAGCGGAACATCCCTGTCGACACCCCTGCTTGCCGGAGCGACCAGTCTGCTCATTCAGGCACACCCCACCTGGAACGCGCAGAAAATTCGCCGCGTCCTGCTCCACACTGCCTCGGGCTTCGCCAACAACGGGCTGACCGATCCGCTGTTCATTCGCGGATACGGCATCGTAAACGTCGACTCCGCCATCTACTATGTCGAGGGCGACATCAACGAGGACGGCATCGCTAACGGTGACGACATTGCCGCGTTCACACGGGCGCTGGCCCAGAACAGCCCCAGTCTTTCCGAGCAAATCCAATCAGACTTGAACGTCGACGGACATGTTTCGGCCGCCGACGTGCCCCTGTTTATTTCCGATCTGTTGGGGAATTGAGCGCCGCGATGTCGGCCTGCAGCTTTTCCATTTCGCGCTCAAGCCGCTTCAGCTTGTCGCGCATCTCGGGCAATCGCGTGATCACGGCGTAAACCCGCTTCGCCTCGTTCATCGGCAGCGCCGGCTGCCCGAATGCCCGCGTGTTCGGCGGAATGTCGTTCATGACGCCCGACAGCGCCGCGATCTGAACGTCATCGCCGATCGTGAGGTGCCCGGCCACGCCGACCTTGCCCGCCATGGTGACATGCTCGCCCACCGTGACCGATCCGGCGATGCCCACCTGCGCCACAAACATGCAATCCCGCCCAATACGCGATCCATGCCCAATGGCAATCAGATTACTGAACTTCGTCCCCGCCCCGATCGACGTCCGACCCAGCGTCGCCCGGTCGATGGTGCAACTCGCGCCGATTTCAACGTCGTCGCCGATTTCAACAATTCCCACCTGCGGAATCTTGTGCCACTTTCGCCCCAGCGGCGCATAACCGAGCCCGTCCTCGCCGATCACGCTGTTCGCGTGAATCGTGACGCGGTTCCCCAGCATGCAGCCGTCGTACACCACCACGTTCGGATAAAGCACGCAGTCGTCGCCCAGCCGGCTGCCCGCCGCGACATAAACGCCCGGATACAAAACCACGTTCCGCCCGATCGAGACGCCCGCCGCAACAGTCGCCCCATGCATGATGTTCGCGTTTTCGCCAATCTGCGCTGAAGCATCCACCTTCGCCTCAGCATGCACGCCCTTGCCCGGATGCTTGCGATAACCGTGAATGCGGATGATCAGCATCATGATGGCCGCGTACGGATCAGCCACGCGCAATACGGTCCGCCCCTCCGGAACCGCCTGCGTCTTGGAGACGACCACCGCACCGGCCCGCGTCGTCCCCAGCGCCTTTTCGTATTTTGGATTGGAAAGAAAGCTGATCTCGTCCGGCCCCGCGTCCCCCAGCGTGGCCACGGCCCGAATTCGCGTGCTCACGTCCCCCGCGCACTCGCAGGCAAGGCCCTGCGAGGAAAGGTATTCAGCAATCGCGGAAAGCGTCTCAGGCATCAGCGCGAATCATGCTAGAGAACCCGGCTGCAGGGGTCAACGCAGCCCGCCCGCTTATCGCCCATTCACCATCATCCGCTCATAAACCCCCTCCATCGCCGTCACGCTGTCGGCCCACCGATATCGCCCGACAACAAATGCGCGACCCGCCGCGCCCATCTGCTCCCGCGCAGTCGCATCGCCCGCCAGCCGAATCAGCGCATCCGCAAGCCCATTCACGTCACCCGATCGAACCAGCACACCCGTCTGCCCGTCCACCACCACTTCAGGAACTCCGCCCACATCGCTCGCCACCACCGAAACGCCGCAAGCCGACGCTTCCAATGCCGACACCCCAAACGACTCGCTCAACGAAGGCATGCAGTAAATATCAAACCCGCGCATCACCCCGGCAACCTCCGCATGCGCCACCGGACCGTGAACACGCACCGCGTCGCCGAGGCCCAATTCGCCAACCAATCGCTCGAGCCCGGCCTGATCGCCCGCCCCATACATCTCCAACCGCGCCCCGGGAATCGCCGCCCGCACCCGCAACATGCTTCGCACCGCGATCTCCGGCCCGTAGCGTGGCATGTAGTGCTTCAAATACCCAATGACAATTTCTCCCCCGGCTGCCCGCTTTGCCCCCGGCGAAAATGCCTCGGTATCAATCCCAAACGGCACCACGGTCGGCCGCGCGCTGAGCCCCACGATCGCCTGCGTCCGCCCGGCAAGGAACTCCGACGTAGCCGTGATGATCTCCGCCTGCGCCGCGATGCGCCGCCGCAACGTCCGCCGCAACCACGGCTCATGCTCCGAAACATCCCAGATTACATCCGTGCCCCACACCGAAATGATCAGCCGCCGCCAATGCCGCGCCTGCATGACCGACAACATCGACGCATTCAGCCAGTGCATGTGCACGAAGTCCGGCCGGAACTCCTGCGTCGCCCGCGCCATGTCGCCATGCGCAAACGCCGCGCGCAACTTCGGAAGAAATCGCCAGCGCGAACTCCCCGGCGCGGGATAAAACACCCGCGCTCGCATCGCGCGCGGCCGATCGGTCGAGATCAGCAGCACCTCGTGGCCCCGATCGGCCATCGCCTCCACCCAGCGCTGCGTATGAACGTTCGACCCCGGCGCAAAGAAGCAAATGCGCCACTTCCGCCCATCTGCTAATCCTGATCCTGCCTGATCCATTCCCAAGACGCGCGCCCGAGCCCGTGTGATTCACCGATCTTCTTATATTCGGCTTTCCGCGCCCCGCCGAGCAGCGTTCCCCGCTACCCCACCCCAAACCCCGTGTTCTCCACCAGCACGTCCACCCGCTCCTCCCCCTTCAACCAGTCAAACTCCTCGAGAAACCACCCCTTTAGCTCCTCATCCATAAGCCCGGCCGACTTCGTATTCTCCGTGAACAGGTTCACGATCCCATACCGAAACTTGCTCAACATGATCTCGACGTCGCGCCGCACCATCTCGCGCGTCTGGCCCCGAATCCCGATCATCAGGTTGATCGAATCCGTGTAGGCCGCCACCTCGTCCGGCCCCGACCAGTGCATCGCCTTGTTCAGCACGCCGTTTCGCACGCCGTCGTCAAACGTCTCCACGCCGAGAAACAAATGCGTCTCAACCTCAAAAAACTGCCGTGTTGCCTCATAGTCCTTGCGGTACGCCCAATACGACTCCGTGTAGAACTCGCGAATCCCCTTCGCCCGAATCAAATCGCGAATCCGCTCACGAATCGTCTGCGGCAGTTCCTGCACGCTCCCCGAGTTGATCACCATCAACCGCCCGAACTCCCCCGTCACCTTCGCCAGCTCTTCGTCGGCAGTTCGTCGAATGAGCTCGACGTCCGTCGTGTTGTCCGCGATGTAGTCGCAAAAGCTGCACCGGCTCCACACGCACGGCTTCCCGCGCAGCAGCACGACCTCGCGCGCACGCTTGTTCGGATACCGTCCGTAGCGAACCAGTTCCATGCCCTCTATAATAGGGACTTGAACCACCCGACTACCAATATCCCTATGAACGCCCAACCCGCCGAGTCCCCCGCTCTCACCGACTTCATCAAAGCGTCCACGCTTCAGGACGTGCAAAACGCCTTCGTCGCCCTCACCGGCGTCGCCACCAGCATCCGCGATGCCGACGGCAATCCCTTAACAGACCCCGGCGGCGACAACGACTACTGCCGCATGTTCCTCAATCACCCCGAGGCCTCCGTCGCCTGCCGCGATTGCCACACCCGCGCCACGCAATCGGCTTGTGCCACCGGCGGCCTCGTGCAGATGGAATGCCACGCCGGCCTCACCCAATACGCCGCGCCGGTCAACATCAAGGGCGAGCCGCTGGCCGCCATCATCATCGGCGACCGCCCGCGCACCCCGCTTACCGACGACCAGGTCCGCACCGTCGCCGATCGCTTCGGCCTCGACTACGACACGCTCCGCCGCGCCGCCTGGGGCCTTAAGAACTGGGCCGAACGCGACATGAGCTCGGCCATCGCCTTCGCCCAACTCCTGGCCAACACCCTCGCCCGAATCTGGTATCAGGCCCACCAGCTCGGCCAGCGCAACGAAGAGCTCGAAACCGTCTATCGCCTCTCCACGCTGCTTGCCGGAGAGCGCGACCTCAAGGAGATCCTCAACCTCTCCGCCCAGCTCGTAACCGAGGCCCTCCGCGCCAAGGCCGCCGCGATCCGCCTGCTCGACGAAGACACCAGCGAGCTCCGAATCGTCGCCGTCCACAATCTCTCGCAGGACTATCTCAACAAGGGACCGCTACTCACCCACCAGAGTCCCATCGACGCCGAAGCCCTCACCGGCCAAGTCCTCTACGTCGAAGACATGCCCACCGACCCGCGCACGGTCTACAAGGAAGAGGCCGCCGCCGAAGGCATCCACAGCGCCCTCGTCACCAGTCTCTCCTTCCGCGGCAAGAACATCGGCGTCATGCGCGTCTACACCGGCGAAAAGCGCGTCTTCACCCCGCTCGATATCTCACTGCTCCGTGCCGTCGCCAACCAGTGCGCCGCCGCCATTATTCACGCCCGCATGCGCCGCGACGCCCGCGAAGCCGAAGCTCTCGAACGCCAGGTCCGTCTCGCCGGCGACGTCCAGCGCCGCATGATCCCGACCCGCTCGCCCCGCCACCCGCGCCTCGACATCGCCGCCATCTACCAGCCCAGCAACGAGCTCGGAGGCGACTTCTACGATTTCCTTGAGTTCCCCGGCGGCAACGTCGGCGTCGCCGTCGCCGACGTCGTCGGCAAAGGCGTTCCCGCCTCGCTCACCATGGCTTCCGTCCGCGCCGCGCTCCGCGCGCACGCCAAGAGCATCTACTACATCGATCGCATCATGGTCGAACTCAACCGCCACATCTGCCGCGACACGCTCATGAGCGAGTTCGTCACGCTGGTCTACGGCGTCTTCAGCGACGACGTCCGCACCTTCACCTACTGCAACGCCGGCCACGAGCCGGTCCTGCTGCTCCGCGACGGGCGCATCACGCCACTCGAACACGGCGGAACCGTCCTAGGCATTGATCGCGAAGCCACGTATGAAATGGGACGCATTGACCTGCGCTCGGGCGACCTGCTCGTCTTCCTCACCGACGGCTTCGTCGAGGCCATCGACTACAACGGCCAGGCCTTCGGCCGCGCCCGCTTCCACGAATCGCTGCAGCGCCATGCATCACTCGATGCCCAGCAACTCGCGCAACAACTCCTCTGGGATATCCGCCGCTTCAAGGGATTGGCCAAGCAATCCGACGACCTGACGCTCGTCATCGCAAAAGTGCGCTGAGACCCTGAAAGTGCGCTGCCCCCCGCAGATTGAATTGAGCCCCTCAGCTCCGCTTCACAATCACTGCCGTCAAATCATCCATCTGCTTCGTCCCCTCCGCGAACTCCAGCACGGCAGCGTAAAGCTTCTCGATAACCTCCGTCACCGGCCGCGACTTGTTCTCGCGCAGGACGACCTCCACCCGCTCCACGCCGAATTGCTCGCGCCGCGGATTCGCCCACTCCAGGAAACCGTCCGTCAGCACGACCAGCATGTCGCCGTGCTGGAAGTCGATGCACACCGGCTCGTCGTAGGGCGCGTCATCCATGATGCCCAGCGGCAGCCCGTTGGCCGATTCGGCCCGGAGGTGATTATCCTCCGCCTCGAAAATCAAAATCGGCCCGTGCCCCGCGGCCGTGTATTGAAGCTGGTTGCGCTCCGGAATCAGCAGCCCGAAGAACGCCGTCACGAATCGATTGTCAGGCAAGTCATTGCACAAGAGCCGGTTCACCAGCTTCACCACCACCGGCAACGACGGCTCCAGCGACACCACCCCTCGAAACAGCGCCCGACACTCGGCAATGACCAGCGCCGGGCCAATTCCGTGGCCGGTCGCGTCGGCCACCGTCATCGCGACGTGCCCGTTCTCTAAAGCGAGATAGTCATAACAATCGCCGCCGGTCTCATCCGCCGGCTTGCTCCAGCCCGCGATCTCGAATCCCGTCACGCACGGCGCTTCAGACGGCAGGTTGGCCTGCTGAATTTCGCGCGCGATGTCCAGGTCGCGTTGGATCCGCTGCTTCTCCGCGAAATGCTCCAACAATAGCTGCCGCTGCACTGCAATCCCGGCCTGCGCTCCGAACGTATGCACCAGTTGCTCGTCCCACGCATCAAACGGCCCGGACTGTTTGTTCAGAACCTGCAAAACCCCCACGATCGAATTGTCATAGCCGACCAGCGGAAACGTCAGCATGTTCCGCGTGCGAAAACCGGTCTTCCGGTCGATCTCCGCGTTGAAGCGCGGATCGCTGTACGCATCCGGCACATTGATGACCGCGTTCGTCCGCATCACTTCGCCGACGATGCCGCGCGTGGCCGGCACGCGGATCTCTCCCACGCCGGTGGCGACATGGCTCACCAGTTCGTCCTTCTGACGATCGTAAAGAAAAACCGTCGACCGCTCGCAATTCAAAACGCGAAGCGACGCCCGCTCAATCGCCTCCAGCAGCGGCCGCAGCTCGCCCGACGCCGCCAGTCGGCGCGACACCTCCAGCACCTCCATCAAGTCGGCGATGCGCTGCTCCGCCGATCGGATCGTGCTGACCGTCACGCCATCCTCCATCGCGCCGCAATTGCCGCGCGCTGCCCCGTCGCCCCCATCCAACTACGCGACGCCGATCGTGATGAACAGCGGGATCCAGATATTGAACTTCCGCTGCGTAACCTCACTGAATCCGGCATCGACATAATACTTTCGCATCACCGACCATGGGGCGTGATAGACCTTGCCTTCGCGGCGCGTCACGAGCACGTCAAACGCCACCCAGCCGATCAGGTTGTCCCTGAACCCGTCTATGATCATCAGCCGCCCCCCCGGCCGCAATACTCGCCGAAACTCGCGCACCACCTGCGCCTGGTGCGGATAATGATGAAACGAATTGCTGCACGTCAGTAGGTCGAACGAGCCATCGGCGAAAGGCAGGTGCTCGGAATCCCCGTTGAAGAACGCCGCGCGCCGCTCACCGCGCTCGGTCGCCTTGTCCGCCGCCAGCCGGCACATCGTGTGCGAGTAATCCAGCCCGCACAGCCGCCCGCTCGGCAGACTCGTTGACCAGATCATCGCCAGCCAGCTGCCCGTTCCGCAGCCGACATCCAGCACGTCAAACGGGGCCGGGTCGTTCAGCCGCCAGCGCACCAGCTCTTCCATGAAAGCCCGATAAGACGGACCAAACACCAGCCGTTGCAGGATGCTCCGGTCGTACGACGGCGCCCAGTTCTCAAACTCGCGCCGGGCCGACTCCTTGGTTGCATGACGCACGGTGCTCATACGCGATCATTCATGCCGGAACCTCCGATCGAAACGCGCCGCTCGTTACATCCGTCCTCAAGTCGCCCCGAAACACGCGCCGATAGTCACATGGCCGGGCATCCGACCCACCGGAGCCCCGCCTTCGCCGATCCGCCGTGGGAGCAGGGCTGCATGTCGAAGCGAGAACTGATCGACCGAATCAAGCTGATCAACCGCACCGTCCGCCCCGAATTCCTCGAGGGCTTTTCCGAAAACGAACTCAGCGACTACCTGCGTCAGCTCGAAGGCCTGACCGACCGCGTACGCCTTATGCGTCCGGGTCAGCGGCCCACCGCGCTGCGCTGATACACGGCCTATCGACCGCCCCCCGCGCGCAAGGTCGAAGCCCGCTGCACCGCCTGCGACCGCGGATGCGCCCGCCCAAACTGGTCCGCCAGTGCTGCGTAGGCCTTTTTCGCCGAATCGCGATCCCCCACCGCCTGATAACTCTCCGCCCTGGCCCACATGGCTGCCAACCGCTCCACCGAGCCCGGCTGAGCCAGCTTGATCGCCATGTCGTACGACGCCGCGGCAGCCGTATCGTCAAACAACTGTTCGCTTGAAAGCTTGCCGTCCCACATCGCCGCCGCCCAGCGTGTTCGGCTGTCCGCGCCCGTGTCGCCGACCACCTGCGAAAACGCCGCATGCGCCGCGTTCACGGCCTCGCGATCCGGCATCGGTCCGGCCCCGACCACTTCAATCAGAGATCGCACCCCACGACCCATTCCCGACGCCGAGCCCGACGGCACGTCAATCCACCCCACTGCCGACTGAGCCGCGCGCCACTCATCAAGGTCCTGATAAATCAAATAGGTCTGTCGCTCGCCACCGCCCAGCCCCACCGGCTGATAGAGCTGCGAGACAAGTTGCGCCGCCGACCGCGCCGGCACATTTGCAAGCTGCATACGCTGCGTGTTCGGCGCTGCCCGCTGCGAAGATGGCTCGCTCAGTAAATAAAGCTGATAGAAAACATCCGGACCGCTCGACAAAATCGGCGCCGAAGGCGGCGGGGCGACGACCGCCGGCTCGGGGGTGGGCCTGGCTGTCGGACTGGCCGTCGAACTAACAGTCGGACTCGGTGTCGGGCTCGACGACCGGTCCGGAATCGCCATGCGTTCATTCGTCCGCGCCGATGCGATCTGCGCTTCGGCTGGTCGCTGCTCGGCTGGTCGCTGCGTGACCGGCTCAGGCGGCGGCGCGGGTCGCTGGCTCACCGCTGGCTCGCTCGGCGTGATCGACGCGCTCGGTTGCGGCTCGCTCCGCGCGATCGGCTCACTGCGCAAAATCGGCTCGCTGCGTGTCGGTGCCGGCGGTAGCGCGGAGGGCGGCGCCGGTTGCGGAGAAGGCGGCGGACTCGTCGTCAATTCGACGCGCTCATCCGACTGAACTTCGATCACGGCATCGCCGCCCGACGCCGGCGATGGACTGCTTCGCACGCCCGATTGCGGCGCGTTGCCCGGCGTCACCGTCGATGCGCTGACGGGCTGCGGCGACTCGGCCGGCTTCGGCGGCGGCGCGGCTTGCTGCGGCGGTGGCGTCGTCCGACCGTCGCGCGCCACGCGACGATCCGGCTTCACCTCGCGCGTCGGCTTCTGCCACCAGCGGCTTTCCCAGTCCCAGTCGACATCCTGGCATCCCGTCGCGACCAGACCGGCCGCAACGACCGCAAGGCAAAGCAATGTCCGTTGATTATGGGATAATCGCGTCACAAATCCTCCCCGCAATTCAGCGAGACAAGGTTGTCGCGCACGCCCCGAAATCTGTCAAGGCACACGGCCCCCGATTGGGCAGCGCATTCATAACGGTTCGATTTTGCGGCCTGTGTCAGATTTGCGGTCTCGTCCAGTTGTCGAGTCCAAGGCCGAGAACCCGGTTGCTCGCGTAAATTCGGCGTGAATTTTCCCACCCGGTCTATTGACTCTCGCATCGTGGGGGTAACATTGGGCAGGGTTGGGAAGGGCGGAAGAAGTCACCCCTCTCTGCTTCTCCGAAAAGCAGACCGCCAAAGCCAACACCGGGAAGAAGCAAGAAGCAGGTTGTCGTCTCGCGGCCGTTCTCCTTATGGCCCGTTGCGACAGCGGAGGTGGGAATGAGCACGATCTTTCGCCGCAAAAGCTGCGATCGGGTCCTCCTCGACCTCAATACGCAGTGCGACTATTTGTTACCGAAGGGCGCCGTCCCGGTTTCAAACCGGGCCGAAATAATTCCAAATATCCGCCGCCTCTTCGAATGGGCCAGGCAGTTCGGCGTCCCAGTCATCTCCAGTCTCGACGCCCACCGCGCTGACGAACCAACCAACGGGCATCCCCGACATTGCATCGATCGAACGCCCGGCCAGCGAAAGCTTCCATTCACGTTGCTTCCGCGCCGCATCATGCTCGACGGCGATAACACGCTCGACCTTCCGCCGGATGTTCTCTCAAGATATCGACAGGTCATCTTCGCCAAGCGAACGCGCGATCTACTCGGAAACCCGAAGGCCGATCGCCTCCTGACCGAAATGACCATCACGCATCAGATCGTCTTCGGCGTCATGGCCGAGCGCTGCATCAAAGCCACCGTCCTCGCGCTCCTGACGCGCCAGCGAAACGTCATCGTCATTAAGGATGCTTGCGGTCACTGGAACGCCCCCGACGGCGATCTCGCCATGCGGCAGATGGAAGCCAAGGGCGCGTTCCTCGTTACGACGGAGCAGATCGTTAATTTCGAAACGCTTCCGGTCCGCGTCCTCGCTCCGGTCGCAACGGTCGACATCGACGGTCAAAGAATCCCGGCCAATGGAAAACCCGTCACCACCAACGGCAATGGCAACGGTCACGCCAATGGAAACGGAAACGGCAACGGGAACGGACAGACCAAGCCGGACGCCGACCTGACAAAATTGGCGCTGCACGCCCGCATTGCCGCGTCCCGGCAGGCCGCCGCCAGCAAGATCGGCAACCTGCTTGCCTGACCCGGTTTAGACGGCTAAATTCCTCTTCCCGCGGCCGATCGTCTGCCGCGGCAGAGGACCGCGTCAGCCCCAATGGCCAAAAAGCTCCCCAAACAACTCGCCATCCTCGACGAAGACCTCTGCACCGGCTGCGATGCCTGCATCACCGTCTGCCCGGTCGATTGCATCGATAAAGTCCACGACCCGATCCACCCCGGCTATGCGATGGGCGTTTGCACCATCGACATGAAACGCTGCATCGGCTGCAAGCTCTGCGCCCAGGTCTGCCCGTGGGACGTCATCACCATGGTACCCACCGAAGAGGTTCTCGCAGACGCCGAAGCCGCCGCCCTGCTGGTCTAGCCCGGCCCACCGACGACTACAAGAAGTCTTCCATCACCCGATTTGCCAACAACTGCCCCGCCCGCGTCAGTCGAATCGCCCCGCCCCCATTGCTCAAAAGCCCCGCCGCCGCATTCTTCTCAATCGCCGCCCCAAACAGCTCCCGCGCTTCATACCCGGTCTGAGCCGTAAACCGCCCCAGCTCAATCCCGTCATTCAACCGCAGCATCTGTACTGCCGTCTCCCGTGCCCGCGCCTCGCGCCCCAGCTCCTCACTTTCGAAAACCAGTGTAGCCGCGAGGGTACCGGGGGCCTCTGCCCCCGCCCAGGTCTCGATATACGCCTTCACATCCGCCTTCGTCTTCTGCCGCACGCCGCCGAGATACGACACGGCCGAAGGACCGACGCCCAGATACTCCTCGTTCCGCCAATAGATCAAATTATGCTCGCATCGCCGCCCGCCGCGCGCAAAGTTGCTGATCTCATACTGCTCATACCCCGCCGCCCCCAGATCCGAAATCGTCGCCTCAAACATCTCCGCCTCGACGTCCTCGTCGCACGGCCGCACCAGCCCCATCCGTCGCTGCTTGGTTAGCGCCGTCCCCTCCTCATACATCAGCCCATAACACGACACATGATCCGGACCCAGCTCGATCGCCCGCCGCAGCGAGTTCCGCCACGACTTCATCGTCTGCCCCGGCACCCCGAAAATCAGATCGAGATTCACATTCTCAAACCCCGCCGCCCGCGCCAGCGAAACCGCCTCCGCGATATGCGACGGATCGTGCAACCGCTGCAACACCGCCAGCTCGCCCAAATCAAACGACTGTGCCCCGAACGAAACCCGGTTCACCCCCATTTCGCGCAGCAGCTCCAGCTTCAGCTCGTCCGCCGTCGAAGGATTCGCCTCGCACGTGAACTCGATCTCAACGCCCGCTTTTTTCACCCGCTCCGAAATCGGCTCCAGCACCGCCCGCAACGCATCGGCCGGCAGCACCGTCGGCGTCCCCCCGCCGACAAACACCGTCCGGATCGCCCGCCCGGGATCGCGAACCTCCATTTCGCGACGAACGGCCTTCACTAGGTCCGGTATCCAGTCCTCTTGAGTCGGCAGGGAATAAAAATCACAGTACCCGCACTTGGTCGTACAGAATGGCAAATGCACGTACCACCCCACGCCACCGCCACTTCCAGCATTCGCTTTCGCCTGTGCCATATCGCACGATCCTAACGCAATTGACGGTGCTCCGTCGGCTGCCTCAATGACATGCTATCATTGACTTAGTGCTTGAACGGCCCGCCGGGGGATGGTAGGGTAAATGATGCCTAACGGCTTCTCGCAGCCCCGTTAGATGCCTGCCGGCGAACGGATGAGCCGTGCCGGAGGACTGCCACGAATGAAAGCAATCCTGGTGATGTTCAGGCCCGACGGCCAGCGTCGGGATTTTCCCATAACCAAATCTTCAACCCTCATCGGCCGTGGCGAGGAATGCGGTATGCGCGTTCCGCTCGGCCAGGTTTCACGAAAACATTGCGAGGTCATCCAGAACAACGGCTCGCTCAAGCTCAAGGACCTGGGTTCCAGCAACGGAACCTACATCAACGGCAAGCGCGTCCTCGAGAAGAAGCTCAAAGCCGGCGACCGACTGCAGGTTGGTTCCGTCGTCTTCACAGTCCAGATTGACGGCCAGCCCGAGCAGATCGAACCGCTTCTCTCAGCCCCGTCGCCCACGACCAACCCGGACGACAGCACCCGCGCCATCGAGTCGAAGCAAATCGCCGCCAACGGCGCCGCCATTGATGCAGCCGCCGCTGAGCCGGAACTGCCCGAGGTCCTCGAAGAACTTTCCGATTCGGCCCTGCTCGAAGTCGACGTCAGCCCCGACGACGACTCCTTCGCGTCGATCCTCGAAGAAATGCCCGACAACGAAGATTCAGACATCGACCTCGGCGAGCCCTGACCCTCGGCCTCACACCGCTTCGCGCCGGCAGCGCCGCTTCATTCTGCGTCGACAATAACCGGAAACCCTCGCTGATTGCGACGCTGTCTCACGATCCGAAGAATGAGAATGGCCGCGCACACGATCTCTGCGCCGAGCAGTAGCGTTCCTCCGGCGAAGTACAGGTTCGCATTACGACGCGCGGCGCTGATGTCGCTCCCCGGCACAGCCGTCGACCACACGAAATATGCAGTGAAGTAGTACATCCGCAGCACAACGGCAGTAACCGCCAGGAAACCCAGGCAGACCGCAATGTACCGCAGCACCCGCACGAATTGATCGCCTCGCTCCACTGATCGGCCGCCCGGCATGATACCCCGCTTCGCCGCCTGACGGATGCGCGCTGTCGCCGCAGGCGTGCGCTTGACACGCTGAACTTCAGATAATATTTTACCGATTAGTTAATTAACCTGTTGGTGCAATACATGCCCGACCCGCTCAGCATCACCTTCGCCGCCCTGGCAGACCCCACCCGCCGGGCTATCCTCGGCCGGCTGACAAAGGGAGAAACCTCCGTCAGCGAGCTGGCCAAGCCCTTCAAAATGACGCTCCCCGGAATCTCCAAGCACCTCAAAGTGCTCGAACGCAGCGGTCTCATCACCCGCTCGCGCCACGCCCAATGGCGGCCCTGCCGGCTCAAACCCCAACCGCTCAAGGCCGCGGCAAGCTGGCTCGACCACTACCGTCGCTTCTGGGATGAAAGTCTGGATCGCCTCGAAGAATACCTGCGCGAGCTCCAGCCCACGAAACCACAACCCCGAGTCAAAGGAAAGCGAACATGAACGTCATGAACACGCCCGCGACCCTGGTCGGCGATCGCGAAATCACCGCCACACGCCTGCTGGACGCGCCGCGCGAACTCGTCTTCAAGCTCTGGACCGATCCGAAGCACGTCGCCCGCTGGTGGGGTCCCAAGGGCTTCACCACCACCACCGAAAAAATGGACCTCCGCCCCGGCGGCGTCTGGCGCTTCATCATGCACGGCCCCGACGGCACCGACTATCCCAACGTCATCACCTACCAGGAAATCGTCGCCCCCAGCCGCCTCGTCTACAAACACGGCAACGAAAAGGACGCCGAGCCGATCAACTTCCAGGTCCAGGTCACCTTTGACGACCACGGCGGCAAAACGCTTCTCTCCATGCGGATGACCTTCCCCTCCGCCGCGGCCCGCGAACACGTCATCACCACCTACGGCGCCGTCGACGGACTGAATCAGCACGTCGGCCGACTCGCCGATTTGCTGGCCGAGGGCGCCTCCGACATCGCAGCGAGTCCGCCGTTCGTCATCTCGCGCGTCTTTGATGCCCCGCTCGACCGCGTCTGGAAAGCATGGACCGAACGCGACCAGCTCATCCGCTGGTTCGGCCCGAAGGGCTTCACCATGTCTACCGCCAAGCTCGACTTTCGCCCCGGCGGCAGTTTCCACTACTGCCTCCGCTCGCCCGACGGCCACGACATGTGGGGCAAGTTCGCCTATCGCGAAATCGTCCCCATGGAACGAATCGTCCTCGTCAATTCATTCTCCGACGAAAAAGGCAACGTCGCCCGCCACCCCGGCCACGCCGAATGGCCGCTCGAAATGCTCTCGACCACAACCTTCGCGACGCACGCCGGCAAAGGTGGCGGCACTGTGGTCACGATCCATTGGCAGGCGCTCGACGCCACCGCTGCCGAACAGAAGACGTTTGACACCGGCCACGAAAGCATGACCATGGGCTGGACTGGCACCTTCGACCAGCTCGCCGATTACCTCGCAAAGGAGCGGTCATGACCGACATCCAAGTCCGACAAGCCGATCGCACCGCGGTCGACGTCGCCCTGCTGATCGTTCGCCTCATCGTCGGAATCATCTTCGCCGCCCACGGCGCGCAGAAGCTCTTCGGCGCCTGGGGCGGCCCCGGCATCAGCAACATGGTCAAGTTCATGGGACCGATTGGTTATCCCGTGACGATTGGCGAATTTTTCGGCGGACTCGGATTGATCTTCGGCTTCCTGACGCGCTTCTCCGCCGCGTCGCTCATCGTCATCATGATCGGCGCCATCAAAATGGTGCACGGCAAGAACGGCTTCTTCATGGGCCAGGGCCCGGAGAGCACACTCGCCACGGCCGGCTTCGAATACAACCTCGCCCTCATCGGCCTGCTGGCCCCGATCCTCATCGCGGGCCCGGGCCGCTTTGCCATTGGCCGCTTCCTGCCCCTGCCCAAAGCCACCGGATCCGCACGACCCATGATCGTCCTGGAATAGCGAAATCGCCGTACCCCCAACCGACTGAGTCGATCCATCCGCCGAGACGAGGCAATTGAATGCCCCGCGCCCCGGCTGGTACGATGACCCTTGCGGTCGTCATCCAAGAGGAGCTTTACATGAGCCAGGTCCGCGTACTCGTTGGAACAAAAAAAGGCGCATTCGTCCTGACCTCCGACGCCAAGCGCCAGAAGTGGGACGTCGCCGGCCCGCACTTCGCCGGCTGGGAGATCTACCACGCCAAGGGCTCGCCCGCCGACCCCAATCGCATCTTTGTCTCGCAAACCAGCGGCTGGTTCGGCCAGATCATTCAGCGCTCCGACGACGGCGGAAAAACCTGGCACCAGCCCGGCACCCCCGCCGGCCAGCCCACCACCACGCCCGACGGCATGCCGATGGGCGAAAGCAACAAGTTCGCCTACGACACCGACGGCCCGGCCGGCAAACCGCTCACCACCCACCAATGGTACGACGGCACCCAGCACCCGTGGGAGTTCAAGCGCGTCTGGCACCTCGAACCATCGCTGCACGATCCCGACACCGTCTACGCTGGCGTCGAGGACGCAGCCATCTTCCGCACCACCGACGGCGGAAAGTCGTGGCACGAGTTGCCCGGACTGCGCGGACATGGCACCGGCCCCAAGTGGCAGCCCGGCGCCGGCGGCATGGGCCTGCACACCATCGTGCTCGATCCGAAGAACACCAACCGCATCTTCGGCGCAATCTCAGCGGCCGGCGTCTTCCGCAGCGATGATGGCGGCCAAACCTGGGCCCCCAAAAACCGCGGCCTCGCGTCGAAGTATCTCCCCGAGCAGGCCCCCGAGGTCGGCTTCTGCGTCCACCGCATCGCCCTGAACGCCGCCCGCCCCAACACGCTCTTCATGCAACTGCACTGGCACGTCTGCCGCAGCGACGACGCCGGCGACACCTGGAAAAAAGTCAGCGGCAATCTGCCCACCGACTTCGGCTTCCCGATCGACGTCCATGCCCACGAACCCGAGACGGTCTTCGTCGTGCCGATCAAGAGCGACTCCGAGCACTACCCGCTCGACGGCCAGCTCCGCGTCTATCGCAGCAAGACCGGCGGCAACGAGTGGGAAGCACTGACCAACGGCCTCCCGCAGAAGGACTGCTACGTCAACGTCCTCCGCGAAGCGATGGCGGTCGACCAGCTCGACAAATGCGGCATCTACTTCGGCACAACCGGCGGCCAGGTCTACTGCTCCCCCGACGGCGGCGACTCGTGGGCCCCCATAGTCCGAGACCTCCCACCAGTCTATTCAGTCGAAGTGCAGACGCTAGGTTGACGAACCGAAACTCAACTCGATTCATGCGACGGGCACGGCTCAAACTCGACGTTTGTAAGTGTCTGGCCTTCGAGGCATTGTTTGAACTCGTCCGTGACGATGATTTGCAGCGACGTAGCGAGAAAAAAAATGGGTGCACCGCGCCACATTGACGGCAACATCACCAGTTTCCTCTGCTCTGGGTTAAACCATTCTCGACTGCAGCCTTCACAGATTAACGCCGGATCGGTTCCGGGGGGACGTCCGGATTCCGCATGAATGAGCAATTCATAGTACGGACTCAATTCGTCGGTTCGCTCAAGACGTGGAGTCTCCGAGTACATGTCCTCGGGCTCTCCTATGGATGGAATCGGCTCCGGGAGGTGCGGCTCCATGCTCCCAATGCTTCGGAGCGTAACCGGGCAAAACGTAATCTCAGGAGTACCCAGTGACTCAAGCATGGTTTTCGCTCGTTCAGAAACAACCACGCTTCCCAGCGAAGCCCAGAGGAAGTCGAATCGGGGACGAGACGGAACATCAAGGTAGCAGGGCTGAAAGTCGTCTCCAGGGCGCAAGCGGGGAAGCGTAATTCCTTCGCGAGCAAATTCGTGGTGCACCTTCTGTTGGAGCGCGACATGCTCTTTCAACGAAACCGGCCATCGCTCGCGAAGAGTTTCAATGGCGCGCAACGGCGCTGGCAGCGCAAATGGAAGTATGCGTGAACCGCCCCAGGTCGCATCGCATTCGCTGCATTCAATGCCCGGCAGACCAAACGGATGTTCCAACGAACCATTGATGAAGGTATGTCGGTAATCGCTCTGATAGTCAGGATAAGTGAGCCGCCAAAATCGCATGTGAATAACTTAGCCGATACAGCGCGGGCTACAATTCAATGGCCCGTAGCGAACAAATGAGATTCCCATGATCCGAGTCATCCTCCCCTTCCATCTCCGTACTCTCGCTCGCCTCGATGGCGACGTCGATCTCGAGGTAGCCACGCCGGCCACGCAACGTTCCGTTCTCGACGCCCTCGAAGCCCGCTTCCCCATGCTCAGGGGAACGATTCGCGACCACGGCACCCTGAAGCGCCGCCCTTTCATCCGCTTCTTCGCCTGCCAGAAAGACCTCTCGCTCGACCCGCCCGACACGCCGCTTCCCGAAGCCGTCGCCAACGGCGCCGAACCGTTTCACGTCGTCGGAGCCATCGCCGGCGGCTGATTTCCGCCGCCCTCGCCAAATCGCGATTCAAAAACCGCGACCTTCAAACCAGCTTCCGCTATGATCCCGGCTCACGAAACACGATCAACCCTGGAGCATTCACATGGCAACCTACGTCGATGGATACCTCCTCCCCATCCCCAAGAAAAACCTCGCCGCCTATCGCAAAATGGCAAAGGTCGGCGCAAAAGTATGGCACGACCACGGCGCTCTGCACTACTTCGAGTGCGTCGGCGAGGATCTCACGCCCAAGTGGGGTTTGCCCTTCCCGAAAGCCATGAAGCTCAAACCCGGGGAAACCGTCATCTTCTCCTTCATCGTCTACAAATCCCGCAAGCACCGCGACAGCGTCAACGCCCGAGTCATGGCCGACCCGCGCCTGTCGGCAGTGATGAACACCATGAAAAAAATGCCCTTCGACATGAAGCGCATGTGCGTCGGCGGCTTCGAAGCCATTGTCGAGGCCTAGGGCGCGACACCGCAGTATCGTGTACCCCGTAGCCGTAATCGATCTCGTACGGACTCATCGGCTCGACCTGGACTATGTGTTCGATTCGTGCTACGCGACCCCTCTGGGATTGTCTGGCTTCTCCCCAAGTACGCCAGTGGCGCAGCCGAAAAAGAACTTCGTTGATCGGACGCGCAGGCCTGCGGCAGTGCAATGTTTTTCAAACTCTTCGCAATTCCGATGAGCCGCCGTGTAAATACCCAGGAGGCGGTAGTTATCCGGATTCCCCAGCAGCACCCGCCCAATCACCGGAACTACGTAATCGAGATAGAACATAAAGGGCCAGCGCAGCAGCGCCGCCGGCGGGACAGAGATTTCGAGGAATGACAGCCTGCCACCGGGCCTTAAGATCCGCGCAACTTCTCGGGCCAGTTGGCCGAGTTGCGCGCTGCTGAACGTCTTGAGTCCGAATGAAGATACGACAACGTCTGCCGATTCATCCGGGATCGAGTTGCGCAATACATCCTCTTGGCGCAGCTCAACCGTGGTGCCCCGCAGACGATTTGCGGTCATGCGTGACCGATCGCACATGACGGGCGAAATATCGACGGCATAGAGCCGCCCGTTCTCGCCGACTTTGGCCGCCAATTCGGGCCACAATTCTCCCATTCCGGACATCAGATCGAAGGCGACATCTTGTGGGCCGATTGGAACCTGCTCGACGCATTGCCGTCGCCAGCGAATGCAGAAGCCAAATGATGAGATAAGATTGACGACCCCATATGTCTGGGCCATCTCGTCAAAAAGCTTCTTAACGAATTCTGGGCTGTAAATGTCCTTCGAGAGATCAGTCAGGCGTGCGCCCTCCAACTTCCCGTCGAATGCAAACGATTGCGATGTAGTTCACCAGAATTTCCACCACGCCTTCGTCCGTGGCAAATCGGCCTCGTTGTCACGCGCTCGGTTTGCGAGCTCCGCGCGAACATCGCTGTAATCTGTGTGATCGATCACGCCGATCGCCTCAAACGAATGCGACTTCGGTGTTGCCTCCAGCGTTGAAAGCCCAAACGCCCTACAAAGCGCGCCCGCTTCGTCCATATAGAATTCTGACAGGTCGATCCCGGCTTCTTCCGGCAGAGGATCGCCCTGCGTCGTTACCTCGCCGTCGGAATAATTGATCATCCGCCTCAATCGCCCGGCCTCAAAACATGTGAAATACGCACACCCCGTGACAGTCTCCACCACCAGCGAGACCACCGTCCCGATCTCCGCGCTCAGTGAGTAAAGACCTGCCGCATCGCTCGGCAGGACATACGTCGGGTCTAGAAGGCCCCCCCACGCACCATCTTGCCAGAAGCCATAGACTTCGACGCGCGACACCGACGAGCCGCCCGCCGGAACGCCGCGCTGCTGCGAATCCATCCATGCCGACATGGCCCCGACGTCGGCAAACCGCTCCTGTGACGCGACGACTTCAAGCTCCGGCCACGCCTGCAGCATCGCCTCGCGAAGCCGAGCAACGGGAATCCTGCCGGCGATCAGTCCGATGTGCATGCCCATGGTCAATTCCCGCGAACTCTAGCCGCTCTGCAGTCGCCTGCGAACACCGCACTCGACTCTTCCAGTTCCGTTACGGTGCTCGGCCCGCGACGATATGATTCCATCAACTCAAGTCCATCCGCACGGAGGCACACATGACCGTCAATCTCAACCACCTCAATCTCGACAACCTAACCATCGCCTCCCCCTGTACCGCCGACTGGAACGCCATGGCCGGCGACGACCGCGTCCGCCACTGCCCGCAGTGCAGGCTCAACGTCTATAACCTCTCCGAACTTTCCCGCCCCCAGGCCGAGCAACTTCTGAAAGAAAAAGAAGGCAAGCTCTGCGTCCGTTACTTCCAGCGACACGACGGAACCATCCTCACGCAAAACTGCCCGGCCGCGCTCCGCCGCGCCCAGCAAGCATTGCAACGAATGGTCGCCGCCATCGCCGGTCTCTTCGGCATCGTTCTCACCAGCACTACTGCCTGCGTGCCGCTCGGCCAAGTCAGCTACGGAATGCCGTCAGCACGACCAACAACGCATCCCGATCGAAAACGACAACACAAATTGAGCACCACGACCCCGAAGCCCCGCCAACCAACCACCCAACCCGACGGCAACTCCGAAATACTCACAGCGGAGCCCGTCCCAACACCCGCGCATCAACCGTGATCAAACGAGGACAGCGAGCTCGCCAATTGCCCCGCGATATTTGTAAGCCCTCAATTTCCGAGGGATAATGCAAATTGCTTTTTCCAGGCCCAATTCACGAACAGGAGCACCACTCATGTCGGGTCACGCACACCCGCGCAACCTGATCCTCGCCGCCGCGCTCGCCCTGACGATCATCTTTTCCATCAAGGCCCTCGCGGTCGAAGACCCGCCGCCGCCTCATGCACCCACAGACCCCGCGACTGAGTTGCGTCACGCCTTATGGGGAAAAAAAGGCCTGAAGCTCTACTGCTGCGTCATGCGCGCGGACAAGCCGCAACGCCGAACAAACGACGGAATGAGTATCGACAAGGATCTGATTTACGTCGATTTTCCCGCCAACCATGCCCGTGAAATCATGGAAACCCTCGCCTACTTCAGCCACGACCGCATCGAGTGGGACCCGGCCGCCCCCAACGACATCTTCGAAGTCCAGTTCTTCCACCATCCCGACCCGCCCGCCGAGGCCTCGCCCCGGCTCTTCTTCCAGTCCTTCGCCCAGGCCGCCGGCCTCGAAGCCCGCGAAGAATCGCCGGAGCGCGATGTCTGGGTGGCCCGCGGAACAAATTTGCAATTGCCCCCGGGTGCCGGCCACATGCATGTGATCCCCAGAAACAAGGCCACGGAATTCGAAGCCCAGAGTGTCACGACCAGTCAATTCCTCGAATCGCTCGGACAAGGAACGAAGCAAATCATCATCGACGAACTCAACCTGCCCGGCTGCTTCAACGTCACCTGGAAAGTCGAACCCGACTTCGAAAAACTCCGCCAGGACATCGAAAAGCGTTATGGAATTACGCTAACCCGCGAACGCCGAAAAGTCCCCGTCCTCCACATCGGACTACCCCAAAAGTAACCAGTCGACTCCCCGAGCAACGCGGTACGTGGCCAAAGAAGGGCGCCATAGGCAAACTTGTTTGCCCGTGTACTTCGTGTTGCCCCGCGCGCTGGCCCGACGTCTCCAAACCAGGACTCTCCCACCAAACATTTTCTGCCTTGACTCTTGCCGCGATGGGCATAAAACTCTAACCAAACATCGCCCATTAATGTTGCACAGGGGGGCGATCAACGCGGACTTCGCGCAATCTCGACCCGATCGGGACCCGCTCGGTTTCTGCGCCGGCCGAAACTTGGAATCTTGGGACTTCGATATGTCGCACGCCGCGCGCGTCTCATTCGTCGCAACCGCCACTCGAATATGTGCCGCCCCAAATCTCATCAATCTCACGCGTCAAGCCGCGTTTGCAAGCCAGGAACGCCGGTCGTCTCAGAAATCTCACGAATCTCACCCGGCCTCGCATCCGCGTCTCACCGCACCCAGGCCGCACGAACCGGTCCGCCCCGAATCTCACTCGTCTTAGGAATCTCAATCCGTGCCGGCTCATCGCCCGCCACGGCCCTGCCGGAAAATTGGCACCAAAATCCGCAAACCTCATCGTGCCGCGCGGGTCTCAAATTCGGCGGCCCTTCTTACTACGCCTTGGCGCATATGGACTTATCAGGAAACCAGGCATTCAATGGGGTGCCTTCAGCGTTGACACGACGGTGCGTAATTCTTTATGCTACAGAGAGTAACGGCGCTTCGGGATCGCGCCGCCATCAGCTTTCAATTCAGGTCATCTGGAAGGAGGGATTTCATGTCCTCGCGCTTTAATTGCATCGCCCCGAGCTTTGCATCGCTGGTCGCATCCTTGTTTACCGCCGCCGCCTTTGCCGGCCCGCTGACGCCGCCCCCGGGCGCCGTCCAGCCCACCAACCGCACCACCATCAACCAGCAGGCCATTGTCGCCCTGCCCTTCAACATCACACAGCCCGGCTCCTATGTCCTGGTCAGCAACCTGACCGGTTCGCCCGGCCTGGACGGCATCCACATTGCGACCAACAACGTCACCGTCGATCTAAACGGCTTCGCCCTCATCGGCGTCTCAGGCTCGCAGGCGGCCATCTTCGTCACCGATCCCGGCGGCGGCGACGTCCGCAAGAACATTCGCATCACTAATGGCTCGATCTCCGACTGGGGCGGCATCGCCGTCGACACCGCCTACGCCAGTAATTCGCAAATTGACCATATCCGCGCCTATCGCAATGGCATCGGCATTTATGCCAACTACTGCACCGCCGTCGCCGACTGCGTCGCCGAAGGCAACAGTTCCATCGGCATCTCCGTCGGGAACGTCTCCACCGTCACCCGCTGCACGGCACTCTTCAACAGTGGCGGCGGCATTCAGGCCGGCAATGTCTCCACGATCAGTTTCTGTGCCGCTGAGACCAACAACGGCACGGGCATCCGCGTTCAGAACGGCAGCGCCGTCGAATTCTGCGTCGCCCGCAATAACTTCATCGGCAAGGGCAACGCCCCTGGAATCGGGTGCGGCGACGCCTGCACCATCACTGGCTGCTCTTCCGAGATCAACACCAGCAACGGCTTTGATCTTGGCAGCCGCGGCACGGTGGTCGGCTCGACCGCCTCGGGCAACGGCGGCGCGGGCGTCTACGGCTTTGACGACATCACCGTCACCAATTCCACGCTCTCCAGCAACAGTTGGATCGGCGTCTATATCAACGGCGGAACCGTCTCGAATTGCACCACGAACAACAATGGCGGCGGCGGCATCTGGAGCTTTTTCGGCAGCATGAAGATCGCGGGCTGCACGGTCAATTCCAATTCCCAGGCCGGCATCCACCTCGATGGGACGGGCAACATCTCCGACTGCGCCGTCAGCAACAATCTCGGAAACGGCATCGAAGTCACCGCCGGTGGTGAGGGCTCGCGCGTCGCCGGCTGCACCGTCTCCGAGAACGATCTCGATGGAATATTCGTTATCGATCAGTGCTCAGTCGAATCCTGCACCGCCGCTCGCAACCGGGGCAACGGAATCAATGCCACGGTCGCCTGCCGCATCGAGAACAACCATTGCAACTCGAACGGCAGCTTCTCCGGCGGCGGCGGATCGGGCGCCGGCATCCGCGCGACGGGCGATCGAAATCGGATTGATAATAATTCTGTCACGAACAACGACTTCGGCCTGCAGGTTACTTCAACCCGCAGCACGATCATGCGCAATTCGGCCCGCGGCAATACCAACAACTATGGCGGCATCGCAGCCGGCAACGACGTCGGCCCCATCGGCACGGCCGCCGCCTCTACCAGCCCGTGGGCCAATATCTCATATTGAGCCCAATCGGATTGATTTGCTCGGAAATCCCCGCGGTTAGACGGCCGTTCGGCTAGAATCCGACCATACGCACAACGCGAGCTCGCGGCGAGTCCATACCCGCCGCGATCCGCCACCCCTTCTCCTATCCCGGAGGCCGCCATGATTCCGCAACTTCGACGCCCAACGACCGCGCTCTTCCTGCTCGTCACCACCCTCGCGCCATCCGCAGCACAAGCCGGCAACCTCACGCCGCCCGCCGGCCCCATCACCCCAACCGCTAAGCCGCTCGCCGAAATTGAACCGCGCGTCGCGATCACCACCGCGAACACCCCCGGCGACGCCGACTCCGTCTTCAGGATCACCCAACCCGGCTCCTACTACCTCGCAGCCAGCGTAGCCGGCGTCGTCGGCAAGTCCGGCGTCGAAATCGCCGCCTCCGACGTGATGCTTGATCTCAATGGCTTCGCCCTGATCGGCCTGGCCGGCACGCTCGATGGTGTTGTCGTCAGCACGCCCGGATCGCAAAACGTCGCCATCCGAAACGGCGCGATCCGCGCATGGGGCGGCGACGGCGTCGACACCGTAAATGCCGACAACGTCATCCTCGAACAGCTTCTGCTGGCGGCCAACACCGCCGACGGCATCCACGCCGAAGGTAACAACGTCATCGTTCGGAACTGCGTCGCGAGGTCCAATGGAGCAAACGGCATCAACCTGCTCCAGCCCGGCGCTGCCGCCGAGTTCGGCGCCGCGCGCGCCGCTGCCTCCGATGACGGCAAGTCTGACCCGAAACCAAACCCCCGCACGCCCGCCCCTCAGGCGCCCGGCGCGCCACGCGGCGTGAATGGCAGCGACGGCTCGCTCGTCATTGGCTGCACGGCTCAGTCCAACAGCATTTCCGGAATTGTCGTCGGCTTTGGTTGCACCGTGGCGGATTGTGTCTCGCGATCGAATTTGGGCGTGGGCATCGGCGCATGGTCCGACTCCACCATCGAACGCTGTACGGCCGTCGGCAATATCGACTCCGGAATCGACGTCATCAGTTCGTGCCGAATCGCCGGCTGCACCTGCAATTCCAACGGACTCGGAATAAGCGCCGAACTCGGCCAATCTACGATTACAGACTGCTATTTATCGGCTAACACGAGCGACGGCATCAGAACGAGCGGAGACTGCCTCATCACCCGAAACACATGCCTCGTGAATGGGAACAGCGGCAGCGGCGCCGGCATCCACACATCGGCGGGCGGCAGCCGTATTGCGGACAATTTCGTCGAGCACAACGATCGCGGCCTCGACATCGACAACGCCGACAATCAAATCAGCGGCAACGCCGTCCGCCTGAACACCGACAACTACGACATCGTCGCCGGCAATCAGCTCAATATCCTGCTCGGCCAACTCCCCGAATCGATCGACTGGCCGTCAACCGTCACGCTCGCGGGAAATCTGACCGGCTCAACCGGCAACGGTATCACGGTGAACGCCGACGAAGTGACCATCGACTTGGCCGGCCACAGTCTGGTAGGCGTGGCGGGGTCACTCGACGGCATCAATGTCGCGGCCAACAAAGGCAAGAATCTATCGGTATTAAATGGAACGATCCGCGGATGGGGCGGCGACGGGCTGGACGCCGCGGCGTCATTCAATGCCCACGTGCGCGGCGTGCGCGCCTCCGACAACGGAGGCGACGGCCTGAAAACGGGAACCAGTGCCGACATCACCGATTGTCAGTCGAGAGACAACACCGGCACCGGGATCAACGCCGGCGTTGGATCCCACATCGGCGGCTGCACGGCCCGCCTGAATGGAGTGACGGGAATCATCGGAAGCAGCGCGTGCACTATCACGGCCTGCGCTTCTTCCAACAACACGGCCTCCGGAATCAGTGCGTTTGGCTCGTCCACCGTAAGCAACTGCACAGCCGCCAGCAATGGTGGCGACGGCATCGTCGTGACGAACAGCTCAATGATCCGCGGCTGCACCGCCAGCACGAACACCGCCAACGGCATCAACGCAGGCAGCGACTGCCGCATCGTCGATAACAACACCGCCGGCAACGGAAACGGCGCTGGAGACGGTGCCGGCATCAACGTGACCGGCAGCAACACGCGAATCGAAGGAAACAACGCGACAAACAACGACCGCGGAATCGACTGCAACCCCGCGACCGGCAACCTGATTATCCGCAACTCCGCAAGCGGAAATGCGCCCAACTACGACATCGTCGCCGGCAATACCGCGGGGCGGCTGGTCACGAACGCCAACATCGCGACCAGCAGCAATCCCCACGCCAACTATGACTTCTAGTCCGCGGCCTACACCCAGCCGCGAAGCTTGCACGCCTCGGCCACACGCGTCACCGAGACCATGTAGGCCGCCAGCCGCATGTGCGTCTTGGCCTGCTGCTGCATCTTGTGCACGGCCGTGAAGGCATCCGTGATCTTCCGGTCAAGCTGCTGATTCACGTCATCGCGTGACCAATAGTAGTTGTAGGTGTTCTGAACCTGCTCAAAATAGCTGACCGTCACGCCGCCGCTGTTCGCCAGGAAGTCCGGCAAGACCATGACGCCCTTGCCGAAAAGGATGTCGTCGGCCTCGGGCGTGGTCGGCCCGTTCGCCAGCTCGCAACTGATCTTGCACTTGATGTTCTTGGCATTCTTGCCGGTGATGACGCCCTCCAGTGCCGACGGATAGAGCACGTCGACGTCCAGTTCGAGCAGCGCCTCATTCGTGATCGGCTCGGTCCCGGGGAAGCCCGCGACCTTCCCGGTCTCGAGCTTGTGGGCGACGACTCGCTCCGGATCAATTCCGCCACGGTTGATCACGCCGCCGCTCGAATCCGAAACCGCCACCAGCTTTCCGCCGCCCAGAATCTCGCGATGCAGCGTCGCAGCGTACTGGCCGGCGTTGCCGAATCCTTGAATCGCATAAGTGCACTTGGACGGGTCGATCGACTTGACCTTGCACGCCTCGCGAACGCAGTACACGCCGCCGCGCGCCGTCGCATCGTGGCGCCCCTGCGACCCACCCAGCGCGAGCGGCTTGCCGGTGATCACGCCCGGATGGCTGTGGCCGACGATGTGCTCATACTCGTCCATCATCCACGCCATGATCTGCGGCGTCGTATAGACATCCGGCGCAGGCACGTCGCGATGCACGCCCAGCTCGCGAGCCGCCGCCCGCATCCAGGCCCGCGCCAACCGCTCCTTCTCGCCGTCGGACATTTCCTTCGGATTGCAGGTCACGCCGCCCTTGCCGCCGCCCAGCGGCAGATCGGCCACAGCCGTCTTCCACGTCATCCATGCCGCCAGTGCCCGCACCGTGTCGATGGTCTCGTCCGGATGCCAGCGAATGCCGCCCTTGTTCGGCCCGCGCGCGTCGTTGTACTGAACCCGATACCCTTGGAAGACTTTCACCTTGCCGTTGTCCATCCGCACCGGCAGCGTGAAGCGAAACTCCCGCATCGGCCAGCGAAGCAATTCGTGCGTCGCCTCGTCGAGTCCCAGTTTCTTGGCCGCCATATCAAGCTGATGCTGGGCGATTTGGAACGGATTCATCTCAGACATGCGATACCTCTCCTTGCGGACAATCCACCCGGCCGAGCGACCTGCGGTGCGGACCACCCGCCTCTGCTATCATCGTGCGAACGACCGAGCCCAATGTCAAACCGCCCGCAAGTCACGCAAGTGTGAGTCCAATTTTGTCATGAATACCGTCACCAACGTCTCGGAGTGCCGCCAGGCCATCACCGCCGCCCGCAAGTCGGGTAAGAGCATTGGGTTTGTCCCAACCATGGGTGGATTGCACGAGGGCCATGCCAGTCTGATCCGCCGCAGCCGCGACGCCGGCGACTTCGTCGTCGTGAGCATTTTCGTCAATCCGACGCAATTCGGTGCGGGTGAGGACTTCTCTCGCTATCCCCGCCCGATCGAAAACGACGCGGCCCTTTGCCGGTCCAGCGGCTGCTCCCTGCTCTTTAACCCCGAAGTGTCCGAAATCTATCCCCCCGGCGATGAAACCCGCGTTCGCCCCGGCCGGCTGGCAGACGGAATGTGCGGACCATTTCGGCCCGGCCATTTCGAAGGCGTCTGCACCGTGGTCGCGCGGCTGTTCAATATCGTCCAGCCCGACACGGCTTACTTCGGGCAGAAGGATGCTCAACAAGCCGTCATCATCAGGCGGATGGTGGCTGATCTCCGGTTTCCCACGCGGATTGAAGTGTGCCCGATCGTCCGCGAGCCGGACGGACTGGCCATGTCTACCCGAAACGCGTATCTCTCGCCCGAGCAGCGCAAGCAGGCGGCAAGTCTCTATCGTGGATTACGCACAGGACAGGAGCTGATTCAGCGCGGTGAGCGAAATGCCGGAAAAGTCGTATTCGCCATCCGAGCCGTCCTCGACGACGCCGGCCCGTCCCACATTGACTACATCGCGGTTGTTGATCCGGAGACGCTGGCCGAACAAGACGAGATCAGTCCTCCGGTGATGATCGCGCTGGCGGTTCGCCTGGAAGGCGCACGATTGATAGACAACTTGATTGTCACGAAGTGAATCAGCGCGCCGCACAGCGTGCCCGATACTGCGCTAGTGCCCGCAGAAACCGTGCGCGATCAATCGGCTTGGTGATCACCTCATCGCAGCCGGCTTTCAGGCACGCGTCACGATCGCCGGCCATCGCGTGGGCGGTGAGGGCCAGGATCGGCCCGCGATACCCGCGACTTCGAAGTGCCGAGGTGGCCGCATGGCCATCCATAATCGGCATCTGCATATCCATCAGGATGACGTCAAACGGGAGTCCGGTCGTCTCGGCCAGCCGAATCGATTCAAGGACGGCCCGGCCATTGTCGACAATGGTCAGATCGACTCCGACTTTGCGCAAAATGAATCCGATGAGCCGTTGATTGTCCGGCCCGTCTTCGGCGAGCAAAATTCGCGCGCCCTGAAGATCGCTCGAAGGTGAGTCGATTCTCGCGGCGTTCGATTCGCGTGCGACCGTCGCAGGTCCGGCATGCTCATGGTGTGCGGCCGGCGCCGCGATTGTCGCCCGAAAGCAGGACCCGCAATCCGGACTCGAGTAGACCAGCGTCGCGTCGCCGCCGAGCAGGTCCGCCAGTCGCCTGCTGATGGCGAGCCCAAGACCTGTCCCACCAAATCGTCGAGCCATCGACGTATCGGCCTGGGAAAACAGATGAAACACTCGCGCGGATTGCTCGGGCGTCATGCCAATTCCCGTATCCGCCACGTCAACCTGCAGAATGGGCGCCGGGCCGCCAAGATACCGGGCCGAAAGCGTGATGCCGCCGCGGTCGGTGAACTTGATCGCGTTGCCAACCAGGTTCAACAGGATTTGCTGGAATCGGTGTCCATCGGTCACGATTTGGGCCGGCAACGCGTCGTCGTATGTCACCTCGAGCGTTAGACGTTTCGCTTCCGCCCGCCCGCGCAACATCGTCACGACCTCGGACAGCAGGCCGCGCGGTGAGCATGGAGCCGACTCGATCGGGAGTTTGCCCGCCTCGACGCGCGAGAGATCGAGAATGTCGTTAATCAGGCCGAGCAGATGCTGACCATGCCGCAGAATCGTCTGCGCCGCATCGCGCCGCTCTGCCTCGGATAATCCCGGATCCTGCAGGTTTTCGGCGAAGCCGAGGATGGCCGTCATCGGCGTTCGAATCTCGTGGCTCATGTTGGCCAGGAATTCGCTCTTGGCCTTGCTCGCGGACTCGGCGTCGTCATTGGCTTCCTTCAGTGCGCCGTTGACGTCGCGCAATGCTTCGAGCATCGATTGCATTTCGGCCTGCCGCGTGGAGAGTTCGCGATTGGCGATCGACATCTGCGCCGCATAATTCTTCAACTTCTCCGAGGCGCGATTCTGATCGATGCCCACCGCGATTGCGTCGGCCACGCTATGAAGCGTTTGCAGCGTCAGTTCATCGAGCGGCTTTCGGGCAAATATCGCCAGGACGCCGATCAACCGTTCTCCCAGCAAAAGTGGGCAGCCGGCAAACGCAGCGACACCGTTGGTGCGGGCCCATTGCGGATCGCTCGTGCGCGGGTCATTTTTCAAGTCGTTGGTGAGGTATGGAGCGCGATTGCTGGCAATCCAACCGATCTTCAAATCCCCAGCCTTAATTCGCGAATGCCGGCCGTTTGTATGAGTATAAGCCCCGGCGCTGGATTCCAGCTCCAGCACGTCCGACTGCTCGTTCAACGTCCAGATTCGCGCGAAGGCGGCTCCCAGATGTCGAACGAGCGCTTCGCTGCAGCGTTGCAACACGTCGCGCAGATCTCCGCTCTGCGTCAGCGCTACGCCGATCTCGCCGATCAAGGCCGCATATCGCGCGTGCGAGGAGAGTTCCGCCTGGGCAGCCCGCTGCAAGGTCACGTCGGTCATTGAGCCGGCCATGCGCGTCGGAACGCCGGCTTCATTCCAACTCGCCTGGCCGCGCGAACGGAACCAACGATAGCTTCCGTCTCGACAGCGGAGCCGATACTCGACGTCGAAGGGCGATCGAAGCGTCAGGTGCTCCTCGTAGGCCGTAAACGCTCGCTCGCGATCTTCCGGATGCAGACGCGACGCCCAGTCGTCGTAGTTCGGCGTCAACTCGTCGTCCGCGTAGCCGAGCAGCGCCTTGTAGCGCGGCGAGACATAGACCGCCTTGGTCTGGATGTCGAAATCCCATAGACCGTCGCTCGAACCCTGAACGCAGCGCTCAAAGCGCTCCTGGCTGGCCCGTAATTCGTCCTCAATCTGCTTGCGAACCGCTTGTTGCGCATCGGTCGCCTGCTCGTGCTCGACCGGTCGGAGATCGGTGATGTCGGTGGTCGATCCAATGTATCCGGTGATTTTTGCGTCGGCGCCGCGAATCGCCCGTGCCGCGCCCTCGACCCAACGCACCTGCCCATTCGCCCATTGAAATCGGAACAAGCTCGAAAAATCGCGCCCGGCGCGCATAGCCGCGTGCCATTCACTTGTTACGCGTTCTCGATCGCCGGGATGTATGGCATGAAGCCAAGGGCGACCGAGGGCCTCGTCGGAGAGCATTCCCGCTAGTTCGCACCACCTGGCGTTGGCGAAGATGCAGTTTCCAGCGGCGTCGATCTGGAAAACGCCGACGGGCGCGTTTTCGACCATTGCGCGAAACGCAGAGCCGTCGCCAGTCGAATCGGATTCTGGCGGATCCGGAACCTGCGATGCGGATTCGAATGTGGACATGCGACCCCCCCGCGCGGCGGAACGACGGCGTGTCCGGATCGCCGGCGCGCCGGCCTACCGAACCAACACGCCTCGGAGTATCGGCCGGCCACGGGCGCCAATTAACGTCCGACTCTGGCTCCTGGCCGACCAGGCGCGACCTCCGTCCGCATTTCCGGACCCACCCGCCGGCGATATACTCCCGAATGAGGAAAACATGATTCTCCTACAAGTCCTCCGCGCTTTCTTCGTGCTCGCGGTCGTCGCCGTCTTCTGGAGTCTGGTCGAGGCCGGCAAGGTGCTGCCCGATCGACGCGTGTATCTGCTCGTCGCCGCCATGCTTCTGGCGGCGGCCATCATCGTCGTTGACATCATTCAGCCGCGCAAGAGTCTCAAGGCCATGGGCGGGCTCTTTTTCGGACTCATCGTCGGCCTAGTGATCACCTACGGACTTTCGCTTGTCTTCGACTACTTTCAGGCCGTCTATCTTCCCACCCTCGATGTGGCCATCGTCGGCACCGTCAAATACGTGCTCGGGATCGTCTGCTGCTATCTCTGCGTCAGCTTCATCCTCCAAACCAAGGACGACATCCGATTTGTCATCCCCTACGTCGAATTTTCGCGTCATATGAAGGGCCAGACCCCCCTGCTGCTCGATACCAGCGTGATCATCGACGGTCGAATCGCCGACATTGCCGACTGCGGCTTCATCGATCAGAAGGTCGTCGTGCCGCGTTTCGTTCTCCATGAACTGCAGGCCGTCGCCGATTCCAGCGATCGCATAAAACGCGGCCGCGGCCGGCGCGGGCTCGACATCCTGAATCGCCTGCAAAACTCCGAGTCCATTGACATCGAATTGCTCGACGAGGCCGCCTCCGGCCCAGCGACCGGCGAACCGGTCGATACCCGCCTGCTGAATTTGGCCAAAGAGCTCAATGGGCGCGTCGTAACCATTGACTACAACCTGAATAAGGTGGCCAAGGTCCGCGGCGTGCCGGTGGTCAACATCAACGATCTCGCCAAGTCGCTCCGCCCGGTCTACCTGCCCGGCGAAGGCATGCAGGTCAAGATCATTCGGGCCGGCGAGGAGCCCAACCAGGGCGTCGGCTACCTCGAAGACGGCACGATGGTCGTCGTCGATGGCGGTCGAAACGCCATTGGTGACACCCTGGAGGTCGCCGTCACCAGCGTCCTGCAAACCAGCGCCGGCCGGATGATCTTTGGCAAGGCCGATGGTTCGCCCGACCGTCGGCGAAGTGAGCCCGCCACGAGGGAATCTCCTCGCCCGGCGGCCCGCTGACCGCCTCGATCCGACCTTACCGACTATGACGACATTGGCGGCGGGTTCGGCCCGCCTTTGGTGATCTCCGCCACACGATCGGTGCTTGCTTGCACGCACCCGCGAATGCATAATCCTGCCCGTTTCGCGGCGAAGCGTTTGGCCGCCAGCTCGTGGGGCCTCTGTCCAAGGAAAGGGCAAATCCGATGAACCGGATCAAGTTTGGAATGATTGCAACAGGGATGGCGGTCCTCCTCGCGCCGAGCATGGGCTGTGTTTCGCGTGATGAGTATCTCCGAACGAAGTTCTCGAATGACACCGCCAGTTCGAGGGCGTCGGGCCTCGAGAATGAGCTCGCCGACGAGCGCTCGAAGAATCACGAGCTGCGCAACCAGGTCGAGACGCTGCAGCGCGAGAAGGAAACGCTCGCGGCCCTGGCTGACAACCTCAAAGCCGAAAACTCGCGGCTGAATGCCACCAACCGCGACCTGCTCGCGAAGATGGATGAAATGCTCCGCAAGGGCATTCCCAATGCGATCGATGTCGTCGAGGTCAAGCTTCCGCCCGAGCTTGATCGGGCCCTGCAGGACTTCGCCGCACGCTATCCGCAGGCCGTCGAGTACGACTCGAAGCGCGGCCTCGTTCGCTGGAAGAGCGACCTCACCTTCGCACTCGGCAGCGATCAGCTTCGCGACGACGCGAAAGCCGCCCTCGCCGAGTTTGCCCGCATCGTCCAATCGTCGGCTGCGTCCGGTTTTGAAGTCGTGATTGCCGGCCACACAGACAACGTACCCATCCGCTCCAGCGCGGCTCGCTTCCCGTCGAACTGGCATCTCTCATGCTATCGCGCGATCGCTGTCATGAACGCCATGCATGAATACGGATGCGACTATGCGAAAATGGGCTGTCTCGGCTACGGCGAGTGGCGGCCGCGCGAGCCGAATCCGGCCAAGGGCGGCAGCGAGCGCAATCGCCGTGTTGAAGTGTTCCTCGTATCGTCCAAGTCGCCCATCCCCAGCGCGCCCGGTGGCTCGGAAGTCATGATCAATGATGCCCCGAGTGCATCGCCCCGGCCTTCCTCGCATCAATAATCGAGGCGGCATCTCTAAAGGAAACTTGATCCAGGGTTCCCGAGCGATTGGGAACCCTTTTTGTTGCGCAACAACCGTTCAGCCGGGCGGGATGGTCTCGCCTTCGCTCGCGCCGATTGCGGCCGCTTCGTCAGCCGGAGGCCGGCGAAGCCCAAGCCAAGGCACAACGATGCCCGGCAGCGACCAGATCAGTTGCAGCAGCCGTGTACCCAGACAAACGGCTATCACCTGCCCGCTGGTTCCCCAGCCGCCGGCGGCAAGCACCCGCAGATAGACCGTCTCCATCAGTCCGAAGCCCTGAAAGCTGATGGGCACGGCCGCCACGACATAGCCGACCGTCATTGAAAGCATGCAGGCGAGATAGAACTCGGCCAGCGAGCGCGCGGGCTGGGCGGCCGTCGGATGCGGCATGCCGACCGCGCGCGCGAAGTACATCACGCCGAGCGCCAGCAAACCGTGATTCACGATCGTGACCAGTAGGGCGATAGCCGTCTGCCGTGGATGGTATCGAAGGGAAAAGGCCGTCTGGTCAACGCGCCGCAGCCGATCGGCCATCGGCAGTCGGGAGAGCAGTGCGTCATAACGAATCCAGCGCCGAAACCGTTTCGAGAAAAAGATCGTCGAGCCGACGAACAGGGCCGCCATCAGCACGCCAACCAGCTTGCCGAGCGGCCCGAGCGCCGATGACCGCCAGGAAAACAAGATGCAGACCGCCGCCAGCAGTAGGAAACTGATCAGGCCGATGGCGCGATCGAGAAACACCATGGTGACGCCTTCGGTTCGGCGGTGGGCGTGCCGGGCGATGTGGTAGGCCTTATAGATGTCGCCGCCGGTCGTCCCCGGCAGGGCGAAATTGAAGAAGTTTCCCGCGAAGGTCAGCAACGTCGCCTCGTACAACGACATTTCGATGTGCTGCATGGCCAGCAAGTAGCGGAGCCGCCAGCCCAGGATGATCGTGGTCGGCGCCAGCGCGACCACCGCGAGCAAGGCCCATTTCAAATTCATCCGCCGGACGATGTTTCGCAGACCCGGCTCGACCGGCCGCCGCTTGAACGGCGCCATCTGCGCGTCTGACGCCAACTGGGAATGCGGCGCGGTGAATACTCGCCCTGTCTCGGGATCGTCCAGGCGCATCGGATTTTCGCCTGGGCGACTGAGCATCCGAAACGACTTCGCCGGATCTTCCGCCAGCGAAACCTGGTCATACCAGGACACTTTGGTGTAGAGATAAGCCACCGCCGCGACGGTTACCGCCAGCCGGACAAATCGAGACAGCCATCGTCGCGTCGTGGGAGACATGCGATTCAAGACGGCGTAAGCTACAGACGCGGCCCGCAATTGACCAGCACGCCGAGAGGACGATCACATGCCCAAGACGGGCTGGTGCTACGACGCACGCTGCCTGCTTCACAAAACCGGACCCGGGCACCCCGAACGACCCGAGCGACTCCGCGCGATTACCCGCGCCATGGATGACCTGGGGCTGATGCGGCGGCTCACACCGCTCGCCTTCGGACCGGCCGAACGCCGCTGGCTTGAAGCCAACCACGCACCGGCTTACATCGATCGAGTCGAGCAGGCTTGCCGCTCCGGACAAACCCACATCGACACGCTCGATTGCCCAATCTCACCCGAAAGTTATGAGGCCGCGACGCTCGCGGTCGGGGCCGCCTTGGCCGCCTGCGATGGTGTCATGACCGGCGAAGTTGCCAATGCGTGCTGCACCATCCGCCCGCCCGGCCATCATGCCGAGCACGATCTGGCCATGGGCTTCTGCCTGTTCAACAACATCGCCATCGCCGCTCGATACCTCCAGCAGCGCTGGGGCCTGCAGCGAATCCTGATCCTCGACTGGGATGTCCATCATGGAAATGGAACGCAGCACGCGTTTGAATCGGACCCGTCTGTCTTTTTCTGCAGCCTGCATGAGGACCCGTCGCGGCGCTATCCCGGTACGGGCTATGAGACCGAGCGCGGCCGCGGCGCGGGGACGGGATTTACGCTGAATATTCCCATGGAGTCCGGCGCTTCCGACGCGGACTATCGCCGCGCATTCGAGCAGACCTTTCTCCCGGCAGCGCGAACCTTCAAACCTGATTTTGTGTTGATATCAGCCGGCTTTGACGCCCACGCCGACGACCCGCTGGCCGCGATCAACTTGTCAGACGAGGCATTTGACGACATGACCCGCGCCGCACTCGACCTGGCACATGAGTGCTGCGGCGGCCGGCTCGTCAGTTTGCTTGAAGGCGGCTATGACCTCGATGCACTCGGGCGCTGCGTTGCGAAACACATCCGGCTGTTGCTCGAACACCACCCGGCCGAAGCTCACGCGTAGCTGTGCAACCCGACAATATAGAAATTGACCACCCACCAGTTGAACTGCATCGCCGCGAAACCCACGCAGGAGAGAACGGCGGTCCACAACGCCCGACGCCGCACCGCCAGGCGGGCGTGAATCAGGATGGCATAAAAGAGCCAGGTCACGAGTGCGAATACTTCCTTCGGGTCCCATCCCCACGGCCGGCCCCACGAATAGTCCGCCCAGATGGCGCCCAACACGAGCCCGACGAAGAGCGAAATCGTTGACATGTGAAGCAGGATGACCTGCGCTCGATCGAATTCCTCCAGGAGCGCCGACCGATCCTCCGGGGGTGCGGTGATCGCACGGAACGTCGCCGCCGAAACGATTCCGGCCGCTCCCGGAGGCGCCATCGCCACACCCGATCCGCTCAAATTACCAAATACGCGCGGCAGCCCGGCCAGCAGGAAGGCCCCGGCCGCCGCAAACGCCGCCGGAATGATGACCATCCACCACTCCGAACGCGACGTCAGTTCGTAGAACACATTTTGCGTGCCCAATGCGGCGCAGAGCCCCAAACTTCCCACGATACCAAGCGTCAGCCGCGAGACGAGCGGATTCGGATCGCGGGCATCCACCACGAGGTAGCAAACCGAAACCGCAAACGCCAGCGTGATCATTGCGTAAGAAGAAATGATCAGCACCGTGTGAATCCGCAGCATGATGTCATCAAGGATCGGCGCGATCTGCGTGATCTCACTTCCGACCATTCGTCCCATGACCAGCGAGAGAAAACCCAGGAATGACCCGGCCAACACGAATACTGTTCGCCGCGTGGCCACGGCCAATACGAGCGCAATCGCGCAACCCACCCATGCCGACGAGACGACCGACTCAAACATGTTGGCCACGGGGATCCGCCCGACGATATACCAGCGCATCGCCAGTCCCGCCCCGTGCGCGAGAAATGCGATCAGAAACAGGCCGAACGCCTGCCGCTGCGCCCACTTCCAACCGCCTATCAGCGCGAACACGCTCGCGAACATGGCCGCGACGTAGATTCCCCATGCATTCGTCAGTGCCCCAAGCCGAAAATAGCGAACCTCGACCTGCCGCTGCGAGAGCGACGGATACGTCCCGGCCGGAGCAAGGTCGGGCAGTTCGTTGCAGAGGTTATCGATCGCTGAGTTGATGCCCGCGACATCGCGCTTGAGCCACGACTTCCCCAGCGCGCGAAAATCGGTCAGCACTTTCGCGGCCGTCTCGGGCTTGACTCCCGGGACCGGCGCGATGTTTGCCGCGGCCGCCTCCGGAACGCCGCCGAGGTTGGCGAGCAACTTGTCGATCGTTTGCCATGGGCTGTCGTAGCGTCCCGTCGGGCTTGGCACCACGCGTAGCAAACCGAGGACCGAACCGTAATAGGACATCGCACTGTTGAGGCGGTCCATCGCGCGGCGCATCGTCATCTTCGAGGACAACTCATCGAGCGTGCGGCCTACTTCCGGCTCGGCCAGAAATTGGGAGCTCACCAGGCCGGTGCTTCGAATTCGCCGGGCCTCATCCTTCGGCACGTGAATGGGATAGCTGGTGATCTGTCGGCGCACGCCCAGGTCCTTGACGTAGATCACCGGCTGGTCGTCGTAAGCCGACCGATTGAACATCAGCTCCAGCGCCCCGACCACCGGGTCGAGGCCGAGCATCTGATCTCTGCCATGCACGGTCGACATCACATCCCGCGCCCACGCTTCGATTGTCTGATAGCGAGAATTGTGCTGAACGATCAGCGTGCGGAGTCGATCAAGGTGAATCTGATCCTGCATGGCGCGGAGGCCGCCGGTCGGATCAGTCGGGATGGGGTCGGCTGCCCGAACAGGTGGAGCGCCGATGAGCGACGCGGCAAAAAAGATTGCCCCGGCAACCATCGCCGACGTAAGCGAACGCCCCGCGACGGGCGCGGTCGAGGCCATCGACTTACGCGCCTGTGCCTCCAAAGACAACCGATTCGCCAACCGCCGCTTGAGGATCGGCTTCACGTAGAACGCGTACATCATGCCCAACGTAATCAGGACGCAACCCAGCAACATCGTCAATACTCCATCACGATTGCCGACGCCGAGAATTGTGTAGCTCTCATGATCGGGCGCCTCGCCGGATTGAAACAGCGTCCACGGTCCAATTTTTGCCGTGTTGTTCAAATAGGCGACGCCTTCGCTCACGCGATGCGTCACCGGGTCTTCCCAGCGAATGTGGCTCTTCCATTCGCTCGGTCGAGTGCCGCCCGGATAGAACTGCACTTCCATCTCTCGGAGGGCGACGCGGCCGGGCAGCAGCCGCGGCAATCTTCCATAAATAAATTCGACCCGACCTACATTGGGGACCGCCACGCTGGTCCAGTGCGGCGCCGATTCAGTCGGCATGTCGTTGTACGATTCGAACGGGAGCCACACGTGAGTCTGCCAATCTCCCTTTTGCGATACGACGTGTAGCCTGATCAGCGAGGCCTGCCGGCCCGGTTGCGGCCGACGCTGCTCCACGGGAATCACGGCCGGCCTCTCCTCAAAGCGCGGTCGTTGAATCAATTCCGCGAGCGTGAGCTTCACGTCGCCACCCAGCGCGAGTGGATCGCCAATCTTCATCGCGGTAACCGATCGCTTGCCGCCCGCGGCAGTCACCACCGCAACCGGCGACAAATGGTCGCCCGCGACAATCACCGCGCTTGGAATCGATGCGTCGGTGTAGCGCAATTCGATGTTTTCGTCGACAAGACCCCGATCGGAGAGCTTTTTCCCTTCGTCGTTGCGATCCTGGTTGAACTGCGGAAACCGCTGCAGGACGCTTCGGTGAAACGATTGACCGCCCGATCGCACCAGCACCCGCGCAACCGGCGACCTGGCCCCCGCGACCGCCGCCGTCACCAGCGGCCAATCGTCCTGAATATCCTCAATCGTTAATTTGTATGGTGTGCCTTCGATTTCGATCGACTGCCCGGGTTGGACGTCGAATTGCCGGCGGACGCCTTTGTCCTTAACCCAGACATCGAGCACATGCCTTCCGGCCACGGTGCGCGTCCACTCTTCCGGAATTTTCCCATCGTCTCCGAGCCAGGCGAACTCGACCGTGGCCATGCCGGGTATCGAAAAACGAGAGTCCCGAGGAACACTCGCGAAGAGCCAGTCCCCGCGACTCTGGCCGCCGGAGGCCACCTCGACGCGCGCCATCGGATTCAATTCCGTGCCGCCCGTCGTCGCGGTCCGCTGAAGCGTCGCATAGGGCAGGTAGCCGTCGATCTCGATTCGAAACGGCCAATCGGCCAGACTGACGCCGTCGGCCGGACCGATTTCAAGCGGCATGGACCAACGGTCGATGACGGGAATCGGCTTCAGGCCCGCGGAACGCACGCCCGCGCCATCCGTATCGCGAACCTCCTCCACGCCAGACACAAAGCGCTCGCCGTAGAGCGGCAACCCCTGAAGCGAGAACAGTTCACTTTCATTCCCCCGCCGCATGAGCAACGCCGGCGTGTTGTTGTCATAGAATCGATCGGCGATGTTCGTGGGCTTGAGCGACAGCACAATCCGGTCGTCCAGCCGGACGGTTGCATCGCGGGGCGTGTCCTGCCGCAACACCAGCTCGCGGCCATTAGGAGCGTCGGGCGTGATGGCCCGCAATTTTACTTCGCCGGCCGTCGCCAGCCCCTGCTGGGCAACAGACTCGACCTCGACTCGATACCGCCCGCCCAGCGCGGGCATGTTGGCCTCCCAACTCCGTCCCTCCGCCGCGACGACGCGTCCAACAACGGGATCGTCACCGCCGCTTTGCAATCGCTTGACTGAAAGAATTTCGACGCGCGGATTGAAGAGAAGCACGTCGCCCTCGATCTTTCGACCAAAGTAGAGCACGCAACCCAGCGCCAGAGTGAGCAACCCCGCGTGGACAGTGATCACGCCGAGGTTGATGCGGTTGAAGGCGATTCGAAACACCGTCGCCGCCGTGAGCGCCACGCAGAACATGCCGATCAGCGTCACGAAAACCCAGTGATTGAAGTACTCGAACTCGGTCAGCTCAAAGAACTGCCGAACCGGTGGGACAGCCGAGCCCACCGAGCTATAAACGATGATGGCCGCCAGCAGGCCGATGCCGAGCCAGATGCTTGAAATGATTCGAATAAATCCGCCCAGGGGACCGCGTCGGGAACGCAGGGCGCTCAAAGAGTTCATAGGTCTTAGATTATAGCCCTTTGGCGCTTTTCGCATGCCCACCGGAATGACAAACGCGTGCGTTCCGCCGATATTGTCGGTCATGTCCAGCGGCCCCATGCCACCGACTCCTGCCTGGCTGCAGTCCTGCCCGAGGCCCGCCTTCATCGCCATGATTCACGTGCAATCCCTGCCCGGCACGCCTCGCGCGACGCAATCGGTCGCCGAGATCGCCCGGCAGGCGGCCGATGAAGCGCGAATACTGACTGAGCACGGCGCGAATGCGATCATCATCGAGAACATGCACGATGCCCCCTACCTGCGACAGCGCGTCGGGCCGGAAATCGTTGCCGCCATGACGGCGATCGCAACGCAGGTCCGCGCGGCGTCCGCGCTGCCGATCGGCGTTCAGGTGCTGGCCGGCGCGAACCGCGCCGCGCTCTCGGTCGCCCTGGCATCCGGGGCCGAATTCATTCGCGCAGAGAACTTCGTTTTCGCGCACGTCGCCGACGAGGGCCTTATGCCGCGCGCCGACGCCGGCCCGCTGCTGCGTTTTCGAAAGCAGATCGGCGCTGACTCAATCGGAGTCTTCGCCGACATCAAGAAAAAGCACTCCGCCCATGCCGTGACGAGCGATGTCGATCTCGCCGAGACGGCCCGCGCCGCCCAGTTCTTTGGCGCGTCGGGCGTCATCGTGACCGGATCAGCCACCGGACAGCCCACTTCCGTGGAGGATGTGGCCGCCATACGCCAGGCGGTCCGTCTTCCGGTTCTGGTTGGATCGGGCACCACTCCCCAGAATCTCGCCGCGCTGGCAGCTCACGCTGACGGATTCATCGTCGGATCGTGGCTCAAGAGGGATGGCGCGTGGTTCAATCCGCCCGATCCGCGTCGAGTCGCCGAAATGTCCGCTGCAATTGGAAAACTCAAGCGGGCATGAGTCCGCCGCGTATCAGCCCGGAGAAGCCGCCGCTGCGCCGAGGTTTACCGCGCGAATCACGGCGATCTTGGCGGATCCGGTAGTTTGGTTCAACACCGCTCCGCCCGCGTCGAGCAGCAGCGTCGCCGGACTGTCGCCCAATTTCACAACAAACGTCCCGTTGCTGTCGGCTGTCGCGCGTAGCGTCAGGGTGCAGAGATAGCGGCTGGCCGAGCAGTTGGCCCAGGCGCTCATGGTGGCGTTTGCCAGCTTACCGCCCGTCGTCGACACGGCCGATTGCGCCGCGAGGCCGGCGAATGCGTAATCGGGTCGTTGCGAATCAATCGAGATTGTTTCGACATTCATCCGCCCGCTCGATCCCCCGCTGCTCGCGAATGCAAGCTGATAGGCGCGTAATGTCGGTGCCCCGCTCAGGAACACATCAACGCGGACGACGCCGCCCGGCGCCGCGCTGCGGACGCGCGGAACGAGCATCAGTCCGGCCATCGGCCCACCCGATGGCGGCGCCATCATCAGTCCGGAACTGCAGGGCGCTCCATCCGGATAGGCGATACCCTGGAATGCGTCCAGCACGGCGACAATGTCCATGACGTCGATCACGCCGTCGGGATTGTTTCCGCGAAGGTCATCGCCATAGAGCGTGCAGTTCGGATATTGACCTTGAAAACCGTCCAGCAAGCACACGATGTCACTGATGTCCACACTTCCGCTGTTGTTTACGTCGCCCCAGACCCAGGTTGTGGCCGTCGCCGGCGAGGAAAGATTCGCAGACTGAGCGGCTGTCCGCACGTCCGCCCTAATCGAATACGCGGTGCCCGGAACGATCGTCCGATCTTTGACGACGATCGTCCCCCAGGCCGCCGATGTCGCGAACACCGGATCGGTCGTGAGCAGTCCGCTCGCGTCAAGGTATTTCGGCAGGCAGGGCATCGAAGCTGACTCGACTCGCAGTGCTACGGACGGGAAGTCCGGCGGCGGCTTCACGGACAGGTAACGTCCGCCAATCGCAGACACCTGCGGCGGCCGGATGATCGCGGCCACCATCGAGTCATGGGAAGGCGATGCGCACGGTGCGACGGGCTGACAGGTCAGCGTCAGCGTCGCCGAGCCAGCGGCAATATCCGCGGCTCCGGGCGTATAGGTCGCCGTTAGCTCGCCAGCGTGGTCGAAGATTCCATCCCCCGAGGTCGCCCACAAGCATCCGGCGCTGTGCGACGAAGTACCGGTGACGTCGACGGCGCAGGATGTGCAAACGGTCTGATCGACTCCAGCATTCGCGACCGGGGCCGCGGTGAATGTAATCGTGACCGTGTCGGACCCGACGGTCGAACATGGCGGCGCCGAGTTCGCGAACAACGTCAGCACAACCGATCCGGCGGCGAGGTCGGCCGGGCCGGGCGTGTACGTCGCGTGAAGCAAGAATGCGTTATCGAACGCCCCATCGCCAGGCGAAGCCCAGTTTGTCGAGATCGCTCCGATGCTACTACCCTGCAGAGTGACCGGACCGCCGCCGCACGATGCGATGTTGCTGCCGGCATCGGAAAAACCGGGCGGCGGATCGCAGTAGGACCCGCGCAAGACTCCGAAGTCCTGAGTTTCGCCGTCGCCGATGATATTCGGCGCTCCAAATGTGCTATCCGAGCCGTCCTTGTAGCTGGATCGCGGCGTGATCGCCGGGCCCGGGGTTTCGTCTAACAGGAGTATTTCGTCGTTGCCGATCCCGGTGTCGGGCTTCACACCCTCGCCGGCCGGGCCGAAGACAGGCGCGTCAGCCGCGTCGCGGATCGTCAGTTGCCATGAGTTGTTTGAGACGGAGAAATTGGCGGCGGTGATATACGTCCCCGTGCCCGCGCTGCTCGCCCGCACATTGATCCACCAGTCGCCATTGCCCGGGTCGTAACTGACATCGTCAGCCAGATTCTCCGAAACGGTGATGATCGTTCCGGCCCGCATGTCGGCCCAAAGCGCGTTGTTGGTCAGCGTCAGCGTCTGCACGGTCTGGTTGCCCGCACCGGTGTTGTCGCTGACGATCAACTTCCAGCCGCGGATGTCGAGGTGATCCTGGACGACCACCAACTCGAACCAGTCACCGCCATTCCCCAGGACGCGCCCCCAGTAAATGTCCGAGGCCCCGTTCTTGAGGAAGCCGTCATCCTTGACGCCGTTGTATTCATTAAGAATCAAACGCGCCGGTGGAACGAAGTTCATTGCTCCGGGCGAGGGAACGGCAAATTCCTGCCGTGGATTGGTTCCATCCGGAAACTTGCCGAATGACACGTTTGCCGGAAGCGGATCGTAGTTCAGGTAGTCGATGATGTGCGCATCGGCCGTATAGAGTCCGACCACCCCACCCGCCGCGCTCAACGCAAAGTTGGTGTGCAGCGGCCCTTCACCTGGTTCGGCGTCGGCCCATACGATCAGCCACGAATTCCCGGCCAAGCTCGTTCCATTGGGAAATGTCCATTTGGTCGGATTGGAGTATTGATTGGTCAGGTGCATGCCGCTCAAGTCGATCGGCGAGCCGGTGGAATTATAGATTTCGATCCACGGCGAAAATTCGTTCTGCTCATCGCGGATGCCGTTCGTGTTGACCGGTAACACTTCATTCACCCACAGGCCGGGTACTGGAAGGGTCGTCCCGATCGTGGAGTTCGGCATTCCCGGCGTTCCGCCCGCGCTAGCCGACGGAGCCCAGTTCACGGCTCGATCGTTGTCCTGCGCGACGTCGATTAACTCTAGGGATGGACCGCCGCCGTCCGCCGTCGTTGGCCAGGGCGCGTCGTCGTCGTATCTCACCGAATCGATCACGACGTCGTTTCGATTCTTCAGGACGAGGTTTTCGCCGCCGCCGTCGAGCTTGCCCGGGTACTGAGCGAGAACCAGGAATGTCCCGCCGTAGGCCGCGCGGAATTCGACGTCATTCCGAACCACCAGACCATAGCTCATCGGCAGAATGACCGACCCGCCCGGAAAAGTGAGGTCTACTCCTTCGAGCTTCCAGCCCGACAGGTCCACCGATTCGTCAAACGAGGGATTAAATAACTCAATGAACTCGAGTTCGGGGTTCGACGCCGGGTTGTACATAATCTCGTTGATCACGATTTGCGGAGCAGACGACTGCGTGGTTGGAATCTCGCCCGGGATGCGATGCGTCACGAACAAGTGCTGGCGACGAACCGCCAGATAATCATTCTTGAGAATGGTGGTGGCCTGGTCGAGGGTCTGCGCCGTCCCGTACTGGCCCCATTTTTGCGTGTCCCGCGCTGCCTCAGTTGCCAGCAATGCGCTTAGCGTGTCAATTCGGGCCTCGTAACGACCGGGCGCTAATTGATCGTCCATGAGTGTCCGCAGGCGCCGGTAGTACATCAGATTGAACTCGGGGATGGCATGCACTGCGTCGATCAAATGGTTCCAGAAGAAGTTGTACTTCTGATGCGCCTGCTCGCCGTACAGCGGATGGCTGGGTGAGACATTTGGCCGGCCGGGGATCACATCAACATTTGCCCAGATCGTGTCATTGAGCACTGCGTTCACGGCATTGCGCCCGAACGTAAGGTCCTTGTCGTATGCGTGAATCATCCATCGCTGCGTTCCGTCCGAGTCGCGGAACATGAGGTAATTCTTGGTGATGTGATCATTGTCGTGAACGATCGTCGTCGCAGCGAGGTAGTTGATTACGGCGGGAATGTTCAGGTTCGCGAACAAGTAGTCGCGCCGCGCCTGTCCGCTCAGGTTGTTCACATTGTCAATAAGATTGTAGAGGTCGGTGTAGTCCTCGTAGGTTCTGTTCTGTTTTGGATAATCCGGCGGCAGGTGGCCCTGCGGCTCATAGTGAAAGTCCTGGGCCGCCTTGTACCAGGCGCCTTCTTCGTCCAGTCCATTGCGCGTCAGGTATTCCTTTTCCATCGGCTCCATCGTCAGGTAGAGGCCGTAATATGCGCCGTTCTGGAAGAGGGCCACCGGGTTGATCAGTCTCGACGGACTACCGGCGTCGCGGTAGGTCTCGTACGAGAGCATCTCACGCATGTAGGACTTGTCCGCGTAGCAGCCCTGCATATCAATTTCTTGGACGGGCAAGGGATACAACCCGGCGGCCGAGAAATCGTGCCCCTGCGGAAACTTGAAGAGCCAATGCAGCTTGGGGAAATTTCTCGCTCGATCGCCGCGCACCCGAATCCTCATGTTGTCGTAAAGCGTCCCGTTGTAGAAGAACACCGCCGGATACTCGGTGTCCGTAAATTTGGTTGCTAATGCCTGTTGGTAGTCCGCTGGCAGGATCAGCCAATGGAACCTGGGCAGGTTGGATGTCAGCGTCGCGTCGGGAACCATCCCGCCGACGTAATTCGTTGTGTCGTCCGTCCGCGGATAGCGCATCGTGCCGGTCGCGCCGGTCGCGAGAATCTGGAATCGGAAGATCGAAGCGGTGCCCGGCCCCGGGATCGTAGCCCCATAGACGCCATCGCCTGCCGCGCCATCGCCGCTCAATCCATCGTCGAGCATCGCAATGGTCGTGTCGGATCCGAAGTCCAGCTTGTACGTCAACGTCACGCTCGAAGCGCCGATGACGTGGGCCGTTACCGGGATCGCGGTGTTGGCCGCCGGCTCGGTCGGAAACGCCACATTTGAGATCCAGGGTGGCAGCCCCGTCGCCTGCACCGAGTTCGCGGCCTTGGCCGTTTGGTGGGCGACCGCGGTACATGCCTGCCAGTTTCGCGGATCGTCATTATTTTGAGTTGCGTCGATCAATTCGAGCGAGGGACCCTTGCCGTCCGGCGTGGTTGGCCACGGCGCGTGATCTGAATAAGTCACCTGGTCCTGCACGAGGCCGCCGCTGTCAATCAGCTTCAGCGTCTCGCCGGAGTTTGAGAGGGCTCCGGTGAAGGTGAAATCCGGCTGAAAGCCGTAAACCGCATTGAACCGGGTCGCGTCCTGCGCAACCAAAATAAAACCGCCCGCGGGAATGGAGGCGCCTGCACCAAACGTGAAGCCGACGCCGTTGATGCTCCAGTTGGCGAGCGAGACCGCCGCGGCACCCGTGTTGCGGAGTTCGATGAAGTCTTCCTTTGGATTGTCCGAAGCCGCGTGGTACATGATCTCGTTGATCACGACCGCCGCGCTCGCCTGGCCGGCCATTAAGATTGAGAAAATAAGCGCGCACCCCATGCGCGCCCAACGAGAGTTGGTCCACGCGCCTGCCGGGATGTGCGCCAGCGTCCGCATAGATGGCCCTATGTCCCTAATAATACACCTATCATACCGCTGATATCTTCCACAGATACCTGTCCATTTAGCGAGAAATCACCCGCACACACGTCCGCGGGCTGCGTCGACTGTGCGATCACCGCGCGAACGAAACTCGTTATGTCGTCACCGTTTGTGACTCCATCAGCGTTCATGTCGCCGGTCAAAGAACCGGTCGTCCAATGAATATGCAGCGTGTCGCTTACCGGGCCCTGGCAGGGCGCCTCAGCATTGCATTGGAACGTCAATACAACATTTCCGGACCCTGAGTCCGAAGTTCCCGGTGTGTAGCTCGTGCTGAAGTGGCTCGCATCGCCGAAAACGCCGTCGCCGGATGTGAGCCACATGCATCCGGATGTATGAATTGCGCTGGCCGACACCTGAGCCGCGGTACCATGGCACAGGGATTGATCCGCACCCGCCTCAAGCACCGGCGGCGGGACAAAGGAGACTTGCATCGAGTCCTGCGCCGGGGTCACGCACGGTGCGAGCGGCTGGCAAGTCAGCGTCAGGGTCACGAAGCCGCTGGCGGCGTCATTTGGCCCCGGCGTGTAGATCGCGCCAAACGCTCCTGGATCGTCAAACAACCCATCCCCCGACGTGCTCCAAGTGCAGCCCTCACTTCGCAGACTTGTACCACCCAGAGACACAGAGGAAGGTGAGCAGACGAGCTGATCGGACCCCGCGTCGGCGGTCGGGCATTCGCCAATCGTGAGTACCGTGGGCGGCGCCGCCTCGAAAGCAACCGCCGCACCGACCGAGTCACCCAGGATCGAACCGCCATAGCCGACCACTCGAATCTCGAAAGTGCTTCCTTCGGCGGCGTCCGGAGAGACGTGCAACATATACGTCGAGAGGTATTTCGCAGTGGAGCCCACATCCACGGATCCGCTCGCCAACTGGTCCGACGCCACCCTCAGCGTGCAATTCGTGCTGGGCGTTCCGCCAAGTCCATAGAACACATGGTCGGTGCGCCCGGTCGCAATCGAAACGCCGCCCGGGCAATCCACGCTGACACTCCCCGTTCCACTCGTGCGGGTAATGGCGATGACAGTGGTGTAGCTGCGAACACGCAGCGCAAACTGAAGGAAAACATCCAGCGACGTAGTCGAACCTGGGAGCGCCGCCAGCCCGGCCGGTGAAATACTCATCAAACCACCGCGACGCGGCCCGGTGAACCCTTGCCAGCCGATTCGCGTTCCGCCTGGTCCGGCCGCCAACGCTGGTGATCCCCCCAACAGTTGATAGCTGCATCCACTCGGAAACGGCAACACGAAGAGCGGGTCCTGCGACGAGTTTCCCGTGCCGCAGCCGAGGTCGCCCTGGTTGCCGACAATCGAATTGTTAACCGCTCCGCAACAGGTGCTTAGACTACTCGGCCATAGCACGCAACGGTCCACCGCCGTGCTTCCGCAGCCCGCTCCATCCAGAATCGCATTTTGACCGATGGTGCAAAGACTCAGGTTTGCCGCACGCCCGTTGCAGCGCGCACCGCCGGGTGCGTTGAAGACCAAACTGTTGGTCATGGTCAAAGCTTGAGTAATCGACGCGTCGGCGACGACCGCGGTGTCGCGCGCATCACTCAGGATGCTATCTTCGATGGTCGCAGCAGCGCCGTTAGACATCTCGATCAGGTCATCGCCGCAGTCGGTCAACAGGCAGCGTCGCACGTGCGCGGTTCCACCCGCTTGATCGAATATCAGCGCATCGCCATCCACACCATTCGCCGACGGCGCGCGGCCGATCCGCGTGAACCACGAGTCCTCAACATCAACCGAGTAACCGGCACCGAGCCAGGCCCCGCCGATGCCCAGCCGCGAAAACATCGAATTTCGAATCGCACTACTTCCGCTCGCCCCCGGCGCCACGAACAGACCGGCACCCGGGCAATCGGCGAAGACGCAGCGATCGAGTGTCACACCGTGCGTATTCGACGCACTGACAATTGCCGGCCGCGTCAGACCGCTCGCCGGACCGTTGCCGGCGCCCGTCAGAAATACGTATCGATACTGCGACGACCCAGTTTGGGAATGCTGAATACCGCGCCACGACGCATCGTTGTTGCCGATCGCCTGCGGGAGCGACATGGCCGACGGGCCCGCCGTCGGGAAGAAAAATATCGGAGAAGTCTGTGTGCCTAGCGCACTGACCACGCCACCGTTCTGAGCGATGATCGCGACACCCTGACTCGGACTGCCCGAATCGGCCATGATCAGCGTTCCCGGCTGGATTGTCAGCGTATTGCCTGCATCCACGACCACATCGCCGGTTAGACGAATCACGCCATTGGCCGGTGACCAACTCAAGTCCGCGCCCGACAGTGTGCCGGACAGGGACTTAAACAACGCTGGATTATCACCGTCCAGCACTGTGACGATCTTAGATGCGCTCAACGATCCAACAGTGACGACGACATTGATGTCGCCGGGCGGCGTATCAGCGCCCTGATCGAGCGTGATCGAGACGCTGCCAGCCCCGTTGTAGAAGCGAAGCGTGTCCGTAATGGGACCATTTGCGCCAACTCCGGCGTTCAACGTCTCGAATGTCGTCACCGAGATCGGGACCGGAGTGCCATCCGAGACACGCGTTGCAGATACTGTTCCGAGGGTAGCGCAAGTCTGCCAGTCAATTCGCCCGTTCACGTCCAGGATTTCGGCCTTCAGGGTGAGCGTCTTGCTGTCCACCATCCGGGACGGTGCGGTGACCAGGATCTGCAATGGCGCCGGGTCATAGAAAACTGACGTATCGATTCGGCTGATCTCGGTGTTCGTATAATCCAGGCACTGAACCGTGATCGAATTCAACCCTGGCGTCAGCGTGATGGTCTTCACCCACGTGGCACTAAAGACGCTCAGAAAATCGGCATTCTGTCCGTTTATTCGCACATAGCGTGTGCCGCATTGATTCAGTTGCCCGACCAGTGTCAGCGCCGAATTGACGTTGCGATATGGACTGCCCGGCAGGTTCGAAATTGTGAGCTGCGTCTTGATTTCGGATTGTATGGACGCGCGTCGAGCGGACACCCAGTTCTTGAGCTGCGTCTTGCGCGCTGCATCGGCCACGGCGGTCGGCAATGCGTCGATCTTCGCGTTCATCGTCGGCTGCAGGAATTCGTTTCCCATCATGTCGCAGATGGCTTTCACGAATCGCCCGGCATATTCGTTCGATCGAATAAAACGCCGCGGACTGGCGACAGTCGTTCGCCAGATTGATTCGAGAACGTAGGTGTCGCCGAATCCGCCGAACGTCGAGTCCATATCCCATGGCAGCATTTTCGCGTTGTAGCCGCCCGGCGCATTCTGACGCTGGAAGTAAAGGAAATAGTCATCGCCCGTATCGCGATAGATCCCGCCTTCCTGATTCACCAGTAGCATGTGAATCGCGAACCATTTCACCCACTCATCTTCGTCGATTAACGGGCTGACCGTGGCCTCGTAGATGGCATCCGGCGTCGTGGTCGCGTCGAGCGCGAAACTCAGCGTGATCAGGTCGTCCCAGTTGTCCTCGGCCTCGTTGGTGTATTTCTGGTAGCCGTTGGCGCCATTCGCATCAGTGCGGTAAGCGTTCTTGTCCGGCCCCTTGTAATTGAGCCGAGCTCCATCGTTCCGCCCGCGATAAAGATTGCCATCATCGGTCGACACGCACGTCTGCACGCCACTGCAATCGGCCGCCGAGCCGCATACCGACAGACTCGTACTGCACCGATCCGGCCAGCGCAGCGGCGTGACGTCGCCGCGCTGCGACTCAAGGAAGCTCCCATCCAGGACTTCGATGTTGTGATAGACATAATCCTGAGTTCCGCCCTCGCTCAACGGATTCGTGTTGAATCGCACGAACTGGGTCCGCGGCGTCGGAATCTGGCCGCCGAACGCCTCGCGGAAGAATTGCATCCCCAGGTACTGCTTATGGATCGCCTGCGACAACAGGTCGATTTTCGTCGTCCGGAATCCCAGCTCCGAATCGAAGTTGGGACTGTTTGGCAGGTCGATCCGGTACGAGTGCGGAAGCTGATTCAAGCTGCTCGCCCCGCGATAGTGCTGCCCGGAATTATAGAAATTCTTGCAATTCCCGGCCGTGTCGCAATGCACGAACGTCGAATCGAATTCGTCCTCGATCGCATTCGTCTGGAGGTTTCGGATGTGCTGCGTTGTGATGAGGTGATACGACGGAAAGTCGCTCGACAATGCCGCGTTCGAGAATTTGCACAGATAAGTTTGATTCGGATTCTCTCCGGCCACTAGCGTGTTGTTCCCGTTCGGCGCGGCCGAAACGATTCCGCCGTCGTCCGCCCGGATCGTAAAGTCCAGCCGCTGGCCGTCCGCCAGCCCCGGCACCACCGCACCGTAGAGTTTGTCGCCCGCCGCGCCATCGCCGTGGGCCCCATCATCAAGCATCGGCGTCGACGAATACGCGATCGTCGGATCCTGGTCCTGCCGGTAATAGAGCGTCACCGTCGGGTTGGGCGAGTCGTCAACGACGGTGGCAGTAATAGTCACGGCCTGATTAGCGGCTGGAATAATCGGAAGGTGGGCGGTGCCGATGATGATCGGTCCGAGCGCCGCCTGAAAGATGCTGTTCTGCGCGCCGGGCGTTCCGTTGTTCGGAATCGATGCGCCCCAAGCCGCGCCAAACTCATTCGGGTATGCCGGATTCCGCAGCTCGAGCGACGGTCCATCGCCATCCGCCGCACCCGGCCATGCCCCGGAATCGGCGTAATCGACTAGATCGATCTGATTCAAGCTTGCATCCGCAATTCCGACTTTTTCGCCGGAGTTGGAGAGACCGCCTGAAGTCCACTGCAGCGCGGCGGCGTAGCCGGTCGCCGCCTGCAATGCCGCTGAGTTGACCGCAACCACCAAATAGGCGCCGGCATTGAGCGTCGTCCCGTTCGGAATTGTGTACGTGATTCCGTTCGTGAACTCCCAGCCGCTCATGTCGACGTTGTTGGCGCCCGCGTTGTATAGCTCGATGAACTCGGTCTCCTGCGCCGGATAGACCAGTTCATTGGGGTGATAGTTCAACTCGTTGATGACGATGTTGGTCCCGACCGCCACCGTCCAGGCCGCGCCCCCAAACGCGACGTTCGATCCATCCAGAATGCCTGTGCCCGCCAGCGCGATCGTCACCGATCCCGGAGTCGGCGATGCAAAGCCGCTGAAAAGGTAAGGTCCCGCCCCGCTCCCACTGAACGATGTTGACGCTGAGCCGTTCACCGTCAGAGCACCGGCGGTCACACCCGTCACAACTCGATCAAATGTCACCGAAACGCTGGGCAGCGCTGCGACCATCGTCTTTGGAACGGGTGTCCGCGCCACCAACACGGGCGCCGAAACAAATACGCTGTTCTGGGCGCCCGGTGTCCCGTTATTGCCTAGCGAAGCTGCCCACGAAGATGCCAGACTGTTGTCGAGTGTCGGCGAAATCAGCTCCAGCGATTTGCCGCCGCCGTCCGGCGCGGTCGGCCAGGGCGCCACGTCGTCGTATGAAACGGTGTCGACGATAACTGCCGAAGCATTCGAAATCGAAACCGTTTCGCCGCCGTTATCAAGCGACCCCGACGTCCACTGCAACGCTCCGCTAAATCCGGTCGCCGCTTGAAGCAGCGCTGCATTCTTCGCGATGACGAGGTAGCCGCCGACGGGAATCGTCGTGCCGCTGGGGAATGAATAGACGACGCCGTTGGAAATCGTCCAGCCCGTCAGGTTGGCGGGTGAGGCCCCAGCGTTGTAAAGCTCAATGAACTCGGCGTCGGCCCCGGCGGACGCGGGCGGATTGTAATGAATTTCGTTAATGACAACGGTTTGTCCGAATGCCGAAGCGCACGACAAACCACACGCAATCCACCCAATCAGTTTTCCTGCGATCCGCTTCATCCCTGACCGCTCTCCTCGAAATCACTACGCCGACCGGAATTGCGTTCGGGTTCGTGTACGCAACGGGTGGCTGCGAAAATTGGCTCGCGAAGCGCGGCTGACGGGGCTTGCCCGGGCGCGCCTTGAATCTTGGATCGGTCGATCGCTCGAACCCAGACCCGAAAAACACTGGATTCAACCGCGCCTTGCAGCCGCGACTTTCCGAAACTCGAATACGCTCGAGAAATCTCCTCAGCGAAGGGATGCCAGGGCCCGACCGGTAATCGTAGTCCACGAGTTAGTGTCCGAAGCACATAAACAGAGACGGTCTCACCTCGGGCGCTGCAAAACGAGTCAAAATGAGCCGCCCCGTTTGGCATCCAATATCACTTTCCTTACGCATTTCGCGGGCTCTGCGAAAGCGATGCGAGAACTCCGCTTGGAAGACGTAACAGCGGTCGATTCGGATGCTTGAAAAACTCGGAAAATGACAGGTTCTTCATTTGAGCGGGCTGAGAAATCTCGCGCGCGGCAACCGATGACGACGTCGAGTTAGGCCGCCGTGCCCGAGTAATTGATCTAACCATCCATTGCGAAGGAGAATAGGAATGCCGGTTCAAGGATTCGCATCGCCGGTAATACCGACCTCCCACCACTGCGAAAACGCTTGACCATATCCGTCAAAACCCTTATATTTGTATCGCGTTAAGCTTTGGCAAGCATCGGGTGAACATCGATGTTTCCGATGCAAGCCGCAATCCGGACCTTTTAATTTGGTCCGATTTCTGGCTCTGCGGCGTGAGAACAGGGCGGAATGAAGCACCCACCCCGACTCGGCCCGCCTTCGGCTTAACAATTGCACACATCGCGGCTTTGTGGATCGCCGGCTCGTTCGCAGTCGGATGAGTTCGACTGCGCGCAATCCCGGCCCAGCTACCGGAGTGCGCCGCCTTGCAACCGCTCCCAATGCGCCCGCGTCGCCCGTCGCGACATCTGCCGTTCACATCATATATCACCGGTTTAGCAATCTGTGCGATATTTTTCGTGACCACAGCTCGCGCGGCAGAGCCCTTTCCCTGTCCCACGCCGGGGCTGCCCATCGGCTTCGGGCTACCGATTGGATTTGAACCCAGCGACGTCGTCTGGCATCCGCGACTCAACAAGCTATTCCTCGTGAATGACAACGGCATGCTCGCGATGCTCAACACCGACGGGACCGGTGTGCAACTGACGAATGTCCCGGGCGATCTCGAAGGCGTCTGCTATGCCGATCCGGCCACGAATTTCATCTACATCGGAACAGAAACCCCAAATCGAATCTACGAATTCGACATCACCACGAACCGAATCACGCGCACCTTTGATTTAAACAACTTCATGGTGAGCCCGCAGAACCGCGGATTGGAAGCACTGACTTTCGTCCCGATCGAGGGTCATCCAGAGGGGGGAGTGTTCTACGCCGGACACCAGGATGACGGTCGAATTTTCATGTTCAGTCTACCCATCAAGACCAGCGCTACCTCCACCAGCGTGACCTTCCTTGGTGCATTTTCGCCTGTGCCGGGGCGTTGGGACATCGCCGGACTTGATTACGATCGCCAGAATCAGATTTTCTACATCCTGTACGACGCCTATGGCGTCGTCACGGTCATGCGGCTGAACGGCACGATCATCGCTGAGTATTTCGTTCCGGGCCTCGAAACCGAAGGCATCGCGGTGAAGCCGTCCACTTGCGAGCTGTTCATCGCCGATGACACGGGTCCGTTTTGGCGCTACTCGTCCTTTCCGCCCGGTGACTATGACAACGACGGTGTCCCGAACTGCGGCGACGAATGCCCGGGCACGCCGCCCGGGACGCCGGTCGGACCCAACGGTTGCGCCTGTGACCAACTCGACGGTGACCATGATGGGGTAAACGATTGTGTCGACCGCTGTCCCGACACGCTCCCCGGAACTGCAGTTAATCAGCAGGGATGCGGCTGTGACAGCACCGATAGCGATGGCGACGGTATCGACGACTGCGCCGACGACTGCCCCAATTCACCGTTCGCATGGCCGGTTGACGCGAATGGTTGCGCATGCAACCAGATCGACACCGACAAAGACGGCGTGAAGGAATGCTGGGATTTGTGCCCGGGCACGCCTGTCGGCAAGTCCGTCGACGGAAACGGCTGCTCCTGCGATCAACTCGACTCAGATCACGATGGCGCGGTCGATTGTATCGACCTCTGCCCATTCACGATCCCCGGTCATGCACCCGACGAATTCGGCTGCTCGTGCGATCAGCGCGACAGCGACGGCGATGGCGTCAACGATTGCCTTGATCAATGCCCAGGCACTGCGATCGGCATTCAAGTGAACTACACCGGTTGCCCGACCGGGGGCGGTACGCCTTACAATGGCGGAAGTCTGCACGTCAACACGCCGCCTCGTCTGAATAACTAATCGACCAAGTTTCCAAAATCCGCATGCCGGCAGATCTTCCGCTAGAATGCCGCCCTCCGGACGGGGCGATGCTCCGCCGACCGGAGAGGTGGCCGAGCGGCTGAAGGCGACGGTTTTGAAAACCGTTGACGTCGAAAGGCGTCCGGGGGTTCGAATCCCTCCCTCTCCGATCAGATTGATCCCCGCTTTCGGCGACCTCGGTCGAGCGTCTAGCCGCCCGCCCCGATCGCCTCGAGATTCGAAACGACGCCGGCAAGCGTGTCGGCCGCCTCTCCCGCCGAACGAGAAGCGACTCGATAAGTCAGGCACAATTCGAGCTGATCGCCGAATACCGTCGGCGCCAGCACGATTGGTGCCATGGGACCCGGCGGGCAAACACGGTGATAGCGCAGAATGCAGCGTCCCGCCGCCCCGAATCGCACAGGATCGACGAACATGGTGCTCACGCCCGCACAGATCGGGAACACGCGCCGATAGCTCCGACGATGATTGGGAATTCGCACGATCGGCCACAGATAGCGAATGTTCACGTAACGAATAATCGAGAGCGCGGCCGCATAGGCCCGATCGGCCTTTTGCCGCCGCGTCTGCTCGGCAACCTGCAGCAATACATCTTCCACGCCGGCATCGGGCCGATCGAGCAGTGCGAGCATGTCGCTCAGGCAAACGCCGAAGAAGTTCCCCAGATCCTGCGCCACCCGCCGACGCTCGCTCAACACCGTCCCAACCGCAATTTTTCGCCGCGCTCCGTTTAACTGCCGATCGGGCGTCCGATCCGCAATGGCGCATACCAGCGCCGCCATAAAGGCGTCGTTCACGCCAACACCGCGCCGCCGGCACGCCGCGGTCAGACGAGCCAGCATCTCCACCGGCGCCCGATGGATTGTGAAGCGTGTCCGCCCGTCCTCCGTCGCGTCGTCCGGCATCTGATGGCTCTTGCGCATGCGGTGCGTCATTGCCGTCGCCCGCAGCAGACTGCGCACAATGCCCGCCCGCCGCGCCTCCCCGACAAACCACTCGGGCAGCCCGGGCGCGCTGGTCGTCAGCGGAACGTCATTCTCGATGCCCGCCACATGCAGATAGCGCGGCAGGATTGTCCCCAACAGCGCCTCAATTCCATGCGCGTCCGAGGCGATATGGTGATAGAGCAGAATCAGATGATGCGACCGACGGTCGGCTTCCGACACGACCGCCCAACGAATCGGATAATGCGCCCGATCCGGGAAGTGCGCGTTCATCCCCTCGTTGACGATCGATGCCACCACCGCGTCGGGCGCGACGCCGCCCTCGGCCGTCCGGATCTCGATCGATCGGAGCGGCTGATATCGAAGCGACTTCCTCCCCAAGTCGATATCCAGCTCACCGATTCCCGACTCGCGACACGTCTCCTCGATGGCGCGCCGCAGCTCGTCGAGTTTCGCCGGTCCTGAAATCTTCAGTACGTGCGCCGCGTTATAGGGATGCGAAACTTCCCACAGCAGCATCTCCCGCTGAAACAGCGTTAGTGGCATCTCGCCCGAATGTGGGATGGAAGAGTGCTCCAGCCGGCTGTGTTGTTCAGGATGGCGTTGGGCGACGCTCATGGGCCGGAAGTTCGTGCCACGCGACGACCGGCCAGCGAAGGAAAGAACCGGCCCGTTCGCGAACAGTAGTCATCATAGGCCCGGCCATACTTCCCACGGAGGAATTGTTCCTCGTGCCGGGCCTTTATTTGCATCAGCATGACGTGCGTAAGCCCCAGAATCAACATCAACGCACACGGAACAATAACGACCGAACAGGCCATCAGAAGAATGCTGAGCGAATAAATCGGATGTCGCACAAACGAAAACGGCCCGTCAACAAACAGGGCCCCTTCCTGTGAGGGGTCGATGCTCATTCGCCAATGGCGGCCCATGTAGTGCCAGCAGACGATGGACAGTCCAAGGCACAACACGCCCAGGCCGGCCGCGATAAACCGGAACGTTCGGAAAGTCGGCGACGCGGCAGCCGCGATCGGTCGCAAAACCGCCAGACGCTCCCCGATATCCAGATACGCCAGGAACGGCAAGAGCATCCACCCGACCAGCAGCGGAACCCAGACGATCCACAGATACTGCTCGAGCCGGTGTGCCGGAATGAGCACGCGCTTTACGTGGCGGGCATCGCGCCGCACGCGCACAACCTTTACAGCCACGCAGAACCAATACGTGCAGATGGTCCAACCCAGAACAAATGCAGGTATCTGTTCGATCGTCATCTCAACGCCGTACCAATCGCCCGTGCCGCCGGAATGGATTCACGCTGCGGACCCGATCCGCTGCAAAGCGGCAGAATCTGGTCGATCACAAACCTATGAATCGCCGGGTTCGAATCAATGTCAAAATGCGTCATGCCAACAATTTCCGGACCGAATCGTTCCTGCGTGACCGCGATATTCTGCAGGTCGGTCTGCGTATTGCCCGGCTCCAACGAAATCGGATGCCCGGGAAGCTCATCCGGCAGGGCCTCGGCGCCATACGACGGAATGTAAAGATGAATGCAATGCTCAACGTTGGGCGGGATCGGCGCCGGCGACGTTCCATCCAGCGAGATCAACAGCCGCACGGGAATCTGAAATTCGTTGAGCGACTTGGCCACGTTCACCGCGTTGTCCGTGCCATAGCTGTGTCCGATCAAAACCAGCGGTCCCGGACGATCGACACCGGAATAGGCCTTCACCAGATAATCAGCCAGGTCCGGCCAGTTCGGGCCGCTCATCGCAGTCGCGTCAACGCCGTCCTGCTGGAGTTCGCCGGCAAGATCCGTCAGTCCCCAGGAAAACAGATCCCAGAGCCCGCGCAGACAGAAAACTCGCACCGGACACGAAGATCGCGAGCCGCTCGAATCGAGCGAAATAGGGGTCGAATTGCACGACCCGCAGAAAATCAGCGAAACGCACACAACTGAAACAAACCCCGACCTTCGCAAGGAGTGGCTTTGAGCCAACATTTGCTCTTCCTCACGGCGAGAGCGACGATTCTACAACTTCGCCTATGCCTCGGCAAACCTGCCCGCGCGGCAGGCACTCCACGATCTGAGTCAGATTATAGGTCGTGAAGCGTGTGCCCCAATTTGCTTCGCTTCGTCTGCAGATACTTTCGGTTCACGTCGTTCGCCGGCACCTCGATCGGCCGCTGCTCAACCACTTCGAGCCCATACACTTCCAGCCGAGAGATTTTTTTGGGATTGTTCGTCAACACCCGAATCTTCCGCGCCCCGAGGTCGCGCAGGATTTGTGCTCCAATTCCGTAGTCGCGCTTGTCCGCCGGAAAACCGAGGCGCTCGTTGGCTTCGACGGTGTCCAACCCGGCATCCTGCAAGCGATAGGCGTGCAGCTTATTTAACAGCCCGATTCCGCGACCCTCCTGCCGCAAATAAACCAGAATGCCCCGCCCCGCCTGCTGGAGCACCTCAAGCGCCTTTCCGAGCTGCTCTCCGCATTCACATCGCTGCGATCCAAACACGTCGCCGGTCAGGCACTCGCTATGCACGCGCACCAGCACGGCATCGTCAATCGGCGTCACCGCGCCCTGCGCGTTTTTCTTGCCGATCCCGCCGACGGTCAACGCCAGGTGCGGCTCGCCACCGCCCATCGACTCATACGCGACCAGATGAAACTCGCCCCAGCGCGTCTGCAGATCCAACTCCTCGGCCCGGTGCACCAGCGCTTCGCGCTGCATTCGATACTCGATCAGCGATGCAATCGTGCACATCTTCAAGCCATGCCGCGTGCAATACTCCTTCAATTGTGGAACCCGCGCCATCGTCCCGTCTTCATTCAGAATCTCGATCAGAACTCCGGCCGGCCGCAGTCCCGCCAGCCGCGCCAAATCGACCGACCCCTCCGTCTGCCCGGCCCGCACCAGTACGCCGCCGTCGCGTGCCTGAAGCGGATTGATGTGACCCGGCCGAAGCAGGTCGCCGGCCCTCGTTCGATCGTCCATTGCCGTCAGAATGGTGATAGCCCGGTCGCGGGCAGAGACGCCTGTGCTGGTCCCGAATCGCGGATGCGCATCAACCGTCACCGTGAATGCCGTTCCGAATTGCGTGGTGTTCTCCGGCGATTGCGGATGCAGTTGCAACTCATCGCAGCGTTCGCGGGTCAGAGTCAGACAGAGGACGCCGCGCCCTTCCGTCAGCATAAAATTGACTATTTCCGGCGTGACCTTTTCCGCCGCGCAAACCAGATCGCCCTCATTCTCGCGATCTTCATCGTCCACCAGAACGATCATTCGCCCGGCGCGAAGCTCGTCGAGAATTTCAGGAATCGGACTGAACGGTGACTCGCTCATGCTCACGCTCGTTTCTCCAGCCAAGCCGACTTCCCGGCTGCAATCTGCAGGCCCAATCGAACATAGTCCGCGCTCGCCGCAAGGGACATGATCAACGTCGCCCAAATCAGGACGGTTCGAATCACCGCCCAATTTGCCGGAAGATCCGGCATCAACAACATGAAAAGTATCAACAGAAACGCCGCCGAGGTGCACAACTTTCCGATTGGCCGCGGGGCGATCAGCGGCGTCTTCGTGCGGCGATAGACGACAATCGATCCGATCAGCACGAGCAAATCCTTGCCGAGCAACGCCGCCGTCAACCAAACCGGAAGCCGGCACCACCCGCCAACCGCCGCATCCGGGATACCAATGATTGTGAGGACAATCACCCCGGAGGCAATCAGCAATTTGTCACCCAGGGGGTCGAGAAACCGCCCGAGCGCAGTTTCCTGATTCAGCCGTCGCGCGAGATATCCGTCCAACCCATCGCTGATCGCCATCAGCACAAACAGGCCCAGTGCGACATGCCGCAGATCGGGGTGGGCGTCGGCATTAATCCAGACCAGGCACCCCACGAATGGCCCGACCAGCGCGATCCGGGCGAGCGAAACAACGTTCGGCCAGCCCAGCCACATCTGATAGCCCATCCAACGCTCGCATCGTAGTCCGAAACTAATGCTCCAACAAGCACTTGCGCCGCTGTGGCTCGCCAACCTGCATATTCAGCCCGACGGCCGTTCGAGCTTCCCATTTTTCCCGCACGGAGGGGGCCGCCCAATGGCGATATCGCATTCAGGAAACTTCGAAAATGCGCGCCAAATCCGTCGGCGCGGGTCCGAGAATGACGACAGCCGGACCAAAACAAAGGCCCGGTTGTCCCAAAGGAGTAAATTCGGTAGAATAGGGTGTTCCGGAGGTTGGAACAGCGCCTCACTGCCGACCCCCGTATTCTGCGGTCTCCCGCCCGTCAGAATCCTTGGGCGACTTACACCCGGTCCTCGCGGTATCCGGTTGCGAAGTTGCGGCCCGCCTCGCTCGGATTGCATGGGTTCTCGTAGACGTGGAGCGGCAATGATGACCAGTCAACGTGCGGCGTTTCTCTGGGGTTCGGCGTCAATTCTCGCGATCGCATGGATGATCGCGTCCACCGGTTCAGGCTGTGGCGGCACTAGCCCGCTGAGCACATTGCAGCTGCTCAATCAAGCGGTCAGCGATCCGAGCGTGCAGACATTTCCGCGCGGTGGAATCCCGCGCACTCCGACCACCACTCAATCCACGCAGCCAGTGAATCCGACCATTAACACAACCTGCGATCTTCCAACCAATCGCAAGCCAGAATTCTTCATTCTCCGCAACAATAGCCTGCAAAACCTGACCTATTCGATCACCTTCCTGATCTCAGCCGGCCAAGGTGGTTTCATGTGCGAGGCCGATCGCCCGACCTACACAGCCGCCGGCTATGTCTCGGTCGGAAACTCGATCACGCTGGGATGTGACATTCTGACGCCCTCCTCCGCCAATGGCTTCAAGGGCGGCAATGAGCTGCTGGCCGTCAGCTTTGGACGAGACAGCTTTAACCAGCCGATTATTATTCCGCCGAATACCAGCGGTACCCCATCAGGTGCACCAGCCGCTCCGGCCCCGCTCAACGGCGTTACCGCCATTCCTCTGCCGGAAGTTATTGTGCTGGGGAATAGCGACGTAAACTTCAGTTGCCAGGGCAACGACCCTTGCACCCAGTCCGGCATGAATTACACGAATACGCTGGGCGTGTTGATTGACCACATCACTGCGGCACGCACCCAGGGAACAATTTGCAACGTAAATTTGGGCAACCGGCCCGAATGGCGTCTTTCCAATCCAAGCAATGCGGATAGCACCGCGCAACTTTTCCAGTTCGTCGCCGGTGGAAGCATCAGCATCCAGGTGCTCGACCGCGTCTTCAATCCGAATCCCGCTCAAAACAAGGCCGTCTGGACCGTTGTAGGTCCACCGCCGGGCTTCACGCCCATCCACGATCCGGTTCAGTAGTTCAGGAATGAGATCGCGGCCGGGTTACCCGGCCGATTCATCGAGAAAGATCATGAAGCAAATGCGATCACTGACGTTTGTCGTCGCCGCGACGGCGATTGCCGGGATTGGCGCCATGGTACTAGGCACCATGGCCTGCGGCGGTACCAGCCCGCTCGGCACTTTCGTCGTCATCGGCCAGGCCACTGGCGCGTTCCCCCGTCCGGCGCCCAATTCGGGCGGAGGCGGTGGCGGAGGCGGCGGATCCGACGATGGCAGCGACAACCCCTCAAGCTATTGCAACCTCGACGACAACCAGAAAACGTTGCGCATCGCAGTACGGAATGAAGCCACGGTCGCCGTCAGCTTCGCGCTCACGCTGGTCACCTCGGCCGGCGGGGACGGTTTCGTCTGCACCGACGAAATCAACGATTTCACCGATTTCGGTTACACACAGCAAACGCTGGTCAGCAACGACAAGACTTTTGGCTGCGATGTCGTCACGCTGGGCCTGGGTACAGAATTGCTTGCCACGACAATTACGGGATCGATTCCCCCGCGACTCGCGACAGATACCTTCACCAGCGCCGCGGCCCCCTTCGACGGCAACACCGACATCCCGATTCCCGAGCTCATCGTCCTCGGTGACGCGTCACCCGGCTCAGCGTTCTCATGCGTCGGCGGAAATGTCTGCACGCAAGGCGGCTTCCGCTACAGTGTCGGAAGCACAGTCCCCGCTTCGCGTACGCAGGATACGCTCTGCAACGCACTCGTCAGCAATCGCCCCGAATGGGTCTTGCGCGACCCGCTCCTGAATGACCTGACCGCCCGCTCATTTGAATACGTCAAAGGCGGGACGCTCATCATCACAGTGCTCGATCGCGTGACCAGCCCATTCCCAAATCAAAACCAGGTCGTCTGGCGCGTGACCAACGCCGACGATATCGTCATTCACCTTGAAGTACGCTAACTAACGCCCCGCATCCGCAGTGAGCGACACGCGCCCCGCCGCGGCCGCCTCGGTTGTCCCCGCTCGATCGATCGTCGCAGAACGCGCAACCTGCCCCGCCGGCTCCGACTCCGACGTCACAAGCGCCGGCAGTGCAAACAGCACCAGCATCGCCAGAGCGCAAACTGCAACGCCGATTCTTAGCGACCGATGCCCCGCGCTGCGAAGTTCCGTCGTCGCCGGCCGCAGGTAGCAGGTCGCGATGAGCCGAAGGTAATAGCCCGCCGCGATAGCCGCATTCACAAACCCCAGAATCGCCAGCCAGACCATCGCCTTACCATGCGATGACGCCCCGGCCGACGCGAACGCCGATGAAAACACGTAGAACTTTCCGAGAAAACCGGCCGTCGGGGGGAATCCCATCAAGCTTAGAACGCATATCGCCAGAGCCAGGCAAGCCCCCGGATAAGTCGCTGCGGCGCCGGACAAATCATCGACCTCCTCGATCGAATCGTCGCTGTCCGCGCGTCGCATCGACCCCAGCGCTGCGAAGGCCCCAACATTCATCAGTCCATAAACCGCAATGTAGAACAGCGCGGCGCTGACTCCATTCCGAGTCGGTCCCGTCTCACCCGCCAGCCCGGGGCCCGCCAGTACGGCCACCAGCATGTACCCCGTGTGGGCGATGCCCGAGTACGCCAGCATCCGCTTCGCGTTGTGCTGCATTAGACCCAGCAGATTGCCGACCGTCATGCTCGTCAGCGCCACGCCCCACAGCATCCAGAATGCCGAGGCCGGCAAGCTCCATCCAAACATCGACATGAGCCGAATCAGCGCCACCAGCCCCGCAAATTTCGGCACGAACCCGAGCATCCCCGAAACCGGCGACGCCGCGCCCTGATAGACGTCTGCCGCGTAGAAATGGAACGGAACCGCCGTCATCTTGAACGCCAGCCCGGCGAACACAAGCAACAGGCCGATCATCGTCAGCGGCTCAGTAACTGCCGCCGGGTTGGCCGCGAGGTGGCTCGCCAGCGAAGCCACGCCCGACGAGCCGAACATTGTGGTCGTTCCGCCCGTCCCATAGAGAAAGCTGAATCCGTACAGCATCAAGGCGGCGGCGAACGACCCCAAGAAGAAATACTTGACCGACGACTCCTGCGCCTTCACATCCGTGCGCGACATCGCAATCAGGATGTAGGTCGGAATGCTCACCAATTCCAAAGCCAGGAAGAGCAAGATGAGATCGTCCGCGACGCCGACCATCAAAACGCCGGCCAGCGAGAACAGCAGCAGCGCCAGAAATTCGCCGCGCTCCTTCTCCGCCGGAACGTGAAAGTTCACTAATAAAATCGCCAGCCCGATCGTGAGCGTGATCAGCCGCACATACCAGGAAAGCGAGTCGACGATCAGCGACGATGGCGCCTGACTCGGCCCCTCGCGACCCATGTATGCCGTTCCCAGGGCCGCCAGCACCACGATGAATGCAAACGCCGGCAACGCGCGATTCGCCCGGCCGCTCCCCGATAGACCGGCCAATAGCATGAATGACGCGCCCGCGATCAGCAGTAGCTCGGGGCCCAGCGTCGAAATAATCGGGTGCATCGCCAGCATCATCGCACCCTCGCCGAACGTTCAGTCGAAGCCGACTCCGCCACTGCCAATGGCCGGCCCGCCACCCGCGCAAAACTGCCTTCCGGCTTCATGGCCGGCTCGACTCGCGCGAGCACCTGCGTCTTGAGCGCCGGCTGGACGAGTTCGAACAGCGGCTTCGGTGCAATCCCGATATAGAGGCAGGCCAGCGCAATCGGCACCAGGATGCTGACTTCACGCGCAGTCAGATCGATCGGTAGCGCGCCGGCATCATGCTCGTGCTCGGCGTGATCTTCCGGCTCGTGCAGCGGCCCGAACAATACTTTGCGGCACAGAAACAACATATACACCGCACCCAGAACGATCCCCGTCCCGGCAACGGCTGCGTAGAGCGGCCCAAGCGGACCGGCCGGTGAACCGCGCTGCGCTGTGTGCGAAATGAATGTTCCCATTAACACGAGCACTTCGCCGATGAAGCCGTTCAACCCAGGCAGGCCGATGCTGGAAAGCGTGAAGAACACGAAAAAGAACGTCAGCACCGGCATGCGCCGCGCCAGCCCGCCGATCTTCGACATTTCACGCGTGTGGTAGCGCTCGTAAATCATTCCCACGCACAGGAACAGCGCCCCGGTCGAAAGTCCATGATTGACCATGTAGAGCAGCGAGCCGGTCAGCCCTTCCATCTTCAAGCTGAACATGCCAAGCATGCAGAACCCAAGGTGCGCTACTGACGAGTAGGCCACCAATTTTTTCATGTCGGTCTGCACCCACGCCGCCAGTGAGCCGTAGATGATTCCGACCACCGAAAGCACCGCCAACCATGACGCGCAGTTCACCGCCGCCTCGGGCAGCATCGGCACGCTCATACGCAGGAAGCCGTACGTCCCCAGTTTGAGCAACACGCCCGCCAGAATCACCGAGCCCGCCGTCGGTGCCTCCGTGTGGGCAAGCGGCAGCCACGTGTGCATCGGGAACAATGGCACCTTGATCGCAAACCCGGCGAAGAACGCCAGGAACAACCAGGTTTGCTCGGTCGCCGACAAATGCCCCTGTGCCGCCAGCCGATACAGCGAATCAAGATCGAATCGCAACGACCCGCCACCTGTGGCGTATGTCTTCCAGCCCAGGTAGAGCACGCCGGCGAACGTCAACACGCTCCCCGCGAAGGTGTAGAGGAAAAACATGTCGGCCGCTTTTCGCCGATTCGCCCCGCCCCAGATCCCTACCAGGAAATACATCGGAATCAGCGTGAACTCGAAAAACACGTAGAAGAGCAGCAGGTCGCGCGAGCAGAAAACGCCAAGCATCGCCCCGAACAGCAGCAGAAACAGACTGTAGTATTCCTTCGCTCGATCCTGGATCGCGTGAAAACTCGCCCAGATCGCCAGCGGCGTCAGCAATGAGGTCAGCAGAATCAGCGGCAGACTGATGCCATCCACCCCCACGTAGAACTGCACGAGCAGCGGTGTTTCGTGGCACCGTTCGCGTGGCGGGTTGGGCATCCCGGACTCGCCGATCCAATCGTGCTGCTCGACCAGCCCCAGCTTGCCGACTCGGACTGCGCGCACGTCGTCCTGAGACGACGAGTAGTAAATCACCGTGGCGGCGATGGCCACTGCCATCGTCGCAAGCGAAATCCCAAAGGCCGCCCGGCGAATTGATGCCGCCGCGCGCGGTGGAAATACCCAAAGGCACGCTGCCCCTACGATTGGCAGGAAGATCAGGATCGACAGTATGTGGCTCGTTACAAAGTCCATTGCTTATGTCGCCGACAACACGGCCACCACAATTACCAGCAACCCGATCACCATCCCCATCGCGTATCCCTGAATCGCCCCCTGTTGCAAACTTCGCAACATGAAACCCGCCGCCCGCGGAATCGCCGTAATGATCCACAACAGTGCATTGATGAAGTAACGATCAAACCCATAGCAAAACTTGCCCAGGTCATGCAGCGGCCGGACGATCACTGCGTCGTACAGCTCGTCGATGTAGTACTTGTTCTTGATCAGCTCATACGGCCCGCGCATCGCAAACGCCGCCGCCATCGCGATCATCGGCTTGCGGCGATAGATGTACCACGCCGACAGAATGCCAATCGCCGACAGCACGCCGGACATCGCCATGGCCGCCTCGGGACTCATGACATGCGCCATGCCGGGTGCATGTTCCTCGAGTCGCCCAACGAGCACCGTTCGAAGCAACTCATTCAGCTTCCCGCCGTGCTGCAGGCCGATATACCCCGCCCCGGCCGCACCGATCGATAGTAGCAACATCGGAATCGTCATTGCGGGAACCGATTCATGGGCATGCTCGACGCCTTGCGGCAGCTTCAACGGTCCATGGAACGCAATGAAGATGAGGCGGAATGTGTAGAAAGCAGTCAGAAGCGCTGTCACATATCCGACGATCGCCAGCGGCAGCGACACACCCAGCGCCGCATGCAGAATCTCGTCCTTGCTCCAGAATCCCGACAGGAACGGGAACCCGGCCAGCGCAAGTCCGCCGACCCAGAACACGAACGCCGTGACCTTCATCCCCTTGGCCAATCCGCCGAACCGTCGAATGTCGATGCACCCGCCCATCGCGTGCATCACGCTGCCGGCCGCCAGGAACAGCAGCGACTTGAAGAACGCGTGTGTAAACAGGTGAAACACGGCCGCATCGGCGGCATGCACTCCAAGCCCAAGGAACATGTACCCGAGCTGGCTGATCGTCGAATACGCCAACGCCCGTTTCATGTCGAACTGCGTAATCGCGATCGTTGCCGCGAAAAATGCCGTGATCGCTCCCACTGACGCGACCGTCGCCATCGCCGTCGGCGACTCGGTGAAAATCGCCCCGCAACGCGCCACCATGTACACACCGGCCGTCACCATCGTGGCCGCGTGAATCAACGCGCTGACCGGCGAGGGTCCTTCCATGGCATCCGGCAGCCACGTGTGCAGTGGCAACTGCGCGCTCTTGCCCACCGCTCCACAAAAGAGCAGCAGCGCGACCGGCGTCTCCCATCCGACCAGCTTCGCCAGACCTGCCTGCGAGAAGACGTATGCAAAACTCACATCGCCGCAGCGCCAGAAGATCAAAAAGATCCCCATCGCGAAGCCGAAGTCGCCGATGCGCGTAACGATGAATGCCTTTTTCGCCGCGGCGGCCGCGCTCGGCTTGGGATAGTAAAACCCGATCAACAGGTAGCTGCACAACCCCACCAGTTCCCAGCCGACATAGAGCAGCACGAAGTTGCCGGCCAGAACGAGCAGGCACATCGAGAAGATGAACAGGGCCAGAAACGCGAAGAAACGCTCATACCCGCGCTCCGGATGCCCGTGGTGGTCGCGCATGTAGCCCGACGAATAAATGACGACCATCAATGAGACCGAGAGCACGGTCACCAGCATCACGCCGGTCAGCGGATCGATCCGAAACTCAAAATCAAACCATTTCAGTGACGCCAGCCCGCCGAAGCCCGGCCGGAACCACTCATAGATCTTGTGCGACCTGGTGAAAATGTCGGCCCGCGCCTCCTCCGGCACGGCCCGAATCTGCCCGAAGAGCATCAGTGCCAAAACGAGCGCCGCCGCAACGCCGCCAATGGCCAGCCAGTGCGACTTGTCGCGCAATCCGCGCAACCCGACCGCCCCGATCAGTACGGCGGCCAGCAACGGCGCCAGAAGAATCCAGATTGCATAAGTCTGCGAGGGCATGTTCACCAGCGCGTCAGCCGCGCATCAAGCTCCACTTCTCCGCGTCCAACGTCCCGCGCCGCCGATACAGCATGACCACGATCGCCAGCCCCAGCCCGGCCTCCACCGCCGCGACCACGAGGACGAACAGCCCCACGGCCTGACCCTGCAAATTGCCGCGCATCAGCCCCATTCCGACCAGGTTCAGCAGGATTCCCTGAAACATGATCTCCGTGCAGAGAAACATGATGATGAGGTTTCGCCGCGTCAGAAATCCCGCGACGCCCAGCGCGAACAGGATCGCGCCGATGAACATGAGCTGCGGTGCTGTCGTCATGCGTACTTCCTCGGCCGGCGCCTAGAACGGCTCGACCGTCTTACCAATCTCGCCCACCGGCAACTCCGGTGGCCGCGCCGGCAGCATGTCATTCGGCAGGTGCCGCCGCGCAATCGCCAGCGCCCCGATCATCGCCACCATCAGCAGCACACCTGCCAACTCAACCGGTATTGCGTAGCGCGCCAACAATTCCTGTCCCACTGCGACCGTGTTTCCGGCCGGCTCTTCGATCGCAGCGACGCTCGGCCACTTTCGCTGAATGAACAGCCCGCTCAACGTCGCCGCGAGCACAAAGCCTGCCAGCATGGCCGTGGCCGGCTCGCGCGAGTTCGCGTCATAGTCCACCATCGAGAGCGACTCAGGATCGTCGGCCGACTGCTGCGCCAGCATGATCACGAAGACATACGTGACAAGGATCGCCCCGGCGTAAACGATCAGCAGCGCCATCGCCAGAAACTCGGCACCGGCCATCACAGCCAGCGCGGAAGTCGCCAGAACAACCACCACGAAATAGAGCGCCGAATAAACCGGCTTGCGATGCGTAATTACTCGCGCCGCAGAGCCAACCGCCAGCAGCGAAAACACCGCAAACACCACCGAAGGCCGCGCCGTGTCGCCCAGCCCCTGATACATGACCAGCAGAATCCCGCCGGCCGCAATCGCGCCAAACAGCAGTGCCGCCGCTCGATTGATCCGCCCGCCGCGCGGCAACGCGAAGTAAATCCCCAGCGCCCCCGCCGCCATTAACCCATACGCAAGATAGGCCCATGCGACAGCGTTCACGGCACACGATCCCGGTGCCCCGTCTCCGGGTACCCTGTAATCGCCGGATCTTTCCGCGGCTTCAGGTTCTTCGTCTGCTCGTACACCATGAGAAGCTTCTCCTTATCGAAGATCATCTCCTCACGGCTCTTGCCGACCAGCTTGAACTCCGGTGTCAGCTCGATCGCATCCACCGGACAGGCCTCTTCGCACATGCCGCAGTAGATGCACCGCAGCTCGTCGATGTCGAACTTGATCGGATATTTTTCGCGATCCGCCCACGGCGACTCCGCGCCCTCAATATGGATGCAATGCGCCGGGCAGGCCGTCTCACACATAAAACAGGCAACGCACGCCACGCGCCCATCTTCGTCGCGATTCAACCGATGCACGCCGCGATAAATCTCGACCCGTAGCGGCCGTTCCTGCTCGGGATATTGCACCACCGTCCGGTCCCGCAGCGCCTTCTTGAACATGTGCCGAAGCGTCGTCTTCATTCCGCCCCAGATCTGAGGCAAATAAAGCCGCTCGGCCGCGCCTAGCGCCGGCTGGTCGACGAAAACGATATCAGTCTGTTTCCAATCCAGACTCATCCCGCGCCTATACCGTCACCGGCGTTTTGCTCGGCCGGATCGCATGCTCGTCATCTTCCACCAGACTCAATTGTCGCCCGGTGATCGGCTTGCCCGAAAGCAGACTGATCATCGCCGCAATGACAAGAATTCCAATCTCCGCCGCCGTCGAAATCCAACTGATTGGTCGTCCGAAGTAGAGCAGGACACCCTGCACGACGACAATCGCCATCCCGATCGGCACCAGCGCCTTCCACGACAATCGCATAAGCTGATCAAATCGAAACCGCACCAGCGTCCATCGCAGCCACATCATCACAAAGATGAAGAATGAAATCTTGCCGCAGAACACTGCCATGCGCAAGACCATCGCCCACGGCGACACCGAAGTTGAAATCCAGTACAGCCACGAAAGCCCATTCACGCCCGCCAACAGTCGCGAAAACGGCAAAACTTCGTAGCCGCCGAGGAACAACGCCGTCAGCAGGCCCGACGCCGTGATCATGTGCGTGTATTCAGCCAGAAAGAACTGCGCAAACTTCATCGAACTGTATTCGGTGTGATATCCGCCGATCAGTTCCTGCTCGGCCTCTGCCAGATCAAACGGCGCGCGATTCGTCTCGGCCAGCGCTGTGATGAGCATGATCAGAAACGCGACCGGATGCAGAAACGCGTTCCAGGCCGAGTCGATCTGCCCGGTCACAATTCCTTCGAGTCGAAGCTGACCCATCGTGAGGATCAGCGTCATCAAGGCCAGCCCGAGTGGCACTTCGTACGACAGCATCTGCGCCGCCGACCGCATGGCCCCGTAGAACGCATATTTGTTATTGCTGGCCCAGCCCCCCAACACCACGCCGTAGACCGTCAACGACCCGACCGCCAGAAGATACAAAACGCCGATATCGACGCTCGCACCCTGGGCCAGAAGCGTGGTCCCTTCGGGCATCCAGGACCAATGCACCCGCCCGCCAATCGGCAGAATGACAAAGCCGACCAGCGCGATGATCACCCCCAGGGCCGGCGCGATGTAAAAGAGTATCTTGTCCGCCCGAGCCGGGATGAACTCTTCCTTCAGGATGAACTTGATCCCGTCCGCCAGCGGCTGGAGCAGCCCCAGCGGTCCTACCCGATTCGGACCATACCGATCCTGCATCCAGGCCGACACTTTTCGCTCAAAGTAGATGCAGTATGCGTCCGCCGTGAGGATCACGGCCAGCCCCAGGCAGATGATGCAGATGCTCAAACCAAGCTGTGAGCCGAGAATTTCCTGAATCATCGCGGCCGGAGCTTAGTGCATTTTTTCACGAAGGGAAATATCGCAAAGCAGCGCGTCCTCCTGAGGATTGAAATCGACGGTACCCCGCCCAAGGCAAGTTCATCGAAGCTCACCGCGCGCGGACATCGCCCGCATAAATATTCACACTCCATCAAAACTGAAACTCGGTATCCAAGGCGGACGAAATTGGGGTCAGAATGAGAATGCAGTAGGCAGGGCACGTCCGTTAAGTCAATGCTCTTGCATAATTTGAGGAGTCATTTTTGAAAAAACGGACTGCCCCATCTTTTCGGCTCCACTTCGCTATGAATGATTGTGTGAAATCGCACAAGAACATCGATATTCCCCTTGAATTTCCGGCATGGTTTCGGTTACGATCGGCGCGAGAAGAGGGAAGGAAGCCGGACGGGAAGCATTTCCGCGGTATCCCCTTCAAAACAGTCCAGGGCGAAAGAAGGCGGCAGGTATCAATACCCGTCGCATGGAACAAACAAGGGAGGAGAGAACATGAAGAAGATCATTGGACTTTCAGTCGCAGCCATCGCGGTGTTCGCTGCATCGGCGAATGCCCAATTCTTGGGCAGCGCCAATGTCGGCGCGATTCCGGACAATAACGCGACGGGCATCAGCTCGACCATTAACGTCCCGAACTCGTTCGGCATCACTGGCATCGCCGTCACGCTGAATAACGCATCTCACACATGGGTTGGCGATCTCGTCATTACGGTCACGGCACCGAATGGCGGCGTCGGAACCATCATGCGCCGCACCGGCAGCTTCACCACCGGTGGCGTCGGCGATTCCTCCAACCTGCTCAATGGCACTTATCGGTTCACCAGCCGAACTGGCGCGACCAACTTCAGCGCTCTCGGCGGTGGCCAGACCAACATCTCTCTCCAGAACGCCGGAACTCCGTCCGGTAACTGGTGGAGCGAGGCTGGCGTCACTGGCGCACCGGCCCCCCTCGGTGATACCGGTGGTGGCGATACCTACAACATGCGCTCAGGCGACTACATCGCGAGCAGCAACAATTTTTCCACCAATTACGCTGGCTCGTACGTCGAAGTCAACCTGTTGACTCTCCTCGGCAGCCAGTCGAATGGTAACTGGACCATCAAAATCACTGACAATGCTCTCCAGGACACGGGTGCGGTCCCCACATGGACCTTGGCCCTCCTTCCGGAGCCGACCAGCATCGGTCTTCTCGGCCTCGGCGTCCTCGGCCTCATCCGCCGCAAGCGCTAAGTCGAGAATCCTTAAGGTTTGATCCACGAGAGGCGGTATCGACAGATGCCGCCTCTTTCTTTTTGCCATGTAACTTGGTCATTCGGCCAACAGCTCTCGGCATCCAGTTTCGAGTGCTTTGTCGCTCGTCTTCGATGCCGTTTCGAGTGCTCGCCTGACGATCTCTGCCGCGGCTGGACGCCCCAGAACTCGCGTCGTTGCAATCATCATCGCCCGAACTGACTCGACCGTCAGCCCGTCACCAATGCTGGCCTGCTCGAAGCACTTCCGCATCGCCAAGCCGTTCCCGCGGCCCGCCTGAATCAGCCCCAGCGTCATTTGTGCCTGCGCGTGCTCCGGCATCGCTGTCGTTGCTCGCTCAAGAAACGGTGCCGCCGCGTCGAGGTCTCCGCGACGTGCCAACGCAATTCCGTACTCGGCCTGCGCCTCCGGACTCGAATTCTCCGCCAATGCCGCAACACGAAAATGCTCGAACGCTTCATCGTCCCGGCCAAGCCCGCGCAAGACGCGTCCGCAAACGAACTGGCAATCCGAACTATCCGGCCGCAGCATTGCCGCCCGCATCGCATGCGGCAATGCCGATTCATTCGCGCCCCCCATATGCAGCTGCACTGCGATGTTCATGTGCGCCGTCCCACTCTGCGGATCGATCTCGAGCACTCGGTTCCAAAGGCGGATTGAATCATGCCAAATCAAACTCTGCCGAACGCTCAAGAACGCCAACCCCAATACAGCCGCACAGACGCCTATCCCCAGCGGCAAGCGCCGCCGCGGCCGACCCGATCTGCTAAACCCAAACGCAATTCCGCCGCCCGCAAGCACCGCAAATCCCGCCATCGGAAGATAGGTGTATCGATCCGCCGCTATCTGTCGCCCCGCATGCGCCAGCCCCGAAACCGGCGCAAGCGTGATTAAGAAAAACGCCCAAGCCGCGAGAAACCCCGGCCAGCGTCGACGAAGCAAAACCGCCAGCAGGCAAGTGACGAGCACCACGCCGACCGACGCTACCAGATACGGCTGCAACTGATTGAGCGGACGCGGAATCTCATACATTGGCGCCAACCCGAACGGCGCCAATGTCTTGACCACGTAGAAGCAACTCGCATAGGCCGCGATTTGGACGCGATCCACAAATCCAATCCGCTCCAATGATTGGAAGGCCCCAACCTGCCGCTGCCCGATGATCGCTGCAATCGCCACCCCGGCCGCCAGCGCCAGCATCGGCAGCTTCTCAATAAGTACTCTCGATACCCCGGCCTCGCGTACGCGCCGTAATGGATATACGTCAAGAATCAGAAGCGCCAACGGCAGAGTCATTCCCATGGCCTTCGAAAGCAGGCACATGGCGAAAAGCCCGATCGTCAGCGCGTAGCACCGTACGCGCGCCGAACCCGTCGCCTCCACGTAGCGCAAATACGCGATCACCGTCGCGAAGTAGAACAGCCCCGATAGAACATCCCGCCGCTCCGTCGCCCATACCACCGACTCCACCCGCAGCGGATGGATCGCGAACAGTAGCGCCGCCGCTGCCGCCCCGACTCGCACGGCGACGCCGTCTGTCTCAGGGCGCGCTAATCGCAGCAAACGAAGCGACAGAAAATAAAACATCACCGCCGCCGCGCTGTGCAGCAGCAAGTTTGTCAGGTGATAACCTACGGGCCGACCACCCCAGACCACCCAATCCGCTCCAAGCGTCATCCAGCTCAATGGCTGATATGGCCCCAGGTGAAATGACGTGAACATCCAACGAAGCTGTTCCCATCCTAATCCTCGGAACTGCGTGTTTTGGATGAGGTTCTCATAGTCGTCGATATTCACCAGTTCGTTGAACAGACTCCGATGAAATGTCGCGAACGCCACAAGCCCCACAACCAGCGGGTAGATCCATCCGAATCGGGACTTCTCCCCGCCGTCGTCGCTCGTCGCTTTCGTCTCTGGCGTCGTCATCCTCGCCTGCCCTATACTCGATGCTGCCCAAGCATGACCACATCCGACCCTCAACTCCCCTCGTCTGAAAACACCGTCTCCAGACATCTTTACTACATCGTCCTTGGCGCCGTCCTCGCCCTCCTCGCCTGCGCGGCCATCCGGCGAATTTGGCCCGCCGACTTCTGGTGGCAGCTCAAAACCGGCGAATACATCGCGGCCCACGGCATACCAACGGTGGACGTCTTCTCATACACCGTAGCCGGGGCTCGCTGGATCGAACTTCGTTGGCTCTACTGCCTCTTCCTCCACGCCATCCATTCGTCGATTGGATTCGGCGGTCTCTCCCTCGCATCCGCCATAATCATTGCCCTCACTTGGGCACTCGCCGCGGCACCCGCCCTCCGACAACCGACTCTAGCTGCATTCATCGTTCTCCCAGTCGCCATCCTCGCCGCAGCCCAACGATACTTCCTCCGTCCAGAGCTCTTCAGCTACTTCTTCTTCGCGGCGTTTCTCTTTGTCCTGCACCGGCAGGAAAAATCGTCGCGCCCCTGGCTCTACGCGATCCCACTGCTCCAAATCGCCTGGGTCAACCTCCACACTGTCTTCGCCCTCGGACCGGCTATCGCTGGTCTCTGGTTAGTAGTCCTGCTCGTCCGCACTCTACTTAGCCGGCGACAAAACGCCCCCGCGGATGTCCAACGCCATCTGATGCACGCCCTGCGCCGCGCTGCAATCGTGCTCGCCCTCACGCTGCTCGCATGCCTCGTCAATCCCTATGGCTGGCGAAGCTTCGAACACGCCGCGCAGGTCCTGCGAATGACACATGGCTCATCATTCAAGGAGCAGATCGTAGAGCTGAAAGGCGCCTTCGATTACGACGCCGCTGCTATTCCCATCTTCTACTTCCGCGCCCTGATCGTCCTCTTCGTCCTCTCACTGCTCGGCAACATCCGCAAGCTCGACGCCTTCTGGACTCTTCTCGTGATTTCGCAGTTGTATCTCTCAATCCAGTCCGTCCGAAATATCCCCTTCTTCTGCCTCGCCGCCGCGCCCGTCGCCATCCAGAACTTTCGCAGATCTGCGCTGCTTCATCGGCCCGCAGCCGCACATCTCGTCCGTTGGCTGCAGATTCCAATCGCCGTCGCTGCAATCGTTTTTTGCCTCTATTTCGTCCGCGAGTTCGCCACCAATCGCTTCTACGTGCGCCACCTCGACACCAATCAGTTCGGCCTTGGGCTCGCCCAGCATCGCGCCCCGATCGAAGCCGAGCGCCGCCTGCGCGAGCAACACTGGCCCGACCCCATCTTCAGTACCATGGTCGAAAGCAGTTACCTCCTCTACTGCGACCACCCGGTCTTCTACGACGGACGACTCGAGGTCTACGGTGAAGACCGATTCGACGAATACCGCCGCATCGTCGAAACCGAATCCGGTTGGAAGCAAGCCGCAAAAAGCTATGGATTCCGAACCGCCGTCGTCGGGCTCAACTCGCGGCTCATTAACACGCTCGCCGCCGATCCGAACTGGCGGCTCGCTTACATCGATGACGTCGCCGGCGTCTTTATCCGCGCCGACACCCCCGGTTCCCCTGCCTCAGCACTAACCTCATCCGATCTCATCGCCCTCACCGATCCCGTGCGAAGATCGCTCGGCCCGCCGATCGAATGGAACGCCGCCGGCTTCCTTACTTCGATCGCTTCGTCCGTTCCCTATCAGCAGCTCGGCGCCTTCGCACTCGCCCTCGGATTTCCGGGAATCGCCGAACCGATCCTCGCCGACGCCCTCCGCGCATATCCCGCCGACGCCATTGCCCGCAAGTATCACGGCCAGTGCCTCGAAGCCGCCGGCGATCTCCGCGGCGCGATCGCCGACTACGAACTCGCCCTTACAGTACTCTCCACCGACCCCGATCTGCTGCTCCGCCTCGCCAACCAATACATGACCGCCGCGCAGCCCGCCAGGGCCCGACCGCTTGTCGCCAAGGCTCTCGCGGCCGCTCCGCAAAATCCGCGCGCCTGGGCGCTGCAGGCTGCCCTGCTCGCCGCCGATAGTCATTGGCCCGAGGCCGTCCGACACATGCAGAAAGCGGTGGAGCTCGAACCCGGCAACGCTGAGTTCCGCGCCTACCTCGAAATCATGCGGAAAAACTCCGCCGCCCGCTGACCCGCCCCCGCGCTAATCCCCAATTTCTACTTCGTAGCCCCGGCCTTCGGCGAAGTCGATTTTTCCGAGTTCTTCTTCGCCGGCTGCGTGGCCGGAGGCCGCTTGAATCCGGTGATCTTCAGGACGCGCTCGTATTGCGCCTCCGTCATGTATTGCCCCATCCCGTGCACGACATATTCGTACATCGTCTTGAACGGCTTCATTCGATACCGCTCGTTGTTCTGTTCTTTCTCGTATTTTGCATGCATGCGCTTGGCGAACGCAACATAGGTCGCGGCGTCCTGATCCTCACCGTACGCCATAAGCTGGACGGCCGTCTCCAGCACGCTGAGCAGGCGATTCTCAACATCGCGCAATTGCGTAAAGTCCTGTACTTTGAGCCACTGCGAGCTCAGGTACTTTTCATAACCACCGTCGTAATCGTGCGACGGATATTCCCTTTTCAGCTCGTCGAACCACTCGCGCGACTTCGCCACCTGCCCCGATTCGTTGTATCTCAGGATCGCCTCGCGCATGAAGTTCACGTAGGCCGACTCGAAGTTCGTATGCACCGGTCCCTGTCCCGGCTGCTTCGGAAACTTTTTCGAGGCCGTCTTGAACGCCTCGCGCATGACCGGTGCGAATCGCACATCCGGCAGCATCATCGGCGGCTCGCCGTCCCTCGCCCGCGGCGACATGATCATCTTTCCGCGACGAAATAACGACTGAAGGCAATAGAGGTAGATCCGGTCCGTGTTGAGAATATCGATATCGACCGCCAGCCGGTTTCCCTGGCTGACCTGCGTTCCCAGGCTGGCCCAGTAGATCGCATTCGCCTCGGGTGTTCGAAAATCGAGCGGTCCGAACACCTTTCGCAGTTCCACGATTCGCACCGGATCGAGCTTCATTTCTTCGCGCAGCCGCTTCGCGCGCCAGAAATTCTCGATCTGCTTTCGTGGTGTGGCCGTCGCTTCATTCGAAAGCATCGCCGTCAGTTCACGCGACGGATCCGTCTGCGCCAACAATCCCAGGTACACCCCCGGTTTCGAAATGTCCGCTTTCAGTTCCTGCTCAAACGACTTGACCACCGCCGCCACCGCGGGGTCGGACGCCAGCGTCGCCCACTTCGTCGGCGCAGCCGCCATGCCCGCATAGTCCGCGTTCCCCCCCGCCCCCAGAATATCCTGCATGAGCAGCGCGAGCTGCAGCTTGTAGTAGTAGTGGGCGTCGTCCATGTAGTCGCCCACCTTGTGGAAGAAAATCCACGCCAGTTCCTTGTACATCACCGCATTACGCGGATTCTGCGGAATCCCCTGATCGCGAAGCAGCACGATCCCGTTCCAGACCCAGCGCCAGCGCTCTTCCGGCGGCCGCAGCGACACCGAAATGTTGTACGCCATGTTCCAGGCGTTGAACCCCCACACGGCTGCGAAACGCGGTTGCAGTCGCCCGATCAGCTCGGCCAACTGATATGCGTCGAAGTATCGCCCTTCTTCCTTGAGCTTCGATGCACGCATCCACAGAAAATCGACGATCGGCGCGCGACCAATCGCCAGCAGCGGCCCGAGCAGCATCCCGGGCTGAGCCGACGCCGACATGCCCTCGCCATTCGGCTGTGACGTCGCCAGCGGATTGGTCACCACCAGACCGCCCGCCAATCGCTGCGACTGAATGGATGGCACAATTGAAGATGCCCCTGCCAGCAGCACCGCCGCCGCTGCCGCATATATCCACCGTCGCGTCGTCGGCCTCATCAGTCGCCTACACAATCACGGCGGCCAGCTCGCGCCGCCGAAAAACCAGCACGCCGACAAACAACAGCACGCCGCCGCGCAAAACCATTACATTGAGCGTCTCTTCGGCGAGTGCCGGCCAGCCGATATTCCGCCCCTGCAGCGTCATCTCGGGCGGGTCCAATTCTCCAAGCGAAACCGCCTCGAACATCCCCTGCGTCGCAATTCGCCGAAACTTGTCGCGCGCAGTCATGTGGGCCGGCGCTTGCGCCGGCGTCATGGCCAGCGCCTCGGCCATCAGCCCGCGCGTTTCACAAACCCCGAACAACACTAGACTCACCAGCACCGCCACCGGAAACGTGCAGAATGTCGTCAGCAGCAGCCCCAGCGCCGCCAGCAATCCCAGCGAAGGCAACATCGCCAACCCCGCCGTAACCAGGTTCTCCTCGAACGAGCCGACCCGGTACAACACTTCCAACCCGTCCTCCAGCGGCACGATCGCATCGACCCGCCGCGGATCCTGGTTCACCAGCGTCACGCGAATGGTCCCATCCGGCTCGACAACGTTGTTTGGTATTTCGAGCTCGTGAAACGCGTTCATCGCCTCCGGAACGGTCCTGGGAATGAAGTGCGTCGGGCTCTTCCGGTCGCCGATGATCCACTGCGGGAAAAAAGTGTTCTCCGGAAACTTCAAGCCGTTCGGCAATACCAGGTCCCCGGCATATCCGCCGATCCGAATCTTGTAACGAACGCTGAAGAGAAACTTGTCGTCCGCCTTCGGAACCGGCCCCTTCATTTTCCATTCGCGATAGCCCATGTACGGAACGGTCGTGAACTGGCCGCTCACTACCGCCCGAATCGTGTCGCGAATCCGATCCATCGGCCATTCCGGCCCGTTGGGCAGCCGCTTCTCTTGTTCAAGCTTTTTGTAGTATTCGTCGATCGCCTTCCTCAGGTCGGGCTCTTCCGGCTTTACGGCGGCCCGCGCAGTCAGTACCTGACGTCGCAGTTCATCCAGCCGACGCAAATCCATCCGTACCGGCTCGGGCAGCTTGAGCAGAAGGTCGGCAATCTGTTCTTCTGACCGCCCCAGCGCCGCCGCCATGGCTGGAATGATCGGGCTAAACGCGCCCTGTCCGCCCGGCCCCCGGACATCGGTGATCGCCGCGACGCAATCGTCCGCCTGCTCGACGGTCAGTCCGCCTCGGTTCGCCAGTTCGTCGCGCAGCGATCGCTCGAACCGGCCGACAATCCAGCGCGTCCCCGCATACGTGAAGACCATGGCGAATGCCACCAGCATGACGTTCAAGACCATGATCCCCAGCCATTTTCCGACCAAAATCTGCCAGCGTGGAACGGGTTTTGTCGCGAGGATCACGATCTGCTGCGTCGCAATCTCGTTCGCGAGCGTTCGGCACGAAAAGAAAATCGTGAGCAGTGAAAGGTAGAAGCCCGTCAACCCGATGGAGTAGCCGAGAAACATCTGCACCCGGCCCTTGATAGTCCCATCCCCCTTCGCAGCGAAGCACAGGGCCGGCAGGGTTATTACCAGCAATCCGATGAACACGATCGCCAGCTTCATACGAAGTCCTTCGGCAATCGTCACCCGCGCGACAGCCCGCAGCCGTCGCCACGCCCCCGATGCCTCCCACCCGCCGACTTCGCCCCCGCCGCGACCGAACGCCGACCGCAGAATCGCCGCCGCCGTGATCAGCAGCAGCACGCATACGGCCACCATAAATGAGTCGTAGATGACGTCCATTGCAGAAGCGGCTCAGCCCTTCCCCGCTCCCGAACTCGAATCGGAGTCATCGGATTTCGTCAATCGATCGAGCACCGATCGATTCGGCTGCACCGGCTTCGACTTGATCGCCCGCGGCCCGTCTTCGACCGGTTCCGGCTCAACCGTGGGTTCGTCCGCCGGCGTGGCAAGATCTTCCAGCACTTCGAACTTCGGCGCTGCCTTCTTTGTTACCGTCGGCGCTTCGGGCTCGACCATGCCGACGTCCGCCCCCGCCGCCACAAGCGATTCCAGCACCGCTTCGGGCGCCTGACGCACCGTGCCCGGCGCAGCCGCCAGGAAGTCGCTCACGCCCCGCCGCGACTCGGCCCCGCTGGTCTCCAGCTTGTCGCGCTGTGCCTGCTCCACAATTCGGAGAAACAGGTCTTCGAGCTTGTCCGTCGGATGGCGCACATCCAGCACCGGCCGCCCGATCTGCCCCTCGATCGTGCTCCGCAGCCGGTCAAGCGAAGCGCCCTCCGTCTTCGGAATAGTGATCTCGGTGATGTCCTGCCGCTGCAAGAGCTGCTTCACGGGCCCCATCGCCTGCAGCTTGCCGCCATACATGATCGCCACGCGATCGCAGACATCTTCCACGTCCGCCAGCAAATGGCTCGACAGGATGACCGTCTTGCCGCGCTTTGCCAGCTCAACGATGACATCCTTGATCTGGCGCGAGCCGATCGGATCCAGCCCAGTCGTCGGCTCATCCAGAATCAGCAGGTCCGGATCATTGATCAGCGCCTGCGCGAGCCCGATCCGTCGCGCCATTCCCTTCGAGTACTGCCCCACCGATCGATGCGCGGCTCGCTTGAGTCCCAGCATGTCGATCAATTGCTCGGTCCGGCTCCGCCGCTCGCTCCGATCCAGCTTGAACAGCCGGCCGTAGTAATCCAGCGTCTCGGAAGCATTCAGGAATCGATAGAGATACGACTCCTCGGGCATGAAACCGATCCGCTTCTTCACCGACGTGTCCGTCGTCGGCCGATCGAAGACTCGCGCCCGCCCGCGCGTGGGATAAAGCAACCCCAGCAGCATCTTGATCGTCGTGCTCTTGCCCGAACCGTTCGGCCCCAGCAGCCCAAACACCTCACCCGGATAGATCTCCAGATTGAGATTGTCGACCGCCAGCACCTTCCCCCGGCCCCAGAAGTCCGCGAACACCTTTGTCAGCGCCGCGCACTCCACCACCGGCGCGGGTTTGATGGCCTTGCTCATCCGCGTCTAATCCCTTGTTGGTCTGTTCCGCATCGGCGCCCGGTCAATGTACCCCGTCTGTGGCGCCGGCCTCAGGAAAGTGGCCGTATTGTCGCCCTTCGCGTCTCCTGCCGATGCCTCCGACTCAGTTGGTATCTGGAACCAGATCTTTTCGTCACCCGGAGGAACCCACATCTTTCGAACGCCCTGACCCGAAAGAATCTGCTGCGTGAATTCGGTCCGCAGGCGCGACGTCAGGAACTCACCGTTCCGGCGATACTAATCCGCCAGTTGCTCGACCTGCTTCGCGTCGGCGATGGACTCATTGATGATTCGATCGCGTTCGCTCCGCGCTTCGTTGACGACCTGCTGCACGTCGCCCGATGCATTCAGCAGCAGCCGCTCACTCTCCTCGCCGCGCTTCTGCAACTCCGCCAGTGCCGTTGCGATCTTCGATTCGCGATCCTCCGTCGCCCGCTCCGCCCGCAGATACGCCAGCAGCGAATCAAACTCCGCCTCGATCGCCGTCGCAATCTCCTCATATCCCCCGCCGGCCGTCTGTCGCAATAACTCCGATGCGCGGCCCTGTGCCGTGCTGATGGCGGTGCTTCTCTTCTGCTCCGACGAGACCACTTCATCAAACGCCTCGCGCGTCTGTCGCGGCGGCAGAATGGCCTCGACGCCCGCGACCTGCGGTGCGATTACGCCCACGATTTCGATTCCCGTGGCCTGCCCCGCGACTTCCAGCTTTTTCAGATTTCCCCGCGATTCCTCGCCGACGTTCTCCAGGAAAGCCGACTGGCTCGCGCCATAAATCTGTCCAAGCGGGGTTCGCGCGGCCACGCTGATGGCGGAGTCGCGTACCAGGTTCCGCAGCATCTCATGTTCGGCCGGATTCTCATCGCCCGGCGTCATATCCACGATGTTGGCGATATACGCCACCGGATCCGTGATCCGGTATCGCACCAGCATTTGCGCATGGAATATGCTCAGATCGCCGGTAAGCAGGTAATCATCATTCATCGGACCCAGCGCGCTATAAACAATCCGCCGCGGACCGCGCACCTTGTCTTCATCCGTCATTTGAAACAGAAACTGGATTGGCAGCGATCGCTCCTTCTGCGTCGCCACCGTCATTACCTGATCGATCGGATACGGAAACGCCCAGTGCCAGCCCGGCTTCAAAATGCCCGACTGCCCGTCGTTCACAACCCTCCCAAGCCGGACAACGAATCCCACCTCGCCGGGCTGCACGCGAAACCAACCGGAGAGCGCGTACGCCACGACCAGAATGAGCATCAACCCTTTCAGCACCGCGAAGCTCTTGCGCAGTGCATCGGCCAGCGACTGGTTGGCCGGGTCGAACGAATCGCCCGGAAGCACGGGCAGCGCGACATTGCTGGCAGGTTGGTCGGTCATCGCATCACTTCTCGCTGCTGGGCTTCGGCTCGCCGTGCGGCGGCGTCGAATCGCCGATGGGACCGAGCGGCGTAAACGGCTCCGTCTTCCAATCGAAAATAATGGTCGACTTGCCCGATCGCAGGATCTCGCCCAACGCCTCGAGGTCCTTGATGAACGCGCTCAAGCGCGGGTTCTTCTCGAACTCCGAGTAGTACTGTGCCGCCCGCGCGTCGCCTTCTCCCAGAAGCTTCTTCGCGTACGCCTGCGTCCGCGTCACGATCCGGCTCGCGACCTGCTCCGCGTCGCTGCGGATCTTCTTCGCCTGAGCGTCACCCTCGGCCACGTACGCATCGCTGACCTTCTTACGATCCGCCTTCATGCGCGCGAAAACCTCGTTCGTGTTCGCCTCCGGCAATCCCAGCCGCTCGATCCCTACCGAAGCCACCGCAATGCCGTAGCTCTGCTTCGACTGCGCCGAAACCGCCGCCAGCACTTCAGTCTCGATCTGGTCAAACTTCATCAGCTTCGGGTCGATATTCACGAGACTCGCCAGATTGTGCCGCCGAAGCGTGTTGCTCACCTCGTTCTTCAGCAGGTCGCCGATCTTGTTGTCGGCCGCCTCCTCGCGTCCCACCGCCCGCAGGAACAGCTCCGCGTCCGCGATCCGCCAGGTTGCAAACGCCGCCACGGTGATCGTCTTCTGATCCTCCGTGCTCAACTGGTTGAACTCGGTCTGATAGGTCCGCAGCCGCGCGTCGAACTTCTGCACCCGCTCGATCGGCCATGGCGCCGTGAAGATCAGACCCGCCTCATTGGCCGGAATGACGCGCTTCACCCGGTCAAACCGCGTCACCACTGCCGTCTCGGTGAATCGCACCTGGTGCGCCGTCATCGCCAGCAGCAAGACGATCACCACCAGTAGCGCCGAAAACTTCGTCCAGAATCCGCTCATACAGTCCGATTCCTACTGTCCACTCGACTCGTTGAAGTTCTTCACTTCCGATTGCAATACTTCCAGCGGCGGCGGCGGCTTCAGATCCAACTGGTAAAGAATCCGCTCCAACTGCTTCACCGCCACCACATAAATCCGCTTGTTGCGAAGCCCGTCCACCATCGTCCGCAGATACGCCCGCCGCGAATAGACGGCCGGCGCCTTCGCGCACGCCTCGCTCTGAATCTTGAACAACGCCGCCCGAGCACCCTCGAGCGTCACACGGCGATAGAAATACGTCTCGCCTTCCGCGGCGATCTGTCCGGCCGTGCCACCGGCTACCGTTCGCAGCAACTTCTCCACGTCGGCCGACTTCGCATCGATGTCTTTCGAGCCGTCGTTGCGCGCCTTTTCCTCCGCCGTGATCGCCGTTGCGAGCTTCGCGTATTGTTCCCCACCAGCGCTGATCTGCGTCAGCAGCGCATCCCGCTGCCCTTCCAGAATTTTCGTGACCTTCTGCTCGACCGCGTTCATCACCGTCTCGTAGGCGTCCGCCACATCCGTCGGCGGATGAAGTCCCCCGAGGCCGACAAACATGATCTCGACACCCAGGTCGCCCCCGTCGATCCCGCCCCGATCGCACGCCGCCTGGAGCGACTTCCGCACTTCCTCGGTCGCCTGAATGCCCCCGCGACCAATCAACTCCAACAGGTCCGCCCCGGCCGCATACTTCGTCAGAGCCCGGTAGGCCAGACACTCGATCAACTTTTCAACGTCGTCCGACTGGCGATAGAATTCCACCGCCTTGTCTTTCTTCACCTTCCACTGCACCGGCATTGTGACCGACAGCAGGTTCACCGGAACCTTGGCCTCGGCCGACGCGTTGCGATCGGCCACCAGAAGCTGATACTCGCGTACACGGTGCTTCTGCGTCCAAAGTACCGTCTCTTCCTTCGACCGCTGCTTGATCTTCGAAGCGCCCGTCAACTCCGCCATCTTCTTCTCGGCGGCCGCGTCGTAGCCCAGTTCCATCCGTCGAATCCGCTCTACCGGAACAAGCGTCGATCGCGCGAACGGCCACGGCCAGGTGAATTCGATCCCCGGCATCGCCGCCCACCGCTCGGGGGCGCCCAGCGTCGTCTTCTCGACCACCGCCTGATACCCCTGCGGCACCACCACGAAGCACGTCATGAAGTAGAGCGCGACCGCCTGAAAGAGCACCAGCGGAATAATCGCCCGCCCCAGCAGTTGATAAAACCAGGTCTCGCTGACCTTGAACCCGAACTGATAATCGATCGTCTGTGCAACGCTCCGGATAATCCCTTCCGGCTCGCAAAATACCCCCAGCAATCGGCTCTCGTAAAACACGCGTTGCCGCTCGCCGGCCACCCGCGGCCGGTAGAACTCCAGCACAAAGTTGACGACCATCTCGGCCGCCATCACCACCATCACGATGCCGATGCCGACTGCCAGCCACCGCTCCGGCCAGTCATAGCCGTTGTGCGCCAACACCAGCGCAATCGCCAGCAGCAGGCAGGTCACCGCGTTGCCGAAGAAAAATACTCCACCCGCCCGCAACGCCGTCCAATCGCCGCCCGAAGTCACCCGCGCCATCCCCAGCGCGTAGCGCGACATCGCAAACGTCACAAACGCCAGCCCGCCGGCCACAAACGCCAGCATCGACGCATCGATGACGGGCTTGTCCCCCGCCTCCATCGCCAATGCCCACGGCCAGACCTTCCCCAGAAACCGCATCCCAAAGGCGGCCAGAAACGCCGCCGTGACCATCGCGAAAATCGGAACAAACCAACGCTCGATCGTTCGCAGACGGCGGCCCATCGACAGGGCCTCCATCTGGTCGGCGTCCTCTTCCTTGAAGATCGTCCCCGCGCCACCCAGCCGCTCGCGCCGCTCCCGCTCCAGCTCGGCCAGCTCAAATTTTTCCTGTTCGAGCAGCCGCCCCTGATGCAGTCGCACCAGAATCAACAGCCACACGCCGGCCGAGCCCAGCATCTGCCAGCCGGCTGCATAGGTCGCCAGACTCAGCTTTGACGCCCCCAGGAAAACCAGCGCAAGGAAACCAATAACGCTGATTCCGAGCCCAAAGCCGGCGACACCCTCGCCCCTGCGATCCGAAGTCACCATCTAATCATCCATCCTGGAATCACGGAGTGCGGCGCGCCAAGCGGCCCACACCGACCACGATACGGCGAGCGGGCGATTCTACGCCCCACCTAATTGTTGGGCTAGCCCGAACCTACCAGTGCAAATGTCCGGCAAAACAGGGCCTTTCTCGCGTGTGAAACCTTTGCAGGAACCAATCCTTGACCAGTCGCGTCTATTCCTCTTAGATCATCCAGCCCGACCGGCGGTTCCCGATGAATAAACTTTTTGCCATCTCGTCCAATACCTTCCTGCAAACCGTCCGGCAGCCTATTTATGCCATTCTCGTCCTGGCTACCCTCGGTTCCTTCGTCCTGGCCCCGTCCCTGACTGGCTGGACGCTCGACGACGACAACAAGCTCCTGCGCGACCTTGGTCTATCTACGCTCCTCATGCAGGGCTTGTTCCTCGCCGCGTTCTCCGCCTCAGCCGTCGTCAACCTCGAAATCGAGCAAAAGACCGTCCTCACCACCGTCTCAAAGCCCGTGACACGCGGCCTCTTCATTCTCGGAAAAGCGCTGGGAGTCTTCGCGGCTGTCATTCTGGCCTTCTACCTCTCAACCATCGCCTACGTCATGTCCCTCCGGCACGGCGTCCTCCAGATGGCCTCCGAAACATCGGACATGACCGTCATCGCCTTCGGACCCGGCGTCTGCCTGTTGATGCTGATTGCCGCCGCGATCCTCAACTACCTCTTCGACTGGAAATTCCTCCCCACCGCCATCGGCCTGATTGCCCCCGCGCTCACCGTCTCGATCATCGTCCTCAGCGTCATCGACCGCGATTGGAAGCTCAGCCGCTACGAGACGGTGCAGCACATCGACAAACTCCCCGATGAACTCATCGCGATCGAGAAGCTGAATCACATCGTCGAGTTCGTGCCGGATGAGGGCTTCAAGCCGCTGCCCGGCTCGCCCGGCAGACTCGTCCGCAGCAATTTCAAAGGCCCCATCACCGACGAAGAGCGTGCCACCCTTCGCTCCATCACCGACGAGTTCCGCTGGAATCAGGCCATAGACTGGCTCGTCGCCGAAACGCGAAAAATCGCCACGCCCGACATCCTCAAGGCGGCCTTCCTCGTGCTGCTCGCCGTCCTCGTGCTCTCGTCCATCGCCCTCGCCTGCTCGACCCGATTCAGCACCGTGCCCACGCTCCTGATCTGCATTGTCATCCTCTGCGCCGGCATGATCACCGACTACTATCTGCAACCGCTCGCAACCGAGGGCGTCACCTGGGCGAAAATCGCCAACGCCGCCATTCCCAATTTCCAATTCATGTGGCTCATCGACGCGCTGACCGACGACCGCGTCATCCCCTGGAAATACGTCATCACTACAACCTGCTACGCCGTCCTCTACATCTCCGCCGCCCTCGCACTCGCGGCAGCCCTCTTCGAAACCCGCGAAGTCGGCTGACCGTGGTATTCCTATGAAGCTGATTGTTGCCCCGTAGAACCGCATCGCGATACAATTGTCCACATGGCCGCCAAGTATCCCGACAATCGCATTGAACTCGACGATTCGTTGAGGCGCTCCGTCGAGCAACTCGCCGAGTCGACCGGCCAGTCGGCCACGGAAATCCTCAAGAAAGCGGTCGAGGAGTACTTGTCTGTCCATAGCTCAAACGGTGGTCGGCTCTCGCCCGGACCTCGCCGACGACTCGCCGAACTCGCGGAGGCTGCCGGCGCCGACATGACCGGCGACGACTGGGCGAGACTCCCGGCCGACTTAGCGAAGAACTTCGAGCACTATCGCTACGGCTATCCGCGCGAGGACTGATTGAGCACTGTCTTCGCAGACACCGGATTCTGGATCGCCCTGCTAAATCCACGTGATTCTCTCCACGAAAAGGCATGCGAGCTCGACGCGTCACCCGGCATTCGCGACATCATCACCACCGAGATGGTCCTCACGGAACTGCTGAATGATGCCGGTTCGCGAGATCAAAAATTCCGGCACACGGCGTCTGTTTTCGTGGACGGACTATTAGATGATCCCGCTGTGACGATCATCGCGCAATCCAGCAATCAGTTCTGGGATGCCGCCGACCTGTTCGCTGAGCGCTCCGACAAAGCCTGGAGTCTCACCGACTGCGCATCCTTCCTCGTCATGCAGCAAAACGGCATCAGCGAGGCTCTGACATTCGACCGTCACTTTGAGCAAATGGGCTTCAAGGCCCTTTTGAGGAACTGAGCCGCGACTTCGCCGATCCCAGCGCGAGCCGCCCGCCGCTACAATGCTCCCGCGAGCAAGCCCAGCCCCGACTCACCCGGGGCGCCTCCCAGCAACCCACGATCGGAGACCAGTCATGCCAGCCCGATTTCTCGCGACGCTGACAATCGCCGCCCTCTGCTCCGCCGCCACCTTCGCCGAAACCCCGCCCGCCCCCAATCCAACAACCCCCGCCGCATCCGCAGCCGTCACCCCCGAACAAGCCGAACAACTCTTCCGCGCCCAGGACTGGCCCAAAGCCATCGCCGCCTTCGAATACCTCACCAAAACCGACCCTACCAAGGGCCTATACTGGCAGCGCTTCGGCCACGCCCTCCACGCCGCCGGCCGGCTCGACGAAGCCATGCCCATCCACGAAAAAGCCGCCACCTTCCCCGACACCCGCCAGACCGCCCTCTACAACATCGCCTGCATCCACGCCATGCGAAAACAGAACGACGACGCCTTCCGCCGCCTCAACGCCGCCTTCGACGCCGGCATGACCGAGCGCTACTACTTCGAAAACGACGCCGACCTCGCCAACATCCGCTCCGACCCGCGCTTCGCCGCCATCCTCCAGCGCGTCACCGACGCCGAGCGCAAACGCGACGCCGACGCCACCCAGGTCGCCGTCGTCGTCCACAAAGGCGTCGAGCTGCTCGACTTCGCCGGCCCCGCCGAAGTCTTCGCCCACGCCCGCAAGGACGGCCGCCGCGCCTGCCACGTCTTCACCGTCGCACCGCAGCCCGGCCCCTGCGTCACCGGCCAGGGCGTCACCGTCGCCCCCGACTTCACCATCGACACCTGCCCGCGCATCGACATCCTCGTCATCCCCGGCGGCGCAACGCAGAACCTGACCAAAGACAAAAAGTTCATGGACTGGGTCCGCACAAAATTCGCCGACACGAAAATAGTAATGACCGTCTGCACCGGCGCATTCACGCTAGCCGACCAGGGTCTGCTCGATGACCTCGCGGCCACCACACACTTCTCCGCCATCCCCGCCCTCCGCCGCGCCTCGAGCGCGATAGAAGTGAAAGAAGGCGCCCGCTGGGTCGATAATGGTCACGTAATCACAACGGCGGGAATCTCAGCCGGAATAGACGGCGCGCTACAGGTAGTCTCGCGCCTCTACGGCAAAGAAGCCGCCCAAAGCGCTGCCCACGACATGGAATACGACTGGCAACCCGAGAATCGCCCCGGATTCACCCGGTCTAATGCATCTCGCGCGTTAGGCCACGATTACTCGCTAGTCGCGAGAACTGCTCCGAGTGCAAGCAGCTTTGAGTCGGTAGCTCACTACCGAGACCTGTATTTCGGTTCAAAGCGACTTGGCACGGTGGGGAAGTACTTCATCTCCCCAACCGGTCAATACGCTTTGTTTGAACAGAGCGGGAAACTTCAGCTATTCGATCGGAAGTCGCAACTGCTGACGGATGTAACCGATGCTGGCTTCGCGATCCCGGAACGAGTCGATTGGAATGAAGAGCAGGGAAGAGCTGGCATAACCTACTACGAGAAGCACGCCCCTAGCACGATTTCGCTCCGGCGCTCAACAGGAAGCTGAGCAAGTATTCGGGGCACTTAGCACCATGTCGTCGCCCTCTCGCGCCCAACCCATCCAACCTGCGCCACGTTGGCAAGATACGCCTTCGCGCACGGTACCTCGCGCGCCGCCCGTGTCCACTGTGACAATCCGCAGTTTATGTGGAGCTCGACAAAACTCTGATGCTGATAGGTGTCGCGACATTCGCGGGAAATTCGACTTCAAACGTCTGCCTTCCAAAATAATCTTCGTCAAGAAAAGGTTGAAGCACGCTGAGAACCTCGTCGTTCACGAGAACGGAGGGCGGCGCTGCGAGCATCCCGTATTTGCGCAACAACCTCGGCGAAATCAGTGCGTGCGCCGTCGCGAGACAAAGCTCCTTTGATTCACGATCCTCTTCCGCGAGCGCGTTGGGTGAATGAAGTAGTAACTCATAGTGATTCCCGATGGCGTCATGGAGATCAGAATCGTCAACCTGCGCGAAATAGAACCAGTCCGTATCTGCTCCGGCATGCTCGCAGGCATGCTTCCAAAACGGATCGCTCTCGTATGAAAAGTCGCCTGCCTTGAATGGATAATGAAACAGTCTGAAGAATACAACGGGTAGAAACTCGACTCCCGGAATCCCGGCAAGTTTGTCCCTGATCGCTTCGGATACAACCAGATTATTCGCGGGTTTCGTGACTTGAGGAACGATGGAGCCATTTCGAACGAGCGTGAGCGGGCGCGTGCGATCCGATTCGATGAACAAAGGATCAAGCACAGCCGGTCGACGTCCAATCCTCCAGGCCAGTCCGTGAAACATCGTGTCGTGGAATACCGTCGTCCGCCCTGGACGAGGGCCCCGCTGCATAATCGCGTGAAGCCGAAATCGCGGGCTTGATTCGATCATCGGCTGATACGCGGACATTCAGACCGGGCAGTCCACCGCCCTCTTAGCACCGCACCGTCGCCCGCTTCCGCCCAACCCGCCCCATCTTCGCCACCTTGCCGATGTACTCAACCGCGCTCGGCACTTTGCACTCCGTGTCGCCCATGTCCACGCTCACCTTTCCGATCTGCTTCGCAGCCGCCACCGCCTTGTCCGTCAGCGCCGCCACGTACGACCCCACCGCGATGATGAACGAGTTCATCGTGTAGCGCACCCGGTTCGGCGCTTTGTGAATCGTCTTCACCACCCGCCCCATCAGCTTCTCGAGCAACTTCAAATCCAGCTCGTCATCCGGCCGCACCGCCACCATCCCCGCCAGCGTGCACCAGCCGGTCGCCGCGATGTTCTCATCCTTCGAGTCGATCCACGCCAGCCCCAGCTCCTCTCCGAACGGACTCTCCGCCGCGACCCACGGCACGGTGTATTCCCCGATCATTCCCCACGTGGCCTTCTTCGCCCAGCGTTCGAGGTCCTTCTTCTTGATCCGCGTTTCGTCGGCAATCAGGCCCGCAAGGTACATCGCCTCGGAAATGCCCGAGTCATACAGCGACATCGCCAGCTCATGGTGCTTCTTGATCTTCTTCTGATACTTCTTGAGCTCCGCGATCGACACCCCAAGGATCGAATCCGGAGCCCCATGCCGCATCATCGTCGCCTTGTAGCTCGCCGAGCCCAGCCGCGACAACTCCTTGATAATCTGCTCCGCGCTCATCGTCGTCCCGGTCATGCGAAAACTCCGATAGACCAACTGCATCCTGGCGGTCTTCCGACCACTCGGACTCATACGTGCTTGCCAGCGCGCGGCCCCGACGCCGCGCAATCAATCGCCTCGACGCTATTCCGAAATGGCCGGCCCAACCATAACCGGCGGCCCCTTCGGCGGCGCAACGGCCTGCAACACGCGCAGTCTCGCCGGCGCGGATGTCACATCGTCGCACCCGTTCTGGATGACACAGTCATACTCGCCCGCGTTGGCGGCAGTCACGCCGGTCAACTTCAATTCCGGTGTGGCGCTGCCGGAAACACCCGCGCCATCCTCGAGCGCGGCGCCATCGTGCCGCCACTGATACGCCAGCGTATCACTCCCGATCGCCAGCGCCCGAAACGTCGCGCTTCCACCCGCAACAATGCCCCGCGATCCCGGCTGCTGCACCATGACCGGCCCCGCCGGGCCCCAGCGCCGGAACAGTTCGACCACCAATTCGCCGTGATATTCCGCGAGCGCCTTCGCCTCGTAGTATTCGAGATGCTCCCACGCGCCGTTCACGAATCGCTGCACGCCCGGCCCCTCGCCGCCGACGACCAGTGAGTTCTCAAACGTCGTGAATGAAGTCGCCAGGTCGTCATAATTCTGAAATCCCAGCACCTGCCACGTCGATCCGTCCCACGACGCGACGAGGCAGCGAGCGGTGCCAACCCTGACCGACCCGCCAACGATCAATTTGCCATCGAACACGGTCATGACGACTGCGTCGTTGCCACCCAGCCCACCGCCCAGTGGCTCCCAGTTTGACCCGTTCCACGAGGCGACATTCTGCGCCGACACACCATCCAGCGATGTAAACCGTCCGCATGCGATCAACTTGTCACCGTAAACGCACAAGTTCGCGATTTCGCCATTCTGATTGACGCCCGACCCCATCGAATGCCAGCTTGTGCCGTCCCAGCGCGCGATGTCCTTCGCGGTGACGCCTCCGGCGCTGCTGAATCGGCCGGCTGCGATCAGGTCACCCTGATAGACCGTCAGCGTGGCGACAGTTGCCAGGCCACTTGTGGAAATCATGCCTGAACCAAGCGGATGCCATTGCGATCCGTCCCATCGCGCGATGGCGATCGCCGAAGCGCCACCCGCCAGGCTGAACCGTCCTCCGGCAATCAGATCGCCCCGGTACTCGACCAGTGAGGTGATGCCCCCATCCGTGCCCAGACCGATCGGGCGACAGCGCAGGCCGTCCCATGCCACGATGTTCCTTGCTGCGATGCCATCCACGATCGTGAACGACCCGCCGGAAATCAGCTCCCCTCTGAACTGAAGAAAAGCGGATACTCCGCCGTCCATCTGCGGCCCATCGCGCCACGAATAACCACATTGCGCCGATGAAGGTCGCTCCGCCAAACAAACCAGCGTGAATACGAAAACCAGCCCGCGCGAAAAATACGTGTGCATCGCCTTTCCTCCCAAACGGCCTCGGCCAGCGCGACCCAAGTGCGCCTCAGATTAGCGGCTGGTTCCGATGCGGTTCATTCTAACACACCCCCGTCGAACGATCACCAACCCGGAAATATGCCCTGGCGCTCATCGCCGATGCAGCAATTCCTCAATATACGGCTCCAGCCAATCTGCCACCCGCCGCGCCCCGCTCGGCGTCAGGTGAATGCCGTCAATCGTCAGCGGCTCAGCCAGGTGATCGCGCGCAACCAGCTCTATACTGAACCACAGCCGCAACGTGCTCTCCGGAACAAGCAACGCGCCGTATCGCGAAGCAACCCGTCGATAGACTCCCGCATACGGATTCCAGACGATCCCGGTCGGGACCTCCACAAGTATCACGCGCGCACCCGCCGCCGAGATGGCCGCGACAACCTCATCAAGCTCACGCGCAAACTCCGCGCGCGGCGTCCCATCCAGAAAGTCGTTCCCGCCGATGAAAACCACCACCACGCTCGGCTTCCGGCTCACGACGTCTCTCTGCACTCGCTTGAGCAAATCGCCGGCCTTGTCATTGGCAATACCGGCGTTGATCACGCGACGCTTAAGCCGCTCACGCAATTCTGCAACGTAAGTGTGATCATCCGAGTTGATATCGACGCCCGAAGTCAGACTATCCCCTGCACAAACAACAACCGCGTCTGCCGGAATGGCTTCGCTTGGAACCGACCAGATCTGATGTGGGCTCGCCAGCCACCCAAACGCCGCGACCCAAATCACCATCGCCAAACCACCCAGGACGAGCCGGTTCAATTTCCGCCGGCCCCGCCACCACCAGACGACAGCAACAAACAATACCCACGGCCCCCACAAAAAAGGATCGAGCAACTGTCGAACGAGTAGCAGAATGAATGCCCCAAGAATCAAAGTACCGTGGCGACGAAGCGTCTCACGCCAAACAGCCCAACCCGGCAAAACAAGAAACGTAGCCCCTAGTGCCGCAGGCAACCAAAGATATCAATAAGGAAGGAAAAGAAACGGAGTCAGGAAAAGCGACCAGCAAGCCGACGAAACCTTGCCTCGGCCGGTCATCCCGCGCTCCCATCAATCAAGCCGACGTAATAGTGTGCGACAACCATCACGTTACCGCAAAGAAAAGCACAATCGTCCCAGATTATCAACGAAGAAAACCGAGCTAACCGCAATCGCGAGGAACGCCAACAACCAGCGGCCCCAACCGCCATGCGCCACGCACTGCCAGATCACAATCAAGGCACACGCCGCAAACGAGCACTGCGAAATCACGAGAATTGGAACGTACGACCCACCCGCCAGGGTAATATTTGAAAGAAAAAGTCCAATCATCTCCAAGCCCAGGGCGAGCACCCAAACCAAGACATTTGGGCTCTTTGGTCGTCGCTCGGGTTTCTCGAGATTGCGGCGAAGCGAATCCAGATCCCTATCGCTGCCGCCAATTGCTGACATCGTGACAACTCCCGCAAGCATACTAACGGCGAAAAACGAAAGCGGGCACCCGGCCGGCGTTGGCCCGGATGCCCGCCCCCTCGCAGAGAGATCACCTCCTTTCTACAAACTCTCTCATGTTCCGGCGTCCGCCCCTGCCGTCGGCGTCAACTCCGTCCGGACCAGGCTCTTCACCTGCTCCGCGATGTCGCCGCCGCCCAGCACAAACGTCGCCTTCGTGCCCGCCAGAACCTCCTTCAGAAGCTCCAGCTCTTTCAAACGCGCCAGCGTCGGGTTCTCCGCCATCAAACGCGCCGTGTTCGCCTGGCTCCGCGCAGCGGCCGTCTCCTCGCGGCGCCGAATCAGGTTCGCCTCGGCCTCCTTCGTGGCCTCGACAACCTTGTTCAACAGCGACCGCATCTCGCCCGGCAACACGACGTCGCGCAGTCCGACACTCCGAACCGTCACGCCGAACTCGGCCGCCCGCGGACCCAGCGCCGCCGCAAGCTCGCGCCCCAGCGACTCCTTCTCCGCCAGCATCACATCCAGTGAGCGAGTCCCGACGGCCGCCCGCAATGCAAGCTGCGCCTCGCGGTACAACACCTGCGGTGCATCCGACGCCACCGTCACCGACGCGACAACATCCGTCACCGCAAACGTCACAACCAGGTTCACACGCAGCGAAACCTTGTCCGCCGTCATGATCTCCTGACCAGCGACATCCAGGACCTGCTCGCGCCGATCCACCGACCGAGCCACCCAGTCCGCCGCATGCTTCCACAGAACATGCTGGCCCTCGCTCAACAGCGCTGCCAACCGCCCATCCCGCAACAGCACCGTTTCAGAGCCACGCGACACCGTCACGCGCTCGAAAAACGCCGCCACCTGCGGATGACGAACGATCGTCGCCAGCCGCGGGTGCTCGAACCGGCCATCGCCGACCTCGAACACCTCAACCGCCAGCCGCGCCGGCTGCCGCCAGAACGCGTGCCGACCCGGGCCGCAGATGTAAGCCAGTCGCTCGTCCTTCCAGACCAGCGCCCGCTCCGCATCTGCCAGATCCACGACCTCCAGCGCGTCGCGAACCTCGTCATGCGCCAACAGCACGTCGAGCAACCGGTGCTCGAACTTCGTGCAGAGCGTGTCCATGACCTCAAGGCGGTCGCGACCCGGCCGCAGCCAGTCAGCCACGAACCGGTACACGCCCGGCCCGAGCAACCGGCGAAAGTTCCCGTGCCGGAACCAGAGGCCCCGCTCATGCTGCAATACTCGAATAGTCATCCACATAACTGCACGCACCTCCCTTCACGGTGCAGTCACATTCAAATCAGCCGGGACGATGAACGGTTCGCCGCTTCAGCGCCGCTCGCATGCGGGATCATGCGGCCGTCCGGTGTGCGCCCCTTCCGCCGCGCCGGACCGGTGCCCCCCGTCACCGGCCGGCGCACATCCACGACGCATCACCCGACACATCCACACAATCTCAAAGCCGCGAATCGGTTGCCGCTCGAAGGCGGCTGCTTCCGCCGGCATCGCGTTCATCCATCCCGGTTCTGTTTCTAGCGCTTCAAGCTAGTGGACCAGTACCCCGGTCCTCGGGTAATACGGGGCTCGAACCCGCTCACGAATCGGCAAGCCGATCCGCTTCACCATGGTCACCTCGCAAAAGTGTCGAGTGCCGTCGCTTCGATTCGGTAGCGGAACACGTGCGAGTAATTCCGAAGACCTCGCACATGCCGCCCGCCAACAACACTCAGTCCACTCGGGTGACTGATCCATCCGTGCCTGCCGCGCGCCACATGCACGCGCAACGGTTTCCGCCAACGCAGCGGAATCGCACTCATGTCTCTCGATTTGCGAGTTACATCACACCTCGCTCACACATTTCGCGCGTACCCTCTCCGCGGCCGCTCGCGCGGTCATTCAGAAGTCGCGCAAACCAATAAAAAAGCCCCGGAAACCATCGGCTTCCGGGGCTTCGGGATTCTCAGTTAAGTCCCGTCAGTCCGGAGGCCGCAGCGCGAGCAGTTCGATACCAAGCGCACTGGTCTCGACCTTGCGATCAAACATGGGTGCATAATTCGGCGCGAATCGATTCGCTGGCCCGGCGCACACCGCGTCCGTCGCGAACGGAGCGTCCGCTCGCATCGACTGGTCATGTTGTCCAAACCGTACTGACATACTCACAATCCGACTCATTCCGTACACAATTCAAGCCCGGCGGCCCTTCGCCGCACTGACTACATAGGTTGTCTACGCCGGAACAGTCATAAGAATACGGCCAAAACTGCCGAAGTCAACGCACATTCTCAGATTATTTTCGCGAAGTGACTGGCCGTAGCATCACCCGCACCCGCCCGAAACGAGACACGCCACAAACCCGCTCACGTCCCGCCCGTCGCACGCACCGTCCGCATTCACGTCCGCCACGCAGTCACTGCCCGCGGTCAGTAACTTCGTCACAAACGGCCCGACATCACCCAGCGCGACCAACCCGTCTCCGTCCATGTCGCCAGAGTGCGGCGATCCGCCAAATCGTTCATACGCCCCGAGATCGATGCCGCAATTCGCCACACGCCGCGATCCAGCCAGATCCAGCGGCACCGGCTCCGCGTTATTCCCGTCGTCATCCACATCCGTAACATCCGCCGGCAGAAATCCCGCAACGCCAATCTCCACGCACGGTGATCCCGCCGTCAGCCGCACGTCATCATCCGCCGTGCCCACGACGCCGTCGCCTCCGTCGCCATCCACAAAGAGCGGGTCATCGCCAAACGTGCCGACGCCCGGCCGCGAGCCGTCCCAGCGTTCCACACAACACGAATCAAGTGTGATCAACCCACCTCCCAAAATGATGCCTTCAAGACCGTCCGAGAAGAACGGCTTGTTGCCCCAGACGATGCTGTTGCGAATCGTAAGCGTCGACCCGTTGGGCGCCAGCAGCGCCGGCCAGACAAAAATGGAAAACCCGAAGCTGTTGTTGGCAAACGTGCAGTTCACCGCCTCGGCCGTGCCGTCAAAGTTCACAAATATCGCCCCGTTATTGGCGACGAATCGGCAGTTCGCAAATCGCGGCTTGATCCCCGGTGTCGGCCCACCCGAGAAACTGCCCCCATCGACATACACCCCGCCGCCCCCGTCGCCCGGCGCGGAGTTGCCGGAAAAATCGCACGAAACAACTTCGAGCGGGCTGTCAAGAACATAGATTCCGCCGCCGCCGGCCCCGGTCACGTTGTTATGAAATCGGCTCCGCGAAACCTTCGCCGCGGCGCGATCGATCATCATCCCGATGCCCGAGGCCGCCCCGATGTTGCCAATGTTGCCGTCGAAGTCGCAGTCAACCACGCGAATCTCACCTGCAACCGCCACGTTCAGCAGCGACGACCCCGTGTAGATCCCCGCCCCATGCCCGCCGACATTCAGCGTGAACTCGCACGACTCAACAATCGGCGAGCCGCCGTCCAGGTTGGCGATCCCGCCGCCGGTGCCCTGCGCCGTGTTATCGACAAACTTGCAATGCGCGAATCGCGGCGAAGAATTGATCAGTGCCGCCCCGCCACCCGAGCCGATCGCGAACGACTCGCTGAACGTGCAGCCACGAAACACCGGCGACCCGCCGATCAGCAGCACGTTGGCGCCGTTCTCGTCATCGAGGTTCGCGCTGCCGCTCGCCCGCCCGCCCCGAATCGTCAATCCATCGACAAGCGTGGCCGCACTCAGCCCCGTACCGCGCATAACGTGCAGACTATTCTCCCCATCCGCCCCACTCGGCAGGTCATTGCCATTCAGGTCGCCCGAAAGAATCGTCACATGCGCGATCGGATCGCGCTGCGACAGCAGCGTCTCCCCGCCAACGAAGCCACCATAGACTTCGACGCCGCTCTTGAGCACAAAGCTGATCGTCCGCGATCCGCTCGGCACCGCCGGCGTGTACTGCCCGGCCGCTACCCATATCTGCGTCCCCGAGTCCGCCGTCGCCGCGGCAAGCGCTCCATGCAGCGCCTGCGGCCCGCGAAACGCATTCGCCCACGACGAACCGTCGTTCGCCCCGCCAGCCAGTCCGCCGTTGACGAAAATGGTCCCAAACGCCGAGCCGGCGCAGAACAGTACCGCTCCAATTCCAACTGTGCATCGACGCACGATCCGCTCCTCTTCCTGCCGGCTCGTGAATCAGTGTATCGCGACCCCAGTTGTCTCGATTCTCAAACGCCGCCGGCCGAGTCCTCGTCCCGCGTGCTTCCCCCGATAATCCCGCATTTGCCCACTCTGCCGCACCCGCCGGCTCTCACTCCGGCGATAGCTCCGCTCCATCGGCGCCGACTTCGCGCCGAAACGCCTCAACCGCCGCATGCACGCTCGGAAAATATACCGTCTCGCCCGGCTGACCCTGAATCGCGATTCGGTCGAGCATTTCACGCAGCGGCCGGTTCGCGCGGGCGATCTTCAACGCGACGCCGCCCTTCTGCAGCTCAGCCGCCAGCCGCGTCAGCGCCTCGGTCGCCGTCACGTCGATCTCCCACACCGCCTGCATGTCAATCAAAAACCAGCGAACCTGATGCGGGCTGGATGCAATCAGTTGCCGCACGCGATGTGCAAAATGCTCCGCATTCGCGAAGAACAGCGGCGCATAGAAGCGGTAGGCGATCAACCCCGGGACCGTGAACGATTCGTCGGCCTCGCCTAAATCGTGAAACCGGCCCGTGCCCGGCTGTTCTCGAAGTACGGCGTCGAGCGGCCGCGCAAGCCGCGCCAGAACATAGATCAGCGAGGCCATCACCCCGATCAGAATTCCCGGCACCACTCCAACGATGAGCACTCCAGCGGACACACTCATGGCAAGCCAGAAGGCGCGTCGGCTGTTCTGCAGCAGCAAGCGGTATTCGCGCACTTCGATCAGATGCACCCCGGCGGACACCAGGATCGACGCCAGCGCTACCGTCGGCAGCACGCGCAGCAGCGGCGTCAGGAACAGGAGGAAAACCACCAACGCACCGGCCGCGACAAGACTCGCGACCTGCGATCGCCCGCCGCTGGCCTCGTTCACGGTGGTCCGCGACTGGCTCGCCCCCACCGAGAAGCCCTGAAACAACCCGGCGCCGAAGTTGGCCGCCGCGAGTGCCAGTAGCTCCTGGTTCGGACGAATCGAATAGCCATTTCGCGCTGCGAAGGCCCGCGCCAGCAGGACGCCTTCCGGAAACGTGAGCATCACGATGCCCGCAGCCGCCGGAAAGATTTCGCGAATGTCGTGCAGCCCCACCGCGGGGAGCCGGAACGCCGGCAGACCGCTCGGCACGTCGCCGACCAGTCTCACCCCACGGTCTCCCAGATGAAAAACTCCGGACGCGAGCAGCGCGACAACAAAGACTACCGGCGCGCCGGGAATACGCGGCGATAGCCGCCGCATTAATTCAAGCACGATGATCATCGCCGCGCCCAGACCGAGGGTCAGCGGGTGTATCTCGCGCAGCCGCCGCGCCAACTCAGCCAGCAACGGAAAGAAATCATGCGCCTGTGTACGGATTCCAAACAGCTTCCCCAACTGCGTTGAAACCAGAATCAGCGCCGCCCCGGTCAGGTAGCCCACCAGCACCGGCTTCGAAAGAAAATCCGCCACCACCCCGGCCCGTAACCACGCGGCCAGCAGCATCAGCCCGCTGCCGAGGATTGCCGTGATGCCGGCTAACGCAGCCGCGCGCACCGGGTCACCCGCGGCCAGCGGTCCCACGGCCGACGCAACCAGCAGCGCGATCGCCGCATCCGGACCCGCGATCACGTGCCGCGAGCTGGCAAACAACGCATAACCGAGCATCCCCGCCAACGCCGCATACAGCCCATGAATCGGCGTCAGCCCGGCTAGTTCCGCGTACGCGATGACCGAAGGAATCATCACCACGCACACGCTGATCCCTGCTACCAGGTCCGACACGAGCGATCGACCCGGCTGCGCACCGAGCATCCCGAGAATCGGGAAAACTTCGCATACGCGGCTCGTTGTGCCTGAGGACATTTCGCCAACCTGTCTCGTTCCGGCCAAGGACGTCCGGCCACCGCCTCGCATCTGACTCACGTTGCTATCGAGTCACCGCCCCCACTGCCTGACTGCGCTCCGCGCTTGCCGCCCATGCCCTGCGAATCGCTGGCTTCCGCCAGTGCCCGATCATCCAATTCCGGAAAATATCTCTCCACGGTCCGCCCCAGCCGACTCAACTCCTGCCGAAGCGGCGGCAGACGCTCAGCCGGCAGTGTCTGAATCAGATTGTCGAGCATGGCCCGTAAGCGTCGCGCAATCTGTATGCTGGTGCAGCCGAATTGCCGTATCTCGGTCACGGCCAGCGGGACAAAGTCCTCCCAATCCGGCGTAGGATAAACGAGCCGCACCCGACCGGCCGGGTCGCGGACATGCCCTTCGTCAAGCATGCGCTTTCCGACATCGCGTAGCAGCCGATGAAGCTGATCGATCGCCAGGACGGCGGTCGTCGGGTCGTTGATCGCCGGCGACAGGCCTTTGGATGCGATGTCGACGATGATTCGAAATACGAACGCTGGGTCCTGCTCAAGCGTTCGCTCGGAGCCCACGGCGACTGATTGATAGAGCGCGCCGGCCGGCAGGTCGGCCCCGCCATGGAACACTCGAAACAGCGGTTCGTCGGCTGCCACGAAATCCCCGACCTGCGGCACCAGCTCGATCACACAGTCGTATAGTTGCGCAAGGGATGCCAGCCCGCGGGCGTCCATAGCAAGCACAACGCCGCTTCGATTACTCAACACTGTCCGGATCGGCAGGCCATCGACCGCCTTGGATTTCAATTCGGATCCGGCGAACGGTCGCGGATACACGCTCCGGATCACTTCGCGGCCCAGCGTGGCCACAACGTTGAGGACGCCGCTCGGGCGCAGGAATTTTCCGAGATGATTGATCAAAAACAGGAAGAACCCAAAGCTCAGCAGGCAGCTGTACGCCGCAATCTGCGCCGAGAGCGGCGGAACGGCGGCACGAATTCGAACCTCGACCGAAAGCGCAAACGTGAACGTAAACGCAAACAGCGCCAGCGCCATCTTGGTGAGCGAGTCCTTGAACACCAGCCCGATGACGCGCGGCGTGAGTTGCGCGCTGGCCAGTTGCATCGCCAACAGCAGCGAGGACGACACGAAGACCATCAACGTAAACATCGACCCGGCGAGAATTCCCAACAGATCCCGCGCCGCCCCCGGATCATGCTGCGATTCCAACCCCAGCCGCCCGTCCAGCGCTGATACAACACGCACCGCGACGAGCGCCAAAAGCATGCCCGCGACCGGGAGAATCCAAATGGAATTTCGAACGTAACTGCGAACCCGATATCGCTGGAGCCAGGTCATGCAGTGGACGCCATCCCGGTTTCCAAGGTCACGTGATACTCATCCAATGATGTTGGAATGCCCGCAAATCCCCGCGCTCACTCCCCGTCGCACTCCTCGCCGCGCTCGCTGCTCCCCCCGATGATCCCGCGCTTGTTCGGCGCCTTGATGAACTCGACGATCCGCCGCCCGGTCTTTGTCTTCATCGCGCCCGCCATCTCTTCGAGGGCGACGCCGAACGTCTTTCCGCTGCGATAGAGCGTCCGGTAGGCTGTCTTCACTTCCGCGATCTCCTCGGGCGAAAACTCACCGCTGCGCCGCAGCCCGATCGCGTTGTAGCCATAGCACTCGCTCTCGCCGAGCGCCGAGAAATACGGCGGCACGTCCTTGCCCAGCCGCGTCCCGCCGCCCACCATCACAAACTCGCCGATCCGCACAAACTGATGCACCAGCGAATATCCAGAGATGATCGCGTTCCGCCCTACCTCGACATGCCCGGACAGCGCCGTGCAGTTGTAAATCTTCACCCCGTCGCCCACCTCGCAGTTATGCCCCACATGCCCAGAAGCCAGGATGAAGCAATTCTTCCCAACAATCGTCCACGACTCCGGCTGCGTCCCGCGATGGATGCTCGCCCCCTCGCGGATGATCGTCCCATCCCCGATCCGGCAATACGACCGCTCGCCCGAAAAGTGAAAATCCTGCGGCAAGTGCCCCACCACTGCGTTCGGATGGATCTCGACCTTCGCCCCGATCTCCGTCCACCCCGAGATGTACGCATTCGGATAGACCCGGCACCCCGGCCCCATCTTCACCGGCCCCTCGATCACCGCGAACGGCCCGATCTCGGCCGTCGGGTCAATCTCGGCCTTCTTATCAATGACGGCAGTCGGATGAATCGCCATAATCCCCACAATATCCGCGAAAAGCCCCCCCCTCAACGACGCCCCCACTGGACGTCTTCGGAGGCCCAACCATCATGAAATGCACGCATGTCGCCCTGCAGGTCCGCGACATCGAAAAGTCCATCGCCTTCTACGCCCGCTATGCCGGCCTCAAAGTCGTCCACGACCGCACCGACGACATCCGCGTCGTCTGGCTCGGCTGGGGCGAAGACCCGCCCCGCTTCGCCTTCGTCCTGCTCCACAAGCCCTACGACCAAAACCGCCAACCCGAATGGCAGCACATCGGCCTGGCAGTCGACAGCCGCACCGAGGTCGATGCGATCTACCAGCGAGCATCCGCCGACGGCGTCCCAGCCCCGTGGCCCCCCAAAGACGCCGGCCCCATCGTCGGCTACTACTGCGGCCTGTCAGACCCCGACGGCAATCTCATCGAGTTCTCCTTCGGCCAGCGCCTCGGCTAATGCCGACATATCTGGACCATTTCATCCACAATAAAGACTCGGCCCTGTGAATAGTGGATGCCGATATCCACAATAGAGGTGTCCCCATGCTCTCCCAAACCGCTGACTACGCCCTCCGCGAGGCCGCCGCTATCGCAACCCAACACCCAACCGCCCCGACCCACGACCAACTAGCCGCCGCGACAAACATCCCGCCCCAATATCTGTACAAAGTCCTCCAGATTCTCGCCCGCGCCGGAATCCTCCGCGCCGCGCGCGGCCGCAACGGCGGTTACGCCCTCGCCCGCCCGCCCTACACGATCACTTGGCTCGACGTCCTCCGCGCCGCATCCCCCGGCCGCGCACCCGCTTCAACCGAACTGCCTCAACCTGTCGCAAGCGCTCTGGCCCGCCTCGAAATCACGCTATCAGCGACCACGCTCTCTCACATTGCCCCCGACCAATCCCAACCCCTGACCCTCCGCCATCCCCCGCCAACACCAAGCCCCGCAACCGCGCAAAACGACTGGGCCTGCTGGAACGCCCGCGCCGGCTAAAACACGCCGCGACGACAATGACAACCCCATCATTCGACAACGCCTGACCTTGCTGTAGCATCGGAGCCGCCATGGCCATGAAATCACGCACGCAGCGAATCCTTCTCTTCACCTTCATTGGTTCCATTGCCCTCTGCGGTCTGATCGGAATCTACACACTCCTCACCGGCAACTTCGGGGCCCTCGAAGGCATGATCCTCGGTTCCACCGCCTCCGCTGGCGGCGCAGCCATTCTCGCTCTCGCCGCCGCCATCCCGACCGAGAAACGCCGCTGGCACCCCATCGGCCCGATCGGCATCGCCGCCGCGCTGGCGGCCCTCGTCATGTTGCTCATCCTGATCTGGGTCGACGCATGGCGCAGCGAACTATTCGTCAAAGCGCTCGGATGTGTGTTGGTGCTGGCCGTGGCCTTTCCGCACGTCGGCCTGCTCTCCCTGGCCCGACTCCGCAAATCGTTCGAATGGATTCGCGCACTGACCATTCTCGCCATCGCCCTGCTCGCCACGCTGATCATCTCCATCATTTGCTTCAAACTCCACGAATCCGACGACCTGTGGCGCGGCATGGGCACGCTCGCCATACTCTCGGTTTGCGGCACGATCGCCGTACCCGTGCTACACCGTGTCTCAGCCATCCGCGACGAAAATGCGATCCAAACCACGGCACTTGTCCTCACGCTGACCTGTCCGCGCTGCAGTTCCTCGCAAACCCTCCCCGCCGGCCGCTCAAAATGCGCAAGCTGCGGCCTCAGGTTCAACATCGAAATCGAAGAGGAACACTGCCCGAAATGCGGCTACGCGATCTACAAACTTACTTCAGCCAACTGCCCCGAATGCGGCACGCCCGTCGCTCAACCCACGGCGAGTCCGGCCTGATGCCGTCCCGAACTATCGCCACCCGATCACATCACAATCCACCGCCCCGCCCGGCCGCGCCACCGACACGTCCACGTGATAGCGCCCCGCCGGCAGATCACCGAGTTTGATCTCCAGCCATCGCCAGTTCGTCCAGTTGGCGGTCTTGTTCACGGCGATATCGCGCTTCTCGGCCACCGTCGCCGCCCCGCGCCGCACAACAATGTTCAACCGCGCCGGATTCGCATCGGCCGCCGCGTATCGAAGCCGCAGCACGCGCGGACCGGCCCGCGCCACATCCAGCACGACTGAATAGAAATGATCGGCCGCCATCCCCCACCCGCGCCCGATATGCTGCCCGGCAAACGCCCCGGCATTGTTGCCGTAAAATCCGCCCACCACCGGCTCGACGCCGTATACCATCTCACATTCAACAAATGCTCCGTTCGACAACTCGTCGCGCCGTTTAGTCCGCCAGGCCGCGGCGGCCTTCGCATCGGAAAACGTCTCAAACGTCAATTCGCGCAGCCCGGCTCGCAGTGCCTCAACAACCACCGCGTCGGACTCTTTGCCCCACGCACCGACCAGCGCATCGACCGACGCAGCATCGTTCCGCCGCCCCGCCAGCGCCCGCGCCGCCGCCGCGCGCACCGTTGCCTCGCGATCCCCAAGCCCCTTCAACAGCAACGGCCGCACAATCCCCGCGTCCACCTGCCGCGATCCCAGATACTCCATCAGCGCCGCTCGCCGCGCCGTATCGCCGGTCGCCATCTCGCGCTCGCATACGCCGGAATACCAGTCATCCATCGCATACCGCAGATGAAACCCCGCCGTCCCATAGTGATTCGCGACCTTGACCAGAATCGTCGCCTCATCCCGCTCCGGCAGCGCCCATGCAAAATCCGTCGCGCGAACATCAACCCCACGCTCCGCCCAGACGGTGTGAAATCGCCGCCCATCCAGCCAGCAGCGCACATCGTCATCGCTCGAAATCCAGAACCGCACCGGCCGGCCCTTCTTCACGGCGATCTGCGCCGTCAGATAGAACACGCACGACCCGTCCCCACCCGGCAACTCGTTCAGAATCACCGTCCCACACCCATCCACCCGCGTATCGTCGCGCCACCGATACGTCTTGCCCTCGACGACATACTCTTGTTTCAGCCGAAAGTTTTCATCATCGATCGCGTCCAGTCCCAGCCGCAGCTTCCGCGAATCCGGAATCGGCCCGAGCACCTTCCACTTCGTGATGACCGTCTCGCCCGCCGCCTTCCACGCCGCTCGCTCCTTTGCGCAGTCCACCGGCCCGTCAGTCCATCCGCCCGGCCGCCGCGGCCACGCCGCGATACCCTCCTCCGGCGGAAACCGAAACTTCCGCAGGATCGGCCACACTTGCTTCGCGTCAAAATACTTCAGCGCATCCACCGCAAACTGCAGCAGCCAATCGCCTCCCACGCGCCGCGGCGGCGACTTCATCCCGTCGCGAAAGACGCGCTTGAACGGCATCCAATCCACCGCTCCACCGCCGCGCCGCGTCGAAACGGCCAGCGCCATGAAAACCGCGCTCGATGGGTCGTACGCCACGATCCGCTCGATCGGCAGCCGCGTCCCCAGATACTCGTTCTGCCCCGCCCCGCGAAAATCCTTCACGTACTGCTCAAACCGCCCCGCATACGGCGCCCCCAGGCAACCCAGTCGCTCCACCACATACGCCTGGCAAAATTGCGCGAATCCTTCGCCAAATCCCTCCGCCCGCCAATGCTCCACCGGCTGCAAATTGATGAACGGATGCTACATCTCGTGGAAAAATCGCTCGATCCAGTCGGCGTTATCCCAATCCGCCTGCCCCACCATGATCTTGAGCGTCGGCGTGTTGGTCGTGTGCCCACCCGGCTTGCCCTGCTGCGGAACGATCACGAATCGATGTCCGACAGTCGCCACCGGATCGACCGCAAACAAATCGCGCAGCACGACGTACCCCAGGTCCATCGCCGCGACAAATCCATTCGCTCGTGCCCGCGCCGCAAACTTCGGCGTCGCCAGCACAATCACGTGCCGCCCGATCAGCATCTCGGTCCCGGCCGGATTCTCGCGCTTCAGCCCGTCTATGAACGATTGCTCCGCGCCGCTCAATGGCGGTGGTGACTCGCGCACCACGAAAGACAGCTTGCGCAGCGCCGCGACGCGCTCCTTCTCCGGCGGATCACTCAGCAGAATCTTCTCAAGCCTGTCACACTCCGCAGACGCTCCGCCGCGCGCCGGCCCACCCGCCAGCGCGCCCGCAGCGCAGACCATCCACGCAATGACAGCCACATGCCTCATCGGCAGCATGATAAAGTGAAACGTCCGCCGCGAACCGCGAGTTCCCTCGCCGCCCTTGCAAAACCAACGGACCGGAATTGTTACTCGAGATAACCCAGATCGTTCAGCCGGCTCGTCAGCACTTCCTGCTGCGCCGCCGTCAGCACCGGCTTCTCCGCCTCGTCGACCTCGCGCGGCCGCGGCGGTTCATATTCCACCGTAACCGGCGGATCGAACAGGTCATGAATGACCCGCCCTTCCATGTCGGCCGGCACTGGTAACCCCAATCCCGCCAGAATGGTCGGCGTCACGTCGGCGATCCCGGCCCGAATCGTCCGCGCCCCGCGAACACCCTGCCCGGTCGCGACGAAAATCCCGTCCACGCGGTGCGTGCCTTCCATCCGCCGCAGCGGCAGCCACCGCACCGGCGAAAGCCCGCGAATCTTCTTCACCACCGCCAGCCCCGGCGCCGGCACCAGCAGAAGGTCCGGCAGCCACGGATGCTCTTCGCGCGAGCAGCCATAAAGCTCCTCGCTGCGATGCACCTCGGGGAATATCGCAATCTCGCGCCCGGACGAATCCCGCGCCTTCGCCGCCAGCAGACACTCGCGAATCTCGTCGCGCAGCGGCTCAAAGTCCGCCGGCTCAACAATGCCGCGCGCCTGCCGCCCGCGCAGATTCAAATACAGGAATCCGTAAATGCCGGCATGCAGAACACACGCCCGCGTGCGGTCCCATTCGACCGCCAGTTCATTGTCGACCGCATGGCTGACAGCCGATCCAAATCCATTCTTCCGCCCGAGCAGCCGCGCCGCCATCTGCGAGGCGCGCGTCTTGAACCGCGCTGACTGATTTCGCAGCGACAGGTAGCCCCACTGCTTCAAAAGCAAATTGGGCTGCGCCTTGCCCTCTAAGCTGCCATGCCCGTGATCCGACATGACGAAGATCGTCGCATCTTTCTCGTTCGCCAGTTCAGCCAGCCGACCGATCGCCACATCCAGCCGCGCGAAGCACTGCGCCGTCCACTCCGCCCGCCGCGGATACTTCTTCGCCGTCCGCGGATCGAGATAGCGCCACGTCTTGTGCTGGAGATTGTCCACCAGCTTGAACAGCACCATCATCACGTCCCAGCCGTAGCGATCCCCGCAGAACCGCGCCAACTCGACGCCCCGATCAAAGCTCTGACAGATGTATTCCAGGTTCTCGCGGAACAGCGCATCGCCACCCAGCGGACGCCGCTCCCATTTCTTCTCGTGTGTGTAGTCCGGCCATCGCGACAGAATCTCGTTCTTGAGATCGCGCGGATAAGTGAAATCCAGATCAACGCTCGGTGTATCAAACCCGCTGATCATGAACCCATTCACCGGCCGCGGCGGATAGGTCATCGGAACATTGATCGATCCCACCCGCAGACCCTTGTCCGACAGGATCTCCCAGATCGTCTTCTCGCGAATCTCAATGTGGTTGTTGAACGACAGCCGATCAGCCGCCGGATCATAGCGAAGGAAATCAACGATCCCATGCCGGCCGGGCCCCTTGCCGGTCATGAAGGTCGTCCAGGCGGCGGGCGTAATAGGCGGCTTGGTCGACTCCAGCGGACCAGCCGTCCCGTCTCCGATCAGGATTCGCAGGTTGGGCATCAACCCGCGCTCCATCATCGGATTCAAAACGTCGAAGGTCGCCCCATCCAGCCCGATAATCAGGACACGGCGAAACCGCCGCTCTGCCCACGGACTCGAATACGCCCCGCCGGCGTAGTTCCCATTCCCGTCAAGGTAGGATCGATGCACGTCTAAATGATCTCGCCACGCCAGTGGCGGCCGGTCACCGCGCAACAGCCCGATACCGCGCCTTTACCGCCACGTTTCGATAGGCGGCCAGTTTACGCGGACATTCGGCCATTCGCAACAAACGTCCGCTGGTTATCGCAATACGTTTAGTAAGCTATACTTACCGCGAAAGCCCAAGCCCGCAACAATGGGCCGGGCGGCCCTTTTTCAACTCGGAGTCGCTACTGCATGCTGGGTGAATTCGACCTCGACCCCCATCTCCCGCGTCTCACCTCGGCCCTCTGCCAAAGCTACGACGCCGACCCGCGCACGCGCCACATCGGCCGCGGATACCTCCCGGCCACCGCCGACTCCGTCGAGCTCATCCACCTGCTTCTCGAAGTCGCCTATCCCGGCTACTTCGGACGGCAGAACCTCTCACACGCCAATCTCCAGTTTCACATCGGAGAGCTCCTGCCGCGCCTCGCCCAGAAGCTCTACCTCCAGATTTTCCGCGCCCTGTGCTACCGCAACGAAACCGAGGGCCGCTACGACCCGCTCGGAGACTCAGAGCAGGCCCGCCCCCTCGATACCCGCGCTCGCGAGGTCACCATCCAGTTCCTCGAACGTACCCCCGACGTCCGCGCCATGCTCGGCCTCGACGTCCAGGCCGCTTATGACGGCGACCCCGCCGCCACAAACTGCGACGAAATCATCATGTCCTATCCCGGCCTCCTGGCCGTCACCGTCTATCGCTTCGCCCACGAGCTGTGGAATCTCGACATCCCGCTGCTCCCACGCATGATGACCGAGTGGGCCCATCACGTGACCGGCATCGACATCCACCCCGGCGCCCGCATCGGCAAGAGCTTCTTCATCGATCACGGCTCGGGCGTCGTCATCGGCGAAACCACGGAAATCGGCGACAACGTAAAGGTCTATCAGGGCGTCACGCTCGGCGCCCTATCATTCCTGAAGGACGAACGCGGCCGGATGGTAAAGGGCTACAAGCGCCACCCCACCGTCCGCGACAACGTCACCATCTATGCCAACGCCATCATCCTCGGCGGCGACACGGTGCTCGGCGAGGGCTCCACCATCGGCGGCTCAACATTCCTCACCTCCAGCGTCCCGCCGGGCTGCACGGTCAGCAGCAGCCCGCCCGAGCTGAAGGTCCGTAAGGGCCGAGCACCGCGCACGTCCGCCGATGGAGCGGAGTTTCAGATATGAAGCCGGCAGCATCGATTCGAGGGAAGGGGCTTTCGGGATCGGAAAGGGCACTGCCATTCGTATTGCGCTCGCCCAGTTAAATCCCGTCGTGGGTGACATCGTCGGCAACACCGACAAGGTACTGGATGCCCTGCGCCGCGCCGCGGCCCAAAAAGTCGACCTCGCTGTATTTCCAGAGCTCGCGCTCTTCGGCTATCCGCCGAAGGATCTGCTCCTCAAGACCAAGCTCGTCGAGGAAAATGTCAAAGCCGTCCATCGCGTCGCCGCCGCATGCCACGGAATCACCGCGGTTGTCGGCTTCGCCGAGCCGACCGGCCGCGAAACCGGCCGACCGCTCTACAACGCCGCCGCCATCTGCCGCGACGGCGACGTCATCGGCCGCTATCACAAGTGCCTGCTCCCCACCTACGACGTCTTCGACGAAGACCGCTACTTCGAGCCCGGCGACCGCTGCGACGTGCTCAACCTCGCCGACGCCTTCGGCCGCGAATGGCCCGTCGGCATCAGCATCTGCGAAGATCTCTGGAATCAGGAGCAAATCGTCTCGCACCGCCGCTACCCGCGCAACCCCGCCGCCGACCTCGCCCGCGCCGGCGCGAAGATCATCGTCAACCTCAGCGCCTCGCCCTACTCAGCCGGAAAAGACGACTACCGCCGCGAACTCTTCTTCGCTCACTCCACGCGCCACAGCATTCCGATCGTCTGCGTCAACCAGGTTGGCGGCAACGACGACCTCATCTTTGACGGAGCCAGCGCCGTCTTCCTCCCCCAGAATCGCCTCGTCGCTCGTGCCAAGGCCTTTGAAGAAGACCTGCTCCTCGCCGACCTCGGCCCCAACGCCCCAGCCGCGCGCATCGAAAAGTACCCCGACCGCCTTGAATCCATCTACGCCGCCCTCATCCTTGGAACACGCGATTACGTCCGCAAGTGCGGCTTCAAAGGCGTCGTCCTCGGACTTTCGGGCGGTATCGACTCCGCCCTCACCGCCGTCATCGCCGTCGATGCCCTCGGGAAGGAAGCTGTTCACGGCGTCGCGATGCCCTCGCGCTTCAGCAGCGACCACAGCATTAACGACGCCCGGCAGCTCGCCGAAAACCTCGGCATTGACTTCCGCATCCTCCCGATCGACGGCGCCCACACCGCGATCGAATCCACCCTCTCCGACGCCTTCAAAGGTCGCGAACCCGACATCACCGAAGAAAACCTCCAGGCCCGCATCCGCGGCAATCTCCTCATGGCCTTCTCCAACAAGTTCGGCTGGCTCCTCCTTACCACCGGCAACAAGAGCGAACTCGCCGTCGGCTACTGCACCCTCTACGGCGACATGTGCGGTGGTCTCGCCGTCATCAGCGACGTCCCCAAGACCACCATCTACGAGCTTTCGCGCCTCGTAAACCAGCGTGCCGGCCGCCCGCTCATCCCGCAAAGCAGCATCGACAAGGCCCCCTCGGCCGAACTCCGCCCCAATCAGACTGATCAGGACTCCCTGCCCCCCTACGACACCCTCGACACCATCCTCAAACGCTACGTCGAAGACCTCCAATCCGCCGATGAAATCATCGCCGCGGGTTTCGACGCCGGGGTTGTGCGAGACGTGGCCCGCAAGGTAGATTTGAACGAATACAAGCGGAAGCAGGCCGCCCTCGGACTCAAAGTGACCTCCCGGGCCTTCGGCTCCGGCCGGCGAATGCCGATCGCAGCCCGATTCAAACCCTGACGCCTCGCCCGCCGATTGAACCCCAGAGAACCCACCATGCAACGCCGTTCCCTCGCCGCCCCAGTCGCGCTCGCCGTTCTGTTCGCCGTCACCGGCTGCTCAGAATTCGACTTCAAGGGTGCGTGGGATAGCGCCTTCAAGAAAGACGTCGAAGACGAAAAGGCCCCTCCGCCCCCGCCCGCTCTCGCCTCCAGTCTCGCCGTGCAGGACACCGTCCAGTCCGTCGCCTTCCTCGACGGCATGCGCTTCACCGTCGTCCGCGGCTACGGCATCGTCGTCGGCCTCATCGGCACCGGCGGCACCGACTGTCCCGACGACATCCGCAAATACCTCCAGCAGGAAATCCTCCGCCGCCGCGTCGGTGTCCCGGCCAAGGAGTTGCTCGACACCAAGAACTCCGCCGTCGTTGTCATCACCGGAGAAATCCCGGCCGCCGCGCAGGCCGGAAATCATTTCGACCTCGCCGTCCGCGCCCTCGGAAGCCAGGCCACGTCCCTCCGCGGCGGAACACTCCTCGAAACCGATCTCAAGCTCCTCGCCAATACCGCCCAGGGCATCATCGAAGGAAAAGCACTGGCCACCGCCTCCGGCTCGATCTTCATCTCCCCATTTACCAAGGAAGCGAAGGAGTCCGAGCAGCAGCGCAACGGGCGCATCCTCGGCGGTGGAAAGCTCAAGGAATCGCGCCGCGTCCGCCTGACCCTCAGTACGCCCGCCTACAGCGTCGCCTCGCGCATTCGCGACCGGCTTAACAGCCGCTACGGCGCTTCCGGCACCGTCGCCGACGCCACCTCACCCGACGTCATCCAGCTCACCATCCCCGAGGAATACCGCTTCCGCGAAAAGCGATTCCTCGACCTCGTGCTTCACACCACCATCAACGGAAGCGCCGCCATCGTGAACCGTCGCGCCACCGAGCTCGTCGGCGAAATCGTCCATCCATCCGCCCCCTATGAAGATATTTCGCTCGCCTGGGAAGCCATCGGTCGAACGGTCGTCCCCGTCATCCGTCCGCTCTATTCCCATGCCACCGTCGCCACCAGCTACTACGCATCCCGCGCCGGCCTTCGCCTCGGCGATACCGACGCCGTCGCCGTCATCGCCCGCCACGCCTCAACTTTCAAAGACCCGTTCCGCCTTGTCGCCACCGACGAACTCGGCGCAGCCCAGCGCACCGCCGCCGGCTCCGACGCCCTCATCAAACTCGCCGCCGACTCGGACAATCGCATTCGCATCGCCGCCTACAAAGGGCTCCTCTTTCAGCGCAACCCGGTCGTCCATCCTACGCGCGTCGGCTCCTCCAATTTCGTCCTCGACCTGCTCGAATGCGACGGCCCGCCGCTCATTCACGTTTCCACCACCGAGGAAGAACGCATCGCCCTCATCGGCCGCACCGCGAAACTTCGCACGCCGGTCAACTTTCACGACGACGAAATCACCATCGCGGCCGACAGCGACGACAGTCAGCTCCGCGTCGTCCGCTCGAATCTGCGAACCAAGGCCACCTCCCCAGTCTTGTCCTGCAGTCTTTCGCTGCCCGAGTTCATCCATTTCCTCGGAGACGACGCCCGCCCAACGTCCGACGGCAAGGTCCGCGGACTCGGGCTCGACTATTCCGAGGTCGTCCGCATCCTGTACGACCTGAACAAGCGCGGCGCTCTCCCGGCCACGTTTATTCTCGAGCGACCGCTTGTCTCTCCCGAACTCCCCGACAAGAAGGAGAGCGTCCGGCCCGAGTCGGAATTCTGACGGCCGCGTCCGCGTGAATAAAACCGAACGACCCCCGGCGCATCCTGTCCTTCAACTGACCGAGTTTCGGCTGCTGCTCGCGGCCGTCTCGTTTTCGACGCTCGCCGCGCGCGCGCTCGCCGTCGTCATCGGCTTCCAGATCTGGGAAATCACCCACAGCACAAAGGCCCTCGGCATGCTCGGCCTAGTCGAGGCCGTCCCCGCCCTCTCGCTCGCCCTTTTCGGCGGTCACGTCGCCGACCGCAAAGACCGCCGCCGCATTGTCCTCATCACCCAGTTCGTCTCGGTCGCGTGCGCTTTTCTATTCGCGGCAATCTCGCTCGATCCCCACGCCCGCGGCCTACCTCTTCTGTACGCCGTCATCTTCATGGCCGGCGTCGCACGCGGCTTTGCCGATCCCGCCGCTGCCGCCTTCGAGGCCCAGGTCGTCCCGCGCGAGCTATACGTCCCCGCCTCCGCCTGGCTCAGCAGCGCCTGGATGGCCTGCGCCATCGCCGGCCCCGCACTCGCCGGCTTCTCATACGGCGCACTCGGCGTCCCGCGCACCTATCTGCTCATCGCCTGCCTCTTCGCCGCCGCGCTCGCATGCGTCTTCTTCATCGCCCCCAAGCCCCGCCCCACTCCGCCCGAAGGCGAGTCGGTCTGGGAAAGCATCGCCTTCGGAATCCGCTACGTCGTAACCAACCAGATCCTCGTCGGCTCCATGTCGCTCGATCTCTTCGCCGTTCTCTTCGGCGGCGCGATCGCCATCTTGCCGGTATTCGCCACCGACATCCTGCACGTCGGTCCGCGCGGCCTCGGCTTCCTCAACGCCGCCCCGTCCGCCGGCGCGCTGCTCGTCACCCTCTGGTCCACCCGCCGCCCCCCGGTTCGCAACGCCGGGCGCAACCTCCTGCTCTGCGTCGCCGGCTTCGGCGTCGCCATGATCGTCTTCGCCTTCTCGACCAGTTTCGCTCTGTCGCTGGCCGCCCTGGCCGCCGCCGGCGCGTTCGACGGCGTCAGTGTCGTCATCCGTCGCGCCATCATCCGCCTCATGTCCCCCGAGCACATGCGCGGCCGCATCTCAGCCGTAAGTTCGATCTTCATTGGTTCATCCAACGAACTCGGCGCGTTCGAAAGTGGCTTCGCCGCCAGTCTGCTCGGAACTGTCCGCTCCGTCTGGATGGGTGGAATAGCAACGCTCGTCGTGGTCGCATCGACCGCCGCGCTCGCCCCGAAATTGCGCGCGCTACACCTCGATCCAGCCCAACTGAAACCCCCCGATGCTTGATGATTGCCAGCGAAAATCCGACTTGAACACTGGCTGATTAGTTCTCGGGACCCAGCGTGACCGCCTCGCCCGGCATGAGTCCCGCCCCCGAATCCAACAGCACGACCACGGCCCGCCCCCACAACGGCCACTGCGGTGCCCGCCGATAGCGCGCCGGCGCCTCCGCCACGACGTCCGCCATGCTCACGACCATGCCAGGGTAATATCGCGGCCGACCCGTCGCCGACGCCACCGGCAACACTCGCACGCGCTCGCCGATCCGCACCGACGCCACGCCGCTCTCCGGCAAGTAGGCGATCACCCGGCTCGTCAGCGTCGGCGAAATCGCCATCAGCGGACCGCCCGCGATCACCGAGTCGCCCGCATCAGCATACAACGCCGTCACCTGTCCGCGGATTGGGGCCCGCACGACATGCTCGTCGATCCGATGCACAACCTCGGCGATCTCGCGCTCGCGAACGTCGGCCGCCAGTCGCGCCGCCGTCAGCACCGGCGAATAGTCCACCGGCTCGCGCTTTTGCTTCTCGTAGTTGTGCCAGCGCCGGTCGGCGTCGTCGAACGCCAGCTTCATCCGCGCGATCGTCGCCTTGTTCTCGTCAATCCGCGCCCGCAATGCATCGACGTCCGTGCGCACCCGATTCAATTCGCGGGCGCTCGCCGTCTTCTTGTCCATCAGGTCGCGGACAATCTCGAACTCGAACACCGCGCCATTCAAAAGCGCCCGATCGTTCGCGTCCGTCAGCAATTGAGTGAGATACTGTATATGGGCAGATTCACGGTCCACCATGAACCGCCTGGCCAGATCGCGCTCGCTCGTGTCTTCGCGCGCCGCGTCCATGGCCAGCTTGGCCGACTCCGCCTCGACTTCGCTCTGCAGCCGTTTGACGTCCACCTCGAGCGTCTTCAGGTGCAGTGCGTCCGCCGTATCATCCAGCCGGGCGACGATCTCGCCTTCCTGAACTTCCTCATGCAGCCGCGGTCGCACATCGCGCACCAGACCCGATGCAAGATTGACCAGCGTGACCGTCCGGTCCTCGGCGTAGCCCGTCATCGGCCCGGTATGACTGATCCGCTTCGCCAGCCCCAGCGCCGCCGCGATCGCCACGACCCAGACCACAATCGGACCCGCGCTGCGCACGATCCGTCGAACCCGCGAACTGCGACGACGTCCCCCCGCAAATTTGTTAGCTGCTTCGTGTGCCATCGATCTATGCGACTTCCTCGTTCTCTTGATCCACCAGCAGGTGAACCGCTCTCACCGGCTCCGCCCCCCGCAGCATCTACACCATCTCTTCCGCCGTGCGTGGATCGCGCAGGCGAATCTTGTAAACGCATTGAAAAATGCTTGCCTCGTCCGGATCGCCGCCGGCCGACTCATCCACCGAAACAATCTTGTGCCGTCGGCAGAATCGCCGCAGGATCGCATCGACTTCCGCGTCCGGTCCCGGGTCGCCAACCAGTTGGAATCGCAGCAGACTCTCAATACTGCGCCAGGCGCCGAACCCGGTGTGATACATGTAAAGTGAAACCAGATTGGTCGTGATCGAACCAATGACCGCCACAACCGGAAAGCCCAGGCCGGCCGCCATGCCGCAGATCAGACTCAACAGGACATACACGTTGTCCCGCGCGTCGCGCACGATGGTTCGAAATCGAATGATCGCCAGCCCGCCCAGCAGGCCGAACGCCGCCAGCAGGTTGGTCATGATCAGCGACATCGAAAGGGCGCCCGCCATACTGATCAGAATGAGCGCCTGCGTAAACGTCCGCGAATATGAAATCCCCCGGTGCGTCCACTTGTAGCACCAGGCGTTGAACTGCCCGATGATGAACGCCACGATCAGCGCCAGCAGCACCATCTCAGGCGATACCTGCGATGTCCCGCCGATCGTCGGAAAAAAGTCGCTGATCCAGTTCATGACATTCTTGTCGCCTGGCGATTCGGATCGATTCCACGCGACGCCTGCGTGCACATCAGAAACTTGCAGACACCCTCACGCATCAGATCGCAATTTCCCACGACCTCGCGAATCCACGACGGATAGGTGTTCTTGAACTTGATCTCAAAAATCACTCCGCGGATCGGTACCGGCCACCACATCTCGCGAACTTTCGAATCGCGTTTCTCGAATAGTCCGTAGTGCAGATTCCGGTCAAAGCTGATCCGCACTCCGTCGTTCGGGCTCTCGTACGCCTCGCGCGTGTAGAAAACTCCGATGACCGGCTTGGCTTCCATCTGACAGCGCAGCCGAAGGAATGCCTCCAGATCGCTTGCCTGCACGCTCGCCGACCCGGACGAATCCGACCAGGCCCAGCCGTCCTTCCAAAGCAACCGGTCCGTATCCTCGCGCGGCACCTGAACTCGCTTCTTGTGCACGATGCCCATGATTTTCCGTTTGATCTCGAAATACGCCGGCAAGCCGTCCGCCTTCGCCGTCATGGTGCGATAAGTGCGAACGCGAAGCTTCAGCCGGTCGATGTGCTGTTCGAGCACACTCCGCAGAATGTCCTCGCCCGGCGTATCGAAATAGTAGGAATGAATCGGATATTCGAAGTTGGGACGATTCGCCGAATAAGGATCGAATTCCATTCGACGCTGGCAGTATCGGCGCAGACGCAGAGCAAGGACGTCGTCGATGAGGTACTTCACCTCGTACCGTTGCCAGGTGTTCTTGGAGGGTGCGATCAGGGCGGTCTTCGTCTTCCGCCCGGCCCGCGCAATCCCTCGAACGTCCGTCCCCACGGTTTCCTGTTCCAATCTAACGGCGAGACGCGGCACTGTACCGGCTTGTGAATTGAATTTGCAAATGCCGATCCGTGTCGCTCAAGCGAAAAAAGACGGGCTCACCTGCCCTCGAAACAATACGCGCGACCGCGCCCCGAACTTCCACCCGAACCCGCCACATGTTTAATCTTAAGCAATCCTTAACACGTCGCAAAGCGATTTCCACCACTTATTTGGACGAACGAAACCGTTTGGCGGCCACGCGCCAAAATATTAATACAGAAATGGCACACGGATTGCGTTACCAGATCCGCGCGCGACTGATTAGGGATACGCCGTAGCTCGACCGCCTAGGCCGTCAGCTTCATTGCCCCGTTCAGTCGCTCGGCCACGTTGTCCCAGTTCACGACCTTGCCGAACGCCTGAATATAATCCGCCCGCTTGTTCTGATATTTCAAGTAATACGCGTGCTCCCAGACATCCAGTACCAAAAGCGGAACACATCCCCACATGGTCACGTTCTGGTGCTTTTCGGCCCCTAGCACCACCAGCCGGGCCGCCAGCGGCTCCCACGCCAGGATCGCCCAGCCGCTCCCCTGCACCTTCAGCCCGGCCTCGTTGAACTGCGCCTGGAACCCGGAAAAGCTCCCAAAATCGCGCGCCACATAACGGGCCAGGTCGCCCTTCGGCTCCCCGCCGCCGCCCTTCTTCATGTTCGGCCAGAAAATGTCATGCAGGATCACGCCCGAACCGTTGAACGCCAGCGAATCCGTCAGAGCCCGCACCTTGGCAATGTCCTCCGGTTTCCCGGACTGCCGTGCCGCGGCAAGCCCCGCGATCGCCTCGTTCACCCCCTTCACATAGGCCGCCTCGTGCTTGTCGTGATGCAGCATCATCGTTTCTTTGTCGATGTACGGCTCCAGAGCGTCGTAGGCATACGGCAGCGGGGGCAGCACATATTCCTTCGCCGCCGGCAGCGCGCCGCCGGCCGGCTGCGCAGCCGCCTCGCCCGCATTCAGCGCAATCCATCCGCCCGCCGTCGCCAAAGCGCCCAACGATCCCAACATCTCCCGCCGCGTCGGTTGCATCTGTCGCTCCTTTATTCTGATATTCGGTCGCACTGGGAAACTAGGCGACGTCCCTATCCCGGGTCAAGCAGGTTCCGCTGAACAGAAAGACCCCGATCGCCGCGAAGCGACCGGGGTCCGACTAGCTTATTTGCGATCAATATTCCTTACGGATTCTCTGGTTCCGGCGGCGGTGGCGGCATGCCATCCTCGCCCGGCCCGCCCGGAGGCCCCGGCCGTCGGCCAGGTCCACGCCGCCGGCCGCCCATTTCGGCCATCTTCTTATCCAGCTCCGCCTTCTGCGGATCGGTCAAAACCGCGTCAATCTTTTCCCGCAACGCCTTCATCTCCCCCGGACCCTCGCCACCCGGTCCACCGGGGCCGCCCGGCGTCGCCCGCGACGACTTCCGCGCCTCGGTGAAAATCTCTTCGATCTTGGTCTTCTGATCCGCCTGCAGATCCAATTCGCCCACCGCTCGATGGAGATCGCGAACGCTGCCGCCCCGCCCGCCCATCATCCCGCGCATCCCCGCCGCGGCCCCTTCGCTCCACTTCTTTTCAAACGCCTCGACCTGGTCCGGCTTCAGCTCGGCCTTGATCGCGTCGTGAAACTGTTGCTCGGCCTGCTCGTTCGCCTCGCGCTGCGCCGACATCATCTTCTGCATTTCGCCGCGCAGTTCCTCCATCTTCGCCGTGTCCTGGCTATCCCGCGCCGCGCGCATCTGCTCCTGCATCTCGCGCATCTTCGTCATCTGCTCGGGAGACATCCGCGACGCCCGCATCTTCTCGCGACTCTGCTCGCGCAGCTCCGCCACCTTGCCGTCGATCGTCTTCCGCTGCGCGTCGTCCAGCTTCAGCGAGTCCAGCAGTTGCTCGATCGCGCCGGGCATCATCCACGACGGCCCGCGCCGCATCATTCGCCGGCCCATCCCGCCGCCCATGCCGTTCCCCGGCCCCTCGCCACCCGGCGGAGGACCATCACCCGGTGGCGGCGACGGTGGATCGGCCATCGCAATCGATGAAATACTCAGAATCCCCACCCAGGCCGACAATGCAACCACCCGACGACAACGGCTAAACATGAATTACTCCTCGGCAAGCATGCTCGCGCGGAAAGCTCACCGTCCCGCGCCGCCTCGCCTTCGCTCTACTTCGAACAACGCGGCACGACGCCGCTTTATTGCCTGACCGATAATCAGCATACCGTCTTGGTGTGCCCCCAACCAGCGTCTAGAATGCCCGACAAGGCCAGCGACCAGCGAAACTTAGGACTCCCTCCCACCCCATGTACTTCGTCGTCATCATCGTCTTCGCCCTCCTCCTCGCCGACGGCCTCCCCCCGCGCGAGCTAAACCTCTTCCCGCTCGGTCGACTGAATGCCGCCAACCCCGCTCATGCCATCAATATGACCCTGATCCTCGTCACGGCCCAGGTTCTCCTCTCCGCTGCGTACGCCATCATCGCCAATCAGTTTATCATCCGCGCCAACGACGGCACCCACGCCGGCCTCGACCGCACCCATGAACGCCACAGCCGTGCCGGCCTCGGCCTCCTCATCCTCCTCACCGTAACCACCCTCTTCCTCATGATCTGCACCCCGTGGCTTCCCCTCGTTCGAACCGTCTGGCGGCTCGATCGCTGGCCCCTCGCCGCCGAACTCGTCATCCTCGCCCCCTTCTTCGCATCACTCACCGCCGCATGGCTCGCCCTCTACCCGGCCGACCGCGTCATCCGCCGGGCCGCCATCGACCAGCGCGTCCTGGATGGTGCCGCCCCGCGCCCCGTCTGGTCACGCGGCGTCTATCTCGCCTACAAATTCCGCCACCACATCGCCATCATCGCGGCGCCGATGCTGGTCGTCCTCTTCGCCAAGCACTACATCGACCGCATCCGCTACGACGTCAATCGTGCCACCCGCCTGCCTTATGCCGCCGACCTGCTCGTCGGTTCCGCCGTCTCGATCGTCCTCTTCATCGCCCCGCTCTTCATCCGCTATATCTGGGCCACCCGCCGCCTCGAAAACGGCGACCTCCGCGATCGCCTCGAACGCCAGTGCAAACGGGTCGGCCTCAAGTACCGCGAAATTCTTGTCTGGGACAGTCACGGCCTGATCGTGAACGCAGCCGTCATGGGCTTCATCGCCCCGATTCGCTTCGTCCTGCTCTCCGACGGATTGATCGAAACCATGTCCCCGCGCCAGATAGAAGCCGTCTTCGGCCACGAGGCAGGCCACGTCCGCCACCACCACCTGCAATTCTTCGTGGTCTTTTCCGTCCTCAGCATGCTCGTAGTCGGCGGAATCCTCGAGCTCCTCAACCGCTTCACCAACATCGGCGACGGTATCCTCCAACTCATCGCCATGGTGGCCACCCTCCTCGTCTGGGGTGCCGGCTTCGGCTGGGTCTCGCGCTGCTTCGAGCGTCAGGCCGACATCTTCGGCGTCCGCGCCATCACCGCCGACATCGACAGTTGCACCCCCGACTGCGTCATTCACGCCCACCCCGAGGCCAACGCCGGCCTCTTCGCCCCCGGCCTCTGCCTCGCCGCCGCCCACGTCTTCGGCGGAACGCTGCAACGAATCGCCGAACTGAACGGTATTCCCCGCGAAGCCCCAAGCTGGCGACACGGCAGCATCAGCTCCCGCTGCCGCCTGGTTCACAATCTCGCCGACCACCCCAGCGAACTAAACCGCTTCGACCGTAAAGTCATCAACCTGAAAGCCACCCTCGTCACACTCACAGCCATCGGCCTCGCCATCGCGTGCTGGCTCTATTGGCCTTCCCACTTGTTCAAGAAATCGCACACCATCTTCTCTCACCCCCTCCCGGCACACGTCCAGCATTGACTCGAAACGCCCGCATTCTGTAGCATCAACAACATCGACTGGGGTAATCCAATGCGTGGGAGTAGGCAGATGAACCATCAGCGCCAAACCTTCCTCCTGGCCATAAGCGCCCACCTCCTGGGAGCATCCACCGCCGCTGCCTCCGAACCCACCCTCACCACCGTCTCCGTCGCCTCCGGCCTCACAAAGCCCCTCTTTGTCACCCACGCCCCCGGCGACTATCAGCGCCTTTTCATCGTCGAGGAAAACGGCAAGGTAAAAATCCTGAAGAATGGCACCGTTCTCTCAACCCCGTTCATCGACGTACAATCCCTCATGGGCGGCTCCGAGACATACCTCGAATACGGCCTGCTCGGCATGGCCTTCCACCCCAACTACGCATCAAACGGCACCTTCTATCTCTATTACACCGCCGGCAACTCCAACCTCGCCCAACCCGTCATCATCAGTTGCCGCGTCTCCGCCGATCCCGACGTCGCCGACTTCAGCTCGCGAACCACCATCCTCACTTTCACCTACACCCTCAAACAACATCGGGCCGGCTGGATGGACTTCGGCCGCGACGGCTACCTCTACATCGCCACCGGCGACGGCGGAGAAAACGACCCCTCCAACGCCGGCGCCGACCTCACCGTCCTCAAAGGCAAAATTCTTCGCCTAGACGTCGACGGCCCCGACAACATCCCCGGCAACGCCGATGACGACGCCTTCCCCGCCGACCCGAACAAGAACTACGTCATCCCCGCCGACAACCCATTTCTAGCAACCCCTGGCGCAGCCGCCGAAATCTGCCACTACGGCCTGCGCAACCCCTGGCGCTGCTGCTTCGATCGCGCCACCGGCGAGCTCTACATCGGCGACGTCGGCCAGGTGCAGCGCGAAGAGGTCTCATTTGCCGCCAACGGCACCCTCGGACTCTTCTACGGCTGGCGCTGCTGGGAAGGAACGCTCAGCACCGGCCTCTCGTGCGGTTCCCCGCCGACCGCGCCCACGCCGCCAATCCACGACTACCCCCGCACCGTCGGCATCTCAATCATCGGCGGCTATGTCTATCGCGGCTGTGCCATCCCCGAACTGGGCGGAACCTACATCTTCGGAGACTGGACTAACAAGTTTTATTCCTTCCGTTACACGATCGGCGGCGGCCTGACCAACTACACCGACCGCACCGCTGCCCTCAACGCCGGCACCGGCACGCTCTCCTCCTTCGGCGAGGACGCATACGGCGAACTCTATATCTGCCGCATCACCTCCGGCGAAATCCGAAAAATCGTCGCTGCATCCCCCCAGGGCCCCGACTGCAACGCAAATAGCAAGCGCGACAACTGCGACATTGCAGACGGTTCCAGCCCGGACATCAACGCCAACCTCGTCCCCGACGAATGCGAATGCGTCACCTGCCTCGGCGACGCCAACGGCAACAACCAGATCGACGGCGACGACATCCAACCCTTCGCCAACTGCCTCCTCACGGGAAGCATCGCCACCCCGGGCTGCCGCTGCGCCGACCTCTCCAACGACAACGCACTCTCCGCCGCCGACATCTCCCCCATGATCGACAAACTTATCGGTACCAGTGACCCCAACCCACTCTGCCCCTGACGAACAAACACGCTACTTCGTCAAATGTTCGCGCTGGACTTCAAACGCCATTTGGTAGAATCAACATGGCATGCACCAACACTCACCCCAACGCCTTACTCTTCATTGCGAATGCGGCGCCAAACTCGCCATCCCCGAAAACGCCGCCGGCCGAAGCGTCCGATGCCCCAAATGCCATCTGACGCTCCGGGCCCCGGCCCAGGCGCCAACCGCTGACACACCGACAAGACCCGACCCCGCGCCGGCCACTCGAGTGGTCCAGTGCAGGTGCGGCGCTCGAATCCGCATTCCAATCGGCCGAACCGCCCGCTGCCCGAAATGCAAAGCCGTCATCGAGCCGCGCGCGTCTTCAACGCCACCGACTCCTTCGAAAGCCGAGTCCGCACGTCCAGCGCCGCCCCAAGCGATTCCGCCCATCGCGCCAACCACGCCGCCCGCTCCAGCGATCAAGCGTCCCCTCAAATGCCCGAACTGCCGCGCCTTCGCCCGCGGCGACGCTTCAATCTGTCTCCAATGCGGCCACGACCTGGCCACTCCCGTCGCCGCCGATCCGGCCGCTCCCGCTCCCATCTGTCCGGGCTGCAAGAAAACTCTCCCAGCCGGCGCCAAGATCTGCGTCGCCTGCGGCATCAACCTCAAGACCGGCCGCCGCCTCGTTACATCCGACGCCGGCGATCTCGACAAGGTTTACGAAACGACCGAAGGCGTCGTGCGCTTCCTCAGTTTTTTCATCCCGATCGGAATCTATCCCGTCGCGTCCGAGGCATTCGGCACCCGAAAGCCCTGGACAACGCGCGTACTCGCCATTCTGACATGCGTCATCAGCGCCATTTTCCTGGTCGTCGTCATTCGCGGCGGGGGCGAATCACCGGCGCTCGATCGCTTCGCACTCTGGGCCGGCAAACCCCAATCTGCCGCTGAGCTGCGGGCCCAACTGACTGCTGCCGCCACCGAGGAACTTTCTGATGGGAAAAAGCTCACCGCCGACGACATTCGCGAAATCGACAATGCCATCCGCGAAGAACAAGCCACCACCCCGCGCTTCGAACCCTATCAGCTCGTCACCTGTGCCTTCCTGCACTCAGGCCCGATTCACCTCGCCGGCAACATGCTCTTCCTCCTCATCCTCGGCTCGCGCGTGAACGCACTGATCGGCAACATCTGGACCGCCATCCTCTATCCCGTGCTGGCCGCCGCCGCCGGTATCGCGCAGATGGTCGCCTCCCGAAACGCCCATCTCTATCCCATGATCGGTGCCTCCGGTGCGGTCATGGGCCTGGCCGGCATGTATCTCGTCTTCTTCCCGATTCATCAGGTGCACATGGCCGCCTGGATTCGCCTGGGACTGCTGACCGGATTTCGGCTTCACTACAAAGCGTTCATCGTGCGCGGCATCTGGGTGGTGCTGTTCTATATTGCCTTCGACGTCTTCTACACCGCTCTGGGCCTGAAGGACGGCGTCGCCCACTGGGCCCATCTTGGCGGCTTCATCGCCGGCGTCGTGCTCGCGGTGCTCCTCCTGCTGACCCGCCGCGTAAACGCCCGCGGCGCCGACATCTTCTCCGCCATCTTCGGCCATAAGGCCGCGGCCCTCGTCGGCAAGCCCACCTGATCGCCCGCGCCCCCGCGAAGTTCCGCGACCCGCCGATCGCGCTCCCATTTCTGAGCGCGCACCGCGCGGTTACGATCAAGCGATGATCCACGCACTCGCCATAGCACTCTCGTCTCTCGCTCTCACTGCCGACCAGGCCCCAGTCAAATGGCCGCCCTTGCCGAAGGAAGGCAAACATGTTGACTACATTAAGTGGTACGACAACATCCGCCGCGCCGGCATGAAACCCGAAGACGACGCCTTCCCCATCTACAAGGAAATCTTCCCAACGCTTAAAGACCCCGATGCCAAGCCACCGGAGCAGTTCACGTTCTCAGGCCCGCGTATCGATCAGAAACCGAGCGTGCTGGGCCCCTGGGACCCTAAAGACCATCCCGACTGGGAAGCATCGTTCCAACGGACGCAGGATGCCATCCGCAAGTTCAAACTCGCTTCTGAAAAACCGTACTACTTTCAACCGAACGCATTCACAGACGACGCGGACAAGAACGGTCCACGGTTGATGTACCTCCGAGATCCAATGCGGGCACAGCTCCGCCTCTATTCGAAGGCGGTCTCCGACGTGGCCTGGCGTGCGCCGGAGGGCAAGGTTGATCGTAAATTGTTTCTGGAATCCATTCGCGCCCGTTTGGGCGCGGTCCGACAACTCGAGCGAATACCGATGCTGCTCGATCAACTCGTCGGAATGGCGATTCGCGCGAACATTTACGAAGACATTCAATTCGCCCTGTACTACTCGGTCTTCGACTCACCTCAACTGGATGAACTCAATTCCGTTCTGAAGGGCGATGTTCCCTTGGCGAATGCTGCATTTTCGTTTCCGGGCGAATGCGCAATATCCTTTGATTTCTTTCAATACTCCATCGAGCACCCCGGCATCCGTTCAGATCCCGTGCTCAAAGTCTTCGATGCCATGTTTCAGCAGAGCGGCCTGACACTCGAACAGGTCTCGCTGGATTTGGAGAAATACTTCAAACTGCTCGCGCAGGCTTTTGCAGGAGCAGGACTGCCAACCGACGCGCCGCGAAAGAAAAAGCTCGACAGCGCTCAGAAGTTTCGCGAGACCCACCCGGTTCTGAGAGGTTTTGCGCCCGATCTCACGCGTGCCAACGGCCTGCGGCTACGCGTCGGGTCTTCTCGCGCCGCGACTCGGCTGCTCCTGGCAATGCATACCTACAAATTGCAACACAAAAAATGGCCTGCAACGCTCGATGATCTGCCAGAAGAATTGGTCGATGCTTACCGTCAGGACCCGCTGTCAAACAAACCGTTCGTCTACCGCCTTGTGAAGGGAGAGCCGCTGCTCTACAGCGTCAGCTCAAACGGAGTGGATGACGGCGGCGTACACGATCGACGCTATGGAGAAACGAATCCCGACACCGATTATGTCTACTGGCCGCCCCACGATTTATCGGGGCTCTTCAACAATCTCTCCAAGCCCCTCCCAGCGCCCACAAGAAAGAAAAAAGCGAAACTAAGCCAAAACTGATCGCATCCACAAGCGCTCCGCTCCCCTCACCCCACCACGTGCAGCTTGATGAAATTCGTCCCCCGAGTCTTCTTCGCCGGAATCCCCCCCACAATCAAAATCGTATCCCCCGAATCAACCAACCCCCGCCCGCGCAGCGTCGACTCTGCCAACCCGCACAACTCCTCAAAAGTCTCCGCCTGCCCATCAATCAGCAGCGGCCGCAGCCCCCACACCAGGTTCAATCCGTGGTACACCGACCGCTCCGTCGTCACGGCAAACACCGCTGACCGCGGCCGCGCGCTCGCCAGCCGCGCCGCCGTCACTCCGCTCACCGTGAACACAACGATGCACTGCGGCTTGATGATCTTCTCAATCGTCCGCACCGCCTCCGTCAACGCATGCCCCGGAGTTCGCTCTGCCGGCGGATAGCTCTTGAACTCGATCCCCGCCTCCACCTCCAGCGCGATCCGCGCCATCATCTCGACCGCCAAAACCGGATGCGCCCCCACCGCCGTCTCCCCCGACAGCATCACCGCGTCCGTCCCATCGATGATCGCGTTCGCCACATCCGCCGCCTCGGCCCGCGTCGGCCGCGCCTCGCGGATCATGCTCTCCAGCATCTGCGTCGCCGTGATCACCGGCTTGCCGCGCCGATTGCACGCCTCGATGATCCGCTTCTGCAGCAGCGGCACCTTCTCCGGGCTGATCTCAACCCCCAGGTCCCCCCGCGCCACCATCACCACGTCCGCCTCGCTCACGATTTCGTCCAGGTGCTCGATCGCCTGCGGCTTCTCAATCTTCGCCACCACCGGCTTCGAAACGCCCTTCGCCGCCAGCAACCGCTTCAACGCCCGCACATCCTCCGCGCTCCGCACAAAGCTCAGCGAAACAACATCGACGCCCTGCTCCAACCCGAACGCGAGATCCGCCTCATCCTTCGGCGTCAGAGAAGGCAACCGCGTCCGCAACGCCGGCACGTTCACACCCTTCCGGCTGCCCACCGCCCCGCCCCGCACAACACGACACTCGACGCTGTTCCCGACGATTCGCACAACGCGCAGTTCAAACGCCCCGTCCGCCAGCAGCACTTGCATATCAGGCGTCGCCTCTTCGGCCAGGTGCGGATAGTCAATCGGCACGCAGTCCGCCTGCCCGCTGTATTCCGCTACCGGCGCCAGCGAAACAACCGCCCCAACCACCAGCCGCACTTCCCCCGGCGGCGCTAACGGCCCAACCCGAATCTTCGGCCCCTGCAGGTCCTGCAAAACCGTCACCGGCCGGTCCAGTTCGCGCGAAGTCTCGCGCAAACAAGCCAGCGTCCGCGCATGCTCCTCATAGCTCCCATGCGAAAAATTAAGCCGCGCAACATCCATCCCCGCCAGAATCAGCTCGCGAATCACCGCCGCTGAATTACTAGTCGGCCCCAAAGTAGCAACAATCTTAGTCCGCCGAAAAACAGCACTCACGCCCGAAGAATACCAAATCCGCCCGCTCAGCGCAGTCCCATTCAGAGCCACGCACGTAAGTAAGTGGCGCGGGGCCCGCAACGACAAGAAGTGCCACCTATCGCCAGAGTGCGCAGCACCGCCCTCCCAGCGGTCCAGCATCGTCATTTCGAACGGCAGATTGAAGCCGGGCCCCGTTCACCCGTCGGTGAGCACGTCAAGATACTTCTGATACGCGTACACACGATCGCGCCGCTTGCCGGAAGTCTCCTGAAGGATTCCAACCTGCTCAAGCGCCTCAATGGCCTTGATCGCGGTCGGCTTGCTGACATCCAACAACTCGACAGCCAATGGAAGGGTCACTACCGGGTTCGACGGCAGCCGATCGAGAAGCCGAACCGCCGGCACCGTGACGCTCTCATTCGCAAGCAAGCGCGTTCGGTCCTTCACCAGCAGCGCAAAGAGTTTCTCGGCCGCCCGAACACCGTCGTCCGCCGCTTCGCGCACGCACTCAAGGTAAAACGTCGTCCATCCCTCCCAATCGCCGGCCGTGCGCACAGCGCCGAGGCGGTCGTAGTATTCCTCTTGCCGCCGTTTGAACGCCAGACTGAGGTAGAGCATGGGGCTCTTGAGCAGGCCCCAGTGCTCCAGGAGCAGCGTAATGAGCAATCGGCCGATGCGCCCATTGCCATCCAGAAACGGATGAATTGTCTCAAATTGCACGTGTGCCAGCCCGGCCCTGACCAGCGGCGGAAGCGTATCTTCTGAGTGAAGCCATTTTTCAAGTTGGGCCATGAGCTTGGGAACAACCTCCGGCGGCGGCGGTACGAACCGGGCGTTGCCTGGGCGTGAACCGCCGATCCAGTTCTGCGAACGGCGGACTTCGCCAGGCATTTTGTCTGCGCCACGCACACCGCGCATCAATCGTCTGTGGGCCTCGCATAGAAGCCGCGTGCTCAACGGAAGCCCCTTGGGCTTCATGATCTCAGCCCGCGCGTATGCGAGCGCATCGACATAGTTACACACCTCGCGCACGTCATCGGGGCGGCTCGCCTGTTTGGTCGCCTCAAAAGTGACAACATCCTGGAGCGTGGCCTGCGTTCCTTCGATCTCCGATGAAATAACCGCCTCTTTGCGGACGAACCCGTACAAGAACCACTGGGCGTTCGGCACCATCGCGCCAGCCACGTCGAGCTTGCCGACCGCGGTAAACGCCGCCGCATGCAGGGCTACAAGACGCGCATCGAGCACCAGCGGTGGCTCAGCCGGCGGCAACGCCGCAGGCACAAACGCGCGCACCTCCTCGCCTCCAACCTTGGAAACCCGATATTTCCCTGTAGTGCGTTGCATGACTGGGCAGCTTTCCTTTCCTAACAAATCTCGCTAGTCAAGCATTCTTAACTAGTATCGACCGCTAGTCAAGCATACTTGACTAGCAAGATTTTTCGAGCTGGCAAATAACTCGCCGGCCCCGGCGTCACGCGCCAACGTCGTCCGACGAAGAGCCGCAATCACCCTCGACGAGTACCACAATCCGATGGCTCGACGTGCAATGCGCGCGAGTATAAACGCGACTTAAGCTGGCCCCGCACTATTCCGATCATTGGCGTCCCCCGAGCTTGCGGGCTTGGCCGCTTCGCGACTTATTGGCCTCATGAGCGGCGTTCCGCACTCAGGGCATTTGCCGGAAATGTTGCCGGTTAGGTCATACGCGCACGTCTTGCAATTACCGGCCGGGATGCGCCGTCGCGATATCCGCAGAAACAAAATGCAGAGACCCAGCGCTGCTGCTTCCAGAATCCAAAGCGGGCATGAAATGCTACTCAGCGTCGTTCTCCACGCTGGCGAAGGTGGTGGTCGCACGTCCCACTCGGGCATTGCGAAGCCCAGGCGGTCCATTGATGGAACGAGTCCCCGAAATCGATAGAGGTGCCAACCGTTTGTCTCCATCCAGGCGTCCGCGTGAATAGTGCGCGCGATTTCGAACGGATCTCCGACTTCCCAGGTCAACAAGACTCGTCCACGAACCATGTAGATCGTGACGGGGCGGTGTCGGTAGATAATGCTCAGCCAAAGCGTGGCAAGCCAAAGAAGGAAAATGGCCATAGCAACCGATATCGCCACCCATTTTCCGATTTGAACAACCCAGCCATGCTGGGGCGCATCGCGGGCCAGATCGGACAATGGTTCCCCGTCTGTCAATCTGCGCCTCATGCCATGACTCGAAGAGTTCCGCTGAATTGAACCAACTGCCAAGCAGAGCGACGCGAGTCGGCTCGAACGCCGGCGCCACGTCGAGCCACCAATTACAACCGAACTATCCGAATCGCGTTTAGGGCAAATCCGGAATTCCGATCCTTAGGATTTTCCGCTCAATCCGGTCACAACTTTGCCGAAGCTTCTCAGGAAGGTGCTCCAGGACATCCTCAAGCTGGATAGTGTCCGAAATAACCTCCGACAGCTTCGGATCACTCAAGACATCTTTACAGTAAACAAGCACATCAAAGTTCAGCACAATCCGCCGCATCGTGTCGAGCAAACTCGGCTCAGCTCGGATTGCACGCACTGCACCAAGTGTGACCGTGAGCAGCAAGGCTCGATTCTCTGCTCGCGCACGCGTAGAAAGCATCTCGACGAGCGGAAGCTCGTTCGGTCTGGCATACCGTCCCATTAGCAATTCACCCGTCCGCGTTCCAACACAGCCCATGAGCATACGAGGAAGGGCGAGTCACCCACAAATGCCGACCCAGCTCTCCGTACACGGCGTTGACGAATTGGGCGGCACCCCCAAATTCCTTCGTCGGATTTCGATTTTCAATTTCCCATTTTCCATTGCATCGCATCGCCCCGCCCGGAATCCACCGCCCGGCTCAACGTCAGTGACCTGGCCCGAGTCCATACGCCCCAATCCGCAATGGAAGTCCTTGACTTCCCCAAACGCACACCTAACATCGCTCAAAATCGCCCGCCGAAAACGCTTTCCGGGCGAAGCGAGAGATCAGTCATCGTGCGCAAATTCCCGAACGGGTGGGGAGCGCCGACTCCCCGCGCACGCTGAAATCGATATAGAGGCGACAGCGACCATGCGCAGCCCCCGTAAAATCAACGACTTGCAACTCGTCTCAAAAATCTCATCGAGGCGTCTCACCGCGTCTCACTTCGTCAAGTCGCCGCGTCCGGCACTCGCCGCGATGAAAAAATGCGCGTCACCACGCCGACCGCCGGCCATCCCCTCCGAATATCACCGATTAGCAATTACTACTTACCAATTACGAATGACCGCCCGAACTGGCGTGTCACTGCCGATTCCTCCGCGACCCGCCTTCCAGAGCAAAAGAACAAGGTTTCAGATTATCATCCCACCCATGCCATCCCCCGCACAACAAACGCCTGTATCTCCGCCCCCCACCTTTTCTTCCAGCGAATCCTTCGCCCGCGAACTCGACGCCGCCGACCCGCTCGCCCGCTTCCGCGAACGCTTCCACATCCCGCAACACGCCGGCCACCCCGCCATCTACCTCGCCGGCAACTCCCTCGGCCTGCAACCCAAAGCCGCCCGCGAAATCATCGACCAGGAGCTCCGCGACTGGGCCGACCTAGCCGTCGAAGCCCACTTCAAGGCCCGCCGCCCCTGGTTCCCCTACCACGAACAGCTCCGCACCCCCGGCGCCCGCCTCGTCGGCGCCTTGCCGCACGAAGTCGTCTTCATGAACGGCCTCACCGTCAACCTCCATCTCCTCATGGTCAGCTTCTTTCGCCCCACCGCAGAGCGCCACCAGATCGTCATCGAAGACCACGCCTTCCCCTCCGACACCTACGCCGTCTCCACCCAACTCGCCTGGCACGGCTTCGACGCCGCCGCCGGCATGCTCCTCCTCCGCCCGCGCCCCGGCGAAAACCTCCTCCGCACCGAAGACATCGAAGCCCTCCTCGATCGCGAGAAACGCCGCATCGCCCTCGCACTGCTGCCCGGCGTCACCTTCCTCACCGGCCAGGTCCTCGACATCCCGCGCATCACCCGCTTCGCCCGCGAGCGCAACATCATCATCGGCTGGGACCTCGCCCACGCCGCCGGCAACATCGAACTCAAGCTGCACGACTGGGACGTCGACTTCGCCGCCTGGTGTTCCTACAAGTATCTCAACTCCGGCCCGGGCGCGGTGGCCGGCTGCTTCATCCACGAACGCTGGGCCCGCGACCCCAAACTCCCGCGCTTCGGCGGCTGGTGGGGCAACGAACCGGCCACCCGCTTCCAGATGCACGTCGAGCGCGAGTTCAAACCCGTCCCCACCGCCGACGCCTGGCAGCTCTCCAACCCGCCCGTGCTCGCGATGGCCCCACTCATCGCCTCGCTAGCCCTCTTCGACGAAGCAACCATGCCCGCGCTGCGAGCAAAATCCGAGCAGCTAACCGGCTACCTGCAACATCTCTTGGACGAATTGAAAAGCGACCGCTACGAAGTCATCACCCCGCGCGACCCCACCGCCCGCGGCTGCCAGCTCTCCATCAAAATCCGCGACGACGCAAAAAAGCTGCTGCACCAACTAACCGAAGCCGGCATCACCTGCGACTTCCGCGAACCCAACATAATCCGCGCCGCCCCCACCCCGCTCTACAACACATTTAGCGACGCGTGGCGGTTCGCCGATGCCCTGAAATAGATCGCGACGCACGAGACACTCATTCTTCCACCAAAGGAGAGTCGATGGCTGGAAAAATCGTCTGCATAGTGTTTTTTGCGGGAATGGCTTGCACTGGATGCTGCGCGAAGACTGAACCGCCCGTTGTTGTCCGATTCAGCGAACCCGCCCGCGCGGAGAACAAATGGGAATACGAGACTGAGAGCGTCAAAGTCACGCTCGGTCTAGTAAGCACAAAACCCATCAGCAGCAAGAGCGGCGATCAAGTATTGATGGGCCACGACGCGACCGTACTGGTTGTCCTTGCCAACAAACGGTCGGTTGTTGGCTTCCTCGATTATCGAAAATCGTACACGCACAACATTGCGTATGATCCCGGACCCCGCGCCTGCGAGCTCATCCCCAATGACGTGGTATTTCCGCCGGGATGGTGCGCCAGCATTCGGAAGGAAGTTTCCACCAAGTCCCATATAACAATGATCAACTCAAATGAACCGCAATCGGATACCTTCAGCTTTTGGTGGGGCGGCGGAAAGGATCCAAACGAACATCACAATCTGAGCATGCCGCAGTCGTTTAGCATCCGCGTCGTCTGGGACGATGGCCGCTCAGAGGATGAGCAGTTCACCATAATGACAGGCCCTGAAACCGAAATTGCTGCCTGTATCGACACCTTGAAGAAAACCACTCGCACCCACTCTACGACGCAGCCCGATGTGAGCATCGAATGAAACAGATTCGGAGTGGCAAAACAAAAAGGGCGGATCACCGATCCGCCCCCAAGGTCTCTTCGAAAGGTTTAAGCAGTTAGTTCGACGAGCCGTTGCCGCCCAACAACCCCGTAAACGATGAAAGCGCGCCGCTGCCGTTTTCGCACGCGCTCGCGCCAAGCGTCGACACCGTGTCCAGCATCGCGGTGATCACCGTCAAGCGCCAATCCTGGCCGGAATCCGAGTTGTCCGTCTGCGAGCTCTGAGCCATCACCGCCGCCGGTGCGCCCAACAGAAGACTCGCCGCGAGCATCCGAACTGTTACCTTGCGGGCAAAACTCATGTTCTCACTCCTTAGTCCGGCCGCCCGACATTCCCGTCCGACTTCCGGCTCCGGCCGACTCACGCCCCGTCGGGCAAAACGCCCGATCTGGACGGTCCCCCGCGTCTCACGCGAAGCATGTCCCGGCCCGTCAAACCATCGGCCCGACCCGTTCGACCCGTGAGCAATTCTCGCGCGTCGGAGGTGCTGATAACGCGCGGGCCGATGGCCCAATGGCGATGCGGATTATCCGTCGCCAGCGGTTATTCGCCCGGAGCCGGAGATGGCATGAGCCCGTTGCAGGCCCCGCTCTGAAGAATCGAAGTGGCCGCGTCGACGATCGCCCCCACGTACTGGCCGACGCTGCTGCCGTCGCCGGACGGTTCCGACTCGCCGTTACCATGATCGTGCGCCAGCACAATCCGCGGCGTCCCGAGAACAAGACTCGCCAACAAAACCCGAGCGAAGACTTTTCGTGCCGTTTTCATGTTCTTTCCTCTCCCCAATGCGAGCCCACGCGAGGCATGCCGCTCGCAATGGAGAAACCCTACGATTGCGCCCCAACGCGGCAAATCGCTCCGCCGATATGGGACCACTCCCGTTGCGATTCTCCGCTGGCGTCCCCCGTCCGCACCGAGTGAAATAGCCGCCCCATGGCGCAACCCCCATCAACCTCGGTCGTCCTCATCGGCGGCGGTCTCGGCGGAGCCCTACTCGCCACCTACCTCGGCCGCGCCGGCTACCAGGTCGATCTTTACGAACGCCGCCCCGACCCCTCCGCCGGCAACTTCGTCGGCGGCCGCTCCATCAACCTCGCCATCTCCACCCGCGGCATCCACGCCCTGCAGCAGGTAGGCCTCGCCGACGAAGTCATGCAGTCCGCCATCCCCATGCGCGGCCGCGTGATCCATACCCCCGACGGCCACCTCCACTTCCAGCCCTACGACAAAGACCCGGCCCGCTGCATCAATTCAATCGGCCGCGCCGCCCTCAACAGCGTCACCATCACCGCCGCCCGCAAGTTCCCCAACGTCCGCGTCCACTTCAACCACCGCTGCACCGACTGCGACCTCGATCGCCCCGCCGCCCACCTCATCAACACCGAGACCAATCAAACCGTCGAAGCCGCCGGCCAACTGCTCATCGGTGTCGACGGCGCATTCTCCGCGGTACGCCGCTCCATGCAGCGCCTCGACCGCTTCAACTACCGCCAGGACTACCTCGAACACGGCTACAAAGAACTCACCATCCCGCCCGACGCCGCCGGCGCATCAGCCATGGAACGAAACGCCCTCCACATCTGGCCGCGCAAGAGCTTCATGATGATCGCCCTCCCGAATCCCGATGGCTCCTTCACCTGCACCCTCTTCCTGCAATTCGACGGCCCGACCAGCTTCGCCAATCTCCGCACCGACGACGAAGTCCGCCGCTTCTTCGACCAGCAATTCCCCGACGCCGTCTCCCTCATGCCCACGCTGCTCGAAGACTTCCGCACCAATCCCACCGGCTCGATGGTCACCGTGCGCTGCAACCCGTGGCAGCTCGGCGGCAAAGTCGCCCTCGTCGGTGACGCCGCCCACGCCGTCGTCCCCTTCTACGGCCAGGGCGCCAACGCCTCCTTCGAAGACTGCTTTATCCTCGACGAATGCCTGACGCAATTCGCCCCGGACTACTCCCGCGCCCTCGAAGCGTACGAGTCGCGCCGCAAACCCAACGCCGACGCCCTCGCCGACCTAGCCCTCACAAACTTCGTAGAAATGCGCGACAAGATCGGCACCCCTGCCTTCCGCCGCCACAAGAAAATCGAACGAACCCTGCACACCTGGTTGCCGAACTGGTACACGCCGCTCTATACCCTCGTATCGTTCACGCGCACGCCCTACGCCGAGGCCGTTCAGCGTGCCCGCCACCAGGACCGAATCGTCCGCCGTGTCTTTGAATTCCTCGCGGTCCTCGTCATTTTGCTCATATTTGCGATATTTGTGAGGCCAATCGAATGCCATTGACCTACGCCGACTATCTTCAAATCGACAAACTGCTCGCCCTGCAAAAACCCCGCTCCGAGCCGCCCGAACACGACGAAATGCTCTTCATCGTCATCCACCAGGTCTACGAGCTTTGGTTCAAGCTCCTCCTGCACGAGCTCGACAAAGTGAAGGCCGACTTCTCCAATGCCGACCTCTACGGCGCCATCCACACCTTCAAACGCGCCCGCACCGTCCTCAAGACCCTGGTCGGCCAGCTCGACATCCTCGAAACCATGACCCCCATGTCCTTCAGCAGTTTCCGCGACCGGCTGGAAACGGCCTCCGGCTTCCAGTCCTATCAGTTCCGCGAGCTAGAGTTCGCCCTCGGCTACAAACGCGCCGACATGGACTTCGCCGCCCTCTACGGTGACAAAACCACCGGCCACTCGAACGTCATGCGTCGCCTGCGAGAGCGCAGCGTCATCGATCACTTCTACGATTTCCTCGAAAAGAACGGCGCGGAAATCCCGGCGCTGCTCAAGGCGCGCGACATCACTCATTCCAACGTCGCCAGCGAATCGATCCAGCGCGAACTGCTCCGCATCTACCGCAACCAACCCGACATCGCGATTCTGTTCGAACTCATGACCGACTTCGACGAAGGCCTGCAGGAATGGCGCTACCGCCACGTCAAAGCCGTAGAGCGCACCATCGGCAGCAAGCGCGGCACCGGCGGCTCCCCCGGCGTAGAGTTCCTGAAACGATCCCTCTTCGTCCCCGTCTTCCCCGACCTATGGGCCATCCGCCACGAGCTGTAGACATGATCTACGACATAACGCCAACGATCACGAACAAACTGGCCGTCTGGCCCGGCGATACAACAATGTCGCGCGAAGTCCTCTGCGACATGCAGCGCGGCGACAACATCACCCTCTCCACGCTCCGCGCCACGGTCCACCTGGGCGCCCACGCCGACGGCCCCAACCACTACGGCAAAGACGCCCCCGATATCTCCCAAAGGAGTCTCGAATATTACTTAGGCCCCTGCCAGGTAGTTCGAGTCAACATTGCACGCAATACACGCATTAAGCCCACCAACGTCCATCATCCAATCACCGAATCGCGAGTCCTGTTCGCGACAGGCACCTACCCCGACCCGACCAACTTCAACGAAGACTTCGCCGCCCTCTCCCCGGAACTGATCGACACGCTGCAAGCCCAAAAAGTCCGCCTCGTCGGCATCGACACCCCCAGCGTCGATCTATTCTCATCCAAGGATCTCCCCTCCCACCACGCAATCCTGAAACACGACATGGCCATCCTCGAAGGCCTGGTCCTCAAAGACGTCCCCCCCGGCCACTACGAGCTAATAGCCCTCCCCCTGAAACTAGACGGTTTCGACGCCAGTCCAGTCCGCGCCATCCTCCGCGCCCCGTAAATGCAGCTCTCATCCGATGGAAAACACAGCGACACCGCGCAGTAAAGCGCGAAGGCAATCCGCAAATAATCGCGGGCGCAGAGGAGTAAGCCCTCGCCAACGACATCGCCTCGCACTGCAGCAAAGCCAATTCCGAATCACAAGCGCACCTGTAACCCAACGCCAAACTCATCTAACACACCACCCAGGCCAACATCCCGAAAACCCTGGCGAGAAGCCGAAGTCAGAAAGTCTGAAAATCTGGAATTCAGAAAATCAGTAATTCTGTAATTCAGACAATCCGAACTCGCCCCGCTGACGCACGCGCCCGGCACCCGAAACCTCAAGACCCGCGCCCCGACCGACTCCAATCCCATTCCCAGAACGCACGCCTCCCCGGAACGCGCGGCAGCCAAAGCGCAAACCGCCGGTATCACGCCACCCGGTTCCCCGATGCCCGGTTCTACACTTCCCCGATTCCCAACAGCCCCACGACTCCAAGCGCTCCCGACGCCAACGACCCGACGAAGTCCGGCGCATCGACGCCTACCCGGTCCGGCAACCCGGGCCCGACAAAACCAACCCAACGAAGCCAGGCGTCCCCCAAATCCATAAAGCACCCGCCAACCAACCGCCCCACTTGCTCCAAAAGTCGGAAAATCAGATAATCTGAAATTCAGAAAATCAGATTTTCAGAAATTCAGAATTCCGGACAATGAGGAAAACGCCATGAGCCAATCCACCAAGGCACTGAAAATCGGCAAACGCGGTACGTTCGTCATCCCGATCGCCCTGCGTCGGCGATTCGGACTTATGGAAGGCGATCACATCATTTTGGAAGACCGCGCGATCGGAATCCTCATCCGCCCCGCCAAGCTCGTCCCGCGCCTCACGATAGGTGACGCAACCGAATCCGACAGCGACACCCGGCGCAAAGGCGCAAGCACGATCCCGCACCGCCGCGCGCGTTCCCGATAGAGCAGCCCCACCCGCCCTCCGATCAAATCGTCGCGATCACCTTCAACTCGATCGCGATCGGCGTCGGCAGGCAGTTCACCTCCACCGTAGTCCGAGTCGGATTCGGCTTCCCCGGCCCCGCAAAGTGCTCAGCATATACCTTGTTGTAAGCCGCAAAGTCCCCGGCCATGTCCGTCAGAAACACCGTCACGTCGACAATCTTCTCCCAGCTCGACCCCGCTTCCTCCAGCACAATCCGCACATTCTCAAACACCGACCGGCATTGCGCGACAATGTCCTTCGCCACCGCGCGACCCGCAGCATCCAACGTCACGCCCGGAATCTCCTTGCTCCCGCGCTTCCGCGGCCCAAGCCCCGACACAAAAAGCAGATTCCCAACCCGCTTCGCATGCGGATAAGCCCCCACTGGCTCCGGACCGCGTTGGCTGACAATGGAGTTACTCGCGTCTGGCTGCGTCACATTCTTCTCCCTGCAGATCAGTTTCCCCAAAGGTGCGTGATCCGCCGAGTAAATGATGAACTTCGAAGGCGTATACGATCATACTAGCCCAACTGGTCGCGGCCTTCGATTGCTTTGATCGTTGCAGTCAGATCGTCAACAGACTTTCCGATGCGCCCGAGTGCTACTTGCAAGTGAATGTTGCCCTTGCTCACGACAGCCAGCAACACGTGCTCGCTCCCGACGTGCGCATCACCCAGCGAATCGGCCACCCCCTCGACGGCGTCCATGATCTCCCGCGCACCAGCTATTTGCGTGTGAGATTCAGAATCCGGTAGTGAAGGCCTTGGCGCCGATTCAACGTCCCGCAGCAACGCCGGGACATCAACTCCAACGCGATCAAGAGCCACCAGAGCCACGCAGCCCCGCTGGCTCAGCATTCCAACCACGAGATCGTCCGCACCGAATGGCCGCCGCTCCGCACTCGCGCGCTGTCCGGCCTTGGCGATGATTTCGATGTAAGCCCGAGTCGCCCGCTTCATCAGTCGCCGAAACGATTCTCGTTGCTCGGCCCACGGCGATGTTCTCAGCTTCGCCTCATGCGCAAGATGGGTGGCCTCATCCGGCACAAGCACGTCCTTCGCACCCGGCAGGCACGCATCGCAGAATGAACCGCTCGCCATCTTCTTTGGCGAACCCATTACAACGCTCGTGACATGGTTTCCGGCCGGCTTCCCGCAGATCTGGCACACCGCTGGCGATCCGATGGGTTCACTCATTTCGTCACCACCAGGCATTTCCGAACTGACGCATTCGGCAATTGTCTTGTTGCTCTCGGCGCGAGCTCAATCGCGTTGCTTGCTCAACCCCCTCCGCGCCGCGCTAAACAAGAATACCCGATCCCCCGTCGCCACAACCCCCAGCCACCCCTGCCCCGCCAGCCACAGCAACACCGCCGAAAGCTCGCCCATTCGCTCCCCCGCCTTCAACAATGCCCGGGGCTCGACCCCATCCTGCCGCGCCAGCAAAAACGTCACCACGTCCGCCGCCCGACCCCAATCAATCGCCGCCCCCGACCGGCTCTCTCGTATCGTCTTCAAACTCGCCAAAACTATCCGCGGTCCCGCCAGGAAAAATTCGACAAACCCGGCCGTCGTCAATCCCGGATTCAAACCCAGCCCGCCCAGCAACCCCCAACCCGCCCCATACAGCATCGTCACCGAGGTCAACCGCCCCATCACATCCGAATCATGCACCGCCGCGTCAGCCAGCGTCTCGTCGAGAAACTTCCCGCGCGACCGAATCTCCAGCCGAAACAGTGACGGAATCGCCAGCACGGAAAGCCCGCCAAACCACCACCACCACGGCGTCCAATACCGCGTCCCAAACAGCATCGCCATCCAGAAAATCGTCGCGAGTAAAGCCGGCCCCAGAAAACAGAGCGGAACCCCAAACCCCAGAGCCAGCCACCCCATCACGCGTCTGACGCCAAACCGCCGCCGCAATGCAACTTCAATCCCTGTCGCATCGCCGCCCGACGCCATCCAGAAATCCCTGCCCGCTTCAGCGCCCCGCCAGCGCCTGCGCCCCGGAAATCGCCGGCCCCCGCGCTCGCTCTTCTGGATGCTCCTCGTAATACCAGTCAAACGCCCGCCGCATCCCCTCGACAAACGAAACCTCCGGCCGCCAACCCAGGATTTGCTGGCTCCAGGTTCCGTCAATCCGCTGCGGCAACCCGGTCAAAACAACGGCCGTGCGGTTCAACGCCAGCCGCGCCGTGCTCTGGGTGTATCGCAGCACTTGCTCCGCACCCCAGCTCCAGTAAAACGCAAAGCCGTAAGGAACCCGAAATCGCGGCCGCCGAACTCCGAATCCGTCGGCCAGCGCGTACATGTAATCTTTCTGCGTGACGTGTTCGTTCCCGGCCGCAATTAACGTCTGCCCCGCTGCCTCCGCACACTGCCCTGCCGCAGCGACCGCACGCGCCGCATCGCCCACGTACAGCATCGCCATCTCGTTGCTGCCGTCGCCGAGCAGCATGAATACGCCCCGTCTCACGTGCGGACGCAGATATCGGTGAAACGCCCGATTCCGAGGCCCGTACAGATACGCGAGACGGACGATGACCCACTCCATCGGCGGCCGAACAAGCTCCCGCACGGCCCGTTCAGCCGCGAGCTTGCTCCGCGCATAGACAAACCACTTCGGCGGCTCAGGCGTCGGCGTCCGCTCATTCAGCGGACCGTTGCCCAGCAGCTTCGGATGAAAGACCCCGCACGAACTCACATAGACGAACCGCCGAACGCCCATCTCGGCCGCCGCCTGAATCAGCCGCGTCGTCCCGAGCACGGTGGTCCGATGAAAGTCCTCGTAGTCCCCCACGATCTCGACGCGCGCCGCCGAATGATAAACAACATCCACGCCCCGGCACGCGGCCCGCAAAGACTCGAAATCATCCAGGTCGCCGAGCGCCGGCTCCGCGCCCAGTTGTGTCAGAAATGCACGATCCCCGCTCGGCCGCACCAGTGCGCGAACCGAATCTCCTTGCGCAACGAGCGTTTCAATCACATGGCTGCCGACAAATCCAGTTCCCCCGGTGACGAGCGACTTCATATCTCGCGATCCAAACCACCGTGCCCGCCCCCGCAAGCCCGATCATTCTTCAACTCTGAGGAAATCGCGGCGTCCATCGGCTTACCCGCCGGCAATATTCCTCATAACTCGTTCCGAAGCGCTGCTTCAGCCGCGGCTCTTCGATCCGCGTTACCTGATAATGCGCCAAAGGCATCCCCACGATAACGAGAATCAGGATCGAAATCGATCCGAACCAGATCGCCTCCCCTAGGACGGTCAACAACAAAGTAATCACCACCGGATTTCGCACCCAGCGGTACGGCCCCGTCGCCACGAACACCTTGGGCGGGTCGAACTCCACATGCGGGCCTTTGCCGAAGAAAATCAGCCATGCCGAACAGTACGAGTAAGCCGCCAATCCGATCGCGAATACCGCGGCCCCGACTAGCCCCCGAAACTGCAGCCAGAATGCCCAGATGGTCAGCTTGGCCGGCTCTTTCGAAACCAGCGCGCCCGCCAGATAGAAGATAGAAGGTACAACGCCGAGAACGACCAGCAAAAACCCGATCGTGTAGATCGTGCTTCGCAGCGCGAACGGCGGACTAGTCGGCTCTGTGCTGGGCCGCGGTGCGTCTACCATCGAACGGCAAAACCGGCCGTCATCCACTTGCTCGACTCGACGGCGTGAACCACCGCCAACTCGCCCGGCTTGATCTCGCCCGTCCGCACCATCTCATCGAAATGCAACAACGTCGCCGAGCCCCCGCAGTACCCGACGCGCCCGCTGCGGAACTTGATCCGGTCGCGCGACACACCCAGACGCTCCTCGAAGGTCGGAATGTGCTCTTCGTATAGCTGCATCGTCGGAATCGAAACGACGTAGTGATCAACCGTCTTCGAATCGATGCCCATCTTCTTCGTAAAGCGCTCAAGCCCCTCCAGCAGCAGCGGTGCCGCGTTGTCGTTCACCGCCGTGAAGTCTTGCCACAGGTGATGCTTGCCGCTGCTGTAGAGCTGCGGAATCTGGCAATTCGCTTTCGTCAGGTCTGCAACCGCGCCGCCGGCTACCATTCCCGCCGGCCGCCCCGCCCCCACCGACTCGACGAACGTCCCGAGAACTTCGCGCCCCTGCACGCCGTTCTGCGTCGCCTTCAGCACCAGTGCCCCCGCGCCATCCGCGAGAATCCACCGCAGCGCCGCGTTGACCTTGTCCATCTTTTCCTGATTGAAGTAGCAGCTCCGCAGATAGACGCTCGAAAGCTGGCTGTAGCACACCAGCGCCGTCTGATATCGGCCGCTCCGCAGCGCGTCATACGCGACCTGCACGCTCTTGCCGACACCCGAGCAATTCGAGTGAATCTCCATCTCGGCGCAAACTTGAATTCCCAGCCGCTCCTGCAGCAAAGCGCTCGTCGGAGGCGTGCTCTGATCGTATGAAGGGCACGCGATGATCAGCAGCTCGATCTGTTGCGGCTGCATCTTGGCCATGTCCAGCGCGCTCCGCGCCGCCTGCTCGGCCAGACTCGCGAACGTATGCGTCATGTCCCCCGTCTCAGGATCGATCGCCAGGTGGCGCGTCACAACCCCGCTGCGATCCAGCATGCGCCGGCCGAGATTGTCTACGAAGCTCTGGATCTTCGCCGGCGCCTTGTCCAACGGACCAAGCATCGCCTCAAGCCGATCATTCGGAATCGGCGGACCAGGCAGGAAGCTCCCCGTCCCTGCGATCTTCACGTGCTGAAGAGACATACAACTCCTAAATCCGTCGGGCCTGGAGCGAGCCGGCGAGCCGCACACTTCCCGTAGCGCCGACACCGTTGCAAACAGACGTGGCACCGTCCGGCCGACCTCGCGTCCGTGCCGGTGGTGCCTCCCTGCGGGCGGCTCGATTCGGTTGCGAATCTGAGGCCCAGGTGCCTCAAAGCGGCCCGGAGTATAACGCTGGCTCGCAACATGCGCCAAGCCGCCGCCGTCCTGCCCTTGTGCAAAAACTACAAAGCATTATCCTTGCATAGGTTACACGCGACAACTATCCGGAATTCTCCATGCACCTTCGCTGGCAACGTCTCGACCTCACGCTCCGTCATCCATTCGTGACGGCCGCCGCTGTGCGAACGCAAAAACAAACCATCTGGGTCCGCTTGGAACACGCCGGCGTAGAGGGCTGGGGCGAAGCCGTTCCGGCCGATTTTTATGGACAGTCCCTCGAATCGTCTGAACGCACGCTCGCAACCATCGCGAAATCCCTCCCGGAAAATCTCGATCACCCCGAACAATTCATCGATGAGTTACTCGCGCAACACGACGATCAGCGCGCCGCCATAGCCGCAATCGACGCCGCTGTGCACGACTGGATCGGCAAGCGCGACCGCCGCCCCACCGTCGCTGCCCTCGGCCTCGATCCCGAAACGGCGCCCGAAACGTCGATGACACTCGGCATCGACAAACCCGATCGCATCCTCGTGAAAATGGCGGAAATCGCTTCTTTCCCGATTTGGAAAGTGAAAATCGGCACCGACGCCGAATCTCAAACGCTCGCCCTCATCCGCGAACACGCCCCCAACAAAACCATCCGCGTCGACGCCAATATGGGCTGGCCCGCCAACGAAGCCCTCGACCGGCTACACGCCATCGCCCCATTCGATCCGGAACTCATCGAACAACCCTGCGCTCGTGAAGACCTCGCCACGCTTCGCCGGCTGAAAGACGCGCGCGTCCGCCCGATCGTCGCCGACGAAAGCTGCGTCAAACCCGCCGACGTCGCGCGTGTCGCAGATTCCGTCGACGGAATCAACATCAAACTCAGCAAGTGCGGCGGAATCCTCGAAGCCCGCCGCATGATCGCCGCCGCCCGCGCCCGAGGCCTCAAAGTCATGCTCGGCTGCATGATCGAAAGCTCACTAGGGATCGCCGCCGCCGCCCAGCTCGCGCCAGCCGTCGACTGGATCGATCTCGACGGCCACCTGCTCATCGCCAACGACCCGTTCACCGGCCTCGGTGGCGAAAACGCGCGTCTCTCAATCGGGCGCGGGCCCGGATTGGGCGTGATACCTACGTTTTCGCAACCCAAATCCGACGCCTGACCACCCACTTCACCGTCCGCACAAACGCATTTTTTGGATAATAACGATGTTCCGACACTTGGGGCGGGCAAGAATATCGGTGGTACGCGGCAGCTGGGTCCTCGCACATACCCGACCGCGTGCCTGCTTGGGCGGCTCGGACCGCTTGCCCTTCGATTCGAACCGAATCTGACCTGGCTACACGTTCGCGGTATTGCGGATTCTGGTGGCTTTCCGGGAGGGAAAGCGAATGGATCGTCGCGCCGACGCGGCCTCGCTCGAGTCGCCGACTAAGCTCAGCTACAAGTTCCAGCGTCTGCGCGAGCAGATCCGGAACGCCATCGTCAGTGGCGATCTCGCCGGCCAGCTTCCCGGCGAGCGCGAGCTTGGAAAGCGCTTCAACGCCAATGCGAAAACAGTCAATAAGGCCCTCTGCGATCTTGCGACAGAAGGCCTCGTCCGTCGTTTCATCGGGCGCGGTACGTTCGTTTCACAATCCGATGGCGCCGACGCGACCGCGCAAACCGGCCGCGCCGTTCATTGTCTGACGCCTACCACTCGATATGACTCGGCTGTCGATTGGCATGCCCTGCTGACCACAGCGCTCGCCGCCCAGGGTGATCGCGTCGAGTCGATCCCCACACAGCGTTCGTCCGATGGCGTCCTCGCAGTCGACCCGGCCCGTTTTCGATCGCTCAATCAGGTCGATACATTGGTTCTTCCGGTCGCCGCGCCACTGGCCCGACCGCTGCACGATCGCCCCGGCGAAGCACTCCTCTTCGTGCTGGCCCGTCGTCAGATTCCCGCCGTGGTGCTCGGCGCCTCGGCCGACAATCTGCGCACCCACGCCGTAATCCCGGATTACAACGTCGCCGCGTTTCACGCCTCCGAATACCTCTTCCAGCTCGGCTGCACCGACGTCGTGGCCGTTTCCGCCGCAGACACGCGACCCGAAATCCACGCCGCCCTCGCTGGCTATCAAACCTCCTGCGCCCGTCGTCGCCGCGAGGGCCATCGCGTCGCCCTTCAGAACGACGATGCAAACGCCCCGCTCAATTCGCTCAACGGTCGCCTCAATGAGCGCACGGGAGTGCTCTGTCTTGGCGGCCTCGTGCTGGAAACCGTCCATGCCGCCCTTCGCGCCCGCCGGCAGGCCTCCGCGCTGGCCGCCGTCCTGGAGCCGGGCGACGACCGTGCCCACGCCCTTGGAATCACCGCCTGCGAGTTCGACCCCAACCGACTCGCCCAGTGGACCGCGAAAATCATCGCCGATTGCGGCCGCGCAACGCCCCCCATCGAAATCGTCGTCCCCGGAACGCTTCACATTCGCCCCGCTGGAGGCGTTTCCGACCTCGCCGATTCTGCCGCCGAGGCCCGCCTCAGCCGCGGTCTCGACTCTCCTCATTGAAGCCGAGCCGTTCCGCGCCCATAATGGCGATTGACCTGCGCGTCTTCGCGACGAAGCCGTCGGGTCGGCCGCGGTAGGGACGGACACGACAAGATGGGCTCAATCCTCGACGCGTTACTGAAACTCCAGGAAGTCGAAATCCAGCTGACTGAACTGCGCCAGCGGATCGGCGCGAAGCAGCACGCCGTGCGCGCCCAGGAAAAGCGCATCGCGGTCCACACCACCGAGTTGGAAACGAAGCGCAAGGCCATGCGCGATCGCCAGGTCGAAGCCGATCGACTCAACCTCGACGTCAAGTCATTCGAAGATCGTGTCGCCAAGCTCCGCACCCAGCTCAACTCCGCCAAGACCAACAAGGAATACTCAACGCTCCTCTCCGAAATCAACACGCACAAGGCCGACTCGGCCAAGGTCGAGGAGCGAACGCTGAACCTCTTTACCGAGCTCGATGCCGCCAAGAAAATCATCGATCAGGAGGACGCCCGCCTCGCCGACGAGCAGACTCGCCTCGCTGAAGTGCGCAAGTCCGCCCGCGACTACGAACAGCAAGTCGCCGACCGGCTCAAAGCCCTCACCTCAGAACGCGAACGCGCCGCCGAAGCCGTCCCCGAACCCGTACTCGGAACCTTCGGCCGCGTCGCCGAAAAACACGACGGACAGGCCATGGCCGTCGTCCTGCGCACCAATCCGCGCCGCGAAGAGTTCGTCTGCAGCGGTTGCAACATGGGCGTCACCCTGCAACAGGTCAACGCTATCATCAGCCGCGACGAGCCTGTCTTCTGCAACATCTGCGGCCGCATCCTGTTCCTTGAGGGTTCCCTCACCTCAGGCGCACGCTAGGCCCCGCACTACTCCACCATGAACGTCCTGATGTACATCGACGGCGGCTCCCGCGGAAATCCCGGACCCGCGGCCGGCGGCGTCGTCATCCTCGACACCGACGGTGTCCCGCTCCTCGAAGCCGGCTACTGGTTTGGCCGCAAAACCAACAATCAGGCCGAGTACGGCGCCCTCCTCCGCGGCCTCGATGAAGCCCTCGCCCGCGACGTCACCGATATCCACATCCGCTCCGACAGCGAGCTCCTCGTCCGCCAGCTCAACGGCGACTATCGTGTGAAGAGTGAGGTCATCGTCCCGCTGTTTAACCAGGCCCGCACCACGCTCGAAAAATTCAAACGCTGGAAAGCCGAGCACGTCCCGCGTGCCATGAACGCCCGCGCCGACGAACTTGCCAATCTCTCCATGGACGCCTCGGCCGACGTAGTCGAATCTGACTGGCCCAAAGCCGCGCAGCCCGCGCCGAAGTCAGCAACGGCGACAGTGGCGCCGAAACCAGCCCCCGCCGCGCAAAAGGCCGCGAAGCCAGCACCCGCCGCAAATATCCTCGTCAAATGCAATCGCGCCCCGGCCCCAGGATCCTGCCCCGCCCACTGCAAGAAAAACGCAGCTTACGTCTTCAACTCCACCCTGCCCGCCGGCCTCTGCCTCGAGCCGGCCCGCTCCGTGCTCGACGCGGTCGTTGCGCGCAGCACGAAAGACGTCCCCTGCCCGAAGTCCGGCTGCGGCGCCGTATTCTCGATCACCCCGGACGAAGCTGAAGATTGAAATCTAGTTGACCAGCGGCGTCACGTCCGACTTGATCACAAAGGTAGACGCGCGGAGACGCTGCCCCGTCACTTCCTTCGCGGCGTCCGACGCCAGCCACAGGAATAGATCCCCCGAGTTCTTCGCACCCGCATCCCGCCCCAGCTCCGGATCAACCACATTCACCCGAATGCCGCTGTTCCGAAGCTCGTGCGCCAGACTGTTCGTCAGTCCTTCGAGCCCGGCTTTGCTCGCCACATACGACGCCAGATTCGGCCGCATCGACTGCGGCCCCGCGTCCGCGATGTTCAAAATCACGCCGCTCTTCTGCTGCGTCATGTACGGGATCACTTCCCGGCAAACCAGATAGGTTCCGGTGAGATTCGTCTCCATGACGTCGCGCCACATCTCAAGCGGATGCTCCGCGATCGAAAGCCGCGGACCGCGAATCGCCGCCGCATTCACAACGATGTCAATTCGTCGGAATTTCTCAAAGACCCGGTGCACCATTCGCACCACCGCCGACTCGATCCGCACGTCGCACGGCATCGCCAGAACCTGCCGGCCCAATTCTCGCCGGCCGCGTTCAAGACTCTCGAGATCGCCCATCCGCCGCGAACAAAAAGCGACCGTCGCCCCGGCGTCCGTGAATCGCTCGACCAAAGCCCGCCCCAAACCACGAGAAGCCCCGGTAATCAGCGCCACCCGCCCCGCCAACGGCGCGGTCGCCGAGAGCTCCAAGACTTCCCCTTGAGTTTTCAAATCCCGATCTCCCGCCGCGAGGCCTCCAACCATCTTATGCGACTGATCCATTTCGGCAAACCTTTCCGGGCAATAGACTACGTTTCATCGGTGCGGAATCCCCAATGCCTGACCCCATTCTTGCCCAGACTGATCTCGCCGTGCTCATCATCATTGATATGCAGGCCCGCATGATGCCTGCCATCGACCGCGGCCCCACAATCACCGCTTCCGCCCGAAAAATGCTCAAAGCCGCCGGAATTCTCGGGCTTCCCGTCCTGCACACCGAGCAGAATCCGCGCGGAATCGGCGCCACAACCCCTGAGATCGCCCAATCGCTGCCCCCCGAATCCACCCCGATCATCAAATCAACCTGCTCATGCTGGTCCGATCCGCAATTCCGCGCCCGATTACAGGCCACCAATCGCGAACACGTCATCCTCGTGGGCGTCGAAACCCACGTCTGCATCCAGCAAACCGCCCTCGAACTCTTAAGAGTCGACTATGTCCCCTTCATCCCCGCCGATGCCGTCGGCAGCCGCCGCCCCTTTGACCGCGACACCGCCCTCGCCCGCATGGCCCGCGCCGGCGCGATCATCACATCGACCGAATCACTGATCTTCGAGCTTGTCCGCCGCTGCGACGTCCCCGAATTCAAACCGCTCCTCGAACTCGTGAAGCAAACCAATGACGAACCCGGTTGACACCTCGAATCTCCCCTTCGAGATCCTCGCCGCCGGGCGCTTCACCCCCGCTCAACTTCACGTCCTCTACCAGCCCACCCCGCGCGCCACCACCCCCGAACTCGACGCACTCATCCAAAGCGAATGGACCATTCGCAAAGCCGAGGCCGACGCCGCCGGCCGGCTCCTCTTCAACGGCGCCCTGCTCCGCTACCTCTCACACGACGCGCAACCCGACCGCTTCCAACTGAACGTCGGCCCCACCAACTATCAGGATTTCCTCGGAACCAATCTCTACCAGCGCCATCGCCTCAACGACTTCGGCTGGCACCGCTTCTCAAATCCCGTCGGCACAACCGCCACCCTCATCGCCGAGGGCGGCATGCTCATCTTCGGCCGCCGCAGCAACCAGGTGGCCTGGCACGCCGGCTACCTGCACACCTTCGGCGGCGCGCTGGAAGAAATCGATCGCGGCGACGCCCCAACCGTAGACGCCTTCGCCGCCGTCCGCCGCGAACTCACCGAAGAAGCCGCCCTGGCCGCTGATGACATCAAAGATCTGATCTGCGTCGGCCTCGTCCGCGACCGCGAAATCCATCAACCCGAGCTACTCTTCGAAGCCCGCATCAATCTCCCCTTCGCCGAGCTGCTCCATCGCTGGCGCACCGCCGAATCAGCCAACGAACATATCGGCCTCGCCGCCGTTGAAACCCACCCCGCGATCATCGCCCCATTCCTGATTCAACACGCCCCCATCGCCCCCGTCGCCGCCGCCGCAATCTTCATCCACGGACTGCACGCTTGGGGCGCGGACTGGTTCAGCAAAACCGCAAACGCATGGGATGCACGCGCCCGCTGACCGCTACCTACCGGCCAGCACGTCAATCTTCCCCGCAATGATCCCCGCCTTCGCAGCTTCAAAATCGTGCAGCGCCCGCTGCGGCCATCGCTGCGCAAAATCGGGATTCAACACGACATCAATAATACCGCTCTTCAAATCCCCCACATACGCCTTCGCCTCGAACTTGCCGGCTTCGATCGACTTCAGCACCAGCTCGTATGCCTTCTCCATATCAATCACCGCGCTCGCCGGCACCACGCCCGGCGACATCGCGTTCTGATCGCTGTTCGCCCCAAACGCGAACACCTTCGCCCCCGCCGCCGCCTGAAAGATTCCCTGCGCCGCTGCGTCGCAATTCTGGAAAATCACCTTCACCCCGCGCGTCTCAATCAGCGACCGCGCCGTCTGCTGCGCCGCCGCCACGTCATCCCAGCTCCCCACGAACTGCGAGTACGTGACATAGCCACTCGCCACCGACTTAGCCCCGTTCGCAAACGCGTTCATCGTGTTACGAACCGTCGTGAAGTCCTGTCCGCCGATCAATCCCGCCGGCCCGGCCGGCACGAGCTTCGCCCCCAGCAGCCCGCAAAGATAAGTCGCCTCCCACAGCCGGAAATCAATCGTCGCCACGCCCGCCCCGGCGTCCGCGCTCCCCGTCACCACAAACTTCGTCGCCGGAAAAGCCGCCGCGACTTCCCGCGCCGCCTTCACATACTCGCTCCCATGACAGATGACGAGCGTGTACCCCTGCTGCGCATAATCCCGCATATCGCTCTTGAACGTCGCGCTGCTCGGCGAAAAAGTGTGCCGCACCTCCACGCCGGTTGTCTCATGCAGCTTTACTAGCGCTTGATAAGCAAGCTGATTCCAACCCCCATCCGTCTCCCGCCCCGGATGCAGCAACGCCACCCGCAGCTTCCCGGCCGGCCCACTCGTCGGGCTTGCCGCCCCACCGCCCGATTTCTCACACCCGGACGCGAACGCCAGCCCCAACCCCAGCATCACCAGCGCGACGCGCGTCATCGATGCCGCCCACTGTGCAACAGACTGAACACCTCCAGCCGCGTCGACGGATTCGATCGGCACTCCCCGCGCACCGCCGAAGTCACCATCACGCTCCCCGACTTCTTCACGCCGCGACAAGTCATGCATGTATGAATCGCCTCCATCACCACCGCCACCCCCTTGGCGTCCAACTCGCTCATCAGCAGATCGGCCACCTGCGTCGTCAGCCGCTCCTGCACCTGCGGCCGCCGCGCAAACGACTCCACCACCCGCGCCAGCTTCGAAACCCCGATCACCCGCCCCGCCGGCAGATACCCGATGTGCGCCTTCCCCTCGAACGGCAGCAGATGATGCTCGCACATCGAGAAGAAGTTGATGTCTCGCAACACCACCAGCTCGTCATAGTTCTCCGTGAAAAATGTCCGCGTGTGTTCGCGCGGATCAACGTGCAGCCCGGCAAACATCTCGGCATACATCTTCGCCACGCGCCGCGGCGTCTTCTTCAACCCCTCGCGCTCCGGGTCCTCCCCCACCGCCAGTAGAATCTCGCGCACCGCCTTCGCGATCCGCTCCTCGTCCACGCGCGCGTCGGCCATGCTGCTTCGTTCCATTACGGCACCTGTGCATATTTCTCTGAGGTCGCCAGATCGAATCCTGTGTGGGCCGGATTATACGCCACCCCGCGAAACTCGGCCCGGCAACGATAGCAAACCGTCGCGATCCCTGTCACGAAATAGAGCGCCGCATCCACCAGCACCGCCCCGCCCAGAACGATCCAGACCCACATCATCATTTTCAAATACAAAAACACGCACGACGCAATCGCTGCATCGATCACGATCATCAACCCCAGCCACTGCGGAAAATCCTTCCGAAGAAAAAACTCCCGCCCGCCGCAGCAAGGACAAACCGTCACGCTCCCCCCGCGCGCCAAATCCGAATCAATCGCCAATCGCCGCGAATCCCCGCACCGCGGACAATCCCGCTCTTGCTCCCCCGAATCGCGCGCCGCAAATCGAACTATCCCCCCGCACCCTTCCCGCAAACATCGCACGCGCACATCCACGCTCATACCGGCAACCCCGCCGTTCGCATTAAGTACTGCCCCGTCAGTTCCCCGATGAACACAAACACCATCGTCAAATAAAGAATCCCCGTAGCCGACTGCGTACTCCGCCGCTTAACACAATCCCAAACCATGTAGGCAAACACGCCCGTCCCCACAATGCCCACTCCAAAGCGCACGCACAGCATCAATAAAGTCCACGTCGCCGCAGGTCCACCGCTGAACAAGGCCGTGCGATTTAATGCCACCAACACTGCGACCCAAATCGCTCGCAAGATCACCGCTGCAACAAAGAAATTCGTAAGCCGTCGCAACGGCGCGATCGTCATTTCGGTATCTGTCAAATATCGATGCCCCAGCAACATGCCCGCGGTCACTGTCCCGATCAGACCTGCCCCGAGAACAATGCTGATCACAGACTCAAGAATCGCCATCGACCAGTTTGCAACTTCGAAGAGTTGCACAGCCACTGCCGATTGGCATGCGGCGACAAGCGCACTCAATCCACCCGCAAACGCGATCGCGCCCTGATTCCGTTTGACCGCGGACCCTTGCATTGCGTTAACGGCAATCCAATAAACTGCCTGAACGACCGCCACCAGCGGAAAAATAAATCTCGCTCTGTGCCTGAAGAAATCCGATCCCGATTCGTGAATGAGCATCGAGCCCGCCAGCAACAACACGCCCAGCGATATCACCGCCATCAGGCGTAGGTATCGCCAAGCCATATCCTGCACCCCGCACATTCCCAGGACGACCATGCAGCCCCCCGCCAACTGCAACAAAAACACGCTCAGCATCGACGCCACGGCCGCTCAACCCTTCCATACAGGTTTCATGAAGCTCGCCGCGATGCTATAGCGTCCCCCAACCCCCAACAACTAAACTGCACCATGGAGCCCCAGCGCATCCACCCGGAGTCCCCAATGCTCTATCGCGTCTTCGCCGTCCTTCTACTCTTCGCCACCGCCGCCCGCGCCGCCGATCCACCCTCCGCCGCCAAGTCTCCGCCCCAGCAGGACAACTCCCCGCGCCTCGTCATCCTCCTCGTAATCGACCAGTTCCGAGCCGACTACCTCACCCGCTTCACTCCGCATCTCGCCCCCGACGGCTTCCGCCGCCTCCTCAACGACGGCGCCTCCTTCGAAAACGCCTACTTCTCCTACGCCGCGACCGTCACCGCCGCCGGCCACGCCACCATCGCCTCCGGCCGCCTGCCGCGCGAACACGGCATCGTCGCCAATCAGTGGTTCGACTCACCCGACGCAAAAAAAATGTCCGCCGCCTTCACCGACCCAAGCTGCCAGCCCATCGGCGAAGCGCCGGGCGAAAAACAAAAAGGCCGCTCCCCCGCCGAAATCATCGGCCCCAACTTCGCCGACCAGCTCAAGCTCGCCGACGCACGCTCGCGCGTATTCTCACTCGCCATCAAACCCCGCGCCAGCATCGCCATGGCCGGCCACAAACCCGACGGCTGCTTCTGGTGGAGCGAAGAAACCGGCCGCTGGCTGACGAGCACCTACTACACCCCTGCCCTCCCCGCCTGCGTCGAAGCCATCAACAAAGCCGAATCCGTCGACCGCTTCGCCGGAAAAAGCTGGACCCGCCTCCTTCCCGACGCCGCTTACGCCCTCTGCACCCCACTCGCGCCCAATACCGAAGTCGAGTTCGCCCTCAGCCCCGCATTCCCCCATCCGCTCCCGCAGCGCGCCAGCAAACCCAAGCCCGGCTACTACGCCGCCCTCATGGCCACCCCCTTCGGCAACGACATTACGCTCGACCTCGCCGCCGCCCTCCTCCAAAACGAAAAGCTCGGTCAGGGCCCCGCCATCGACCTGCTCTGCATCAGCTTGTCCTCCTTCGACGCCGCCGGCCACCTCTTCGGCCCCGAAAGCCCCGAGATGATGGACTTCACGCTGCAGACCGACCGCCAGCTCGCCGCCTTCCTCAATCTCGTCGACAACCAAGTCGGCCCCGGCCGCACTCTCATCGCCCTCAGCGCAGACCACGGCGTCCGCACAATCCCCACGCTCGCAAAAGCGCACAACCTCGCCGCCGGCACCCTCGACCTCTCCGCCCTCGAAAAAGAAGTAGAACGCGCCATGCAACAATGCGCGTCGAGCACCACGCCCTACGTCCGCGACATCGAACTCCCCTGGCTCTACCTCGACCCCGCCATCGACGCCCTCCCACCGGAAAAACGCCGCCCCCTCTACGACGCCGCCGTCGCCGCCCTCCGCGCCAACCCCGGAATCGCCGACGCCATCACCGCCGACCAACTAACCGGCCCACCGCCAACGCCCGACGACCCGCGCTACCTAGCATATCGCTGCTACTACCCCAACCGCTCCGGCCAGATCTGCCTCCGCACCGCCCCCTACTGGACCAAACAAAGCAAAGACGCCGCCGGCCACTCCGCCGGAAGCAACCACGACCGCCACGTACCGATCGTCCTCTACGGTCCCGGCATCATCAACGGCCGCCACTTCACCCCAGCCGATCCGCTCGATATTGCCCCAACGCTTGCGGCAGTTCTCGGCATCGAGCCGCCCCTCGGCTGCCAAGGCCGAGTCCTGCACGAAGCCCTCGACACAAACGCCCGCTAACCACTCCCTCTCCCCGAAACGGAGAGGATACGGGTGAGGGTCAACCGCACGATCGCGGAGCAACGCTCGCCGACCGACGAGAGCCCCAACCCAAAACATCGACCCGCCTATCTCAAAATCCGATCATAGAACAACCGCCCCGCAATCCCAAAATCCGCCGCCCACCTGCCCGCGCGATACAATCCACCAATGCGCACCCGCTCCAGGCCCCGCCGCGTACTCATTTGGTCTCTCACTTTGCTCCTCACCTTGTTCGCCATCGCCTGGCTGCTATCGATTCGCTACTACGCCGAGTACGAGGGCGTCACCTTCCGAATGGAAATCGTCTCCGGCCAGGTTTATACGAAATACGCCATCGGTCTGGGTCCGACGCCGATCGATCCAAGTCTTTGCGGCTGGAAGGTGCATGTCATCCCGAATCAAGCCTGGGGCTCGGATCCGTTTAACTATGGCTTCATCCTCCCGCGCTACGAAACCTCTTCCATCCCACTCCTGCAATTCCTCGTACCCGGGACGCAGGCAAAGCTCGTTCATAGCTCATTTCCATTCTGGGTGCCGATGGCGGCCCTAGCGATTCCCGCCGCCCTACTCTGGCGCCACAACCGCCGCCGCCCAACCGAAGGCCACTGCCCTAACTGCAACTACAACATGACCGGCAATGTCTCCAACAAATGCCCCGAATGCGGAACCCCAACCCCCAAATCCGAGCCGGCCGCCCCGATTCAGAGCCGCGCAGGTAACTAAGCGGCGCGCAACACCCAACCACGTTGAACAATCCGCATCCCCCGAGCACCCAATCGCTGCGCCAGCCCAATTCGCCCCAACGGGGCGAAGGACTGTAGCCACGCGGTGAAGCGCAGCGAAACCCGTGGAACTCAGCCCCCGAGGCTCTCCCGCCCCGGCAGGGTCGGAGGAAGTCCCAATACACTCCCGTTGAAAACGTCTGAACGTGAGCCCTTCAGCCCACGCGCGTTACAATTCCGCCATGCGCACGCAAAACCTGCTCCGGAGCACCGCAAGATGGACTGCCATCGGGATTGTTCTCCTGCTCGCCGGCGCCTGGTGGTCCACCTTTCATTGGCACATCGACTACGTTTGGCCGACATGTCGAATGCTCACCCTCGACAGCGGCAACCTCGCCCTCCGTTGGTGCGATTTCGATCGGGACGTCCCTGCTTCAGATCGACAATCGAACAAGCCCGGCCTGTGGCTTGATCGACTCGACCTGTTCTATCTTCTCGAGAATCGCATGACCCACTTCGCCCCGGACGTCTGGAGGCCGGTGCGCGCATTCCTCTGGTCGCCGCACATCGCGACAGTGGAGAGCCCCGCGCTACTCAAACTGATCAAGGCCCCTGATGGAAATCTCTTCGAACTACACATGGGTCGCGTAACGACCCACACACTCATCTTCCCCACCTGGTACCTGGTTGCCGCCGCTACGCTCGGCGCCGCGTTCTGCCTGCGACGCTTCCGCCGGATCCACCCACCCGGCCACTGCATTAGGTGCAATTACAACTTGACAGGAAACGAATCCAACAAATGCCCCGAATGCGGAACCCCAACTTCCAACTCCGAACCGGCCATTCCATCCCAAACGCCAAAGGCGTGACCCAGACCCAGCCCAGGGCAACGCCCTGGGTCCGCATCACACCCAATCCCTGAGCCCTGAAAGGGCGCCCCAACCCACCCCGCTCGCGCGCGATACAATCGATCGATGCGCACCCAAACCCGAACTCTCGAGATCAGCAGTTCAAACAAAACTCGAGTATGCCCGATTCAAGTAACATGACGCTGATTGCAGCAAAGGAATCCGCCGTCCTGAGCCGGCCTGCCGGCAATCGGCAAATTTCCGGCCCACCGCGCAAACTATTCGGTCACTGCTCGGTCGGCATATTCGTGCTCATTGCTCTGACAATCGTCATCTACCCGGCGGTAGTCGGGCGACCTCTCTACCTCGCGATACCACGAACACACTATTGGGTTGTAGTCGGCGTCGGGCGCGTCCTGCTTCTCAATGACTCAGCCCTCGTGTTATCACGCGCCGAGGCATTTCAGAAACGATCGCGTCCCAGGTATGTCGTTGATCCCGATGGTTCGGTCATTTTCGAAAACCCTCCGAGCGGTGAGCCGTCAATAAACGAACTTCTCGCGTGCACCTCGTTAAGCCCAGTTCCGCTGGCGCTCGTGCCGCAACCCATCTTGTCGAAATCGCCAGGAACCACGTTCAGCGCTTCGAGACCTCCGTCAGCGATGATCGTGAACCTCTACTTCGTCGCTGCGATGCTGCTGCTTGCAGCCGGACTAATCACGCGGTCTCTAGTGCTCAGTCGGCGACGACATTGGCAGCGCATCGGCAATGGCCGGTGCATCGAATGCAACTACAACCTCACCGGCAACCAATCCAACAAATGCCCCGAATGCGGAACCCCAACCCCCAACTCCGAACCGGCCGCCCCGATTCAGAGCCGCGCAGGTAACTAAGCGGCGCGCAACACCCAACCACATTGAACAATCCGCATCCCCCGAGCGCCCAACCGCTGCGCCAACCCAATTCGCCCCAACGGGGCGAAGGACTGTAGCCACGCGGTGAAGCGCAGCGAAACCCGTGGAAAGGAACGCCCGCGCGCAACCCGTGGACTCCGAATCGCCGAGCCACCCCGCCCCGGCCGGGGCGGAGGAGACCTCGACGCCTATCGATGACGTTCGAACACGCTCCGTCCGCTGTCACGATACAATCCAAACATGCGCACCCGCTCCCGATTCCGCCGAATCACACGATGGGCCGGACTTCAAACGTCGCTCGTAATTCTTCTCGCTTGGTTGGCATCCATTCCGCCCAGCCATGGCCGGTTTTGCTTGCAACGCGCTTGCCTCGATCGCTACTTCGTTCATCTCGAACTGAGTAGCGGCCGAATCGGTGCGGACATCATGCGCGATGACGTCTACCCGGGGATCTTTCAGCGCTTTCCGGCCAAATGGTCCAGCACCCGCCTCACGGGCTCGCCCATTCAACTGTCATCATTCGGATTCGCGTGGCCCACCGTCCGTCAAACCACACACACGCCGCCGCCGGACATAATCGAAAAACTGGTGTACAAGCTGTTCACGGGCCGCGCCCCTCCTCCAGCCAAAGCATTCCTCACCACATACAATATGACGCTCCCGCTTTGGCTTCCATTCCTCATCTTCGCGCTCCCCACTGCCCTCCTCTGGTACAAAAACCACCGCCGCCCACCGGCAGGCCACTGCCAATCGTGCGGATACAACCTGACAGGAAACGAATCCAACAAATGTCCCGAATGCGGAACCCCGACATCTGCATCAATTGGAACGAGCCCCAACGGGGCCTCGGACTGTAGCGAAGCGGTGAAGCGTATCCGCCCGGGCCGCGCGCAGTCTGTGGATTACGAATCCGCGTCTGGCCGCCCATGAGTCAACACGTTCGGGACAAATTAGATCGAATCGCAATGCGGTGCTTTTCCAGTCAATCGTGGCCCGGGATACGACGAGTGTGCAGTCGTCTGGCATTGATCGTCGCAGTCAGCAGCGGCCTCACGGCAATCGGAACTCTGGGGGTTTCCGTCTCCTCAACTCTGCGATCGCCCTGGACCTTTGTTGCCTTGGAGAAGGGGCGCGTATTTCTCTTGCGATGCACAAAACCAGAGATCGCGATCAATAAATCGCTGATCGGTTCGTATCCCAGCAGTCTGCGATTCTCAATTGAGCCGATTCAGTCCGCTGCCGAGCTATGGAGCCCGCCGGAAATACATACACATCGATCGCTCGGCCTGCTTTATCTATCTTTTCCCGTCTGGGAACTGGGTGCAATAATTGTGGTAGCACTTCCGATCTGCTGTTGGCGGGCTGGCCGTATCATCCCAGAACAGTGTTGCCGTACGTGTCGATATGATCTATCAGGTAATGTGACCGGCACCTGCCCCGAATGCGGAACCCCAACCCCCAAACCCGAACCACCCGCCGCCAATTCAGAGCCGCGCACGTAAGTAAGCGGCGAGCCACCCACAACCACATTGAACAATCCGCATCACCCGAGGACTCAACCGCTGCGCCAGCCCAATTCGCCCCAACGGGGCGACGGACTGTAGCCACGCGGTGAAGCGCGGCCGCGAAGGCCGCGCGCAACCCGTGGACCCCGGCCCCCAAACTTTTCCCGCCCCGGCAGGGGCGGAGGAAGCCCCAATACCCAGCCGTCGAAAACGTCCAAACGCGAGCCACCACCCCCGCGCGTTACAATCTAACCATGCGCACCGCTTCCCTAAGCCGCCGCATCGCCATCTGGTCGGCGATCACGTTGTGCGCTCTCGCCTTCGTCATATGGACACTCACCATGCTCGGCCTTCGCGTCGCCTACTGGCGACCAGTCGAGCCCCCCATCGCGAATCAGAATTGGGAAGGCGGCCGCGGCCGCTACTTCTACATTGGAAGCGGCACGTTCCAATCCGGACTATGCGCGATGGCCAAGCCCGAATACGCATCGTCCGTGGAGTGGCAACGGCCCCGTGCCCCCTATGGTTTCCCTTCCTTCAGCTCCATCGGCTGGTTTCCAAACGGAACATACTTCCTGCCCCTCTGGCCAATTGGCCTCGCATCGGCGCTCATATTGCTCGCAGCCTGGCGAGTTCGCGCCGCTCACCGCCGTACAGCAGGATGGACAGCACTGTTCTGCCCCAACTGCAACTACAACATGACTTGCAACGTCTCAGGAAAATGCCCCGAATGCGGAACCCCCTCAGTAAAGAACCCGTTGCCCCTGAAATCGACGCCTCCTACGATCGAACAAACCAGGACTACGAGTGCGCCGCCGCGACTTGACCATTCTGATCAAAACGGATGATGTTTGTCTCCATGTCGCCACTGTCCCAACGCTCAAGAATTGTTACACGCAGTCGAAGTCACCCTCCGGCCCTCGAAAACGAACCGTGAGGTTTTTCAATCATGCCTGAGGCATCAGTATTGCGCCGACGCGTTGTCCCTGACTCTCTCGCCATTCTCGGGTCGGGGGCGATTATCGCTCTGGCGTCCATTTGGATAGGAAGCACTAATGCCAACCTCGTGAATTACTGGCACGACCCTTGGCGGTTGCGCGTACTCGACGGTGGATTCATCGCCCAGCGCTGGCCCAAGATCAAGCCGATGCCGCCGCGAACACCGGGCGAGCCTATGAAGGTAGGAGACGAAGAAATCCCGATCCCCGAGCCGGTTGGCATCCAGTGCCTGATTCCGAGAGTGTCATCGACAAACTGGACTAGCTCGGTGTTTGGAGACACTCGTCGTATCGACACCGTGATCATCCCACTCTGGATTCCGATGGTTCTGCTCATCGCCGCCACGGGCTTCCCGGCATGGCAACTGTCCCAGCGCACAGTTCATTGGCTGAAATCGCGGCGCATCCGAGTCGGCCACTGCATTAGGTGCAACTACAACTTGACAGGAAACGAATCCAACAAATGCCCCGAATGCGGAACCCCAACTTCCAACTCCGAACCGGCCATTCCATCCCAAACGCCAAAGGCGTGACCCAGACCCAGCCCAGGGCAACGCCCTGGGTCCACATCGCACCCAATGCCTGAGTCCTGAAAGGGCCCGCCAAACCACCCCGCCCCCGCGCGTTACAATCCAACCATGCGCACCCACCCCCGCCTTCGCAGTTTTTCGAAATGGATCGGAGCTTCTGCATCGGTGCTGCTCGCCACTCTATGGCTGACGTGCGTGTACATGAAAATGGGGTACCAATCTAATCCCTGTGAATCTTGCCAATTCGTCGCCGGGTGCGCACATTTCGTCGGGTGCCTGGACGACCCGTCTGGAAAGGTCGAGGAATACCTCCGCCAGGGACGCTCAGAGTCGATCTATCACCTCGGTCTTGAAAACGTGCGAAGAACCGAAGGATGGCAATTCTATCGCATCCGGCCCGCGTTCGGTCGGACCGACCTCGGCTTGGTACTGCCGGTCTGGCACCGGCAGAAAATTTGGGGAACCATTTCTCAACTCCGAGTACGAATTCCCCTCTGGCTCCCCTTCCTCTTGGTGACGATCCCCACCGTCTGGCTCTGGTACCGCGACCGCCGCCGCCCAACCGAAGGCCACTGCCCCAACTGCCACTACAACATGACCGGAAACCAATCCGGAAAATGCCCCGAATGCGGAACCCCAACCCCCAAACCCGAACCGGCCGCTCCAGAGCCTGCCCCCAATGTCCGAACCCGTAGCGCCAGCGCCGGCCAACATCGCGTGCCAGAACAAGTCAACGCCGCCACAAGCCCCGACGACTTTCGATAGAATGCAGCCCAACCAGGGCTCCTCATGCTCATCGCGGCAATCACACTCCTGCTCACGGGCGCAGCCCTCCTGACGCGGGGCCTCATCGGCCGCCGAATCGGCCAGGAACCCCGCTGCCGAAAATGCAACTACAACCTCACCGGAGTCGAATCAAAAGAATGCCCCGAATGCGGCGTCGACTTGAGCGAATCAGCGCAGTGCGTCGGCCAACGACATCGCAAACTGTCTCGATTGGCATCCGGCGTTCCCCTCTTGATGCTTGGGGCCGGACTGATTTCCGATTCTTGGCTCCATTGGTCCCACGGCATTACTTGGTATCGCTGCCTGCCAACTTCGCTTCTTGCTCGACCTGCGCTCTTCGGCAACGCTAACGCCAAAGCTGTATTGACAGAACGCTGCTCTACCAACCGACTATCGCGAGCCGACGCCCAATTGATTGCGCAATCCGTTATAACGCTTGCTGAGGATTCGGACATTCGAAGACTCGATCAGCAATCACTCGATTTGTTTGAACTATTGCGGTCGCGGCGGTTGGTGCCGCCGGACCAAACCGACAGAGTCTATCGGCAACTCGTCCGGCCATCGCTCGCCGTTCGCCCATTAGTCCGCCAGGGCGACACGGTTCCAATCGTAGTTACCTGCTCGCTGAGAACTCCGTCTGGGACCTTCCTTCGATACGAAGTCATCGCCGAACGCCTCAAGATCGACGGCAGGGAGGTAGCTCCATTTTCTCAGAAAATCATCGAGAGCACTTGGATAAGAGCGTCTGGTTGGTCGGAGGGATCGCTGGAGGTGCCACTCAACTGGCTCTCGGTTGGCTCCCACGCCATTGAGCTCGATCTGAAAGTCATGGTGTTTGCAGGCACAATCCAGCTCGTCGAGCGAAATGTTGCCTGCAACGGCGAGTGTCACGTACTTGGCCCACACGCCTCGGATTCAGTGAAAACGCAAAAACTCTTGGCGTCTGCGCTTCGTGACGATCTTGAAGTGCGGGCTTTCTTGGAGAAACCTAGTGCTCCCGGAAAGGAAGCAGAGATATGGACTTCGATTCGATGGCGCGGTAATCGGCGAGGAATCCTCTGCGGCAAATTCACGATGCGGGACTCCAAAAGGCGTGTCTTGCACACTATGACACGGGTGCTTCGCCCGACCGACAGCGGGCTGACTGGAGGGTGCACCGTTCCCTTTCCCCCCGCCGAAGGGGATCTGGTTAGCGTCACATTTGAATCCAGTCGGAGACAAGCGCGCGCGACGACGGATGTCATGGAGATGTACGACGGGAACGTGATTTTCGACAACATTCGAGTCAATCCGTTACCACAGGTACCGCCGGCGAATAAAGCCGGACAATCCGGCAGTTGAATCGGTTGGAATGCCCCGAATGCGGAACCCCAACCCCCAAATCCGAGCCGGCGGCGCAAGGCCTGGCGCGCGACGCGCAACCAGAGTGAACGCCCCGAATCCTCCGCGCACCCAACCCTCGCGCCAGCCCAAACGCCAAAGGCCATGCCCCACCCAGCTCGCGTCAGATCCATACACAACACACAGCCTGATCGCCACCCACTCCCCCAAACCCGCCAAAACCCAATTCTCTGAATTTCAGAATTACTGAATATCTGAATTCCTGAAATTCAGTAATTCAGAAAATCAGATGTTCTGAAATCCGCCACACCCGCCGTTCAGCGGAAGCAACTAACAATTCTCGAATGCAGAACCCCAACGACGAGATCCAAACCGGCGGTGCCAGTCTGGGGGTCGCCCTGGCGGCCCCCCGCGTTACAATCCGCGATGACAAACCGCCAAGGAGTCGAACAATGATCGCAATCCTGCTCTGCGCAATGATGGGTGGCTGGCTCGACGGCCGGGTTCAGGCATCGGACTTTGTAAAGGCGATGAACGACCTCGAACCGCTCAAGGGCACGGCTCGAATGGCTCGCGTAAATGAGCTTGGGTCGAAGATCAGGGATCAGAGTGAAGAGACCGTAACGCAAACGTACCTCGGACTTCGGAAGCCCGAGCAGCGCCACAACATGCTCTCGACTATTGGCGCCGCCGCCGCCTCAGATTGCCGGTACGTCCCACTTCTATTGACCGTCGTTCAGTTCGATGAAGATGCGAATGCGCGGTCCAAAGCTGCGATTATCCTTTCTGAAAAGAGACCATTCCCAGGTCCGGTTCGCGAGTCAGCGATCGTACTGGAGTTGGGCGAGGCTCTGATGCGCGAAGAAAATAAATACACAGCCGACAACATGGCGTCGGCGCTCGCCTCATTTCTGAAAAAGACGTGCAAAGTCGATATTGGAGCAACCAGGGACACAGGAAAAACGACCACGATGCTGGGTCAACGCATGGTCATTCAAAAGACGAGCGTCGACGACGTGAAGAACTGGTGGACTAAAGAAGGACGGACGAAAGCGCTCGCCCGGGCGTTCGACGTCTCAAAACCGTCGCCGTAGGACCGGCATGCGGAAAGACGCCCCCGGCTTCCCAGCCTCCAACCCATTTTTCAGATTTTCTCCCACACCCTATTCCCGCCGCCCTATCTTCCACTGAATCCACAATGCTTCGGCAAAGAGGATTCAAAGTGGAGGCGAAATCCCGAAAGGGACCTTTGCCTCCCACTTTTTTTGCACCCGGTCCCTAACCCTCGCTCCCAGCAACCCGCTCCCAGCACTCGCCCCGCACCAAGTCCACCCAACGCACCGCCCGAGCCCGTCGCATCCCCCCGGGCCTCGCCGCGATCCAATCCTCTGAATTTCAGAATTACCGATTTTCAGAATTACTGAAATTCAGTAATTCTGAAATTCAGACAATCGAAAACCCCGTATTCTCGATCTCTGCGGACCGGCCACTCAATAAAGCCATAAACCACCAGCGCCGCCCCACGCCGCACAGCAACTGCGATCGCCACGCGCCCTGGAAACGAGGCGTCCAACCACCCCTGTCACGTCGAGCCCCGGATAAATTCGCCAATACCCTTGACTTCCCAATCGGCCGTACTAAACACTAACCGAACATGCTCCCGCTAAACGAAAGAGGAGCAATCCGGGGTCAATCTGCGCAAAATCCCGTCTCGACGGGAAGCGCCGCCTCCCCGCGCGAATACGTCGCTCTTTGACAACCAAATACTCTCAGTCCGTGCGCGATCGGAACGGATTATCACCCATTATCACTTTTATCACCGAGCGAAGGTGACAGCCCACGAACGACCGGCAGGACGGAGCGGTGCAATTAAACCAATCCCGAACAATGCGGGCCGCCCCAAATCTCAATAATCTCACCGATGTCTCGACGGATTCGACCGGAAATGAGGGTCGTCTCAAAAATCTCACGCACTCGCAACCGCCGTTCGCGTGGCGCGTGCCTCCCCCGAGTGCTCTTCGCAATGGTCCCCGAACCGAGGCCCTGCTCAAGTCGCCGGGTAGAATTGCGCAATTCGCCGTCACTTCCCCCGGTTCTTCGCCACCATGGCCCGCGCCTCCGAAGCCGCCCCCGATTGCGGATCCAGCTCGCAAATCAGCCGCCAAGTCGCGCTCGCCCGGTCCACCAGCCCTGCGTTCTGCAACGACAGTGCCAGGTTCGCCTGAAAATCGACGTTGGACGGTTCCCGTCCCGCCGCGAACTCGAATCGCTCGATCGCCATCTCAAACTGACTTCGCTGCACGAACATCAGACCGAGCTGATAGTGGACATCCACATACTCCGGCTGCAACGCCGTCACCCGCTGCAAAACGCCGATCGCCTCGTCCAGCTCGTCCCGGTCCTTCAGCCCCAGCCCCAGCTTCACCAGCGCCTTCACGTAGCACGGGTTGATCTCAACCGCCTCCTGGAAGCACGCGATCGCCTCATCCAGTTCGCCCTTGTTCCGCAGCAGCAGGCCCAGCCGATAGTGCAGATCAGCATGCGTCGGCCGCGCCTCAATCGCCTTCCGCAGCCGCCCGATCTGCGTCTCGATCAGCCCTTCCGAGCCATCGGCCGTCGTCGAACTCGCCGGCCCGTCGCTCGAAAGATACCGCTCGCCGGCCGCCGCCGCGGCCGCCTTCAAGTGCATCCGCGCCACCTCGCTGAACAGAAGCGTGCTGTTCGGCTCCACGCTCGATGCCATGTCCAGCGAAGCAATCGCGTCTTCTTCCCGCCCCGCCAGATGCTGCGCCACTCCCAGCCCGACATAAGCCGACGTCAGCCGGTCATTGATCTCCGTCGCGAAGTTAAACCACCGCGCCGCCTCTTCATGCCGCCCCGCCCGCAGGTGCTGCATCCCGAGCTTGACGTTCGCCTCGAGATACTCCGGGCTGATCTCCACCGCCCGTTGCAGATGCCGCACCGCCGCCTCGTCATTGCCGACGCGGCCATACAACTCGCCCAGCCGCGTCTGCGTATCCGCATCGTCCGGCTCCGCCGCCGCCATCTGGTGCAGACATTCAATCGCCTCGCGCAGCAGTCCGGCCTTCTCATACGACGCCACCAGGTCGTCACGCGCCTCCCAGTTCCCCGGGTCCAGGCCGATGGCCGTCTGATATCGCTCAATCGCCTCCGCATGCTCCCCCGCGTGCGAGAGCAGTCCGGCCAGCGTCAAATGCCCATCCGGAATCTGTGGGTCCAGTTCGCACAGCCGGTGGTAATGCGAAATCGCCTCTTCCACCCGCCCCTCGCGCACCGCAATCGCCGCCAACCGCTCATGCGCGTTTCGCAAAGTGGGACAGAGTGCGATCGCATCGCGGTAATACCCCAGCGCCGCTTCGGCCTCTCCGCGTTTCTCGTGACAAAGCCCCAGGCAGAACAACACCGCCGGATTCGCCGGATCGATCTTCTGCGCCGACCGCAGTCGATCCAGCGCCGCATCCAACTCGCCTAATTCGTCATGCGCGCACGCCATACCGGCCAGCGCCGCAACCGTCGCCCGCGACGTGGCCAACAGCGTCGCAAAAGTTTGCCGTGCTGCCACGCTCCGCTGCGCCCGCAACTGCGCCGTCGCCAGCCGCAGCCGCCCCGCCTCGTCATCCGGGTTCTCGCGAATGCGCTGCGCCAGCTCCTCGATCGGAGTCCCATCCGCTGCCGGCAGCACGTTCGGAAACGCACCGCTCAGATTCGTGAGCAGACCTCGCCCCAGCAATTCAAGTAAGTAAGACACCCCCGCCCCCTTTCAAGCCGCCGACAGCTCAGCCAGCGCCGACCGCGCCGCCGAATACCCCTCGTTCAACTCCAGCGCCCGCTCGAACGACCGCCGCGCCCGCGGCCGATCGCCCCGTCGCCGATAGAGTTGCCCAAGCAGGTAGTGCACGTCCGGGTAGTCACCGCCGCGTTCGATGGCCTCTTGCAGCCGATCGATTCCATCCTGAGTCTGATCCGTCTCGGCATACAACCGCCCGAGATGGATCATCGCCTGCACGTATTGCGGATTCGCCTGCAGCGCCCGCGCGGCCGCCGCGATCGCCTCGTCGCGTCGCCCGAGTCGCTCATAGACCCGCGAGCAATGGAAGTGCAGGTCCGCGTACTCCGAGTGCCGCTCCAGCGCCCATTCCAGCGTCGCCGCGAGCGTCGCGAAGACATCGCGATCGATCCCCGTCTGCGGCAGCGCCAGAAATGCCTCGACGAAATCCGGATCGCCAAGCACCGTCTGCCCCAGCCGTTCAATCGCACGCTGGTCAAACTTCCCACCGGCCGGCAGATCATCCTCCGGCTCGAGTGCAATTCCCTCACCCGCGGCCGCCTGAGTCGCCAACGCAAACTGCAAAGCCAGATAGCTATCTCGCGGTGCCAGGCGCCGCGCCACCCGCAAGTGCGTGAGCGCGTTTCCCAACTCCCCGGTCGCCGCGTAAGTCAGTCCAAGATGCTGATGCGCGTCAGCATCCCCGGGCGCAAGCCGCGTCGCCTCCGAAAAAGCACTGATGGCGGCCGCGTAGTCATCCGCCGCTGCCTGAAACAGCCCAAGCTGAAAATGAAGCTCCGCCCGCCCTCGCTCCCGGCGGATAGCCCCCAGCATCGTCTCGATCGCCGCTTCCGGCCGCCCCTGCCGCCACTGCGAATGCGCCATTCGAATCGGAGTGTCAGAATCGCCCGCCCCGCGTGCGATCATCCCCTCAAACTCGCGCGATGCGAGGTCATACCGGCCATCTCCTGCGTAAGCCGCCGCCAGATGCCGTCCCAAGTCGCCGCGCGTTCTATCGGCTGCGGCCGCCGCCTGTAAATGCTGAATCGCCGGTTTGAATCGACGTGACCGCAGCTCACCTAATCCGATCTGAAGATGCGCCTGCCCCAGGTAAAAACGCGACAAAGTCCCCGCCGCGTCACCCCGATCCGCCATGCGGCTCAGCAGCGAAATCGCTTCTGAGTAGCGTCCGCAGTCGTAAGCGGCCACGCCGAGCTGATAATCCGCGGCAAAGTGATGTGGCGAGCGGTTCGCGCCATTCGTCGTCCCCATACGGCTCTCCAGAAAGTGGGCGATCGCGCGGCGATGCAGGTCGTCCGATCTCTTCCGCACATCGACCCGATCAGGAAGCCGATTCAGTTAACAGACGTGAACCGGCAAACTCGGACGCGGGGTCCGACTCACGCCGACTCTGGAATGCCATGAAATGTTCAGGTGTAAAAATAAAAGTGGGAGCGATTGGCACACTCAACAATCGCTCCCGTTCCATCGTGGGTTTGGCCTGGGGGGGGGAGCCAAACCCGGGGGTGATGGACTATTTAAATGAACGTAAGGGTTATCACTTAGATACCCCCTCACGTCCGACAGCTAACTCTAGCGATTCTTAATTCTGAGTCAAGACTTTCTTTCCGGGAATTTCGTTCTCGGAAGTTGGACATTTTCCGGACGTTGCAATTGTTCAGAAACGGAGTAAATTCCCCCGCCAATTGACGGTTTTTCACCGCCGCGGGCGGCCCTCAATAAAGCTCGCGATTCGGCCAGGACGGATCGATTTGGAGACGCCAGGATGGCTGCGACCAAGGAAAAACCCTTATCAAAAAACCGCAACATCAAATCACAAATGATGTTGGACTTCCCTGGGAAGCGCGCCCCCGCTCCCACCCCGGTGTCCACCAAACAACCGACACCCGCTCCAAAACTCGAAAAAACCCCCGAAAAACCACGTAAATCGGCCACGAAAACATTCGCCACCGCCGAGTCGCTCTCGAAGGGTCAACGCGAAATCTCCGTCAGTGAGTTCTTCGCCAAGAACCGCCACCTCCTCGGTTTCGACAACAAGCGCAAGGCCTTGCTCACGACCGTCAAGGAGGCCGTCGACAACTCGCTCGACGCCTGCGAAGAAGCCGGCATCCTCCCGGACATCTTCGTTCAGGTCGAACAGGTCGAGGAAGAACGCTTCCGCGTCATCGTCCGCGACAACGGCCCAGGCATCGTCAAACAACAGATCCCCAACATCTTCGGAAAGCTCCTTTACGGCTCCAAGTTCCACCGCCTCCGCATGAGCCGCGGCCAGCAGGGCATCGGCATCTCCGCCGCCGGCATGTACGGCCTGCTCACCACCGGCAAGTCGCTCAAAGTCATCTCGCGAACCGGCGCAAAAAAGCCGGCCCATGCCTTCGAAATCCAGATCGACACCAAGAAAAACGAACCCACCATCGTCAAAGACGACACCGTCGACGTCGAATGGCCGCACGGCACCCAGGTCGAAATTGAACTCGTCGCCAGCTACGCCAAGGGCCGCCAGTCGGTGGACGAGTACGTTGAGCTCACCGCTATTGCCAATCCGCACGCTCGCTTCGAGTTCGTCGGCCCCGCCGGCGACCGCGCCGAATTCCCGCGCACCGTGAACGAGCTCCCCGAACAACCCCACGAAATCAAACCCCATCCCCACGGCATCGAACTCGGCGTCCTCATCCGCCTGCTGCAGGAAACCAAATCGCATTGGCTCACCGGCTTCCTCCATAGCGAGTTCTGCCGCGTCGGCCCGCAAGCCGCCGAAGAAATCTGCAAGCTCGCCAAGCTCAATACCCGCGCCAACCCGCGCCGCATCGCGAAGCACGAAGCCGAAACGCTCTACAAGGCAATCCAGCAAACCAAGCTCATGGCCCCACCGACCAACTGCCTCGTCCCCATCGGCGCGCAGCAAATCCTGTCAGGCCTGCTCAAAGGTGTGAAGGCCGAGTTCTACACCGCCTCCACGCGCCCACCGGCCGTCTATCGTGGAAACCCCTTTGAGATCGAAGTCGGCCTCGCCTTCGGCGGCGACCTCGGCCCCGCCCCCGCCGACGAAAACGCGCCACCGGCGCCGCCGAACGAAAAGCAGGAATCCGTCCAGGCCAAGATCATTCGCTTCGCGAACCGCGTCCCGCTCCAATACCAGCAGTCCGCCTGTTGCATCTACAAAAGCGTTCTCGATACCGACTGGCGCCGCTATGGCATCGCACAGCCCGGAGGCGGAATCCCCGCGGCCCCGATGGTCGTCATGGTCCACATGGCCAGCGTCTGGGTTCCCTTCACGAGTGAAAGCAAGGAAGCCATCGCCGACTACGACGAGATCCGCAAGGAAATCAAACTCGCCATGCAGGATTGCGGTCGCAAGCTCCAGGCCTTCATCAACCGCCGCAAGAAGCAGCGCTACGAGGGCGAACGCCGCTCCATCTTCGAACGCTACATCGGCGAAGTCGTCATGGCGTGCAATTCCATCAAGCGCGTCAATCAATCCAAGCTCGAAAAGGATCTGCTCGCCATCGCAAAGCGCGTCACCGCCCGGGCCGACGAACAACTCGACGACTCCGGCAAAGTCATCAAAGGCAAGAAAAAGGGTGACACTCCGGAGTCGGAGTTCGGAGAAAACACCGTCGTCGTGGAGCGCCCACCCGCGGACGCCCCAACGGCGCAAGCCAAACTCATCGACGACTAGGCGTGCGACTCGCCTGCAATCGCTGAAATAACGAAACCCGCCGATGCGTGCATCGACGGGTCGCGTTCCACTGCCCTTACTGTTGTTCTCAGCTGCGTCGAATTCGAACTCGCGTTCGGGCGAACGCCGCGCCAACCAGACTCAGCCCAGCCATCAGCGGCCCGTTCAATCCCATCGCACCGCACGTCCCGGCCGACGCCATGCCCGGATCAAACCCGCCACCCGCGCCACCCTCCGAGCCCGACTCAAATCCGCCGCTCTCGGACGTCTGCAGGTCCGACGCTATCGTCTCGTTCAGGAGCGTGTCGTTGAACATCTGGGCCGTCTGGTCAGGGTTTTCCGCACTGGCCTTCTCGCCCGCCCACGTCCCCAGTTCCCAGAAACTCATCAGACCATCGCTGTTCGTATCCGCGTTCCGCTCCGCGAACGCCGCGATGAAGTTTCGGGCAAACACACCCATCCCGTTGGTCTCCTGCGAAAACTGGTTGTAGTCGGCCGCTGTAATGAATCCAACGTGGCTGCCGACCGAGCGACTCCGCGCCGCCCCACCCCGCGCCTGCCGTGTCGCTTGCATCGCAGTCAACACGTTCTGCACGAAGCTCGCATTCGCCGCCGCCCGCTGCGCCCGCGTCTGCGGACCCGACCGGAACAATCCGCCCGAGTGGCACGCGTCGATCACCAGGATCACCGTCGTCTGCTCGTTGAATGCCTGCGCCAGATCCGATCCCAACTCGGCATCCGAGTACATTTCATCTGTCATCACCAGCGACGTGTCAGTACCCGATTGCTGGCTTCCGTGGCTCGACTGGAAATACAAGACAACGTCGCCCGGCCCCGCCTCTGATCCGAGCTGATAAAGCGCGCCGCGAACGCCTGCCTTGGTCGCCTGAGTGTCCGTCACCAGATACACGTCCTGCTGCGACCAGCGCGAGTCTCGCATCAGCGTGTTCGCCACGCCCTCTGCGTCGTTCACGCAACCTTGCAGGTTGTTCGCCCCGGAGATCGAATACTGATTGATCCCGACACACAACGCGAAATGCCGGCCACTCGAATCCGACTGGCCAAAGGCGGCCGAAGCACTCATGGCCAGCGCCACGCCCGTGCTCAACACGGCCACCCAACCGAGGACGCGACTCTTCCGATCAAACTTGCCTTGATTCCCCTTCATCGAAGTACTCCCTGTATCGCGAGTTTGTTGACTGCCATCGCCGGATCACACCGGCTTCACAGGAAGTACCCCCCAGCGACTCGTTTCTTGCGTGCCTGCTGAGGGTAAGCTGTAAGTCCAGTTCAAATCACGGGATATCGATTCCGGATAAGTCTGCAAAACGCTCGATCGTCAGTCCATTTGCACGCACCCCACGCAGCCCCCAAAATGGCATTCCGGGTTTCCAAAGCTGATCTGACCCGTTTGAGTGAGCCGTGCGCATGTACATCATCTGGTTCCGCTACAAAAAAGCCGGCGAGAAAACCGTGGGCCCCGTCCAGCAATACCGCGTCTACGCGCGCGACCTGAATGAGGCGTGGGAGCTCGCTCGCGAAAAAGCAAACTACGTCGGCGTCGAAATCGTCGACGTCGTCCCCGTCTAATCTCAACCCGACATGACCCGCCCAGCGCCCATCCCGACCTGGAATCTGGCCGGCCGCACCCTCGTCTTTATACTCGCCGCTGCCAGCATCGCCTGCCTGCTCGCCGACTTCTATCGCGTGTGTCCGATGCGCGCATTCGCGATTTGGATATTGACGCCCGCCACGCTTCTCCTCATCGCATTGGCCGCCGTCGATCGCGCGCGCGGCGATCAACGCCTTTATCGCGCCGTCCTCATCGGCGCGCTGGCCGGCTTTCTCGCCGCCGTCGCCTATGACGTTTTCCGCCTCCCCTTCGTCTTTGCCCGCGCGTGGCACATCGACGCGCTCGTGCCGCCCCTCAATCTATTCAAAGTTTTCCCCCGTTTCGGCGCGATGCTTCTGGGCCAGCCAATCGAACAGCCGGACTACTCCCTCGCCGCTCAACTGCTCGGCTGGACGTACCACTTCAGCAACGGAATTACATTCGGCGTGATGTACCTCGCACTCATCGGCGATCAGCGCCGCCGCAGTTGGCTCTGGGCCGTCGTCTTCGCCACCGGCCTCGAACTGGCGATGCTCGCAACCCCCTACCCCCGCATCTTCGGCATCCACGTGACGCCCACATTCATCGCCGCGACCCTCAGCGCACACCTCATCTTCGGCGTCGCCCTCGGCCTGGCTGTCCGCCAACTCGCGAATCGAAATTCCGCGCGTACATAATCACAGCCGGCACAATAAAGCTCCTCTGGACCCCACTCCTTTTCCAAACCGCGTCCAGTTTCCCGCGTTACAATGTCTTCCATCGCAGAGCGGGCTAGGCGGCCGCTCGATCGGCTGAAAGGCCAATCGGGAGGAAAGTCCGAACTGGGCAGGGCACGGTGATGGCTAACGGCCACCGGCAGTGATGCCAGGGATAGTGCCACAGAAAATACACCGCCGATGGTTTCGCCCACCGATCGTCACACGTGACCGATCGATGGCGCGGTTCACAGGCAAGGGTGAAAAGGTGCGGTAAGAGCGCACCGCGTCCGCCGCGAGGCGAACGGCATGGAAAACCCCACCGCCAGCAAGTCCAAATAGGCAGCCAGACGCGGCCCGCGTCGTTACGAGCTGCGGGTAGGGCGCTCGAGCCGGCGAGTAATCGCCGGCCCAGATAGATGGTCGCCGCCGCCGAAAGGCGGAACAGAATTCGGCTTACCGGCCCGCTCTGCGATTTATTTTGACGTACCCCAAAGTCACGGCTTGGCGCGCCGGCTGCCCGGCTCGGCCGATGCCGTCGCCCCCGCGACATTTCCGCTCATCCAGCACGCCACCACGTAATCCGCGCTGAAGTTCCCCGCCACCACGCTCGGATCAAACTCCACTGCCGCCGTCGAAAGCTGCTTGTTCTCCATCACCTGCCGCGATTCCGCCGGCTCCATGATGTCCATGTACCCAAGCTTCCGAAGACGTGCGATCATCGAATCGGCCACCGCTTCACTGAGTACCCCCGCCGCCGGCGATTTTCCGCTGCTCCCCACCGGCAAAATGCTGATCCGCCGCGTCCGGTTCGTCACTTTCCCACCAACTGCCTCGGCCACCTTGGTGCCCAATTCGCCGCTGTTGGACGAGCTTGAAAACAGTGCCGGGAAGCTTGTCACCTTCCCCGTCGAACACTCGATCAACTTCGCGCGCATTTCCATCCCGCTCTTGCCGCGCGCCGCGATCGATGGCTCTGTGCCCGCCCCGCCAATCGCCTTCTCGACCTCCGCCCGAACCTGCTCAATCGACGCCGACTCCGTCAGCCGCGCCAGCACCACGCCGTCCGCCCCGATCACGAATCGCCCCGGCAGCGCATAAGTCCAGTTCGGATCCAGCCAGCCCCGCAATGGGCTTTTCGCGGTTCGCGGCACTGACACGCACGGAAAATTTGCCGAGACGCTCTTCAAGAACGGCACCGTCTCCGTCGTCCATTTGGACGTCTCGTCCAGGTTGCACGAAATCACCTGGAAGCCCGACGACTGCAGCTCGCTCTGCAGCTCTACCACGCGCGGCATCTCTTCGCGGCAACGCGAGCACCAGCTCGCCCAGAAATCCAGCAGCACCACCCGCCCCGGGAACTTCTCCACAAAGTCTTTGAGTGCCAGCGAATCCAGCACCGGCGGCTCCGACGGATAGCCATAAGCCCCGGTCACCGGCCGCGGCGGAGAAGAAGGCGCGCGGCCTTCGACGTGAAACGTGTTCGGATCCTCGTCCTGCAAACAGCCCGAGAGTCCAGCCGCCGCGAGACCCGCCGCGATCAGCACGAACGCAAAGCGCCCAACCCCGAACGTCGCATCTTCAGGACTGCGTGGTGACATGACGAGTTGCCCTCCTGGCAAAGATTGTCGATTTAGAACAGGCGCGATCTTATCGGCTTTTCGATCTATGTGTGCTATCGGCGGGACGCTTCGGCAAGAATGACCGACGCCCGCAGTGCCCCGTTGAACCCAACCTCAAATCTCACCGAATGATGCGCAAAAACAGCCAGAATTAGCCGCTATTGATCGGCTGGCCGCTACCCCTCGACCGCCGCTTCCATGCTGCGGGCCGCCCGCGACTTGAGTGTGTCGAGGTGTTCCAAGACTTCCGCCGCCATTCGCGTGTTCGGAAACTCGCTCACGATATCCTGCCCGATCTGAAGCGCCGTCCCCCAGTTCTTCTCTGTCACGGCCAGCGAAAACTGAACGCCCATGTTGTGCAATTTCGCGCGAAACACGCCGCGCGCCGACTCTTCGAGCGCCGCCGCTTCGTTCGGCGTCAGATACTGATCCAACTCCCGAAGCAGCGCGATCCCGCGATCGATCTCATTCCGCTGAACCGACTCGTCCCACGCCTTGAGCAGTCGCCGCTTGTGCTCCGTTCGCCTTTGCCGCAATGCTTCCGGCAGACGCTGAATCTCGTCCATGGCCGGATAGAGTTTCACAAGCCGCTCAGCTTCGACTCGCGCCTTCTCCCATTCATGGTCGCCGACAAGCTGGTTGACGCGGTCGACGCTCTCCGCGATGTACTGCTCCTCAGAGGTCCGTCGCATCGCCGAAAGTTCGCGCCGCAGCTTCTCGGCCTCCTGCTTATAGCCGTGCCGGTTCTCCAGCGTGTCCGCCAGATAGTATGCCGCCTCGAAGTCTCCGCCGATCAGCGATTCGTTAAACGCCCGTCGAATCAGATCGCGCTCCTGTTCGCGCGATGAAATCGCCCGCGCCAGATCCGACAACCGCGATTGCTCAGCAACCTCCGCAAGCTGCTTCGTCTGCTTCGTGGCCGTATCGCGCATGTCCATCACCAGGTCATGCGTCCTGAACATCGTCGATTCAATCTTGAGGATCACCCCGATCGAAGCGAGCAGCGCCTCGGCCACGCCCACCACCAGCACCACGCCGGCCGCCACCTCGGCCCGTTGCCAACCGGTCCATTCCGGGTGCCCGACTACTGCCGCGATCGCCAGAACGATGGCCGACAAGGGCACCAGCACCTGGACAAAACTGATCCAGGCCGAAAGTCCAGAAAATCGTGTTGATCGATCGCTCATGAATGTCGAACCGGCACTCGCATCCTTCTATGGAAATCTACGCGCGCCGGACCCATAAGACAACCTTTCACTTCGACAACTCAGCTACGCGTGCCCGGGCCTGTCCGCTCACCAGCCACCTGCCGTTCCGCTTCCAGGCGACGCTTAGTGGCCGCCGCCGACCGCAGGAACAACAATATGATAGCCCCCGCACCCACGGCTCCGATCAGCGCCTCGCCAATTGACACGTTTCTAACATCGGCCCCAACCCCGCCGCCCCTACGCGCAGAAGATGCAGCCCCGGCCAATGGCCCAACTATCGCCAATCGCTTTGATCAAGAGTGCGGATGGTCTACCGCTAATCGGTTGGCTGAATTCCGCGTTAGGCAAACGACAGCATTTCGTTGCAACCGAGCTGATCTGGCCGACCACCCATCAGAGGGTACGTCGAGCGTTCATCAGCCGGCACACAACGAAATGCCGTCTCAATCCTGAAATTCAGCCGACCGAGTCTCCGTCAGGAGCAAATCCCGCCGGCCGTCAGCGCACTGATGAACAACGAAAGGTCCGCGGCGCCGACGTTGCCGCTGCCATTCAAGTCAGCACAACCGCAATCTCCGCCCGGACTCGTCATGCATCGCACAAAACTCTGAATATCCCCACCATTGATCTTGCCGTCGTGATTAAGATCCGCCGGACATCCGCAACTGCTGACGGAGACGCCGGGCCAGAATCCGCCCGCGACCTGCCACGCCCCACCGGCCATCGACGCGCCCGCATCCCATTGTCCCGTCGTGCCCGACAACTCGAACACGCCGCCCGTCATGTGCTGCGATCCGCCTCCATCGATCGAACTCCACGGAATATCAAATCCAGCCCGTGCCGCGGTGGTCAATACGAGCGTCGCCAGCAGCAGCGAAATAGTTCTCATGATTCGTCGCATGATGAATTCCTTTCAGAAACGACGGGCCGAGTCTCGGCCCATCGGAGTTTATAAAGTCTAACAAATTCCAATTTACCTGGACGATTCCTAGAGCCCGATGGTCGCAATTCCACCGCAGCAGTCGACGATCATGGGTTTCGAAAGTGTCGGCCGCTCCGTGGAATTTCCCGGCTGCAGGTGCACCGTCGGCATCGCCAAAGCCGGCGCGTCGAAGCACCACCCCTGCGCCGCACCAAGCGTCTGGAAGGGCATTTCATAGAGGCCGGTCTGCTGCCCGCCATAGTCAAACCGAACCCACATGTCGAAGCGCGATGACCGGAAGCGCTCCACTTCGAAGCGAGTCTCTTCGACCGTGGCCGCGTTGTAATACTCCGCCTGTGTCCCCATGGCCGAGCCGTTTCGCATCACGTTCGGATTCGAGAACCAGTTGATCCGCTGATAACCCGGGGCCGCGTTGTACGCCATGATCGTACGAACCCGATTACCCAGCGTGTCCGTCAGCAGATAACCGCGCGAGTTATCATGCAGTCCGCACGGCCCGGCATTCGCCGGATCGTGCGCACAGCCCTGCAAGTGCCCGATCTCGTGCTGCCAGCTCATGCTCGTCTGGGCGCAGCCATAGTTCACCACGCAGAATCCCAGGTCCTGGTCCGTGGCGCAATACGCCATCCCGCACAACGTGCCCCCGTCATCGTCGTTCACCAGCAGCGTCAGGATGTCCGCCTGGTACTGATCGCGTAACTGATTGACGACGTCCATCGTCCCATCGTCAAAATCCTGAAAGCGATTCCGGTGATCCTCAAACGTGCCGTTCTCGTTGTAGTTGACGAAGCCCATGTAGACCAGCCGGGCGCTCGTATGAATCAAGCTGTTCGTATAGCTCGCGTTGATTGACGGAAACGTCACGAGAATGGTGGACTGAACCGCCGATTCCGATCCAGCCGCCGCGATCACCGCCGGCGTGTAGAAAACCATCAGGTCATAAACCGGATCCGGCCGCCCGCAACCCGCCCGAGCCGTGGGAGCGTCAGCCGCCGCCGCGAAATCAGCATCGGAGACGTACCCCTTGGGCGGAACCGCCGATCGGTGCGCCGCCGACGTGCCCGTGTGATCGACGCCACAGTCCGGCAGCGACGCCGAATCCACCTTCGACACGACTTGAACCTGCTCCGGTGAAAACCGCAGCAGATAGCGCCCCTCATTGACCGTGTCGATGCTCGCCGCCGCAATCCCGTTCACCACCGCAAACGTGAACGCGCTGTATGGCACGCCTTCCAGATGGCCTGTCACCACCCGGTTCCCGGCAATCAGCTCGACCGAATCAACAATGCCGGTCGCCTGATAATTCTCCACCGGATTCAGAACGATGGCGTCGCCCTTCGCGAGCTCGCCGATCAACTTCAGGTCGACCTCGACCGCCGTGACGCTCGATTCGCCCTTTTGCAGAGTCAGATTCCGCGCCGTGGGATGCTCCATCGCCTGAAAAACACGTTTCGCGCTGGTCGCCGGACTCTGGGCATTTACACCCGTCGTCGCGCCGACTGCCATCATTGCAATCAATCCTAGTATTCGAGTCTTCATATTTCGTTCCTTTGCTTCCTTCCCTGGCTTACTGGAGGTTGACCAGCACGAGCACCAGTCCCGTCTCACCCGGCTTCAGCGACGACATCGCTTTGCCGATCGTCGCGCCGTGCGCCGCGTCACCGTCCGTCGCCTTCATCGCGTGTCCGGCCACCGCCGATGTCGTGAGCAGGTCTCCCGGCTCGACACCGTCCGCCCCACCGACCGCCCAGCAGTAAACCCGACCGCTCAGCGCCACCGGGTGCTTGCCGTCGGCCACCGAACCCGCCTGTCCCATCACCATGCCGACGTTCACCCCGCCCGCGCCGCTGACGACGCCCGCGACTCTCTTGTCATACGCCTGCGTCGAGGCAGCCAGCTTGCCCGTGTCGCACGGATCAATCGACACGACCATGCCCGGCCGGACCTCGCCGTTCACGTCGAAGCCCTCAGCCAGATCCGACCCGCCCAGAATTTGAAGCACTTTCACTTGCGCCTTGCCCTGGACGTAGAGCGCGACGCCGTTCGACGAGCCGTGCTCGAAATACCCGCCGTAACCAGCCGGACTGTCGCTGTGCCCCAGAACGCCCGCGCCGAATCCGCCCGACGCCGCGTGCCACCCGCGAACGCCGAAGCCATTATTGTTGCTCGTGCAGTACCCCTGAACGCCGATCGCCAACCCGGTCGTGGCCGTGTTCTCAAAGTTGCCCGCGTAGCTGCCCGTGTGTGCCCCGCCGCCGTTCACGCGCCCCCAGAGGGCCAGACCCGACTTCGAAGTCGTCTCGAAGTATCCACCCACGGCCTGATTCGACGTCGATTGATTGACGCCGACCACCCCGTAACCGCTTGGTGAATTCGACACACCGCGCACGCCACTCGCCGCGCCGCTCGTCGCCACGTTGTAACCGTTGACGCCATTCGCTCCCGTATTGGAAGATTCGCCCCAGATCGCTCCGCCCGTCCCCTGCGTCTGCACCTTAAAGGTCGGAACGCTGGAAAAATTGTTCGATGTCGAGTCGAACGGCAGTTTCAGGGTGTCGGAAGTCAGCGCATGCGGCGTAGGCATGAGCTTCTGTCGCGGCGTCATGACAGTTCCGTTGACGGTGATTTCGAGCCAGAGATCCCCCGCAAGATTCAGATCCCACCCGGCCCCGCTGCCGCCGATGTCCACGGTGAACGTGCCGTTGGTTACCTGCACACCGTTGTGCGTCTCGTCCCCGATCGAACCCGGCCCGGTCGCCGAATCAAACAGATTGAAGTTCATGTCGGCCGTTCCGGTAAATGGCTGGCCGGCCTGCTTCAGTTGACCCTGATAGGTAAATGCTGTCTGGGCGCTCACGCTCCCCGCGATGCTTAACGCGGCAATGGCGCTCAAAATGAGCGTTTTCATGGCTGTCTCCCTGTCGTGACGAATCACGCAAAATCGAACTGCGAGGCGGCCTCCGAACAATCGGAAGCGACTTCCAACCTCTCAGCCCGCCATGCGACGACCTGACTGAACGGCGGACAAAAGAAATGAAGTTTTTTCGGGAAGTCTGGGATAAAGATCGCAACCGCTGGCTGGCCCCCATTGAAACGCGACATCAAGCGTCAGAACCGCCCGGCTGATAGTTCGGAGAACCAGCGCCCCATTCTTCGCATCAGCGAAACGTGGGTTCACGATGACCGGTAGAAACCCAAAGCCCCCGCCGGCAACCAGACGTCAGTCGCGGCCAACCCCAAATCGCGACCCGCGCAATCGACCCATTACCGCAGCCACGCCGAGCAGCGTAACTACCGACGGCTCGGGAAAGACGACCATGTACGCCTCCGGATTCCCGGCCGGGTTGGTCGCCGTGCCAATGATGGCCGTCCCGTCCGGCGAGATGCCGCGCGCGTCGATCAGCCACCAGCCGGCCAGGTCAATTCCGTATTCATTGATGAGCAGGTCGCGCAGGTTCAACATGCCGCGCTGTTGCGTCCAAAGGAAAGCCGCTTGCGAACTGAACAACGGCGCGCCCGGCGCGGGCACATACCCCCGCCCGACGATCATCGAGCCATCGCCGGAGACGGAAAGCGCATCACTCTCGAATCGACCGCCCGGCAGATCGCCCAGCCCGACCATGCCGCCGCCGGCCGTCCAACGAAACGCCTCCGAGCCGTTAGAAGATGCGCTGTGGCCGACAACCGTGGCGCCGTCAGCCGAGACAGCGGTGGCGTAACTTTGAAATCCACCGCCTGGCAAGTCGCCCAAGCCAACCATGCCGGTCTGCTCGGTCCAGCGAAACGCCTCTCCCGCGAAGTCGAAACGACGGGCGGAGCCGACCACGACGGAGCCATCGCCTGAGACGCCGGCGGCGTCGCCGGCGTCGAATCCGCCGGGCAGGTGTCCTAGCGGTTGCATGCCGGTCTCGCGCGTCCAACGAAATGCCTCGGAGCCGTTGGGACTGGAGCCCCAAGAATAGCCGACCACGGTAGTACCGTCGGCCGAAATCGCGCGACCGTAACTGTCTACAGGTCCACCCGGAAGGTCGCCGAGCGCCTCCATCCTTCCCTCAGCGGTCCAGCGGAACGCCTCGCCCCCGCGCGGTGAAATACTCGAACCGGTTACGACGAGTCCGTTTGCCGACAAGCCGGTTGCGATGCTTTGGAACGGCGCGCCTTCGAGTGAACCAAGCCCCGATATTCCGGATTGCGCCGTCCAACGAAACGCTTCGGTCGAACTGCCGGAACTAAGTGAGGAACTGCTGCCAACGGCGGCGGCCCCAAGATTGGCTACGCCGTATCCGGTGCTACTGACGCTACTTCCGGGAAGATCACCCAGCGCGATGAATTGCACGCCCGCCCGCGCGAGTGAGGGCCCCGAGAGCGAAAACGCGAGTGCCGCCAATATAGATTTCGAGAGTGCACGGTCCATCAACCCAATTATACGCCGCCGCGCCCCACGACGCGGCGCTACGATGGCGCGCCGCTCGGAATCGACTCAAAGCGAGCTCAATTTCGCCCTAAAATCCGTCGTCCGTCGCCCCATTCGTCGGCACGAGCAGAAAACTCTGCCCCGTCAGGAAGTCCCCTTCCGTTACCTTCGTGGCCAGGTAACCGTTCTTCGATAATCGCATCGCCCCGCCGCCACCCACGCGATCCTTCATGATCCAATACCGGCCGCGCCCATCCGTGTCCCCCACGTGCTTCCAGTTGTCCCCCTTCTCCTGATCAATCTTCACATACGGCAGCGGCCGCGCCGTCTCGCGATCGCTGATGATTCCCTCCAGCACGAACTCGGAGCATCCCGTGAGCAACCCCAGCGTCGCGGAAACCAGCACCAACCTACGCACCAACGTATTTCGCATAAACACTCCGCGCCTCGTCTGGGTCGGGCGTGCCCTTGATGATGGCCCGTCCGTCCGCGAACACCGTCACATCATATCGTCCGACCGAAAACCGCAGCATAAAGCGGTTCGATTGCGGCGGCGAAGTCGCCACCGCCGCCACGCGCTCCGCGATCTGCCCGAAATCCGGCCGCCCCGCCCCCGAACCGCCCACCTGCACCGCGTTCCGCCCGCACAGCGTCGCTGCCCCGCCGCCGCGCGACCCGCTCAGGAACTCGAATTCCCGCCGCCCGCAGCAGGCGCACCCCGCGTCCCGCGCCGCCGACATATCAAACGTCTCAAACCGCCCGCTCCACACATCGATCTGCAACAGACCCCGACTCACCGCGCCCGCCCGGCCCGCCAGCAGCTTGATCGCCTCCATGGCCTGCATCGCCGCCACCACATGCACCACCGGCGACAGCACGCCGGCCGTATCGCAGGTCGCGCTCGCACCCGGCGGCGGCGGCTCCGACCACACGCACCGCAGACACGGCGTCTCGCCCGGAATGATCGGCATCACCATCCCGGTAGAACTCACGCAAGCCCCATACACCCACGCCAGGCCGCGTTTCACGGCCACATCGTTGATCAAAAACCGCGTCTCGAAATTGTCCGTCCCGTCCAGTACCAGCCCCGCCCCGTCCACTAGTTCCTCGATGTTCCGATGGTTCGCATCCGCCACCACCGGCTCAACCGTCACCGACGAGTTGATCCGCGCCAGCTTCGCCGCCGCCGCGGCCGCCTTCGGCAACCCCTCGGCCACGTCCCGCTCATCGAAGAGGACTTGGCGCTGCAGATTGTTCGGCTCGATGTAATCCCGATCGACGACGCGCAGAAACCCGACACCCGCCCGTACCAGCGTGTCCGCGATGACCGTCCCCAGCGCCCCGCACCCGATCAGCGTCACCCGCGACGCCATCAGCCGCCGCTGCCCCTCTTCACCGAGCGGACCGAACAAAACCTGCCGCGAGTATCGCTCCAGCTCCGCGCTCATCCGCGACCCGCCGGCCTCAGACTCCGCCATCGCCGCCCTTCCGACCCTCGCGCGCCTCGCGCCGCTCCTTCGCCGACCGTCCAAGCGCCGCCAGATATCCATCCGCCGGCGGCGGCCCCTCCGGAATCGTCGGCAGATCACGAGCCACGACCGGCGCGGCGGCAATGCGTTCCTCTTCATGCGGCACGGGTGCTCCGCGCATGGCTCCCAGCAGCCGCCAACTATGCCGCACGCTCCCCAGCATCACCGCCCCGAAGATTGCATAGAGAAAGTCATTCAGGTCTCGATCGACGGCGATCCAGTAAACCCCGATCAGCAGCAGCAACCCGCCGCACAACGCCGACGCCCCAAAGTCCACCCACAACCCTTCCCGACGCCCGATCGCGCACAGTCCCGCCGCGAGGAGCAGCAACGGCCCGCCAAACCTCAGCACATTCTGCACCACGACCATCGAAAAATCGTGAAGAGATCCGTCCCCCGCGACAATGAAAGATGAATACCAGCCGTAAAATGTCATCAGCGCGCCGGGAAGCACCGCCACCCCGGCATTCCCCCGCACTGCCTTCGCCGACGCCTCGCCGTCCATGCACCCGCCTCAAACCACGCTCAAGCGCCTACGTCGATGGCGTCGCCCCCGCCGCTCCGCCGCCCAGTGCCCGGCTTACCTCCGCCAGCCACTGCGACGCCTGCGCCCGCTGCGCCGGACTCGTCAGCTTCTCAACACACTCCACCAGAAAGCTGCGCGCCCGCTCATACTGCGGCACATACCGCGCATACAGAATCCCCAGCAGCAGTTTCACTTCGTTCGCGTTCGCCGCCGTCGAATAGTGCCGCAGGAATGTCTCGTAGGCGGCCGCCGCCTGGCCATACCGCTGGCTCGCCATGAACTGATTGCCAATCTCAAGCTGAAACCGCGGCGGCAACCCCTGCTCCGGATCCTTCGAAATCAACTCCGCATAGCGATCCATCGCCCCCGTCGGATCAGCCGACGACAACGCCGCGATCACCGCATCGCGCATCCCCGCCATCGGATCGACCGGCCGCGCCAGCACAACTGCTGCCGCCCCGGCCGGCCGCGCCACCCGCCCATACTGTGCCTGGGACCGTGCATTCGGATCAGCCATCATTGAAGCAAACTCCCGCCGCTGATTCGCCCGTCGCCAGATCGACAACAGGTCGAAGTGATCGCGCGGCAGCGCCTTAAGCCACAACATCGTCAATGTGAGCACGAAACCGGCCAGATATCCCGCGATATGCGCCGAGTACGCCACGCTAGTGAATCCGTCCCCGCGCTCGATATACATCGAAATGAAATTATCCCACAACACCATCTTGATCAGGATGAGCCAGATCGAACGAATCGCGGTCGTCCCGATGAAGATCACGACCCAGTACAACACCGTAACGTCCGTCCGCGGAAACAGCACAAGATAAGCCGTCGTCACGCCCGCGATCGCCCCGCTCGCCCCCACGCACGGATGCCCGCCCTCCGCAAACACAAACCCGACGCCGGCAAACACCCCGCACGCCAGGTAAAATAGTGCGTAAGCCAGATTCCCCATCTTCGCATTCACGCTGTTCCCAAACACCCACAAGAACAGCATGTTGCCCGCCAGGTGCAGAATGTCCCCATGCAGGAACTGGTACGAAACAAACTGCACTACCTTCGGCGCACCCGGCCACAACATGTACGGCTTGAACAGCTCGTCCGAACGCGCGTCCCCCAGCATCTTCTGCACGACGAACACCGCCACATTCAACCCGATCAACACATAGTTGACCGTCGGCGTGCGACGAATCGGCGCGTCAGTTCGATACGGAAGCAACAACATAGAGGTTTCAACAACTCGCTGAGCGATCAACGTCCCGGACGGAACGATCAAGCTGCAAGCATTCTAGTCCATCCTCGCCAACCCGCCCAATCCCCGCTTTGCCCCAGCGGCCCAAACCGATATGCTCCGTCGTGAAAGCCGGCTCATCGTCGCCGGCCGACCGTCGAGGGACGCACACGACATGACCGACGATCGCCCCGACGATCTGCAAGAACTCCGAGCAGACGTCGAACGCCTGCAACAAGAGCTCATCAGTCTCGAATGGCGCCTAAGCCAGGCCGAGCGGCGCCCAACCAAACCAACCCCCGCGCAACAGCCAGCCCCCAAAGAACCAGTTGTCCCCAAGCATCCGCCGATCGAACCGCCACCCATCATCGCCGAGCCCGCCGCCGAAGCGAACCGCGTCGACCTGCGCGACACCTACCGCACAATCGAAATCCCCGAATCGGCCCGCGACCCCAGCCCCAGCCCCGCCGCCCCATCCGCCGGCATGGAAGTCATCATCGGCCGCACCTGGCTCAACCGCATCGGCGCCCTCATCCTCCTCCTCGGCATCGGCTTCTTCGTCAAATATTCCTTCGACAAGGGCTGGATCAGCCCCACCATCCGCTGCTGCATCGGCGGAGCCATCGGCCTCGCCCTCGTCGCCGCCGGCGAAATCTCCCTCCGCCGCAAACTCCAAAACTTCGCCGTCGGACTCCTCGGCGCCGGCACAGCCACTCTCTATTTCTCCGCCTTCGCCGCCTACTACTTCTATCACCTGCTCAACGTCCAAACGACCTTCGCCCTCCTCTCCGGCGTCACCCTCCTTTCCACCGTCCTCGCCGTCCACGGAAACATCCTCGCCATCGCCATCCTCACCCTCCTCGGCGGATTCTGGACCCCGCTCGCCCTTAGCACCGGCCAGAACGCCCAGGTCGCCCTGCTCACCTACATCCTCATCCTCGACATCGGCTTCCTCGTCAGCGGCGCAATCCGAAAGTGGGACGTCCTCCGCCTCCTCAGCTTCCTCGGAACCGTCGCACTCTTCTTCGGTTGGTACCAAAAGTTCTACGCCCCCGCCGCCCTCTGGACGACCCTCGCCTTCATCCTCGCCTTCTATTTCGTCTACTTCGTCGAAGGCCAGTTCTCCATCCGCCACGGCACCCGCGATCGCGCCGCCATCCTCACCATCATCTACACCGCCGCCACCTCCTGCTTCTTCGCCTCCGTCTATTTCCTCACGCGCGACTCACACCACCAGTGGCTCGGCCTCTTCGCCGTCCTCACCGCCGCCCTGCAACTCTTCACCGCCTGGCGACTCGGCAAACTCGGTCCCGCAGCCGCCATCCTCCGCGAAGCCCAACTCGTCGCTGGCTTCACTTTCCTCGCCCTCGCCGCCCCGCTTCAGTTCGACCACTACCTCGTCCCCATCGCCTGGGGCCTGCAAGCCATCGTCTCGCTTTGGTTCTGCCGCAACCACCAGCGCCCATGGCTCCGTTTCAAGGCCGGCGCAATCCTCGTCGCCGCGCTCTGCCACCTGCTCATCTACGACTACCACGACCCCCGCCTGACCCCGCACCTGTTCACCGTCGGCAGTTTCTACCTCAACTGGCTCATCGTCCTCTTCGTCGGCCTCGGCCTGGCCGCCTACGCCTCGGCCGCCATGCTCACCGTCCGCTGCACCGTCCAGAAAATCGACATCCCCTTCGTCATCGCCCTGCTCGCCTTCGGATCCGTCATCATCCTCGGCATCTTCGCCGACCAGTACGAACGCTACCTCGCCACCTGGTGCTGGCTCACCCTCACCGTCGCCTGGTACCTCGTCGCCCTCCGCTTCCCAAAGACCTCCCCCATCTGCGTCATCCTCGTCTTCGTTGTCGCCCTCAAGTTCCTCCTCTGGGACACCTTCGCCGCCACCGAAGGCGAATGGTCACAGCTCAGCGGAATCTTCCGCAACCGCGCCGTCCTTACCGGCCTGCTCGTCGCGACCATGTGCGCGTTCGCCAGCCCGCTGCTCGCCCGCCTCGGGGCAATCGGCGACCCCACCTCTCAACTCGGAAAAATCACGAGGCATCGCGCCTTCGCGGGCTTACTCGCCGTCATGTCAGCCCTAGTCATCACCTGGACCGGCTCCTTCGAAGTCATCCGCATCTTCCACTTCGAACCCTGGCGACTCCGCTTCACCCACCCACTCGATGTAGCAAACATCTACCTCACCGCCTTCTGGGTCCTCAATGCCGCCGCGATGTGGCTAATCTTCGGCACGCGCAAACCCGCCCTCACCGGCTATACCTACGTTCTCACCTGGCTCACGCTCGTAAGGTTCGGAGTCGTCGACACGCTCGGCGCGAGCATGAACGACACCTGGCGCAATCTCACCGGCATCGGCACCAATCGCATCTTCCTAGTCGGCCTGGCCGTCATCGCCCTCGGCCTGCTCGCCTACGCCTTCGTCAGAGCAAAACGCCAAACCACTGGCCCCTGGTTCACCCAACCGCAGACCTGCACCGCGTTGCTGGCGTTTACCGTCGTCCTGATGACCTGGCTCCCCACCTTCGAAATCATGCGCGCCTTCAAGTTCGAAGAAATCCGCAATCGCTTCCGCGACCCCAACCTAGCGATGCACGTAGCCCTTTCCATCTTCTGGGGAGTGGCAGCAATCGCGATGCTAATCGTCGGCTTCGCCCGCCTGATCAACATCCTCCGCTACATGGCCATCGCGCTATTCGGCCTGACCGTACTGAAAGTCTTCATCGTCGACCTCTCGCATTTGGAAATGATCTACCGAGTAGTCTCCTTCATGGCCCTTGGAGTGCTGTTGCTCCTCGCCTCACTCCTTTACCAGAAGCTAGCCCCAAGAATCACGCCGAAACCAACCGTCCCCTGAGCCAGTCGACGCGCCGCTGGTGCGAGAATCCTTTCTCGCACCCACGTCACAAGCTTTGCTGGTGCGAGAATCCCTGCTCGCACCACCTCGCCATGACATTCTCTTCCAACCTTGCACGCTCTCAACTACCCTCCCCACCCATGACGCGCTATCGAGCGGACGAAAACCTCCCATATTTCTGCACCATCACAATCCTCGACTGGACGCCGATCTTCATCGAAGCCCGCTATATCGACCCGCTCATCGAATCCTTGACTTACTGCCGCGACAAGAAGGGACTCCAACTCTTCGCATTTGTCGTCATGCCCAATCACATCCATCTCATCGCCGCCGCTCCGGACTTGCACGCGCTGATCCGCGACTTCAAACGCTTCACATCGAGGAGCATCCACGATCGATTGGTCGCGGACGGACGTAGCTCGACACTGGCATGGCTGGAACGCGCTGCACAACCCGCTCGAAGCGAGCAAGGCCAATTCTCACTCTGGCAGGACGGCTTCCATCCGCATGCCATCTCCACCAGACCACTCTTCGAACAGAAGCTGCGTTACCTGCACGACAATCCGACACGAAAGGGACTCGTGGCGAAGCCGGAGGACTGGTGGTACAGCTCCGCGTCGTGGTATGCCGGCCGGCCCGATGTCTGTCTTCCGATGGACCTCCTGGAAATGTGACTCGATGGGATCAGCATCCACCGGTGACACTGGTGCGTGAATCCCTTCCCACGCTGGTGCGAGAATCCTTTCTCGCACGCTCCCCGATTGCCTGCTGCCCTCTGGTGCGAGAATCCATTCTCGCCCCCCCTTGCACCCCACCAAAAGCACATTAAGCTACGCCCCAAACAACCGGCGTGAGTAATAGCGAACGAGAATAAAGCGCACCCACGCCGCGCCCAAGTAACCAGCATGCTCCTGACAATCTCAACAACCCACCACCCCGCCACCGACCTGGGCTTCCTGCTCCACAAGAACCCTGCGCGCACCCAATCCTTCGACCTCTCCTTCGGCCGCGCCCATGTCTTCTACACCGAATCAGACGAAACTCGCTGCACCGCAGCCCTACTGCTCGACGTCGACCCAGTCGGCCTGGTCCGCGGCCGCCGCGGTCCGCCCGGCGAGGGCCGCACCCTCGAGCAATACGTCAACGATCGCCCCTACGTCGCATCTTCGTTCCTGAGCGTCGCGATCGCCCAGGTCCTCAGTAGCGCCCTGAGCGGAACCAGCCGCGAGCGCCCAGAGCTCGTCAACACCCCCATCCCAATCATCGCATCCCTCCCCGTCCTCCCGGCCAGGGGTGGCGTCGAGTTCGTCGCGGGACTCTTTCAACCGCTCGGCTACGAAGTAACCGTTCAGCCAATGCCGCTCGACCCGAAAATCTTCCCCGACACCGCCGCGCCCTACGTCGCCATGACCATCACCGCGACCTGCCGTCTGACCGACCTGCTTTCGCACCTGTACGTGTTGATCCCCGTCCTCGACAACGACAAACACTACTGGGTCGGCGAAGACGAAGTCGAAAAACTCCTCCGCCATGGCGAGGGATGGCTTGCAGCCCATCCCCTCCGCGAAGAAATCACATTTCGCTATCTCAAACGCCGCCGGAATCTGGCCCGCGCCGCACTCGAACGCCTCGTTGCCGAAGACGAAGCCGATCCCGATGACGCCGCCGAGAAGCATGACCGGGAAGAAGCCGTCGTCGAAGAACGCGTTCGTCTCAATGACCAGCGCCTTGGGGCCGTCACCGCCGCCCTTCGCCAGTGCGGGGCGACCCGGGTCCTCGATCTCGGCTGCGGCGAGGGTCGCCTCATTCAAGCCCTCCTCAAACATCGCCAGTTCGAGCTAATCCTTGGCCTCGACGTATCCCACCGCGCTCTCGACATCGCGGCCGATCGCCTGCATCTCGACCGCCTGCCCCCGCTCCAGAAGCAACGCATCCAGCTCATCCACGGCGCTCTGACCTACCGCGACAGCCGCCTCGCCGGCTTCGACGCCGCATCCATCGTCGAAGTAATCGAACACCTCGACCCGCCCCGCCTCGCCGCCATGGAGCGCTGCGTCTTTGAATTTGCCCGCCCCAAAACCATCGTCATCACGACCCCCAACGTCGAATTCAACGTCCGCTTCGAAACGCTCCCCGCCGGCAAGCTCCGACACCGCGACCACCGCTTCGAATGGACCCGCACCGAGTTCCAGACCTGGGCCGGCCGCGTCGCCGCCCGCTTCAACTACACCGTCCGCTTTGTGCCAATCGGCCCCGACGACGCCGAAGTCGGCTCACCAACACAAATGGCCGTCTTCCAAGTATGCAACTGAATATCCCCGACCTATCGCTGGTCGTCCTCATCGGCCCGTCGGGCTCCGGCAAGTCCACGTTCGCGCGTAAGCACTTCAAGCCGACTGAGGTCCTCTCTTCCGACACCTGCCGTGGCCTCGTCTCTGAGGACGAGAATTCGCAGTCAGCCACCAATGACGCCTTCGACGTCCTCCACTTTATCGCCGCGAAGCGTCTCAGCGCCGGCAAACTCACCGTCGTCGACGCGACAAACGTCCAGGCCGAATCCCGCAAGCCGCTGGTCGCGCTCGCGCGCAAACACCACTGCCTCCCCGTCGCCGTCGTTCTCAATGTCCCGCAGCGCGTATGCGAAGAGCGCAACGCCTCCCGGCCCGATCGTAACTTCGGCGACCACGTCATCCGTCAGCAAGTCCAACAACTCCGCCGTTCGCTCCGTGGCCTGCAGCGCGAGGGCTTTCGCCACGTTTTCGTCCTCGACACACTCGAACACTTCGATGCCGCCGCCATTCAGCGCGTCCCGCTCTGGAACAACCGCCGTGACGAACACGGTCCGTTCGACATCATCGGCGACGTGCATGGCTGCTGCGACGAACTCGAAGAACTCCTGACCAACCTCGGCTATCAGAAAGATCCGTCGCCCTCCAACGACAGCCCGTGGAGCACGCCGCTATACGCGCACCCGCAGGGTCGTAAGGCGGTCTTCGTCGGCGATTTGGTCGATCGCGGACCGCGCATCCTCGACTCCGTTCGACTCGTCAAAGCCATGATCGATGCTGGCCACGCAATCTGCGTCCCCGGCAATCACGACATGAAACTCATGCGCAAGTTGCGCGGCCGCGACGTTCAGATCACTCACGGCCTCGACCGGACGCTCAGCGAAATCGATTCGATTCCGACGACCATCCGCCCGCAATTCGAAAAGGAACTCGCCGAATTCCTCGATGGTCTCGTCAGCCATTACGTCTTCGACAACGGCGAACTCGTCGTCGCCCACGCTGGCATGAAAGAAGAGATGCAGGGTCGCGGTTCCGGAGCCGTCCGCGAATTCGCCATGTTCGGCGAAACCACCGGCGAAACCGACGAGTTCGGTCTACCCGTCCGTCACAACTGGGCCGCCGAGTACCGCGGCCGCGCCATGGTCATCTATGGCCACACCCCAGTGCCCGAACCCGAATGGCTCAACCGCACGATGAACATCGACACCGGCTGCGTCTTCGGTGGTCGCCTCACGGCCATGCGCTACCCGGAGCGAGAAACGGTCTCCGTCGCGGCCCGCCACACTTACTGCACCCCCGCCAAGCCTTTCCTCCCACCGGAAGACGCCGCGCCCGACCGGCCGGCCCAGCACATCGACGACGACGTCCTCGACATCGACGATGTGATCGGCAAGCGAATCATCAACACTACGCTCGCGGGCAACGTCACGGTCCGCGAGGAAAATGCGCTGGCCGCGCTCGAGGTCATGACTCGCTTTGCCCTCGACCCGAAGTGGCTCATCTACTTGCCGCCCACCATGGCGCCGTGCGAAACGAGCAAGCTGCCGGCCACGCTTGAGCACCCGGCCGAGGCCTTTGCCTATTTCCGCCACGAAGGCGTGCCGCGCCTCATCTGCGAGGAAAAGCACATGGGCTCGCGCGCCGTCGTCGTCGCCTGCCGCGATGCCGACGCCGCCCGCAAGCGCTTCGGCACCCAATCCGACGAACCAGCCGTCTGCTTCACCCGCACCGGCCGCCGCTTCTTCACCGATCCGGCCATCGAGTCCGAATTCCTGACCCGTGTCCGCACCGCAATCGCAAACTCAGGATTGTGGGACGAACTCGAAACAGACTGGGTCTGCCTCGACTGCGAATTGATGCCCTGGTCCGCCAAGGCTCAGGAACTACTGCAACGCCAGTACGCCCCCGTCGGAACCGCCGCAACGAATGCACTTGCATCCGCCGTCGAACTGCTCAATCGCGCTGCCGCGCGTTCCCCCGACGCAGGCCCCCTTCTCGATCGATACCGCGACCGCGCCGCGCTCGCGTCAAAATACATCGACGCCTATCGCGGCTATTGCTGGCCGGTCCAATCGATCAACGACCTGAAGCTCGCCCCGTTCCACGTCCTCGCTACCGAGGGCGCGGTCCACGCCAGTCGCGACCATACCTGGCACATGAACTGGGCCGCGCGACTCAATGCCGCCGATCCGCAGATCATTCAGGCAACCCGCTCGCTCATCGTCGACGTCACCGACGCCGCCAGCGAAGCCGCCGGCGCACAGTGGTGGGAAGACCTGACCGCGACCGGCGGCGAGGGAATGGTTGTCAAACCATTCGATTTCACCGCGCGGGCCCGCCGCGGAATCGTCCAGCCCGCCGTGAAATGCCGCGGCCGCGAATACCTCCGCATCATCTACGGCCCCGAATACTCGCTCCCCGAAAACCTCGACCGCCTCCGCTCGCGCGGCCTCGCCGCCAAGCGCGCCCTCGCCATCCGCGAATTCGCCCTCGGCATCGAAGCCCTCCACCGCTTCACCCGCCGCGAACCCCTCCGCCGAATCCACGAATGCGTCTTCGCCGTCCTCGCCCTGGAATCCGAACCCATCGACCCCCGCCTCTGAGCCACGACCGCAACCGCCCACTGATACTCCTACTCCTACGCCTACTCCCAGTCCGACTCCTGCTCTTGCTCCTCTTGAAATGAAGTTCCGCAACTTGACTTCATAAAACATCTACCTAACATTCGGTCAGCCGAGTGGTCCGTTATGTCGGCGGACCCGCGAAATCCGGGGTCTCCGTGCGCAATCAGCCGCCCAGGCGGCTCGCGCCCACGTTCTGCCCCAACCAAACCGATCTTTGAAAACCAAATACCGCCCCGCGCGACCACCTTGATCGGATGATCACTCATTATCACTTTTATCACCGCCAGCATTATCACCGATCGCGGGCGACAGGCCGGGCAGCCGAGCGTTTGAACAAGAACCAAACAAACCGGACCGCCCCAAATCTCACAAATCTCACCACCGTCCCAAGACTCAAGACCCAGGACTCACGTCTCAAGACTCGTCCGTCTCACAAATCTCATCGCAATTCGCCACCCAGCCGCCAACCCCAATTAGGGTTTCCCCCAATCCCGAAATCCAACCGCCCCGACCAGCCGTACACCTCACCACAGCACGATTTTCCTCGTGCGCCGCGGCCACAAGGGGCGAGCACCGCAATGCGGAGTGTCCTTTGGAGGGACGCGGCCGAGGGCCGTCACCCGGAAAATCGGAACGGCCTTCGGTCTATTCAAAATCAGTTCGCCGGCCCGATCGTCGGGAGCGGTAATACGGATGGTTGGTACTCGAACCGGAGAAATTTGTGATGACTCGTTCCTCCAAACTGATCGCTCTCGCCTTTCTGCTCCCCCTGGCTCCCCTGGCCTGCGACTCCAGCGGCTCCATGAAAATGGCCGACGGCAAGTCGCTCTACGACCGCCTCGGCGGTGAGAAGGCCGTCACCGCGGTTGTCGACGACTTCGTCAACCGCGCCGCCGGCGACCCGATGGTGAACTTCACCCGTAAGGGCACGCCCGCCGAGTGGCCCGCCACGCCGGAAAACGTGGCGCACCTCAAGAAAATGCTCACCGAGTTCATCTGCGCCAACACCGGCGGCCCGCAGAAATATGAAGGCCGCTCCATGAAGTCCGTTCATCGAGGCATGCAGATCACCGACGCCGAGTTCAACGCCCTCGCCGCCGACCTCACCGCCTCGCTCAACAAGTTCAAGGTTCCCGCCAAGGAACAGGCCGAGCTTATGTCAATCGTCGGCTCGACCCGCTCCCAGATCGTCGGCGCCTGACCCATCGAATCCGCGAAAACTGGGGGTGCGGCGAGGAAGTCCACGGCGGCCTCCTCGCCGCTCGCTTTTTTTGCGAACCCGGACAGCCGATTATTCGTATTTCGCTATAATGCACAGCATGTTGGACGAAAAAGACGTCAAAATCCTGTCGATTATTCAGGCAGACGCCCGTATCACCAACGTCGAAATCGCCCGCCGCGTCGATCTCGCCCCCTCCGCCGTCCTTGAGCGCCTCCGCAAGCTCGAACGCACCGGCGTCATCGCCGCCTACGAAACCCGCATCGACCCGGCCACGATCGGCCTCGGCCTCATGGCCTTCATCTTCGTCCGCGCCGCCGAGCGCGTCGCTGCCACCAAGATCGGCGAGCGCCTCGCCAAGATCCCCGAAGTCCTCGAAGTGCACTCAGTCGCCGGCGAAGACTGCTACCTCGTCAAAGTCCGCACCGCCGACACCGCCGGCCTCACCCACCTCCTCCGCGAAAAGTTCGGAGCCATGATCGAAATCCAATCCACCCGAACCACCATCGTGTTGGACACGTTGAAGGAAACAGCCCTGCTGCCCATCGCTTCGGTAGGTAAGAAGGTGAAAGATGCCGGCTGAACGATCGCTGCAATCCCGCGCGCCAACCGCCCTCGGCCTCATCGCCGCCTTCGCCGCGGTCTACCTCATCTGGGGCTCGACCTATCTCGCCATCCGCTTCGCCCTCGACTCGATGCCGCCCTTTCTCATGGCCGGCGCCAGGCACTTCACCGCCGGCGTCATCCTTTACATCTATGCCCGCGTGCGCGGCGCCGAGAAGCCAAGCGTCAAGCACTGGCGCGCCACCGCGATCATCGGAATCCTGCTGCTTTTCGGCGGCAACGGCGGCGTCGTCTGGGCCGAGCAACACGTCTCCTCCGGCGTCACCGCGCTCATGGTCGCGACCGTCCCGCTCTGGATGGTGCTCACCGACTGGCTCCGGCCCAAAGGCAAGCGCCCAACGGTCGGCGTTGTCCTCGGACTCATCGTCGGTTTCGCCGGAATGGTTCTGCTCGTCCGCTCCGGCGGCGACAAGGCCGACGTCGCCATCCGCCCTCTTGGCGCGATCGTGCTCACGTTCGCCTGCCTCTGGTGGTCGATCGGTTCGATCTACTCGCGACACGCGCCGCTGCCAAAGTCGCCGCTGCTGACGACCGCAATGGAAATGCTCGCCGGTGGAATCGTGTTGACGATCTTCGGCATGTTCGCCGGTGACTGGGCCAAACTTCACTTCTCAGCCATCTCGCTCAAGTCGCTGCTCTCGCTCGCCTACCTCATTGTCTTCGGCTCGCTCATCGCCTTCAGCGCTTATGTCTGGCTCCTCCAGGTCTCGACGCCCGCTCGTGTCGGCACCTACGCCTACGTCAATCCGATCGTCGCCGTGCTCCTCGGCTGGATGTTCGCCGGTGAGCCGCTCACCAAGCACATGCTCGACGCAGCCGCCGTCATCGTCCTCGGCGTCGTCATCATCACCACGTATCGCAGCCGGGCGACCAAGGGCTCAGCCGAAGACTCGGCCAAATCAATCACCATCGCCGCCGAGTTGGCCGAAGCCGAACATTGACCGCCCCGCCTTGACGGACCCATGGCGCAAACGCACAATTCGACCCGGCAGGGTGCCCTTCGCCGACAAGGTCTGATGCAGCCATGAGAGTCTTGATGCTTGGATGGGAGTTTCCGCCGTTCATCAGCGGCGGTCTGGGTACGGCCTGCTTCGGCCTGACCAAGGCCATGAACGACATTGGCCTGCAGGTGCTCTTCGTCCTGCCGCGACCGGTGAACCTCGGCAAAGGCACGCACGTCACCCTCGTCACCCCGCCGCGCGGCAAGGCCTCCGCCGACGAGTCGAAATTCACCGTCGAAAACATGGCCAACGTCCAGTTTCGAACGGTCGACGCCGCCCTCTTCCCCTACTCGACGCCGACGCCGCGCAAGATAAAGGTCACCACCCCCGGCGAACCCGGCTACGACGTCACCGAAGTCGGACAGCCCGAACCCACGCGCTCCTTCCGTCCGGGTGGCGGCATGCTCGGCTTCATCTCCGGCGGCGCAGCCGGCCCGGGTGAACACTACGGCGGCGACATGATGGTCGAGGTCGAGCGCTACGCCGCCATGTGCCTTGCGATCGCGCAAAACGAACAATTTGACGTCATCCACGCCCACGACTGGATGACCTACGCCGCCGGAATCGCCATCTCCGCGACCACCGGCAAGCCCCTCGTCGTTCACGTTCACTCGACCGAGTTCGATCGCTCCGGCGAGAACGTCAACCAGCGCATCTATCACTACGAGCGCCAAGGCGTTCACACTGCCCAGCGCGTTATCGCCGTCAGCCATCTGACGAAAAATATCCTCGTCGCACGCTACGGTGTGCCACCCGAAAAAATCGAAGTCGTCTATAACGCCATCGACGACGTCAACAACGGCCCGCTTCCGCCGCCGATCTCGAAAGACGAAAAAATCGTCCTCTTCCTCGGCCGCATCACGATGCAGAAGGGTCCGGAGTACTTCATCGCCGCCGCGAAAAAAGTCCTCGACGTCATGGACAATGTCCGCTTCGTCATGGCCGGCTCGGGCGACATGATGCGCCGAGTTATCGAGCTGTCCGCCGAAATGGGCATCGGGCATAAAGTCCTCTTCACCGGATTCCTCCGCGGCGACGACGTTGCCCGCGTCTATAAGATGGCCGACCTCTATGTGATGCCTTCGGTCAGCGAACCCTTCGGCATCGCGCCGCTCGAAGCCATGGCGCACGACGTGCCCGTCATCATCAGCAAGCAGAGCGGCGTCTCCGAAGTGCTGACGCACGCCCTCAAGGTCGACTTCTGGGATGTCAATGAAATGGCGAACAAGATCATCGCCGTTCTGCGACATCCGCCGCTCCAGGCAACCCTCCGCGAGCATGGCTCGTTTGAAATTCGCAAGCTGAGCTGGCACGATTCGGCCGAGCGCTGCGTGCAGACTTATCGCGAGGCGATTACCAAGCGCCAACCCGCCCTCGTATGACCCTTTCAGCCACCGTCCGCACATGGGGCGAGATGATCAAATTCTCGCACTCGATCTTCGCGCTGCCCTTCGCCATTTTCGCCATGATGCTGGCGGCGCGATCGTTGCCCGCCGGCGTGCCCGCCTGGGGCCAGATTGGCCTCATCGTTCTGTGCATGGTCGCGGCCAGAAGTTTTGCGATGACTTTCAACCGCATCGCCGACGCCGTGATTGACGCTCGCAATCCGAGGACCGCCAATCGGCCCATCCCTGCGGGGAAAATCACATCAGGCCAAGCGTGGGCCTTCACCATCGCGTCAGCCGCCTTCTTCGTTGCGGCATGCGCGATGTTTCTGCATTACAAAAACCGCTGGCCCCTCACACTCGCCGCCCCAGTGCTCCTGCTGCTCGCGTTCTACTCCTACGCCAAGCGCTTTACCGCCGCAGCGCATCTCGTTCTCGGCCTCGCGATCGGCTTCGCACCGCTCGCCGCGTGGATCGCAATCAATCCCGCGGACCTCGGCTGGCCCGCCCTCATGCTCGCCGCCGCCGTTGCGCTCTGGATCGCGGGTTTCGACCTCATCTACGCCTGCCAGGACATCGCGGTCGATCGCCGCGAAGGGCTGTTCAGCATTCCGGCACGATTCGGCGCGGGGATAGCGTTGGCGCTCTCGCGTGTGTTCCATGCCGGGACAGTCGTACTGCTGGTTGCGTTGGGACGTTTTGAACACCTCGGGGCCTTCTATTTTGTCGGCGTGGGCGCAGCGGCGATTCTGCTGATCGTCGAGCAATCGCTTGTGCGTGCGAACGACCTGTCACGCGTGAACCTGGCATTCTTCACGATGAATGGAGTGGTCAGCGTGGCTTTCGCCATCTGCGGCGTGGTCGACGTGCTAATGAGCAAACCCGGTTGATAGGCCTTCGTTTCTCAGTACGCATCACCTGACGAGATAATGAACGCATCGCATCGACGCACTTCCTTGAGCGGCGGACTTGCGGCGACGGACGGTACTACAAAGCATACGGAGCTCTGGAACTTCTATGAGACGACGGCGCTGAACTCATCATTCCTGTCGATGCAGGGGAGTGATCAACCGTCGCGGGTGTATTCGGCGATGATGGTTGAGCCCTTGACGGACGGCTCGAAGTGCCTGGCGCGGACCTGACGGTAGTCGGGGTTGGCGAAGAAGGCCTCCTTGGTTTGTTTGTCTTTGAAGCCCAGAGTGAAGACGCGGTTGATGGGGTGCGCGGCCTCGGACTTCAGAGTCGCGGCGATGGTGAAGTCAAAGCGGAAACTTCCGCCGTGTGCGGCGAGGATGGGGGCCATCGCGTCGCGATAGGCCTGGTAGCCGACGGGGTCAATGACGTTGAGGCCAACCAAGATTTCGTGAGGCATGGAGATCTCCTGTTTCGGAGATCATAAGGGCGCGACAGTGTTTGGGGACCTGCGACGAACCCGACCGTGCCCGGGCCCTGACCACCGCTTGCGGGATCGCGAGAATTAGAAGTTGTCGCCGTCGTCGTCGAAGGGGGGCGGGGGTTGTGCGGCGCCGGAGCGTTGAGCGGCCTTGGTGGCGGCGGACTCCTTGGCACGCTCTTCCTCAATGATGTGATCTTCGATCAGGGCATTGACCATTCCGGGGTGGTAGTAGCGGGCGGCGGCTGCTCCGCCCGGGTCGGCGCCGTATGCGGCTTTCCATTCGTCGCGGTTGAAGGCGGGAATGCCATTCTCGGCGCACCAGGATTCGGCCTTGCGGGCCGATTTGAGCCGAAGCCGTTTGGCGATGGCTTCGGCGGTTAGAGGGACGACGCTAGGTCTGGATGGCGGAGAATCGGGCTTTTTTGCAGTTTTTTTGGCGGACTTGCCGGGTTGCTTGGGCTGCTGGGGCATGGCCGGGCCTCGGGTGCGGGAGACTTGCCGAAGTATATCGCGGGGGTTCTGTGATGGCATCTGGAATTGGGGTGTTGAGTGGTTCGACGTTTCGAAAAGCAGACTAATGGCGGGCGGAAAAGGCGTCACGGACCGGGCTTCGACAGGGTTGTGGATTGTGGGGTATATTGCCGGTTATGACGTTTCGGCTTCGGATCGCAGTTTTGTTGTCGGTGGCGGCCGGAATTCTGGCCCAGCCGGCGATGGAGGCGAGCCGAGCACACGCTTCGTTGGTCGAGTTGAAGACTCGGGCGGCGGCGAAGCGATCGGGGGAGAAGAAATCCGACGGGAAGAACCAACCAGCCAAGTCGGGCCGAGGGGCGGCGGCCGGCAATCCGGTGGCGATGCTTTCACCCGACAGCGGTGCCGGCAAGGCCGGGGGCGGGTTGCAGAAGAGCTTCGCGGTCAGTTGCTCGGCGGTGGTTTGCGCGGAATTTGCCCATGCCGCCGAGCGCGGGTCGGTCGTTGTTGGCATTGATGAAGATTTTGGCCGGCTGCATTGGCCCTCACATTTCGCGCTCGCTCCGCCGCGGGCATCGCGCCAGTCTTAGACCCTCCGTCGGCGATTGGCCGAGCGCCGGTCGCCTTTTCGCTGGATGAAACTTGGAATTGTGATTACAAGAGCACCCGTCTCGTCTGATCGCTGTCGGACGGGACCCGATCGCGAGAGATCGGCTTTCATTTCAAGGTAGCACCATGATCGAACGTCAAATGTGGTGGAAAGTATTGTTGATCGGCGCGGCCTGCGGGATCGCCTATCAGGCGGCCTTTCCGCTGGATGAGAAGCTGAAATACGGAATCGACCTGTCGGGCGGGTACTCGTTGCTGTACGAGATCGACGACTCGGGTCTGGCGGCTGATCAGAAGAAGGACATCGCCGAGAAGGTGATGAAGACGCTGCAGGAGCGCGTCGATCCGGAAGGCGTGATGAACCTGGTCTGGCGGCCGGTCGGGACAAACCGACTCGAGATCCAGATGCCGCGCCCGTCGGAGACGGTACTGAAGAACCGGGCGGAGTATGACACGCTGCGTGATCAGCTTCGGCTGGCGAATTTGAAGCGCGGCGAGGTTCTGGCGGCGGTGGTACGGCCGGCGTCGGAACGAACGGCGGCGATTCAGGCATTGATCCGGGGCGTTCCATCGCGGCAGCCGCTGTTGGAGGGTTTGGCGACGCTGGAGGATTCGATCCGCGCGGCGCAGGGGCAGACGACGACGCAGGCATCTAATGCGCTGAATGATGCGGAAGAGAAATTCGACCAGAAGATGGACGAACTGCTGACGAAGAACATCGACCTGGGGCGCGTACAGACGATTCTGGATGCGGCGCCGAAGTCGAAGTTTCGCAAAGAAGAGCTAGAGAAACTCGCGGCGGGCTCGCCGGATTCGGCGGAGCTGGTGAAAAAGCTGATCGGGGCGCATGACAACTGGCGCGTACGGAAGGGTCGCGAGGGCACGCTGGACGACCCAGCGGATCTGGAGCGATTGCTGCGAGGGGCGGGCGTGCTTGAGTATCGCATGCTAGCTGAGGCGGACCCGGCCGATCCGAACCGATTTGAGGCGTATCGGGAGAATCTTCGTCGGGCTGGGCCGCGGCCGCGCCCGGGCGAGGAAACGTTTGAGTGGTTTGAGATCGAGAAGCCGCGGGATTTCTTCAAGCACAGCCCGGACCTGCTGGGGCCGGACTTCGACCGGCTGAAATTGAATCAGAAGGTCGTGATCGACCGGCACGGGGAAAAGTATTACGTGCTGGCGTACATCGCGCCGGGCAAGACGCTGACACACCGGGCAGGCGAGGCGGAGTGGACGCTGCAAAGTGCTTCTCCGTCGCGGGATGACCAGGGGCGGCCGGCGGTGGCGTTCGAGATTGACGAGCGCGGCGGCGGGCGATTCGACACACTGACGCGACAAAACAAGGGCAAGCTGCTGTGCATTTTCCTGGATGACAAGGCGGTTTCATACGCTTCGATCGAGGGCGTGATCCGGACCAAGGGCATCATCCACGGATCGTTCTCGGTGAAGGAAGTTCAGGAGTTGGTGAAGAAGCTCAATGCGGGCAGTTTGCCGCGCAAGCTGAAAGAGCCGCCGATCAGCGTTCGGGCGATCGGACCGAGTCTGGGCGAGTCGAACCGCAAGGCGGGCATGTTGTCGGCGTTCCTGGGCGGCGGTGCGGTGACGATCTTCATGATCGTCTATTACTACTACGCGGGCATCATCGCTGTGATGGCGATGTTGATGAACGTCTTGATGACGATCGCGGTGCTGGCGATGCTCGGGGCGACACTCACCCTGCCCGGCGTGGCGGGCCTCGTGTTGTCAGTGGGTATGGCGGTCGATTCGAACATTCTGATTAACGAGCGCATCCGCGAAGAACAGGAGAAGGGGGCGGGATTGCGGACTGCGATCCGGCTTGGGTATGAGCGGGCGTTCAACGCGATTCTGGATTCGCACGTCACGACCTTTATCACGAGCGTGATTCTCTACTGGATCGCCAGTGAGGAAATCAAGGGATTCGGCCTGACGCTGGCGGCCGGCGTGGTGCTCAACCTGTTCACGGCCGTGTTCGTGACACGCATCTTCTTCGAGTTCATGGCGATGGCCCGTGTTCCGGGCGAAATGGTCCGATTCCCGCTGACGATCGCGGGTGGGGCCGGCGCGCTGGGGGCGGCGTTGTGGGCGGCGGCACACTTCCTGACGAGTCCGGAGCATCGGGCTGAGGCAACTTCGATCGCCTTTGGGAAGCTGCTGGTTTACTCGGCGGTGGCGACCGGGGTGATCTATCTCATGATGGGAATCGCACGGGCATTCCATCACATGGTCCGGCCCGATCCGAACGGCCGGTTGCCGATGTTGAAGCTGATCGGTGTACCGAATGTGGATTGGTACGGGCTGCGGCGCGGGTTCTATGCGCTATCGCTGGTACTGACGATCGGCGGGGTCGCGGCGTTCTTCATGCGTGACAAGTATCAACTTTACGATATCGAGTTCCTGGGCGGAACCGCGGCGCAGATTGATCTGAAGCAGGCCGGATCCGTCAAGGAGCCGGACCTGGAGAAGCGGCTGCACGCAGAAGCGGATCGCATGCGTGCGATGGCGGATGCGATCGGCGGCAAGTCGCAGGTTTCGGTGAAGGCGAACGAAGTCACGATCACGACGCCGGGCGTTCCGTCCGGCCGGATGGAAGAGTTCGTCAAGGCGGTTCTCGGTTCATCGCTGCAGGGAAGCGGTGTTCGCGCGACGGGGCCGGAACAGGTCACGCTGATTGTTCGGCCGGAGGAGAATCCGTCCGAGCAGTGGGCCCAGAATAGCTTGAAGACCCTCGCGAAGCAGGTTCGGACATGGGCTGGCGACGTCGGCGACGCGCAGGTTCAGGCCGAAGCGGCCCTGGAGCCGGGCGCTCACGAGGGCGAATCGTTTGAAATCGTCAGTCGTGTGACGAGCAAAGAGGTCGTCGTGTCGGCCCTGCTCGCGTGCATGAGCGATATCGTGGACATCCCGCAACAGGTTTCGTTTCAGATCGTGAAAGACGCGAAGCTGGGCGGCGCGGACTACTTCCCGATTCGAGAGAACGACCTTTCCAAGGTCACGGGCGATCCGTCGATGGTGGCGGACGTGAGCGAATGGAAGGGCGGAGTGGCTGTGGTGGTGAAGGACCTGAATCCGCCGCAGACGACCGAATCGATGGAGAAGCGACTGAAAGCCATGCGATTGCAGCCGGGCTTTGAGCAGTATGGCTGGCGCGCGTCGCAGGTTGTGGGGCTGAAGCCGGCTCCGGGATCACAGAACCTGTTCACGGAAGCGGCCGTACTGGTTTCGGACGAGAATTTCCCGCTCGAGGAGAGTTCGCAGTCTTCAGAGGCGTGGCGATCGCGACTGGCGGAGCCGGAAGTGAAGCTGGTGCGGGATGCCATGGAGCGCCAGACATCGCTTGGGAAGATTACCCAGTTCGCGCCGCAGGTGGCTCGCGAGGCGGAGAACAAGGCGATTATCGCGCTGGTGCTCTCGTGGCTCGCGATCATCATTTACCTGTGGTTTCGGTTCGGCAAGGCGACCTGGGGCGGCGCGGCGGTCATCGCGCTGGTCCACGACGTGTGCGTGGCGCTGGGCATGATCGCGATTTCGTACTACCTGTCGCAGACGGCGCTCGGGAAGTTCCTGCTGATCGAGAACTTCCGGATCGACCTGGCGATGGTCGCGGCCCTGTTGACCGTCGTAGGTTACTCCGTTAACGACACGATCATTGTGTTCGATCGCATGCGTGAGAATCGGGGGCGCGGCGAGGACATCCGGCCGTCACTTGTGAATAGCAGCATCAATCAGACGCTGTCTCGAACAATTTTGACGGTGTTTACGGTGTTGATCGTGGTCCTGATCATGTATATTTTCGGCGGCCGCGGCATTCACGGGTTTATGTTCGCGATGCTGGTCGGAATTCTGACGGGAACGTACAGTTCGGTTTACGTCGCCAGTCCGCTATTGGTGGCGTTGTACAACCGGGTGACAAAACCGGCGCGCGGCGCGAAGCAGCAGCCGGCGATGGTTTGAGGCGAATCGTTTGGGAAGGAGTCCCATGCGTACGGAGACGAAGATCGGCGTCGTAGCTGGATTCGCGGTGGTAGTGGCGGCCAGCGTGTATTTCTGGAAGAGCAAGTCGCGGGATCGCGACTTGATCGTGGCGCTCACTCCGTCGGTCGTGCAGCCGCTGCAGGTCGGCGGTACCGGGCGGCCGACGATGAATCCCTTACCGTCCGAGTTCGCGACGCCGACGCGGACCACTGCGGCTCCGGTGACAATTGCGGCGCAGCCGGCGGTTCCGAAGCCGGTGTTGGCGAAGGCGGAGCCGCCCAAGCCGGCCGGGGCGCCGATGGGGCCGCCGACTCCGGATCGATTGGCGTCGTCGACTCCGGGATTTGTTGCGATGAACCCGGCTCCAAGCCCGGCCCCTACGTACGTTCCGCTTCGTACCGGTCCTTCCGATGCGTTGCGGATGGCGGCCGCCGAGAAGGCCGGTACTCCGGTCAAGCTCGAGCCGGTAAAGCCGGCCGTCGTGAGCGATTTGCCGAAGCCGCTCGGCGGTCCGTCGAGCGTGCCACCCAAACCGAGCGAAACGGCGCGGATCGCGGATTCGACGTCCGGAACGGTGAAACTACCACCGGCGATCGCTCAGCCGCCGGCCCCCGCCGTGAAACCGGTATCCGGCAGCGAGTGGAAGTCGACCAGTGGATCGGGATCCACCAGCCCGGGCGAGTGGCCGCGGTATCACACGGTGGCCAAGGGCGAGACGCTGGCGGCCATCGCGCGGAAGAATTACGGGGATGCGCGGCGGGTCGATCTGATTCTGGCCGCGAATCCGGAGATTAAGAATCCGCGGCAGGTTCGCGTTGGGGCCAAGCTGACGTTGCCGTCGGCGCCTGACGCGGCGAAGCCGATCGAAGTTGCGGCGGCACCGGCAGTCGAGTCGAAGCCAATTTCGCTGTTGGCACGAACGAATTACGCTTCAGTGGTTGAAAAGAATGATGCCCCGGCCGCGAACCCGCTGCCGGCCGGAAAGACGTACACCGTACGACAAGGCGACTCGCTCTATTCGATCGCAGCCGAGACGCTGGGCGACGGACGAAAGTGGCCCGAATTAATGCGGGCAAACAAGTCAATCGTTGGAGCGGACGGATCGAAGATCCGACCGGGCATGGTGCTGTCGGTTCCGGGCGAAAGCGCAACTGCGAAGCCGGGCACCGAGCAGAGCGCGAAGCGCTAGTCGCGAACACGGGCGGGCGGAGAGAAGATGTCGTTACTGGTCACGGGCAGTATCGGAATTGATACGGTCGAGACACCGCACGGCAAGGTACAGGACGTGCTCGGCGGGTCGGCGATTTATTTCTCACTGGCTGCATCGATGTTCGGACCGGTGCGGCTGGTGGGCGTCGTAGGGGCGGATTTTCCCGAGAAATACCTGGAAGTCTTCAAGGGCCGGCCGGTCGATATGGCCGGACTGGAATCACGCGCCGGGTCGAAGACGTTTCGCTGGCACGGCAAGTACCAGGGAGACATGAACTCGGCGGAATCGATCAAGACGGACTTGAACGTGCTCGGGGAGCAGGGTCCGAAGATTCCGGCTTCGTTTGTCGACAGCAAGGTCGTGTTCCTCGCGAATACGCATCCAGCGCTGCAGCGGGAATTGCTCGGGAAATTGAAGTCCCCGGAGCTGGTCGTGGCGGACACCATGAACCTCTGGATTGACACGGCGCGCGACGAGTTGCTCAAGACGCTGAGCGTCGTGCATGGTGTGGTGCTGAACGACGGCGAAGCACGGCTGCTCACCGGCAAGAAACATTTGATGGAGGCGGGTCGCGAGGTGCTGAAGCTCGGCCCGCGGTTCGTGGTAATCAAGAAGGGCGAGCACGGGTCGGTGCTGGTGACGCGCGACGATTCGTGTGTGTTGCCTGCGTATCCAACGGCGATGGTGATCGATCCCACCGGGGCCGGCGACAGCTTCGCGGGCGGGATGCTCGGCTATCTTGCATCGACCGGGAAGCGCGACGGGGCGGCCTTGCGCTCGGCGATCGCGCGGGGCACGGTCACCGCCTCGTTCACGATTGAAGGGTTTTCATACACCGGGCTCGTTCAGGCGAGCCGGGCATTGATTGACCAGCGGTTGTCGGAACTACACCGCATGGTTCACTTCGATTGACCGGCCGTGCGATTGTTCGCCGCGATTGAGCTTGATCCGGCGATTCGCGAGCGGCTGGTGCGCGTTCAGCAGGAGCTGGGGGAATTCGACCGTGCAATCCGGTGGCTCTCGCGCGATCAGATGCATCTAACTATCAAATTCCTGGGCGAAGTGCCGGATGGCGATGTTCCGGCGGTTTGCGACGTGCTGAAAGAAATTGCCCAAGAGACGCCGGCGTTCGACATCGATGTACGCGGGCTGGGCTGCTTCCCGGATCGCGGCGGGGTGCGAATCGTCTGGGCCGGGCTGCACGAGCCGTCCGGGGCATTGGCGGAGTGTCGCGAGCACTGCGAAGCGATGTTCGCCGGGCTTGGCTTCAAACAGGAGCACCGGGGATACGCACCGCATCTCACGATTGGACGGGTGAAGGAATCGCGCCGCTCGGCCGAAATTCGCAGGGCGATCGAGGAGCGGCCGGACTTTGCGGGCGGAGCGCAGGGAGTGGCGGAGATCGTGCTATTCGAGTCATACCTGAAGCGGGCCGGGGCGGAGTATGCGCCGGTGTGCCGATGTGAGCTGGCGGAGGAAGCTTGATGAGCTTGCCGCGAGGAGGCGTCGGTCTGACAATCGGATTATGAGGATCGCGGGCCGGTTCGGCCCGTTTTTTGTTTCGGCGGAGATATGCCGTGAGCACCAGTCAAGCGAGTTCCGCGTCGATGAAGACGTTCGATCAGATTCGGGGATTGCAGGGTTTTGTCGCGCTGGACGCGCTGGGACGCCTCACGATCTGGAGCGTCGCGCTGATTGTCGCGACCGTGCTCACGACGATGTGGCGCGGATGGCCCGAGGCAAGCCCGCTCACGCGCGACTGGGGCGTCGCGTGGTCCTGGAGCCAGCGGATCGGCACCTGGGTCATCCTGTTCAATAACGCCTACGTGCTGGAATTGATTCTGCTTCGGATGCTCATCCCGACGCCCAGGGAGGGGGTCTACAAGCTGGGCAAGAAACCCGATCGCCAGCTCGTGTGGGCGGTGTTTGTTTCGGTGCTGACGAAGGCACGCTACGAGCCGCCGTTTCCCGGGTTCCTGGTTTTTCATTCCTCGAACCTGCCCCCGATCAGCTGGCTCTTCAGCGCCGTGTTCGGGCCGAAGTCGAAGTCGTGCTACGTGGTGGATCCGACGATCATCGATCCTTACATGGTGACAATCGGTCGAAACGTCACGATCGGCTTTGAGGCGATGATCACGGGGCACGTCCAGGAGCGCGACCAGGTGACAATCGCGCGGACGGTGATCGAGGACGACGTTCTGGTGGGCGGCGGCTCGATCATCACCGGCGGCGTTCACATCAAGCAGGGCTCGGTGGTGGGGGCGGCGTCGCTGGTAATGCCGGGGACGGTCATTGGCCCCAACGAATTCTGGGCCGGGACGCCGGCGCGGAAGATTCGTGATCTTCCACCGCCGGGGACTGTTCCGGCGACGACCTCTGTGGGATGATCGACGGCGATGAATGGAGTCATCGCTTCGGCGCTGCCGAACGCACATTTTGGCTGGGTGGACTGGACGGTTGTGGCGCTGTACCTGGCGTTCACGACCTATCTGGGGGCACGGCTGGCGGGCAAGCAGGCGACAATTCGCGATTTCTTTCTCGGGGGTCGGAAGTTGCCGTGGTGGGCGGTGACGGGGTCGAACATCGCGACCGAGATTTCGGCCGTGACGTTCATCGGCGTGCCGGCGCTGGTTTTCGCGGCGAAGGGTGATTTTCGGTATTTGCAATTGGCGCTGGGATCGATCGCGGCGCGGGTGATCATCGCTTACTGGTTTGTGCCGGCGTATTACGAGCGCGAGATTTACAGTCCGTATCAATACATGGGGCAGCGACTGGGGGCGGGGGTCGATCGGGCGGCGGCCGGGTTGTTCATGCTGGGGGCGACGCTTTCGCAGAGCGTGCGGTTGTTCACGGCGGCGCTGGTGTTGCAGATTGTGACGAATATTGATCTGGCGATCTCGATCTGGATCATCGGGGCGTTTTCGATCGGGTGGACGCTGAAGGGCGGGATCACGACCGTCATCTGGACGGACGTGATTCAATTCGGCGTGCTGGTGACGGGCGGGGTGATCGCGCTGTTGTGGGTATTCAAGGCGGTGCCTGGCGGGGCGAGCGAGGTGATGCGAGTGGCGGGGGAGGCGGGGAAGTTTCGCACGATCGATATGTCGATGAGCCCGGGCCTGGTATTCACGCTTTGGAGTGGACTGTTTGGGATGACATTTCTCAATTTGGCGGCACTGGGGACGGACCAGGTGCTGGCGCAGCGAATGTTTTGCTGCAAAAACGAGCGCGACGCGAAGAAGGCCATTCTTGCGAGCAACCTGGCGCTGCTGGTGCCGGTGCTGCTATTGTTTGTCGGGGCGGGGCTGTATGCGTATTTCCGTCATTTCCCGATGTCGGCGATCGAGTCAGAGCTGGTGCGAGAGAGAAATGATCGTGTGTTTCCGCTATTCATCGTGCGTGTTTTGCCGCCGGGTGTGACCGGGCTGGTGAGTGCGGCAGTGCTTGCTGCGGCACTTTT
>JAATGM010000030.1 GCA_015654675.1 Planctomycetota bacterium | reverse complement strand
TCCACCGCTTGTGCGGGTCCCCGTCAATTCCTTTGAGTTTTAGCCTTGCGGCCGTACTCCCCAGGCGGCGTACTTAACGCTTTTGTTTCGGCACGAATGGCGTCAGAGCCACTAATACCTAGTACGCATCGTTTACGGCGTGGACTACCGGGGTATCTAATCCCGTTTGCTCCCCACGCTTTCGCGCCTCAGCGTCAGATCAATGCCAGTGCCCCGCTTTCGCCACGGGCGTTCCTCTAGATATCTACGCATTTCACCGCTCCACCTAGAGTTCCAGGCACCTCTCATTGCCTCAAGCTACGCAGTATACCTGGCACTTCCTCGGTTAGGCCGAGGGATTTCACCAAGTACTTGCGCAACCGCCTACGCGCGCTTTAAGCCCAGTAATTCCGAACAACGCTTGCCACCTCTGTATTACCGCGGCTGCTGGCACAGAGTTAGCCGTGGCTTATTCTGGGATCAATCACCTTGACGACGTGTTAGGTCGCCTTGATTTCTTCACCCTAAAAGGAGTTTACAACCCGAAGGCCTTCTTCCTCCACGCGGCGTCGCTCCGTCAGGCTTTCGCCCATTGCGGAAGATTCGTTACTGCAGCCACCCATAGGTGTCCGGGCAGTGTCTCAGTCCCGATGTGGCCGGCCAACCTCTCAGTCCGGCTACCCGTCGCAGCCTTGGTGAGCCGTTACCTCACCAACTAGCTGATAGGTCATGGGCCGATCTCAATCCGACAGGCCTTGCGGTCCCCGCCTTTGAGCCACAGAGGATGCCCTCCGTGGGTGTCATCAGGTATTACCGTCACTTTCGCAAAGAGCCCCTTGCGGGGCTCGACGCTATCCCTGAGATCGAGGCACGTTACCCATGTATTACTCACCCGTTCGCCACTCTACGCTATATTGCTACAACGTATCGTACGACTTGCATGTCTTAGCCACGCCGCCAGCGTTCGTTCTGAGCCAGGATCAAACTCTTCGCTTGATTAATTGGCTCACACGCGACACCGATGCAAAGCACCGGCCATCACGTGGGTTTGTTATTCAGACCTGTCTCGCTCGAGGGCCCTTCGGCCCCTCTACGATGCCTAGCCACCGTCTGCAACGGATGACCTTGCATGCCCGGCCCCGGAGGGTCGGGCGACAAACCCATAGGCCCGTTCGTGAAAACGGACCATGTTGAAGGATCGACCATCCGTTGCGAGCAGACGCTCCGGATGGACTCACATCTTTGCGGCGATCCCTGTTCACTTGTCAAAGAACAACCGTCAACCAAAGCACTGTTTTGCCTTGGTGCCGGGTCGTCGATTGTATCTGGGTCGCCTCAGGTGTCAATAAGAAAAGCGGCACGGGAATCGTGATCGGCCGAATCTGCTGGGCCACAACCTAACTATCTATCCGCAAATGGATTATGGCTAGCTGCCGAACCTGTGAAACGCGATTTGGCCGACCTGACCGCACGAATCCGATGCGCGAAAGTTGTCCGCTGTGACTTTGTCGATCTTCTAGAATGCGTTCCATGTCTCGTCCGGCGTCGCAAAAAGAGAAAAACGCCCCGCAACAGCCGACGCGGCGAGCCCCGCAGGTCGTGTTAGAGGTCGCGTGCATCGCCGCGATCGTCATTGTCACCATTCTGGCCTACCGGCCGGCGCTGCGCGGCGGCTTCATCTGGGACGACTACACCTACATCATCAACGGCGAGCTCAATCAAAATCCGAACGGGCTTCCGCGCATCTGGTTCTCGACCGATCCGGTTGATTACTTCCCGGTCGCATACTCTTTGCAGTGGATGGAGTACCGCGTCTGGAAGCTGGATCCGGAGCCCTATCACGTTGTCAATCTTGCGCTGCACTGCGCCGCGGTAATTCTGCTCGGCCTTGTGCTGCGGCGAATTGCGGCGCCCGGCGCGTGGATCGCGGCCGGGTTGTTTGCGGTGCACCCGGTCAACGTTGAGAGCGTGGCGTGGATTTATCAGCAGCGGACGACGCTGCCGCTGGTGTTCGCGCTGCTTTCGACGCTCGCGTTCCTGCGCTTTGAGCGAACGGGGCGGATGATCTGGCAGGTTGCATCGGTTGCGGCGTTTGTGTTCGCGCTATTGAGCAAGACATCGGTGGTGATGTTTCCATTTGTTTTGCTGGGGCTGTGTTGGTGGCAGCGGAATGCGATTCGACGAGCCGACCTTTTGCGGGTTGCGCCGCACTTTGCGGCTGCGGTGGGGCTCGGGCTGGTGACACTGTGGTTTCAGTATCATCGCGCGATCGGCACGGCTGTCATCCGCGAGGACAACATGATCGCGCGGCTCGTCACGGCGGCATGGGCGGTCTGGTTCTACGCTTATAAAGCGTTCGTGCCGCTGAATCTCTCCTTCGTTTATCCGCGCTGGGTGGTCCACGCCGCGTCGCCGCTGGCATGGCTGCCACTCGTTGGGTTGATCGCGGTCTTCGCCGTGCTTTGGCGCTTTCGTCAAACCTGGGGGCGCGGTGCGCTGGCCGCGTTCGGCTATTTCGTGATCACCCTGCTGCCGATGCTCGGGTTCCTCAACATTTTCTTCATGAAGTACTCGCTCGTGGCGGACCATTGGCAGTATGTCGGACTTGCCGGTTTGTTGGCGCTGCCGGCGGCCGGGCTGGCGATATTGATCGCCAGACAGCGCGCCGTCGGGACAGTTTGCGTGATCGGAATCATCGCTGGATTGGCCTACCTGACTTCGCAACAGTCGAAGGTGTATGCGGACGAGACGACGGTTTGGAAGGACACCGTTCAAAAGAACCCGGGGGCGTGGATCGCCTGGAATAACATGGGGGCCGATCTCATCCGCGACGGGGCGTACGAGCAGGCGCGGCCATTGTTCGAAAAGACGCTGGAGCTGAATCCGCGATTCAGCAAGGCGATCAACAATCTGGCGGTGATCGAAGCGCAACGAGGCAATCTGGCCCGCGCGATGGAACTTTGCCAGCAGGCCATTGCCCTGCACGACGAGGGCGAGGCCGATGCGCGGCTCAATGTCGGGCGAATATTGTTTCTGCAGGGTCGGCCGCAGGAGGCGATTGCGTCGTATCACGCGGCGCTGAAGATCGACAACAAATTCTCGCTGGCCTACCTGAATCTCGCCGAGGCACTGATTCAAATTGGCAACAAGGCCGAGGCGGCCGAAGCACTGCGGACGCTGCTCCAGTTTGATCGCAACAACGCCGAGGCGGCCGAGTTGCTGCGGACATTGGGCGGGCCCTGACGCATGCCCGCCGCGGCCCCATCGCTGCCTGCGACGTTGCGCCCGGCGCAATCGCTGCTTTGGGCGGCGGCGTTGGTCGGGATCACGCTTGTCGCGTATGGCCCGGCCTATTCGGCCGGATACATCTGGGATGATGACTTCTATCTCACCGGGAACCCGGTCATCCGCAGCCCGAACGGCATCGCGGAGTCATGGCTGAACCCGCGAGCCAATCCGCAGTATTACCCGCTGGTGTTCAGTACGTTCTGGATCGAAGCGCGAGCGTGGGGGCTCGATCCCACGGGCTATCACGTCGTCAACGTGCTGCTGCACGCTGCCAGCGCGGTTGTGTTGTGGCGCGTGCTGCGGCGGCTGGCCGTGCCCGGGGCGTGGCTGGCGGCGGGCATCTTTGCTCTGCATCCGATCAACGTCGAATCGGTGGCGTGGATTACGGAGCGAAAGAATGTCCTGTCGGGATTCTTTTATTTGCTGGCGCTGGCGAGCTACCTGCGGTTTGAACCGCTCGACGAACCGTCGCCGCGCCGTCGCTGGGGTTGGTACGCGATCTCGCTGGCGTGCTTCGCGCTGGCGCTGTTTGCCAAGACGGTGACGTGTTCGCTTCCGGCCGCCATTGTGTTGCTGATCTGGTGGAAACGCGGGCGCGTGCGGGCACGCGACGCCGCGGCCTTTGCGCCATTTTTTGCGCTCGGACTTTTCATGGCGTTCGTCACCTCGTGGGTCGAGCGGCACTACGTGCTGACGCACGAACTAACTTTCGGAATCTCGCCGCCCGAGCGGCTCTTAATCGCCGGTCGGGCGGTTTGGTTTTACTTGTACAAGTTGCTGCTGCCGATTCAGCAGACATTTGTGTATGAGCGGTGGCAGATTGACGCGCGGGCCGCGTGGCAGTTCGCATTTCCGATTGCGGCGGCACTCGTGATCGTCGCGCTGTGGCTGGTACGGGCGAGCGTGGGGCGCGGGCCGCTGGTCGCGGCCCTGCTATTCGCCGGCACGCTCGTCCCGGCACTCGGGTTCGTCGACGTCTATCCCATGCGCTATTCATTCGTGGCCGATCATTTTGCGTATCTTGCGGGTGTGGCCGTCTTCGTCGCGGTTGTGTGGGGGCTTTCGCGCTCCGGGCTGGCGGGAAAGCCGACCGGACAGATCGGTGCGGCGGCACTGCTCTGTGTTCTCGGCGGGTTGAGCTGGCGGCATGCCAGGCACTTCCGCGACAGCGAGACGCTGTGGCGCGATACGCTCACAAAGAATTCTTCCGCCTGGATCGCGCACAACAATCTGGGTGGAATTCTGCTCGCGCGAGGTGATCTCAATGGGGCGGAGGCACTGTTCAACGAATCGCTGCGGCTGAACCCGGCCTCGGCGCGCACGCTGAACAATCTTGCCTCGATTGAGCTGCTGCGCGGCCGATTTGAGTCGGCCGGCGCACTGGCGGAGCGGGCCATCGCCATTCCGGGCGGCGACCATGTGGAGGCGCACTACACCCTGGGGCAGGCCCTGATGGCCCAGAAGCGGATCGAGGATGCGATCGCGAATTTTCAGAAATCGGTCGAGCTGAGCGGCGGGGCCATGCAGCCGCTGCTGGGACTGGCCGAGGCGCAGTTCGCTGCCGGACGAGACGTGGAGTGCGAGGCGGCGCTCCGCAGGGTGCTGCGAATCGATCCAATGAATGGCCGCGGAAATGGACTGCTTCAAGCGCTGGCGGCGCGGCGCGGCACGGTGCGATAACCCGCGATCGGTTGGCTTTGGGGCGCAACAAAGGTACGATGAAGGCATGACGCGACAACAAAACAAGCCGGATTCGCTCTTTGCCGGGAACAAACGGCCCGGCTGCCGGGTGGTGATCACCGGGCAGGTAGGCGTCGAGAAGAGGGCATTTCTGGAAGAGGTCGCGGCGATCGCGCGGCAGGACAATCGCGACATCCGCCTGTGCCACGTCGGCGAGATGATGTACGCGGAGGCGCCGGACGTTTCGCGCGGCCGCATTCTGGACCTGCCCAGGGCCCGGCTCAACTCGCTGCGCCGGGCGGTCTTCAAAGACATCATGGTCGAGGCCGAGCGGAATCCATACGTCATCATCAACACGCACGCGACGTTTCGCTGGAAGCACGGCTTGTTCGAGGCCTACGACTGGGATCAGATGACGGCACTGGATGCCGATCTGTACGTGACGCTGGTTGACAATGTCGACGCGGTCCACGAGCGGCTGGCGCGCGATCATGACGTACCGCATACGCTCAAGGACATCATGGTCTGGCGCGAAGAGGAGATTCTCGCGACCGAGATTCTGGCGCACGCCCTGCGCGGACATGGGGCGTACTACGTGCTCGCCCGCGGACACGACGCCAGCACGGCCAAGTCGCTCGTGCAGCTCATGTTCGAGCCGCAGCGCAAGAAGATTTATCCGTCGTTCCCCATGACGCACGTCATGAAGATGCCCGACGTGCTGGCCGAGATCGATGGGTTTCGTTCAGCACTGACCGAGCATTTCATTTGCTTCGACCCGGGCGATCTCGACGAGAAGCGGCTGCTGTTCGAGGCCGGCGAGGCCACCAAGAGCGGCAAGGACTCAATCACGCTGGACGTGAACGCGCGGCCGATCACGTTTAACGTCGGCGAGGTGACCAGCGTGGCGCGGGACATCGACGCTCAGATCTATGCTCGCGACTTCAAGCTGATCGACCAGAGCGACATGATCGTCAGCTACGTGCCCGAATTGCCGGGCGGCGTGCCGGGGCTTTCGTCCGGCGTCGAGCGCGAACTGCAGCACGCCTTCGAAGGCACCAAAGAGGTGTACGTCATCTGGCGGCCAAAGGCCGAGCCCTCGCCGTTCGTCACGGAGACGGCCACGCGCGTCTTCCGTTCGATTGACGAGCTGTTCAAACACTTCCAGAGCAAGAAATACATGGGGGACTACCAGCTTCCGCTGCTCGCCGGCCAGCAGCCGCGCGAACGCGGGCGGTTTGGATAACGTCTCGACCCAAGCCGGACAAGAATGCCCGCGATGCCAATTAACCCGACGATGCCGGCGCCGGGGACGGCAATCGGATTGCGCGGCGGCCGCGTATTCCTAATCGGCGGGTTGGCCATCGTGGCCTTCACTCTCGTTGCATACATTCCGGCGCTTCGCGCCGGATTCATCTGGGACGACGAGTCGTACGTTGAGGGCAACTCGACACTTCGCAATCTGGATGGATTGCGACGAATGTGGTTCTCGACCGACGCGACACCGCAATACTATCCGGCAGTTTTCACGACCTTCTGGATGGAATACCAACTCCACGGGCTGAAGCCATTTGGATATCACCTGGTCAATGTGCTGCTGCACGCGGCGAACGCCATCCTGCTCTGGAGAGTGCTCCGCGCCCTCGCAATTCCGGGCGCGTGGATTGCGGGGGCGATTTACGCGGTGCATCCGGTCATGGTCGAATCGGTCGCGTGGGTGACCGAGCGCAAGAACGTCTTGTCGTGTTTCTTCTTCCTGGCATCGCTTCGCACCTACCTGGCCTATGCGCTGCCTGCCGCGCCCGCTCGCCGACATTCGTTGTATTTCATGTCGCTGGCGCTTTTCGTGCTTGCCCTTCTCAGCAAAACCGTGGCTTGTTCGCTTCCGGCCGTCATCCTGCTCCTGCTCTGGATGAAGCAAGGCCGGCTGGCGACGCGGGATGTGCTTCGGCTCGCGCCATTCTTCATTCTTGGATTGGCGCTCGCTCTGGTAACCGTTCATGTCGAGCGGGAGCACGTTCGCGTAAAGGATGTACACCTCGGCATCTCCCCTGTTGATCGGGTTCTGATCGCGGGCCGAGCGGTGTGGTTTTATCTGGGCAAGTTGATTTGGCCGAGAAAGCTCACCTTCATCTATCCACGGTGGATCGTCGACCATCGCGCGGCATGGCAATACATCTTCCCGGTCGCTGCACTGTCCGCCATCGTGGGGCTTTGGTTCGCTCGCGCGCGAATTGGCCGCGGCCCGCTGGTGGCCGGCCTCTGCTTCATCGGGGTACTCGCCCCTGCGCTCGGGTTCGTCGACGTTTATCCCATGCGTTTTTCGTTTGTTGCGGACCACTTTCAGTATGTTGCGTGCATGGCCATGATCGCATGCTTTGCCGCGCTGCTAACGCGAGCTGCCGGTCCCAGCCGAGCCGCGATCATCGCGGGACCGATCCTCTTGATATTTTCAGTCCTGACCTGGCGACAGACGCGGCTCTATTCGGACCGCGTCGCGCTCTGGAGCGGCGTCATCGAGCGAAATCCCGGCGCGTGGATTGCGTACCAGAATCTTTCGTCGGCCTACGCCGAGCAGGGACGCGAGTCCGACGCGCTCGAAATGACGGCCCGCGCCGTGCAATTGAACCCCCAGGACGACGTGAGCCAGGCCCAACTCGCAATGGCGCAGCTTCGCTCGGGGAACCCGCGGCGAGCGGCGGAGATCGCCGAGGCGGCCATCCGGGCTGGCCAGGACCGCTACACGACTCGCGGCGCATTGGCGATGGCGCAGCTGGACCTTCGGCAATACAACGAGGCGATCACAAACATCTCCATCGCGCTACGCGCCAAGCCGGACTTTGCCCTTGGGCACTTCGTACTCAGTTCGGCCTATCGGCGAACGGGACGCGCCGCGGAGGCCCGCGCGGAGCTCGACGCAGCGGCGAAGCTCGATCCCGAAAACGCAGAAATCCGTTGTCAGATGGCTGACGATCTTGCCGCCAGCGGCGATCTGGCCGGGGCCGAATTGAACTATCGGGCTGCCATCCAAAGTCGGCCGGACTTTGTCAAAGCCCGCTACAACCTTGCCACCGTGTTGGCCACACGGGGGGAAACGTTGGAAGCGCTTGGCCACGCACGACAGGCCGTCGAGCTTCAGCCACAGCTTGCCAATTCACAAAACCTGCTGGGTCTGCTTCTGCTACGAAATCATCAACCGGCGGAAGCGGTTGCCGCGCTCAGTACGGCCGTTCGCATGAATCCGACGCTAATCGAAGCTCGACTGAATCTCGCTGACGCTCTAGTGGCCGCCGGGCGAGCGGATGACGCCGCAGCACAATATCGAGAAGTACTGAAACTCCACCCGGGTGATCAAGATGCCGCTTCGGCTTTATCATCGCTCGGACACAAAGTCGCGCCGGCGACGTCGATGCCGGCCCCCAGCCGTTAGGTCCAGAGCAGGTAGAAGGCATCTGCGACCGTCATCGACGAGCGTGCCTTCAAAATAGACTCGAAAGGTTCTCCCGAAATGGGGAATAACCGCGGCAACCCACCTTACGATCCGCTGATCGCAACCCGTCAGTTTGACGAGGCGGCAAATAAATTCCGCCAATCGCTGCGGCTCCGGCCGGGGGATGCGTCGGCGCAGATGCTTCTTCAGCAAGCCATTCAAGGCGCACAGCAGGATCACCCGCGGTGACGCCGACTCGAATCAATGCGACGGTGGCCCCTTTCGCGATGGCCGGCCTGCTGGCAGCCATCACGATCGCGGCCTATATACCGGCGCTGCGCGCGGGCTATATCTGGGACGATGACGCCTATCTGACCGCGAATCGGAACATCAGCGAGCCGGGCGGCCTGGCCCGAAGCTGGTTCGAGGCACGATCCAATCCGCAGTATTACCCGTTGGTGTTTTCGACCTTCTGGGTCGAGTACCGGCTGTGGGGGCTGAACCCGACGGGTTACCACGTCACCAACATTCTGCTGCATGCAGCGAACGCCGTCTTGGTGTACCTCGTCCTGAGGCGGCTGGGGCTACCGGGTGCGTGGATCGCAGCGGCGATCTTCGCGGTGCATCCGGTCTGCGTCGAATCGGTGGCGTGGATCACCGAGCGGAAAAATGTGCTCTCCACGCTTTTTTATCTTTTCTCGTTGCTCGCCTATCTGAAATTCGCCCCACTCGATGCCGCGGCTGGGGAGAAACATAAGTGGGGCTGGTACGCAGCGGCCCTGGCGTTCTTCGCGGCAGCGCTTTTCAGCAAGACGATAACCTGCTCACTGCCGGCGGCTATTCTTCTGCTCATCTGGTGGAAGCGCGGGCGAATCCGCACGGTGGATGTCGTACCGCTGCTGCCAATGTTCGCCTTCGGGCTCGGCATGGCGTTTGTGACGTCCTGGATTGAGCGGCATCACGTTGGCACCCAGGTAATCTCGCTGGGTTTGACCCCGGCGAGCCGCGTGGTGCTGGCGGGGCAGGCTACCTGGTTCTATCTGTGGAAATTGGTCTGGCCGGGGACGCTGATCTTCATCTATCCCAAGTGGACGGTCGACCCGGCCCGCGTGTTACAGTGGATTCCAAGCGTCGGTCTGCTGGGATTGCTGACAGCGTTGTTCGTTCTGCGAAAGCACATCGGGCGCGGGCCGCTGGTCGCCGCGTTGCTCTACGTCGGAACACTGGTGCCGGCGTTGGGATTCATCGACGTGTTCCCGATGCGCTATTCATGGGTCGCGGACCATTTTCAGTATCTCGCGTCGATCGCGCCGATGGCGGCCGCGGCATCCGCGCTGGTATTGCTCCGATCGAAGCAGAGCTGGCTCCCGTCAGCAGCCGGCACCGCAGTCGTCGCGATTCTGGGCACGCTGACGTTCGTGCAGTGCGGAATCTATTCCAGTGCAGCGACGGTCTGGCGCGACACGCTTAAGAAGAATCCGGGAGCGTGGATGGCGTTGAACAACCTCGCCAACGAGCTGATCAAGCAAGGTAACATCGCGCAGGCGCGTACTCATCTGGAGCAGGCCATCGTCCTCAACCCGCGTGATGGAATGGCCTATCGTCTGCTGGCACAAGCCGACCTGGCGGCCGCGATGGCGATCAGCGGCGAACGGCACGCAAATCAGGCGCTGGAGTACGGCACTGACGACAAAGCGGAGGCCCTGAGTCTCCGCGGCCTTGCGCGCATGATGCAGAGCCGACCGGGCGAGGCACTGGTCGACTACGACGCGGCGCTGGCGGTCAATCCAAAACACATCAACGCGCTGATGAACAAGGCGCAACTCTTAATCAGCACGGGGCGCCAGGCCGATGCCTGCGCGCCGCTCCTCGCGGCGATCGAGCGATCCCCCGATATGGTTGAAGCGCGAATGATGCTGGCCGAGGCGTATCTGGCGCTTGGCCGGCCAGCCGACGCAGCGAGCCAGTGCCGCGAGGTATTGAAGCGGAAGCCAGACACGCCGAATGTCCGGTGGCTTCTGTCGCGCGCCGAGGCGGCGACATCTGCGCCAGCGCGATAGATCACTGCATAGAGTCGCCGCCATGCGGTGTTAGAATCGGGCCGATGAACGAGTCCTCCGCGGTTGATATCGAGCCGACCAGTCCTGCCGCGGCGATTCCGCCCGGTGTGCCAGCCATTCTCCTGGTCCTGTTGACGCTGGGCGCTTACTTACCGGCGCTGGTGGGCGGCTACATCTGGGACGATGACTTCTACCTGACCAACAATCGTAATATCACGTCGCCCCAGGGGCTCTTGCACAGCTGGACGCAGACATCCGGCTCGGGCGCCAATCCGCAGTACTACCCAATGGTGTTCACGACGTTCTGGCTTGAGTTCCGCGTCTGGGGCGGCAACGCATTCGGTTATCACCTCGACAACGTCCTGCTGCATGCGGCAAATAGTCTTCTCATACTCCTTGTCCTCAGGCGATTGCGCGTACCCGGGGCGTGGTTCGGAGCGGCCTTGTTCGCGGTCCACCCGGTGAATGTGGAATCGGTGGCGTGGATCACCGAACGAAAAAACGTCCTGTCGACTTTCTTCTATCTTCTTTCGCTCCTGGCGTATTTTCGCTTCTTGCCGCTGGACGCAATCGACCATTCCAACTCCGCCGCACGGCCGCGTTGGGGGTGGTACCCGGTCGCGCTGGCGATGTTCGCGCTCGCACTCTTCAGCAAAACAGTGGCGTGCTCCCTGCCGGCCGCAATCGTCCTCCTGTTGTGGTGGAAGCGCGATCGCCTGCGAGTCGCCGACATCGCCCCGCTTATTCCAATGTTTGTGCTGGGGCTCTGCATGGCGCTCGTGACTTCGCACGTCGAACACGAACATGTGCGCGCGAAAGACCTGATGCTCAACCTCACACCGCCCCATCGAATCTTGCTGGCCGGACGCGCGGTCTGGTTCTATCTGTCGAAACTACTCTTGCCCGTCAAACTCACGTTTATCTATCCCAAGTGGGTCCTCGATCCGCGGTCGATCGGCCAGTACGCCTACCCGCTGGCGCTCGCGGCACTGCTGCTGGTGCTCTGGCTTCAGCGGCGACGCATCGGCAAAGCACCTCTCATGGTGGCGCTCCTGTATGTGGGCACGCTGGTGCCCGCCCTCGGGTTCGTCGACGTCTATCCAATGCGATATTCGTGGGTGGCCGACCACTTTCAGTACCTGGCCTGCATTGCTCCGCTGGCGGCACTGGCCGCGGTTCTTTGCGATTGCCTCGACGCCCGGGTTTTTGCGGTGATTTGCACCGCAGCGATCGGCGTGCTTGGGCCGCTCACCTATGTGCAGGCGGGAATTTATCGTGACCCCTTCACACTGTGGCGCGACACGCTCGACAAGAACGATGGCGCCTGGATGGCCCACAATAATCTCGCGGCGCTGCTATCGACGGGCAACGATCCGAAGCAGTTGGCCGAGGCCCGCCAGCACCTCGAGCGGGCGATCAGCATCAATCCCGAGCATACGCAGTCGTACAACAATCTGGCCTATCTCGCGCTTGCCGAGGGCCACCCACAGGAGGCGATCGAATACTGCGAACGGGCGATGCGCGTCCCCAACGCCGAGCTTCTTGAAGTCTTCAACAACTACGGGCTTGCGCTCTATACGCTCGGTCGCGACGATGAAGCGATCCCGCAATTCGAGAAATCAATTCGAATTAAGAATGTGTACATTCCCGCCCGCGTCAATCTCAGCCGTGCGCTGCTGAGGATCGGGCGAAACGACGACGCCCAGAAACAACTCGAAATCGTTTTCAAGCTCGCCCCCAATCTCACCGAGCCGCATTTCCTGCTGGCCGAGTCGTTGTTGAAACGAAACCGTATCGACGAGGGGCTGGCCCAGTTGCAGGCCGCGACCAATTGCAATCCGCGCGACCCTGGCCCTCGATACAAGTTTGCCATGGCTCTGGCATCTGCGCATCGCACCCCCGAAGCGATCAGCGAGGCCCGCCAAATCGTGATGCTTGCGCCACCCGTGGCGGACGGGCACAATCTGTTGGGAACCCTGCTTCTCGAAGCCCGGCAATTCGATGAAGCGGTCCGCGAATTGACCGAGGCGGTGCGACTCGCGCCGAATATGGTTGAGGCAAGATTTAACCTCGGAGACGCGCTGCTCAAGGCGGGAAGAGCGCCCGAGGCGGCAAAGGAACTGCGCGAAGTCCTGCGGCTAAGTCCCGGCGACACCGAGGCCCAGCGGCTCCTGGACAACGCCGATCGCCGGGCGGGCGGACCATCCGGAGCGCCCGGCAAGCCCCATTAGCGGCCGGATGGATCGCGGCCGGTCGTCGAAACAAGCCATTCGCGTGCCAATTGCGAAATCCCGGCATGAAAAGACCTTGGGACCGCAGGTTTTTGTGTTGCTTTCTGCTCATGAAAATGGCCGGGCAGCACGATCGATTAGGGTCTTGACTTCTCGCGGAGGGAATCGTCAGAATCGGACAGGAAAGGCGCGATGAGCCCCTCGCACCCGAATCCGGGTGATTCAGTCGAAGGACGACATCATGGTCTTGACCGAGTAGGGTCGCGTCTTAAACTTGCCCCGGCTCTGCCGCCACGAAGGAGGCCGCCGCACGGAGTTGCTGCCATGCCGCGCGAGATGAAAGAACACGAAGGTCAAAACATGTCGGCCGAAGCGGAACAGACCATGGTCACGGCCATGTTCGCCGGATCACTGGACGAAGCCGAGCGCTGTTGTGAACTGCTGAAGGAAAACGGCATTCCGGCAACGCTGGGCGAGAGCGACGACGACGACCGGAGCAAGCGCCGCGCCGGCATTCCGCTGCTCGTGCCCGAGCCGCTGCTGGAAAGCGCGTCAGAAATCCTCTCGGCCCGCTCGGATGACGAGCTTCAGGACGGCCTGGATGCCGATGAGGATGAAGACGAAGACGACGATGACGACGATTTCGATGACGAGGACGAGTTCGAAGCTGAAGAAGACGAGTCGTGGGACGATGACGACGACGACGACTTCGACGACGAACAGGACTTCGAGTAATCGGCATGGATGAAGCCCCCCCCGCCACCACAGCCGTTGCCGTCCCCGAGACGGCCGATACCCCGGAGCGCAGGGCGACCCGAATCGACCGAAGGGCCGGTGTGGATCGCCGTAGCGGCCTTGAAAGGCGACGCGGCCCCGGCCGCCGCCGCAGCGATAGCCGCCGATCGGCCGAAGAAGGCGAAATGAGCAGCGAACAGTTCGATTTCGTGCTCGCCATCGACGAATACAAGCGGATCAACAATCGCCCGTTTCCGACTTGGACGGAAGTGCTTGAGGTCATAAAATACCTTGGGTATCGCAAGGTCGCGCCGAAGGGCGAGCACCTGGATCGTCCCGCACAGGGCTGACGACGGATCGTCGGTCCGGCCGGACGCGACTCGGCAAAATGCCCGCCGGAGTTCGCATGGGCGGCAGCATCGCCATTGATTCCCTCCTGGTCGTGGGCCTGGTCGCGCCCATTGCCGTCTATTTTCTCATGCTGGGCCTGGTCAACAGTCATTCCCGGCCGTGCCTCGTCAGCAGCCGATCCGACTTCGTTTCGCTCACCATCGTGATGGCGCCGTTGCTGATCGCACCCATGCCGGCCCTGGCGAATCGCTCGCTGTGGTGGCTCTTGCCGCTGGAGCTCGTTCTCGCGGCGTGGGGCTTCTTCTCGATGCTGCCAGGCCGTTCAGATGGCTGGGTGATCTATAACATTTCGGCTCGCCGCTGCCGCGCCGCCATCGATGCAGCCCTGCGCGATCTGGGCTGGGTCGGCCGGTGGAAGGGAGACGCGTGGCAGGGCGATTGCGGCGAACTGACGCTGTCGTCGATTCCGCTGCTGCGAAATGTCACGATTCATGCCGATTGGCAGACCAGCCGATCGGCCGACCGCCTGGGCGAACTGGACCGGGCCCTGCAACGCCGCCTGATGCGGATCGAGCAGCTGCCCTCCACGGCAGGGGCCTGTTTGCTCGTTTTGGGGGTCGCCCTGCTGGCCATGCCGATCTGGATGATGGGTCGGCACATCCAGGACGTGGTGGAAGCGGTCGTCCATCTCTTCGGATAGTGCAAACGCAAAAACTTTCTGCTAGCATGTAAAGTGGTCGGAAACGACCGCTTTCTTAGGCTTCCAGAGGGTTTGCCATGCCGAAAGAGTCGCTGACGATCACCGACAACCGCACTGGTAAGCAGTACGAGCTTCCGGTGTCCAACGGCGCGATCCGCGCGATGGACCTCCGCCAGATCAAGTCCGGACCGGACGACTTTGGGTTGCTGGCCTACGATCCCGGCTTTTTCAATACGGCCGCCTGCAACAGCAAAATCACCTACATCGACGGCGACAAGGGCATTCTCGAATATCGCGGCTACCCGATCGAGCAGCTTGCCGAGCGTTCGACGTTCCTCGAAGTTGCGTGGCTGCTGATCAACGGCGAGCTGCCGAACAAGAAGCAACTCGACGCGTGGGTCACCGATGTCACCATGCACACGATGGTGCATGAGAACATCAAAAAGTTCCTGGAGGGGTTTCGCTACGACGCTCACCCGATGGGGATTCTGGCCGGGACGGTTTCGGCTCTTTCGACTTTCTATCCAGACGCGGCAGACATCTTTAACAGCCGCTCGCGCGAGATTCAGATCTGCCGGCTGATCGCCAAGATGCCGACGCTTTCGGCCATGTCGTATCGGCACAGCGTGGGCATGCCGTACGCCCTGCCCGACAACCAGTTGAGCTATACCGAGAACTTTCTCAACATGCTCTGGAAGGTGACGGAAGTCACCTACAAGCCGAATCCGATCCTCGCCAAAGCGCTCGACATGCTCTTCATATTGCACGCTGACCACGAGCAGAATTGCAGCACAACCGCGATGCGATGCGTCGGAAGCTCGCAGGTCGATCCGTTTTCGGCGGTCGCGGCGGCGGCGGTGGCGCTGCATGGCCCGCTGCACGGCGGAGCGAACGAGGCCGTTCTCAAAATGCTGGCGCAGATTGGCTCGAAGGAGAATGTCCCGGCATTCATCAAAGAGGTGAAGTCGGGCAAAGACCTGCTGATGGGATTTGGGCACCGCGTCTATAAGAATTACGACCCGCGCGCCACCATCATCAAGCGCATGGCCGAGCAGGTGTTTGACGTGACCGGGCGCAACCCGTTGCTCGACATCGCGCTCGAGCTGGAGCGGATCGCATTGCAGGATGATTACTTTGTCAGCCGTAAGCTCTACCCCAATGTCGATTTCTATTCAGGGCTGATTTATCAGGCGATGGGCTTCCCGCCGAGCATGTTCACCGTGTTGTTTGCGATTCCGCGGACGGCCGGGTGGGTGGCACAGTGGCTCGAACTGCTGGAAGACAAAGAGCAGAAGATCGCCCGGCCGCGGCAGATCTATCTCGGCCCCAAGCGCCGCGATTACGTGCCGGCCGAGCGACGAGCATAACACTCAAGCCAATTGATTCCAGGGCGGCTCGGTCCATGAGAGCAGCCGGCCGTCGGACGCAAAGCATACTTGTGCGGGCGCGCGTAATTTTGCATCGCCGTCCGGGTGATACTCATAGTTCCACGTCTCGACGCTGACGGCCGTGCCTGGTCCGGGCACTTCGACGCGGGCCGGCTCACCGAGCAGCTTTCGCACATCTTTACGCGTCAGTTGGGTCGTCAACTTCCGCCATTGCTGCATGAGCGGCGTGACGCGCGTGATCGAGCGAATCGGCGTCTCGCCAAAAGGCCGGCCGCAGCGCCGGCAAAAGCGGGCTGCGGCCGGGTTGGATGCTCCGCAATGTTGGCACAACTCATTCAACGCAGCTCGCCCTTTACGTTGACTTCGGGGCCGCGATCGAACGGCGAATCTGCGAGCGCAGCTCGTCGGCCTGCGGATTGGCCGGCCGGGGCGTCGTCGTTGTCAGGCCGACACCCATCCGATCGGACAGGAGCATCGTCAGCAGGGCCTCCATGACGCTGGAGGAACCGGAGCCGTTGGCGCCATCGCCGTTGTGGCCGCCGATGACGACCTTGGGGACGACATCGACGCACGACTGCTGGATGGCCTCGGCGAAGCGGTTCATCACCTGCTGGGTGAGCTGGAACTGCGGACCGCCGTAAGCACGCACCTGCTCCTCGATGGCGATGGCCTGGGCAATACCGATGCGGGCCGCCTTTTCGGCCTCGGCCTCGGCGAGGGCGCGAATCTGCGAGGCCTGCTGCAGCGCTCGCTGGTATTCGGCCTTGCCCTGGTTGGACTGCACGACGATCGACACCTCGGACTCGGTGAGCTGTTGTTGCTGCCGGGCGCGAGACTCGGCCTCGCGGAGCTCACGCTCCTTGATGGCGGCCTTTTCCTGGCGACCGTAGGTCTCGACCTGCTCCTCGGCGATCTGGCGGACGCGAAGCTGCGTGAGGATGTCTTCGATCCGCTTGTCGCCCGCCGACGCGGTGGGCGTGCCGATGAGGACTTCTTCGAGCTCGAGGTTGTAGTGGGCAAAGCGATCCTGCATCTCCTCGCCGGCGAGCTTCTGGATCATCGCGCGGTCTTGCAGAAGCTGGATGACCGTACGGGTCTGGCCAATGTTCTTGAAGTAGGCCGAGACCATCGGGTCGAGGGTCTGCTCGACGAGGCGCTTCACGTCGCCAAAGCGCTGGATGACCAGCGGGGCCTTGCGGTAGTCGATGTGGACGACGACCGAGAGCGGCAGCGACGGCTCGAAGGCGTCCTTGGTAATGAGCGAGACCTCGCTGAGGTTTTCGTCGAAACGGTGCTGGCCGCTTTCCGAGCGAATCCACTTGAGGATGAAGTTGGTCGTCGGCACGAGAATGATCTTGCCGGCGTAGGTGTTGAAGGCGTATTTGCCGGGCAGCAGGGCCTCGTTCCAGACGCCGCGCTGGCCCTTGAGGACGAGCTCGCCGTGCTTGTATTCGGTGCCGGACAGATCGGCGCCGATCTCGCCCGTGTACGATACCACCACGCCGACGAAACCGACTTCGACGACCGACTTGTGAATCAATTCGATCGTCACGAAGAGGCGATTGAGGTAATACGTGCCATCCACCAACACCTGAAGCTGACGGCCGCGCCGGCCACCGGCGAAGAGGAACCGCTCGGGGTCCTGGAAGTTGTTGTGGAAGACGTCGCTGTCGGCCGGGTGATTGCCGACGACGGGGGCGATGATCTCGCCGTCGCCGAGCGACGGACCGTCATGGACGGTGACGACACCGAGCATATCTTCGCTGCCCTGAATGACGAGCGGCTCGAAGCCACTACGATCGTTGATGATCGTGGCCATTCGCGTAATGACGGCGCGGTCATCATCCTCCAGCGGGAGAAAGTAGAGCTGGTCGGCGGTAATGATGACGAACTGGGCCAGGTTCAGCGCGTAGGTGCCCTCGCGGAGGATTTTGCGCTGCGGGCCACGCTGGCCGCCGTTGGACAAGAATTCGGCCACGTTTTCAAAGCCGTCGGCCTTGATGTTGGAGGCCAGGGTCTGCGTGGGCTGAAGCGGCATGCCGTCGCGAGCGAAGACATAGCCGATGCGGCCCTGCGGGATGGTCACCAGCGGCACGCTGTGAACGCGAAATTGCAGCGGCGTCAGGTAATGCAGGCCGCCGCGCAATACGTCGGGCTGGTAGCCGGCCTCGCGATTCCGGGCGATGAGTCCGGACGTGACCGAGCCACGCCTGCTCCAGCGTTTCTCGACGACGCCGACGCGGTCGTTCGGGATGTAGCGAATGCCGGTCAGCGCGATGATGAAGGCGAAGACGCCGAACACCACCAGCAGGTTTCCGGAAAGCGATGCGAGTGTGAAGGCCAACATGTTGGTACTCCTTTGCCGCGCCGGCGATGGACGCCGCGCGAGCGGGGACGTTTCTTGCTCGACGCGCGAAACGCGCGGCCGCGAGCTTCAGGGCGCCTGCGCAATCATCGCGGCGCCAACGAGATCGGATGAATCCGGGAGCGCGATCGTAGCGGCTCGGCCGGATTGGGGAAACGCGGTGACCGGGGCGATGGGCTTACGGAACGGCACTCATGACCTTGCTCCAGCGATGCCTACGGGGTTAGCTGACGGGCTCGCAGCGTGGAGTCTGCTACCGCCTTGCGGCGGATACGCCCCTGCGACCTGGCTCGCCACTACACATGGCAGTCCCGGCCGCGTTGGGTTCCCCGTTGCCGGGCGATGTTCGCCCGACACTCGGCACACTCATTCTAACGGCGAAATTGTTGGCTTAGTTCGAGCGGGCGAACGCTCAGGGGGAATCGGGGTATGCAAGCATCCGCAGATGGGGTGGTTGCGACGAAACGGAATTCCGTTGGCACGCTGGTTGCGTGTCAGCAATTCAAGCCACACAATGTCGCAAGATCGCGCCAGACGCGTCGGCGGCGCTCAAAATCGCAGCGCACACCTGCAATATCACGATATCCCGCTATCTAACGCGGGAATGCTTCACTAGATTGGAAGCGCGCCGGTACCAATGGCCAGCGACCGTGCTCTCAAAAATCGAACGCCAATCCGGCCGCTCTCGATCGCCTGGTTGGTCACGCTCGCCGCACTGACCACCTTTCTGTGGTGCGCCTACGATTCCTATCGCAGGTTCTCCGAGACCGCGCAGCGAAATCTCCGTATTCAGGAACTTCGCGGGCAGATCATTCACCTCGACGAAGCACTGACCATGTCCGCCAGGATGGCGGCGCTGACCGGCGACACCGCCTGGGAAGCTCGCTACCGCAAGCTTGAACCCGATCTCGACGCCGCCATCCGCGAAGTCCTGGGCAACTCTCTCGGCGTGGAGACGACCCGGCAGACAGACGCGGCCAATGAAGCCCTGGTGAAGATGGAGCACGCGGCGCTCGACCTTGCGCGACAGGGCAAACTGGACGATGCAAAGAGTCGTCTCTTCAACGGTGAGTATGTCCGGCAGAAGGCCATCTACAGCGAGGGCATGGACAAGCTCGGGCTGCAGCTGACCGAATCAGCGCGCTCCGCCATGGAGACGGAGAAGAAACGTATTACGCTTCAACTCGCCGGCGGGGCCGTCATTATCGTCGCGCTGGTGGTCGGCTGGATCGCGGTCGCCCGCGTCGTCGACCAGGGAATGAAGGCCCGGCAAAAACTCGACAAGATCGAACGCGATCTCGACATCGCGCGCCAGATTCAGCGCGGGCTGCTGCCGACGAAAATCCCGAATACGCCCGGGTTCGAGATCGAGGGCTGGAGCCAGCCGGCTGACCAGACCGGCGGCGACTATTTCGACTGGATGGAACTCCCGGATGGAGCAACGCTGATCACCCTGGCCGACGTCACGGGGCACGGCATCGGCCCCGCACTGATTGTTGCCGTGTGTCGCGCTTATATGCGTGCTGCGACCGTTGATCTCGGCGTGGCGCTCGAACAGGCGGTTTCGCGCGTCAACGACCTGCTCCAGGTGGACCTCCCTTCCGGCCGGTTCGTCACCGCGGCGGTCGGTGTGCTACGGCCTGACATGCACGAGATGATGCTCATTTCGGCCGGGCAGGCCCCGCTGCTTTTCTATCACGCGGCGACGCGAAAGGTCGACATGTGGGCCGCGGATGATCTGCCGCTTGGGATCGCGCCGAGCATCACCTTTGAAACGGCCCGGCGTGTGAGGTTCGAGCCCGGCGACGCGCTGATTCTCGCCACGGACGGGTTTTTCGAATGGGCCAACGACAGTGGCGAACAGTACGGGACCCAGCGCTTGGAGGCGTTCGTCAGGGCCCATGGCCACGAACCACCCAAGACGTTCATCAAGACGCTTCACGAAGACGTGGTTGCGCACGCCAGTGGATCGACGCAGCCCGACGACCTGACCGTGGTAGTTATGAAACGCACCGCCTCCGTCACCGCGCCGGGACCTGCGACGGAACGCCGGGCTGAGTCGAAGCAATCGCTCGCCTCCAGCTAGCCCGCAATCACCACGAGCCGGCAACCTTATCGTAGGTTTCATCATTCCCCATGCGTGCAGCCCGATTCTACGCGGTCCCGTCATGTCGGCGACGACGCGTAGTCCTAGGTCCTGCTTCGAACGGTTGGTCGGTCGGCGGCAATTGCTTTCGCATTTCCCAGCGCGTGATGAACCATTGCGGGTCTCGGCGGTATTCGTCGATGGTGCGCCACGAATACGGCCGGCCGCACTCGGGGCAGCGGTGGTTGTCGGGCAGGCCGGAAAGGTTGTAGCCGCAGTGGATGCAGAACGGCTCGGCGCGGGCCTTGGCCGCGCGACGAAAGACATAAGCCGCCAGCGAAAGGGCCACTGCGCCGACGAACGTCGCAAGCTTGATGCCGAGCACCAGCAGCATGCTGCGAACCGGCCAGAAGAACAGGCCTCCGACGAAAAACGCGATCAGCAGCAGCGCGGGCGCCAGGAAGATCCAGCGATAGCCGACGAAGCGGGCGCCGTCGCGCCAACTCGGCCGCCACCAGGTCACGTCCTCGTCGCGGCGGGCGGGCAGGTCGCTGGGCGTGGCGTGCATGTCGGGTGGCGGGCGGGCTTCGAGCGGCCTGCGATCGGCTGGGCTTTCTTCGGGCATGGGCGACCTCGACCGGATCATATCAGCGGCGGCGGCGATATCATGGAGGCGACGACCACGCACCGAGGAGCCCGCCATGGCGACAGTAACCAGTTCGATTGAAGTGCAAGCCACGCCGGAGCGGACGTTTCAGGCCTTCACCGACTTGCGCAATGCAGCCGGGCGCGTCCGCGGCATCAAGAAACTCGATGTCTTGACCGATGGGCCGATCGGCAAGGGTACGCGCTTTCGCGAGACGCGCGTCATGTTCGGCCGCGAAGCCACCGAGGAAATGGAGATCACCGAATATCTGCCGGGAAAGTCCTACACCGTTGGCGGCATCTCGTGCGGGGCGGAGTTTGCGACGACGTTTCGGTTCAGCCCGGCAGGCGGCGGAACGCGGGTGGAGTTCGAATTAGACTTCCGGCCGGTCAGCGTCTTCGCGAAGCTCATGGCGCCGCTCTCGGGCATGATGATGGGGCCGATGAAAAAGGTCGTCGAGCAGGACATGGACGACATGCGAAAGATCGCCGAGGCGGGCTAGGCCAGCCCATTCGCAAAACGGGCGAGCTTCTCGGGGTCGCGCAGCAGTGGGCCGTGTCCGAAACAGACCAGTTCGGGCCGCAGGGCGACCAGCTTGCGGATCGAGCGGCGATTCTCATCGGGGTTCCAGGTGAAAATGGCGGGCGGCTGGTGCAGGCCGGTGATCGTCGTGAGCACGTTCATGTTGTTGAGCACGTCACCGACGATGGCGACGCGGTCTGACTCGCGGAAGAAAATGAGATGGCCGGGCGTGTGGCCGGGGCTTTCGATGACGCGGAAGCCGCCGACTTCGTCGCCCTCGCGGAGCTCGCGCGACACGGCGTGCGGCGGCCCGGCAAAGCAGCGCGACGAAAAGCGAATGAACGGCGTGCGCGGCTGCATCGGCTCGCGGCCTTCCATGGCGGGTCGATCGGCGGCATGACACGCGAGCGGGCAGGCGAACTGCTCGCAAAGCGCGGCAGCCGCCCCCTGATGGTCGGGGTGCACGTGCGTCAGGGCGATGAGTGATAGCCGACGCCCGGCGAGCAACCGAAGCAGCTTGCGGCGAGCCCAGCGCGTGCCTGCATCGATGAGCACATCACCGGCCGAGTCCTCAATGAGGAACATGTTGATGGCGTTGGGAAGCAGGTCGGAGATCTGAAATAGATTCGGGGCGAGCAGCTTCATTGGCGCGGCGTGCCTACCGGCTCTTCCGCTTGCGGTCCTTGCGGCGATCTTTCTTGCTGGGGGCGTACTTGGGGCGGGTGCTGCCTTTGAACTGCGGCATCTTGCCGCCGGCCATCGACATTTGCGCGAACTGGCTGCCGAAGCGCATGCGGTCCATCATCGACATGCTCGCCATGCGCTTCATCATGTCGCGGGCCTGTAGGAACTGCTTCACCAGGCCGCTCACGTCTTCCGCTTCAACGCCGCTGCCCTTGGCAATCCGCCGGCGGCGCGAGCCGTCGATCAGGTCCGGGCGGGCACGCTCCTTTTTCGTCATGGACTGGACGATGGCCTTCATCCGCGGAATCTCGCCCTCGTCGACCTCCATCTCGGTGTCTTTCATCATGCCGCCGACGCCGGGGATCATCTTGAGCATGTCTTTCAAGCTGCGGCCGGCGGTGAGCTTCTCCATCTGGCCGATGAAATCTTCCAGATTCAGCGTGCCCTTGGCCATCTTGGCTTCGAGCTTCTTGGCCTCGTCAACATCGACCTGCTTCTGGGCGTGCTCGACGAGACTGACGATGTCGCCCATGCCGAGGATGCGGCTGGCGATGCGATCCGGATGAAACTCTTCCAACCGATCGAGCTTCTCGCCGACGCCGATGAACTTGATCAACTTGCCCGTGACCGACTTCACCGAGAGGGCGGCGCCGCCGCGCGTATCCGAGTCAAACTTGGTGAGGATGACGCCGTCGAGCTCCAGCCGATCGTTAAAACGCTTAGCCGTGTTGACCGCGTCCTGGCCGGTCATGGCGTCGAGAACGAGATAAATCTGGTGCGGCGACACGGCCCCGGCCACGTTGGCGACTTCGCCCATGAGTTCTTCGTCGATGGCGAGCCGGCCGGCGGTATCGAGGATGACGAGGTCGAGCAGCTTCTTCTTCGCTTCGAGGACGCCGTTGCGGCAGACCTTCACGGCATTCTGGTGGTCGCGCTCGGCGTAGGACGGGATTCCCAACTGCTGGGCGAGCACTTCGAGCTGGTCGATAGCGGCCGGGCGCTTGAGGTCGGCGGCGACCAGCAGCGGCTTCTTGCCGCGATCCATGCAGTATTTGGCGAGCTTGCCGCAGGTGGTGGTCTTGCCCGACCCCTGCAGGCCGGCCATGAGGATGATCGTGGGCGGGTCGGAAACGAAGGGGATGCGCGAATCGACCGGGCCCATCATCTGGACCAGCTCGTCGAAGACGATCTTGACCATGACCTGGTCGGGGCTGAGCGACTTGATGACCTCGGCACCGAGGGCCTTGGCCTGGCAGTCGGCCACGAACTTCTTGACGACGTCGATGTGGACGTCGGCCTCGAGCAGGGCCGTGCGGATATCCCGCATCACCTCGTCGATATTCGATTCGGTAATGCGGCCACGGCCGCGAATCTTGCTGAATACGCCGGAAAGGCGTTCGGAGAGCGAGTCAAACATGGGTCATCCGCAGGAAAACAGGCCAATGAACGTCGTTGGCACGGAAATCAGAGGGTATGCGGGGGGTCGGCGGGCCGCAAGGCGAGGCGAACTCCCGCGAGCGGCCGGCGGGCTGTGAGAATCTGCCTAAGGCGTGTTGGGGCATGAAATTGGGATGCAATTACCGGCGTCCGTCCAACTTGCTCAATCGTCACAAGATTCCATAGGCGAGGGAGTTACGGACAATCGGAGACGAATACGAACATAAACCTAATTCACAGATGGGTGCAGATTGTAACGTGTTATATTATATGGTTTTATGTCATCATTACGGTTTTGTCTGAAACCGTAATATCTCATTGACACTCGCGTCGATGAACCGCTATATTTCGGCGCGATCATCGCCCTTGGATGGTTGGCCGGCAAATTGAAAACAGGCGGACTACCGCTTCCAACATCGGCTGTTTCTTCAGCCGTGGCGTGCCTCCGGAATTGAACTCAGGTTCGGCTCCGGAGGCATTTTTTTGCGCCGACCGGCCGATTGCGGGCGGGCGAGTTCGTTCCTAGCATCGCGCCGTGGCTGATGCATCCCAACCAGCCGAACGCGGCGTCTTTCGGGCCAGGGCGACCGGCAATGTCCCGCTATGTCGCGAGCACTATCGACTGACGCTGTCGATCGATGGCTTTCCGCCGGCTGAGCCCGGGCAATTTGTCCAAATCGAATGCCGCGCTCCCGCGAACACTCCATCAAACCAACTGCCGCGCATGGTGACCTGGACGCCGGGCGTACCTCTGAATCCCATCGATGAGTTTTTCCAGCGCGAAACGGTGCTGCGCCGACCGTTCAGCATCGGCGGGCTGCGCCGACGCGGGGCGACCTGCGAGATCGACATCATCGGCAGGACCATCGGGCCGGGTACGCGATTCCTCGGATCGATGAAGCCCGGCGACGAAACGGACATTCTGGGGCCGCTGGGGCGACCATTCATTCCAGTGGAAGGCGTAATGGTGCATGTCCTGGTGTCCGGCGGGGTGGGGTTCCCGCCGCTACTCTGGTTCGCCGATCGCTTGCAGCGCGAACGCCGCCGCGCGACAGCCGTTTGCGGGGCGAGAACGCGCGATCTGCTCCCGCTGACAATGACCGCCGAGCCGGACAGCGGCGGACGCGAAACGATGTGCGCGTCCGAGTTCGCCGCGTCGAGCGCGCCGACCATTATCACAAGCGACGACGGCACGATCGGAATGAAGGGGACAACGGCCGACGCGTTGACCGGACTGCTCGACCGACTTGGCAATGATGCGGCGGTCTACACTTGCGGCCCCGAGCGAATGATGCGGCGCGTGGCGGAGATTTGTGCCGCGCGGCGCGTCGCCTGTCGCGCAGCGCTCGAGCGGGTCATGGGGTGCGGCATGGGGACTTGCCAGTCATGTGTCGTGGCACTGAAAGACGAAAGCGAACGGGGCTGGCATTACGAGCTGTGCTGCACGCATGGGCCCGTGTTTGACGCGGCCCGCGTGATGTGGGAATCACACGCCTAATTTGGCCCGTCGAACATCCGAAGGATTTCGGCGGGATGATCGACAAAGCACTTCGCGCCGGCCGCCTCCAACTCCGCGCGTGACCGAAACCCCCATGTGACGGACACGGAAATCATCCCGCCGGCAAGCGCGGTGGCAAGATCGGTCGCACTATCGCCCACAAACACGATTCGATCGGCGGGGATGCGCCAGCCGTCGGCCATCCTGATCGCGGCGACAGGCGAGGGTTTCTTCTCATCCTCCGAAAGATAGCCCCGGACCTCCGAGAAGAACGACTCGATGCCAAGTCCGCTGACGGTGGTGACGGTCAGGTCGTGCGGCTTGTTCGAGAACACGGCGAGGGGCACCGAACGCGCCGCAAGCGCGGTCAAAAGCTCGCGGACGCCGGGGTATAGCACGGTGTGATCCATCGGATGGGCGGCATACTGTGATTTTGCATTCCGGATGAGCTCCTGGATCTGATTTCCGTCGGCCTCAGGCCATGCGCGGCGGCAAAGCGTGGGCAATCCTTCACCGACCCAGCTGCGAATTGCGTCGATGGGCGCGTCGGGGCGATGCGCGGCGCGCAGCGCATGATTCAGCGCGTTCGCGATGTCGCGCAAGGTGTCGGCGAGCGTTCCATCGAGGTCAAAGATGACGCCGCGCGCGGTCGGAGAGTTGGTCTGATGCGCGGATTGAATCATGTTGCGTGCCACTTGCAGCCGAAAAAAAACAATAGAGGGCTTGATTTGTGTTGACAAGCCCCATGCGATTCTTACACTTCGTAGTTTAGAAAGGAGGTGACGCTCATGGCCAAAAAGAAACGCGCCACCAAAAAGAAGGCAGCCAAGAAGAAAAAGAGGTAAGCTTTGATCACGCGCGCGTAGTCGCGCGGGTCGGGTCTTCGACACACGGTCAGAGACTCGAAGCTGTAATGGAAGGTGCTCACGCCACGGCAGCACCTTCCATTTTTTATTGCGCCGACCTCATTTCGTCATGGGTATTGTCGCGGGGGGCCAGGGCGTATAATGCGGCCGACCGGCAGGGACGGACCCCGTCGGCGTCGGGCCGCAGGATGCAACGCCCGCGATGCGAAGTATCGCCGTACTAAATCAGAAGGGGGGCGTCGGCAAAACGACGACCACTGTGAACCTCGGCGCGGCCCTGGCCGAGCGGGGTGCGAAGTGCATTCTCGTTGACCTCGACCCGCAGGCCCACCTCACCGCCCATTTCGGAATCGACCCCAAGGATGGAACTCCCGGCACCTACGAGCTGCTGGCCGGCACGGCCGAGCTGAAGGATTGCATCCGCACGATCGACAAAAGAATTTCGGTCATCGGGACTCGAATTGATCTCGCCGCCGCCGAGGTCGAACTGGCCAACACGATCGCCCGCGAACTGATTCTTCGCGACACGCTGTCGGCCGGAAATCTGAAATACGACTGGATGTTGATGGACTGCCCACCGTCGCTCGGCGTGCTCACGCTCAACGCGCTGTGCACGGCGCGCGAAGTGCTGATCCCGCTTCAGGCGCACTTTCTTGGATTGCAGGGTGTCGGCCGGCTCTTCGAGACGGTGCAACTGGTCGCGAAACGGCTGAACCCTGAACTGACCGTGCTCGGGTTGGTTCTGAGCATGCATGAAAAGGGCACGCGGCTTGCCGCCGAAGTGGTGGACGACGTCGATCGATTCCTGACGGAGTCGCGCAATCAGGACGTCCCGTGGCGCCATGCGCGAATCTTCAGCACGCGCATCCGGCGAAACGTGAAACTTGCCGAGTCCCCCAGCTACGGCAAGACCATCTTCCAGTATGCCCCGAAAAGCCACGGCGCCGAGGACTATCTCGCGCTCGCGGCCGAGCTTCTGCCGCCGGTGAAACCAGAGCCGATCGCGCCCGCCGCCGTCGCGGCGAAGCCCGAATCAGTTGTAACACCCGAGCCGCCGGCCAAGCCCGTGACAAAACCGAAAGTAGTGCATTCGGCGCCGCCGGCCGTACCGGCACCGACGCCTTCAGTAGCGCCAGCGATTGCGAAGCCAACAGCCCCGACCACCCCACCGCGTCCGGCCGTCGCGAAACCCAGGCCTCCCGCACCAGTAACCCCGGTCGCGCAGCCGGTCCCGGCCGCCCCAGCCGCAGTGGTACCACCGGCCGCAATTGAGAAACCGAGGCCCAAGCCGGCGCCAACGCGCAAACCGGCCCCCGCGTCCGCACCGGCGTCGCCCTCCGTCCCCGAGCCGGTCGCCAGTTCATGACTTCCACCCAGTCGCGGACGCCGTTGTGGCGGATTTGCATCTGGGCCCTTTATTGGCTCGCAATTTTTATCGCGACACACTTGCCGCCTACCACGCGCGCCATGCGACTTGCTTCCGGCGTGCCCGATTGGCTGCTGCATGGGACGGCCTATGCCGGGCTCGCCGCAATCGCGGTCTGGGCGCCCGCGTCGCGTCCGACCATGCGGCGCCAGGCCATCTGGTTCACGATCCTGCTCGCCTACGGTGCGATGGACGAAATTACGCAGCCGCTGGTTGGTCGAAGTTGCGAGCTGAGCGACTGGTTCGCGGATGCCGTAGGCGCGCTGACGGGGCTTGTCGCGATGAGCGCCTGGCGGCGCCGGCGGGAGACATCGGCCCATGCGTAGCATGATTCAACTCGTCGCCTGCAGCACGCTTCTGCTTGCTTCGGCCATCCTCGCCGGCGCGTGCGATCGCGGCCCCAAAGCCAAGCGCGAGGAGCCGCGCGGCAAGATTCTGTTTGTTGGCCGGTCGGCCGACGATCCGATGTGGGCCACCGCCTGTCGTATCGCCGAAGAGGCCCGCAAGAGTCGCGGCTGGCAGGGCATCGAAATGCGCGTTCCACCGGAAGGCAGCCCGGACGGCCAGCGCACGTTTCTCGAAACGATCAACCCGAATGAGTGGCTCGCCGTTTGCGTGCTCGCGAACGATCCCGAAGTCATTGCCGCCCCGATTGAGCGGATTGTTCGATCGGGCCGGCCGGTGGTGCTGCTCGGCCGAGACGCCCGCGCGACCGGGCGAACGACCTTTTGCGGCGTGGATGAAGAGGAAATCGGCGAAGCCCTGGCGAATGCCTGCATTCAAGGCCTGGGCAGTGAGCAGGCAACCATTGGCGTCATCCACGGCGGCGACCAGGACACCGCCGCGCGCATGCGCACGCGGGGATTTCGCCGCCGCATTGAGACCACCAAGGGAATCGAGATCATTCGTGAAATCGATTGCTCCGGCCGGGAAATCGAGGCGCGTCGCATCGCCATGGAAGAGGCGAAAAAATACCCGCGCATCGGGGCATGGGTCATGCTGGATGACTGGGTCATTCGCGGAGCGCCGGATGACGCGCGCATGGCGAACGAGGGAATTCTGATCGTGTACTTCACGCCTTCCGCTGAGAATCTGGCGGCCGTCGCGCATGGGGCGGCCGATGCGGCCGTCAGCATCGACTACGATCGCATCATCGAGCGTGGACTGCTGCTTGCTTCCGAGCTAACGCGCGGCGCCGAGCTTCAAGTCGATGGGGAAACGGTGCATCCGATCATTCTGACGCGAAAGACGCCTGCGGCTGAGATGGCGAAGCGCCTGGGCTTGCCAGCCACCACAGCCGTCAGCACGCGCCCGTGAGGACCATGCCGAAGGTGCGAAGGCAGATCACCAGGTCCAGCTCGAAGCACATGTTCTTGACGTAATAGAGGTCCAGTTGGAGCTTGCGCCGCGAATCGGCGATGCTCGCGCCGTAGCGGAAGTTGATCTGTGCCCAGCCGGTCAGCCCGGGCTTGACGAGGTGTCGTTCGCTGTAGAACGAAATGATCTTGGAGAGCGGGGCGACGAACTCGGGCCGCTCCGGTCGCGGGCCGACCAGCGACATGTCGCCGCGCAGCACGTTCCAGAGCTGCGGCAGCTCGTCGAGTCGAGTCCGCCGCAGGATACGCCCGATGCGCGTCACGCGCGGATCATTGGGGCAGGCCCACACCGAACCATTCGCCTCGGCGTCGCTGCGCATGGTGCGGAATTTGTAAATCCGAAAATGCTTGCCCGACTGCCCCACGCGAATCTGTGAATAGAAAATCGGCCCACGACTCTCGAGCAGGACGGCCAGCATCAATACCGGCCAAAGCGGGAGCGACATCGCCAGCACGAGTATCGCGACGACAAAATCGAACGCACGCTTGACGGTGGCGTGTTCCTCCAGATGCCCCTTCAGGTCGGCGCGTAGAAACCAGTCGGCTGAGATGGCTTCCGTGGGGACTTCTCCGAACGCCTTCTCGTGAAAAGTGGTTTCGTCGGTCACCCGGCAGCCCATGCCCAGGCAGGCCAGCGCGGCCCGTGCAAATTCACCGCCCTCATCGGCCTGGGCCGCAACAACCACCTCGCGGACATCCTGATCGCGGCAGATCGACTCAGCATGCTGCGGCGCGCCGATCAGTTCGAGACCCGGGATATCCGGCAAGGACGCCACGCGATCGGACACGATGCCGACCAGTCGATAGCCCGGAATGGCGCCGCGCCGCACGGCCCGAACGATGCGGCCGATCGTCGCGTCGTATCCAATCAGTAACAGTCCACGTCGCACACTAACCACGGCATGGTGGGCCGCGAGGCGAACGAACGGCGCCGTGAATAAGTAGAAAGCCGTGCCCGTGAGCGCGGCGCGCCGGCTGACCTGTGAATACATTAATAGGTTGAGGACGAGGCACGCGGTCAACATCGCCACGACAATGGCGAGCAGCGACCGCGCCGCGATGCGCGATCGCTCCCAAAGCGTGGCCGACTCGTAGAGCCCAAACATCATGCCCGCCAGGACGATGGACGACATGAGCACGGCAGTGGCAACGAGCAGATTCGCATCACCCAGAAGCGTCGCGCCCGGGAGCCAGGTCACGAACAACCGCTGACCGAGCAGCGCCCCCGCGGCGATCAACAGCGCGTCGAGCGCCATCCACGCCAACTTCGGGATCCGAAGGATCAGGCGGCCGACACCGGGCTTCCAATCATCCCGCGTACGCCGACCATCGACCGCAGCGCGCGCCGCCGTGAGCGGAGCAGCGACAACATCAACGTGTGAGAAGGGATACGCCGACACAGTGTTAAAGCACCCAGGGACGCCTAAGTATCTGTATCGGACCGCCACGGAAGACCGATCGACCGCTCGAACCGGCGAAAACTGCGCGAGCGGCCGCCTCGGGTTGCACAGGTATTCGGACAACCGCGTCCGGGCGGTCCCAAGCTCAGCCGGGCGGCGTGGTGGGTCGATGATTACCTGCCGGGCCGATGGTGCGCCCGGGTCGCGAGCGTCCGGTATCGACTGATGAGAATTCTCGGCATGCAATGGACGACTGGCTTCGCGGCAGCACTTCTCCTGATGGGCGCGGGCTGTGCCTCGCCCAAACAAACCGACCTGATCGCAACCGAAACGGAAGACACGGGCCTGTCGGCAGCGGAACTCGGCGCGACCGGCCCCGCGATCGAAAACGACGGCTACCGGCTCCTGTCCAATCAGCGGACTAATGGCCGATTCCCGTGCAGCGTCGCGGTGACTCGCCTGAAGAAGAGCGCGGCGGGAACACAGGAGCGTCCGTACGAAATTGCACCCATTCGGGCCCCGGCCGCATCGCGTTGGAACAATCTGCTCGAACTCGATCCGCTTGTGCGAGAGGTTGGCATCCTCGGGAAATACGGTCTACCGCTGAAGAGCGTATCGATCGCCGACCTGCTCAAAGAGTCGGATCGACTGGGCTATGCCCTGACGGTGATCTACTCCGAGTCGGGCGACGAGGGCTACGTCTCCGAGCAAGTGGGTGTCATGTGGGACAATCGATCGCACACGCCGCTGGCCGTCTTTCAAAGCAGCGCCACCGGCGATCCTGAGGCCAAGATCAAAAAGGACACGCCCGAGTCCGAAGACCCGCGCATTCTGGTTGCGGGCTTCATGGCCGGGCGGGCACTGCATCAGTTGGCGGCATCGGCACTGTGGGAGCTTGCCGCTCAGGACGATCGATCGACGACAACGCAGCCGAGTCCATGGAACGGAGAGCGGCCGTACATGCCGATGCGACCGATCCGGGCTGGTGATGTCATGATGGTGCCGGCCGACATACGACGGTAGCCGGGGGCACGAACGGGGGCTTCATCCAATGGACGTTCACGCGGACGGCGATGCCGGACGACGGATTTCATCTGAACCGATCATCAACTGGCTGCATGCGCATGCGGCCGAGCTGGCGTTTGTCGCCGCGACCCTGACGCTGATTGGCGTCTCGGTCCTTCCGCTGGATTTCTCGCGCCCGGCATCCGCGCCGCTGCTTGCGCCCGCCTGGGTTCGATTTTGGCACGCGCCGCTGTCGAAGGGCGACGTCATTGCGAACATCGCGCTCTATGGGCCATTGGGCGCGCTGGCCTATCTTGCAAGCCGCCGCACGGGCTGGAGCGCGGCGGGCGGACTGGCGATGGCCATCGGGGCCGGCCTGTCGATCAGTCTGTTTTGCGAGGGCGTGCAATCGATGTTGCCGGCACGGACCACCTCGGTGGTCGACGTGGCAAGTAATACGCTCGGAGCAATGCTGGGAGCTATCGGTGGGGGCTTGCTGCGGCCAATCGTGCGGGCCAGACGCGATCAGATGCGCTGGGAAATCCGCTCGCAGCCGTGGTCGGCGGCCGCCAAGGTGGTTGCGTGTCTCATCATCGTCATCCAATTGCGCCCATACGACTTGCTCATGGACGCGCGCGACATCGGGCGCGGGTTGCGCGCCGCCAGCTTGAGCCCGCTGCACGAGTGGAAGTCCCTCGCCCAGGCGAAGCGCCTGGCGCGACGCCCGCAATTGTCGGACGCCGAAATCGTTCGCGCCCGCTGGGATTATTCACTGGAACGATCGGCCGACGCAGCCATGTATGCGATCTTCGCCGCGATGACAGCCCGGGCGATTCGTCGGACGCGCGGATTCGGACGGCTCGACTCCGCAATCTACGCGATTTCGGCCACGCTCATCCTCTCCGGCTTGGTGGCCGTGCTGCGCATCTTTGAGCCGTCGCGCGGACTTGATACCGCGCACATCGCCAGCGGTTTGGCCGGCGGAGCCATCGGAGCGGCCATCGGATGCTGGAAGCCCGGCGGAGACTCACTACGCCTGCCGCGCGGATTGCTGATCGCCGCCGCGTACCTCATTTGCGCGGCCATTGTGCTTCGCGGACTCGCGCCGCTGCAGCCGGATATTCGCGGCCACGCCGTGAGATCAAAGGCGCATGCCGTTCGGCTGATCCCGTTTGCGTCTTCACTGGCCTCGCGGCCGAACGATTCACTGTTGGATCTGAGCAGCAAATTGCTGCCATACGTCGCACTGGGCGGACTGGCGTCCGCAGCCCTGCGGCTTCGCGGCCACACGTGGCGCGGCTGGATCGCGCGATACGCAACGCTATGCGCCGCGATGGCCGCCACCCTCGAAGCGGCCCACCTTTTTATCGCGGCCCGACACTGCGACGTCACGCCGGTCTTCCTGGCCTTCTGCGGCGTGCTGATCGGGGCGGCGGGCGCCCGCTGGGTTGCCGACTACTGGCGATTCTGCCGCATTCGCGTGGTCGAAGATCGACTGACCAGCGAGCTGATGTCGGGCCCGGGCTTCGACAAGCGCGCCGCGATCGTCGCCCCACGCTCATCGCCGCAGGCGGCGCCGGCTCGCTAAACGACATTCGCGCGACTACGATGAACGCGTGTCGAAAGAGACCGAAGGGGACTGGTACGCCAAGGGCCTGAGCTTCACCTGCACCCAGTGCGGCAACTGCTGTACCGGGCCGCCGGGATACGTCTTTCTGACGCCCGACGAAGTCTCGAAGATCGCTACCTTTCTCGGCCGCAAGGACGGAGCGCTTCCCCCCACCGAATTGCGACGCGTCGGCTCGAAACTCTCGTTGACCGAACACAAGAACGGCGACTGCGTCTTTCTTAAACAGATCGACGGCAAACGCATCTGCAGCGTCTATCCGGTTCGGCCACTGCAGTGCCGGACATGGCCATTCTGGGACAGCAATCTTGATTCTCCCGCTACGTGGAAGCAGGCCGCGCGAACCTGCCCCGGGATCGATCACGGGCGCAAACACAACTACGTGCAGATCGAGCGCGCCCGCCTCGCTGAAACATGGGAAGAGGCCGAGCGGTGAACCCGGCCGACGAAACCGCTTTCAACGCCCGCATGCGCGCCTTCTACGCAGCGACCGATGCGGCCATCGCCGCGCATCGACCGGTGTGCATCAATCGCGGGGCGTGCTGCAAGTTCGGGCAATTCGGCCACAAGCTCTATGTCACACAGCCCGAGCTGATGTATTTCCGCGCGGGACAGCAGCCGGCCGGCCTGCGACCAGTCGAATCCGAGGATGCGTGCCCCTACCAGGTGGCCGGTCAGTGCACCGCCCGCGAGCATCGCCCGCTCGGCTGCCGGGTCTTTTTCTGCGACCCGGCGGCAAAGGCATGGCAGCCCGACGTCTACGAACAGGGATTGGCCGAGTTGAAACGCATCGGGGCGGAGTTCCAGATCCCCTATCAATATGGCGAATGGCTGGGCATGCTGCGGGAAGCAGATTCCGCCGGGCACCATGGGGTTGAAAATGAAGCCCGAAAACCATAGTCTATCGCTGTGAATTGCGGGGGCGGCGGGGCTTCTGGCCGATAGTTAATGAGACTCATTCGAGAGGGCTGAACCGATGCAACGCACCAAGGGACTCGTGGCGGCCGCAATTCTTGCCGGCCTGGTTATGTTGGCAACCGGCTGTGCCGGCGTCGGCACCACCGCCTCGGAGAATAACTTCCGCGTCCAGCAGGAGATGAACGCCAACGCCCGCATGTGGAATGACGACATCATGCTCCTGACCCAGACGAATCGTCCGTGGCGCGGCTCACGAATTCCGATGCCGTAACCAGTTCATTCATCGCACCCGATTCGCCGCGATTCATCCATGCCAAATTGGGTTCGCCTGATTGCCGCCAACGAGTGTGTTGTCGGCCGGGGGCGGTTTGTCGAGGCGGCCGGGCACGAGCTGGCGGTCTTCCGGCTTGAGCATCCCCCGCAAGTCGTGGTCATTCGCAATAGCTGTCCGCACGCCGGCGGGAATCTGGCGGCCGGAGCCGTCAATGGGACGTGTGTCACATGTCCCTGGCATCACTGGGAGTTCGACCTGGTGAGCGGCGTCTGTACGCTGTCAGATTCAGCCCGGTTGACGCGGTTTGAAAGTCGCGAACGAGACGGGTTTATCGAAGCATTGCTTCCCGAGTCGGGGGAAGGACGCCACAATGTGACGGATATGGCGGAATAACGCCGCACGTCGATTCCGGTGAGCCGGGGCATTATGATCTCCGGCGACGATGTCTCTCTGCAATTCCTGACGGGGTTCACTAGTGGACGAGTTTAAGCAGATTCACTCCTGGCTGCGGGAGGCGGCGCCGCACAGCGTTTCGCCGGTCTCGAAGCTTCCCGATCCGAACTTCGAGTGCGAAGGCCGGCCGATGGTCTCCTTCAGCTCGAACAACTATTTGGGACTCGCGACGAGTCCGCGGATGATCGCCGCCGCGCGGCGCGGCCTTGAGCGCTACGGCGTCGGCAACTGCGAATCGCGCCTGCTGGGCGGCGACCTCGACATCTACCACGAGCTCGAATCCCGCCTCGCGCGTCTCAAAGGCCGGCCGGCCGCCATCCTGTTCATCACCGGCTTTCTGACGAATCTCGGCGTCTTGTCGGCGCTGCCGCGCCTGACGCTGATCGCCCGCTTCTACGGTTTCCGGCCGCAGACGCATCTCTCGTACGCCTACTTCACCGACGAATGCAACCACATGTCGATTCGCGAGGGCATTCGCATCGCCGGCGTCGAAAAGGCCGCCTATCGCCACTGCGACATGAATCATCTCGAGGATTGCCTCAAAGCGAGCCGAGCCAGCGTCAAGATCATTGCGTCGGACGGCGTCTTCAGTCAGGACGGCGACATCGTGCCCTTGCCGCAAATCCTCGAAGTCGCCGACCGCCACGATGCGCTGGTTTACATCGACGACGCGCACGGCACCGGCGTGCTCGGCCCCAACGGCGGCGGCACGATGGAACACTTCGACGTCGACAGCCCACGGCTGATCTGCATGGGGACGCTGAGCAAGGCCTACGGCGCGATCGGTGGATTCGTCGCGTCCGAGCACCACATCGTCGACTTACTGCGATTCGGGTGCAGCGCGTATTCGTTCACGTCCACGCTGCCGCCAGACCAGGCCCTGGCCGTTATGGAAGCAATGGACATCGTTCAAGACGAACCCGAGCGCCGCGCCCGGCTGTGGGAGAACCAGCGGTATTTCGTTCGCGCGATGGACAAGCTCGGCTATCGCCTGCTGGCTCGCGAGACCCCCATCCTGCCGCTCTGGGTCGGCGACGAGACGGCCTGCCAGGAATATTCGCAGACGCTCGCGACGCATGGCTTCCACGTCGACCCGATCGTCTTTCCGGCCGTGGCCCGCGGACAATCGCGGCTGCGATTCATGATGAACGCCAATCACACGCGCGAGCAGATTGATCGATTGATCGCCGTTTTGACCGAGCATCGGCCGGCCGCGGCCGAGCCCACCATCGAATCTGCCGTCAGCGTGCCCGCCCGCGGTTAATCCGCCGAATCAAAACTCCCCGATCCACAATCCGCCCTCTGTATATTCGTGCTTCGGCACGGGGATCGGCCGCGATAGTTTGACCAGCTTCAGAAACCCAAGCATGGTGTTGTGAATGGCCGCCGGCAGTATCACGATCACGCGCCCGCGACGATTCTCGCTGCCGGCCAGATCTACGAACCGCTCGATTCCGACGATGCGGTCCGGACCTGCGAATCCAAGACCATATTCAAGCTCTCCCGCGCGACGGTCGAGCATCAGAACATCTTCGCGGCGAAAGACCCAGCAGACGGCGTGTACCAGCGCCCGGTCTGAAACGATGGTGGTCGAGCCATCGATCAGGTCGGCGTGTTTTCGGAGAAATCGCTCAGGCATGGCCTCCTGGTATTGCTCCAGTGGAAAAGCCAGCGGCGCAAGGGCCAGCGCAACCGCCGTTCCCCCACAGACGAGGGCCGCCTTGCGGAGCGGTGGCCGCGATCGAAACGCCAGCACCAGCATGGCCAGAAACGCGATCGAGGCCGCTAGACCCATTGCGCGCGGGAACGACTCCGCGTCGCCGTATACGTCGGCGCTGAACAGCCGCGCGAACGGGCGGATGAGAATCAGGAGGATGCAAACTACCGGAACCGTTGCCACGCACAGGATTCCGGCATTGAACGCCCGGCTTCGCCCATCCTTGAAGTAATCGAGCAGTCCGATCGTCGTCAGGATCGCAATCGGCGGGAAACACGGCAATAAGTACGTGCCCAGCTTGCCGCGCGATACCGAGAAAAACAGCAGCGGGAATACGATCCAACAAATGGCGAATCGCTCGAGCGGGCGCGGCGCGCGGCGCAACCTGAGGCCCTCACTCACCGACAGCAGGAACATGTTCCACGGATAGGTCCCGAGCAGAAGAATCAGTGGAAGGTACCAGAATGGATTGCTGCGTTGCTCGTCCATCGACCCGGCGAAGCGATCCAGATGCTGCACAAGAATGACGTGCCGCCAGAAATCCGGCTCGCGCAACGCGATGGCAATGCTCCACGGCATGCAGACCACGCTGGCTGCGAGGATCGGGATCCACGCCTGCTTCAACAGCTCGAGGCAGCGCCGCTCCCACAGCGCGAATGGAACGATGACGCATCCTGCAAGAACAAACGCGACAAACCCCTTTACCAGGAAGGCCAGACCGCAGCACACGCCTGCAGCCGCCAGAAACAATCGCCGTCTCGAGTTCGATCGCTCGGTTGTATAAGCAAACAGTGCCGCCAGCGATCCTGTCAGCATCGCAACAAACATACTGTCGAGAATGTTGCAGCCGCCGATCGCGAAGACCAGCGCACTTGTCAGAAACACGGCCGGCGCCAGCACACTTGTGGACGGTCCGGCCCGCGACCGTCGCACGATCAGTCCGATCAGCAGGGCTGTCAGCCCAGTCGCGAGCGCCGAGGGCAGTCGCGCCGCGAACGCGCTTTCGCCGAAGGCCAGCATGGATACGGCGATTGCCCAGTAGCCCAGGACCGGCTTTTCGAAATAGCGCAGGCCATTGAGCCGCGGCACGATCCAGTCGCCGGACTTGATCATCTCGCGTGGAATTTCGCAGTAGCGGGCCTCGTCTGGTGCGAGCAGCGGCCGCCAACCCAGAGGCAGGATATACACCACCAGAAAAAGCAGGGCGATCGCGCCGACGCCGGACTTCATGTCACCCACTCAGGCCGGCCGACCGCAATTCGCAAGCCGCGTTGGTCAAGGGGTCGCAAGGGAAAAATGGTTGAAAGACAATCTGGCTCGACGGGGCTCGAGCCCGTAACCATTAAGCCAACGGGCCGAGCATAGCTCGGGGCGTGTCACGACAAAAGCACGCGCCGGTGACAAATCGTTCACTGATTCCGGAGTATTAAGGTTCCGTGGCGTGGGAGGGGATCAGCCGGCACGCGAATGCGGACAATCCCGCATTAGTCTCGCCGGCCGATCGCTTCAGCGGGCTTCGACCTTGTAACTGTTTGCTTCAGGGGCGCCTTCCCGCGCTTGCTTCGCCGCTGCGGCTCAAGATGCGACGCTTCGCTTGTCGCGGGCTGAGTGGTGGTCGTGCGGCGTTTGGACAGCTCGCGCATTAACGCCTCGACATTGCGAACATACGCCGTGTTTTCGTCGTCGAATCGACCCGCGTTGTGAAACCGGCAGAGAAATCTGCGCACGAATCCGGCGTCGTCCGTTTGCTCTTTGGGAGCGCGACCGGCGGCGTAACAGAGTTCGGCGACCAGTGCGCTCATGGCGCAACGCGGACAGTCGGCGTGTTTGAAGTGACCTGTTTCGCGGCGATGAACAGCGCACGCACTCGGGAACTGCGGCCGGAATCGTTTCCATGTCGCGTCGTGGAATTGCGCCAGGCCGCGCGCCTTGCCGCCATCACCCCGCGCGCTCGCCGTGCCGCGCGACTCGATCCAGCAGATCGAAGCACAGAGTTCGGGCGTGACCGCCGGATGATGCGGCACCGAGTTCAGCGTCGCGGCCGCGAGCGTCAGCAATTCAGCCAGTGTCATTGTGTCACCACTTCGGTCCTCCAATAGGGTATAGGCGTCGAACTCGCCCCCAAGCGGCGGCGATTGATCAATCGTGAAAGGCATGCGTCCAACGGGAAGGCAGAAAAGCGATTTCCAGTGCTGCCAGCGAACTTTGACGTGCCGCGTTTCAAATCGCCAAATTCGCCGAACTCGCCATTCATGACATGCGGTTGCGCGGGCCGCGGCCATGCCTCGATAGTTCTCAAAGCGACTTCCCAGAGCCGCTCTCGCGTTTCCTAGAATGCCGGAGAGCGCCGCCGGCGCCCGCTTGCCACAAAGGCCATCGCTTATGCCGACCGTCTCGCATTGGAAAAAGATTCGACTGCCGCGATTCACGCCGATGAACCGATCGCTCGAAGTCGATGTGCTGGTAGTCGGCGGCGGAATGACGGGTATCAGCGTCGCTTATCTGTTGAAGAAGGCCGGCCGAACGGTCGCCGTCATTGAACGAGATCGTCTCGCGCAAGTCGATACAGGCAGCACGACCGCCCACCTTACTTACGTGACGGACTTGCGCATTCATCAACTCGTCAAATCATTCGGGCGCGATCGCGCACGGGCCGTCTGGAACGCCGGCGTGACTGCTATTGATCAAATCGAGCGGATCGTTCGCAACGAGAAGATCGCCTGCGACTTTAAGCGGATCCCGGGTTTTCTGCATGCGAGTTTGGATGGCGAAAAGGACGAGCGGCGAGAACTCCAGCGCGACGCCGAGCTGGCAATCGAACTGGGCTTCGCGGCGGAATTCATGGCGGAGGCGCCCATCGTCCGACGGCCCGCCATTCGTTTCAAGAATCAGGCCCGGTTTCATCCGCTGAAGTACCTCGCTGGAATCGCAACGCGCATTCCGGGCCGCGGGAGTCACATCTTTGAGCGAACCGAAGCAAAAAAGTTCGAAGCCGCCGGTAAGCAGGGGGCAATACGCGTCCACGCGAATGGAAGAGTCATCACATGCGGGGCCGTCGTCATCGCAACGGATGTGCCGCTCACGGGCATCAGCAGCGTGCCCGCTGCCGCCGCGCTTCAGACCAAGCTGGCGCCGTACACCAGCTACGCCATCGGCGCCAGGATAAAGAATGGCCGAGCGCCGGAAGCCCTGTTCTGGGACACCAGCAGTCCCTATTACTACCTGCGAGTCGACGCCGAGGGTAAGGGACAGTACGCCGTCTTCGGCGGGCTCGATCACAAGACCGGTCAGGCGAAAGACACCATTCAGCGATTCGGCGCCCTGGAGAAAAAACTCCGCCAGGTCCTGCCTGACGCAATGGTCGATCGACGCTGGTCCGGGCAGGTCATCGAAAGCCACGACGGGTTGCCGCTCATCGGCGAAACGACTGCCCGCCAATTCGTCGCCACTGGGTATTCGGGCAACGGCATTACCTTCGGCACGCTGGCGGCCATGCTGATCCGCGATGCGATCGTGGGACGCCGGAATCGTTGGAGCAAGCTATTTGCTCCACAGCGAAAGCAGGTTCACGGCGGCGTCTGGAACTACCTCAGCGAAAACCTCGAATATCCCTATTACATGCTGAAGGACCGCATGGCGGCCGGCGAGGGCAAATCGCTTCGAAGCCTTCGGCGCAACCAGGGCAAGATCCTGAAACTCAATGGCGCGCGTGTCGCCGCGTATCGCGACGCCCGCGGTCGCACGACGCTTCTACAGCCGGAATGCACGCACCTCGGTTGCGTCGTCCAGTGGAACGAGGCGGAGACGAGCTGGGATTGTCCCTGCCACGGGTCGCGATTTGGCTGCACCGGAAAAGTCATCGCCGGCCCGGCGGAAACGCCGCTTAAACGCGTCAAGAAGAAGTAACGCTCCATCGCACGCGCCGGGCCAACGATGGGCTTCTCAGACGACACGATGAAACCTGCTTTAGATACATTTCAGCCGGACGTCACCGCCGCCCTCAGATACTTCCACAACCTTTGAGGGCAACCCGGTGTCGATAACAACGCAACAAAATGGCCGAGCAAGAAACGAATTCCCGCGCGGCCATCTCAGTTGGCTGCCCGCCGGACGATGGAGTTTGATCGGAAAATGCCTCACTGTGCTCGGCGGCATCATTCTGGGTCTCCAAGGACTGACGGGACACAACATTCTGACAGTGTTACTCGGATTGGGTCTTGCTCGCTCGGCCTATTCGCTGCTCGGTATTGCAACGTTGATCGGCGCACTCTTGCCGTCGCCCAGCGATAATGACATTCCGTCTGCTTCGCTATCGAAACAAACTGTTTCTGGCCGCGAGCATCAGCCCCCACTCAACGCTCGATACGAGATAACAGACCTGGGCTGCGCAACGTCCCGGGCGGGATTCGCTCCAATCGAACGAGCGGCGCGATCGCGAAGCGCGCCGACTAATCGTTTCGCTTCGTTCGACCGGATTTTGAAAGCTGGCTAAGATAGCGCGATGCTCGCCGACCAATTTCCACCGGCGGCAATTCAGGAGATGTAATCATGGCGCGTGCGACCTCCAAGGCCAATGGCGCGAAGTCGATCACTCGGGCCCAGCTCATCGACCTCTTGAACGAAGATCTCGCCCGCGAATACCAGGCGATCATCGCCTACGTCGTCTATTCGCAGGTGCTCAAGGGCGCCGAATACATGAATATCGCCGCCGAGCTGGCGGTCCACGCCGGCGAAGAGCTTCAGCACGCCCTCATCCTGTCAAAGCAGATCGATTATCTGGGCGGAATGCCGGTGGTCGCCCCCAAGCACGTTCGCACCTCGAAAAACGCAAAGGACATGCTGCGATTCGATCTTGAGAATGAGACCGAGACCATTCGAAATTATCGCGAACGCATCACGCAGTGCGAAGCCGTGGGTGAGTACGCGATGGCCGAGCATATCCGCGAGATACTCATTCAAGAGCAGGACCACCAAATCTCGCTCGCCACTGCACTCGGTATCGAAGTCCCAACCACCATTCGTTCCGGCAAACGCTAGCGGATGCACGGTGCGATGACCCGCCGGACCTGATCTTCCCCAAAACGGGTAATGCAATCCTCCTAATTCATTGCGCGTTCGTGCAATGGCGCTCCCCCGCGTGCGACATTGTACGAAAGGAGACATTCCGCCGAGCGCGGCAGACGTATGCTGCGCGATTTGTGACGACCAGCAGGGGCCAAGCCGGGTTCGTTTCAAGATTCGGGGGATTCTCCTGACCAAAATAAGGAGAATGTGATGCAATGGAATTCAGTTTTCGCGACGCGCCGAATGCGACCGTTTCGGCCGGCCGTTACCCTGGGCCTGATCGTTCTGACGGGGCCGCTCGCAGTGGAATCGCACGCGCAGTACGTGCGGACAAATCTCGTGTCCGATCAGCCCGGAGCCGCCGCGCACACCGACCCGAATCTCATCAACGCGTGGGGCGTGGTCTTCAATCCGAATGGCTTTGTGTGGGTCTCGTCAAACCACGGCAGTAAATCCACGCTCTACGACGGCGATGGAAATCCACAGAGTCTGGTCGTCGACGTCCCGGGGCCGTCCACCGCTACGGGCGGCAGCCCAACGGGCATCGTCTTCAACGGCGGCAGCGACTACGTGGTCAGCCAGGGGGCGCAATCGGGTCCGGCGCGGTTTATCTGGGCGACCGAGGATGGCATTCTGGCCGCGTGGAATCCGGGCGTTGGCTCGCCTCCCTCTCCATCGACCTCCAGCTTCAAAGTCGCCGATCGCTCGAAAGGCGGAGCGGTCTACAAGGGCCTCGCGTCCACGTCTGATACGCATCTTCTGGCGACCGATTTTCACAACGGCCGGATCGACGCGTTCAATAGCAATTACGCATTCAACGCGGCACTTTCATCCGCGTTCCAGGACCCCACCCTGCCGGCCGGCTTCAATCCATTCAATGTGCGCACATTCAACAACAAGATCTACGTGAGTTATGCGCTGCTCGGTCCGGGCGGTGTCGATGACATGCCGGGCGCCGGCAATGGTTTCGTCAACATATTCAATCTGGATGGATCGCTGGACCACCGCCTGATCAGCCAGGGCCCGCTCAATTCGCCCTGGGGCATGACCATCGCGCCTTCCAACTTTGGCGCATTCAGCAACGCGCTGTTGGTGGGGAACTTTGGCGACGGCCGCATTAACGCATTCAATCCACTGACCGGCGCGCTGCTGGGAGCTCTGTCTGATGCCAGCGGGAGTGAACTTGAAGTCGATGGGCTATGGGGCCTGGAATTCGGCAACGGCCTGAATGACCAGCCGACCAACACGCTGTTCTTTGCGGCGGGCCCGGATAAGGAAGACCACGGTCTCTACGGGCGGATCGACGTTCCCGAGCCGATGACCGTGGCATTGATCGCGTCTGCTTGGGGAGGCGTGTTCGCCTCTCGACGACGCCGTGCTTGATTTGCCTCCCTCACGCCAGGAGGGGCTTGGTGTGGCGGGCGCCCATCAGTGGGGCGCCCGTTTTTTATTGTTGGAATCACATCGGCGAGTCAGTTTTCGTAAGTCCAACCGCTCAACCAATCCTTCGGAATCTCCTTCCGATAGAAAAGATCGAGCACATTCGCACGGTCGAGCGGCGAAAGCTCATAGAGAACCAGCGGGCCGATCTCCTTCCTGAACAACTTCAACCGCGGGTCGCTCGGAAGCTTTTGTCCCGGATCGTGCTCGGCGCGATCGATATACACAATCACATTTCGACCGTTCACGGAGAGAAGCAGCATGGCGGTATGCCGGCTGATGCTGTCGCAATACGACCAGCCCATCGGCTGGAGCGCCGGTTCATGTTCCGCCAGCAACAAGCCCGTGCCGAAACGCGAATAGGTCGTCATGGCGAACTGTTTATCCGTCTTACATTTCCACGCCGGCCTGAAGCCCGAGGCGACCGCCTGTCCGTACACTTGCTCCAGCGTCCCGCTGAGAATCGATGACGGCACGCTACCCCTGTCAGGCGGGGAAATGGCGGGCCGGACGAGCCGCCAGGAGCCGGCCATGACGACGAGTCCGACGGCCGCGGCAATTGCCCACGGCAGGGCGCGGCGCCTTAGCGGTGCGATGCGAAGCGACGTTCCGCCCGAGTCGGCGGCCGACGCGGCGGCGAGAACGCGCGCCAGTACGGCATCGCCGGTCGGCGGCTCGAACTGCCGTCTGATGGCGTCATCGATCGGCCCCTGGCAATCCGGTGCGATTCCAGCGCCGTTGCGGTTGGTCGTCGCGCGCGTCAAATGCGGCGGCTCGCCCTGGCCGTTGACGCCGTGATCGACCTTGCGGCCTCGATCATGGGATGGTTCTTGGCTCATTCGTTTTCGCTCGCCTTTCGATCTGACCGGAGACGGGGCGTACGGCGACGTTCCGCACGTCTGTCACGAGATTCAATCGCAGAAACTCCCGCGTTCGGTGGACATGGCTCATGGCCGTGCCCTCTGGGATTCCCAGCAGCCGCGATATCTCAGCGTACTCAAGGCATTCGACGGTTCGCAGCAGCAGGCACGCCCGCGCCGTGGTGTCAACCCGCCGCAGCGCGCTTAAGACCTGGTCGTCGAAGCTCTGTTGCTGCTCGGGAAGCATGCCGCGCGCGGCGAGCGCCAAACGGTCACCATTGGCATCCGCGTGCGGACCGTTGATCGATTGAACTTGATCGCTCGCGCCGCCGCGTTCATCCTTCAGTTGGTCGTTCAGCGGCAGCGTGCGGCGGCGGCGCTCTTTGCGAAAGACGTTATGCGCAACATGGCGAACGATCTGCGCAATCCATGCATTGAAGTCCGAGTCAGCCCGAAACTGAGCGAATTTTGAGAGAGCGATGATGGCCGCTTCCTGAACGACGTCGTCGGCCATGGCCGTTCCGCCCAGTATGCCTGCCGCGATCAGCCATGACGCCCGAAAGGAACCCTTGAAGCGCGCGGCGAAGTCGGCCCGCAGCGCCTGTTCGGCGGGAGCGGGGATATGATTGGAACCAACCGCGCTAGATGTGTCCTCCGACACGCTAACTTCTAATGTCCGCTGGATGGCGAGAAATTGCAGATTTCCAGAAGAAATGCGTCGGGCCGCACCTTTAACGGCCTCGACTGCACAAGAATCGCGCCAGGCCCCCCCAAATGCCCGGATACGCCGCCCCTTTTTATGAAGTGGCACCTTGCCGGCGGCGAACGCCCTTACTTTGAAGGACCGTCGTTGGGGGCGATGAATACATCCTTGCGCGGAAACTTTTCGAACACTGCTGCCGGCTGACCGAAGTTGGTCGCCAATACGTCGGGCGGGTTCGAGGCGATCCATTCCGAAAGGTCGATTTCTTCGTAAATGCCGGAATTGAATCCGATGAGGACGCGGCATGTGCCGGAACCGACGTTCTCGATCGAGTGCCCGTAGCCCTGCGGAATGTAGCCGACGTCGCCTTGCTCGAGTTTTTCGGCCCGATAGCGGCCGCCGGAACCGAATAGCGTCACGCTGGCCTGCCCCTGCAAGACATACTGCCACTCGTCCGCCGTCGGATGCCAATGCAGTTCGCGCATGGCGCCCCGATCCAACTCGAGAACCGCCCCGGTGAATGTCGTGGAGATTGGGAACAAGGTGGAATCAACGAGCCAGAGGCGGCCGCCTTTGTTGTTGACGCGCGGCGGATTGGCGAGCAATCGATACTTGTGAGTCAGCGGCGGCAGTTTCCAGCCCTGGCCGGGCGTCGCGGGCTTGGCCGGAGGCAGTGCACCTTTCGCGAAGTATACTTCTTTCTTGGGAAACCCGTCAAAGGTTGACTCCGGCAGGCCGAAGTTCTTCGCCAGGAGCGGCTTGGGAACATGTCCGATCCAATCGGTGATGCTGAACGTACCGAACTCAGAGAAATAGCCGTTGTCGAACATCAGGATGAAGTGGCACGGCTGGTCGCCCAGGCACTCGAGAACGTGCGCGTGCCCGCGCGGGAAATACCACACGTCGCCCGGCTCGAAATCGTTGGTCTCCTCGTAACCGCCGGGGCCGGTCACGGTCGTCCGGACTCGCCCATCCTGCACGAACGCCCACTCGGCCGCCGTTGCATGCCAATGAAGCTCGCGCATGACTCCCGGCGCGAGCCCCATGGCGACGCCCGCGATTCCTTTGGAGATCGGCAGTTGCCTGACGGTGGCTTCCTTCGCAAAGCTCAAGCCGCTGACGCGGCCTTCCGACTTCTCAAGGGCGAACTTGAACGTCGGCAGATCGTCACCCGACAGGATCGGATCCGGAACGTTGTTCATGAAGCTCGCGTCGCCGGCGCCGACCTCTCTTGGCGAGCCGAGGGTCACCGCTGCTGCGGCAGCAAGCGATGCGGCGCCCGCGATGAAGTCTCTTCGTCGAATGTCGCTCATCGTCTGCTCCAGACCATGGTTGCACGCGAGAAAAGGGCTCAGCGGCCGGCATCATAGAGCGCGGCGAGACGAAATCACTCGGCCTCGGGAATGCCGGGGTGGTCCGCCGGTCGAGGACCGGGCGCCGGCCAGAAGAACTTGCGATCGGCCGCAAGAATCGAAACGTCGTTGATGCTGGCTTCGCGGCGCCGCATCAATCCGCGTTCATCGAACTCCCACTGTTCGTTGCCGTAGCTGCGGAACCAGGCGCCGTCGCTGTTGTGCCATTCGTACTGGAAGCGCACGGCGATCCGGTTCTCGCTGAATGCCCACAGCGCCTTGACCAGCCGGTATTCAAGTTCGCGATCCCACTTACCGGCCAGGAACTTTCGAATCGCGTCCCGCCCGACGATGAACTCGCTGCGGTTTCGCCAGACGGAGTCCTCGGTATAGGCCAGCGACACCCGTTCCGGATCGCGCGAGTTCCAGCCGTCTTCGGCCGATCGCACTTTCCGTATGGCCGTCTCAAGTGAAAACGGTGGGGCGAGGATGGGCGATTTTGCGGTCAACGTGCTCATGATCAATCTCCATTCTCCAGATCGAGTCACCGAAAGGCGCCGGTGAAGGCGCGTTTCGAGATCCGCCCGCCTAGGCCTTCAGAAACTCCAACAGCGCGGCGTTGATGTCGTCCTTGCGGGTCGAACACATGCCGTGTGGCGCACCCTTAATGAGCTTGAGCTGCGCGCCCTTGACCAGCTTCGACGACAGCATGGCCGACGCGCCGATCGGCACGATCTGATCATCGTCGCCATGGAGAATCAGCGTCGGGACATTGATCTTTTTCAGATCTTCGGTGAAGTCGGTCTCGGAGAATGCCTTGATGCACTCATACAGCCCCTTCATGCTGCCCTGCATTCCCTGAAACCAGAAAGAGTCGCGCAGGCCCTGCGACACTTTCGCCCCGGTGCGGTTAGCGCCGTAAAACGGCGAGCTCAAGTCTTTGAAAAACTGTGAACGATCGGCCAGGAACTGAGCGCGGAGTCCGTCGAAAACGTCGAGGGGCAGCCCGCCGGGATTGGCTGCGGTCTTCAGCATCAGCGGCGGTACCGCGCCGATCAGGACGGACTTGGCGACGCGCTTCGTTCCATGCCGCCCGATATATCGCGCGACTTCGCCGCCGCCGGTTGAGTGGCCGATGTGGACTGCGCTCTTCAGGTCCAGCGCTTCGGTCAGCGCCGCGAGGTCGTCGGCGTAAGTGTCCATTTCATTGCCGTTCCACGGCTGGCTGGATCGACCGTGGCCGCGTCGATCATGCGCAATGACCCTGAAACCGCGATCACCCAAGAAGAGCATCTGGTCGTCCCACGCATCGGCGGTCAGCGGCCAGCCGTGGCTGAAGACGATGGGCTGTCCCGTGCCCCAGTCCTTAAAGTAAATCTCTGTTCCGTCTTTGGTCGTGATCGTCGGCATTTGTATCTCCTTTCAACTCGGTGGTGTCGTGATATGGGGTGTTCAGCGAAACAAAATCACCCTCACTGCAATCCTAAGCGTGGAGCGCGGACAGTTGGCCTGCTACTAAGCCAGAAAACGCCTGAAATGAGGATTCGCGTCCGCGTACCGACCCATACCGCCGCGTTCGTTAGGGTACAATGCGGATTGGCCGATGGACCCGCAGCATACCACACTCGCGATTCAACATAGAGGATTGTATGGACCTGCACTCTATTCTGGGGCTCGCGACACCCGCGCCCGACGCCATACCCCATTTCATCCGGGAGGTTCAGGACATCCGCGGGGTGCGCGTGATCCGTCTGCAGGGACCGGTAGGCAAGGAAATCGGAGCGCAAGAAGCGGCGATGGACAAGATGACGGCGCGGAGCGGGGACGCATTTACACGACCCTTGCTCTTCGACTTCAAGGACGCGACGGAATGTGACTCCGTGACGGTCGCGTACCTCGTCCAGGCGCTTCGAAGACGAATGGCCGCCCATGCGCGAGTCGGCATCATCAACCCATCCGCTCAACTGAGCGCGGAGCTGGAAATCACCCGGCTCAACTCGCTCTTTCAGGTCTTTCCCTCAGAGGACCGGGCTATCGCGGAACTCGCGGCTCCAGCGCCGCCGCGCTGATTGAAAGCAGCGAGCCTTCACGCAGGGACCAACGATCTCGCCCCACGCCCGGGGCGCTGCCGGCGGAGCGTTTTCGATGACCGACACCGGACTATTGTGGCACCGCATCCAGTTCGCGTTCACGATCACCTACCACTATCTGTTTCCGCAGCTGAGCATGGGGTTGGCGTTGCTCATCGTGATCTTCAAGATCATGGCGATGCGCAGCGGGGACGAACGCTCTAACGAAGTAGCCCGCTTCTGGGCGCGGATCTTCGGCCTCAATTTCGCCATGGGCGTCGTGACGGGCATCCCGATGGAGTTTCAGTTCGGCACGAACTGGGCCCGGTTCTCCAACTTTGCGGGCGAGGTCATCGGTCAGACCTTGGCGATGGAGGGAGTGTTTGCGTTTATTCTCGAATCCGCGTTTCTGGGTCTGTTTCTCTTTGGCGAGAAACGGCTGGGAAAGCGGGGGCATCTGGCGGTGGCCCTGGCACTATTCCTGGGCGCCTGGCTCTCGGGCTATTTCATCATCACGACCAATGCGTTCATGCAGCACCCCGTCGGCTACGTGCTCGGCCCGGACGGCGCATTGCATCTGAAGGATTTCTGGGAATTCGTCTTCAATCCGTGGGCGATCTGGCAATACGCGCACAACATGACGGCCTCCGTCATTACCGCGTCCTTCGTTGTAGCGGCCGTGGGCGCTTACTGGTCGCTCATGGGCAAGTATGCCGAACACGCTCGGATTTGTCTGAAGGTGGGCGTGGTCACCGGCCTCCTGGCCTGTCTCGTCGTTGCCTTCCCGACTGGTGACCGCCAGGGAAAGATGGTTGCACAATATAAGCCCGTGACACTCGCGGCCATGGAGGGCCTCTTTCGCGGCGGCCCGGACGCAGAGCTGGCAATCATCGGCCAGCCGAACATGAAGACTCGCAAACTCGAGAACCCGATCGTCGTTCCAGGTGTGCTGAGTTTCCTGTGCTACGGAAGCTTCGGAAGCACCGTTAAGGGCCTGAACGACTTTCCCGAGAGCGAATGGCCCCGCAATGTGGAATTGCTTTATTACTCCTACCACATCATGGTCGGGCTGGGGACGATTCTCACGCTCGTAATGGCCGCCGCGGCTTTCCTCCTCTGGCGCGGCAAACTTCTGAAGGCGCGAAGCGTGCTCTGGGCGTTGATGCTCAGCGTGCCGTTCCCGTATATCGCCACGACCGCCGGCTGGTGGACGACGGAACTAGGTCGGCAACCGTGGATGATCCACGGTCTGCTTCGCACGGCCGACTCAGGGTCTCGTCAGGTTAACACTGGAGATGTGGTCTTCACTACATTGGGGTTTGCAGGCCTCTACCTGGCATTGGGCATTGTCTTCCTCGTCCAGGTCATGCGGGAGATTGCGCGTGGCCCCGCGCCAGCATAGAAGGAGATGCCAATGGAAATGATTTGGTTCATCCTCGTGTCGGCCATGCTGGCGGTCTATGTGGTCCTGGACGGATTCGACTTCGGCGCCGGCATACTTCACCGATTGGTGGCAAAGACCGATGACGAGCGTCGCACCGTGCTGGCCGCGATCGGACCCGTCTGGGACGGCAACGAGGTGTGGCTGGTGGCCGCTGGCGGCGTGCTGTTCATGGCGTTTCCCAGGGTCTATTCCGCCGCGTTCAGTGGCTTCTATCTGGCCCTGATGCTCGTGCTCTGGCTGTTGATCCTGCGCGGGATCGCCATTGTAAATCGCTCGCATCAGGAGAACCCGCTGTGGCGGGAGTTCTGGGACACGACGTTCTCGCTCTCTTCAGGGCTGCTAGCCGTCGTACTCGGGGCGTCGCTCGGAAATGTGGTGCGCGGCGTCCCCCTCGACGCCACCGGATTCTTTTCCATTCCCCTGTTTACAAATTTCCGGCCCGGTCCGCGCCCGGGCATTTTCGATTGGTACACGCTCCTGTCGGGGATTTTTACGCTCTGCGTCCTCGCCGGCCACGGAGCGCTCTACCTCAACTGGAAGACGAATGGTCCGGTGCAAGCTCGCAGTCGAGCATGGGCTCGGACGGCGTGGCTGGCCGTGGTCCCGCTGTGGGTGCTGGTCACACTGGCCACGGCATGGATTCAGCCGACGAATTTCAATAACTTCTCGGCGCGTCCGTGGTCGATCGGCTTCATCCTCCTGATGCTCGGAGGGTTGTGGGGCGTCTTCCGATTCTTGAAGCGGGGCCTCGAACGCGCCGCCTTCCTCTCATCGTGTGCGTTTCTTCTGGGCCTCATGGCCGCCACGATGACATGCAATTATCCAGTTTGGCTGCGATCTTCGCTGGATCCAACCCATAGTCTGACGGCAACCAACGCCGCCTCGGAAAACCACGCCCTGCGCGTCGGCCTCGTTTGGTGGACGATCGGGATCGCCCTGGCTGGAGCGTACTTCGCCTTCGTTTACCATTCATTCCGTGGCAAGGTCGAAGCCGGTCCGGCGGGCAGCGGGCATTGACGATGCGAGCTGAAAGCCCGTGCGACCTATCCCTTTGACGCGGCGGAATTCTCGTCCGCTCTATTCGCGCCGGATAAGCTTTTGCCCAGGACTTCGAGCATCGTATTCACCGCGGCCAGGCCATGCCGAAAATCCCGGTTCCAGAAGAAATCTTTGAGCAACCTCCAAAGCCCCGGCCGCTCAGGTCTGTGAACCATCAATTGCAGGGCCTGCGGCAGAACCTGGGCGAACGACTTCAGGGACTCCGGTTCGATTTCGCTGACCATGCTGCTCAGGATCAGGAGATTGCGAATAGCGCGAATCGAATCCGGTCCCTCGGCCGCACGGACGGCGATGTTCAGGACCCGGTCCCGTGATCCGAGTGCGCCGCGCATGATTTCGAGCACTCCGGCATCATGCAGACCCTGGAGGACTTCGTAGCCCGCCAATAGTGCCTCTGCGTGCTGGGCCGGCGCATCAATCAGCCGGGATTGCAATTCGGCGCGTGTATCGCGAATGGGTGCGTTGAACGTGATTGGACTGGACATCGGCTTTCACTCGCGCTTCAGTTGGATTCCGATCTGAATCAGTTGACTGCCGGGAATCGAATAGTCCGGGCGGTTCCATTTCCGTTGAATCTGGACGCCCTTCTGTGGTGTGGGGCGTCCGAACCGCGAATTGATCCGCGGCAGGGGGCTTGGTCCCACCTCGGACAACACAATCATGCGCACCGCGCACTCTTTGTAAGCGGGCGTGTGAGTCGCCGGATCTCTGACACTGCTGGTCAGTCGATTGACCGGCGACTCCGTGGAATTCATCGGCATGTAGAGTTGCTTTCCGTGCACGCGGTCGGTGACCAGGGCACGGACCCGCACCTGTCCATAACGCGACTGTAGCTGAACCTGCGTGCCACTCTGAATTCCGCGCTCCTTCGCCAGCTCCGGCGACACCTCGACCCAGGTATCCGGTGTTTTTTCGAGAATGCCGGCCACGCGCGCCGTCATATTGCCCGCATGAAAATGCTCAAGCAGACCGCCGTTGTTCAGATGGAGATCGAATTCGGCGTCGGGTTGTTCTGCGGGCTCGGTCCACCCCACGGGAAACAGCCGCGCCTTCCCATCGGGAAACGCGAATCTCTTGGTGTAGAGCAGCGGCTCATCGGTTCCATCCACGGCGACCGGCCATTGCAGCGTCGCATATCCTTCCAGCCGTTGATATGAGACGCCGGCAAATAGTGGCGTCAGTGCAGCTATTTCATCCGTGATTTGCGAAGGGTGTGTGTACTTCCAATTGGCTCCGAGGTGATTCGCGACATCTTGAATGATGATCCAATCCGGCCTTGAGTCGGCCAGCGGTTCGAGCACCTGATACAGCCGCTGAATGCGTCTTTCGGTGCTTGTGAAAGTCCCTTCCTTCTCCAGACTTGGAGAGGCGGGCAGGACGACGTCCGCGAACTGGCAGGTGTGGCTGAAGAAAATGTCCTGAACGATGAAGAGCTCCAGCTTCGAGAATGCCTCCGCCACGAAGTTCGCGTTGGAATCGACGAGACTCATATCCTCGCCGCAGAGGTACATCGCCTTGAGCTTTCCCTTCCCGATGGCTTCAACCATCTCGGAATTGTCCAGCCCTTTGGTGGTCGGAAGCTTGATCTTCCACATGCTCTCGAATCGCTGTCGCACGTCCGGGTCATCCACGGATTGATAGCCCGGGAGGTTATTGGGCGCAGCGCCATTGTCTCCCGCGCCTTGTACGTTGTTGTGGCCGCGTAGCGGATACGCGCCGGCCCCGGGTCGCATGTAGTTGCCCGTAATCAGAAGCAGGTTGGAGATCGCCGTTGACGTATCCGAGCCCATGGTGTGCTGCGTCACGCCCATGGCCCAAAGCGCGCATACGCCGCCGGCTTCGACGATCATCCGGGCAACGGCCGCCAGCGTGGTGGCAGGGACGCCGGTGAGTGCTTCCGCGTACTCAAGCGTGAAGGATTCCAGACTCCTGCGATATTCTTCAAGCCCATTCACCCACCGCTCGATGAACTCAGTCTTTGCCAGTCCTTTTTCAAGGATGTAGTGGCTGATCGCCGAAAGCCAAACCAGATCAGTCCCGGGACGAGGACTGAAGAAGACGTCCGCACGCCGCGCCATTTCGTGCTCACGAATGTCCGCGACGATCAGCTTCTGGCCGCGCAGCTTGTGCGCGCTTTTCACGCGCGTGGCAATCACCGGATGGCTTTCGGACGTGTTGCTGCCAATGATGAGCACGAGACCGGCTGATTCGATGTCGCGGATCGAGCCGGCATCTCCGCCATACCCCACAGTGCGAAACAGCCCGACGGTCGCGGGTGCCTGGCAATACCGGGAGCAGTTGTCGATGTTGTAGGTCCCAATGACGGCGCGGGCCAGCTTCTGCATCAGGTAGTTTTCTTCATTCGTGCATTTCGAAGAAGAGATCAGCGCGATCGCGTCAGGGCCATGCGCTGCCTTGATTCCCGACAGGCGCGTCGCGATCAGCCGCAGCGCCTCGTCCCACGTGGCCTCGCGAAACTTGTTTCCCTCGCGGATCAATGGCTTAGTTAGCCGATCGGCGCTGTTGATGAAGTCCCAGCCGAACTTTCCCTTGATGCAGGTGGAAATGCCGTTGGCCGGGCCATGCTCGGGCTCGACTTTCAGGATATGTCGATCCTTCGTCCACACATCAAAGCTGCAACCCACTCCGCAATACGTACAGACGGTCTTGGTGCGGCGAACCCGTGACTCGCGCATCGCGGATTCGGCTTCTGACACCTTGAGAATGGCGCCATAACCCATCTCGGGTTCGATCGATTTGATGACGTCGATCATCCCATCGAGCGCACTCTTGGGCAGATCGCTCAGGAATCCGGCATGACCCAGCATCGATTTTTCCATGAGAGCGTTGCATGGGCAGACGGTGACGCAGTGGCCGCACGAGACGCAACTCGATTCCCCAATCGCAGCCCCGCCGTCCCAGAGAACGCGCGGATGTTCGTCTTCCCAGTTGATGGAAAGCGTCTCATTCACCTCCACATCCTGACAGGCCTCGACGCACCGCCCGCAAAGCAGGCACTGGCTCGGGTCATAGCGATAGAACGGGTTCGTATGGTCGACCTCGAATGGCTTGGGCTTGAATGGGATCTTCTGATGCTGCACTTGCAGCATTTTGGTCGTATTGTGGGTGACACAATTGCCGTTGTTGTTGTCGCAAACGGTGCAATACAGCATGTGATTGCCGAGCAGCCGGTCGAATGCCTCGCGCTGCGCGGCGTCTGCGCCGGCTGAGTTCGTCGTGACGATCATTCCGGCTGAGACTACGGCAGCACATGCCCGCACGAGCTTGCCGTTTGCCTCGACCATGCAAGTGTCGCATGTCTGCACGGGGCCTAACTGAGGGTGATAGCAGACCTGCGGCAGTTGAATGCCTGCACGATTGATCGCATCAATCAGGCGTTCGCCGGCGCGGACCTGCTGTGCCGATCCGTTCAGTGAAATCGTGATCATTTCGACCTCGCAAGCGATCCGGCCGGCGGGCAGGTGATCTCTCCGAGCGGACGGGGAAAGGCGTCTTCCTGTGATTCTCCAGCAGGGGCTTCGATGCATTCAAAGTCTTTTTCGACGAGGATTCTTAACTCTTCAGCGCCGCGAAAGCGTTGAACCGCCTCGATGCCGACCTGTTCTGTGCTGGCCCACTCATGCAGAACCATGTGGGGAATCCGAACGAGCAAGCGCCCCCATACAAGGGTGGCGTCCACGTCCCGGCCGTCCGGCGCAACGCGAATCGCATATTCGAGGCGTTGTTCGGCAGAAGGACCGAAGTTCGTCGTTTCTTCAATCGCTCCTTCGACGGCAAGACGTCGCACTTCAGATTGGCGGAGTCGCAACCGAATTGAATTTCCACGGATTCGGAGTTTCATGAACCACCTCACTAAGTCCGGCCCGATTCCTTGCTCCAAACACTCCGGAAATGTGCCGAAAGCCCTATGCGTTATGCCCGCGCCATCTTCGGTTGATCAGCCCGCCGCAGCGCCAGGTTCATGCCAGCGCCGACGAGTGCCAGAGCCAAACAGCCGCCCACCACGTATGGTTGTGCGAAGATCCTCAGACCAAGCCGGGCGTCGAGCGAGTAAGCCCCGCCGCCGGTGAAAGCGACTCCCAGCGCCGCGGCCGCCACCAGGAAGGGCAGCTCAATTCCGTTATTCACCGCGAAGAATCCGTTCTTGAGGTGGACGCTGGCCATGGCGACAACCATGGTCGCCAGCACGATCGCCGCCGCCGCGGGCGTGAATAGCCCCAGCACCAGCAGCAGTCCGCACATGAGTTCGCTGCCGCCCGCCATCGCAGCAAAAAACGCGCCGGGCTTGAAGCCCAGCGATTCAAAGAATGCGCCCGTACCCTTCAGACCATAGCCGCCAAACATCCCGAACAATTTCTGCGACCCGTGAGCGGCAAGGACGGCCCCGAACAGGACACGCAGGAACAGGATTCCCAGGTCAGTCGACATCGGATTGCCTCCAAAAATTCCTCGTATTTGCCGATTCCCAGGGCGCTTATTCCGGCCGCGCTGCGCCCTTCACCCAACTGAGCGGGCGGCATAGACAAGGCTGATTTTGAGGGCGTTGGAATCGCCGCCTTCAGCCGTATGCGAAGCGGGCAATTGCGCTGGCCCCGTATGCTTTCAGGTCGAGTGCGGGGGGATCAGGTCAGCGGCCCAGGAGCAGCCGTTACTTCAAGACGCGCGCTCAACCAGCGGATCCGGGGCTTCATCTGAAATGGTGTGTGTCACGCCGACACGGCCAACCGGAGGCGCCCTTAGGACGAAAAGAACGCGGACGCGGACTACCGCTGGCAACCGTATGCAAAAGAGGAAAATGGGCGGTACTGGACTCGAACCAGTGACCTCGTGGATGTCGACCACGCGCTCTAACCAACTGAGCTAACCGCCCGGCTGTGCGGCTCTTGCCGCGAACCGCGTATGTTTGGCGGCGGCCGCGGCCCTGTCAAGTCACAGGCCTTGCGGCAGGCCGGCTTCGTGCTAAGATTCAGGGCCGAGTTCGCACCACTAGCTCAATTGGCAGAGCAGCTGACTCTTAATCAGCGGGTTCTAGGTTCAAGTCCTAGGTGGTGCAGTTCCCGCTTTGCAGAATTGTCATCGTCGCAAGTCGCGTCCGGATGCGACTTTCGCTCGGCTGGCATTGGGTTTTCGCCTGCCTTGCTATTTCCGACAACCGATGTACCTAAATGGTCATTTACGGTCGCCTTAGGCCTCGACTGGCCGGACTTTTGGCGACGCCCGTGGCGACAAGCGTTCGATTCGGCGTCCGAATCCCGCTGCGCAGGCATGTCATCCGTCCCGGTGCGCGTTTCAGCTTGCTGCGGATCGTTGGCAGGCAGCGAATTGACCACGCCTCGCAGGTCTAGCAGCGTCGCGTCGGCATACGGGCCGTAGCTCACCTTCGGATCGGTGTGCCGCATGATCTCCATCCGGGCCTTGATCGGGGCGCCGAGCCGTTCCAGCCGCGACCCCAGCGTGACCCGCAGACTATGGAAGCCCGCAATGCGTCCATCAGAATCGGCGTAGGCGATGCCGGCGGCCGTCAGGTCGTCTTGCCATCGCTGCTGCCCGGGGACGGCGGGAAATACGGGATCCTGCGGCTTGGCGAACGGCCGGAGCCGCTTTAGGGCCTTGAGGCATTCAGCGATGTCGTCGGCTAGAGGGACCACGTCCGCCCGCTTCGACTTTGTCGCCTCGGGCCGGAGTGTCAGGCAGGGCGATTTTTCGAGCTGCACGTCTCGCCATTGCAACTCGGACATCTCCCGCCGGCGGAGCCCTGTGGCCAGGGCGACGCGGTAGAGCGTGTGGCGGTCGGTCCCCGTGACGGCTACGAGCAGCTTGGCGACTTCGGCGTCCGTCAGGGCTCGCCGGATGCGGCGGCGATCGGCCCGCACGTCGCCCGTCTCCACAGCCACCGCGTCGAGGGCATCCCGCTCCACACGTCGGGCATTGACGGCCCACTTGAGGAACGATCGCAGGGTGCATCGAATGTTGTGCAGGGTTCGCACGCCCGCCCCCGGCGTCGTCTTGTCGCTCTCGGGGTCGATAATCGGGCGTCGACGATCGGCGATGAATCGGGCAAAGTCGTCACGGTCCGCGTCAGATAGCGTTCGCCAGCCACATGCGTCGCCGATCTCCCGCAGGTACTTGTCGGCGTTGTAGACGTACATGGCGCTTCGGCTGGCCGTCCTCAGCTCGCCCGCGTAGTCGGAAACATGGTCCTTCCATGACCGCTGCCGCTGCTCGGCGAGCGGATTGACCAGCTCCGCCTGCTCCCACAGCCGTCGCGGGACACCCGCCTTTTCGAGCTGGGCGAAGTCCGGGGGCTCATTCGCCGCCCGGCGCGCCGCCGCCGCGTGAACAAGACGATGCCACGTCACCGATACTTCGCGATCGGTCGATAGACGCAGCTCGACCATGCGACCCCCGCCCAACTTTACCTTCCCGTGCCATTCATCCCGGCCCGCACGCTTGTAGATCGTTCGCATGATTCAACGCCCCTTCTTTCCAGGCCGAAGTTCGAGGCCCAGGGCGGCACAGAGCCTGGCGGCCGTGCCAAGGGTAATGTCGTCACGCTGCCTGTTGTAAAACGGGTGCAGCGATTGATACGCGACGCCGGCGGCATTCGCGATCGCCAAAAGTGAACGGCCATCGGCCTTAATCGATTTTCGGAGTGTCTCCGCAAGCATGTTCGTTTCCTTCATCGGCTAGATGCTACAACATGGATTGATAATTGTCAATGTTGTAGACATAAGACTTTTTTTTGGCAATCGCTCGCGCTTCGCCAGCTCTACTTGCGCCCCCCGCTGGTGTACGTGCGGCGAGCTGGCGCGGATCATCGCAGCCAACTTTTCGAAGTCGCCGGGTTCCGAGGCGGATGGTGTCGTCATATCGTTGTCCTGAAAGCGGCCTCGATTCTGTCCGCCTCGCCCCGGTGGGCGTCGATTCTGCTGGCGTGGTCGGCCCGAGCGGCGGCGTCGCGGATGGCGCTGTTTATCGTGGCGGCCGAGTCCGCGAGCTGCCGTAAGCGATCGACCCAGCCGGTGGCGGTCCAGCCGGCGGGTCCGCCGAAGTCGGAGGCCTGGTTAGCTGACGGGGTAGTTGACGGTGGCGAGGTCGGTTGCGATGGCGGCGGAGGTCGAGGAGTGGGCGCCTCAACGGTCGGCAGCGGCATGACCTTGGCGGGTGTCGACCATCGCGACCAGTCGAAATCGATGGCCCGTACTACCATCGCCGCCCCCGTTTAGTCCCTAGCGGTCCCCAGGGATTCCGTAGCGCACCTTCCCCTTTTTCACTCTCTCCACCAATCAACTTGCAAATCCTCATACGCGTGCTCTCGGAAATCCCTAGGGACTGCTGGGGACTAACTCGCCTTTCACTCGCATTTCGCCCCCAAGGCGGCCAATTCGGCTCCGGCCGGCGTCAGCGCCACCCCTTGGTAGAAGTAGCGGCGGCACTCGTCCTTGCCGGCTCTGTGTCGGGTGACGCTGGGCGTCGACACCCGTAGCCGTTCGCCGAAGGTCTCTTTCGATCCAGCTTCCCGACCGTTTTGTTTTGCCCACGCTCGCCAGGCATGCCAGATGTCGTCGGTCCAAACCCGAAGGTCCGGCCCAAGCTCGCATGCGTCGTCGATGAACGCCCCCACAGGACAACTCAGGCGGCTGTAATTGCCGAGTATGGCCGTCGATGCGGCTGGTGTTATGAACCCGCCTGCATCGCGCAACTTCTTCAGGCCGACGAGCGACCAATTCAGGATCCCGGGCGACTCGGGCTTCAAACGGTCTTCAATCGTTCGGTCTTCCCGACCGACGAAGCTCTGATCAAAGGGGAGAACGAGCAGCCGCGGCGTAAGGGCGCCGCTCGCATCGCTGAAGTGGAAGAGTTCGTTCGCACAGACGACGAAGCGCACGCCGATCCGCACGTTCTGTAGAAATGACATATTCTTCCGGTTGACGTTTTGCGGGTCTTCCCCCGTTATCGATTTGATCGTTTCCAGCACAGCCGTCGCGTCGGTCTTGCGGCCCAGATGCGCATCGGGCAAAAAGGCGATCGACTTCCCAACCAACGGCCACAAACCGAACGTCGACGACAAGCTCGATAAGGTCGGGCTGGAGCAATTCGCCGGCCCAAAGACCCGCTGCATCGTGCGGACGATCACCCCCTTTCCCGCTCGTGGTGGTCCGAGCATCAGAAGCAGTTTTTGGAACGAAGTGTCCGGCGTCAGCAGCAGGCCGAAGAACCGCTGTAACAACTCGACGCAGTCGTCGTCACTGAATATCGATCGGAGGAATGCTTCCCAGTTTGGGCAATTCGCAGCCGGGTCGAAAGGGTAATCAAGCGAGACGGAGCTGAACCACAACGGCGTATGTGACGTCAGCGACAGCGGCCCGCCAATTCCGCTTGTGTCGAGCAGGCCATTGTTGAACGACACGACATTGCAGGGAGTGACGTTCTGGTCGGAGCCGAGAAATACTGGCTGCTCAACCGCAAACGAAACCAGGCATAAGGACTGAAGGCACCCAACAACCTCCTCGGCCATCCTCGGCCGGGCCGACGGAGATATCGCATCGAGCCACCGAAGTACTAGCGCTCGAAGCTCTTTGTCTGGGATGACGACGTAGCGAGTGCCGTTCCATCGGTAGAACTCTTCGCGCCAATATCGCAACGCGATTTCGTTGTCGGCGGTGCATTGTTCATCGATAAACAGACGGGCGAAGTCCATGACGCCAAGCTCGGGCACCTCAGCCGGCACAGCCGCGTCAAGCAGTCGCTGCAACTCCTCTGGCCCGCGATCTCCGCGCGCGAAAAGGAAGTCGTCAACGCCGACCTTCGCGCCATCCGGTGCAGCCGAAAGCGTGGCGGCGAACACCTTGGCGCCGCGTTCGGTCAGGATTTCGGCCAACTTTGCAGCGGCCAGCTTGACGCCTTGGTTTGTGGCGACGTCTGAGTCGTAAACGATAACGACACGCCTACCGGCCCAATTGATTGAGGCGAGGTCGGGAATCAGCTCGCGCTTGCCGTAAGCCTTGCCCGCGTCGGTTCTCCTTCTGGCCTGCTGGAACCCATAAACGCCTACCAGCCCGATTGTCGCGAAACCCGCCTGTTGCGACGCGATCGCCTTTTTCTCGCCCTCGACGAAGAGGAGCGTCATTGCGTTCACGTCGAAGCCCGGCGGGAAGTACGCGCGGTTCGGCTTGCCCCGCGGCGACTCGTACTTGATTGCCTTCCCCTTCTCGTTCGTGCGGGGGAAATCCGGCTTCACACGGGCAAAGTCGCCGTCGGCGCCGACCGCGTCCCGAAACGGAATGACCATTGATCGCGGCCACGAGTGCGATCGCGGGCCCCACCCAAGTATCTTTTGGACCGCTTCGCCTCCGGCGGAGTGGATGCCAGTGGCGGCGATCATCGCGTCGTTTATGCCGCTCGCGCGAAGTTCGGCGCGATGCTTCTCGTCCAGGTACTCATGTCCCCGGCGGTAGGAGTTTGACTGCGGAAGCTGCGGTGCTAAACTCTTCATAGCTTGAGTTCTCATTGGACGAACCGACGTTTGCCGCGTCGGTTTCGTCATTTCTGGACACAAAACATCCATTACCAGCTCTCGGCGGTAATGACCGCCTCCGTCGGTTGCGGGAAAGTTTCATGAGCGCGGCCTCTACGCTTTCCGGCCGCCATCTCGGTGATCCGTTAGGAAGTCGAATGGTCGGGGGGATTCGCTGGGCGAGGCGCGAAATTGCCCGCGGACCGAGGCCGAGCCATTGGCCCAAGGCGCGACGATCGAGCAGGCGCTCCGAACTCATCGGTCACTCCGATCCGCAGAGCGGTCCAACCAATCGACGATCCAATCGCCCCGATAAAGCGGCATGCGCCCGCGTCGCACAAAACGGAGTTCACCCAGCCGTCTCGCGCTCGCGATTGCACGCTCGGAAATTCCGATCGCCTGTAGGGCGGCGTCCGTGTAATACGCTGTCACGTCAAATCGAATTGATGTCATCGCGTCGTGCATACCTGTGCATCTATAGCACGAGGTCTCGGAGCAGCGGCGCAAGAATCCTCATCGTGCGATTTGATTACGACAATGCGCTTTGTTTGGTGGTTTATTTGAGCTTTTCGAGCGACGTTCGGGCGGCGGTTCTTATCGTTTGTTCGTCACATTTTGCGGCGACGTATTCCAGAACTTGGCGTGCTTCGCCCGGCGTGTATCGTTGACCGCGGCCACGACCACGCCGTGGAACCCCTGCGAGAGTCGCGTACTTGGCGAGCGTGCCCTTACTAACCCCACCCAGCATTTGACGAAGTTCTAGCGGCGTGAAGGCTTGGAGCGACGTGCTGCTGACATCGCCGCCACGACCACCGTCACCATTCGGTGGCGTGCCAGCGGGTTGCATCGCCTGCTGCTCTGCGACTGCTGACGCAAGCAACGCGGCGCCACGCAAGAGGTATTGCACGGCCGAAGGGTCGATCGGTGGCAACTCGCCGGAAATCCCAATCTCCACGGTCTTCTGACGGAATCGCGCTGCAAAATTCGGATCATTGTTTCCAGTGAGCATCGCGAAGCCCGCATCGTGCGCTGTGCAGATCCGTTCCATTCCGAGGGTGCGAAGAATCTTATGATGGCACTCGTGGATTAGGCATACAGCATGTGAGACCGAATGCGGCCAACCGGACGTTACGAGTGTGAAACCCTCTGGCGAATCAATCGGCTCCGATTTCGGGTTCAGCAGCAGTTCCAGCTTGTGAACCGCCAACGGAAGCCCTACGACTCGCTGAATCTTGAGCGTTTCAGACGGCGTGCCGCCTGGGGGGATGGAGGTCTCTGCCTCGATCTTCGCGATGGCTTGCGCGGCGATTGCGATCTCCGCCAAGAACTTCGGTGACGGTCGCAGTTCTGCCGGAGACATTTCGCTCCTATACTCCGGGCCGACGGTCCCGGCAGTATTCGTCGGTAATGGGCCGAGCTGTCGGAGACGCTCCACACCGGCCGTAGTAAGCGAGAGAAAGGGGTCAGCCGGATTCACCTCATGAATCCGGGAGTAATGCTCACGAATAAAGCCGTCGGCGACGAGACGTTGCTGCGACTTTATGATGTCACTGGGCGAAAACGGTAAATCAGTCTCGCGAGCCAATCGACTGAGCTTCCGAAACAGCACTGCCCACCATCGGACTGGCTCTTCGATTGAGAGGGCACTGAGGACAGCCCGATCCAGCGTTGTCATCAACTCGGCCCGGCGAGTGGCTGGATACCCGCTGAGCGGAGTGAGAAGCTCGTTCAATTCCGCAGGGGTTAGCGCGGGCGATCCTTCGGCGGGCATGGCGCGATTCCCTTTCGATGGGCCGGGCCGAGAAGCGCGGCGGGGGAATCGCATCCGTCGCGCTTACCCGGTCCGAATTACGGCCGATGTACGGTCGGCCTTCCCATGCTGCATGCTAGCAGCTCGCAGAGGCCGAGCAATATGCCTCGCCCCGCTCCAACATAACGGGTGTGAGGGCCGCGTCGCGGGGCCAATCATGGCCATTCCGGCGAGAAAACCGTATTCTTTCGCCTCAGATCACCCCAGCGCATTGGGCGCACGGTCCATCTTTGCTACCATCGCAAGGATGTCGCTTTCCGAAGCCGACACGCACGCCAAGCTCGTCAATCCAGCGATTTACGCGCGCGGGTGGACTGAAGACCACATTAAGCGAGAAGAAACCACGGGCGCGGTTGATATCATCGCCGGCAAGGCCCGCCGCCGCGCCAGGGGCCGCACCGACCTCACGCTCCGCATCGTCGTCACCGCCGAAATGCAGCCCGTTGCCGTCGCCGTCATTGAAGTCAAGCGAAGCGACCGCGCTCCCGGCCACGGACTCGATCAGGCGAAGGGATACGCCAAGTCGGCTCGACTCAACGTCCCGTTCGTGTACTCAACTAATGGCAGTTTGTTTGTGGAGTTCGATCGCGCAACTGGCCTGACCACCCTCCCGCGCCCGATGATTCAATTCCCAACGCCCACCGACCTTCGTTCACGGTACGAGGACGCGATGGGCTTCTCGCTGGACGCCCCCGCCGCAGCGCCATTGCTGCGCCCGTACAAGGGTGGCGAAGGTGCGCGACGTTATTACCAGGACGCCGCCATCCGCGCCGTATTTGAGAAAACAGCCCGCGATCAGGCGGCAGGCCGGCCACCCCGCGCCCTCTTGTCTCTCGCCACCGGCGCGGGCAAGACCTTCATCGCGGCCAACCTTCTCCGCCGAATCCACGACGCCGGCCAGCTAAAGCGAGCCTTATTCCTCTGCGACCGCGACGAGCTGCGCACTCAAGCTCTCGGCGAACTGACAAACTACTTCGGCGACGCCGCCCGCCCAGCCCATCGCGAAAAGGATGGAAAAAATCACGCCCGCAACGCCGCCGTCCACGTCGCGACGTACCAGACGCTCGGCATCGACAAGGAAGATGGCGACGAATCATTCCTGACCGAGTTTTACCCGCCGGATCATTTCTCCCACATCATCATCGACGAGTGCCACCGCTCGGCCTGGGGGAGGTGGTCCAAGATTTTGAAGATAAACGCGAAGGCCGTACAAATCGGCCTGACCGCGACGCCCCGGCAACTCAAACTCTCAGAAGACACCAAGGACGCCCGCGACGACGCCAAACTAACCGCCGACAATCTCGACTACTTCGGCCCGCCCGTCTATGAGTACGAGATCGGCCAGGCGATGGAGGACGGCTACCTCGCCGCGATGGATATCAAGCTCGCCCTTGTGGACCTCGATGCCCGAGGCATCACCGCCGCCGAAATAATTCAGCGCAACCCCACCGACGCCGATACCGGCCAATCGCTAACCGCTCAGCAGATCGCCGACCGTTACGACGCCAATAGCTTTGAGCGGGGCATCGTGCTCCCCGATCGGGTCAAGGCGATGTGCCGCGACCTGTTCGAGCAGATGCTCGCCAACCTCATTCACCGCGCCCCCGACGGCACGCCGCTCGGCCCGCGCCAGAAAACCATCATCTTCTGCGCGACCGACCGCCACGCCGACCTCGTCGCTGGCGAGATGAACAACCTTTATGCCGCATGGTGCGCCGCCAAGGGTGAAGAGCGCTTCGATCCCTATGCCTTCAAATGCACCGCCAGCGTCGGCGGCAACGATTTCATTCCCGACTTTCGCGGCTCGGTACGCACGCACTTCGTCGCCACCACCGTCGAGCTGCTAACCACCGGCGTCGACGTCAAACCAGTCCGCAACGTCGCCTTCTTCAAATACGTTGCCAGCCCCATCGCCTTCTACCAGATGCTCGGGCGCGGCACTCGGATTGATGAGCCGACCGGCAAACTGGTCTTCACGATCTACGACTACACCGGCGCCACGCGCCTTCTCGGCGAGGCGTTCATCTCCAAACCACCCCGGCCTCCAACGCCGCCCGGCCCCGGCCCGGAACCGCCTGAGCCGCCGCCCGAGCCACCGACTCCCATCGAGCCCACCGTCTGGGTCGAGGGTTTCACCCCCATCGTGAACGATCTCGGCCGCTTCGTCGGCTGCATGGTCGATGGCCGCCTCGGCATGGTCCCGCTGGAGGACTTCAAGCGCGGCATGGCCGCCGCTCTCGTGAAGGAAGCCCCGACGCTCGCTGACTTCCGCGCGCGCTGGGTCGAACCGCCGACCCGCCGAGAGTTGCTGGATGCGCTCGTGAGCGCCGGCTAGCCGCCGGCTGGGAAGGCTGCGGATGTACCGCCGCCTTTCGTGCAGTCGCTCCCCGTCGCCGGCGCTCCGCTACGATCCGTGGATCCCCCCGGGCACCCCCTCTGGCGGAGCACCCCTGCCGCTGCGAGTGTCGCGGAAGTCGGCTAGTAATGCGGTTACTTCCCATACTATGCTTGCTACTGTTCGGTCGAACTAACATAATGGGCTATGGAAACCGACCCAATCGACGTCCCGTTGACGGAACCGCAAGTCTACACGCTCCGGATACAGTCAGGTCAAGTCTTTACGCCACGCACGCCAATCAGCAGTAGAGAGCTATTTGCGGGCCGGTGGAACGAAATCCAGCAGCTCGTCGATGCCGTTAACGAGATTGGACTTCATGTGGTGCTCTATGGCGAGCGCGGAGTTGGCAAGACTTCGTTGGCCAACGTTATCCCAATAATCTTCGAAGTCTTCGATGCGGACCTGAAGCCGCCCCGATCCGCTCCACGTATCACTGTTCGAAGCAATGCCACCACCTCGGATACGTTTTCATCTATTTGGGAAAAGGTTTTCGACCAAATCTCCTGGACTCAAGACATGCCGACGATGGGCTTCAAGCCGAAGCCTGGCGTCGAGCTCATCACTTTGCGGTCGGCGTACGGCGTCGTTGATCGAGAGCTAACAATTGAAGACGTCCGTCGTGTGCTGAGCGGCCTGCCCGGATCGGTTTTCGTGATTGACGAATTCGACCGCCTGACGCGCAAACACGCCAGCCAGTTCGCCGACCTAATTAAAGCGCTATCAGACGGGGCGATTGAGACAACGATAATGCTGGTTGGCGTCGCGGAAACCGTTGACGGCCTGGTCCGCGATCACGCGTCAATTCCTCGGGCAATTACCCAAATCCGCTTAAAGCCAATGCTCCTGAAAGAGTTGACAGAGATCCTCTTTAACGCGGAAAAGAAGTTAGGAATTATTTTCGAGCAGGCCGCAGGCGAGCGAATTGCATTCATGTCCCAAGGACGGCCGCACTATACACATCTTGTGGGGCAACTGGCGGTCCGCGCCGCGTGTGACCGGGCAAGCGGCGTCGTACGAATGGCGGACGTTACCAAGGGATTCGAGCAGGCCGTGAAGGCCACGGATCACATGATTTCGAAGTTGTATGACGATGCAACATACAGCAGTCATAAGGATGCGCTTTGGAAACAGGTGCTATTAGCGTGCGCAATCTCAGCAGTCACCGAATCAGACCAGAACGGATACTTCACACCCGTGGCCGTGGTTGCGCCGCTATCTGCAATTCTGAAGCGAACGATTGAGATCTCCACCTTCAATGGGCATCTTGCGGACTTTTGTGAAACTAAGCGTGGTGTACTTCAAAGGACCGGTTACCCGAGAGCTTATCGATATAGGTTCTGCGATCCGCTGGTGCCTCCATATGTGCTCATGCGCGGCGTGTCAGAGGGCACAATTACGCCTGATACGCTTGCCGAAGTCATGAATTCCCGAGGTGCCTTTTCCATCGGGCCTGAACCGCCCTCTTGAAGTAGTCAGAAGTCGAACGGTCAGAGTCCAATTCAGCTGCATTCGCGGACCGGACCCTGTGCCCCGTCATCCGTCCCCCAGCTCAATTCGAACCCGCCGCGCTAGATGGGCGTGGCGAGGTCACATTTCCTCACGCTCAGCAATCCGGCGCCGCGCGATGCTCCAGCGGGTGCGGAACCAGGCCGGAGCGACCCGATCCCAATTCACCCTCTTTCCCTGTGCACTTGCCGCGCACGCGGCGTCGATCCGCGCTTTCCAGCGCGATCGGCGCGCCGCCGACGATCGGTAGACCAAGCCGCAGCATTTCCGGCAGCGCGGGATCGGAGATTCGACGAGGTACAGGATCCGCGAATTTCCGCCGCACTCCGGGCAACACGCGAATACGCGGCGCATCGGCCCGTTGCGTCCGACGATGGGATAGGGAGCGCCGAAGACCAAGGTAATTGCGGCTTCGCCAATTCGGTAATGCCGCATCCCACGTTCCGAAGGATAACTGCCGGCGTCTTCCGGTAATCGCCACGCATCGCCAGTCCAAACGTAGGTTTGCAGGGTCGGATCAGCCCGACTCCAAAGCTCTTCCGCCGTCACGCGCGGGGCTTCATCGACAAGCGGCCGGCGGGGGCGATATGGGCCGCGTCGGCAGACGCCCGTCGGTCGCGGCTTGAGCCGCCGGACGTACCAACACGGGCGGCGAACCGCGTCCGATCGATTGCCCCGAGGAAGTCGCCGTTGATGTTCGCTTCGATTGTCCGGCACATTCAACCCTCCTGGGGCCGCAGATACAGCGAATCGCTAGGCGCCCTAGGTCGGGCGGGATCGATCCGCCCTCGTCGCCCGCGTCATTTCACCCCCGGGCCTTGAGGGCTCGACGTCGTCCTCCGTATCCCGCGCCAGCTTGGCCAGCCCGATTTTGGCCAGCTCGTCGAGCCGCGCCTGCTGCTCCGGCGTCATCGTTCCGAATGTGACGCGGATCGGCATGCTGGCCGCCTCCGGCGTCGTCAACTCCACTGCCGCGGTCGGTCGGCCGAGCACCCGGTCGAGCACTTCCCGCATCGCCCACGGCTCGCCCGCCACCGCCAGCTCGATCAGCTTCGCGACGATGGCCTCGAAGCGGTCCCCGGCTGCGTCTAGCAGCAGTCGGCGAAACTCCGCCGTCTGGCGGGCGTGGGGATTCCCCGGCCCGCCCTTGCACCCCAGCGCGAACCGCCCCCGCCCATCCCGCTCGCCGCTAACCCCGTTTGGTGACGGTCGGCCGGTTATTGCCCCGACCCGCGCCAGCAGTCGACCACTGGCGTCCGGCCCGCCGCCGTTGCCGCGCGCATATCGCCCCGCTGCCTGGTCCGGTCTGCCTTCGTTTTCACCGTTTTGAGAATCGGGCATACACAGCTCCTCGACTCCGTCCGGCTCGCGTGGAAACAACGCCAAACGGCCTCGACGCTGAAATTCTAACACGCGCTCCAAGCCTCACGCCACCACGGGCGGCTGGACTGTGAAATGCTATTGACGGCTCCCGCTACTTCGCGGAGATGAACGCCAAGAATTGAAGCCCTAGATTCGATGCGATTCCGTACGCTCTGGTGTTTTCGGGCATCGCATCTTCCGGGCCAAATTCTCCGCGAATTAGACCGGCGTTCTGAATGTCGCGCCAGACAGTCCTGAATGGCGTAAACCTTACCAGATCAGGGTAGCGAACCATGATTAGCGAACCGAATGTCTTGGTGATCATTACCGATGGCGCCGGGATGCCCGACTGCTCAAACGAGTTGGATGGCGCTGCGAAGAAAGCCAATACCCGAAGATGCCATTCGTTGAAGTCTTCCACCCATCGCAGGAACATTTGCCGCATTGCGGCTTCCGGCGCCCCGGGAAGGGCCGAGTTCGTGACCGCGTTGTGAAGCGCTTCGATCTTCTCCCTGTCGGAAGTTGCAATTGCGACTCGGGTCGCCTGAACAAATGTGTCGGTGAATACCGGGTCAGACGCGAGTTTCTTCGCGTCGACTTCGCCTCGCGCTTCAAGGGCCAAAATCCTCTGCCCGATTTCGACGAACCATTCCTCGCGGCGTCGTTCAAGTGGCGTCCCCACTATCCAGCTAATGAGTTCGATTGCAGCCCCGACTGCTGGGGCCATCGGCCCGCCAAGCATTGCCGCGCCGCCTGCGGCGATGCTCTTGCCAATCGCATGTGCGGTGTCGGATGCTGTCGGCTTCGGCGGAGTTAGTTTGTTATCGCTCATCAGCGCGAATTATCCCGCATCACTGGCGGCCCGTATAGCGACCGCACGGCTCCCGCCGTCTTCGCGCCCGAGTCGAACAACCCATCAAACCTCCACTTCCCCGGAATCCCGCGCTGAATGTAGTGGCTGATCAGAACGCCTTTCGATGTGTGCGCGGCCCAACCCCAGATCTGCTTCGGGTTCGCCGATTCCGCCGGCCGCAGCCGCACGCGCAGCCCCGCCAGCGGCCCGTCGATGATGTCGCCCCAAACCGTCGGCCCGGGCACAGGTCGGCGGCCGTATCGCTCGAAAGTCGTTCGAATGTTGTCGATCTCGGCTTCGGTGAGCATCGCTCCATCCCTCCGTGGACCGCGTGGTAAAGGTAATCAGTCCGGCATACGGCCGCGAATGGACAGGGTGAGCATGCGCTGGAGATCGACCGAGTCCCGCCGCAGATTTACCGCGGCGCGCCCAGGGATCGTCAGAGCAGGATGTCGCTAGAATACTTTGCTTCGAAGCGGATCAATCACTGTTCGGCATCGGGAGCGCAGGGATGGATGTCACGCAGTTACCGTTCAATCGCCTCATCGGGCTGGAGCCGGCGGCGGCCGACAGCGGGTTCCTCGTCGGCCTGCCCGACGGCCCGCAGTACACCAACCACCTTGGCACCGTCCATGCCGCCGCGCTATTGGCCGTCGCGGAGGCCGGGTCGGGGGCGCTTCTGGTGCAACACATAGTAGGAACGGCCGGGTTCGTCCCGGTCGTCCGCCGGCTGGAGTCCAAGTTCCGCAGACCGGCGTCCGGACGGGTATGGGCGCGAGCGAACATCCCTCCGGAGGAGGTCGCGCGGTGGTCGGCGGAGCTGAAGTCGCGCGGGCAGACTTCAGCCGTCGTGCCCGTCGAAGTGGTTGACACGGCCGGGTCAGTCCTGCTGTCGGCGGTAGTCGAGTGGTTCATCGCGCGAGGCGCCCCAGACGCCGAACCAGGCGATGCAGCAGACGGTGGAGAGACGGCCTAGCTGCGCCTCTTCCGGGCAGGAACAACACGCCCAATCGGGCAAATAGCTAAATCGCCATTCGTAATCGTGCGACATGCGAAGGCATGCACAAAGCGGGCCTACCGAGGGGATGGGTACGAGCGCGCCGCGTGATCGTGAAATCGGATTTAGGACGCTAAGAGCCGGAGATTCGTAATTATTGGCAATGAACCGCTGCGCGCGATGATGTCGCTGATTCGCTGCGGATAGCTGCGAAGGGAATGGGCTTATCTCGTCATCGGCTAGTGACGTCTAGCAAGTGCCCCGCCTCACGAGCCCCATAACGTGAGCCTCGGGCTCCGCTGCACATCGATCCGTCCGAGGGTATCGGTGAAAAGCAGCTTCCGCATTGCGTCGTCGGAGAGCCCCAGCGTCACTCGATGAAAATCCTCCAGTCGCGCGAAGATGGAGGGCCGCTCCAAGTCCAACGGGAACGGCTCCACGATTCGCATATCCGCCGACCCAAGCTGAATCATCAACTGTCGCTGACGATCGACACTAATCGCTTTGATCTTTGCCGCCTGCGTGATCAGTGCCTGCATTGAGACTCCCCACACCGGCTTGAGCCTGGCTGCACTCTTGAGGTCCAAATTCTTCAGGTCCTGCCGTATCACCGCCTTCGGCAAAAGGAATTCTCTCGCGAATGCGTTGGCTTCGTCTTCAGCGTCTCCCCGGGACGCCCCGAAATGCATGACAAGATGACCGAGTTCGTGCGCCAGATTGAATCGGTGCCGCTCGCCCGGCGACGAGTCGTTTAGAAACATCATCGGCGGCAGGCCCGGCACACGGATGTTCGTTCCGTCGATGAGCGTCGTACCAAATTTGACGGTGAATAGAACGATTCCGGCGCTCTCAAGATAGTCGGTCAGGTTGCCGATCGGTCCTGGCGGGATTCGAAGCGCTTCCCGCACCTCGCGCGCAATTCGCTCAACGGGCAACCCGACTTCTTCTGGTTGAAGTGAGGGCAGCGGAAGCCCCTCAGGCATTTCCGCCCCGCGTAACAGCCGCTCCAGTTGCATCTTGCGGATGTTGCATTCGGCCTGGACGCGCCTTCTAGTCTTAGCCGAAACGTGCGACCGCTTTCGATAGAGAAAGTCGCCGCCCAACCCGAATATCGAGTCGTTTTGTTCAAAGAAGCCCCGGTCAAATCGAGTCGCTGTTGCTACAGACTCAATGTCGTTGTCGGCCCGTAACTCGCCCAGCTCGAAGCGACAGACGGTGCTTTTTGTTACATCTATCGCTTTGGCGAGATCTGATTGGGTCCACTCTCTCGCCTCGCGCGCGAGAGTGATCATGTACGGATTGAGTGCCATGTGTCAGCGCTAGCCTGCTCTGGTCAACTGGTGAACCCAGCGTTCGACGTTAGCCTCGCGCTCCCGGATGACGGTCGTCGGCGACTTCCATCGATTTTCCCTCCGTTTCGGCTGCTGAAATTCGGCGATCGCGCAGATTTGCTCAATTGAATCCTCGCGTTCTCGCACCAGCCGCAGGCCCTTCACCCACCAAAGCGGAATCCCCGCTTCATAACCATCACCTTCGTCATCGTAGATGATGCTCACGAGCGGCATGTTTGCGATCTCGACGTCCATAAGCGGAAACATCATCATCTGTTTCTGACAATCTTGCGTGCGATGGGTCCGGTTTCGACGAACCCGATCTTTGTTGAATCGCCCCCACCTGACCGCACAGGTCATACCCATTCGCCACACCAGATAGTCGAGATCCTGGCCATCGGGCTCCTCGATGAGCTCCATGATCGGTTCAATCTCTTCCCTGTCACACAACGCCCGAAGCTGGTTTCGGACCGCCTGGTGCATCCGCCCGGCACGCTCCACACGCCGCGGAGGCCCAAGGAGCGGAATCGATGCCAGAACATCCGCCTCGGCGGCCTTGTAAAGGTCCGCTATCACGGGGAATATTGGGGACAGGGCCGATTCAAAGTCATCATTGTTTTTCATGGTGACCGGCATTTGAACACATGGTCGCGCTGAATTCAACACGAAAGTTTCGTAAAAAGTTGCGTCGGTTTTAATTGGTCAAAACATGTATTATGGCCCTGTTCCGGGCTCGATACTTCGCCTTTTGTTGAAGGGGCGCGGGCGCCGGCTCAAACGTGGTCCTGTCCCCGGTCGGTTTCGAAAATGACGCGGATGGGGTGGAGCGGAATCCCCAGCGCGCCGGCCGCTTCAATCGTCGCCGCCGGCTTCCCGAGCACTCGGTCCAGCAACTCTCGGATCGCCTGCACGTCCCCCGACTTCGCCTTCTCCACAAGGGCGCGGACGATCTCTCGAATGTCGTCCGGCCCGACGGACCGAAGTAGCTCAGCCCGCAATCGCGCCGTCCGCCGAGCGTGCGGATTGCCTCGCGCAAATCGGTTTCCGGACGAGAATCGGCCGGTCATGTCCCCGCCGTTATCCCCCGTTTTTGACGGTGTAGCGATCATGGCGATGCTCCGACAGGCGACGTCGCGGGGGAAGGCCCGGCGCGTGCTGCTCACTGGGAAAGCGTCGGGGTTCGCCGGCTGGTTCGCCAAACAGAAAGCGTTTCTCCGTGTAACTCGGTGGGATATCCTATCTACGATGCCCCCAAAGAGCACCGCACCGACGCCAGACGCTACGCGGCCTCACGTCATGATCCTCGGTTCTGGCGCAAGCCTCGCCGCCTTCCCGACCGGCGAGAAACGCGGTCGGCGGCTACCGGTAATGCGGGACTTCATTGAGGTTCTAGACCTTGGCCCAATTCTGGCCGGTCACGGCATCGCTCACACCGGCGCTGATTTCGAGTCGCTTTACTCAGAATTGGCCGCGGACGGTCGCCACTTCCGCTGCGTTACTGAGCTAGAGGCCGCCGTCCATGAGTACTTCTCGCGACTGGAGCTCCCGGACGAACCCACGCTCTACGATCGTCTCGTGCTTTCGCTACGCCCCAAGGACGTCGTGATCACGTTTAACTGGGATCCTTTCCTTTGGGCGGCGCTCAATCGCAATGCGATCCACGCGCGTGGTCCGCAAGCCATCTTTTTGCATGGAAATGTGGCAGTAGGGTATTGCACTCACCATCAACCCGCCTCGCTTCGGTCTATCGGCAAGCCGTGCTGCAAATGCGGCCGGTCCGTGGAGGCGACCCGGCTCTTATTCCCCGTGCGGGAAAAGAACTACCAGCGCTCCGCACCAATCGCGGCGGGATGGCGCGACGCGCAGCGAGCGTTGACGAATGCTTACGTGTTGACGATTTTCGGCTATGGCGCACCAACCACGGACGTTGAAGCTGTCGCATTGCTTAAGGCGGCATGGGGCGACCCCGAAGATCGCGTCATGGAGGAAGTCGAAATCATCCATCGGGTCGGCGCAGACACCACCGAGCTGTTGCGCAAGTGGAAGCCGTTCATTTGTCGCGACCACTTTCAATTTCACTCGTCGTTCTATGCGTCGGCCGCCGGGATGCTGTCTCGTCGCTCAGTGGAATCGCTGATGGGTGCCCATCAGGATTGCATTCCTTACGAGGAACGCCCGCTCCCGCAAACAGCTGGCTGGAAAGCGCTCCGAGAATGGTTCCGCCCGTTAATTGACCAAGAGCTTCGCGAGGAATTCCAACCCCTCGCAGAGTAGTCGCCGAGGAGTGCGCCCCCCCCCAGCCCCGCCCGACGCCGGCATGAATGAGCGGCTCGCCCGGATAGTGCGCCCGCCAAGGCCTATTTTCGATGCGCTTGATGCCGCAAAAAATCGCCACGGCCAGGGGTTGAGGACGGTTAACGCTTTCATTTCGGCAGCGCCTCGAGCGCCGCGGTGAAATTGGCAGCGGCTTGCGGACTGAACTGCACGTTGATTTTACCGTCGTCTCCCCCTTGGACTTGAATGCTTTTTAAGAGAGCGTCGAGGAGGTCTTGCACGCCTGCGAATTGCTCGTGATTCTGCGCGACGACGGCAGCTGCCTTCAATCGCGAAAATGCGGACCAGTAGCGGTCTGTTTCAAACTGTCTAACGATGGGACTGTGCTCGCTGCCCACGTCGCCAATCTGACTTAACAGAAGGCGTCCGAAATCGATTGCTGCTGCTTTCAACTGTTCAAACATGGACAATCCTCCGCGCCGAACGCTCAATGAAGCTGCCCGACAAATGTGCTAGACTCTCGCCCCATGCGAGAGACGTTTCGCTGCCCTCGGTGCAATCGTACCCTCAAACGCGCCGGCGAGCTCTGCGCCGACGGGCACACGCTTCCGCTCGATACGTTCCCGTGTGACGAATGCATGGGCGAATTCAAAATCGGTGCCTCGACCTTCCCGACCGCGTTCACGTTTGCTGTCACTCCGAACGGGCAGATTCTTGACGGCGCCACGGGGCGGCCGATGGAGCGCTAGATCATCTATGTTGGCTGGAATCGAGTCGAGCCGAGTCTTGGCAATGACGCCCAAAGAGCGACGGTGGTTCGACAACATCAAGAAAGCATTCCATGAGAGTGATGTTGCCGCCCAAACTGGAAGGGACGTCGATAAGTGCCTCCCGGAGTTGCTAAAGGCCATCGACGCCGCGAAAACACTGCGACGTTCATTGCGCGGCGAGGATATTGCGCATCGCAAGAACAAGGATCGCTACATCGAATTCCTCGGGTTGGAGGTGCCTGCGTTTCGGCCCGGCGAACATAAGTTCAAATTGCGAGATGGAAGCACTCAGAAAGTGGTCGAGTGCACATTGGGTGAAATCGTTTATCAAATCCGTTGCAGCATGGTGCACGAGAATGAAAACCTCAACGCCGACGAGGATGTCGAGGATTACATTCAACTCGATTGGTCCAACCGCAATCCGCTAGTTTTAGCCGAGGTTGCCGATGGCAAGATTACCTTGAATGGTCAATTCCTATGTAATCGGTTGAGGGAAGTGCTCGCAAAGTTCATCACCGGCCTACAGGCAAGCATCGACTTCGTCGAGAAACGCTCGTTTTCGATTTCGGCGCGGCCACCGATGGGATCGATCAGGCCGCAACGGCGTGCGAATCCAAAGGGCGGCCATTGGGGTAAGTCCAGCTCGTAAGATGATCGGTATGGGGGGCGGGAGCATATTTGACATGGCGCTTCGCGTTCGATGCGAAGGGGCGGATTGCGGTCACGGCCGATATTGGCTCGATATCGAATGCGGGGCGATTCCAATAATTATCGGGGCCTAGGGCGAATCCACTGGCCTTCGTTCAGAGGTGCCCACTAGGATTGTTTACGCCTTACCGGATGGGAAGCCGCAAACGCACTCCCTGACGCGACCAAAGACCCCTTCAATTCGGCCAAATGCCGCCGGGTCAGCCGGGGCGCCTTGGCGTGTGGGCTTTGGGCGCCCTAGCCATGCAGCGGTGAGCTGGTGCTTCGGTTCGCGGTTTAATGCTGGGTCCGAAGCTGGAAGTCCGTTCATGATGAACGAGGGAGCTGAGGAATGAAGCCGATTCGGCGGATGATTTTGTGCTGCACGCTGTTGTGCTCGGCTGCTCAGGCAGCGACACAAAACGACATCATGCTCCATCGACAAGCGCCGGGACGGGCATTCGGGATCACATCCGATACACAGTATCAGGACGATGCGGGTATTCTGAGAGGAGCCTTGACAGTTGATCAGTTCCGGCTGGCGGCACGTTCGAGCGTTTGCAATGTAAATGCATTTGCTTTCTTCGGGGGGGAGTTGGTGCTATTGGATCCGGGACCACCGGCGACGGAAACGCTCCGATTGCGATTTTGGTCTGACGTTTCTGGTCTTCCCGGGACGGTGCTCTACGAAACGGCGTTCGTAAATCCAAGCCGAAGCTGGACAGGCTCATTCGTCGCACTAAGCCCATTTCGAAAAGAGTACCTTTATCGACTGCCTCTTGAAAACTGCTTTCTAGCGGAAGCCGGCACCGATTATTGGCTTGAAATTGCCCAGATAGGCGACAGCGACAGCCGATTCAGGTGGGAGAGTTCAAACTCGGTGGGCGGATTTGCTCAACAATTTCCGATCGACACGCCCTGGCGACTTTCCGCAAGTAGCACGCAACTGGCCTACGAGCTTTGGACACCCGAACCTGCTAGCGGACTTGCGTTAACCGGTGCGGTTGTAACGGCGATGTCGCGGCGACGCGTGCAGTTGCGCGAAGTATTGGGAACCCAATCGTGCTAACAAATTCACACGACCGCGATGCAAGCGGAAAGAGAGGAACTGAAACGTGATTCACTGCGGAATGCGTATTCTGCCGCTTGCGAGCATGATCCTCATGGGGAGCGTGACCGCGCAAGCGGGCGAAGCGAATGTGCTAATAAACCAGCAACCTACAAGGGTTGGCGGCGCGTACTCAGATACTGAATTTGTGACTATGTTCGGACAGCAGATTTGGCAGGAGCGAGCAGATAGCTTTCAGTTGCCGACGTCAGCCGCCGTGTCTGCGATTGCTGCGTGGGGATTTTATGACTTGGATAATCCGCCAGCAGTTGAGACAATGCGAATTCGCTTCTATAGCGCTCGACCGGGAGACGGATTCCCCGGTAGCATCCTCCGTGAAGAAGTCTTCACCAGCTTTTCGCGCATCGCAACGGGCGAAATTGTCCTCGTCGGCGTCGGCCCGAGGGAATTCCGGTACACATTTACTTTAGCATCTCCGTTGGCACTAAATGCCGGGGCCACATACTGGATGGAGCTCGCCCAAATCGATGATCCGGTATCAGCTTTTCTTTGGGAGTGGTCAGACGACGGTGATCACAAGCATGCCTATATCAATCCATTTGTGATTGATTGGACTCAATCAAACG
>JAATGM010000016.1 GCA_015654675.1 Planctomycetota bacterium | reverse complement strand
GTACACGTCGATCGTGCGGTCATAATTCCCGCTGCCGATCTCCGGCGCCATGTAATGCACCGTCCCCACCGACACCGTCTGCCCGCTGTGCTGCGAGGCCGTCATGTACTTCGAAAGACCGTAGTCCCCGATCTTGACGTACCCTTCGTCATAGAACACGTTCCCGGGTTTCAAATCCCGATGAACGATCCCGCGATCGTGCAGATACGTTAGGCCCTTCGCGATCTCCCGAATCAGATAGGCCGCCTTCTGCGGACCAAGACCGCCAGGAGATTCGTTCATCAGCTCGCGCAAAGACGGCCCGGCAACGAACTCCATGACGACGAACCAGTCGCCGCTGACCGACTGCCGAACGTCGTAAACCGACACGAGGTGCGGGCTCTTGAGATTCAGGCAGGCCGACACACCGCGCAACTCGACGCCCGGGTTATCACGCAGATACTTCAGCGCGACTTCCTTGCCGCCGTCCGACACCGCGTAGTACACCTCGCCGAATCCACCGCGGCCCACGCCACGCTGGATGGTGTATCCCTCTACGGGCCGATCACCTTGATTGAAGCGAAAGCTCATGGATGAATCCGACTACGCCCAGGCCTCTGCACCGGAATACTTCGACTTGGCGAACTTCAGTCGTCGAGCCCGATAGCGCGACTCAGCAAAGCACGAAACGCCGATCAGCAGCCCAATGGGAAACAACGGAAATGCCGTCCAGGATGAACGCGATCGCTTGATCGACGAAAACTCATCGCTCTCGGGGGCGATCGGCGCATCGATCCGATGGCTTGCATCGACGCCGCGAAGATGAAGTCCGTCAATGATCCCCGGGCCAGCGCCGACGCGCGCCAGTGTCGCCGACAGGGCGACCACCGCAATCGCTCCAATGCCGAAGAGTCGCTTCCATGCAGCATCCCAGTAAACGTCACCAGAAACTGACGGCCCCTCGGGACCGCGGAGGTGCCAGAAGACGACGAACGCGACAAACGCGCCAATCGAGATGACACTCGACAAATTCGACTCCGCCGCGCCGTACGCCAGACCAAAATGAAACGCCAGTCCGGCCAGGCCAAGCGCCAACATGAAGCACATGATTGCCGGCCGAACCGTGGCGCGCCAGAACGCGAACCCACTGCGATGGGCCGACTTCCAGATGCCAAACGCGCCCATCCCGATCAGTCCGGATGAGACGAGATACATGAAACGGAGCGAGTTGAACTTGATCTCGGCTGGACCGTCGAGCGTCGCCCGCTGAGCGGGCTCGTAGACAAACGTGCCGACCGCCGCCGTGGCGATCGCCCCCATGATGAAAATGCTCCCCAGAAAGCCGTAGATGGACCGCATGATCACGCTGCGATCGCGCGGATCGGCGCTCACCAGCGGGCGACCATACGCATCGGCAAAATCACCACCTGAAAGAATCATGACGCCCTCCACAAATCCCCAGATCGCCCCGATTCCCGTGAAAATCGTGACCATGATCTGAAACACGCCCAGCGCGTGGTAGCCGAGATAAAACCGATGAATGCCGAACGGCCCGAGAAACAATCCGAGTAATCCGGCCTTCAGCCGCGAGCGCGGCGGAAACGGCGCCATGCCCGCCCGCCGGCCGCCGACCTTCTTGGCCGCGTCGCGTATTCCCTTTTCAATCCGCGCCGCAACCTGCGCGTCCGCCGGAGTGTTCCTCCCCGGCTCGCCATACGCCGGCGAACCGCGGCGCTGATCGACCACCGGCGGCGCGTCTGTGCTATGGAACAGGCCCCCGACATTGCTGCTGCCGCTGCCGACGCCGGCTCGCGCTGCCACGGCGACATTCTTCATCGCCCGCGCTGCGACGGCCGACAAGCTGGCCGGTTCGAAGGCCGCCACGCTGCGATCCAGATCGGCCTGCGTGAACATCGCCGCCATCATGTCCGGAACCGTCGCATAGCGATCCTTCGGATCCTTGCACAACGCCTTGCGGATCACCTCCGGGAACGGAGCCGGCAACGCATCCACTTCCGGCTGCGCCGTGAGATGCTTC
>JAATGM010000023.1 GCA_015654675.1 Planctomycetota bacterium | reverse complement strand
GTACACGTCGATCGTGCGGTCATAATTCCCGCTGCCGATCTCCGGCGCCATGTAATGCACCGTCCCCACCGACACCGTCTGCCCGCTGTGCTGCGAGGCCGTCATGTACTTCGAAAGACCGTAGTCCCCGATCTTGACGTATCCCTCGTCGTAGAACACGTTCCCCGGCTTCAAATCCCGGTGAACAATCCCACGATCGTGCAGATACGTCAGACCCTTCGCGATCTCCCGAATCAGATAGGCCGCCTTCTGGGGACCCAGCCCGCCAGGAGACGCGTTCATCAACTCGCGAAGCGACGCACCGGCGATGTATTCCATCACCACGAACCACGCCCCATCGGCGCTCTGCTTCACATCCAGGATTGAGACGAGATAGGGGCTCTTGAGATTCAGGCAGGCCGACACGCCGCGCAATTCGACGCCCGGGTTGTCGCGCAGATACTTCAGCGCGACTTCCTTGCCGCCGTCCGACACCGCGTAGTACACCTCGCCGAATCCGCCGCGGCCCACGCCACGCTGGATGGTGAAGCCATCAATCGGTCTGTCACCCTGCTTGAAAGTGAACATTGCACCACGCTGAACCTTGACCGACGGCTATCGCCGCCAAACTATCGAATATTGTCAGCCGACGACCTGACCAATTGCCGGCGTCGGGTTCCAGACCTGCACCGACAAGCGCACGCCGGCCAACTCAACCGGCGATCCCAACGCCAGTGCAACACTCGGGCCGACGCCGCCTCCGCCCGGCGCAAGTTGCCGAACCGCAAGTTGCCCGCCGCGATCAGAAAGAACCAGACTCACACCTGGAATTGCAACATGCGCATCCGATCCGCCCAGAATGACCGGACCGTTGAACAGAATCGCCGAGCGAACGTCGGCCACCGCACGCAGCCCGCTGCCCAACTCCAACACGGCCGAGGCACTCTTTCGACTTGGCCGCAGGAAGGTCATCCGTACGCGCCGCCCGAGCCCGATGCGATCATTGTGTGACAACAACGCCTGCCGCGTCGCCTGACCATCGACGGTCGCGTCCGACGCCAACAGAAAATAGTCGTCCCCGCTCCGTAGTATCTGCGCCGCATTCTCAGGCAAATCCGAAACGATCGGCAGATCAGCCGTCGCGCCCGGCCCCGCGCGTCCAATCGAAACTCGATCGCCGCGATAGAGCAGGTAACTTCCGATCCCATCGATCCGAAGCAAGAGCCGCTGGCTGGTCGCCACCGGTGAGATCACCGGCGGTGGAGCGCTCGTCGGCCGGTGCGTCATCGTCTGATCGAGCACGCCGGGCGAATGTCCGGGTCGGCCGGCCGGTAGAAATCCAAGCGGTCCCGAGGAAATCGCGGCGTGATGCTCGGCCATGTTCCGCAGGAATTCACGATTCGCAGAAATCCACGCGGCATCCGGAATGATCTGCGCCATTCGACTGAGCAGAATGTCGGCCTCGCGATAAGCCGCGCGGCGGAACGACTCCAGCGCCTGTCCGGCCAGGGACAGCACCTGCTCCAGATCAGAGCGTTCCGGTCGATTACGTCCCAGCTCGGCCATTTCACGCACCGACTCTGAAACGCGATCCAATCTCCCCGTGGCAAGGCAAGCTCGCGCGTTGGCAAACACAGCGTCGCAGACGGCGTCTTCCACGGCCGCCAGATCGTCATTCCCAACATGCAGCCGCCGCGCCGAAATCACGCACCGGATAGCGGTGCCGAAGTCGTCGCGCCCAATCGCGGCCTTTGCTTCGGAGATTTCGTGAGCGGCCCGCTCGCGCTGCCGTTCGGCGCGCTGCGCAAGCTCGTCGGCCGCATGATTGGAGGGGGCATCCGCCAGATGGTCGCGTGCCAGCGTCAGGTCACCGGCCTCAAGCCGCTCGCGGGCCGCCTCGATGACCTGCTGCTGCTCGCGCTTTTCGCGCTGCCGGTCTTGCATCGCGGACAATGCCCGTTGCCGCCAGTCCTCGACCTTGTGCTGGTTCACCCCACATCGCGCCGCGCGATCAATATCGCACAGGGCTTCGGTGAACCGTTCAGCAATCAGGTGTTCCTGCGCCCGCCGCAATAGCGGCTCGCACAGATCGGCCAGCACGCGTCGCGCCTCGGCCGAATCAATCGTCGCCGACGCGGTCGCCAGTCGGAACGCCTCGTCGAGTCGTCCCCCGCGAAGCGCCTCCGACGCAAGTTTGATCTGAGATGATTTGGAGCGTCCGAACATTGACAGGTCCCATTCCTGGAGCCGACCGACGATGCTCCGGCCGTGCCGTTTCGAGGGTATTGGCCGCCCGTGCGTGAATATTCCATCGCCGGCCCGGGTTTATCCGGACTTGCGATAAATTCCCTTTTCACAGGCGACAACGAAGGTTTCGACCAGCGTCTTGAGCCGTTCCCAGTCGTCCCGAATACGCCGCGCCTCATTGGGCAGAATTTGGCCATCATTCGACGCCGACCGGCTCACCTCGCCCAACAGGTCGCTGAACTGCCGCACCAGTTTCTGCGTCGATTCAAGCAGATCGGTATCGAAGTTTCGCGACTTGGCCGGCGGATTGTGAACAAAGAATCCCCCGGCTTCGTGGCAAAGCCAATTCACCAGCGCCACATTTCCGGTCAACCGAACGATGTCGCGCAGCCGGTCCAGCGGGTTGCGCGTGCCGCTCGCGTCCGGGTCGTCGCTGCGCGCCTCCTCGCACCATTTGTAGATCAGCGCGGGCGAAACGCGCAGCTCCGCCGCGACCGCCTTGGCGCCGATCGGGTCGATCGCCTCTCGAAGAACTTCGTGTGATTCCATGGCCCGACTCCTCAATGAAATGCGGCCCGGGGCGCGAAACGCTGCGCGCATCCCCGATTATAATCGACGCCGCCAGATCGACACGAACGGACCGACATGTTTCAGACTCGGAAAGAATTGCAGGCCTTGCTCGCCTCGGCCGGACTGAGGCCGCAGAAGCGCCACGGCCAGCACTTCCTGATCGACCGAAATCTGATGCAGAAGTTGATCGACTCGGCTGAGCTCGGCCCGGACGATGTGGTCGTAGAAATCGGCGTCGGAACGGGTTCGCTGACCGCCCAGCTCTGCGAGCGGGCGGGCAGCGTCATCGCCGTGGAAATTGACGACCGCATCGCCGAGATCGCCCGCACTCGTCTGACCGTTTGCGGCAACCTTCAATTGCTGGTTATCGATGCGTTGGAAACCAAATCGCGAATTTCGCCACGGCTGACGGACGCGATCAAGAGCGCACAGCGATCCGGGCTATCGGGCAATCCGCGCCGCGTAAAGCTCGTGTCCAACCTGCCATACGATATCGCCACGCCGCTAATCCTTAATCTGTTGCTCGGCGATCTCTACTTTGAGCGCATGTGCTTCACCGTGCAGAGCGAAGTCGGCGATCGCTTCCTCGCGCAAGAGAATACCGCCGAGTACGGGATCGCCAGCGTCCTTGTCGCGGCCCTCTCCTACGCCGAGCGCATCACCCGAGTCCCGGCCCAGGCCTTCTGGCCCGCCCCCAAAGTAGAATCCGCCATGATCCGCCTCGCACCGCTCCCAGCCGAGCAAACCATCGCCGACCGCGCCGGTTTCGCCATGCTGCTTCGAACGTTTTTCCAGCAGCGCCGCAAGACACTTGGACGCACCGCTGCCGACCACGACACATGGACGGCTGCCATGTCAGAGATTGGTCTCAATTCCTCGCTCCGCCCCGAAGCCGTGTCACCTGATTTCTGGATAAAGCTCTGGAACGCGATTCGCCCGCCTTCGTCGCGTTGACGCACTCCGGCCCCTTCCATAGCATGCGCTCAGCCCGGTTCAACAAGCTTTCATCACAGAACAGGATCGTTTCATGGACATCCGCGAATCCCTCCTCGACTGCATCGGAAATACACCGCTGATTCGCCTGCGTCGCGTCACGGCCGGCCTCAAATGCACCATTGTTGCAAAGGTCGAATACATGAACCCGGGCGGCTCCGTAAAAGACCGCCCAGCCATCAAGATGCTCGCCGAGGCCGAGCGCGATGGGCACCTCAAGCCCGGCGGAACGATCATCGAGCCGACCAGCGGCAATACCGGCGCGGCGCTTGCAATGGCCGCCGCCATCAAAGGCTACCGCTGCATCCTCGTCATGCCCGACAAGATGGCGCCCGAAAAATTCCAGCTCCTTCGCGGCTACGGCGCGGAGGTTGTCACCGTCCCGACGGTGGGCGCAAACTCACCCGAAAGCTACTACAGCGTCGCCAATCGACTGACCGAGGAAATTCCCGGGGCCTTCCAGCCAAACCAGTTCAGCAATCCCATGAATCCGCAGTCGCACTACGAGACGACCGGCCCCGAGATCTGGAAGCAAACCGACGGCAAGGTGGATGTCTTCGTCGCCGGCATCGGCACTGGTGGGACCATCAGCGGAACCTCTCGATTCCTGAAGGAAAAAAACCCAGCGATCCATGTGATTGGCGCCGATCCCGAAGGTTCGATCTACACGCCCGGATCAATGCCAAAGTCGTACCAGGTCGAAGGCATCGGCGAAGACTTCCTGCCCCGGACCGTCGACCTCAAGCTGATCGATCGCGTGATCAACGTCTCGGATCGCGATGCGTTCGTGATGACGCGCCGTCTCGCGCGCGAGGAAGGACTACTAGTCGGCGGCTCCTGCGGATCGGCCATGTGCGCCGCCCTCGAATACGCCGCAGACCTTCCCGCCGGCAAGCTGGTCGTCGTTCTCCTGCCCGACACCGGCCGCGCCTACCTGAGCAAAATCTACAACGACGAATGGATGCAGGCCCAGGGCTACCTGGCCACCTCGCAAATGCAAATGACCGTCGGCGACGTCCTGACCAAGAAGGGCGCCGCACCCGCCATGATCACCATCGGTGCCAGCGAGCCGGTAGTGAACGCGGTCGAAAAGTTCCGCAAATATGAAATCTCTCAGCTCCCCGTCGTAAACTTTAAGAATGAGATCATCGGTGGACTCGTCGATACGACGGTGATGCAGCTTATGTTCGACCACGTCGACATCGCGAAGAAGCGCGTGGCGGATGTAATGAACCGGGCGTTCCCCCGACTCGATCGGCATGTGGCAATTGATAAGGCGTTCAAGGCCTTGTCGCTCGGCGCGTCGGCCGTTCTCGTGATGGAAAACGAACAGCCCATCGGCGTCATCACCAAGGCCGACGTGATCGCCTATCTCGGTGGCAACGTCGATCGGCCCGCAGCAACCACCTGACTGCTCGCACAGCCCCGCACGTTTGGCTACGATATTCTCGTCAGGAGCCAAACGATGAAATTCTCGACAAAAGCAATTCATGTCGGCCAGGGCGCCGATCCAACACACGGCGCGACGATCATCCCGATCGTCCAGACCAGCACCTACACCCAGGACGGCCTCGGCGATCACAAGGGGTATGAGTACGCGCGAACTGGCAACCCAACCCGCACCGCCCTGCAGGAATGCCTCGCATCGCTGGAGAACGCGAAGCACGGCCTCTGTTTCGCCTCAGGCCTCGCCGCCACGCACGCGGTGACGACGCTCCTGTCGTCCGGCGACCATGTAATCTGCGGCGACGACGTCTACGGCGGTACCTATCGCATCTTCCAACTCGTGATGACCCGCTTCGGCCTCACATTCTCATTCGTCGACATGACCGACCCGAAGCGCGTCGCCGACGCAATCCGCCCCAACACCAAGCTGATCTGGCTCGAAACGCCAACCAATCCCCTACTCACCATTTACGACCTGCCGGCCATCATGCAAATCGCCAAATCGAAGGGCATCATCACCGCGGTCGACAATACCTTCGCCAGCCCTTACCTACAGAATCCACTCGACCTCGGCGCAGACCTCGTCGTCCATAGCACCACCAAATACATCGGCGGCCACAGCGACGTCGTCGGCGGCGCGATCCTCACCAACAACGACAAGTACCACGAGACATTGAAGTATCATCAGAACGCAGTCGGCGCGGTCCCCGGTCCATTCGACTGCTGGCTCGTCCTGCGCGGCCTGAAAACGCTCGGCATCCGCATGCGACAGCATTGCGAAAACGCGATGAAGGTCGCCCAGTTCCTCAAAACGCAACCAACCGTCGAAAACGTCCGCTATCCCGGCCTCCCCGAGCATCCACAGCATGATCTCGCCAAGCGCCAGATGCGCGGCTTCGGCGGCATGGTCACTTTCAATGTGAAAGGCGGCCTCCCCGCCGTGCAGCGACTGCTTGGGCGGACGAAGCTCTTCTCCCTCGCCGAAAGTCTCGGCGGCGTCGAGAGTCTCATCGGCCACCCGGCCAGCATGACCCACGGCAGCATCCCCAAGGAGCAGCGCGACGCCCGCGGCATCACTGACGGCCTCGTCCGGCTGTCCGTCGGCATCGAAGACGTCGACGACCTGATCGCCGACCTTTCGCAGGCCCTCGCCGGCGCAACCGTGGCGCAGACCACTACGACGCGCGTACCCGCCCAGTGCTAGCCCACTCGATGCGATCCATCACTCGCGTCGTTTGTTTCGCGCTCGCTCTAACCGCCGCGCCCGCGAGCGCCCAATGGCAATCGCTCGGCCGCATCGACAAAGTTTCGCACGACGACCACACCGTGCTCGTCCAGTGTGGACCGGCGAAAGTCCAGATTACAGCCGTCGCCGACGGCGTCGTGCGCGTCCGCCTCGCCCAGTCGGGCGAGTTCGGTCGCGATTTTTCCTGGGCCGTAGAGAATCCCTCCCCCGCCGCCACCATCCAGGAATTTACCGATGATGTCGCGCATATTGAGTTCCGGGCCGGCGGAAACCGGGTCGTCATCGATCGCGACCCCTGCCGTCTCACAATCTATGATCGCGATCAACACCTGCTCGCCCGCGACGAACGCGCCCGAGGCATGGGCTGGCTGACCACGACGCAACCCGACGTCGCCCCGGTGCGTGTCTGGCAGGACCTTCCCGAGGGAACTGCGATCTACGGCCTCGGCGAAAAAACCGGCGGCCTCAACAAGCGCCCCGGCGCCTGGACCATGTGGAACACCGACGCCCCGTATGGTCCGTCGAGCGATCCGCTCTATCAGTCCATCCCCTTTTTCATTGCTGCCCGCGACGGCGTGTATTGGGGAGTATTTCTCGATAACCCGTGGCGAACAGAATTCGACTTCGATAAGGAATCACGCGACACGCTCAGCTTCGGCGCCGAAGGTGGCGAACTCAACTATTACATCATTGCCGGCCCCGGCCCCAAGGATGTCCTCCGGCGCTACACCGACCTGACCGGCCGCACCCCTCTGCCGCCCAAGTGGGCGATTGGCTACCAGCAGTGCCGCTACAGCTATTACCCCGAGGCCCGCGTCCGCCATATCGCGAAGACCTTTCGCGAAAAGAAAATCCCCTGCGACGTCATCTACTTCGACATCGACTACATGGACGGCTATCGCTGCTTCACCTGGAACAAGAAGTGGTTCCCCAACCCGAAGAAAATGATCGACGACCTCCACGCCGATGGCTTCCACACCGTCACGATCGTCGATCCGGGAATCAAGCACGACCCCGGCTACTTCGCTTATGACGAGGGATCAAAGATTCCCGCCTGGCTGACCAAGCCCGACGGCCAACCCTATGTCGGCCGCGTCTGGCCGGGCGAATCGGTCTTCCCCGACTTCACCAATCCACGCGTCCGCGACTGGTGGGCCGGCCTCTTCCCCGCCTTCATCAACGGAAGCGGTGTCGACGGCATCTGGAACGACATGAACGAACCGGCCGACTTCGCCACGGGCACGCACACCGTCCCGCTCGACATCCGCTTCAACAACGAAGGCCAGGCCGCCTCACACCGCGCCGACCACAACGTCTACGGCATGCAGATGCACCGCGCCACACGCGAAGGCCTATTGAAAGCCCGCCCCAATCAGCGCCCCTTCACGCTGACGCGCGCAACCTACGCCGGCGGCCAGCGCTTCGGCGCGGCATGGACCGGAGACAACTACAGCACGTGGGAACACCTCCGACTCAGCATCGCGATGTCGCTCGGCATGGGCGTCTCCGGCCTGCCATTCGTCGGTGCCGACATCGGCGGCTTCAACGGCGGCGCATCCCCAGAGCTTTTTGCCCGCTGGATCCAGGTCGGCAGTCTCATGCCCTACTCGCGAACCCACACTTCCTGGACCAGTCCCGATCAGGAGCCGTGGTCGTTCGGAGCCGAGGTCGAAAAAATCGCTCAACAGTCGATCAATCGCCGCTACGAATTACTCCCCTACTTGTACACCCTGTTCGAAGAAGCCACCCGAACCGGAATCCCAATCATGCGGCCCATTTGGATGGAGACCCCGGCTGGGCACGGTGATGGCGGCGGCAGCAGTTTCCTGCTCGGCCCGAACCTGCTCGTCGCCCCGATCACCCAACCTCAGGCGCGCGATTCAACGGCGTGGCTTCCGCCGGGAGTCTGGTTCGACGCTGAAACCGATCTCGTCTACGCCGCCGGCCAGCCCGTCCCCGTCTCAGGCGCGCTGAGCCATCTACCGCTCTTCGCCCGAGCCGGCGCAACCATCCCAAAACAAAGCGTCGTCCAGCACACCGGCGAGCAACCCGCCGATCCGTTGGTCCTCGATGTCTGGCCATTCGGTGAATCAACCGCCGAGGTGTACGAAGACGACGGGGCGACCTTCGCTTATCAAAAGGGCGAATATCGAAGAACAAAATTCCGATCCTCGCTCAACGGCAATGTCTTCGAGTTTACAATGCTCGCCCCGGAAGGCACCCATACCCCGGCCAAGCGATCCCCGCTCGTTCGCATCCACGGCCTGACCGCCGAAATCGACAACGCCCGCTGCGCCCGCGCCGATCCGTTCCCGCTCGCCGACATGTCGGTCAACTCAGTCGACTCGAAAAAGATCGACGGCGTCTGGCATATTCACATGCTCCCCGACGACGGCCGCCCGCAGACTCTGCGTGTCCTGCTCAAGCCCTCACCCGACGCACCAAAACCGATCCGTATCGAACTGAATGAGAAAAAGTTCCCGCTCTGGTTTGCAAGCGACGCACTTCCGCCGCGTTATGAGGACGGCGGAACGCACGTCCAATTCCAGAACAACTGGCAGGCCTACCTCGTCCTCCCGCGACTGCGAATCCCCGCCGATACCCACCCCATCCTGAAGTTCAACCTCTCCACCGAGCATACAAAGGAAATTGCAATCCGCTTCGCCACCGAGCAAGACCCGACCGCCGCCGACGCGATTGCCGCCACGCTCCCCATCACCGCCGATGGCAAACCCCACGACTACGAAATCGATCTGTCGAAAGCGAAGGTGGCGCGCTGGACCGGCGCGGCCTACTTCATCCGCCTCGACTTCCGCGAAGGAACAAAGCCCGGCGAATTGATCACTCTCAAGAATATTTCTTTCAACCCGCGATGAACACGTTCGTCGTCGGAAACTTCGCAACCACGCTTTCCGGCAAGCCGAAGTTCGTCGCCACAAGCTGCTTCGGATTCGCCGAAAGCCATTGCGTCAGCGAGATGTCCTGATACTCGCCGCTATTGAACATCAACAGCATGCGACACTCCTCGCTGCCGATGTTCTCGAGATAGTGCCCATACCCCTGCGGCGCAAGTCCGACGTCGCCCGGCCCATACTCCGCCGTCCGCGCCCGCCCCTGCGAGCCGAACACGGTCATCCGCGTCCGCCCTGAAATAAAATACTGCCACTCATCCGCGTTGGGATGCCAGTGCAACTCGCGCAACCCGCCCGGCTTTAGCGTCATGAGCGCCCCGGTCATCGTGGTCGAGATCGGGAACTCCTTGCTCGACACCAGTCGCAACGACCCGCCGTGAAACTCGCGCGGCGCTTGCCCGGCCAGACAATACTTGTGCGTCAACGGCGGAAGATTCTCACTGCCCGGCGCCGGCTCGCCCGGAGTCGCCGGAGGCACCGGCCCAACAGAAATATAGACTTCCTTCTTCGGAAAGTTCGCGAACGCCGATGCGGGCATGCCCAGGTTCTTGGCCAACACTTCGGCCGGCGTCTGCGCCAGCCAATCCGAAATGCTGAAAGTCGCAAACTCCGAGAAGTACCCGTTGTCGAAAACAAGCAAAAAATGACACTCGTCCGGACCAAGCCCCTGAATCGAGTGCCCGTGCCCGCGCGGAAAATACCAGACGTCGCCGGGACCGAAATCGTTCGTCTCCCGATGCCCGTCCGGATCGACAATCGTCGTCCGGCAGCGCCCGTTGAACACGTATCCCCATTCGGCCGCGTTAGCGTGCCAGTGCAACTCACGCAGCGCCCCCGCTTTTAACTTCATGGAGACGCCGGCCAGCGACTTCGAAATCGGAAACTGCTTCGCGGTCGCTTCCTTGGCCGATCCGCCCGGATCAATCCGGCCCGTCTGGGCCTCCATTGCGAAGCGAATCTCAGGGATTTCGGTGTCCATCGCACTGCCTCCAATTCACAGTCGCAGCTTCGCCGCCGGCGCAACGAGAGTCAACGCCGATGGCGCCGGCGTCACTTGCTGCGCGGACGAACCGCGCGCAGAATCCGCGCCAATGGCCGACGTCCTTCGCGCTGACGCTCCCGAACTCCACTCCTCGAAACACTATCATCCGGCCCGCCACGCCGCCGCGCGCACCACTGACTATGTCTTCAACCAGCTCATTCCCTACATTGGCAACAAGCGCCGCCTGCTGGACCTGATCGGCCGCGCGATCGACTCTACCGGCGCGACCGCTGGCATGACATTTCTCGATCTCTTCGCCGGCAGCGGCGTCGTGAGCCGATTCGCAAAACGCCGCGGATTTCGCGTGATCTCAAACGACTGGGAGCCCCACACGCGGCCGATCAACACCTGTCACGTGGCCTGCAACCAAGCGCCACCCTTCACCGCGCTGGGCGGATACCAGTCGGCCATCGATCAACTCAACGACCTGCCGCCGCGCGTCGACTGGGTAACGACGCACCTCTACCCGCGCGACGACGAGCACTACGACGTCACGACCGACCGCATGTTCTTTATGCGAAAAAACGGCATGCGCCTCGACGCGATCCGCCATCAGATCGCCAATTGGAAGTCCGAGGGAAAAATCGACGATCAGGAGGAAGCGTGCCTCGTTGCCCCGCTGCTCTATCAGGCCTGCTATCGCAGCAACACGAGCGGCGTATTCAAGGGTTTTCACCGCGGCTGGGGTGGCCAAACGAAAACCGCCCTCTACCGAATCGCGACCGACTTGAAGTTGATGCCCGCCGTCTTTCACGATAATTGCCAGTCGAATCAGGTTCACTCCGAAGAGGCCGAGTCGCTTGCAAGGAAGCTCTCCCAAGAAGCCGACATCGCCTATATCGACCCGCCCTACAACCAGCACCCCTACTCCAGCAACTATCACGTTCTGACTTCGATCGCTCTGTGGGACAAGCCGCCCGTGCCACCCACGCTCAAGCGCGGCGGCAAATCGGCGATTCGCGAGGACTGGCGACAGTCGCGCCGCAGCCCCTACAACCACCGCGACCAGGCCGCTAAGGCCTATGCCGACCTCCTGAGCGCGCTAAGAGCCCGCTACATTCTCACCAGCTACAGCACCGACGGAACAATCCCGCTCGACGCCATGCTCGACGCGAACGCCGATCGCGGTCTGACGACCGTCTTCGCGCGAAGCTACAAGCGATACCGGGTAAGCTCGCAGCGCTACTCCGAAAAACCGCTCAATATCGAGTTCATCCTGCTCGTGGACACCCAGCGCGCAAATACGCGATCCCCAGGCGAACTTCGTCGGCAAATCGAGAATGCCGAAAAGTCCGCGCTCGTCGCCCACGCGGGCGCCTCTCGGTTTACCCCTTCACACCCGTCATCGTCACCCCCTGAATGAAGTACCGCTGCGCAAAGAAGAACAGCAGAATGACCGGCAGCGTCATGATCATCGCCCCCGCCATGATCCACGCAAACTCGGTCTCGCGATTCGCCATGAACGCAAACAACCCAAGCGCCAGTGGATAAAGCCGCTGATCGTTCACATAAATGAGCGGCCCGAGGAAATCATTCCAAACATAGAGAAAAGTGAACACGCTCATCACGGCCAGCGTCGGCTTCATCAGCGGCATGGCCACATGCCACCACGTCCGCAGGAAGCCGCAGCCGTCGATCCGCGCCGCGTCCTCCAGATCGCGCGGTATCCCCTTCATCGCCTGCCGAAGCAGAAAGATGCCGAACGCATTGATCGCAAAGAAGCTCGGCACCCACAGCGGCGCCAGCGTGTTGTACCACCCCAGATATTTGTAGATCACGAACGAAGGAATCATCGTGATCTGCGGCGGGATCATCATCGTCGCCAGCACGAGGTAGAAGCACAATTCCCGCCCCGGCCACTGCAACCGCGCGAACGCGTAGGCCGCGAGCGAACACGCAAATGCCCCGCCGACGATGTTCATAATCGCCAGAAACGCGCTCGTCTTCAGATACCGCCAGAACGGAACCTCATCGAACACCCGCTTGTAGTTCTCAGTCGCCTTGGCCCAGTAGGCCCGCGGCACGCCGCTCCGCACCAGCTCAACCCGGACGCGCATCTTGTCGGAGCCGTGGTCATATTGCGGTCCACGATCGGCCTCCTCCAGCAACACGTACCGATGCGGCACCAGCGCCGTGTCATCGTCCGACGGAAGCTGATAGCGATACTCCAGCCCCTTGTCCTCGCCGAGATACTTGGGCGTCTTGCCGCGCAGCAGCTTGCCGCCCACCTCGATAAACAGGTTCATCGAATGCCACGTCTCATCCGGCCGCAGCGCCACGTCGAGTCGCTTGAACTTCGAGTCAAACGCAATCGGCAGCGGCAGATCGGCCGCCAATTCGACCCGTTCGTTCTTCGACAAGTCGTAGCGCACAACCGCCACGTCCCCCTCCGACAGCGACTGCGGTTCGATCCGCGCCTCGCCGGCCGCCACCGTCCACACCTGCTCCGGCTTCTTGTTCGCCGTCAAATCGTGCAACTGACGATCCGAGTCCTTCAAAACGACCTTACCAAGCGAGAAGCATCGATAAACTTGCGCGAACGAGTCCGAAATCTGGTCCGGCCGGATCGCCGCCGCAAGACTCTTCCGCAGTGACGCCTCGTCCCCCCGCCATACCTCAGTCGGCAACAGCGAACGCAACCGCTTGAAAACCCCGGCCACAAGCTGCCGCCGCAGCGCTTCCCGATCAAGCCCACCCTTGCGCGGATCACTCCACGCATCGACCGCCTTGCCGATCTCCTCGTCAACCGCGCGCCGCACTACTCCGTCCCAGCGATCCGCCGGAATGTCCTCCGGCCGCGAGAGCTCATAGACGCCATCGTCTACATAAGGGCTGCTAGGCCGTGGCTCCGGCCGTCGCGGCATGAGCGTAATGCGATCAGTCTGAATCTCTTTGTCGAGCTTCCAGCTCGTCCCGATCAGCCAGACAAACGGCAGCGCAAACACAAGCGATCCTACGATCAGCACTGCGTGCAGCAGCGTGCTCTGCCAGAATGGTCGCTTTCCATCCATCTCAATCGCCGGCGTAATGAACCCAACGCTTGGAAATACGCATATTGATCAATGTCAGCACGATCACGATGACGAACAGCACCCACGCCATCGCCGCGCCGTACCCAAGCCGGAAAAACGAAAAACACTCGTCGAACAACTTGTAGACATAAAAATACGTCGAACGCTCCGGATACCCGTTGGGCGTCATGATGTACGCCTGCGTGAAGATCTGAAACGTCTGAATCAACCCAATGATGAGGTTGAACAGAATGTACGGCGACAGCATCGGCAGCGTCACGCGGAAAAACCGCCGCACCGGCCCCGCCCCATCCAGCGCCGCCGCCTCGTAGAGCTGCGTCGGAATCTCCTTCAGGCCCGCCAGCCAGATGATCATGCTCGACCCCGCCGCCCACAGCCCCATGATGATCAGGGCCGGCTTGCTCGTGAACCGGTTCGTCAGCCAGCTGATCGGCGCGCGGAGCGGAAACAAATCATGCCCATGCAGCCAATCAATCATCGCCTCGATGCCCACCGCGCGCAGCAGCCAGTTCAGCAATCCGTACTGTGCATTGAACACCCACACCCACAAGATGCTCGCCGCCACGACTGGCATGATCGCCGGCAGGAAAAACATCGTTCTGTAATACTTCAGTCCTATCACCCGCGCATCCAGCAGCATCGCCAGCCCGAGCCCCACCACCATGCCGAGCGGCAACCCCAGCGCCATATAGGTCGTGTTCAACAGCGTCCGCCGCACACCAGTCGGCACGCGCTCCTTGCCTTCGGCGTCCGCCCCGCCCCAATCGACGGTGAACATCTCGCGGAAGTTCCCCAGCCCGACGTACTCCGCCGGCCGGATCACGTCATACTCGGTCAGACTCATCACAGCCGAAAAGATCATCGGCCCGCCGGAAAACACAATGAATCCGATCAACCACGGCAGCGCGAACAACACGCCCGCGCGCCACTCGCGCCGATAGAACCCGCGCGCCTGGTTCCGCTGCACATGTCGGAACCACAGCGCCACCGCCACCGCCGCGAGCAATCCGACATAGCACCAGACCAGCAGCGTCCAGTTCACCCGCGCCCGCCCGGCCGGCTTGTGGAAAAACGCATCCAGCCCCCGCTGAATCCGCTGATTCTGAAAATCCAGTGCCGCCTGCGGCGTCATCGCGTGGCTCCACGCGATGTCCTGCGCGTCGGCCTGCGCATTCCACAACAGCTGCCCCAGCGGCGACACCGGCCGGCAAAACGCATACGGCAGAAGATCGATATGCGTCTGCATCGCAGCGCGTGCCCGCGGCGGCATCTCAGGCACGTCGATATACCGCTTCATCTGCTCGGCGTTGAGTTGCTTGTTGGCCATCAGCCGCGGCATGTAGAGCCGGCCCTGGCCGCGCTGCCGCTGGGCGTCGTGCTCATTCATGATCATGCCGCCCTCGGGCGACGCCAGAAACTTCACCAGCGTCCATGCGGCTTCCAGCTTCTCCGGCGGGCACGTCTTCGGAATGCAATACGCAAAGCCCGCGACCCACGTGCATTTATCATGGCCGGCCTGCGCCTCGCGCTCCGGTACCGGCGGCGGCGCAGTCCCAAAGTGCATATCGCGCCGGAACCGCACCAGATCGCGCATGAACCAGTCGCCGTTAATGAACATGGCGATCTGATTGATGATGAACGGATCCTGCGCCCCGAAGTTCTGAAAGCCCTTCTTGAACGCGTTGACCTCGTCCGCCCCGCCCATCGCGTCATACAAATCTGTCGTCCACTCGAGCGCCTCGACGATCCGCGGATCGTTCATCTCACTCTTGAGCCCGTCGCTGCTCAGGAACCGTCCGCCGTTCGCCCACCCATAAAAATAAAGCCACGCATTACCCTGCTGCGGCTCGAACCCAATCACCTTCAGCCGCCCGTCGTCGTCCCAACGCGACAGCTTGAGCGCATAGCCATCCTGGTCGAACACTTTGATGCGCTGGCCCGTCTTGTCCGGCAACGCGATCGACCGCCCGCCGTATGGCGACTTCACCACCACGTCATGCGGCCCATCGACGCGATCGACCAGACAGCGCGTCACCAGCCCCTTGTCAGAAACGTGCGACAGTGTGTCCCCCGCTCGCACGCCAGCTTTCACAAAATCCGCTGAATCGCTATGTATCTTCAGCCCATTTATCGCCGCGTCCTTTGCGTCGACGCGCTTGCGAATCACCTGCTCCCACGTCTTCGGCGCAACGCCCTTGCCCGACGCATCCTTGAACCCGCCCTGTATCAGCAGGTCTTCGTTGAAGTAAAGCGCCCGATCGTCCATGTAATTCGGAACGCCGTACTGCCCGCCCTGAAACTGGCACTCCTCCCACGTCTGCTTGACGTAGTCGTCGGGCCGAACGGTGTAGGCATCATCCGGTCCCGACGCCGTCGCACCGCGCTTCAAGTCACGCTCAATCAGCGTATTCAGATCAAGAAATGCCCCACGCCCCGCCCACTGACAGATCGCAAACCGATCGTACTCGACAACATCCGGCGGCACGCCACCCGCAATGCCGCACATCAGCCGTTGCGGGTTACCCTCCCCATCCAGCCCAGTCCGCGCCGCCGACGACCCCAGCACAACGCGGTACTGCGGATACCTCCGCTGAAACGCATCCACGGCATCAAGCTGCCGCCCTTCGATCGGTCCGTTAAACCAGATCGTGACTTCCGTCGCCGATTTCCCCGCGTTTTGATCGGACTTCGGGTAGAGCCAATAGAGCAAGGCCGCGAGCAGCCCAACGCCGACGACGACGCGCACCTTTTCCATCTTGGCTACTTATACCACGCGCACGCCATCAGCGCGCCGCAAGTTCGAAGATGCCCCCGGTTCGCGGCGCAAGCGTCACGCCCTGCAGCCGGCCGTTCTTGACGACGATCTCCGGCTTGAAACCCGCCACCGGCCGAATCGTCGTCCGCCCTGTGGGCGAACCGGCCGGGGGAGCGACCAGCTCGACCGACTTCGGATCATCCAGGCGAATCACCGCCGACTCGTCCGGCCACGAAACCGGCACACCGATCATTTGCGGCTTGTCCGAATTGTTCAGCACAACCACGAGCGAGTTGCCGTCGAGCGTTCGCGCAAACGCAAAAACTCCGGTCGCATCGTCCGCCTGCAGCTCTTCGAACGATCCCAATTGCAACGTCGGACGGCTGTTCCGAATCGCGATCATACGGCGATAGTGGTCGCGAATGTCTTCATGAATCTGCTCGGCCGGGTCCTGATACGGCAGCAGGTCCTCCCACAACATCGGCTTGCGGCAGGTCGGGTCATCCGCCCCGAACATCCCCACCTCGTCGCCGTACCACACCATCGGCGCGCCCAGAAAAGTCATCTGAAACGTCACCGCCAGCTTCATTCGATCGTAACAGTCCTGGTTCGGTTTGCCCGAGTTGTAATTCGGATTGTTGTCCTGCAAGCGGTTGTACTTATCGTACTCCAGGTCCGGATTCATGCACATCGACGCGATGCGGTCGGTGTCGTGGCTGTCGTACAGATTCTGCAGGACATAGTTTACCTGCGGCTCGTACCACGCCAGCATTCCGTCCAGTTCCTTGCCGAACTCCGACGGCCTGGTCGCCTTCTTCTGATTCATGACGAATCGCTGGACGCGCTTCGCAAACTCATAATTCATCACGGCGTCAAAGCAGTCACCCTTGAGCCACTTCTTCGACTCCTCCCACAACTCGGCGACGATGTACGCCTCCGGATTGATCGACTTCACCAGCTTGCGCCAGTCGCGCCAGAAGTGCTCGTTCACATCGCTCGCGACATCCAACCGCCACCCGTCGATCCCGTCCGACGGATCGCCGTCGCCGTTCGGGTCCATCCAGCGCTTCGTGATCGCGAAGATGTGCTCGCGCACCGGCTTCGAAAGCCCCAGCGCGTCATTATGTTTCAATCGCGGCAACTCGCCGTCGTCGCGGTCCCACGCCTTATAGTGAAACGGCTCGAAGCTCACGATGTCGAACCAGTCGACATACTTCGACTTCTCTTTGTTCTTCATCACGTCCTGAAACGCCCAAAACTCCCGCCCGACGTGATTGAAGACGCCGTCCAGAATGACCTTGAACCCCAGCGCATGCGCTTCCTTCAAAAACGCCAGAAACTTCTTGTCCGACTCCGACCACTGCCACGTCTTCGGGTCCTCGGTCTCACCCGTCAGCTTCAGCCGGCTGTCCTTCACGCAAAATGCGTCGTCGATATGCCGGTAATCAGACGCGTCATACTTGTGCAGCGACTCGGCCTGAAAAATCGGATTCAGATAGATCGCCGTGATTCCCAGATCTTTCAAATACGGCAACTTCTCGCGAATCCCCTGCAAATCCCCGCCGTACCGCCGCCGATAGATGAAATCGTATAGCCGCCCCGTTTCAGCGTAGCCCGACTTCTCCGCCGCCGATCCGTCCGGCTGGCTGGTCGGCGCCTTGTACGGCATGAACCAGTCATGCTGCCACGGAACCGTCGAAGCCGGGTCGTTAAGCTTATCTCCGTTGCGAAAGCGCTCCGGAAAGATCTGGTACCACACGCAGGTCTTGGCCCAGTCCGGCGTCACGAACGCGCCCTTCGTTCGCGCCGTGAACGGTTGTTTCTGGCTCATGTCTCTTGACGCGCCTCCCGCTCCATAACCCATGCTCGCTTTCCCGTCCCTGATGACAAAGTCGTACGAAACCCCCGGCGCCGCACTCTGTACTTGTGCAATCCAGTAATCGAATCCAAACCTCGACGCCTCGCGCCGCATCGGGACCTCGACGCTCTTGCCCCCACCGTTTACTCGCACAGTCACTGATTGAACGTCGTTCGCAAGGGTCCGCATCCGCAGCGACAGCAGGTTCGCCCCGATTCGTGACGCATAAGTCAAATCGTTTGGATCATGCTTCAACCCCCGCGCGTTGACGTCGTCCGCTTTGGCAGCACCGCAGTCGGCGGCATCGTCGCCAACCAGGAATCCGCTGTTGCCCGTCGCATCCGCGAACCGCGCATCGCCGTGCGAATCAGCCAGGAATGTGCTCCCGTTAACAAGATACTTGTAGTGATAGACGCCATCAGGCAGCTCAACGATCAACCGATACGTCTGTCCGCCGTCCGTCGTCACCATCCGCTCGCGACCGGGCGTCCAGTTATTGAAATCTCCGACGATATCCACGCGCTCCAGCACAAACCTTGGCGACTCCTTGAAGTCGCCCCCCACGAAATGGAATTCGTGGAACCCGCCGCTCCGCAGCGCGAGGGCGGTCGAGACGATCCCATACCGCACGAGATAAGGCCGATTCGCCTCGAACGAAAATTGCTGGTGGTCCATCACCTTCGCAAACGCATCATCGGTAATACTCGCGACCCGCGCCGTCGATCCAAACGCCTTCGTCGCGACAAAAGCCCACCCAAACGATCCATCCGCAAGCGGCAGCATCTGCAGCTTCTGCTCGCCCCGCCCGTCCCCCAGCTCCATTCCGAGCTGCCACCCAAACCCCAGGTCGCGCTCCGTCGTCGTGCTGTCCGACATCTCCCCATCGCCGACCGTCAGCTTGATCCTGTACCGCCCGGGCGCGAACACCCGCAGTGTCTCTAGTAGATCCCCCTTCGGTTTCAATTCCGGCTTCGGCCGATCATCCGTGTACGTCACGTCCCAACTGCACTTCCGCAGAATCTTCCCCAGCCGATGCGCGCTCAAGCTCGCATCCAGCACCACCGTCGCCGAACCGCTCTCCGCCCCGATCACGCGAATGATCGCAATCGGCTTGTCCGGTTTGCGCGGCTCAAGCCCCCAGCGCTTCGCGCCGACGTCCAGCCAGATGGCGTAGTATCCCGTCTGCGGAATCGTCAGCGTGACGTCCGCCCCGGGCTGCGTAAGCCCGTCCCCACCCGCCGACCCCAGATGCCGATCCCACGTTCCGTTGAACGCGAACTTGAACTCATACCGGCCGCACTCCCACACGCGGCACAATTCCATCCGCTCCCCGGCCGGCTTCATCTCAAACGCCGGGTCCGCTGTGTTCCAGCCGTTGAAGTTACCAGCCAGATTGACGCGCTCCGCCGCAAGCGCCGCGGAGATCGGCCCCGCTGACGCAAATACAAGAACCGCGACAGTAAGTCGAAGTTTTGACCGCCTGAACTGATTCATGGATTGACGACGCCTATTCGGCGCGCGGCTTGTCGGTCGACTCGCGCACGACCAACTCGACCGGCCGAATCTCGTTCACCCGGTCCACCTTCCCCTCGACCAATTCGAGGAGCGCTTCGCAAGCCCGGGTGCCCAAGTCGTACAGCGGAGTACGTATCGTCGTCAATGGTGGAATGCAGAATGTCGCCTGCTTCAGGTCGTCACAACCGACCACACTGAAGTCCTGCGGCACGCGCCGCCCGGCATGGTGCAATGCATTCATCACGCCGATCGCCATCTTGTCGTTGCCGCACAAAAAGGCCGTCACGCTCGAGTCACGCTTCAATATCGCGAACGCCGCGTCCGCACCGCCCTCTTCGAGAAACTTGCCATCCGCCACGCGGTATGCCGGCATATCCAGCCCGGCGGCCGAAACGGCTGCTTCAAACCCCTTTCGCAGATCGGCCGATGTCTGCACCTCCGGCGCTCCATGGATCAGCCCGATTCGCCGATGCCCGAGTTTGATGAGGTGTTCACCCGCCAACCGTCCGGCCAGTTGGTAATCGCACCGAACCGAGTTAAGCGACAGACCTGGGATGTAGTTGTTCAATACAACCATCGGGCCAACGCCGTCTTCAAAATCCGCAAGGTAGCCGTCGTTGTTCGTCACCCCGATGCAAAGGATGCCATCCACAAACCGCCGGTCAAATAATTCCCGATGCTCGCCGCGCTGAATGAACTCCGGATGCGCCACCTCGAGCAGAATCTTGCTCCCCCGCTTCGACGCGCAGTCATGCACCGCGCTGATCAATTCCCCGATGTACGCATCCGCGAATGCGTGCTGAAGCTCGGGCACCAGAATCGCCAGAATCCCGGCCCGGCGTGACTGCAGCCCTTGCGCCAAACGATTCGGTCGATACCCGAGTCGCGAAACTGTTTCGCGCACCCGACGGCGAGTTGCCTCGCTGATCCGGCCGGCCCGATTATTCAAAACAAGCGACACAGTCGTGAGCGAAGCGCCGCTCTCGCGTGCGATGTCTCGAATGGTGATGTGTCGTCGTTTTGCCACGCTGCTCCCGCTACATCTTGTCTCTCTTCAACTTACGATTTCCCGACCAGACCCGCAAGAGTTTTCGGAATCTCCCCGAGATTGCTGCCTGGGTTTGGGATAAAATGCTGAGAAGAATGCTTGCAAATTGAATGAGCGCGGGTATACTTATCGTGGTAAAACGTTTTCCTTATGGCCTTTCGGCCACTTTGGCGTCGCCCATGGCACCGAACAGCCCTGAAGTGCGGCCGGGCCTCCTCGCCCGATCCAACCATCCAAACCTTTACCTTTCCACACAAAAACAGCAGTTCGACCAGCAGTGTAAAAATCGTTACCAACGTCAAATCCCAAACCCATCCCGCACTCGAACAAGCAAAACAAAACCCGCCTTCACACTCATCGAACTGCTCGTCGTCATCTCAATCACAGCCCTGCTGATCTCAATCCTCCTCCCGGCCCTAAGCCGAGCCCGCGAATCCGCCCGCCGAGGAAAGTGCCTCACGAACCTCCGTTCAGTCGGGCAGGCGTTCTGGCAATATGCCGAAGATTTTGGCGGCTGGTTTCCTCTAAAACCCGCGTTCGGAAACCCGCGCGCAACCGTCGCCGAACTCGCCACGAAGCAGCAAGTCGGAAGCATCAATCCGACGGGCGAATTGGTTTATCAGCCGCCTGGCAATCCCGACGAAGATCCAGGGCCGCTCTACACAGGCCAGTGGGGACTTCAATTCGCTGGGACACTCCGCGATATCGTCGAACAGGAACACACACACTCGCGGCGAATGCCCGACGGTTCATCCAATCCCGGCCTTCCAGACGCAAAATATCTCAAAGACCCCAAAATCCTCATCTGCCACAGCGACCAGGTCGGAAACAACTATTCCAGCGACGCACCGCTTCCAGTCAAGCCGGCCGGAAACATGCGTGCCATTGTCGCCAAGAATGGCGCGACCGAAAAAAACTATAGTTACATGTATGTCGCGGGATTTCGCACCGACGATCGCCCTGACTTCTTTTTTCTCGCCGACGAAAGCAATAAAGTGGATAACACCACGGCGTCGCTTACCGGGCTGACGCCCGACGACAATCACGGCTACTTTGGGGTCAATGCCGCCTTCTGCGATCTCCACGTAGAGTGGATTCCGTCGCGTGGCGGAGACTTCGAGTCGCTGCAGGAATTGGCCTCAAAGCTCTGGGGCCCGATGGTGTCACAACCGGCCCGCTGGCCGGGAACGCCGCCCGGATCGAACCGGAGCAGCGAGTTGCAGACGATCGACTGACGCCGGGCGATCCCGCGTTCCGCAAACGACGGAACGAAGTTCGTCCGACACTTTGGAGGGTAGTGGGTAGAGCGGCTTCCGATTAACTGGGGTTCGACGGCTCGAAGTGTCAATTCACGACGCTTCCATCCGACATCTGCCGCGGTTCTCCGCGTCAGACTCTCTCGTCGCTCTGCTCGCAGTAACAAAATCTAAGGCGATGACCGCTTAGTTTGCGGTCGTCTTGCAGGCCGTCCGGGCTCGAGCCCGATCGGCCCGCTGATAAGAGTGGATCGATAGACCTTCAGGAGGCGTGAAATGAATCGGTTTCGAACAAATATGACCCCCGCGCTGGCCATCGCCATCGCCATGACAGTCGCCGCACCGCTCGCACACGCGATCGACGGCGTGGATCTCCCGACCAAGTATGCCGGCCATCTCGTGGCCACCCAGGCCAACGCAACCGGCTTCGGCAACGGCTTCACCGGCACGCTCAGCGGCCCGAATGAATACACAATCGGCAGCGAGCTCGATCGCCTCTACGTAACGTCCGACCTCTCCAATCTCTGGATCGGCATCACCGGCAACCTGCCCAACAAGCTCGCCGACGGCCAATCCATCGTCATTCTCATGCAGGTCAACGACCCGGACCCCATCCCCTCCGATCCCAACATCTTGATCACCAACGGCCTTCCCGGCTTTGGCGGCGGTTACAACGCCCTCCGTGCCCTCGATCAACTCACCCTGCCCGGCGGCGGAGTTTCCACCGGCTTCTATCCCGATTGGGCCATCGTCGTGAACCGCGCCCTCTCGACCCCTCCCGACTCCGTCACCTACGGCAACGCGTGGTTCATCCCGACCAACCTTGAAATGCCCTACGACGCAAATATCACTTCCGCCGATCCGGCCAACACCTACGCAGTCGGCGGCCCCAATGCCGGCCAGCCGCTGTACATGTCCGTCTTCATGAACACCACCAACGCCGTCGGCGTCACCGCCACCACGCAGCCGACACCCGATGGCACCGGCCCGGGCACGCAGGAAGCCCTGGCCCCCAGCGCCGTGAAAGGTCTTCGACTCCGCGTCTCGATGAATGATGCCCTCACCGGCGCGTTCGGAATCGGCGCGTTCCAGACGCTGAAGATGGCCGTCATCCTCATGACTCCCGATGGCACTGTCAGCAACCAGACGCTGCCGCCGATCACCGTGCCAAACGCCCCGGTCTTCCCCAATTGCTTCCCGACGACCCAGCCCGTTTCCCACGGCGCTGGAACGTTCGACCCCGAATACTTCAAGACCCAGGATCCGACTTACAAGCTCTTCTCGACCGTCACGCTGAGCAACCTCGGGCAGCCCGGCACGACCGGCAAGGACGGCACCGACATCCCCAACACAACCACCGGTTTCCCGTCCGGCTCGCTCGTTGCGACCCAGCGGCTCCACACCTGCTTCGGCGATGCGACGCCCAATCCTGTGCCGCCGCTCACCTACACCGTCCCCGGCTCCGAATTGGATCAGCTCTTCGTCAAGCGCGATGCCGACGCGACTAACGGCTTCCTCAGCATCGGCGTCTCCGGCAACCTCGAGCGCAACAGCAACAAACTCTACCTGTTCATCGACACCGGCAACCCCGTCTCGTTCAACGTCCTGAGCAACGTCGGCAACATGGGCGCCGGCCTCAACTCGTTGCGAACCTGGCAGGGCCGCAAGTTCGACGCCGGCTTCAATCCGCGCTACGTCTATATGATTAACAACACGAGCGGAACGCTCTTTGTTAACGCCTACGACCTGTCGATCCCGTTCGTCGATGGTGTCTCCGATCCCAACCGCTTCCTCGGCAGCGTCCCGATCGGCGCGGGGACGGGCGTGTTGAGCGGCGGAACCAACACAAACAACGACGAGTTCGCCTTCGACAACTCCAACACCCTCGGCGTCGATGGCGGAAACCCCGGAGCACCCGGCAACCCGGCCTCCGCGACAACCGGACTCGAGGCCAAGATCAAACTCTCCGAGATTGGAGCGCTCAGCAGCACCTGCACCATCCGCGTTGCTGCGATGCTCAGCGGCACTGACGGCGGTGGTCGCTCGTTCCTCTCGAACCAGTCGCTGCCGAGTTACGCGCCCATGAGCGCAAACGTCGGCGCCGAGACCGTCGGAGGTCCGAGCCCGGCCACACAGCCGTTCGACTTCGGCAACGACGTCGATGGTCCTAACACCGATCCGTATGACGGTCGGCCCGCCTTTGTCGGTGCGCAGTACGCATCCGTCACGGCGATCCGTCCGGGTGACGTGAAGGACGACGGCAATTGCTGCGTCAACTCGGCCGACGTGCCCGAGATGGTGCGTGTCCTGCTCGGTTTGAATACCAATCCGCGCGACGTCCAGGCCGCCGATCTGAACGCCGACGGAATCGTAAACGGCAAGGACATCCAGCCGTTCGTGAATCTGTTGTTCAGCCAATCGCCCTGTCCTTGACTTTAAGGCCGGGCGATTCCAATGATTTTGCAGCGGCCCGGTCGGAGCAATCCGATCGGGCCGCTCTTTCAAAACGCCAGACTAGGGGCCCCGAATGAAATTCGTGCCGAAGTCGATTTCCGTCGTCCTCGTTGGACTGCTCGCGGCCGCCGCGTCAGCCCAATCCCTCACCGCGCCCGATCGCCCGATCGTCCAGTACTTTGGCGCGACCTGGAACACCATCCGCCATCGAATGCCCGACGTCTTCATGTCCGGCTACGGCGCAACCTGGCTTCCTCCGGTTTGGAAAGGCCAGAGCGGCGCATCGAGCATCGGGTACGACCTCTTCGATCGTTTTGACCTCGGAACCGCTGCCGCTCCGACCCACTACGGAACTGAAAATGACTTTCGCTTCCTGGTAAAGGACTATCATCGCGCCAACTGCGAGGTCTACCTCGACCTCATCATGAATCACAATGGCACCAAAGACGCGAGCACCCCCGGCTTCGTCGCACAGGGCAGCTATCCAGGCTTCCTGGTCACCGAATCCGGTGGCGATGTCGACGGCGACTTCCACACCTACAACAATGGCACCAATTGCCCGCAGTCAACATCTCAAGGCACCTGCTACGACCTTTTCCAGGGCCGCCTCGTCGGCCTCATCGACATCGCGCAGGAAAAAAATCTAAGCTACATCCGCCACCCGACAACCAGCACGCCGCCCATCGGCGTCAACATCCCGGCCGGGTCGATCTATAACAAAGTGCTCGCGACCAACGCCCGCTTCTATCCGGACATGTCGCTGACTCCCGCCCTCGTCACAAATCCTGGGACAAATCGTAACCCCGGTTCAACCAACACGACCATCTTTCCGTACAACACCACCGATCCAATGCAGGGTGACTCGACTCCCGAAAACGCCACCGCTCTGCTGAACCGCTCCACTCGCTGGATGCTCGAGGAGTTCGGCGTCGACGGCTTCCGGCTCGATGCCGCCAAGCACATCCCGAATTGGTTCTGGGATAATCTTTGGGACACGCACATCTACCAGCGCCGCAAGGCCTTCGACGGCTCGATGGTTACCCCCTACTCATTCGTCGAGGTCGTCGACAACAACACGTTCAAACTGGCCTATGTCCGCAAGCCCGGTGAACCCGGCGGAACGGGCGGCTATCCCGCCCAGGGATGGGAGTTCGGTAATCGCGACGCCCTCGACCTCGACGAAGCCGGTTCTCTGCGAAACATCGCCTCTGGAAACGGCGGCGGAAATTGGCAGGATGCATTGAATGCCTCCGTCGACCTCAGCGACGACGGCTTCCAGAACGGCAGTGTCGGCGTCCACCATGTCACCAGTCACGATAACGGCTGGCAGACCCCGACCGGCCAACCCACCTCAACCCAGCCCACCACCAACGGCACCACGCCCGTCAACGATCTCCCCGAGTGGGCCTATGTCCTCATGCGACCCGGCCGCCCCGTCGTCTACTACAACGCCGCCGACCTCGGCGTCGAGCCCAATAACTTCCCGCGCCGCTTCGGTCGCGATGACGCTATCGGCACCTACGACGACTTCATGTCCAAGCTCGTCCTCATCCGCAACGGCTACGCCCGCGGCTGGTACTTCGGCATCAACAACACCGACACCGTCAATCCGTCGACCGCCGACGTACTCGTCTTCACGCGGCGCACACCCAGCTCGGTCGACAACCTTCTCATTGCCGTCAACGACAAGCAGACCAACGGTTTCGAAACCCGAAACGTCGCCACGACTTTCCCCAATGGAACGCGCCTCTGGGAACTCACTGGCAATGCGACCGATCCCGTCGTCGATCCGACCAACCAGATCCCCGACGTGCTCCAGGTAGACGACTCCATCGCCGGCGGCCCCGGCCGCCTCAAGGACGCGAATAATCCCAGCAGTCTCTACCTCAAGATCCCCAACGCGCGAAACATCAACGGCGTCCTCCACGGCCGAAGCTATGTGATCTACGGCCCGACGCCCCCCAGCGGAACGCTGACGCTCACCAACGTCGCCGAAACGCTTCCGCCTGACGACATCTCCGTCCCGCCGGCGCGCCGCCGAATGGCCCCCGTCGACGTCATCCGCTCGAACTCGTTCGAAATCCAATTGCACACAACGCAAACCGACCCGCTCGACCCCGACACCGACAACAAGGCCGTCTTCAAGATCGATAGCGGCTTCGTCGACTACAACGGCAACTCGGTGATCGACTACGACACAACCGCGTTCGAAGCCGGCGCCGAAAACTTTCTCACCGAAAACTCGCCACTCTACGGTGGCGGAACGGGAACTTATCGCCAGACCATCGACGCCACCCTGCTCAGCCCCGGCTATCACTACATCAACGTCTGGGCCTACAAGCGCCGCGCTATCGGCTGGCCCATCTTCAAAGAGTTCCGCAAAGTCATTTATGTCGATCATTCGCCGCTCCCCATCACTCTCACTGCCCCGGCCCAGACTGGAACCGACGACATCACCACCACTAACTACACCGCGATCGTCCAGGCCGGCGACCCGTCAGTGACGCGTGTCCACATTTTCGCCAACCAGCGCGTCGGGACTGATCTCGTCGCCCTCGCTAACGCAAATCAGGGCCTCGCCACCGCCGACGGCCTCACATATCGCCGCACCATTTTCGGCGCAGCCAAAGGAAATCACCGCATCGATGTCGTCGCCTTCAACGACATCGGCAGCTACACAATCCTGTCATACGTCGGAATCAACGCGAACACCGGCATCGGCGCCGGCCTCGGCGACGTCAACACCAGCTACACCATTGACGGAGACGACGTGCAGCCGGCCGTCGGGCTCATGACCGGCGTGACGCTCAGTTTCAATCCGGCCCTCGACTTCAATGCCGATGGCCTGAACGACCTGAACGATTTTGCCCCATTCGTCGCCCGACTGGTCACCGGCCCGTAACTGTGTTATCGGCCCGCATTTAGCGGGTCGGGCCTCGAATGGAGGATCGCTGTCATGACTTTCGCGGACGAGGGAAACCAATCCAGACCCCGAAAGTCACGAATGTCTTGACCTGCATGGATTGACTTTGGTAAACTGTTTTATCAGAGGGTGAAGGAGGCATTTCAGCAGTTCGCACCGACATCCTCCGTGCAACGATTTTGTGAATCACCGCACATCGTCCAGACGCGATCGATGTGACCAGGCGGGAAGAGAAAACTGAAACACGCGTCAAGTTCGAAGGAGTAGGGAAAATGAGAAAGCTTTGTGCAGTTCTGGTCGTCGGCGCGCTCGCCGCGACAGCCAACGCGACGGTCTACAACGATACGATCGGTGACACGTTCACCGGTGCCGGCGGCGGCATCCTCGATATCGTCTCGGCCGAAGTGACGAACAACGCCAGCAACATCACCTTCAAGCTGACGCTGAACAACGACGTCGTCGCCACCGACTGGGGCAAGTACCTGATCGGCATCGACACGCCCGCCGGCAGCGGCGACCCGACCGGCAACGGCTGGGCCCGGCCAATCTCCCAGCCCTCCGGTATGAACAACTGGCTCGGCTCCTGGGTCGATTCCGGCAACGGCGTCCAGTCGTTCAGCTATTCCGGCTCATGGAACATGATCGCTGCCAACGGCCCGTTTGCCGGTCCCGGCGGAACTCCGGCCAGCAGCCCGGACGTCTCCATCTCGACCTCGGGCAACACGGTCACGATCGTCGCCAGTCTCGCTTCGCTCGGTCTTGTCCCGGGCAACATCATCTTCTTCGACGCCTTCACGAGCGGCGGCGGCGGCGGCGATAGCGCCATCGATTCGCTCGCGAACCCGAACCAGAGCGTCAATGACTGGGGCGTGCCCTATTCCTACGGCCCCGGCTCAGACCATCCCGAACTGACCTACTTGGTCGTTCCCGAGCCGGCCACCCTGTCGCTCATCGGCTTGGGTGCACTGGCCCTGATCCGACGCCGCCGCTAAGTCTCGGCTGCGTAGGTTCAACAAAGATTGAGTATTCCCACAGCGGCTTCCGTCATAACATGACGGAAGCCGCTTTCTCTTTCGCGTGAATCATTCGGGATGATTCGGGTCGTCATGCCAGCGCCAGCCGCAAAGTCACCCCAATCCGCAAAGCTCGGCCCCTCCCGCCGAAAGCGGATAGTCTTCGCCCTGATGGCTGTGCTGCTTCCGATCCTCGGCCTCACGTGCCTCGAGGGCGTGGCGCGGTTGGCCGGCTACGGCGGTTATGCCCCCACCTTCAAGAGGGCTGGCGAATCCCCCAAAGGCGAGGTCATCGTCACCGACAAGTCCGGCCCGGCCACCTTCTTCTATGTCAATCGCGACCGGCCCGGCTCGATCGACGAAAACGCGTTCATATCTCCCAAGCCGCCCGACACGGTTCGAATCTTCCTGAGCGGCGAATCAGCCATGAAGGGCTTCCCCCAGCCGCGCGGCTTCTCCAGCGGCGTCATGCTGCAGCAGATGCTCCAGGACCTCTGGCCGGACAAGCACGTCGAGATCATCAACCTCGGCATCACCGCCATCGCCAGTTTCCCCATGCTCGAAATATTGACCGATGGCCTGAATTACCAACCCGACCTCGTCGTCCTCTATGGCGGTAACAATGAATTCTTCGGCGCCTACGGCGTCGCGTCTCTGAATCGAGCCGGAACCTCTCCCGCCGCGATGCGATTTCAGCGCGCCGCCCGGTCGCTAGGCCTCGTACAGTGGATTACCTCGCTGCTCGACCGCCCCAAGTCGCGCGAAGGAAAGTCGCTCATGGAAGTCATGATCGGCCAGTCCTTCATCTCGCGGAACGACTCGCTCCGATCAGCCGCTGCATCGAATCTCCACGCAGACATGTCCGAAATGATTCGTCGCTGCCGCGCCCGCGGAGTACCGGTCATCGCCTGTTCGCTTCCCTCGAATGAACGCGATCTCGCCCCGCTCGGCCTGCCCGACTCGAAGGATTTACCTGACGATGACCGCACACGCTTGGACGCACTGCTCAGCGAAGCTGTCGCCAAACTCGACTCCGATCCGGCGGCCGCCATGCTATCACTCGATGCCGCCCTTAAGATTTGCCCGGCTCACGCGCAGGCCCATTACTTACGCGGAAAAACGCGCCTCGCGCAGCGCGACAATTCAGGCGCGGCAGCCGATTTCCAGGCCGCCATCGACTTCGACACGATGCCCTGGCGCGCTCCCGGCCCGGTAAATGACGCCGTGCTTCAGGCCGCAACAGAGCGGGGCGCGACACTCTGCGACCTGCGCGGCGAGTTTCGCGCGGCCAGCCCCGGCGGCTGCATCGGCTGGGAACTCATGGACGATCACGTCCACCCATCGCTGAAGGGTCAGGCCCTCGTCGCTCGTTCAATCGCGAAATCGATGACCAATCTCACCGGCCCCCTTCACGTGGACCCCGACGCCCTGAAGCGCCTCCCCGACGACGACACCTACATTCGCCGACTGGGAGACAACCCGTACGATCGCTGCGGCGTCGCTCAGACTCTCCGCATGCTCTATACGATCCCATTCTTTGCCCAGACCAATCCAGGCGCGATGCAGCGTTTTGACGACGTCGTGAAACAGCTCCGCGATACGATGGATCCCGGCCCCCTCGCGGCCTTCGAAGAATGGAAAAAGCCCGAAAGCCACCCCGGCGGTCAGCAGCGTCCCGTCAGCGGGATGGTCGCCCGCGCACTTGTGAAGGACGGCAAGTTCGCCCAGGCCGAGCCCCTCTTCGAGGCCGCCATTCGCTCCGTGCCGCTCTACTCTGATTGGAACGTTGAGTACACCTATTTCCTGCTCGCCTGTCGCGAAAAATTGCACGGCAAATTGTCGACCGACGACAAACGTCTCGCCGGCGAAGCCATCCAACGCGGACAATTCCTGTTGACGCACGGCCGCGGCCAGTCGGCCCTGGTCGAACGCCACGTCGGCCGGCTGCATCAGCTTTGCGGCGAGTTCGCCGAATCGATTCCCTGTCTGAAACACGCCCGGACTCAATTGAGAGGCATGGATCGCGTCGCGGTGGACATGGCCCTGATCGATGCGTATTCACGGACCGGCGACACCGCCGGCGCAAAAGCGCTGATCGACGACGGCGTCGCACACAGCGGAGAATTCAGCGGGATATACTCTCAGATGCTGCAGCGCATGGCGACCGCGCCGGCATCCAAACCAGCGAGTTGACAATGACAAATGCGACCCAATTTTCATTCGATTCAGTTCGACGCCCATTCGCCCGAGTGTCAATTTCTCGACTGATCATCCTCGCGACGCTTGTTCAGTTGCAGCCGCCGCTTGCACGCGCGGTCGACCGCGAGAGCGTCCCTTTCCAGATCAACCAAACCACCACCCTCGGCAACAGCGTCTTCCTCCTGGGAGACATCCCCGAACTCGGCGCAAATGACATGACCCGCGCCGTCAAGCTCGAACCCGGCGCCTATCCCATCTGGAAAGTCGCAATCGCCATCCCCACCGGCACGACCTATTCCTACCGCTACGTCCTGCGCAACGACTCCGCCTCCCAGCTATCCAACCCGTCAAACGGCTCCTTCCTCACATCCCCCGCCTCCGCCGCAACCTCGCCCGCCGCGCCATCCCCGGCCACAAAGTCCATCTTCTACCACTCCGGCTTCGGCCACCCCGTGCTCAATTGGCGTCAGGGCGGCGGTTCATTCAACTCAGCCCCGATGAAGCGCATCGCCCCCGGCCGCGGAAATGGCGAATGGCGATGGAACGCCAAATCTTTCGGTCAGGCCCAGCGCGACATCGAGTTCTATTTCACTGATTCAACCGGCGCCGGCCGCGACCCCGTCAGCGGCAGCTATCTAACCCCGCTCGACGCCGCCTTCATCCAGGACGGCCAGCTCTTCAACTACGTCCCCCCGCCGACAGTCGGCGCGCCAACGCAGACCAACCTCAGCATGTTCTCAACCACCCTCGCCGAAACGCGCGGCTACCGCGTCCTTCGCCCGCGCGGCTACGCCCAGAACCCAACCCGCCGCTACCCAGTCCTCTACATGCACGACGGACAAAACGTCTTCGACATGGGCCCCTTCGGCACATGGAACGCCGACGAAACTGCCGCCCAGCTCATCCGCAACGGCCAGATGCGCGAAATGATCATCGTCGGCGTCGACAACACCGCCAACCGCATCCCCAACTATCTCCCGCCCGACGACTCCTACCAGGGCCAGCCCGGCAAAGCCAACCTCTACGCCCAGTTCCTCATCAACGAACAGAAACCCATCATCGACGCCAACTACCGCACGCTCACCGACCGCCAGAACACCTCCACCATCGGCTCAAGTCTCGGCGGTCTCGTCTCGCTCTATCTCGGTTGGGATTACACCGCGACTTTCAGCCGCATCGGCGCGATGTCCGGCTCATGGCAATTCGCAAACTTCCCCAATCGTGTCCGCACCGGCCCGAAGCGCGACATCCGGCTCTACATGGACAGCGGCGACAGCGGCGCCTCGCAGGACAACGCCTGGCCCTGCCTCGACCTCCGCGACGGCATCCTCCGTCTCAACTACGTCCTCGAAGCCGATCTGAAGCACTCCATCGGCTTTGGACAGCAGCACAACGAAGCCGCCTGGTCTGCCCGCCTGCCCGGCGCATACAAATTCCTGTTCCCGCCCGACGAAGACCCCAATGCACTCTTCACCGAGCCAAGCCGCCCCATCGGAGACATCAACAATGACGGCGACGTCGACGCCGTCGACATCGATCTGTTCACTGCGGCCTTACTAGGCGCTCCGCTCCCCCCTGAATTTACGCCGCGGGCCGACATCGACGACAACGGTTCAATCGACGGCACCGACATCGACGCCTTCATCCGCCTCGCCTGGGTGAACTTCTAGCGCCCCCGGAAAATGAAAATCGCCCCAACACGACCCGAAGGCCGCATCCGAGGCGATCATGAAAAACGAGGCTGACGGGGCTCGAACCCGCAACCTCCGGCGTGACAGGCCGGCGCTCTAACCAATTGAGCTACAGCCCCGGTTCGATTCAGGACCGGCTCAGGAATCACCCTGAACCGTCCCAACCGGGAACCCAGCAAGGTATTGCAGCCGGCGAACCCTGTCAAGCCGATCGCATTCCGGTGCCGTCCCGATAACGACGCAATATCCGCCGAAAATCACCCAATACCAGACCGGAAGTCCGTCGCTTCAAAACCGCGACGGCCATTATAGTCGCCGCGCACCGTGGGCATTGTAGAATCCGTCCAGCGAAGGCGATCAACGGACTCACGAACAAATGATCAGCGCCATCGGAAAATACGTCGGCGGAAAGGTCGTCACCATCCTGTGCGTCCTCGGCGCCGGTCTCGCCGGAATTTGGTTCTGGCGGCACCCCGAAGACCTCCGCTCTCTCTGGACCACCATCCGCCTTTCCTTCGCGTGGATTGCCTTCGCCATCGCGCTGCCGTGGGTCACCTACCCGCTCATTCCGCGCATTCTCAAGTTCGAATCAAACTCCGCCGGCCTGGCCCTCATTGCCGCCCTGTGCGGCCTCGACATGCTCATGGCCATGTGGCTCGCCGGCTGGCACATCAATGGTGCGCTAACATGGACCGTCGTCCTGGTTGGTTGGCTTGCCGCAGGGGCTTATAATTACGTCATCTGCGAGTCGCTGGCGCGACACGTCGACCGATAGACGCCGCGCGGGAGGATTGTCCATGACCGGTCCAAAGATTGGCGACCGAGTCAGCGAATACGTGCTGGTTGCGCCGCTCGGCGCCGGCAGCTTCGGACAGGTCTTCAAGGCCGTCCATCACATTTGGAAAGACCGCGCCGTCGCCGTCAAAATTCCGACGAACCCCCAATACGTTGCCAACCTCCGCCACGAGGGCGTCGCAGTCCACGGCCTCGAACACGCCAACATCGTCCGCGCCCTCGGCCTCGATCCCTTCGCCGATCCGCCCTACCTCATCATGGAGTACGTGGACGGCTGCTCGCTCCGCGAAGTCGTCAAGCGCCACCCCACCGGCCTCCCGATCGCGGCCATCCGCGGCGTCATGGTCGGCCTCCTCACCGGACTGGAGCACGCCCACAACTGCGGCATGATCCATCGCGACATCAAACCGGAAAACATCCTCATCGCCGGCGGCCAGGACGCCTCCGTCGACACCATCGAGCCGCGCGATGTCAAAATCAGCGACTTCGGCCTCGGCCGCGCCCTGCAAGTCACCACCCACAGCATCATGCAATCCGGCTCGATTCTCGCCGAACCCGGCAAGAGCATCAGTGGCACCCTCGCCTACATGTCGCCCGAGCAGCGCGATGGCAACGAAGACGACCCGCGTTCCGACCTCTTCTCGGCCGGCGTCGTCCTCTTCGAGATCACCACCGGCGAGCGCCCCAGCGGAACCGAAACTCCCGGCATGATCCGCAACGATCTTCCCGCCTGGATCGACGAAGTCTTCACCCGGCTTTACGCCCGCCGCGACCGCCGTTTCACCGCCGCGCGCGAGGTGCTCGACGCCATCGAAAAGGCCGCGACACCGCCGGTTGCGGGTCACATGCCGAATCGTCGCGCCAGCACCGCCGCCTGCCCCGCGTGCAAAGCCCCGATCGAAGACGATGACAACTTCTGCATGCACTGCGGCCGCCAGCTCGCCGCCCAGCCGCGCCGCTGCGGCCAGTGCGATGCATGGCTCGAAAACGATGACCAATACTGCATCTTCTGCGGAACGCTCGCGAAGGCGGCGGTTACCTGATGTTCATTTTCTCCTCTGGCGGCGCAGTCCTCTTTGACATCATCGTCGTGGCGATGTTCCTCGTCGTCCCCGCCATGATGTTCCGCGCGTTCGTGCGCTCATCCCGCCGCTGGACCAGCTGTGACACCGATGACTTCGGCCCGCGCCTGCGCGGCGCAGCCGGCGCACAGCAGCTAAACTGCGCAAATCCACAATGCGGTTATCGCAACCGTCCAAACGCCCGCTTCTGCTCGCGCTGCGGCCGGAGACTCTTCGCCGCATGACAACCGACTCTAAAGCATCCATGTCCGATTCCGGCCGCCGCGCCCAACAGGCCGAGCAGGACTTCATCGCCGCCGCCGAGGCCGCCATGTCCTCCGCGCCCGTGAAAGTCATCCCCGGCCAGTGGTTCGAAACCGCCCGCCGCGACTCCGCCGAAGACGTCCACAAAGCCATGGTCGACCGACGCCTCTTCGGCACTGAGCGCCGCAAAGGCCTCCCCCAGGGCGCAACCGTCGTCCGCACCGGTTGGGCCCGCCGCTTCCTCTTCGGCCGTCGCCTGAAGTCTGTCACCGTCGCAACAGTCCTCGCCCCGCCCGGCCCTCTGCTCGACAACGACCCGCGCCCCGTCACGCTCTCCGAGCTCTCGTCCCACATTCGCAACCTCATCAGCGGCCAGGTCCGCGGCGTCAGTAAGCTGATCATCGTCTGCAGCCCCACCGGCTTCGCGCCGGAAGTATGGACCGCCGGCCGCGACTGGCCCGGATTGAATGTCATCCTCAGCGAGCCGCTGCCCGGTGGCGGATGGAAAACCATGCCGCTCGCCGGCGAGCTGGACATCCAGTTCGTCCGCTCCTTCGACCCCGAGAGCGAAAACGAAAAGCGCCTCCGTGTCCGCCAGGAGATCGATGCCGCCCGCGCCGACTTGCTGCTGGGCGGAATCTCCGCACGCAGGATCTCGCAAAAGCTAAACGTCCGGCCGCGCCTCGTCGAAAGCGTGCTCGAATCCATGTCCCAGTTCGACGAAGAATTGAAGGTTTCGCACGCCGATGGCGATGTCGTCTTATATCGTGGGCTGCCGGGTGAAAGCAGCCGGGAGGAATCGTCGATGAGCGCGTTCGATTGGGTTCGTTCGCTCTTCTCGTCCAAGGGCGACGAAGCCGGCAAGATCAATCACCTGATCGAGAATCGCAACAAACTCGCCGCCCGTCGCGAGCGCCTCTACGAAGACATCGCCCGCCTCGAAAAACGCGAACAGTCGGTGCTCGACGAAGGCAAGCAAAGCACGTCAATCGTCGTCAAGCGCCGTGTCGCCTCACAGGTCGCTCAACTCCGCAAGGAGATCGCCCGCTGGAACACCACGGCCTCGATGCTCAATCAGCAGATCAATGTGCTGAGCACTGACATCCACAATCTCACGCTTCTCCAGCAAGGCCAGATGGCCAAGCTCCCGACCTCAGAGGAGCTCACCGAACACGCTGTCGCCGCCGAAGAAATGCTCGAAACCCTCGGCGCCGATGCCCGCATGGTCGAAGGCCTCGAAGCCGGTATCGCCGAACAGGCCATGAGCGACGACGAAGCCGCCATCCTGAAGGAGCTCCAGGGCGACGATGAACGCGTGGCCTCCTCGGCCGAATCGCCCGGCGCCGCACGCAAGTCCGAGCCGCCGCTGACCAACCCGCGCGTCGCCAAGCCAGAAAAGCCGCAGGCGGAGTAACCATGGGACTCTTCGACTGGCTCACCAGCAAGGAAAAGCCGCTCTCGCAAATGACGCGCAGCGAACTCCGCCGTCAGGAGTTGCTCCTTGAAAAGGAGCGCGACCGCCTCATGAACCGCGTCGGCGACCTCGCCAAGAAAAAGCAGGACATCTTCGATCGCGGCTCGAAAGAAAAGTCCCCTGAAATGCGCCGCGCCCTCGCCGGCCAGTTCGAGCTTCACACGACCGAGCAGCTAATGCTCTCGCGCCAGCTCAACATCCGCAGCAAGGAAGCCCTAACGGTCAGCCGCCTCCGCATGCTTAAGGAAAGCGCCGAACGTGCGAAAGCCACCGGAAGCAAGCTCGGCCTCGTCGGCGAGAAAGATCTGATCGCTCTCGAAAAACTCATCGAAAACGACGCCGTCACCGGCGAAATGTATCAGTCCCGCCTCGACGAAATGCTCAAGATCGCCGGCGAGCCGGCCACCGCCGAAGTCTCAACCGCCGGCCAGGCCGTCCTCGACATCTGGGACAAGATCGACACCGGCATGATCAAGGACCAGACCGAGGGCTTCGACGAAGCCGACCGCCGCGTCCGCGAACACCACAAAGCCGCCGCCGAAGGCGTCTGATTCGGGGAGTCCGCTATGTCGCTGTTCAAGTCATCCGAAGAACGCCGCATCGAACGCGAAATCCGCGTCCGCCAGGGCATCCGCCGAATTGAGAAGGCCATCGTCGAGCAGAACAAGTTCACCGAGGAGTTCATCCGCAACGCCCGCCGCGCCCGGCAGATCGGCGACAACAATCAATACACCTTCATACGCAACACCCTCAAGAAGACCGCCGCCATCAAGAAAATGTTGGAGCGCCAGCTCCTCGCCGTGAAAAACGCCCTCATCATCAAGCGCCAGGCCGAGGCCTCTACCGATTTCGCCACTGCCATGGGAACCATGGCCACCGAAATCGGTCGCATGTTCGGCGAAACCGATCTGAACAAGACCCAACTTGACTGGGAACGCGCCCTGCTGCAGAGCCAGACCATGGAAGAGCGCATGTCGCTATTCCTCGACAGCGTCGAGCAAATGGCCAGCGGCGACTCAGCCACCTCCGCCCCCGAAGCCATCAGCGACCAGGAAATCGACGCCATGATCGACGCCGAAGGCGAAGCCGAGCACGCCCGCGAAGTCGAAAAGCTCGAAGGCCTCCGCGCCGAACTGGACGCCCTCAAGGGCTCCGTGCAGAAAGAGTCGAAGTAACCACCGCGGAAGCCCAGCATGCCCGTCAGCTTCTCCACATTCGAGCGCCTCAAGGACAAGGGCGTCGCCGCCTACAAGACCGGCGACTACGCCGCCGCAAAGAGCTATCTCGCTCAGGCCGCCGAAGCCATGATCGAGTTGGCCGAATCGGCTCCGACTGAAAAACTCCGCAAGCAACACGAATCCCTCGCCCGCGAGCTGCTCGAAATGGCGAAGTCGTGCGATCAGCGCAAATCCGCTGCCCGCCCCGCCCGCGCCAAGGAAGACGACGATCGCTCGTCTGACGCCAACGACTGGGTCATCCGCGAGAAACCGGGAATCACCTTCAACGACATCGCCGGCCTCGACGACGTGAAGCAGGAAATCCGCCTAAAGATGATCTACCCCTTCTCGCACCCGGACCTTGCCACCCACTACGGCGTCAACGTCGGCGGCGGCGTCCTGCTCTACGGCCCGCCCGGCACCGGCAAGACCATGATCGCCCGCGCGGTCGCCGGCGAAATCGAAGCCACCATGTTCGTCGTCTCCCCCGCGCAGATTCTCAGCAAGTGGGTGGGCGAAGCCGAGCAAAACATCAAAAAGCTATTTGACGCCGCCAAGGCCGAGCCCCGCGCCATCATCTTCATCGACGAAATCGAAGCCCTCGTCCCCCGCCGCCGCGACTCGCACAGCACCGTCATGACCCGCGTCGTCCCCCAGATTCTCCAGGAGCTGGAGGGCTTCGACCGCAAAGCCCAGCGCTCGCTCCTCTTCATGGGCGCGACCAACGAACCCTGGGCCCTCGACCCCGCCGTCATGCGTCCCGGCCGCTTTGACGCCAAGATTCACGTCCCCCTGCCCGACGAGCCCGCCCGCTATCGCCTGCTCGAAATCTACCTCGCCAAGCGCCCACTGGCCGACGAAGTAAATCTCGCGGCCCTCGTCGCCTTGCTCGACGGCTTCAGCGGCGCCGACATCAAGGCCGTCGCCGAGCGCGCCGCCACCATCCCATTCCTCTCCGCCGTCGGCGGCGGCGAGCAACGCGCCATTACCCTGTCCGACGTAAACGCCGCCATCGAGCAGGTCGGCCGCAGCGTCCAGAAAGCCGACCTCGCGAAGTACGACGCCTTTGCCACCGCGAACTAGAATCAGCCGATGAACCCGACCACCAATCCGCCGCTCGACCCCAGTCTCATCGGAACCGCCAACCGCGTCGCCGCCCTCATCCCCGCCGAGCAGGCCTTCGCGCGCAAACGCATTACCGTCCCGATCCACTGCGCCGCCCTCGTCACCGGCGACTCCGCCGCCCGGCTCATCCGCGCCGGCGAGGAAATCCCGCGCGAGGGCGTCCGCGAACTGCTGCTCTTCGCCACCGGCCCCATGCGACTCACGGCCCGCATCGAATCGCTCGCCGCGAGCGACGGCTGGGAATGCCAGGCCGACATCGAATTGGAAGCCGCCATCATCGCCGAGAAGCCCGAGCTGCTCGCCCTCCGCCGCGCCGCCTTCTCCGCCCCCGGCTACCTCACCTCCGACCAGATCGTCACCTGCGTCCGGCAACTGCTGCTCTCCGCGGTCGGCAACTTCGCCAGAAAATCCGCCGCCGCCGACCTCGTCCGCGCCGACGCCGGAAGCGCCGCCGCCGAAACCGTCCTCAGCGTCCTCCAGCCCGAGCTCTTCGCCATCGGCATCTCGCTCATCCGCGTTGCTCGCATCGAGTTCCGCTCACCCGCTTTTCAGGCCGACCAGCGCGATCGCCAGCGCGATACTCAGCTCAAGCGCCACGCCGAAACCGATGCCCAGATTCGCGAATCCCTCACCGCCGTCCGCCGCAAGCAGATCGCCGGCGTTGAAGAGTTACTGCAGCGCCTCGCCGCCCTTTCGCGCGAAAACCCCGGCATGCCCATGCCCGATCTGGTCAAAATGTTCGACGCCGACCAGCGCGGCGACCTCTACCGCGGCCTGCTCGCCACACAACCCGCGACGCGCACGGCCTCCATCCTCGCCGTCGCCGGCCAGGACCTGCTCTGGTTCGCGCCCGACCGACCAAACGAGCCCATCCGCCGTGTCGCACTGCCACCCGAGGCCGGCCCGCTCCGTTCCGTCCGCATGGCGTGCACGAATGGCGCCAAAACACTCCTGGTCGGCGCAGCCCGAGGTGTCCATCGCGTCAGTCCATCCGGCGAAGTCTTAAGCACCTTTACATTCGATCCCCCGCGCCCCGTGCGCGGCGGCGTGAATGCTGCGACGATCATCGCTGATCGCCTGTTCGCCACACACTCGGAAGTCGGCCTAATCGCTTGGTCGCTCGCCGCGGATGACAAATTCGAATTCACCCTGCCCGGCGAAACCGCCAACGCCCGCACCATTCGCGATATCCAGGCCGATCCCGATGGCCGCCTCTGGTTCGCCGTAGCCGATTCAGTCCTCGCGTGGAATCCAACGGACGGATCTCCGCCGATCCGCCGCCGCCTCCCCGGCACCGTTGAATGCCTCACCCTCACCGAATCCTTCGTCGTCGCCGGCCTCGACGACGGCCGCGTCCTGCACTGGTCGCGCATCGCCCCGGATCGCGGCGAAGCACGCACCCTCCGCCCGCCGACCGGCGACGCCGTCCATTCTCTCGGCGTCCTCGCCGCCTCCGGTGTGCCGCGCATCCTCATCGCCGACGGCCGCCCGATGGTCGATCTCGTCGTCATCGACGATGCCCACCGTATAGAGTTCCGCGCCCCCGAAGCCGTCCGCTGGGCCTGGGTCGCCGAGGACGTCATCGTCGCCGCCAACGAGCGCCGCGACCGCCTGTTCCTCTGGCCAATCGCCGCCCCCGACGAGCCCGCCGCCTCGTTCCCCGTGGGTCGCCTCACCGGCCACACCCTGCAGGACGCCGCCGTGCTCGCCGCAACCTCAACAACCATCGCCTGATAGCAACCCAATTAATTCTTCTGGGTACGATTAAACGCCGCGCCTTCCGCCGACATGTCATTCACGGCTGAAAGAGAGGCCCGGTGGACCAGACCATGCTCGAAGGCCCCCCGGCCGCAAATGCAGCCGCAGACCAGACCGCCGCCCCGACATCGCTCGACGAACTCCGTCGCCGCATGCTCGGATTTGCCATCAAGCTGGTCTGGAACCGCGACGACGCCGAGGAAATCGTGCAGGACGCCTTCCAACTTTCGCTGACCAAAGGCCCGGCCGTAACCGATCCGGCCCTCGCCCCGTGGCTGTATCGAACCGTGACCAACCTCTGCCTCAACCAGCGTCGCCGCCGCCCCCCGCAACCACTCGCCGACTGGCTCGACCCGCAGGATGCCACGTCCCCCAGCGACGCCGTCGAACGTGCCGAGTCAATCGAGTCGCTGCGTGCCGCAATCGGAAATCTCCCCGATCAACAGCGCATCGCGCTGATCCTCCGCAACATGCAGCAGATGGACTACAACGAAATCGCCCAGGTCATGCAGCTCTCAGTCGCCGCCGTCCGCACCCACGTCCACCTCGCCCGCCGCGCCCTCGCAAACAAGCTCGGAGGATCACAATGAACCCCCGCTGCGAAGAAATTCAATCGCGCCTCGACGAGTGGCTCGACAATGAGCTGAATCCAGTCAGCCGCGCCGAGGTCACCACTCACCTGACAGAGTGCGCGGAATGCCGCGACGTGTTCACCTCATTTGATCTGCTCAATCGCAATCTAGTCGGCCTTTCCTCCGCCGCCGACCGAATCGCTACCGCCCCGCGACCGCCCCGCATCATTCGCCCGTTTGCAACTCCGCTCCGAATCGCCGCCGCCATCGCGCTGCTCGCCACCGCCGGGCTCGGGGTACGAAGCGCGCTGCATCGGCCCGACTCGCCGTCCCAAATCGTTCCGCCCCCGGTCGTCGTTGCCGAAAACAGTGCAGCTCCAACGATCGTCGCCTCAACGCCAACATTGGCTGTCAGTCTTCCCACTCGGAATCCCCACATCTCGATCGTCATGCTTTATGAACCCGTGCGGCTGCCCAGCGCCTCGCCGGCCGAATCCAAGCCCAGTCTTTAGAAAGGACCCGTCATGAAAGTTCGAATCTGTTTCATTGTCGCCCTCACGAACCTGCTAATGCTCGCGCACGCCGCCGGCGCGGCGGACCCGAAGCCGCAGTCCAATCCGGTCGATGCACCGCGAAAGAACTGGATTCAATACCCGCCGCGCATCATCGCGCTCAAATACGCGGACAGCCAATACGTAGCTGCGGCGGTGAGTGGACTGTTCGAGGGCGTCGGCCTCCGCGCGATCGAGCGCCCAAATGGACTCATTTTTCAGGGTTCCGACGAGTCTTACGAGCGCGCAAAACAGCTCATCGCCCAACTCGATATCGCCGACGACAACGCCACGGGCGATCCGTCCGAAACCTACATGATCCCGGTGCTTAATCGTCGGGTAAATGAACTGATCGGCGAGCTCGTACAGGTCTTCGACCGCCGCGGCTCGCGCTTCGCGGCCGACCGCGACCGAAACGTGATCATCGTCCGCGGCCCCGGAAGCTTCGTGAAAGAGGTTCAGGTTCTCGTCTCCAAACTCGATACCCCCACTCCCATCGCCATCGTCGACTTTGCGTTCTTCCTGACCAGCGCCGAGAAGGCCAAGTCGGATTCGCCGATTCCCGCCGACCTGGCCGACGTCGCCAAGGAACTCGAACGATTCGGAAACATTCGCCTCCTCGGCCGCTTCTCCACCACCGTCAGCGAAGGCCAGAAGTTCAAGATCGAAGGCGGAATTGCCTCCGACTATCGCGCCCGCGTCGAAGGCGTGCTCGAATCCTCCTCCGCCGACGGCTCCGACCGCATCGGCCTGAACGCCAACGTCGACCTACTCCGCCGCATCACGACCCCCAAAGACCAGCCCGAACGCACCGAAACCAGAGCCGGCTACTCGCTCTCCACGACGACAATCGTCCGCCGAGGGAATTACACCGCAGTCGGTGTCGCCCCGACGGGCGAAGATATCGGCCAAACCGGCATCCTCGTCATGCAAGTCCGCAAGTAGCCGGCCAACCGCGCGCTCGCCCGCAACGCGACTGGCGCGTATTATGAACGAATGCCAATCGAACGCGTCCAGAAAGTCCTAGCTGCCGCAGGTTTCGGCTCACGCCGCGCCTGCGAGCAGCTCGTCGTGGAAGGCCGCGTCTCGGTCAACGGCGAAATCGCCCGCAACCTCCCCGTACTCGTCGACCCCGCAACCGACCGCATCCTGGTCGACGGCAAGCCCGTCCGCCCCGAGAAAAAAGTCTATTTCATCCTGCACAAACCCAAAGACGTGTTCTGCACAGCCGCCGACCCAGACGGCCGCAAACGCGCCATCGACTTCCTTCGCGGCGTCCCCGAACGGATCTTCCCCGTCGGCCGCCTCGACGCCGACTCGACCGGACTCCTCCTCCTTACAAACGACGGCGACCTGACGCAGCGACTCACGCACCCGCGCTTTGGCGTGCCCCAGACCTACCGCGCCGAAGTCGCCGGCCGAATGGACGACAATGCCCTCCAACGCATGCAACAGGGCGTCTGGCTCGCCGAAGGAAAATCCAACCCCGCCGAAGCCACCATCATCTATCGCCGATCCCAGTCAACCATCATCGAAATCATCATCCGCGAATCGCGCAACCGAGAGATCCGCCGCGTCCTCGCCAAGCTCGGCCACAAGGTCTACCGGCTCACTCGTATCAAATTCGGAAACCTCTCTCTCAAGACGCTCCCGATCGGCGCCTTCCGCCCCCTTCGCCCCGAAGAATTGAAAGCCCTGCTGCGGATCGCCTCCGGCGTTACCCCGCCGCCGGCCCCGGCCGCGCGGAGCTTCCGCCCTCGCCCAGCTTCAACTGCCCGACCAGCTCGCGGACGCTGGCCAGCCCGCGCCGCTGGAGATAAGCCGCAAGGCCGTCGCAGATCTTCCCGGGCGTCGTCGGGTCGATAAACAGCGCCGTCCCCACGCCCACCGCCGTCGCCCCCGCCAGCAAGAACTCGACCGCGTCTTCCCACGTCTGCACGCCCCCCATCCCAATGATCGGCACGCCCACATCCCGCGCCACCGCGCGATAAACCCGGCTCACCATCTGAACCGCAATCGGCTTGATCGCCGGCCCCGACAAACCGCCCGTCCCATTCGCCAACATCGGCCGCCACTCATCAATGTCAATCGCCATCCCCAGCAGCGTATTGATCACCGACAGCGCCTCAGCCCCGCCCTCAATCGCCGCCCGCGCCATCGCCGCTACATCGCTCACATTCGGCGACAGCTTTACGATCAACAATGCCCGACGAACCACCCCGCGAACCGCCGTCACCAACTCGCGCAGCAATCCCGGATCGGTCCCAAACACCAACCCATCCGCCACATTCGGACACGAAACATTCAACTCCAATCCGGCAATCCCCGGCAGCGGATCAAGCGCCCGGCAAACCTTCACATAGTCGTCAATCGAGTGCCCCGCCACGTTAACCAGCGCCGGACACCCAAGCTTTGGCAGCTCCGGCAGCTTGTCGCGAACAAAAGCCTCCAGCCCGACATTCGCCAGCCCGATCGCGTTCAACATCCCCGCCCGAACCTCGCAAATCCGGTCGGGCTCATTCCCAATCCGCGGCTCCGGCGTCACCGCCTTCGTCGTAAACGCCCCCAGCCGCGCAAGGTCAAAATACGGCGCATACTCCATCCCATATCCGCACGTCCCCGACACCGTCACAACCGGATTCGCCAGCCGCAACCGTCCTAATTGCACCGATAAATCAACCGCCGTCGCTTGCATCTGAGCAACCTTCCGACCCGCCCGCCCGGCTGTCAAGCCGCCAAAAATCGGCTAAACTATCCGGCTCGCATCGCAGAACTGAGAACCATCGAAATGTCCCGACAACTTCTCGAAGCCCACTACCGCCCCAACTGGGGCCTCGCCGAACTTAACAATTTCCGCGCCTTCAACTGCGGCTATGAACGCAACGCCGCCGACACCTTCGACCGCCACCAGCAGAGTCTCGTCTGGCAGCTCCTCGGCGACACCCCCATCACCGAAAGCTCCGTCGTCCTCGACGTCGGCTGCGGAATCGGCGGCCCGGCCGGCTGGATCGCCGAACGCAATCACCCGCGCCGCGTCATTGGCCTCGAATACTGCGACTTCAACATCCGCAACGCCCACAAGGTCTGGTCCTCCAGCCCGGCCAGCCCCGACTTCATTCAGGGCGATGCCCACAAGCTGCCCCTGCAATCCGCCTCGGTTGACGTAATCCTCAATCTCGAATCCGCCCTGCACTACCGAAACAAGCCGGCCTTCCTGGCCGAATGCCGCCGCGTCCTCAAGCCCGACGGCTGGCTCTGCCTCGGCGATATCACCTCGCGCAGCGCCAAGTCCTTCAACGTCGCCTCGGCTGTCCTCCGCAGCGAAATCTTCCTCTTCTCGCTCGCTCAGTACGAAGCCGCCTTCCGCGACGCCGGCTTCAAACTCACCCGCCACGAAGACGCCTCGCTCCCCGTCTCGCGCTCCCTCGACGCCGGCCTAGAACAGATGAAGAAATTCAGTTTCCGCGAGAAATGGGGCACCCACGGCCGCTGCGGTTTCCTGCGTCTGCTCGAAATCCTCTTCCGCCGCGGCTGGCTCTCCTACGACCTCTTCGGCGCCCGCCCGGTTAGCTAACCCATCGGCGGTTTCCCCGGCCCGGTAAACCTGGCCAGCGCCTTGTTCGCAATGTGTCCGATGACCGCCACCACGACGATCGTCAATACGACACTCGCCGCAAACCCCCATTTGCTGGAAGGCCCGTCGGCATTCCAATCCTTCAGTTGCGTCCCGAGATATACCACCGCCGCGGTTCGCGGCGCCATACCGACCACCGTCCCGATCAGATAAATCGGCAACGGCACGCGTGTCGCGGCTAACACAAGATTCGTCAGCGCAAACGGCGAGTTCGGCGGAACTCGGATGAGCGTCACAATGCCGAGAGTTCGCCAAAACCCGCGCCCAAGCAGCGCGTCATACACCGCTCGCGAGCGAGGATGCTCATTGATCATCGCGATCACCCGATCGCCCGCCGCCCGCCGCGCGACAAAATACGCAATGCACGCCGCCCCCGCGAAGCCGGCCAGCGCGCCGAGCACGCCAATCTTCAGCCCGAAAGCCCATCCACCCAGCAGCGACTGCGCATAAGTCGGCAACAACGCGAACCCGGCAAGCAAAGTAAACCCGATCGCATAAATGACGGGGCCATAGGTCTCATGCTGCCGCAGCCACGGCGCGACATATCCCCCCGAAAACCCAATGAGTACGAACCCACCGATGACCGGCATGCTCGACGCGATAATAGCCAGATAACCCGCCGGCCCGAGCCGACGAAAATAACTGACCACCGTGTCCCAGTACGCCCCCGCTGGCTTCCCCGATTCCGGCTCGCGCGGCGGCTCGCCCATCGCCTACGACGCCGCCATCGCCGGCGCCCGTTCTCCCGCTGCCGCCGGCTTCACCACCGCATCGCTGAATTGCTCTTTCCAAACCTTCATGATCTCGTCCGCACCCTTGAGCCCATACGTCCGCGGCCGCGGCGCAATCAACGTCGTATCAACTTCCTCGTACGACATCTTCGGCCCGTCCGGCGTGTACTCCGCGATCGTCGTCTTCAGCCACTTGTCGTTCCGCTGCTTGAATCGCTGGCACCACTCGACCGCCTGCTGCCGCAAATTGCCCTTCTCCGGATTCAATCCCTCGATCTGAAACTCCGGCTTCTCATGCGCCCCGCGGCACTCGTCGCGCTGGAAGGCCCCCAGCGCAATCACCTTCGCCAGCAGCAGCATGTCGCCCACGGCCCGCGCGAAAAGGAAGTTCTGGTTCGTCCACTTTCCCGTGTCCGACAACCCGATCTTCTTGTACCGCTCCGACAGCTCATCAATCTTCGCGAGCGTTTCCTTCAGGTCCTTGTTGTAGCGGATAACCGTGCAGTTCCGCGTCATCGTCTGGCCAAGCTCGGCGTGAATGTGGTACGGATTCTCCGTCCCGCTCTGCGCCATCATCGCGTCGGCCTGGTCCTGCCACTTCCGGACCTCGCGCGCGTAGAAGTCGCCCGGCTTGTCGCTCGCCGCGCCCTTGTTCGATTTGAAATACGCTTCGAGACCCGGCGCAGTAATCAGTCCCGCAAAAATGCAGCTCAGCAGCGAATTCGCCCCGAGTCGGTTGGCCCCGTGATACTGGTAGTCCAGCTCGCCCAAAGCATACAACCCGGGAATATTCGTCATCTGGTTCCGCGGATGCCCAAGAATCAACCCGCCCGTCCGCGTGTCCTTCGCGTAATCCACCCACAACCCGCCCATCGAATAATGGACCGCCGGGAAAATCTTCATCGGAACCGAAAGCGGATCAACCCCGCAGAACTTCGTGTAGATCTCCAGAATCCCGCCCAGCTTCTTATGCAGGATTTCGCGCTTGATCCCCGTCGTCTTCTCGGTCAGATCGAGATAAACGCAATACGTATTTGGATCAACAGACAACCCCTCGCGACAAACCGCGAAAATCTCGCGCGTAGCAATGTCGCGCGGCACCAGGTTGCCATAAACCGGATAGCGCTCCTCAAGGAAGTAATAACGCTCCGCCTCGGGAATCGATCGCGGATCGCGCGTATCCCCCGGCGTCTTCGGCACCCACACCCGGCCACCCTCGCCGCGTGCCGACTCGCTCATCAGCCGCAGCTTATCCGCGCCCGGGATCGCGGTCGGATGCACTTGGATGAACTCGCCATTGGCGTATTTCACGCCCGCCTTGTAAGTCCGCGCCGCCGCCGCGCCGGTGCACGCCATCGACATCGTCGACTTGCCGAAGATCAGCCCGCATCCGCCCGTCGCAAGCACCACGACGTCTGCCGGAAACGCCCGGATCTCCAGACTGTACATGTCCTGCGCAACGCAACCTCGGCACACCCCCGTGTCGTCCAGAATCGGCCCGAGATACTCCCAATACTCATACTTATTGATCAGCCCGGCCGCTTCCCAGCGCCGCACCTGCTCGTCCAGCGCATAAAGAAGCTGCTGCCCCGTCGTCGCCCCCGCAAACGCCGTCCGCTTGTAGAGCGTCCCGCCGAACCGCCGCCGGTCGATCGTCCCCTCATCGGTCCGGTTGAACGGCACACCGAGCCGGTCCAACAGGTCGATCACCTTCGGACCCCAGTCGCACATCTCCTTCACCGGCGGCTGGTGCTGCAAAAAATCGCCGCCATAAACCGTGTCGTCGAAGTGCAGCCGCTCCGTATCGCCCTGCCCGCGTGTGACGTCGTTGACGCTGTTGATCCCGCCCTGCGCGCACACCGAGTGCGATCGCTTCACCGGCACCATCGAGATCAGATCAACCGCGATGCCCGACTCGCCCAGCTTCATCGCGCAAGCCAGACCCGCCAATCCGCCGCCGACCACAACAACTTTATTCTTCGCCATGTCGATCCCGTTACTTCTCGATTGCCGCCATCTTCGGATCGGCCGCGGGCGCGGCCACGGCGCCTGGCCCCGAGAGCATCAGCGGCCCCGCCGGCGCCTTCGCAAACGCATACAAGCTCAAACAACCCCAGATCATCAACACCGCGGCCAGCCCCGTCGCGGCATAACCCACCCGCTTCTGCGCCGTCACGCCTACCGCGATCCCCCAGCTGATGCAAAACGACCAGATCCCGTTGCAAAAGTGAAACACGGCCGCCGAGAGCCCGATCACGTACATCGTCAACGTCGCCGCCGCCGGCACATTCAGTCCGAACGGATGCCACGCCGTCAACCCGCGCCGCGTGATCTCAAAATAATTATTCCCTTCGTGGATGAACTCCGGACCCCACCCCATCACATGCCCGAAACGGAATTTGGCGAGATGCACGATAATGAAAAGGAACGCGATATACCCCGTCACTCGCTGCAACGTATAGCGCACGTTCCCGAGATAGGGGTACTGCCCCATGTTGGGTTCCGCGGTCATCGCAATCCGAATGCCGTAAAGCGCATGAAACGCCAGCGGCAGAAAGATCCCGAAGATTTCGAGTAGTCCCAGATAAGGCAGGTGGTGAATCCACCGCACATCCTCGTTGAACCGCTCAGGCCCCTTGTAAGCCATCGAGTTCGTCAGCAGGTGCTCAATCAGGAATGCCCCGACCGGGACGATCCCGCTCAACGAGTGCAGCTTCCGAAGAAGAAAATGATGTCGCTTGTCGAATGATTCCGCTTCCAAGATTCGACCCTGCAAAGGCCTCTGTTCGCGCCGCGCCAAAACACGCGGCCGCCGCCGGCCATCGACCGGGGGAGACATTGTAGTGCCATCGCACCACGAATACAGACCCGACCCCAAACTCAGAAATCCCGCGTCAGGACAGCTCGAACTGATACAACTCCGGCCGCCGCTGCTCGAATATGTCCGTCAGCGGCGTCACATGTTTGTCGTCAGCCATTGTCGGATCGATCGCGCGCTCGCTACCGCCTTCGATGACCCGTCCGTCCGGACCGGTCATCCACGGCTTGCCGTCCCGAATGGCTCGAACAAATACTCGATTCTCGGCCGCGCGCGTCCGCAACACCGCCGCATCGACGTCGCCAACCTCCGGAAACTCGACCACGCGCGTCCCGCGTAGCCCCGCAACGCGTGCCGCATGAAAGGTGCGAGCTTCATCGTGCGTCAGATATGCGATCGCATCGCGAGCTGTGGCGCCGGCGTTCCTGGCGTAGCCCCCGCGCAACGCCTCAAGCGATTTCGCTGGAACTGCCGCGGTTCGCCCCCGATGAATCTCGACGTCTGCAATGGCAGCCCCCTCCTCAACCGGTCCGGCCTTTGCAAGGACGCCACCGCCCGCGTCGACCACCTGCGAGAATCCGACGTATGTCAGCGGCGGTTCCGCTCCGCATTTGTCCGCGCAAACATACGCCACCCCAAACTCCATCGCCCGCGCCCGAATCAAACAATCCGGTTGAACATTCCAATACTCCCCCGCCCCCTTCGCCATATTCACCCACGCCGTCGGCACGACAATCAATTCCGCCCCGCGATTCACAAGCGTCGCGGAGACTTCCGGCGCACGGGCATCCGCACAAATAACAATTCCGATACGCCCATGTTCAGTCGCAATCGGCTCAATCGAAGTCCCATGCGAAAACCACTTGTTATCGCAGTCGAACAGAAACGTCTTGCGTTGCACCCCCAGCAACCGCCCCGTCGAATCCCAAACCCCCGCCGAGTTCCAAAGCTTCCCGTCAAAGTCTTCCGCAAATCCGGCCACCAGCGTGATTCGATTTTCACGCGCGATCGTCGCAAATCGCTCCACAATTGCGGTGCGGCCCAGAATGTCGCCGCCCCGCGCTCGCTCCGCCGACCCCAACACATACGCCGGATAAGAACACTCCGGCACCACCACCAGTCCGCAACCAGCGCCGGCCGCCTCGCGCACCCACCGCTCAATTCGCGGCCAAACGCCCTCGGCCGCGTCGATCGTCTGCGCCGCGAGTTGCACCGCCGCGACCTTGAGTTTCTTCACGCCCATGGCCCCCATGATACTCGCCGCCCCAGAATTGCGACCGCCGCGCCAACCTCATAGAATCGAACTCGTATCGTTGGAACGAACCCAGGGCGAAAGCACGAACCATCAATGGCCGCCAAGAACTACTACGACACCCTCGGCATCTCCCGCACCGCCACCGACGACGAAATCAAAAAGGCCTACCGCAAGCTCGCGAAAAAGTATCACCCCGACAGCAACAAGGGCGAAAAGTCCTCCGAGACCAAATTCAAGGAAGTTCAGGAGGCCTACGACGTCCTCTCAGACGCCGAGAAACGGTCGCAATACGACACCTACGGCCGAGTCGGCGGCCCGCAGCCAACCACCGCGCCCGGCGGCGGCTATAGCTATTCCTCCTCCGGTCCCGGCGTCGAATTCGACTTTGCCGATCTCAGCGACATCTTCGAAGGCGCCGGCAATCACCGTCGCGGCCGGGGCGGCGGCTCCATCTTCGACCAGATTTTCGAGCGCGCTGGCCGTCGCGGGCAGCGCGTCGAGGAAGAAGAGGCCACCGGCTCGCTCGACATCGAACAGGAAGTCTCCCTCACCTTCGAGCAGGCCATTCGCGGCGTCTCCCTCGAACTCCGCATCGGCGACGGCCCGGCCGCCGGCCAGGTCGTTACCGTTAAAATCCCCCCCGGAGTGGACGACGGCCAGCGCATCCGCGTTCGCGGCAAAGGCGGACAGGGCCGCCGCGGTCAAACCCCCGGCGACCTCTACATCCGCTGCCGCGTCCAGCCCCACGCCTACTACCGCCGCGTCGGTGCCGACATCTACCTCGAAGTCCCCATCACCGTCGCCGAAGCCACCCTCGGTGCCAAACTCGACATTCCCACCATCAGCGGCCCGACCACCGTCAAGCTCCCCGCCGGCACCCCCAGCGGGACGAAGCTCCGTCTCACCGGCCGCGGCGTGGAAAACCCGAAAACACACGAGCACGGCGACCAGTACGCCGTCATCAAAATCGTCCCCCCGCGTAAACTCACCGACAAGCAGGCCAAACTAATGCAGGAATTCGCCGACTCCGCCGCCGACGATCCACGCAACGGACTCTGGGTGCTCTAGTATGCTCGCTGCAGCTCAACTCCTGCTCGCGGCCGCTGCCTCCCGCCCCGCCGGCGTTCCGATTGGTCCACAGCAACTGCGGCAGATGCTCTTCTGGACGATCGTCGTCCTTATCATTTTTGTATTCGCATCGCTCGCCATCCGTCGCTTTTCTCGCGCCTACAAAGCCAATCTCCTCCGCTCTCCCGCCCGGCCCACCGCCTCCGAAGATGTCTGGAAAATGCACCGCCTACCCGCCGATGACGACGACGAGGCCGCCACCTGACTCACGACGATGAGCCGACCATGAAATCACAAAATTCCACCCCAGTCGCATTGGTCACCGGCGCAGCCCGCCGGGTCGGTCGTGCCATCGCCCTCGAACTCGCTCGCGCCGGCTGCGACGTCGCCATCCACCATCACAACAGCGAGGAAGATGCCCGCCGTACCGCCGACGAAATCCGCGCCCTCGGTCGCCGCGCGGCCCTCCTCAAGGCCGATCTGGCGGTCCCGGCTGACGCCGCAAAGCTCCCCGAGCGCTGCGCCGCCGAGCTCGGAAAGCTCGATATCCTCGTCAACAACGCCGCCAGCTTCGACGAGATGTCCCTCGAAAACTTCAACGTCGAACGCTGGAACCGAACCCTCGCGGTCAATCTCACCGCCCCCGCCATCATCGCCCACCACGCGGCCCCGCTCATGCGTGCGCCAGCCGCCGTCATCAATATCTGCGATATTCTCGCCGAGCGCCCCGCCAGCAACTACATCGCCTACTGCGCCGCCAAGGCCGGCCTCGTTTCATTTACCCTCGCGCTCGCGAAATCGCTCGCCCCAAACGTCCGCGTGAACGGAGTCGCCCCCGGCATCGCCGCCTGGCCCGAACACTTTACCGATGTGCAAAAGAAGTCCCTGCTCGCCCGAGTCCCCGCTCAGCGCGCCGGCTCTCCCGAAGAAGTCGCCGCGGCCGTCCGCTTTCTCGCCCTCGAAGCGGTTTACGTCACTGGCGTAATCCTCGCCGTCGACGGCGGTCGCTCAGTTGCCTGGTAGCTTATTGCCGCGGATGGCAGCGTCGATGCACCGACGTCAGCCGCGTCGCGTCCACATGCGTATAGATTTGCGTCGTCGCGACGTCCGCATGCCCCAGCATCTCCTGCACCACTCGCAGGTCTGCCCCGCCTTGCAGCAGGTGCGTCGCAAAACAATGTCGCAGCGTATGTGGGCTGACCTTCCCCCGGAACCCCGCCAGCCGTGCATACCGCAGCACCAGCCGCCAGATCGCCGTCCGGTCCATCCGCTTCCCCGATCGGCTCACAAACAGCGCCGTCTCGACCGGGCGATGCGCCACCAGCGCCGCCCGTGAACCGGCCAGATAAGCCCGCGTCGCCGCGATCGCCTCCCGCCCGACCGGCACAATCCGCTCGCGCCGCCCTTTCCCGAGGCAACGCACATAGCCGACGTCCAGGTTCACGTCCGTCAACGACAGCCCCGCCAGCTCCGATACCCGCAGCCCGGTGGCGTACAGAAACTCTAGGATCGCCCGGTCGCGCAAACAAAACGGGTCGCTCGCCGTCGGCATCTCCAGCAGCTTCTCCACCTGATGCGCATGCAGCGTCCCCGGCAAAGTCTGCCACTTCCGCGGCGTCTCCAGTAATCCCGCCACGTCCTCTTTCATCGCATCCGACAGATGCAGAAACCGCGCGAACACCTTGATCGACACGACATGCCGCGCAATCGACGCCAGCGCCAGCCCCCGATCGGTGAGCGCCATCAGATGCGCCTGAATCACCGTCGGCGTGATGCCATCCGGCACCAGCACGTTTCGCCGCGTCAGCGTCGTCGCAAATTCGCGCAGGTCGCGTCGATACGCCTCCAGCGTGTTCGGCGAAAGCCCGCACTCCGAGTCCAGATAACCCAGAAACCGCGCCAGCCATTCCTTCCAGACAAGCGCCACCGAGTCGCCTGTTCCGCCCGAAATGCCGTCTTGTCGCGAAGTCCGCAAACGCAAGCAATCACCCTTTCCCGGCGGTCGTCCCCGCCGGGCTATCCCTCTATCGTCACCGCACCGCGGTCGATCAAGCCGCGGCGCAGAGCTTGCCGTTCGAAACCGTCCCCATGCCCCCTCAGCCCCCGAGTTGCGCCGCCGTCTCCTCCGAAACGGCGAAATTCGCATGCACCTTCTGAACGTCCTCATTTTCCTCAAGCAGTTCAATCATTGCGACGATTTGTTGCGCTGTCTCAGCCGGCACCGTCACAGTTGCGTCCGCCAGCCGAGTAATCTCCGCCGACTCGGACTTGAATCCGGCGTCCGCCAGAGCTTTCCGAACCGCCTCGAACACCGCTGGGTCGCAGGTCACCGCAAACGCGTCACCCTCGTTCTCGACGTCATCCGCCCCCGCTTCCAGCGCCACCTCCATCAGCTTTTCTTCATCAACTCCCACCGCCAGAATCGAAAACACGCCCTTGGACTTGAACATCCAAGCCACGCAGTTCATCGCCCCAAGGTTCCCCGCATGCCGCTCAAACGCCTTGCGAATTTCCGGTGCCGTCCGCGTCGGATTGTCCGTCAGCGCCTCCACCAGAATCGCCACGCCCCCCGGCGCATAGCCCTCATACACGACCGGCACAAAGTCCGCGCCGCCCAACTCGCCCGAGCCCTTCTTGATCGCCCGGTCGATCGTGTCGGCCGGCATGTTCTCCGCCTTGGCCGCGTCGATCGAGTACCGCAGCGTCAAATTATCGTTCGGGTCAGCCCCCTTCTTCGCCGCCACGATGATATTTCGCGACAGCTTGCTCCAAAGCCGCCCGCGCCGGCTGTCGGTCACTGCCTTCTGTCGCTTGATCTTGGACCAATGGGAATGTCCGGCCATGCGCCTCGCTCCGCCTCGTCAGTTCTTCTTTGCCTGTTCGCTGGCCGTCGGCGCCGTGTCAATCGGCCCGCCCTCCAGCGCCGCCCCCGCCTTCACGCGACAACGCAGCAAGACATCTTCCTGCTCTGGCGTCAGCGGCTCGGCGTCATCGCTGATCGCCTTCAGCGCCTTCTTCCATTGCTCGACTGCCGCGGCTTTGTCCCCGGCTCGATACAGCGCATCGCCGTAATGCTCCGTAATCACCGCGTCCGGCGTATCGAGCAGCTCATTCGCCCGCTTCAAATACTTGCTCGCCCCCGAAAAATCACCCTTCTTGTAGAGCACCCACCCCAAACTATCGAGATAAGCCGATCGACGCGGCGCCTCACCCACCGCGATCCGCACCAGCTTCTCCGCCTTGTCCACGTTCAATCCCGAGTCGGCCCACAAATACCCGAGGTCGTTGCACGCCCCGGTATATTCCGCCGAAGTCACCGGTGTAAGTTCCAACACCTTCTCCAGCGCCTCGTGACACTTCGGCAGCCGCCCGCTGTTCTGGTAAATCGTGGCCAAGAGCCGATACCCGCGCAGCACCGTCCCCAAATCGAACGCCACATTCGCGTTCATCCGCGCCTGCTCCGGCGCCATCAGCTTCCCGATGACTTCCTCCGCGTCATTCCATCGCCGCGCCGCCATGTAAACCTGAGCAAGCTCGAACTGAAGCCCATCCGGCGCCTGAGCGGACTTGATCACATCCTGCAGAACCGACGCTGCCTCGTCATACCGCCGCGCTCGCTCGAGCGTATTCGCCAGCAAATACGCCATTTCCGGTCCCGCCGGTTCGTCCGCGCCGGTCCGCGCCAACTCAACCGCTGCGTCAAAATGCTTTGCCCGCAACAGACTCTCAATCACCATCGTGGCGACATCGCGATCCGCCGGTCGCTCCAGCATCCACGCCAGCGCTCGGCGCTCCGCCTCATCAGGGCGGTCCAACTCAACCAACTGATATGCCAGAATGCGGCGTGCAGTCTGGTTGTCCGGCTGCGATTCCAGCCAGTGCTGGACATAGTTCAAGGCCTCATCCTTCTTGCCGACCTCGTTCAATGTCTGGATGTAATGTCGCTTCGGCAGGTCGTCGCGCGGGCTCGCATCCACCCATTCCTTCGCCGCCGCGACCGCCCCGTCCGGATCGCCGCTCAATCGCAACGCGTCGATCATCAGCGATTTGTAGAACGTCTGACGCGCCTCGGATTCCTTCCGTTTCGCAAGCGTCCGGTACAACTCAGCCGCCCGGCCATAATTCCCCTCGTCTGCCAGAAGCTCGGCCAGTTGCGAAAGCCATGCCGCGTTCTTCGGTCGCTCCGCGAGCAGCGACTCCTGCACGGAGATTGCTTCATCAAACCGCAGCAGCCGCGCGAGCAGCGTTGCCTTCAATTCGCGCGCTCGAATCGTCTTCGGTGATTGGCCCAGCAACGCGTCGATCACGTTCATCGCTTCCGCGTAATCACGCGTCGAAACGTAGCTCATCGCCAGGTCCAGCGGCGTGTCCGCGTCCTTCGGAAACTGATCGATCAACTTGCGCAGCGCCGTGCGATATGTATCCAGACTCCCCTTCGGATCGCCCCGCCCATCCGCCGCAAGCTGGTAGAACGCCTCCGCCCGGCCGGCGACATTCGCCGGGGCGCCGTTCCGCTTCAACGCCGAGAGCTGCTCCCGCGCCGACTTAAGAAACTTATCCCGCTGATTGCCTTCGCCGGCCGCCGCCAGCAGCGTCCGGATCAGCGACTCGCGCGCCTCATGATTCTTCGGATCAACCTTGCTGACAATCTGCCGCAGAATCTTGATCGCATCGGCCGTCTCATCCAGTTGTTCGTGAAGCCGCGCCAGCACCAGCAGCGACTTCGCGTCCTTCGGGCTCAGCCGGATCGCCTCCTCGTATGCTGCCTTCGCCTCGGCTGTCCGCTCAAGTCCTTCCAGCGCCTGCCCCTTGAGCGCATAGACGATTCCCTCGCGCACCTCCGCCTTCTCGGCCGCGTCGCACGAATCCAGCGCCGCCTGCCACATCGACTTCGAAATCTTCAGTTCCGCAAGCGTCGTGTACGCCATTCCCAGCGTCGGATACACGTCCGATGCCTTCCCCAGCACCAGCGCTGCCTCGTCCGTCTGGCCGTCGATCCACAGCAGCCGCCCAAGCAGGACCAGCAGCACGCCATCCGGCTTCGCGTCGCCGCCGGTCGCCTCGCGCCCCACCTCGATCAATTTTTTCCGCTCACCGGCGTCCGCCGCGGCCCGATCGATCAATCCATTGACCCGCTCAGACGAGTCCTTCGACCGTCGCACCGCCTCGCCCAGCTCGTTCAGAAAGGCCCGCCGCTCGCCAAGGCGCAGTCGCACGCTCGCCAGGCTCAGGTGACCATCCACCCGGTCCGGCTGCGCAGCCACCGCGCGTTCCATCACGGCCGCCGCGTCCGCCGGTCTGTTCCGATCCACCATCCGCGATGCGATCCGCTCCAGCATCGCCGCGCTGTTGATCTCTTTCGCCAGCGCCGCCAGTTCGTCGTCCGCCTTGAGCGTCGGCGACGCGGCGCAGACCTCGTCCAGCGCGTCGATCGTTGCCGGCGAAGCGTCATCCGCCCGGCAGAGCTCGCGCGCCAGCTTGATCGCCTCGTCCGTCTTTCCGCTCTTCGCCAGCGCCTTCGCCAGCCGCATCTTGAGATCATGATCGTCGGCGTTCATCGCCAGGCCGCGCCGATAGGCTGCGACCGCATCCGCCGGATTTCCGAGCGACTCGTGAATGTCGCCCACCATCACGGTCGCCTTGCCGCGATACAGCATCGCCATCTGCCGCAGTTCCGGATGACTGATCGCCGACGCCTCCTTGCCTTCGACCGCCGCCAGAAACTGCGTCAGTTGATCGGCCGCCGCCGACAGATACCCCTGTTCACGCAGCGCCAGCCCCAGGAAAAGATGCGACAGAGTGGTCTCGGGCCGATTCGGTTCCGCGTCCCGACAGAGCAAAGCTCGCCGAAAATCTGCCGAGGCCGCCGCAAGATCGTGCGCCTGAAACGCAATATCGCCCAGCAACTCGTGCACTACCACCCGGTCCGGGTGGGCCCGCGCCGCCTCTTCCAGGTGCGTCTGCGCCAACGCAGAATTGCCCTGCAAGATGGCCGCTCGCGCCAGCAGAATGCGCGCCTCATCGAACTCCGGCGCAATCTGAAGCGCCCGCGCCAGCTCGTTTATCGCCTCGCCCCAAAGTTGCTCTTCGAATCGATCCTGACCCGAACGAAAGTAGTTTCGTGCCGCCGCCGGAATGTTCGGCTGCGACGCAGCACTCGCCGCCTTTGCCGGCGCTTCCACCTTCGGCTCAATCTGGCTCAGCGACAGCCGCGCCTTCTGTGGATCAATCGTTGGAGACGTCGGTGCCGCCAGACTCCCGGCCGTCCCGGTGAAAAGCACCAGCATGGCCCCTGCAAAAACGGATGCTCGACTAATCCCCATGAAAATGCTTCGAATCGCTCGCATATTGCTCACCCAGCCCTGCCGGACAAGGAAATCGGCTCGATCCGGGAATCCTAGCGCCGCGATCCGGACCGCGTCCGCCGGCCCTTGTCGCCCCGCGCCCCGCTCTTGCTCCGGCCGGTGGCCTGTGCCGGCCGCTGCGACTTCCGGTGCCGGGCAGGCGCGACCGATTTCGGCGGCTTGGCTTGTACCACCTTTGGCTTGCTGACCGGCGCAGCCGCGGGAATTGCGTGCGGTTTCGCGTTGTTCGACTTGCCGGCCGGCGCTTTGGGCGAAGTCCGCGCCTCGGCCGCGCGTGCCTTTTGAGAATTGTTGCCCGGCTTCCCCGGACTCACCGCGGTCTGCCCGCCCTTCTTCGTGACCGGCGGCACGATCGGCGCGATCACCGGCGCGGGTGGTGGTGGCGGCGGCGGCGGTTCCGCCGGCGGTGGATTCGTCGCGATGTGTCGCTTCAACAGGCAGGCGAACATCTCCGCCTGCGACGCCGGAATCACCTTCACCAGCAGGCCCCGAATCTCAGCCGTCGACGCATCCGGATCAACCAGCTTCTCGTGCCGCAGCGCCCAGTACGCGTCCGGCGAGACTGGTACGTGCCGCCCGTGATAGCATCGCAACAGAAACATTCCCGAGTCGTGCGGATCAATCCCGCTTACGCTCGAAATCAGCCGCTCGCGGTCGCGCTTCCCCATCGACTTCAGGAACGAAAGGTCCAGCGTGTAACGCCGATTGAACACCCCGTTCAAAACTCGGTAGAGCGCCTCCGCCGTCTCCCGCGCCCGCGGAAAATCGTCCCCCAGCGCCGCCGTCAGTTCCACCACCGGCGTAACGCGCAGGTCATTCAGGTCGATGCTCGCCTTGCGCAGCCGCTCCACCGCCGCCATCGCCCGGCCCTCGGGCGCCCACCGCGTTAACACCGCATACATCAACTCGTCGATCGGCTCCCGCACCGGCGGAATGCGCGGCTTGCCGTAACGACGCAGCAGCGTCTGGTGAAACTTCCGGATAGCGCGTGCGTATTCGTTCGACCGTTTCATCCCTCGGAGTCCGTGGCCGCGCCCGATTCGCTTGGATCGCCGCGCTGCTGTGCCTCCCGGGCCTCTCGCTCGGCATTCAACCGATCAAGCTCCCGGATGATCTCGAATCCCTTTTTCAACCCCACATCAAGCTCAAACCGAACCGTCGGGCAGCGCCGGATATCCAGTCGCTTCGCCAGCATCGACTGAACCGCGCCCCGCGCGCTGTTCAACCCCTCCATCGTCCGCCGCGCCTCGCGATCCGTGCCCATCACGCTCACCGATACTTCCGCGTACTCAAGGTCCGGCGCCACGGTCACCCGTGTCACGCTCGTAAACCGCGAAATGCGCGGATCGCTCAGGCGGTTGGCGATTGCATCGCTCACCACTTCGCGGATCACGCTGCTGATTCGTTCCGGACGATGCGACATGCCGACCTCGGGCCCTCTCGCGACCTACACCATCTCAATGTCGTACTCGATCAGGCCCACCCCACGGTGAACCCGAACCTCGTCGACGATCTTGCTGAGGCAGCTCTCGACGAACCGCGAATCGTTCGCGACCATTGCCAGGCCCAGTTCCGCCCGGCGATGCTCGTCCTGCCAGTCTGTTTCCGCGATCGAAATGTTGTGCCGATGGGCCAGCCGATCCTTCAAGCTTTTGATCACCCGGCGCTTGTCCTTCAGCGACATGGCGTCGCCGATGGTCAGATCCAGACGCAATACACCTACCACCATCGACCGTGATCACTCGCTCCCGCGCGACGGTCCAAGCTTCCGTCCCACCTTCACGACCTCGTACGCCTCGATGATGTCGCCCGGCTTCACGTCGTCGAATCCCTCGATTCGAATTCCGCATTCGAGTCCCGATCGCACTTCGCGCGCGTCGTCCTTGACCCGCTTCAACGATGCCAGCGACGCCCCTTCCTTGATCGGAACGCCGTCGCGCAACACCCGGACCAGGTTGCTCCGCGCGATCACGCCCTCGCGTACCGCGCATCCCGCCACCTTTCCGACCTTGGTAATGTTGAACACCTGTCGCACTTCCGCCCGGCCGCGCGACTCGATCTTCTCGGTCGGCGTGAGCATGCCTTCCAGCGCCTGCCGAATCTCGTCGGTCAGGTTGTAAATCACCTTGTAGATGCGAATCTCGACTCCGCGCTCGTCCGCCATCCGCTGAATCGCCGGATCCGGAGCCACGTGGAAGCCGACGATGATCGCCTGGCTGGCTTCAGCCAGCGCGATATCCGATTCGCTCACGTTTCCGACCGCTGCGTGCAGAATGTTCAGCTTTACCTCGGTCGACGGGATGTCGTTCAGGGTCTTCTTGAGTACGTCCACCGACCCCTGCACGTCCGCCTTGACGATCAATTGCAGCGTCGGCGCCGTGTCGCCCGTACCGCCCGCCGCCAACAGACTCTCCAGTGTCGTCGGCTTGGCCGTCGTCACCCGCGATGCGGTGCGTCGCTCGCGATCCACTTCTTCGGCGACCGTCTTCGCCTCCGACAGCGAACCCACCTCGTAGAACCGATCGCCCGCCACGGGAACGTTGTCCATTCCCAATAGCTCGACCGGCATCGAGGGCCCCGCTTCCTTGATCTTTCGCCCGCGATCGTCGTTCATCGCCCGGATGCGCCCGTAAGCGTTTCCGCAAACGATGATCGAACCGGCCTCCAGCGTGCCCTCCTGCACCAGCACGCGCGCCACGGTCCCGAGCTTGTCCTCGCGAAGGCCTTCGATCACCGTGCCACTCGCCGGCACCTTCGGATCGGCCTTTAACTCCAGCAGGTCGGTCAGCGCCGCCAGGTGCGTCAATAATTCCTCGACGCCCTCGCCCTTCGTCGCGCTCGTCTTGATGACGTCCGTCTCGCCGCCCCATTCGGCCGGCACAAGCTGATGCTCCGAGAGCTGCCCGTAAATCTTCTGCACGTCGGCCTGCGGCAGGTCGATCTTGTTCAGCGCCACCACAATCGGCACCTTCGCCGCCCGCGCGTGGTTGATCGCCTCGATCGTCTGCGGCATCACACCGTCGTCCGCCGCGACGACCAGCACCACCACGTCCGTCATCTGCGCGCCGCGCGCCCGCATGGCCGTGAAGGCCTCGTGCCCCGGCGTATCCAGAAACGTGACGTACCGGTCCTTGATCTTCACCCGATAGGCGCCGATGTGCTGCGTGATTCCGCCCGACTCGCCCGCCGCAACATTCGCATTGCGAATCTTGTCCAGCAAGCTCGTCTTGCCGTGATCGACGTGCCCGAGCACGGTCACCACCGGCGACCGCGGCTTCAGGTTCTTCCGCTCCCGGTTCGCGAACTCGTCCCGCAACCGGTCGATCGCCGACTTCGGCTGCACGATCTCGATCTCAATCCCCTGCTCCGCGGCCACCAGTGTCGCCGTATCGGCGTCGATCGCCTGGTTCATCGCCGCGATCATCCCCAGCTCCTGCAACTTGCGGAACACCGACGAAAACGGAATCCCGGTCGCCGAGCAAAACTCCTTGATGATCACCGGAGCGGTCACTTCAATTTTTTGCCGCTTCGTCGGCGCTGGCCGCGGCGCCGCCCCGCGCTGCGCTGTCGCCGTTTCGTCAGCTCGCAGGCCCGAGATGCCGCGCCCGCTCGCATGATCCAGTCGTTCGCGCCGTTCGATCAGGTCGCGATCGCGCCATTCTCGCAGCATTTCGCCCACGACCGTCGGCGAGTCGCCCGTCGTGCGCCGCGGATTGGCCCGGTGCCGCGAGTTCGGACCGCCCGCGCCCGGCGGACCAGTCTGCGGTCCCCGGCGTCGCGCCCCGCGCCCGCTTTCGTCTTCTGGCGTCTCCACGCCGCCCGCCCGGCCTCGACGACCCGGTGTCATGGGTGGTGGTGGCGAACCGGATGGCGGCCCGCCCGTGCTCGGCCGATAGGAAGGCCGCGGCGCAGGCGTATATTCCGGTCGATCCATGCGGATCAGCTTGGGCCCCTGCAACACGGCTGGTGCCGGAACGTTCTGCGGTCCACGGGAAGCCGGCTTTTCCGCCGCAGGCGCAGCAGCCGCCGGTGCGACCGGACCCGCCGATGCGGCGACCTTGGGAACCGAAGGCGTGCTCTTGGCCGGCGCGCTCGGCGCGACCGGCGGCGGCGCGACAGCTGGCGCGGAAGAAATGTCCGGCCCATCGGCCGGTGGCTCTGCAATTCTCAACGGCGGCTCAGCCACCCGCACGACCGGCGGCGGAGGCGGCGCCTCGGGCGTCTCGTCCTGTGTCGCGAATTCCGACTCGTCGGCCTGGGCTGGCGCTTCACCAGCGACCCCGGCCTCTGCCCCGGACTCGATCTTCTTCTTCTTGGACGGGCGCGTCGCGCGGGCCTTGTCGATATCGACCGGACCCGACTCCTCCACCGACGTGGAGTGGTCCCCGGTTGTGAACCATTCGCGGATCGTCGCCTCAAGCCCGGCCGACAACACGTGCATGTGGTTCTTGATCGCGATGCCTTCGGCGGCGCATTTGTCGATGATCGCTTTGCTGGAGACCCCGATCTCCTTGGCCAGCGTATGCACTCGCGTCTTCGTCTCAGTCAAAACGCACCTCTCGGTTAGACATCCCGGCGTTCAATCGCCGCCGTCCCATCCCTACGTGGCCTCAACCACCCGCTCCGGATCGACCGCGCCCGGCATTTCTGCCGGCGCGTCCGCTCCCACTTCGACGGCCGCCGTCGCGGTCCCGCCTTCAATCCCTTCGCCCAATCCGCTCGCCGCGTCCGCCGGAATATCTTCGCCGCCCGGACTTGCCGCCTGCTCCGTCGCACCTTCGGCCGCTGCCTTCGCCTTGGCCGTCTCCGCCGCGGCTTTCTCGACCTTCTCGACTTCGATCTCGCCCTGAACCCGCTTTGCCTCTTCGGCGCAGCGAGCGACGATGCGATCCGCCATCTCTTGCGTGAGACTCAATTCCTTCATGAGCGGAGCCGCGCCCACTTCCTCGACGTCCATAACCGTGATGAGGCCGAGCAGCGTGATCTTCTCCGCGATCATCTCTTCGACGCCTTCCACCGTCCGCAGCGTCGTCGCCAGCCGGTCCAGGCCCTTGTTGTATTCCTTCGGCGTCAGGATATCGATGTCCCAGCCTGTCAGCCGCGCCGCAAGCCGCACGTTCTGCCCGCGCTTGCCGATCGCCAGTGAAAGCTGATCTTCCGGCACAACCACCGTCGCCCGGCCCAGCTCGAAGCACAGCGACGTGTCCTGAATCTCCGCCGGCTTCAACGCGTTCGTGATCAAAATCTGCGACGATTCATTCCATCGCACGATATCGATCTTCTCGCCGCCCAGCTCTTCGACAATGTTCTTGATGCGGCTTCCGCGCACGCCGACGCAAGCGCCCACCGCGTCCACCTTCGTGTCGATCGACGTCACCGCGACCTTCGTGCGATATCCGGCCTCGCGCGCCAGCGCGCGAATCTCAATCACGCGCTCCGCGACCTCCGGCACTTCCAGCTCAAACAGCCGTCGAATGAAATCCGGATGCGCCCGCGACAGAATGATCTTCACCGCGTGCGGCGCTTCCTTCACATCCAGAATCAGCGCCCGCACTCGTTCGCCCGGCTGGTGCGCCTCGCCCGGAATCTGTTGGCTCCGCGGCAGGAATCCCTCGGTCCGCCCGAGGTTCACCACCAGCGTCCCGCCTTCCGTCCGCGACACCGCCCCCGTGATGATCGTTCCCTTCCGCTCGTTATATTCTTCCAGAATGCTGCCGCGCTCTGCCTCGCGGATCTTCTGGATCATGACCTGCTTCGCCGTCTGCGCCGCGATCCGGCCCAGGTCCGCCATCGAAACCGCCTGGCCGTCCACCGTCGCACTGATCATCCCGCTCAATCGATCGATCTGAACCTGCGCGTCGCGCTCCTGTCCGTACGCCTTCCGAATGGCCGAAACCATCGCCAGCTCGAGGTCGACCAGCACCGACTCTTTGTCGATGTTCTTGTCGCGCGAGATCGAGTCGACAATTCTCATCAATTCTGCGTTCACGTGTTCTTACCTGCCAATCCTTATTCAGTTGTTATTCACTTGTCGCCCAGCAGCGCCGATGGCCGCCGGACCCACTGCGTTCGATCCTGTCTCCGCTCCGCCAAACAAAAGGCGGGCCTCTCCGTTCGGTGCCCGCCTGAAAACTCACGGGCCGCGCAATTCTGGCCCGGATCCAAAGTCGGTGCGTGCGGTGATCAGCTCATCCGCGCGCTCCGCATCCGGTACCAGCGAGTCTGAAAAAATACGAACGAAACGAAACCCGTCGACTTAGTTCGCACGGGCCGTCTCTCCGCTCGCTGTCAGACTCACGTTTCTTCCCATCACTCCGGGCTCAAACAGGTGCGCCGAGCGAAGGTCCACATACACCTTCAATTCCTGCCCTTCGCGCACCTGAACATGCGAGTCCATCCGCCCCACCAGACGATCGTGCGTCGGCGTGGCCATATGGACGTCCTTTTCTTTTCCAAGCAACTCGACCAGCGTCACACGCACGGTCATCTGCGGCAGCGCGTCCGGCCTTCCGCCGCCCGACACCGCCCGATCCGGTTCCATCGACAGTGCCTCAGGTCGAATCCCAAGCACCATCTCGCGCCCGCTGTGCGACTTCGCCGCGTCAGCCAGGCGTCCTGCCAGCGTCACCTTCGAACTTCCCTCGTCGAACGCTGGATGGCCGTTGTCCGCCACCACGCGCCCGCTCAAAAAGTTCATCGGCGGCGTCCCGATGAAGTCGCCCACGAAGCGATTCACCGGACGCTCGAATATCTCCAGCGGCGGACCAACCTGCTGAACCCGGCCGTCCTTCATCACCACGATCACGTCGCCCAGCGTCATGGCCTCTTCCTGGTCATGCGTGACGTAGATCGTCGTGGTTCGCAGCCGCCGGTGCAGCTTCTTGATCTCCGATCGCATCTCGACCCGCATCTTCGCGTCCACGTTCGACAACGGCTCGTCGAACAGAAACGCCTTCGGGTCTCGCACGATCGCTCGACCGACCGCCACGCGCTGTCGCTGCCCGCCCGACAGGGCCTTGGGCTTCCGCTCCAGAAGCTGCTCGATCCCGAGCACCTTCGCAGCGTCGCGCACCTTGCGGTCGATGTCCGCCTTGCTCAGTCCAAGCTCGCGTCGCCGCAGCGTCAGACTGAACGCCATGTTCTTGTACACGCTCATATGCGGGTAGAGCGCGTAGTTCTGAAACACCATCGCAATGTCGCGATCCTTCGGAGCCACGTCATTCACGACGCGACCGCCGATCTCGATCGTCCCGGAGGAAATCTCCTCCAGGCCCGCGACCATCCGCAACGTCGTGCTCTTCCCGCAGCCCGACGGCCCGACCAGCACCACAAACTGCTCGTCGGCGATGTCCAGACTTACCCTATCCACGGCCATGACGTCGCCGGGATAGACCTTGCAGACACTCTGTAATGTCACGCGTGCCATGCGGTTAGACCGCGCGGCTGGCGAGGCCTGCCGACACAGCAAAAAGGATTATACGACCCCCGTAACACCTGTCAATCGTCAAAAACTCCCGCTCCGCAAACACTTAACGCACGCGCTCGGCCGTAAATCGCCGAGCGCGTGCGTCATGAAATCCGCTAATACGGGGCGGAGTTAACGGCCCGCCCGGCGACGCCGACCACCCCGCCGCATCGTCATCATTCCCAGCAAGCTGATCGGAGCCATCGAAGCCGCCCCGACCCCGCAAGCCCCGACCGGCGCCTTCTCGCTCGTGTTGGGCTCCATATCCGTAGTGCCCGAAACGCCGCCGCCGATCGTGCTGGGCTCATTCGGACGAGTCGGGTCGTTGTGATCGCCGCCGTTCGGCTTGTCCGCATCCGGCTGAGTCGAACCGTTCTGCCCCGGAATCTGATCCTGGCAGTCATTAATTCCATCGCCATCCGAATCCCGCTGCGAGCAGCTGCAACCATGCGCATCCGCCTGCTCGCCCGCCGGCGTGCCCTGGCAAAGGTCCGCACAGTCCGCCACGCCGTCGCCATCCGCATCCGTCTGGTAGCAACTGCAACCCTCGGCGTTCACGGCCTGGCCCGCTCCGGTTCCCGGGCAATGATCCGCACAATTCGAAATCCCGTCCCCGTCATCATCGCCCGTCGAAAATCCCGAGTACCGATACACCGGACCACCATCGTCCGCGATGTAGATCTCGCAGTTCGAAGGATTGACCGCAATGCCTTCTTGGCGGTCCAACGGCGCCTGCCAGTCCGCGATAAACGTCCCGTCCGGCCGCATCGCCCGAATCACGTTCGACCCGTTGTAGAGCACATAAACCGTGTCCGACGTCGGGTCATAGTTCAGATCGCCGATGATCGACATCCCCGGAACCGGTGCCATCGTCGAGAGATAAGTCGGCGTCAGCGAAGTCGAACTCGTCCGCACCGGCAGCGAGAACTGCAGAATCCGGCAGTCGCCCTGCATGCCGACATAGAACACGCCGCCTTCCGGGTGACCCGGCTTGTTCACAAACGTCAGCCCCTCGATACCAAGGTTCGGCGGCGCCGTAATCCACGGGCTGAGGTCAAACGTCCGCGTCACCTGCCCCGTGACAAAGTTGAACTCATGAATCCAATACACGTTCTCATTCGCGATATACACAAAGTTCGACGCCGGATCGGCAACCGTCACGGCCTCGAGGTCGCCGCCCAGGAACCACGACGTCACGCCCGTGCCGTCCAGGTTCATCCGATGCAGCCAACCATTATCGCTGATGACAAAAAGCTGATTGAGCCGCGAGTGCCAGACGATCCCGCTCGGCTCAACATCCGAAGGCAGGTGCTGATTGATCGCCGTCCCCGGAAGCTGCGCCGGAAACGGTGCAGCCGCAAACGAACTTGCCGGCCGCGCGACACACGCCACGGCAAGCATCAAAAAGCTAACCCGAGCCCACCGGCCCCCACGAGTGTGCATGTTTGATCGCTCCGCAGTTGAACCAACTGCAGCATACGATTCACCATTCATCTCATAACCTCGACCATTTCCGGCCGTCTTGTGTCCGAATATCGCGTTCCGATTGTTTGAAAAACTGAGTTTCATGACGTCTGCTCCATTCGACCCGTCGGACTGCCCATCCAACGCGGTCACATGGAGTACCGCCCTCCCCCGGCTTTCTTGTGCGACGACCCCAGTCCCCCAGAAATCACCCCAAAAACGCGGATTTACCCCCCAAATTCCTCGGCTATCCGCCGGTATCGATGGTCGAAAATCCGCCCCACATCCCGCCCCACCGTCAGCCAATGCATCGCAGCCCCGATCGGCCCAAACGGCAACTCGTACCGCACAATGTCCCGCACCCGCGTCCCGCCACCCTCCGACTCAAACTCATGCGTATGGTGCCACAGCCGATAAGGCCCCCGAATCTGCGTATCCACAAATCGCACCGGCGGCGTCCATTCCTCGATTCGAGTCACCCAGCGGATCGACAGCCCATGCCAGCGCAATCGATACTCAACCAGCGCACCAGCCCGCATCTCAATCGGCCGCGGTGTCACAATCGAAAAGCTGAGCCAATCCGGAGTAATCGCATCCAGGTTCCCCGCGTCGGCGAAAAACGCGAATACCTCGGCCAAAGGCCGCGCAATCACTTGCTCGCGAACAATGATGTAAGTCGCCACGTCGGCTCCCTCGCCAGATCGACAGTGGAGAGTGCGCCCAGTCAGAGCCCCCGGCAAGTCGAAGATCCGTCGCGGCTAATCGGGGCGTTGGCCCGCACGAAATCAAAACAAACGATTCACAGCCCCGAGGCACGTCACCCGATCCGCCGACAGTGCGCCAACCCGACTCCGCGTTATGCTCCAATTCGTAAAGCGGATAGCGCGGAGCAGCCGCGACGGTCCGCATCTTTCGCCCACCAGAGGCGGGCTCCCGCCCGCCTGAGGCAACGTCCATCCGATCCGGCTCGATTACACGGATCCGGATCGTATGGGCCGGGCACGGTCGTTGAGTGTGCCGGCCGTGCCCACTTTTTTTCCCGCATTACGGCAAGATGACAAATCAGACACGTCTGTGCGACCGCACGATTTCGCATTATGATCCACCACGTCTTCAAACCCCCTGCGAAAGAAAAGAGGTTCGATCATGTCGCACCAGCCGACCAGCTACACCGCGCGACATTCAACCTTTGAGATTTTCCGCGCCGTCGTCTTCAAGATCCGCGGACTCCTCATGGTCCCCCTGCTCGTCTTCCTCGTCCTCTGCACCTGGCGAACCTCGCAACGCGACCTCGCCGAATCCGTCGTCGGCCTGCTTCTCTTCAGCGCCGGCCTGCTCGTCCGCATCTGGGCCCAGACCCACCTCCGCTACCGACTGCACGCCGAGCGACGTGTCGCCACCACGGGCCCCTACGCCCACGTCCGCAATCCCGTCTACCTCGGCAACATCCTCATGCTCGCTGCGCTTGCCCTGCTCTGCCGCCTGCCCTGGATTATCCCCGTCGTCGTCCTATGGGGCCTGCTCGTCTACCAGCTCTCCATCGGCTTCGAGGAAGAACGCCTCGGCGAACGCTTCGGACAGGAATTCAAGACTTATTGCCTCCAGGTCCCGCGCTGGTTCCCCCGCTGGTCCGTCCCCGAAAAGCTGAAGCACGGCCTGCGAACAACCTGGCTCTCTGCCGCCGCAGTCGAATGGCACTGCCTACTGCTCCTCCTAATCCCCGCCGCCCGCCTCCTCATCGACAACATCCGCTAAGCCCCCTCCTCAATTCTGCCCCGAAGGGGCAGCGGACTGTAGCCACGGGTGGAGCGCAGCGCAACCCGTGGAAACGGTGAAAACAAGCCCATCCCATCACAAGATTCAGTCTCCCCTATTCTGCCCCGGGAGGGGCAGAGGAAGCTCACTTCGGAGCCGACCGGGCCACCCGCTATGATGCAATTACACTTGGCGACGGGAGGTCATTGCCATGCCCACTCCAATCGAAAAGACGAACAACAACTGGGGACGAATCGGCGGCTATCTCGGCGGCGTCATCGGTACATGTGGCGCCTCAATCGGCTTCATTGCCGTCTGCACATGGACAAAGCATTTCGACGTGGTACTGAGTCTCGGCATTCCATTTTTCCTCGTCAGTCTCGCACTGGGTCTGACGATTTGCCTGGCAATCGACGGCGTGACGCGGGCAGCCAATTCCCCCGGCTGGCAAATGGCTGCGATATGGGGTTCCGCACTCGTCGTAACGGGCCTGCTGCTACTAATCTCACGCACTTGGCTAGAACCGGAGATGATGCGTCATGGCGATCTCCGGCAGTTTGCCTATTCGCAGTCCCCCGGACTGTCTAAGATTTCGGCCTCGCTTGCGGGCGGCACGTTGCTCCTGCTGCCTGTATTTCTGAAGGTGCTGAGAACGCCCCTCCCTCTGCACTCTGTTGCAAGCAAGCCCACGATCAAGATCGACGACTAGGTCTTGTCTCATGCACCGCGTCGCGGCGGATCGACCGAGCCATGATGCGAACGCGAGCCTGCATACTCGCTTTCCAAGAACCACGACCAAATGAGCCATGAGATGAATGATCCGTCGTCCGTCCGCATTTTCACGCCCAACCAGCCAAGCGCTTCTGACATAGCGCTCGCCAAGGCACTCCCGCGTGACGCGTGCCCGCGCCGGTACTGTTGGTGGTGGCACTCGCTTTCATTTGACTGGGAGACGCCCGTACCAGATGGCTGCACCATCTTGACTTCCGTAAGGCCACCAGATTGGCCCACGGTAAAATGCCCCTGCAAGCGCGTTCCGATCCGACTTCGTCGGTCGACTATTTCGAACAGCGTGAGCCACATTTGATCGAAGACGGCGTAATCCCCGCATGGTTTCTGCGGATGAGTTGACCCCTGGCGCTATCAACGGCCCGTCGCTATCGATAGGTATTCCTACTACTGTGTAGAAGTGCGGCCAGTGAGAATGTGTATTATCAAACCCAAGGCCAATCCCTCACCGCTAGTCGCGGATACTGACCCGCGCCGCGCTCCCTCCGGGCTACTTATTATATGCATTGTGTGAATTTTGTTTGTATTGGCGCAATGTTACTCGTATCATCCCTCCACTAAGAAGGAAGAGTTTCCGCAAGAACGAATCGAACTCTTCGGATGACTGGACAAACGGCAGCCCGGGAAACCGGAAGGCCCGTTGTTGAGTAAGCCGACGCGATCGAATGCCCCAAGGGTATTCGGCCTCGTCGGTTTTTTTTTGCAACAATTCTATCGCGGTCACTGGAACTACCGGAACGTGGACGAGTCGAGTTCCGGACTCGAAAGGGTGGTGCAAGGCGGTGATAAGGACCGTTGGCATGCTTGAAGGAAGAGATTGAAGGAATATCAAATCTGTGGCCGGCGCGATCGTTGATCCCGCTGGTCGCACACCTCGGAGATTTCACGATGATTAAGTCACTCAATCAGTTCGGAATGATTACTTGCGCGCTCACAATGATTGCAGCCACCGCCGCCTTCACACCACCGGCGACGGCCGCCATTAACCTCGGTACAGCCGGAAACTTCGCGGTATTGGCTGGAACTACCGTGACCAACACCGGCCCATCCATTATTGACGGTGGCGATCTTGGGGTGAGCCCTGGCTCCGCCATCACGGGCATGCCGCCGGGAATCATGGTGCCGCCCTACGTGATGCATTCCGCCGACGCGGCCGGCCTGCAGGCACAAGGCGATCTGACCACGGCGTATAACGTTGCCGCGGGTCTGGCCTTTGATACAGACCTGACTGGTCAGGACCTTGGCGGGCTGACACTCATTCCGGGCGTCTACTTCTTCTCATCGTCGGCCTTTCTCACCGGAACGCTCACGTTGGACAACCTCGGCGACCCGAATGCCGAGTTTGTTTTCCAGATCGGGAGCACGCTCATCACCGCAAGCAACTCCTCCGTCGTCACGATCAACAACGGTGGCGGGGTTGGCGGGTGCACCGTGTTTTGGCAGGTTGGCAGCTCGGCGACGCTGGGAACTGGCACCGATTTTGAAGGCCACATCCTCGCGCTCACGAGCATCACCATGACCACCGGTGCCAGCATCCTCGAAGGCAGCGCCCTGGCCCGAAATGGTGCGGTGACCCTCGACGACAACATGATCACCAACTGCGCGGCAATTCCGGAACCGGCAACGGTGACTTTCGCTCTGGCTGGCATCGCGTTGCTCGTAAGGCGCTCGACCAGACGCGGCCGCTAACAACCCTCCGTCTGGCGGAATTGCCGTGTCAATCCGTCAGCGCGTACTTTGCTGCTACCGGGCTCGGACCCACCCAAACGCCGAGCCCGCTTTTTCCCGGGGGACGGCCGCCCTGAACCGACGGCCGTCCCCATTTTCTCGTCGAGCCCCGAGCGAATCGCGCATGCACTTCCATCCGTCGGCTGCGAGTTGCAGTGTCAGGGTGCGCGGTCGCTGCGGCGCTTTCGGACCGATCTACTTTCTCTTCGAATCACGAAATAGCGGTGACTGGCTCAGTGTAAAAATCACGAGTTCCTCCCCCGTCAACGTGCTGATGTCGTGGTGCAGGCTCACCACCCTGACGCCGGTCACGTCCCTCACCATCGCCTCCATTAAGGGTCGTGCCGTTTCGATCAACTCGCTTCGAACCTCTTTGAGCAGATCCCGCCCCTTGTCGGATGGAAGTACCTTGACCAATTGTTGCTCAGCCGCCGTGAGAACGCCCTTCAGCCGAACCACCAGCAGGTCGTTGATCAGGAAGGCGTGAATATCCTTGGGTCCCCGCCCCATGTATTCCTGCTCGAAGTGACTGATCCCGTCGCAAATGGCGGCCTCAATCTCTCCCTGCGTCTTCACGGCCAAGTCCATAATCTCTCAATCAACCGACCTGAGCACACAGCCAACTCGACGGGCTCGGTCGTGTGCGGCCCCCGCGACCATTCTTATTTCGCCTGCCGGTCACCCGGCAATCCTCGGACCGCTCCGCTGGCGGATTGCAACTTAGTCCGGGGCGCGAAATGGAGGAGCCGGAGTACCGTCCATTCGCGCCGCTTCGGCCACGAATGAAGTGCCCATGAGGAGGACGGGAGCGGAAAATTCCGCGATCTCATTCTCGAACGGCGTGCACGACTCCGACGGCAGTCCGCACGCGGCGGCGCATCGGACGTGAAGTGCGGCAAAAATCACTTTGGATTGCGATTTCCCACCATCGGGCACTCTCATGATCGGAACGCGAACGCCGTCGGCGGGTGCAATAATCAGACGTTGGCAAACGTAACAGCCCAGCGGTGCGAACACAACGCGTGTGGTCACGTTCATAAACTCTCCAGAGTGGTGCAGAGGAAGTCTATGAAGCCGCGAATGCGGATTTGAAGTAATTATCTCCACGATGCGTAAATCCGACTTGTCGCTTCGAAAAACATGCTTTTCTCTTCAATCCTCGACCATTTAACCTGCCCAGCCGACCATTCTCGCACCACGCGGTCAGCCGATCGCCTGCTTCCACTCGTATTCTTCATCCAAATCCTGCTTCTTCTCCCGTCCGAGCCCATTGAGAGTCGTCCTGGCCTCCTCTATTGCGATAGGTCTGGGCGTCGCCGCAGCGACAAAGGGCCGGAGCGCCGGCCGAACTTGAAGAGCCCGTCGAAGCGCGTCACTCGCGACCGGCGATTCCGACACCGGGGCTCCAGACCGCAGGAATAATTTCAACTTGACTTCCAGATTGGATTATACTAAACATTACCCGAACTCGCTCCCAAAGCGAATGGCTTATGGGAGCATCACGGGGTCAGTCTGCGCAAAGGCCCGAGCGGGGGGTCCGCGCCGACTCCCCGCCCCAGGAGATTCCCCCTGAAAACTGAGTCCGATGTGCCGTGCGCCAATTATCACTTTGTCACCGCCCGATCGTCACCGCCCAATGGCGGAGATCAACCGAATTGTATCCAAACAAAACGGACCGCCCCCAATCTCATTCGTCTCATCCGTCCGGTGCAGATCCGTCTTTGACGAAGGATCGTTCCTTCTCGATCCCCCACCGGGCTCCCCATTTCCGATTTCCGACATCCATTATCGTCCCACCAATCCCACCCGCCCCGCGCATCTACTCCAGAATCAGGAACTTGCGGCGTCTCAAAAATCTCACCGGCGCGGTCGGGTCGCTCGACGCGGCCAAACGCCGGCCTGCGTCGCCCGCCTTGCCACCTCCCCCGCCGCCCCCTACCCTCACCCCGTGTCCAGCATCCCCGTCAATCAGCAGGTCGCCGAACTGACTCGCGGCTGCGAAGGCGTCTTCTCCGAAAAAGATCTCGCCAATCGCCTCGAATTCGCCGCGAAAAACAAAAAACCCCTCCGCGCCAAGCTGGGAATGGACCCGACCGCCCCGGATATTCACCTCGGCCACGCGGTCGTCCTCCGCAAGCTCCGGCAATTTCAGGACTTGGGCCACGTCGCCGTCCTCATCATCGGCGACTTCACCGCCCGCATCGGCGACCCGTCCGGCCGCTCCAAAACCCGCCCCGTCCTCACCCCCGAACAGGTCGATATCAACGCCGCCACCTACCTCACCCAGGCCGGCAAAGTCCTCGACACCCGCCCCGGAAAACTCGAAGTCCGCCGCAACTCCGAATGGCTCGGAACGATGGCCTTCGCCGACGTCCTCAAGCTCGCCGGCCAGATGACCTTGCAGCAAATGACCAAGCGCGAAGACTTCGCCACTCGCCTCGCCGACGAAACCCCCATCGGCCTCCACGAGCTGATGTACCCGCTCATGCAGGGTTGGGACTCGGTCAACATCCACTCCGACGTCGAGCTCGGCGGCACCGACCAGACCTTCAACAATCTCGTCGGCCGCGACCTCCAGCTCGCCGCCGGCCAGCCGCCCCAGATCGTCATGGTCATGCCCATCCTCGTCGGGCTCGACGGCACCCAGAAGATGAGCAAGTCCTACGGCAACTACGTCGGCGTCAACGACGCCCCCAAAGACATGTTCGGCAAACTGATGTCCATCCCGGACGCCCTCATGGCGAACTACTACACGCTTCTAACCGAGACGCCGGCCGAAGACATCACGCTACTCTGCGATGGAAAGCAAACCCACCCGCGCGAAGCTAAAGCCCGCCTGGCCCGGACCATCGTCGCCCAGTTCTACGATCCCGCCACCGCCCAGGCCGAGTCCGACCTCTTCGATCGTGTCTTCCGCGATGGCGGCCTGCGCGATGACATCCCGGCCGTGCAGGTTCCACCCGGCGAAATAGCCGTCGCCGCCCTCCTGAAAACCGCCGGCCTCGCAAGCTCCACCAGCGAGGCCCGCCGTCTCATCGAAGGTGGCGGCGTTTCGATCAACGAGGAGAAAATCGCCGACCCGCAGGCTCGCATCGACCCCAAGAAAGGAATGCTCATCCGCGTCGGCAAACGCAAGGCCGTCCGGATAGAATAACAGACGATGGAAACAACCATGAATCCGACATTGCTCGCTGCAAAGAAACCACTGGCCGGCCAGTACGTCGTCGTCGACGGCCGCCAGACCACGACCGGCCTCACCGCCGCCGACGTGGCCGCCCTGCTTGAGTCCGGCAAATCCGCCGATCTCAAGGTCTTCAAGATTCGATTTGTCCATCCCGACGGCCGCATCGAGATGGCCGGCGTCTCCAACGAGCGATTCCAACTGGAAGACGGCTTCCTGTTCTTCCGCCGCGACGCGAAATCCGCCCGCAACGACTTCATCACGCTCTGCAAACTCGCCGAAAAATCGCCGCCCCCCGGACGCGCCAAAGTGCAACTGGCCGAGCTCGCCGGCGCGCTCAATCCGCACGTCGTCGCCATCGTCTTCCCCGCCGAATACAGCGACGAAATGGCCGCATGGCTCTCCGCCATTGATTACAGCGGCGGCGACACCGTCGAGTCCGGCACCAGCCGCATCACCGACTTCTACAACGGCGAAAAGAAAATCAGCTTCAGCCAGCAACTCTGGGGAACGCAGGACGGCTCGCTGGTCGCGGAACAGTCCAAATTGCGGGCCGCCGGGGCATAAGGTGAAATCGCCCCGCCTGAATTGGTTTTGGAATTGGGCCACGCGCCTCGCGTCGCTCCGCCCCGCCCGCCCCGACGCCGATCAACTCGCCCGACACGATTGGCCCGCCAACAAAGGCGTCCGCCCCACCGAATCCCTCCGCGACGCCTGGCGCCCCAAGTGGCTCAAACTCTCGCGCGGCGACTAACCCGCCACCGGCCGAATAATCAGCGTCACGCGCGTCTTGAGCGGCGGAACGCGCTTCGCGTCGGGAACGACCTGCCAGTCTTCCGGAGTGTTGTGATACTCCGAGTCACCCGCCGGCCCGCTGGTAGGCGCCGGCTGCGAAGCCGCTGGCGGTAGAACCCGTCCCTCCGGAGCAAGCAACAAAATCGCCGTATTGAACGGCATCAAACAGGCCACCGTACCATACAAGTCCGCCCCAATCCGCTCGCCCCCGCGCGGCGCGCTCGCAACGTAATACCACCGTGCCCCGCGCAGCGGCTTCTTGGTCTCGAAGTCCAGCAGCCACTCCCGCGAGTCCTCCGTCACCGTCTTGCCGTCGCGCTCATACCGCACCAGCACATCCACCGGCGTCCCCCGCCCCGCCACCGGCTTCTGGGCCTGAACGTCAAATCGAGGCGCCGCTCCATCCGGCAGCCCCAGCATCCCCAGCGCCTGAAACACATTCAAAGGCCGCGCCCGGATGCGCAGAACGCTCTCGTGCTCCTTCGTCCCCCGGCTGCAAGCCAGTAATTCCAGCGCCCCCTCAACAAGCACGACGTCCGATTCAACCTCAACCTGTTTCTGTTTCCAGTCAATCGTTACGCCATCCGCAAACCGCGCCACCTTCCCTACCGGCTGCGAAGTCGCCGCCGGCCCCATTCCCAACGCAGCCACACACGCCCACAATCCAGCGTTGATCAGCACAGTTCACCTCGCCGTTGATTAGTTCCCGAGCGCCTTCATAACCATCTGAAGATTCCGCTTCGCAATCGGGCTGTCGGGCTCCAGCCGAAGCGCCGCCTCGAAGCATCGCCGTGCCTCGTTCAACAATGGCTCCTGCTCATCCAATCGCCCTTGCTCCCCGGCCCGGATCGCCAACTGCCCATACGACGTCCCCAGATTCATCCAGTTCATCGGCGACGACGGCATCGACTCCACCGCCCGCCGCAAAAGCTCGACGCAAGCCGCGTCCCAACCCAGTGCCAATGGTCCCCACGCCAGCATCCCCAACTCGAATCCCGCCCACTGATGCGGCCGCGAAGCCGCCCGCACCCACGCCGCCAGATCCATGTTCTGCTCAGTCGGATGATTCGCAGCGATGATCGCCGCATGCTCCGGAATCCGCCGGACAAAAATCAAAAACGACGGATCGACGTAGACCAATGCCCAGCCCGGGTCTTCCGCCAGTTTCATAATCAATCGCTGTGTCTGATTCGTCGGATGCAGCAGGACAACGTTGATCCCCTCGGCGTCAAAGAAAGGCCCATGCGGTTGATTGACGTTCGTAATGTCCTGTATGGTCCGCAGCGCCGAAGGCGGATACGCAAAGGTGTTGGTATCGACAAACACCTGCCAGTCCTTCGGCAACCACGGCAGCGTGTTACTCGAAGTGAAAAAATCCACAAACACGCGCGGTCGAATTCCCGGCTGCGCCCGAATCCAGTCGCAGGCAGCGATGGGAAACGTCCCGGCATTCAGCCCCGTCCCCCAAACTCGCCGCTGCCGCAGTTCCTCCGCATAAAATCGCCCCGTCCAGATCTGTGGCAGCCAATACGTCCCCACTCCGATCACCAACAGCTGCGATCCCACCACAATCCAATTCCGCCATCGCCCCAAGGAAATAGACAAGCTGCCGATCGCCGCCAGCGCCAACGGCAGTGTGCCGATCGCGAATGGCGCGACGTTCCGCCGCATGCTCAACGACATCGCAGTAAGCAGTACCATCACAGCCGCGTCGCCCCACCGCCGCGATCGCAGAGCCGCCGCCACGCCAACCGCGGCCACAACAAGCAACCCAACGTAAACGTCAATCGTGCGACGGCTAGTCGGCAGACCGACATAGGTCAGCGGCGAATGAAACTCGCCGATCGAAGCCCACGGCCCGCCCCCCATTGCCTCCATGTACCCTTCCGATACTTTCTGCTCCCGCAGGAAAAACAGCGTCTGTACCGGAAACCACGCCCCCCGCGCGCCCCACGGATTGCAAAACGACGCCACAAGCTGCGCGACCAGCATCGCCAGCACGACGCGCCGCGCTCGCCCATCATCCCCGGCTCGCCAGATCAGCGACCTTAGCCAGTCTCCCGCCAGCCACGCGACATAGAGCAGCGGTCCGGTCAGGAAGTAACTATGCGAATTGACCCAGACGAGTTGAACAGCAAACGCCGCGGCGCATGCGATCCACATCTTCCTCGGCCGCCAGACCAGCAGGCACAGTTGAACAACCATCGCAGCGTAACTGACCAGCTCGGGTCGAAGGTCAAATCGCTCATACGCACCCAGCCCCACGAGCACCAATAACACCGGTATGCCGCGCCATCCCAGCCCCGCACCGCGTCCAACGGACATCACGCCGAGCAAGACGATTCCTGCCAAGCCGATGCGCATGCTCTGCAGCGCAGCGACACCGCCCACGCGATCCAGCCACGCGATAGCAACCTGAAAACCCCAATTCGCATTTACGAAGAAATGATCCGCAACGGCGTAAATGAACGGGTCGCGGACTACAATCACTCCGCGTTCCAGAAACTGCCGCCCGTAACAAAGGTGGTAACCCAGGTCGACGCTCGCCAGCTCGAACCAGCAAATCGCCCCCACAAACAAACCCGCCGCGACCATCGCGCACGCCAACAGCACGCGCCATGCGACCCGCTCTCGATTCGTCGCGCCAACAGCCGTCTCAATCACGCGGCCGATTGTAGCGATTCTCCCCCGCCCCATGATTGCCTACCGCAGCGTCCCCAATCCCTGCTCGGCCAGTTTGAGATTCCTCCCCGCCAGCGTGTCGCCGGGGTCGATTTGTAGCGCCCGCTCGAAGCACGCCTTGGCCCGCTGAAGCTGATCACGCACACGATCAGTCGGCGCGCCGCAGCGCCCGGCCGTCATAGCAAGTTGCCCGTACGCGGTGCCAAGATTCATCCATGCCAGGCCGTAGCGCGGCTCGAGCGCTGTGGCCCGCTCCAACAATGCCGCCGCCTGTTCATACCATCCCAGCGCCAGGGGCACACCAGCGCTCTGCGCCAATTCCCAGCCCGCGTCGCCGGTCGCTCGCTTCGCCGCCGATACCCAGCTTTCAACATCCAACTGTTGCGGGTGCACGGCGCTCCGCTCTACCAGTTCGGCCAACTCCGACGTCCGACGGACGAAGACGATGAACGCCCGGTCAAACCAGACCGGCGCCCACTCCCCATCAGCCGCCATCTGCTCAGCCAGCCCCTTCGAACTCGACGCCGCATTCACAAGCACGACGTTGACGCCCTCGGCGTCAAACAAGCTCCGATACTCGCTCACCCCCGCCGAAATCTGCTGTACGGCGGCGAGCACCTCGGGCGGATAGGCGAAGGTATTGGTGTCCGCATAGACCCGCCAACCCGCCGGCAGAAGCGGAATAACATTGCTCGAACTCCCGAAATCGGCGAACACTTTCGGCCCAACTGATTGTTGCCCGCGTATCCAAGTGGCCGCCTCAATCGGAAACGCGGACGAATTCCAGCCGAATCCAAATCTTCGATTGGCCCGTAGCTCCCGAAAATAAAACTCCCCCGATCGGATCGACCAGCCCAGCCAAACCGCCACGTAAACCAGCACGATCGATCCAATCGCGCTCGCCGTTCGGCGAATGCGCAAACCTGCGCACGCCGTCACGATCGCGCCGATTGCGAGCGGTGTCGCCCCGATGGCGAACATCGCGATGTTGCGCCGCATCGAAAATGACATCCCACCCAGAAGCACGATGATCGCCGAATCGCCCCATCGTCCGAGCCGCAGCCCCGCGGCCACGCCGATCCCCGCAACGGCCAGCAGCACCAACCACGCCTCAATCGTATGCCCATTCACCGCATATCCGATGTAGTTCCAGGGCGAATGGAATTCCGATATGGCGGACCACGGCCCGCCCGCTCCTCCGCTCGGTCCCCCAGCCGAAACGCCCTGCGCTCTGAGAAACAAAAGCGTTCGAATCGGAAAAACGGCCCCCTCTGCAAACCACGGATTCACAAAGCAACCGATGATTTGCCCACCCAACACCGCAGCGGCGCGGCAAAGCGAACCATTCAGTTCTCGTCGTCCAGATTCGAAAATGCCCCGCACCCGCTCCGCCACGAGCCACGCACATGTCATCAGCGGCGCGACAAGAAAATAGCTGTGCAGGTTGACCCATAGCACCTGCAATACAAACGCCACCGCGGCCGCAATCCAAATCCGTCGTGGCCCCGCCACCAAAACACCCAACTGGGCCACGAGCAGCGCGTAGCTGAACAACTCCGGTCGGAGATCAAATCGCTCGTACGCCGCGAAGCCCGCCAGCGCGAGCACAAATCCCACCGCAGCTCCCGCGCCGCGCCGCGCCGCAACCCACGCTACTCCTCCAAAAGTCGCCGCGATCAGCAGCGTCCGCATCGCGACCAATCCCGTCGCGCCGCCGAGCTTGTCCGCCGAGGCCATCCATACCTGCCCCAGCCAGTTTGCATTGGCAAAACGCCCCGCCTGCGCCGCGAAGATGAACGGATCGCAATCGACGATCCGATGCGTCTCCAGCCACCGCCGTCCGTACGCGAGGTGGTACCCCAGGTCCACGCTCGCCAATTCGAACCACGAAAGCAGAAAGACAACCGACGCCCCCGCGACGAGCCCGACTACCCAAGCCGCGCGAGACGCGCGGCGATCCGCCCTCGTCAGACTCGTTCCGGCGTCCGGCAAACGCAATGACTCTCCCGCGGCGTCAATTAAGGCGCGCGTTCAGATTCTACCAGCTGCGCAGCTGGCTGCCGTTGCCGGCGAAAGGTAGTCGAGATGCGAAATGAATCCGGCCGACCCGTTACTCGTTCTGCGACAAAGTCGGGAACGCCTCTTGCTCGGCCTCATCCTGAATGATGATCTTGGGACGAACAAGAATCAGAAGAATCTGATCGTCCTTCACAGTGGATGTGTTCGAAAACGCCCGCTTCAATACCGGCACGCGCGACAATACCGGCACACCGGCGTCCCGCTCGCGCTCCGCTGCGAGCTTCAGTCCGCCGATCAGCAACGTTCCACCATCCGGAACCGTCACCGTCGTCTGAACAATGTTCGGCCGCGAATCGATAAGCTGAAGGGCGCCGCCGCCGTTCAGGAGGCCCGGGCCCTGAAACGTAAACGTCTCGCGGATGTTCGAAACGACCTGGATCAACCGAAGATTCAACGACACATATCGCCGGTCAGCCGAGACAAACCCCTGAACGTCAAGACTGCGGCCCGTCGGAGCGTTCGACACGGTCGGAGCAAACAAACCGACGTTGTCGCCGATGACCGGCTGCGCGCCGGAAACGAATTGCTGGATCAAGAACGATTCGAAGTTGGCCCGCTGGCCGTTCGAGATCACAACGCGCGGCGCATCCAGGTCGCTCGAACGATTGTCGAGCTGGCTGGCACGCAGCAGGAAGTCGACCTGAATGTTGTCGAGGAAGCTTCCGAACAGTGTAAACGCCGGATTCGTCGCCGCGCCGCCCAGGCTGCCTGAGATCGGCGTACCCGCCGGAGCCGACAGATCGACCGTGTTGTTGATGATCGGAATCGGCGACATTCGCCCCGAGTGCGGCGAAATGTTGCCCGTCGCGGGCACCAGTCCGGGCTGACGATACGGCTGATCCAGGAAACCCGTGACCAGCGGAACGCCGACGCCCGCCGGCGCGCCCGGCGTAAAGCCCAACCGGCTGAACTGCCGCGGAATCAGCAAAACCGATCCTGTGACCGGATCGCGCAATACGCCGTTACCGTTCGATGCCTGATCGAAACCCGCATTTCCCGAATTAAGGATGACGTCGAGATCGACGCCGATCTGCTCAAGGAAGTTCCGCGTGATGGTGACAAACCGTGCCTCTATCGCGATCTGGATCGAGCGCTCGCGTCGAAGTTCACGGAGCAGATCCTGAATCTGTTTGTGGGCATTAACCGTCTGCGTCACGACGATCTGGCTTTCGAGACTCGCGATGGACCCGATGTTTCCGCCGGCATCGCGCCAGCTCTCCGGGTCGATCGTGTCCTGGATGAGCTGCTTCAGCTCATCAATGCGCTCTCGCCGCAATTGAGTTTCATTACCGCCCAATCCATTGTCATTTCCGTTGCCACCTCCTCCGCCGCCTCCGCCCCCGGATCCGCCGCCACCACCGCCGCGGCCACCACCACCGCCACCACCACCGCCGCCACCCCCACCGCCGCCACCACCTCCACCGCCGCCTCCACCACCAATGGAGCCTTGGGCGAAGCTATGGCTCGGCATGACCAGGGGCAGCTCCAGCGCGATCGCAGCCGCGGTGCCCAAAACCTTTAAACTTATAATCATCAACTCCGTATGGCGGATACGGCCTAACCCGTGCGGGGGCCCGATGT
>JAATGM010000026.1 GCA_015654675.1 Planctomycetota bacterium | reverse complement strand
CAGGTCGCCGCGCAAGCCCCCGCGCCACGCGCCCCAGCCGCGCCTGCTCGCGTCGCTGCGGAGGCCCCGGCCGCGCGCCGTTCCGACCCGGACGATGGCAATCGCAGTCCGGTGCCCGCTGCTCCCGCCATCCGCAAACTGGCCCGCGAGATGAATATCGAACTGGCCGAAGTGCATGGCACAGGCCCGGGCGGACGCATCGTCCGCGAAGACCTCGAGCGCTATCGCATCGCCGGCCCGACCGGCACCGGCGGTCCCGGCCGCACCGAGCAGGCTCCGGCGCGAAGCGCGCCCTCGGCCCCCGCTGATGGCGCACCGCGCCCGGCGATCGCATCCGAAGCCCTGCCCGATTTCGCTCAGTGGGGCCCGATCCGCCGCGAGCCGATCACGCAAATTCGCAAGGCCATCGCCCGCCAGATGGTCCGCTCCTATTCGATCGTCCCTCACGTCACGCACTGCGACAACGCCGACGTGACCGACCTCGAAACGTTTCGCAAACAGCACGGCGAGGTCTTCAAGGACAAGGGCACCAAGCTCACCCTCACGACTTTCGTGATCAAGGCCGTCGCCGGCGCCCTGCAGCAGTTTCCGCAGCTCAACTCCTCGTTCGACGATCAGGCCGGCGAAATCATCTATAAGGACTACGTCCACGTCGGCGTGGCGGTCGACACGCCGCGCGGGCTGGTCGTCCCGGTCATTCGCGACTGCGAGCGCAAGAGTCTCCTGCGCATCACGAAGGACCTGAACGACCTCGCCGACCGCGCTCGCGCTGCCAAATTCGATCTGGCCGAGCTCCGCGGCGGATCGTTCACCGTCACCAACGTCGGTGCCCTGGGCGGAACCTTCGTCACCCCGATGATCAACTACCCGGAGGTCGCCATCCTCGGTCTCGGCCGGATGTCATGGCAGCCGGTCGTGCGAAACGGCCAGATCGTCCCGCGCATGATCCTGCCGCTCTCGCTCTCGTTCGATCATCGCGTGGTTGATGGAGCCGACGCCGCCCGCTTCACGCGCGCCATCATCGGCTACCTCGAAAACCCGCTGAATTTGCTCATGGTGTCGTAATTGCCTCGTGGTGTGCCCCACTCGCGCGTGTGGGCATGCACAAACTGCGCTCAGCGATTGCTTAATCGTGCCCGCCCGGGAATAATCTTCGTCTGTCCGCCTGTTATCCAAGCAGGCGGCCCGCCCTCGCGCCTCCTCGCACAGGATTGATCAACATGCCCAATGCGATCGTATTTCGTCGTCTTGCCGCCATTCTTGCATCCGCGGCTGTCATCGGACTGGCCTGCAACACCCAGCCACCGCCGCCCATTCCCTCCGGCGCGCTGCTCGGCCTCAAGCCCGTCGCCGATGGACTGACCTCGCCCGTCAAGCTCGTTCCCGTGCCCGATGGCAGCGGCCGGCTCTTCGTGGTCGACCAGATTGGCCTCATCCGCGTGATAGACGGCAACGGCTCACTCCGCGATCAGCCCTTTCTCGACCTGCGCGATCGCATGGCCACCCTCAGCGCCACCTACGACGAGCGCGGCCTGCTCGGCCTGGCGTTTCATCCGAACTATGAGTCCAACGGCAAGTTCTACGTCTTCTACTCGGCCCCACCCAGCGGACTCACGCCGCCCACCTTCAACTGCGAAAACCGCGTCTCGCAGTTCTTCGTCTCGTCCGACGTCAACCGCGGCGATGCAACGACGGAAAAAATCCTCCTTCGCATTCAGAAGCCGCAATTCAATCACAACGGCGGCGACATCGCCTTCGGACCCGACGACTTCCTCTACATCGGAACCGGCGACGGCGGCGCGGCCAACGACGTCGGCATCGGTCATGCCACCCAGATCGGTAACGCGCAGGACAAAACTTCGCTGCTCGGAAAAATCCTCCGCATCGACGTGAACAACGGCGACCCCTACGGAATTCCCGCCGACAATCCATTCGCGACGTCGAACAGCGCCCGCCGCGAAATCTGGGCCTGGGGTTTCCGCAACCCCTATCGCTTCTCGTTCGACCTCGGCCCCGAACACCGCTTCTTCGTGGGCGACGTCGGCCAGAATCTGTTCGAGGAAGTGGACATCGTCGAAAAAGGCGGCAACTACGGCTGGAACGTTCGCGAAGGCCACGCCTGCTTCGACCCCAACCAGCCCAACTCGCCGCCCGCCGCTTGCGACAACGTCGGCGCCGATGGCTCCGGGCTGACCGGTCCCATCCTCGACTATCCCCATGACGACCCGGCCGGCGGACCGGCCGGCATCTCCGTCATCGGCGGAAACGTTTATCGCGGCGCGGGCATTCCCGATCTGGCCGGCCGCTACGTCTTCGGCGACCTCGCCCGCAGCGGCACGACTTCCGGCAGTCTCTTCGTCGCGACAAAACAACTCGACAACTCTTGGGGCTTTGTCGAAGTTGGCATTGCCGGCAATCAAGGTAATACGCTGAATGCCTATCTGTTCGGCACCGGACAGGATTCGAATGGCGAGATCTATCTGCTGACCTCCAGCAACATTGGCCCCAGCGGCACGACCGGCCGTGTATGGAAAATCACGGCCCCCTGATGGAGAGCAATAACATGACGCGATCAATCAACCTCGGATTCGGCCTACTCGTCACCGCGTTCATCGCCGGCTGCGGTGGAAGCGGTCCGCCGGTCGACGACTCGACATTGCCCGGCCCGGGCGAGCCCGTGTCGTTTGCGCAGCACATCCAGCCCATCTTCAACGCCAGTTGCACGAGCTGTCACGTGCGCGGCGGGCTGACCGACCTCGACAACGTGCGGCTCTACCTGACCGATGGCGATGCATGGGCTTCGCTGGTCAACCAGCCCAGCACGCAGAACAGCTCGCTCACGCGCGTCATCCCCAACGACTCGGCCAACAGTCTGCTCTACCAGAAGGTCAGCTCGAACAGCCCGCCGGTCGGCTCGCGCATGCCCTTCTTCGGCGCGGCGCTGTCGCAGAAGCAGATTGACGTGATCAAGGCCTGGATCGACCAGGGCGCGCTCGACAACTAACGTGTGCTCGCCGAAGTCGTCGCGCCTGGCGGCACGATGAACAACGTCCCGTACGTCCCGTGCCCGAACGAGAACAGCTCAACCGGCACAAGCCCGGCGTCGCGCCAGTCGTCCGGCGTCATCTCGGCCACGCCCGGCCAGAACCCATAGCGCGACCGCGACAGTCGACGGATCTCCGTCCAATCGATGTAAAGATGCGTGTATCCGCGCTCGCGAAGCCACTCGGCCGGGCTGGCCGACTTGTGGTCTGTCCGCCACGCCCCCACGGCCTCGGCAAACGGATTCCGATTGAACACAACGAAGTAGTCGGGACGTCCCTCGACGAAGAACGCTCGCGCGTCCCCCAGCATCATCACCCGCCCCCCGGCGGAAATCGCGCGGCCGAGCGCCGGCAGATGCCCCATGCCCGGCCACTGGCCGTTGCGAACCAGATCGATCGCACCAAATGCCATGACCCTGAAGACAGCCGCATGCTCCGCATCGAATGGCACAAAAGCCCAATGCAGATTTCGGGCGGCTCCGACCAGGAGCACACCGCAAAACGCCATGACGGCTGCCTTTTTCCGCAGACCCACCAACCCAAGCCCCGCCAGAACGGCCGCAAACGGAATGACCCCCACTGCGAATCGGCCGACGAGGTGAGTCGTCGCCGCCCAAAGCCCCAAGCCGATCGCAATTGCCAGTGTGCAGCCAATCGCGAGTCTCCGACTGTCGGAACTCGCCAATGCGACGATTGCACCAATCGCCGCCAGGACGAAGATGACGGGCCCAAACATCGAATTTGCGACAACGCCATGAACGACGGCCAGCGCTCTCGGCCCCGCGCCGCGCTCAGCCGGAGCGGGCAGATGCCCCTCGTGCCATCGTGCCGCCGCCTCGTCGGTCCAAATGCCCGCCCGCTCGTGAAATACCGATCGCGCCAGCGGAAATATCGGGTTGCCGGTCGCCGCGAAATTCTTGATCGCCCACGGCGCGAACGCCACCGCCGCGCCGGCCACGAAGACCAATCCGGTCCTGCCGCGGCGGCTTCCGGCGATGAGCCACACCGCCAGCATCGGCAGCGCAACCAGTGGAATCGCCGTGTACTTGAACCCGCACGCGAAGCCAGCCAGCAGCCCGCTCGCCGCCGCCCAGCGCATCGCCCGCGGACCGCCATCGCGCACCCCGCGCACGGCACACGCCAGCGACATCGCCGTCATCGCCAGCATCCCGTTCTCGACATACGCAACGCCGCTCAGGTAGGTGAGAAACGGACACGTCGCCATCGCCACGCCAGACACGACGCCCGCCAGCCGCCCAAACTCCCGCCCCGCCAGCCACGCCCCACCCACCGCTAAAGCACCCAGCAGCACATTCAACATCTGCGCCGTGAACGCACCCGCAAACGGCGACCCGCGCAGCACGAACGAAAGCAGGTAGAGCATTTCGGCGTTGAACGGCAGATTCGAGTAGATGTTGTGCGGCAGGAACTCGACCCGCCCCGCGACGAAGAATTCCTTCGGCGCACCGAAGTGATACTCCAGCACGTCGTACCCATTCCCCTCCGCCGGCCACAAATAGCCCGGCGGACAGGCCGCCGCGCAGAGTGAAAGGACTAGAAACGGCGCAGCCGCAAGCCAAAGCCAGCGCGGCCACGTGGGCTCCGCCGGCGACGCGGCCGATGGCGGCATCTGCATCCGCCGCAGTTCATCGCGATTGAGTCGAATGAGATCGAGCAGGCACGAAAAAGCGAACAGCGACGTCAACCCGGTCCAGACGCCGCGATTCAGTACGCCGCAGACGCCAAGAACAAGCACCAGCAGCGCCAGCAGCCCGACACCCAGCCCGGCGGAGAGCAGAAGCTGCCACCGCGGCGGTTCGCCGCGCAATCCCAATGGTCGCAATGCGAGCCAACCCAGCCCCGTGGCGGCCACAAGAATGGTCGCGGCCACGCCGCCGTCGATAAGAACGATCGAAAAAACTGCAGCCGCCGCGCTGAACCACATGGGCCGCGATTGTAGCGAGCCCGCTGCGGAGCGTACTCAGCGCTTCTCCCCCGCCATGCGCTCGGTCATCATCTTCACGTAGCTCGCATATCGCTCCGGGTGAATCTCATCCGCCTCGGCCGCCGCGCGGATCGCGCAACCGTCCTCGGTGATATGCCGGCAGCCGTGATACTTGCACTTCCCGATCAGCTCGCGGAACTCGATGAAATAGGCCTCGACTTCCTCGGCCGGCACGTGGGCGAGTTCAAACTGCCGCATCCCCGGCGTATCCACCACGTACCCGCCGAACGAAAGCTTCAGAAGCACCGCCACCGTCGTCGTATGCTTGCCGCGCCGCGACTGCTCCCCCACTTCGCCCACGCGCAGCTTCATCTCCGGATCGACCGCGTTCAGAATCGAGCTCTTCCCCACGCCGCTGATGCCGACCAGCACCGACGTCTGCCCCTTCATCACCTCGCGAACCTCAGCGATGCCCGCCTTCTTCACCACGCTGATCGGTAGAATCGTGTAGCCGATCTCGTCATAGCGCGCCACCACATCCTCGATGAAATCATCCGCCCGCAAATCAATCTTGTTGATGACGATGATCGGCTTCATCCCGCCTTTGTGGGCCGCGACGAGGAATCGGTCGATCAGATGCGGCCGAAGCGTCGGCTCGTCGGCCGCCGCGATAATCAGCGCCTGATCGACATTGGCCGCCAGCACCTGCATGCGGTCTTCATACTGTCGCGTCAGAGTCGTCTGCCGCGGTTCGACATGCTCGATCACACCCTCGTTCGTCGCATCGCCCGACAGCCCGGGCAGAAACCGCACGCGATCGCCGACCGCCAGCGGCTGCCGCTCGCTCATCAGCCGCGACCAGAGCACCCGCCGTACCGTGCAATTCCAGCGATGCGTGGGCCCATCGACTTCGGCGATCAATCCGCGCACCGCGACGATCATCCCGGATTGCAAAGACACCCCTTCGACGGGCTTCTCATCCTCGCCAACCGTGATGGTCCGCTTGCGCGAAAGACTCCCCTTGCCGCGCGTGGATTCACCGCCCGCCGCATCATGCGCCCCGTCGGCTTGAGAATGAAACCCCCGCGTCCACGCCCCCTTGTCACGCGCCACCTTCCCGCGATTGCGGCGCAGATCGACTCGAACCTTTTTTTTCTTTCCGCCCCCCGACTGGTCAGCATCACGGGGCATGCGAGGTGCTCGGCGTAGGAGAAATCGTTGCCGCATTTGGGGGTACGACGACAACGACCACTTGGATTGTTGGGTCTCCATCCGGCTGCGGCTCGATCGCATCACGTGCCGAAATCGAAATTTCCGGTCCGTGTTTGAATTCACTCAGTCCGTTCACCACCACGACACTTCCCGGAACTGCGAGACCCAATTCCGTTGTCGCCAATGGTCCCCCAACTGCGATCAGGTAACGCGCAACCGCCGATCGCCGCCCGCGAATTTGAATTCGAGGACCGGTGGCAGCTTCTGCAGCACCCGATTGCGATGCCGATAGGGTTAGCGCGCACTGAGGCATGGCATTGGCCAGGTGCTCTGGCCGCTCCAAGTCTGCGAACAAACCCTGACAGACATCATTGACACTCGCGGTATCTCCACAACGAACCACCGCGGACCCAACTCGCTCGACCGGCTGCCGGGTGATTCCCGGTTCCCGAAGACCTTCCGTTCCATCGACGACGGTTGATTCCACCCCAAACTCGGCGGTCCTCGAAGGACGGGAAGTACTCGCCAAGGCTGCCGTCGCAAGCGGCGGAGCCGGAAGAGTCGCCTGCACTCCAGCAGTCGGCGAATCCGTCTGAACGGGTGGCGTCGCTGCCGCGACATCAACGCTTGAGGGCAGCATCGCGTCAGCCCGAACCGAGAATCCGGGCTTGGTGGCCGATGTCGCGCCCATCGCCTTGGCTCGCGTATCGAAAGCGGCTCCGCCCGGCGGGAGTTGGTTGCCAAACGCTAATTTCTCTTCTCGCGCCGAGAGATCATTGCCGTCGGCTGGCGCTGCCGCATCGCGATCCAGCGATTTTGCAAGTTGCTCACGCTTGGGTGCACTTCGCACGCCCCCGCCGACCGATGATTCTGGCAGTCCCGCCGGCTGGGCAGCGCCCGGCGCGCCCGCCATCGGCGACGCGCTTCCCCCAATCACCGTCTCGCCTCGCCCCGAATACCAGAACCGCCACCCCACCCCCGCCGCCAGCACCAGCACCGCTGCCACCGCAAATCGCCGTAAGAACGTCGCGAATCGAACCACTTCCCCGGCCCGCCGCGCATTGCCGTCTCCGAGCAGTTCGCGCCGCGCCAGCCGCTCCGTTACTTCATCCGCAATGCTCGCCGGCGCCGTCACGCGCGGCATCCCCCGCACCGACGTCACCGTCCGCCGCAGCGACTCCAGCTCGCCGCGCAGCATCGCATCGACCGACAAACGCGACTCAACCATCGCGCGCTCCGGCGGCGGCAACTCGTTGTCGAGGTAGGCGCTCAGCTGCTCAAGTTGTTCGCTTGTCGGTGTCATCGATTCTTCAGGCCCGCTCGGCCTCGACCATTGCCCTGAGTTTCTCTTTCAACATCATCCGCCCGCGAAAAAGCCGCGACTTGACCGTTCCCACCGGCAACTGCAGCACTTCGGCGATCTGAGCATAATCCAGACCATCAATGTCCCGCAAAACCACCACGACCCGCTGCTCCTCATCCAGCTCCACGATCGCCTTCGCCACGGCCGCCTCGCGCTCCGTCGCGTGCAACCGTTCGTCCGGTCCCGGGCCGTCGGCCGCCAGCCGGTCGCCCAACGAGCCGGCCGAATTATCGCGGCCGCGCCGGCCATCGAGCGGCACCACGCCGCCGCGCCCGCGCCGTCGACGCTGGTCGATCGCCAGATTGACGGCGATGCGATACAGCCAGGTGAAGACCGCCGCCCGCTCATCGAAACGCGCGATCGACTCCAGCGCCCGGACAAACGTCTCCTGCGTCGCGTCGGCCGCGTCATTGCGGTCGCCGCTGATCCGCAGACAGACTCCGAACACGCGATCCTGAAAGGCCCGAACGAAATCACCGAACGCCGCGCGATCGCCCTCGCGGCACCGCGCGACAAGACTGGCTTCGTCGACCGATTCCGCGCGGCTGGCCGGGTTCACCCGAAAGGCACCTTTCCGTTTGACGGACAACTCGCCCGAAAGTTCTCGTCGGGGCGGGTTCAACGAATCATAACACAAGGTCCGGCAAGCGGTTCTGTCCGGTACCAATCCGATGGCCACCCGCCGAAAGCACGGAAACCCTTTAGGTGAAACGTTTTACTTGCATCGCGGCCACTATCTTATACAATGGAAGAAGACAAGAATGAGTGAAACAGATTCGCCAGCCGAGACCCGGCACAGTCTCCATGCCGGGTGTTTTTGCGGCGTCGGCGTACAATCCGAGTCCGAGAAAAGTACTAGCAGCCTGGGTGCCTCATGGCTCCCCGCGCCGCGTCCCATTTCCGACAGGACATGATGCATGACCCGCTTTCAAACCGATGCTACCGACACCGAAGCGCACGCCGACGCAGACGGAAACGGTGACGCCCTGCACCTCATTGAGCAGGGACAACAGGTACTCGACTCCATGGCCGCTCAACCCGAATACAACGACTCAACCCCACCGGCCGGCGACGAATCAGCGACGATCGAGCCCGCGCGAATCGAAATCTCCGAAGAAGACAACGCCGAGGTCCACGACTGGATCGAATCGCTCGACGAGGTCACCCACCGCGCCGGCCCCAATCGCGCCGCCAACCTGCTCTCGCGACTCTTCGGCCACGCCCAGCAGCTCGGCATCGATCTGCCCTATAGCGCCAACACCCCCTACATCAACACCATCCCAACCGCCGCCCAGCCGCCCTTCCCCGGCAATCGCGAGCTCGAGCGCCGCATCAAGAGCATCATCCGCTGGAACGCCATGGCGATGGTCGTTCGCAACAACAAGCAATTCGCCGGCATCGGCGGCCACATCTCCACATACGCCTCCGTCGCCACGCTCTTCGAAATCGGCTTCAACCACTTTTTCCGCGCCAAGACCGAAGACTTCAACGGCGATCAGATCTTCTTCCAGGGCCACGCCTCTCCCGGTATCTACTCGCGCGCGTTCCTCGAAGGCACGCTCACCGTCGAACACCTGAAAAATTTCCGTCGCGAAGTCGCTCCGGGCGGCGGCCTGTCGTCCTATCCGCACCCCTGGCTCATGCCCGATTTCTGGAGCTTTCCCACCGTCTCGATGGGCCTCGCCCCGCTGACAAGCATCTATCAGGCCCGCTTCAACCGTTACCTGCAGCATCGTGGCCTCGCCAACACAGCCGACTGCCGCGTTTACGCCTTCCTCGGCGACGGCGAAATGGACGAACCCGAATCGCTCGGCGCCATCACCCTCGCCTCGCGCGAAGGGTTGGACAACCTCACCTGGTTCGTGAACTGCAACCTCCAGCGCCTCGACGGCCCCGTCCGCGGCAACGGCAAGATCATTCAGGAACTCGAAGCCGCCTTCCGCGGCGCCGGCTGGAACTGCATCAAGGTCATCTGGGGCAGTGAGTGGGACCCGCTTCTCGAAGCCGACACCGACGGCCTCCTCGCCCAGCGCATGGGCGAAGTAGTCGACGGCCAATATCAGAAATACACCGTCGAACCCGGCTCCTACATCCGCCAGCACTTCTTCGGCACCGACCCGCGCCTGCTCAAACTCGTCGAGCATCTGTCCGATGAACAGCTCACCAAGCTGAAGCGCGGCGGCCACGACCCCGCGAAGGTTTACGCCGCCTACAAAGCCGCGACCGAGTGCAAAGGCCGCCCCACCGTCGTCCTCGCCAAGACCATCAAGGGGTATGGCATGGGCGAAGCCGGCGAAGGCCGCAACGTCAGCCACCAACAGAAAAAGCTGAACGAGAAAGAGCTGAAAGACTTCCGCGACCGCTTCGCCATCCCGATCTCCGACCGCCAGATCTCATCGATGCCGTTCTATCGCCCCGACCCCGGCAGCCCGGAACTCGAATACCTGCTGGAGCGCCGCCGCGCCCTGGGCGGTTTCGTCCCGCGTCGCACGGCCGGCGTCGTCAACATCAAGCCGGCCGAAGGTCTTTTCGACGAATTCGCCGACGGCTCGGGCGGCCGCGAGGCCTCCACCACGATGGTCTTCGTGCGAATGCTCGCGAAGCTGCTGAAGGACTCGCAGCTCGGCAAGTTCGTCGTCCCCATCGTCCCCGACGAAGCCCGCACCTTCGGCATGGAGTCGATGTTCCGCGGCTACGGCATCTATTCGTCGAAGGGTCAACTTTACGAACCGGTCGACTCGAACACGCTGCTCTACTACCGCGAAGCGAAGGACGGCCAGATTCTCGAAGAAGGCATCACCGAAGCCGGATCGATGGCCTCATTCACCGCTGCCGGCACGACCTACGCCACCCACGACGTCCCCTGCATCCCCTTTTTCATCTTCTACTCCATGTTCGGCTTCCAGCGCATCGGCGACTCCATCTGGGCCGCCGCCGACATGCGTTGCAAGGGCTTCCTCCTCGGCGCGACCGCCGGCCGCACCACGCTGAACGGCGAAGGCCTCCAGCACCAGGACGGCCACAGCCAGCTTCACGCCACCACCGTCCCCAACTGCGTCACCTACGATCCCGCCTTTGCCTGCGAGCTCGCCGTCATCATTCAGGACGGCATCCGCCGCATGTACCACAACGACGAGTCGATCTTCTACTACATCACGCTCTATAACGAGAATTACGAGCAGCCCCCGCTGGTCGAAGGCGCACGCGAGTCGATCCTGAAGGGTCTCTACAAGTTCCGCCCCGCCGCCGAGCCCCAAGGCAAGCCGCGCATTCACCTGTTCGGCAGCGGAACAATCCTCCGCGGAGTCCTCCGCGCCCAGCAGATCCTCGCCGACAAATTCGGCGTCGCCGCTGACGTCTGGAGCGCGACCAGCTATAAACAACTCCACCGCGACGGCATCCTCGCCGAGCGCTGGAACCTCATGCACCCGGCCGAAGAGCCGCGCAAGCCCTACGTCACCGCCGCGCTCGAAGCCGAGCCGTGGCCAGTCGTCGCCGCGACTGACTACGTCAAAATGGTCCCCGGCTCCATCGCCCGCTGGACCCCGGCCGGCATGCGCGTCCTCGGCACCGACGGCTTCGGCCGCAGCGACACACGCGAAAGTCTGCGTGAGTTCTTCGAGATCAGCGCCGAGTTCGTCGCCCTCGCCGCTCTTTACGAACTGAGCCGCCGCGGCGAATTTGACCCCGAGAAGGTCCAATCCGCGCTCACCGAACTGGGCATCGACCCCGAAAAACCCAACCCCCTGTTCTCATAGAAAGCCCCGCAACCAGAACGCCCCGCGACGTTCGCCCCGCCTTGACCCGTGCCCGATTGGCGATACACTCCCACAGGAGTGCAGGAGTCGCCCATGCCCACCGCCCGGAGGAAAAAGCCCGCCAGCCCCGTCACCCTCAAAATCCCCGCCGAACTCTTCGAAAATCTCGGCAAGCTCATCGCCGGAACCGGCTTCCGCAGCGTCACCGAGTTCGCCATCTACGTCCTGCGCGACGTCGCCGCCGGCGGCAAACTCAATGAAAAAGCCGCCGACGTCTCTGCCCCCGAGATGGACATCGTCCGCCGCCGCCTGCGGGCACTCGGCTACATCGAATAGATTTGTTGCTTACTTTTTCGCCGGACTGGGCGGGTTCTTCAGCCAGTCCTCGACGTTCTTGGCCAGAACAGCCGGATCGCGCCGCTCCAGAATGTGCGCCGCGATCGTGTCCTTCACCTTCAATTGCTTCATCGCCAGTTCAACGCGCTCCCACAACTTCGCGCGCTTCTTCTCCGACTCCGCCAGGTAGAGCTCGCTCGCCAGTTCCTGCAGCTTTGTGAGCATGATCGAATCGCGGTTGTCGTAATACCGATCGATCAACTTCTTCTGAAAGCTTGAATACTCGCGTCCGCCTGCCATCTCACGCTCGCTTTGTTCCGCCGGCCGGTTCCCGCGCCGGCGGCCACACGGTCCGCAGCGCCGTCAGAATCGTTCGTGTCGCCACCGATTTGTTCAACGTATAAAAATGAATTCCCGGCGCGCCGCGCTGCAATAGCTCCAGGCACTGCGCCGCGGCATGCGCCACTCCAAGAGACAGCACCGCGTGCTCGTCGCCCTTGTACTGCTCTAACTCATCGAGCAGCGACTGCGGAATGCTCGCCCCGCACATCGACGTGAACCGCTTCACCTGCTCCACATTCGTGATCGGCATGATTCCCGGCACGATCGGCACGCCAATCCCGGTCGCCCGTGCCCGCGCGACGAAATCAAAGTAAGCGTTGTTGTCGAAGAAAAGCTGCGTGACGAGAAATTCGACCCCCGCGTCGACCTTCCGTTTCAGGTTCGCCAGGTCCCGCGCCGCGTCCCGCCGCCCATCCCCGTTCACGCACTCCGGATGTACCTCCGGATAACAGGCCCCGCCAAGGCAAAACTTGTAGTGCGATCGCACGAACTCGGCCAGCTCATTCGCATACCGAAACCCGTCCGGCGTCACCTCAAACTTTGTCGCACCCTTCGGCGGATCGCCGCGCAGCGTCAGCACGTTTTCAACGCCCGCCGCCGCCAGCTTATCCAGCACCACCCGTGTCTCGTCTCGCGTCGCCCCGACGCACGTCAGGTGCGCCATCGCCTCAAACGGCTCCTCGCGCTCGATTTCAGCGACAAGCTCGACCGTCCGGTCGCGCGTGCTCCCGCCCGCCCCATAAGTAACCGACACGTAGGTGGGCCGCAGATCGCGCAGCGACTGCACGGTCTGACGCAGCGCGACCAGACCCTCATCCGTCTTGGGCGGGAAAAACTCGAACGAAAAACTCGGCCGACCGGTGCTCAGAAGCTCGCGGATTCGCATGCTATCTCTATCGGCCGGACCAGGCGCCTGCCATACTTCGTTTCAATGCAGCCGAACGCCGCCGGCTTACTTCGACGCCACGCCCGACGGCTTGGCCGCCAGCGACTTCTCGATCGTCTCGATCAGTTCCTTGCACTTCAGTGGATCATCCGAACTCTTATATCGGCCGACGATCTGCCCCTGCCGATTAAGCAGGAACTTGTTGAAGTTCCACTTGATCTCGCCCGCGAACTTCGGATCGGTTTCCTTGGAAATCAGATATTTATAGACTTCGCATGTGTCATTCCCCTTGACTTTGATCTTTGAAAACATAGGAAATGATACCGAGTACTTGTCAGTGCAGAACTGCTTAATCTCTTTGTCGGTCCCCGGCTCCTGATGGTTGAAGTCGTCGCACGGGAAGCCCAGCACCACGAACCCCTGCGATCCATACTTCTCATACAGCTGATTCAACTTGCTGTACTGCGGTGTATACCCGCACTTCGATGCAGTATTCACAATCAGTACCACCTTGCCGTAATACTGCCCCAGGTCGACTTCCTTGCCGTCGATGTCTTTCACTTTGAACTGTAGAACAGTCTCTTTGATCTTTGCGGGATCCGCCTTTTCTTCTTCCTTCTTCTTCGCGTCCGGTTTGCGGCCCATGTTCGGACCGCCCCCGCCGAACGCCATGCCCGTCAAGAAAATCATTGCGCCCGTCGCTGCCGTAATTGTCATTCGAATCCGCATGGTGCAATCTCCTCGCTCAAACCAACTTGCTCGGCCTGCCTGAACCCGCATTATAGTCGACCACTCGCACCACCGGTCAACCCGCGTGATTGACACCACCGCGACCATCCCCGACGCTCCCCGCGACCTACTTATTCGGAGTTAGTATGAAAGCAATCGCCGTCATTCCAGCTCGTTTCGCTGCCGTCCGCCTGCCCGGCAAACCCCTGCTCAAAGAGACAGGCAAATACCTCATCCAGCACGTCGTCGAACAAGCCCGCCGCGCCAAACTCCTCTCCGACGCCGTCGTCGCCACCGACGATCCGCGCATTGCCGACGCCGTCCAATCCTTCGGCGGCCATTTCGTCATGACCCGCCCCGACCACGTCAGCGGCACCGACCGAGTCGCTGAAGTCGCCGCCAAACTCGACGCCGACATCATCCTCAACGTTCAAGGCGACGAACCCGAAATGAGCCCAGACAACATCGACCGCCTCGTCGCCCTGCTGCGTGACAATCCCGACTGCCAGATCGGAACCGTCGCCTGCCCCTTCCCCGCCGACGCCCCGACATCCGGCCCCGGCTCTCCCCAGGATCCCAACGCCGTCAAAGTCGTGCTCGACGCTCGCGGCCAGGCCCTCTACTTCTCGCGCGCCCTGATCCCCTTCCCGCGCGATCTCGTCTCCGCGGGCAATTTGCCGCAACTGCCGACGGCCGGCTATCTCCTCCACCTCGGCATCTACGGCTTCCGCCGCCAGACGCTTCTAAAGCTCGCTCAGCTAAAACCCACCGAGCTCGAACAAACCGAGCGCCTCGAACAACTCCGCTGGCTTTACAACGGGTTTCACATCGCCGTCGCCATCGGCTCGCGTCCTTCGGCGGGAATCGACACGCCCGATGACTACGCCGCTTTCGTCCGTCGCGTCCGCGCCGGCTGAATTTATCCGTGACAAACGCCCGCATCGGCTGTAAGACACGCACGCCAATCAGGTTGAACTAAAAGGAGTCTTTTCGATGATCCGAAGCATGCGATGGACCGCGACCCTGATCGTTCTCGCCGCCGCCGGCTGCTCCGACATCAAGGTCAATACCGCCCCCGTCCCCGGCGCCAAGTTCGCCACATCCGGTACTTATGCCTGGATGCAGGAGCCGCCGACCATCAAGGCCGGGCCCGAGGTTGACCGCGCATTGCTCGATCAGCGTGTCCACACCGCGGTCGAAGCCGCCATGAAAACGCGCGGCTTCACCCCCGCAACGTCCGGATCGCCGACCTACCTCGTCGGATACCACGCAGCCGTCCAGTCGACCCTGGATGCCAAGACACTTGACGAAAAGTATGGCTACGGCGCGACCTACGCCTGGGGATATGGAAAAGACGGACGCTGGGGCTTCGGACCCGACCGCCAGGTTCAAACCACTTATTCTCAGGGATCGCTCATTCTGGATATCGTCGACCCGGCCACCAAAAAGCTGCTCTGGCGCGGTGCTGCCGAAGGCCCGGTTGTGCTGAGCGCGAGTCCCGAGGAGCGCCAGAAGCGCGTCGACGACGCAGCTCGCGCAATCCTCGCCCAATTCCCGCCCAAGTCCTAGCGGCTAGTCGGCCTTCTTAGCGCCGGATTTCTTCTCGTCGGCCGGCTTGTCGGCGGCCTTCTTGTCACCCGGCTTTTTCGAATCGTCGTCGCCGTCCTTGCCCGACGCCTTCTTGTCGTCCTTCTTGTCTTTCGAGTCCGCATCCGCGTCGTCGCTGTCGTCGCTCTTTCCGCTGGCGGCGCTTTCGCGCGCTCGCTGAGTCGCCTTCATCACTTCGCCGGCCGGCAGGACGAATGCGCCCGTCGTCCGTTGCATGTTGCGCATGTCTTCATCGTCTTCGGCCATCTGCGTGATGATGACGCCGATCGGTTCGCCGCCGCCCATATACACCGGCAGCCCCACGGCATTCGCGATGGTCCCGCCCGGCGCGAACATGTCGCGCGGCTTCTTGGTCGCTCCGGCGATCCACCCTTCGCTGATGACGATCGAGCGGTCGTAATACTTGTCGAGCCGGCGGACCGAGAAGATCCGGTCGCCCGGACGAACATTAGTCGACTTGCCGAAATCGATGAATGCGTAGGGCTTGGACGGCGGCGTCTTGATCTGCACCCAGGCAAGGTCAAGGTCGCTGTCGCGCGCCACCACTTTGCCTTCAACGCCCTCGGCGTCGTCCCCCACGAGAACCTTGATGTCCGTCGGCGTTGCACTCACGTCGCCGCCGCGCCGTGCGAGCATCTTCTTCACCGCCGCGCTGAAGCCGCCGATCTGCGAATTCGAGCAGATGACCAACCCTTTCGCGTCGATCATCGCGCCGGTCGTCTCGCTCTCGTTCTCCTGCTCGCCCATGCTCGACTTCACCTTGAGCACGAACTTGATCGTCACGATCGACGGCGAATAAGTGTTGTATAGCTTGTCGAACAGCGCCGCGTCGTCCGCCCGCGCCGCCGACCCGAATGCCGCACACACCGCGCAGCAGGCCGCAATCACCCATCCCGATCGTGCCAGTTTCGAATTAGTCATGTATTCCTCTTTAGCTTCCACCAACCCAGGTCCACTCTCATCTACGACGACTTCTTCGCCCCATCATCGCTCTTCTTGCCCTTTTCCTTCTCCACCACCGGCTTCCAGTCCGGCTCCGCAAACAGGTAGCGCGTCTCAACCCCGCGCAGCACGACAAACACCACGCGTTCCGGCTGCGCCTCGGCGACTTTCTTCATGGCCGCGCGAAACGACTCCAGATCCGTGATCGGATATTCCGCGATGCGTTGAATCAGATCGCCGGATGAGACGCCGGCCAATCCCGCCCAGCCCGCCGGCTCGGCCTGTTGAACCATGACGCCCTTCACGTTTTCGTCCCAGCGATTCTCGTCCCGGTCGAAAAACGTCAGCTCGCGAACCGTCATCTCGAAATCGCGATTACGTTCGCGCCGTGCCTCCTCGGGCGTGAGCCGCGTTCGCTCAAGCGGCACGGTGACTTCCTTGGTGTCCTTTCCGCGCAACAATTTCAGTTTCGCCGTCTCGCCGATGGCCAGTTTGCGAATCTTGCGGTCGAGCAGGCCCGCGTCCTGAATTCCGCGTGGCGTCACCTTGTCGCCGTTCACCGCCAGAATGATGTCGCCCACCTCGAACCCCGCCTCCGAGGCCTTCGTCTTAGGATAAACCCGCGTGATGCGGAACCCCATCGAGTCGGCATGCCCCAGTCGCTTCGCCAGCTCCTTCAGCACCGGTTGCGTCGCGATTCCGATCCACGCCTTGGCCACCTCGCGCGGTGGATCGTCTTCCTTGTCCGGCGTCGGCTTGAGCAGCGTGATGAAGTTTCGGCCGCGCCGCTCAAAGCCGATCGTGAGATACTCCGGCAGCGGCTTCTTCTTCATGATGGTCGCATAGCGATCAATGAAGTCATTCAGGTCCTTCACCTTTTCGCTGTCGATCGATTGAATGACGTCTCCGTCGTCCAGCGGCGGCTCGGCCAGCTGCGCCGGCCCGCCATTGCGAATGCTCGATACCAGCACGCCCTCGGTCGAATCGAGCTTGCCTTCGCGCGCCATGTAGTCGGTAATCTCAAGCGCCGTCAGCCCCCAGCCGCGGAACGCGCTCTCCTCGCCGCGATCCTTCTGCAACTTCTCCGTGATGATCGTCAGCTCGCCCGGCTTGCCGTCGCGCTCATACGTCACCACCAGCTTGTCGCCGATCGGAAGCTCGGCCACTTTTCGCAGCAGCGGTGGAATCTCCTCCGGGAATCGAACCGTCAGCGCGTCGCCATTCAGCCGGACGATCAGGTCGCCCGCCTGCAATCCCGCCTTGCCGGCCGGACCGCTCTCAACCACCGAGTTGACGAGCACGCCATGATCAAATCCGGTCTTCTGAATCGGCCGAATGCTCACACCCAGCCAACTCCGCGGAACCTCGCCACCCTTGATCAAGGCGTCAGCGACCCCCCGCGCCAAATTGCTCGGAATCGCAAATCCAATCGCATTTCCGCCCAACTCATTCACGCCGACAATCTTGCCCTGCATATTCACCAGCGGCCCGCCGCTGTTGCCTGGATTGATCAGCGCATCGTGCTGAATCCACCGCGTAAACAACCCCGTCCGCTGCCCCTCCTCCAGCTCCATATTGTCCTGATCGATCCCCATCCCGCCCGCGAACACCCGCTCGGTGTTCGACACAATCCCCAGCGTCACCGACCGCGACAGCGCCAGCGGCGACCCCATCGCCATCACGTAATCGCCGACATGCAGATCATCCGAGTTGCCCCACTGCGCCACCGGCAGCTTCATCGCCGGGTCTTTCAACTCCGCCAGGTTCAACTTGAGCACCGCCAAGTCTGTCAACGGGTCTTCGCCGACAAGCGTCGCGCTGATCTCCTGCCGATCCGCCAGCGTGCACTTGAAGATTTTCCCGTTGTACGTCACATGCTGATTCGTAACGACATATCCCTCGGGCGAAATGATCGTACCGCTGCCCGTCGCCCGCCCCTTCTGCTCCTTGCCATTCCAGTATCGCTTCGTGACGACGCTGATGTTCACCAAAGACGGAAACACGCCATCGCGCGCCTGCTCGATCATCTCGCGCAGATTGTCCTGAAGCGGCGCCCCCTTGGCCGGCGCAGCCGGCGTCGCGTCGTCAGCCCGCGCCGAGCCAAACGCCAGACACCCACACACAACAAAAACGGCCGCGCCACGCAATGCCGCCGCACGGCCGAGAATCGATGGATAATTCATGAATCACCTTTCTATGCGCCGCAGTATAGCGGCCCATCCCACGCATGCCCGCCCGACTCGGCCCGACGACCGGACCAAGCCCCGCCCCATCCTGCGCTTCCACTCAACTGCGGCTTCAAACCGCCTTGCGATTGAACTCGCCAATCGCATTCGATACTATAATGCTAAAACGTTCCACCAAGAAACCCGTCACGCACGGGAATAAGCTCTAAGGCCGGAGGGGTACATGCAATCACGCGTCGCCGCTGCCACCCTTGCTCTCGCTCTAGCCGCCTGCGCTGCGCAAGCGGCACCAACCTCCGTCGATCACGCCCCAAGCGCCAACACCTTCGGCGAACCGGCCGCCATCACGCAGCGCGACCCCGACGTCCCGCGCGAATCCGAACTCGTCACCCTCTACTTCCGCGTCTCCTTCCAATTTAACTACGACCGCGTCGCCATCTATTACACCACCGACGGCAGCGACCCATCCGGCAACCTCGGCTCGCCTACCGGTTCAACACAGGTCCTCGCCAACTTCAACGGCCTCGTCACATTCCTCCGCAACGAATCCACCCCCGAAGGCACCCGCGACTGGTGGAAGGCCACGCTCCCCGCCCCGACGCGCAACTACAACCAAAGCATCCGCTACAAAATCTCAAGCTGGGACACCAACGGCGGCCCCGAAATCTTCGCCAACGCCGGCGCCGCCTATGCCTTCACCAACAAGCTCGCCTGGCCTGGCGCAGGCGCCGGCTCGCCCACGCCCGCCGAGGGCTACCCGCCCGTCTACTTCTGGAAAGAAGAAGCCGTCGTCGGCAACAACTTCATCAACGCCCAGATCGACCAGAACGGAACCATCTACGACATCTACTACCCCGGCGCAGGCGCAACCTACAAAGTCGCCACCCGCAACGAGGGCTACAACGGCGGCAACGACACCTTCCCGCCCTTCACCACCGGCCGCGGCCAAATGCACGTCAACCAATATATGGCCGGCCTCCGCGTCGACGGCCTCACCTACTGGATGTCCAATGAATCCGCCCTCGGCTATACCGACATCACCCAGGCCTACCACCCCACCAGCAACTCCGTCGTCTCCACGCGCCGCCTTAACGCGGCCGGCAACAACATCCTCATCCAGCAATACGACTTCTCCCCCAAGCTCGACAACGGCCCGCTCGGCTACCCCAACACCGCACAGGGTCCCAACCGCGGCCTCTACATCCAGCGCTTCATTCTCACCAACCAATCCGCCTCGCCAAAAACCGTAAGCTTCTACTACTACGGCGACTGGGCCATCAACGGCGGCGACGGCTCCGACTCCGCGTACCTCGACACCATCAACGTCCTCGGCAACCCCATCAACGCCATGGTCGCCTACGACAACGCCAACCTCTCCGCCAACCAGCGCGGCGAATACAATCCCACCACCTTCTCTGACTACGACAAGAACTGCTCCCTCTTCCTCGCCACCGCCCTCAAACTCTGCGACTCCCCCGGCTCAGCCGCCGGCTCCCCCGCCACCGACGCATGGTCCGACACCAGCACCGACACCGGCCACGGCTGGATCGGCCGCCAGCTCACGCTTCAGCCCGGCCAACCCGTCGAGCTCGACGTCCTCGTGGCCGGCGGCTTCGACGCCAACCCCAACGTGGCAAACGTCGCCGACGTCCAGATCCGCCCGGCGTTCAACTGGCTCATGCAAAACTCCATGCAAAACGCCCACGGTCAGACCGACCAATACTGGACCGACTGGCTCAACAACGGCGTCACCATCGACCTGCCCGACAACCGCTACGACGCTCTCTTCTCCCGCGCCCTGCTCGCCACCGCCCTCCATCTCGACGGCGCAACCGGCGCCATGATCGCCGGCTTCCACAACGGCGCGTACCCCTTCTGCTGGCCGCGCGACGCCGTCTACGGCGCAGTCTGCCTCGCCCGCACCGGCCACTCCCCCGAATCGGCCGGCGTCTACGCCTGGATGCGCGACACCTGCTATCGCGACCCCGAGCCGTGGGGCAAGGGCTTCTGGAAACAGAAATACACCACCAACGGCTACACCGTCTGGGGCGCGCCGCAGATCGACGAAACCGCCGTCTTCCCCTGGGGCGTCTGGTATCACTACCTCGTCACCGGCGACGCGACCTTCCTCAATTCGCACTACGCCACCGTGAAGGAAGCCGCCTACACCATGAGCAGTAGCCCGAGCAACCCCGCCTACCTCCCGCAGCTCAACTTTAACGCCACCGAGCGCCTGATGTGGAGCAACAACGTCTGGGAAGACCAGTACAACTTCTTCATCTACTCCAACGCCAACGTCGTCCGCGGCCTCCGCGACGCCGCCGCCATCGCCGGCTACCTCGGCAACGCAGCCGACGCCGCCGACTTCACCAACCGCGCCAACACCATCAAGTCCGGCCTCGACGACAAGCTCGACGCCAACGCCGAAGTCACCGACATCTCCCAACTCGGCCTCGTCTATCCCTTCAACATCTACGACCCCACCGACCCGCGCGCCGTCCGCTTTATCGATCGCATCAACGGCATCCAGAACGACACCACCGGCAACAGCCACCCGCTCATCAACTTCAACGACCGCTACGGCTGGCTCAACCTCATCAACCGCTACTGGGGCGACGGCTACTGGGGCAACGGCTCGGCCGCCTCTCCCTGGGGCGCCGGCCCGTGGTTCCTCAGCACCCTCTGGTACGGCCTCTACTACGCCGAGCGCCAGGACTTCACCCCCAACAAGGCCGACATCGACAACCACAAGTTCCGCATCGACCTCGCCATAAACAAGCTGGGCCCCGTCGGCCTCGGCGCCGAACAAATCGCCCCGGCCTGCGCCGACTCATGCCCCGCCACCGACTGCCCCAACTGCGGCTCCCTCCAATACCCCGGCCAGCTGGACTTCCGCCTCCAAACCGCCTGGCCCAACGCCTGGGAGTCGATGTCCACCTTCGCCGACGCAGTAATGGCCTTCATAGACTTCAAGCCCGACGCAACAACGAACACGATTTCAATCACCCCCAAGCCGCCAACGGGTTGGACCACCATGACCTTCCGAAAACTCCCCCTGGCCGGCCAGAAAGTAAGCGTAACGGTCAACGAAACGAGTCAGTACATCCAAACAATGGCGACAAACGAGATAGGCGGCGCAATAAACCTGTCGTCAACTATGCGAATCCCCGTAGCCCCGGGGGTAGTAGCATTCGGCGCAACAAGAAACGGCGCAACGCAATCATTCGCCTCAATAAACCCATCAATCGGCGCGTACCAGGTGACGACGGCGCTGGGAACCGGCGCGGGCACATCAACCGACCTGCGGGTGTATTACGGAAAACGAGGCGACTTCACCGGCGACGGCATTATCAACGGCGCCGACGCCATCGACTTCGTAGCGGTCCTGCTAGGCCTCGATACCAACCCAATCCACCGCGCCATCGCCGACATGAACGCCGACGGCACCCCCAACGGCAAAGACATCCAACCCTTCATCGCAGCTATCGGTCCCTGAGCCTGTCGAAGGGCGTCCGTCGTCCCGACGGACGGATTTCGCATTTTGACGCAGCCCGTAGCGTCCGCGATCCGTCGCGGCGTTGTAGCGTCCGTCGTCCCGACGGACGGAATAGCATTCTCATTCCGCAATCGACGACTAAGCAACCGCCCTCTGCAACATAAGAGGCGGAACTGCACTGCCTTTCCAGAACGCCAAAGGCGTGCGCCACAATAGCCCAGGGCACCGCCCTGGGTCCGTAGCGCATTAATTCCCAGAGCCCTGAAAGGGCGCGCCAAACGAACAGCGCGCAAATCCCCAATCACCAATTACGGCTATCATTCCCTTGTGCACAAACCCCCAAAGCCGCTCAAAGTATCGACCTGCCAGGCACAATTGGCATCACTCGCAATCCTCGCACTGCCCCTGGTACTTGCCGGATGTGCAAGCCCGGACACCCGATGCGTCGACTCTATTGATCGGATCGCCACAGTTCCGCGCGGATGCACTCGCGCCGAAACGCAGAAACGCTTGGGCAAAACCGGCGTGTTTCAGTTCGAGCTGCTGGATGGCTCCGACCGCTACCAGGCCGTCGAAATCATGTATAGCCGCGACAACGGCAATGCCCGGGAATGGGCGCGATTTCTGTGCATTTTCAAGAACGGCCACCTCTACCGTATCGTGAGTGAAAAGAACTGGCGCGAGATTGCGGCAACCCAGCCAGCAACACCAAGGGACGCCGATTTGTTCGACCTCGCAAAGGCGGCGATCGCCAGTTCGGAGCTCTCGGAGCTACAGATTCGATCGGCGGTCCAGCGAGGCCCCGGCTCAAAACAGGGCGAAAACTGGGGACCGTTCATCGCCGTCATGACGCCGGTCTTGCTGCCAGGCGCAATCGGCGATGCTATCGAGCGTGACAAGATTGAGCGCCAATACGATCCTGACCGATTGAAGCTCGGGATGTCACCGTCCCAAGTCGATCATATCCTTGGTGCACCGCTGGAATTCCGCCAAATGCCAGCCGGCCGCGAAACACGGCGATACGCAGAATCCCCAAACCTGACTCGAGTTGTCGTCGTATTTCGTAAGCAGCAGGCTATCGGGATCTTCGCCGATGGCTTCGCTCTCAACTATTAACCCGTGCCTGACAGCGAACTCCACAGCGACTCGGTCCCTGAGCGCTGAGTCCGTGCAGGTACTAGTGCACGAGACACCAGAACACTACAAACGGCGAAACGACCCAAACCGCGACCAACATGCGGGCCCAAAAGAACTTGCGGGCCCGCGCCTTCGATTCGCAATAGCTCACCGATGCAAAGAAGTACGTAACGACGGCAATAGGAACCCCGAAGCATAGGTAGCACAAATACGCGTCATAGGTGAGGGAAGCCAGCGCGTTGATCAGGAAAAAGCTACCGTGCGAGAGCAGCAATGCGATCGCCGAGAAGAGGATGACATTATCCCAAGGTGATCGATACTCTGAATTCGTACGAGCATACTGAAGCGTGATCGGCTCCTTCGGTGCGTCCCCGTGCTCGCCACGTTTCTCGCGTCCCATTCAACGCACCCCCTGCGTCGTCGCGTCCACGTTCGATTTCACGTCCGCTCCCGCCTGCGTCGCCGTCGCCTTCAATCGGGCCTCGGTCTCGGCCACCCGCTCGAGGACTCGGCGGTAAAGCACGAAAGTCTCCACGCGCCCATCCACAAACAGCACATTCGAAGCCCCGCCCGGATGATTCGCCTGCTTCTCATACACAAGTACGTTCCTCGGATCATCGGAGGGCCGCTGACCCGACACATACGCATAGCAGCTCATCGGTCCGCCCCTGGGATCATCCGCGGCCGGACATGTCAACGCCTCCGGACGTTCGACGTCGCCAAGAGCCAGTTTGAAGTCCACCGGATACCGGCCATAGTTGTCGACCGCTGCGGTCAACAACCTTCCGATCTCGCGAAGATGCGCCGCGCAAAATGCCTTCCGAGACCTCCCCCAAATGTCAGACCGGATGGAGCGATAGTTCCCGATGGCAATCGCCCCCACAATGAAGCCGACGACTGCCAATACAACAGACAACGATGTACGCCTGCGCCGCACGCTGCTAACGCCCCCCACCCGCCGGCTGCGTCGCCGCCGTCTTCAACCGGACCTCCGTCTCCTTGACCAGTTTCATGACATTGTCATACCCATAGATAGTTGCCGCGTGCGCATCCACGAAGACCACATTGGCAGCATCGCCCCCGTGATGTCCGCGCTTCTCATAGGCCAGCACGTTTCGCGGGTCGCTATTCGGCCGCTGCCCGGGGATATACAGGTAGCACGCGTTCAGGTTGCCGATCGCCACGTTCGTAGCCGGGCATTTGAACGCCGAGATCAAGTCACCCCCGCCGAGTGTGTGATGGAGCAGCCAGTCGAAGTTGGGCGGGAACTCGTCCGAATCCTGAGCATAGATGTGCGCCGCTTGAACGATTCCCTGAAGCTGACGCCGGCAAGACTCAAGTCGCAATGCTGCGAGATCGCGCGCCCGCTTAACGAAGTATCCACCGCCTCCAATAGCCGCGACCAGGAGGACGAACACAACCGCCCGCCGCACGTTCCACGCCCGCTCCCGCTGGTTCGCCCGGGCGTAACCGAGTACGGTCGCGTCATCAGTTCCATCCACCGACTCGCTCATTTCCCAGCTCGCTCCGCCGCCTTCAACCGCCCATCCGTCTCCGCAACCAGCTTCATCACCTTGTCGTACCCCTTCACATTTTCCGCATGCATATCAGCGAAGAGCACGTTTGTCCCAAACTGCTCATGATGCCCGCGCCGCTCGTACGCCAGCACATTCCGCGGATCGCTCGCGCTCGACTGCCCCGGGATGTACACGAAGCATCTATCCACATCACCGATCGAGAAAACCGCCATGGGGCAACAGAAATCCTTTGGTGTCGCAATGCCGGCTCGAACCAAATCATCGAACTCCCACGGATATGCCCCGAATCGCTGCTCGTAAACTGACAAGCTCTGCCCGATCCCGCGCAAATTGGCCATGCAAACCCCGTACTTGGCCGCGGACACGGCGAAGCTGATATACCACCAGGCGACCACGACCATGGGACCAAACACAGCCAGCAAGAGCAGCGCCGTCGCCCTAATGGACCACGTCCCGTTCCCCCGCGGCGGAACTCCGGACCGATCACGGACCACCGACTCATTCACTGCCATCGAGTGCACTCACCAGACCATCGCATGGACCATTGCACTGGTCAACGCAACGTCCACACATCATAATCCCCACCGCACATGCCCGCCGAACGACGAAACTGCCCGCGCGCCCGCTTCAAGCTTCAATCCGTCGTTGCGCCCCTGGCGCTCCTCGCCGGCTGCGCCGCCCAAACCGCCACCTACCAACCCCGGCCCGACCCGACCACCCCCGACTCCGCCCTCGTCGTCCTCCACGTCACCGGCGAATCCGGCCTACGCGCCGGAACCCCGCTCGGTTGGCAGCAGTTCGCCGCAACCGTTGAGCCGGCCGACGCCGAACAATACGGCATCATCGTGGAAGGGGCCCCCGCGCCGACATCAATGTTGGACCGGGGCATTCGAATCGCGCGGCCCAAATACGAAGACATCGCACCGCTCCACATCTATCATGACAACCACGGCCTCCATCTCAGCAACCAACCCTGCACCGAATACAATCTCGACCCCGGCCAGTGCGTACAAATCGCAGGTTTCCTTCCGCCCGCATCTGACCAGAGCGTCGCCGCTTCGCTGACAGCGCCGCCGGTGGAAATTTCCGCACTGATCCTGTCGGCAGAGCAGATTCCGACCGGCCTGCACCCGCATCCGAAAACACCAGACGTGATCTACCTCGCCGCCCCACCCGGTGACTATCGTGCCTTCCGCGGCGGACCGGTCGCCCTGGTTCGCCCGGGAGATGCGCCCTGTCTCATCGCGATCGTGGTCGAACAACTTCAGGACAGCCCCGAACGAGGCGCGATCCTCACTGCGATGCCGCTGAGTAGATGGCTACCATGACGAACCTGCGAACCAGAATAGGCGCCGCTGCCGCGATGCTGATCGCCTTGACTGGCTGCACCGCTCTCCGCCCGCCGAAGCCGCAGACTCCGGCCGAGGCCGAGGCATTGAAAATTATCCAGAAAGATCTCCAGGTCCTCCCCATTTTCGACTTCACTGGCTCTTCCGCCTTTCCGATCAGCCGGCGAAACGCCGTCATGGCGGCTCACGCGCGCCATAGCGCGAGCGATGTCGTTTGTGCTGCCGGCAGTCCCATGGTCGCGCCGCAGAACATAGGGACGTTTCCACACAACACTTCCATTGCGCCGGAAAAGGACTGGGTCATCATTCATGCACGCGAGGACCGCTTCAATCCAAACATCATCGATCCGACCGTGAAACTCAGCGTCGGCGACTTGGTCTTCATCGGGGGCTTTCCAGTCAAACCGCCCGTCAATAACTTCGACCCCGTCGAACACGCCCAGCGCAAGCCCGAGTTTGTAATGGGTCGCGTGCTGACGTCATCCATCTCCGACGGTGGCGGCGGTATGGTGTGGCTGCTTGGACCGCCCGGCGACTTTCACGGTTGCTCGGGCGGTCCAGCCGCCATCGTCGACGAGTCGGGTCAGGTTCGAGTATTCGGCGACTTCACGCTTGGCTATTGGATACCTTTCGGCCAATTATTGGGCGTCACTCGCCTGCCTCAGAGCGCGCTCGACAAATTTCAGTACTCGCCGCCGCCCTACCCGACCCCTTGGCATGCCGAAGGGTACCTCGTATTGACGGAACCAAGATTCGTTGTCCCGCATTGACCCCTCACTCGCGCGCTAATAATCTATCGAGATGCCTCGTTCGCTACACTCACGATCCAGGCCAGCGCACTGTTCCAATCGTGCCAATCCAATTCGCTTGCTTCACACGCTGGGTTACTTCACTCTTGCGGCATGCCTCCTCGCCGGCTGCGCCGCTCAAACCGCCAGCTACCAACCCCGCCCCGACCCAACCACCCCCGACTCCGCCCTCGTCGTCCTCCACGTCACCGGCGAATCCGGTCTCCGCGCTGGCACACCTATCGAACGCCGTGACTTCGCCACCCTGGTGGACTCACCCGACTACGAGCCCTGGGCCGTCATCGTCGAAGGCGCTCCGGCCCCGTTTGGCTTCACCAACCACAAGGCATTTTTCAAGGCCCCCGGTCGCGCTGATGAAGTCCCACGGCTTGACGTCTTCCACGACAACCGCCGGCCGCACCTCGCCAACACCTTCTGCGCCGATGCCTCGCTTGAGCCCGGCCAGTGCGTCCGCATCGCCGGTTTTGCTCCGCCCGCCACCGACACGACTCCATCGCAATCGCTCTCGGCACCCGCAAGTGAACAGTCCGCCACCGTGATCGGGCCCGATCAGTTGCCGCCCGGTTTGCTATCCGCCCCGATAGACGAACACCTGATATGGCTATTGGCCCCGCCGGGAGACTACCGCGCCTTTCGCGGCGGCCCGGTCGCTGTTATTCGGCCTGGCGAACCGCCCTGCATCGCAGCCCTTATCTTCAACCAGATTCAGAACGACCCCGCCCGCGGCGCGATCCTCTCCGCCCTGCCGTTGAACCGTCTAATTCACCCGGTCAAAGGATGATACGCCGCCGCTCGACAAATCGACCGGTCCTGTTCGCTGTCCTGAGCGCCGCCGCGCTTTCGGGCTGCGCTGCCCTCAAACCGCCGACGCCCCAGACGCCCGCCGAGGCCGAGGCGTTGAAAATCATCGAGCGCGATCTTCAGGTCGTCCCCATTTTTGACACTAGCGGCTCATCCGGTTTTCCGGTCTCGAAACGCAACGTCGTCATGGCCGCCCATGCGTTGAGCGGAAACACCGAACAGGTCTCCGCTGGTGCTGCGCCGATGCGCATCCCGCAATCCCAGGGATGGATTCGTCGAAAGAAGCCCGTTCAATCGCAGGACGATTGGATCGTGATTCGCGGTCTGCAGGATCGCTTCAAGCCGAACATCATCGACCCAACAGTCGAACTCCGCGCCGGCGACCTGGTCTTCATCGGCGGCTTCCCGGTTCGTCCGCCGGTCAATAACTACGACTCCGTCGAGCACGCCCAGCGCAAAGCGGAGATATTCACCGCCCGCGTCGTGACACCCGAGTATTCCAACGACGGCCCCTGCATGGTTTGGCTCTCAGGTCCGACGCGCGACCTGCATGGCTGTTCCGGCGGCCCGGTTGCAATTGTCGACAAGCTGAGCCAGGTACGAGTCTTCGGCGTGTTTAGTCGCGTGCAGGAGTTTCCCGCTCATCACACCGTTCTACTAGGAGTGACACGCCTGCCAAACAAAGATTTTGACAAAGCTCGGACTTCTCCTGCCCCTTATCCATCCTTCTATCACACCTGCGGCATGTACGATTCCGATTAACCGCGCCAACGAATCTGACGGTGGGCGGTGGACCGGGCTCGAAGCGCCCGAGCATGCAAATGGCGAACGATCTCTCACTTGACTTATCCAAACTATATACTAACATTTGCCGAACGCTCGTCATTATGTTGGCGGGCAATCCGGGGTTTCCGTGCGCAAGAAGCCGTCCAAGCGGCCAGCGCCGAATCCCCGCCCAAACCCCTCACCTCATTCGGGGAAAAGGGGGCGAGGTGAGGGTTCGCGTAAGCGAATGCTCTTTGAAAAGTGAATCCGACCACGCGCGTTCCCCGCGAGATTGAGCTCTTGCAACGAATCTCACAAATCTCATCTCACGAATCTCATCTCAAGTCTCGTCTCAAGACCCAGGACTCAGGTCTCAAGTCCCCCGCAAACCGGACCGCACCGAATCTCATTTGTCTCAAGAATCACGAGGGGGGCAAGATCCGGGCGAACGCGCTAACCCGAGAACCAGCGAGGAGTTAAATTCAGACTCCGGTCGTCTGATGAAATCTCACGAATCTCACGAATCTCACGATCGAGCCCAGGTCGCCGATGACCCCAGGCGCCGACCCGCAACCCCCAGTCCGATATCCGCAATCGCCCCTCCCCCCGCCGCCTCAACCACACAATGTGAAAAAAATCGGCCCCCGCCACCCACAACGGGCGCAATGATTTGAAACCGATCGGGTCGCTTGGGGGATCCAATCGCCCGGACCTCGCATTCAATGGCTGGAGGCCAATCCCATGCATCCGCGCAAACGCCGAAAGTCCGTCCGCTCTGCCCTCTGCGTCGCCGGCCTGATCTATCTTCTCGCGGCCGGCTGCGGCGAAGAGGGCGTCCCCGGCGACTTCGGTCCGGCCGGCGAATTTGTCACCACGGCCCGTCTCATCATGACCACCGGCGGCAAACGCACGATTTGCGCCTACTGGAAGTGGAACAACTCCGTCCACGCCTACGAGGTCGTCGAAAGCTGGACCATCCCGCCCGGCGATCCGCACAAATGCCTCGGCGGCGCGGCCAAGGTCGCCGCCATGGCGCGCGGTGCATCCGCCCATCGCAGCATCATCCCCGACCGCGCCACGCGCTCCGCTCGCAGCGCCGCCGACGCGCCGACCCAGGCCTTCTTCGCCGGTGGCGTCGGCCAGACCACCACCCAGTTCGCCAGCAACCAGGCCTATCTCTACGACGCCCCCACCGACTCGTGGCGCGGCTTCACCATGGCCCACCCGCGCACCAGCCACACCGTGACCGCGCTCCTCGACGGCCGCGTCCTCATCACCGGCGGCTGGGATGGCACGTTCCCCACCAACGCGCTCACGTCATGCGAGATTTTCGACCCGGTCGCCATGCAGCTCGCCCCGACCGGCGAGTTGGGGGCCCATCGCATGAACCACACCGCCTCCCCGCTGCTCGATGGTCGTGTTCTCATCGCCGGCGGCACCGACGGCTTTAACTCGTTCGACACCGCCGAGATCTACGATCCCACCACCGGCCAGTTCACCCCGACCGGGTCCATGCACCACATCCGCTCGGGTCACCAGGCCGTCACCCTCAACGACGGCCGCGTGCTCGTGGCCTGCTTCAACTCGGTCAAACAGGCCGAAGTCTTTGATCCCAATACCGGCACATTCTCCACCGTCGGCTTGACCACCGACGAACACGGCTACGGCTCATCCCTCACCAAGCTCGACTCGGGCCTCGTCCTCGTCCTCGGCGGCTACGACGCGGTGCACAATGTCAATGCCCTCTCGTCAGCCGAACTCTTCGACCCCGCCACAAATCAGTTTACGAAAATCGGTGACATGACAATTCCGCGAAGTCAGCACTGCGCCGTGCTCCAGGCCGACGGGACTGTCTTCATCTCCGGCGGTTTCACCGCCAACGGCGACACCCCCGCCAGCACCGAAATCTATAGCCCCGCCGACAACAGCTTTACCCCGTCGGTCGATCTACCGCTCCCGGCCATCGAGCACGCCGGCGTGTTGCTTTCGATCGAGTAGCCCGGCTCGCGACGACGATATTCTCAACAGTCGTTGAGACAAATTCGTGCCGCAAGCTGAACCGATTATCCGCGCCGAAAACCTCCGCAAGCGCTTCCGCGCCGCGAACCGGCACAGCTCGCTTCGCGACCTCATCGCCGGCCTCGCCTCGCGCCGCCGCGCAACAAACGAGCCGGCAAATCGCAGCTTCTGGGCCGTCGACGGAGTCAGCTTTGTTATTCGTCCGGGCGAGGCCCTCGGCGTCATCGGCCCCAACGGCGCCGGCAAGAGCACCCTGCTCAAACTCATGGCCGGCATCCTCCGGCCCGACGGCGGCACGCTCGACATCAGCGGCCGCGTCTCGGCCCTCATCGAACTCGGCGCCGGCTTCCACCCCGATCTCTCGGGCCGCGAAAACATTCACCTCAACGGCGCTATCCTCGGCATGCCGCGCCGTGCGATCAACCGCCGCTTCGACGACATCGTCGCCTTCGCCGAAATCGCCGACGCCCTCGACGAGCCGGTCAAGCGCTATAGCAGCGGCATGCAGGCCCGGCTCGGCTTCGCGATCGCCGCCCATCTCGACGCGCCGGTCCTCCTCGTCGACGAAGTGCTCTCCGTCGGCGACCGCGCCTTCCGCACCCGCTGCCTCGATCGCATGTACGCCGCCCGCGCCGCCGGCGCGGCGGTGGTCTTCGTCTCGCATGACCTCGAAACGGTTCGCCGCTTCTGCTCGTCCGTGCTCGTGCTGGTCGCCGGCCGCCCCGCCTTCCACGGCCCGCCCGCCGAGGCAGTCGCCCGTTACCGCGACCTCGCCTCGGCGTCGATCCGATTATCGACCGACGATGGACGACCCGCCGCCATCGTTATCAACTCGCGAATCGTCGATGTATCCGGGCGCGTCGTCCACGCGGCCGGCCCCGGACAGACGTTGACCTTCGAATACTCCGTAAGCTTCAACCTCCCTGTCCCCGCGCCGTCATTCGGCTTCTCTCTCATTTCGCTGGCCGATCAGACCACGCTTTACGAAACCAGCAGCTCGCGGCAAGACCTCGCCTTCGCCCCCGCCCAGGCCGGCGAAACACGCTCCGTCCGATGCGCATTCGAACTCAACGTCCCGCCCGGCCGCTACGCGATCGGTCTCCACGTCCGCGACCGCGACGCGTCGCTTTATGCCGTCGAACAGTCGCATGCCATCGAACTCGAAGTCGTCGGCCCGCCGCCGGGCGGCTGTGTCTTTCTTGATCCACACATCGAGGTCGACGCCAATCCCCAGCGCCCGCAGTTCGACGTCGAGATCCCCAAAGCACTCCAACCCGTCGGGTTATTCTGAACGCCGCCCCGCGCGCAGGCCGCGCAGCGTCCGTTCGTGAAGCGCGTCATAAATCGGCGCGTCGCCCAGCATCGTCGGCACCGCCATCGCGGCAAAGCCGGCCGCGAGCATCGGCAAGAGCAGCGTGAAGCTGCCGGTCATCTCGGTCACGAGAATGATGCCGGTAATCGGGGCGCGAACCACCGCGGTGAAAAACGCCGCCATGCCGACGATTCCCATCGCCGTCGGATGGGCCAGCGTCACTCCGAAAGATTTCGCCCACGCCGCACCGAAGATCAGCCCCACCTGCGTGCCCAGCACGAGCATCGGCGCGAAGAGCCCGCCCGGCGTGCGGGCGGAATAAGACAGCGACCCAAGCCCAAACCGGAGCAGGAAAATAAGCGCGACAGTTCCGATCGCATCCCCGCCCGAGAGCATGCGCTGCGTGACCGGATCGCCGCCCCCAACCAGGCCGGGCCAGAACCATGCGACGATTCCGACCAGCGCGCCCACCACCGCGGCACGCAATTCGACGGGCCAGCGTGCGAGCCGATCTGAAACCGCCAGAGCTCCGATGATCGAGCGGTTGTAAGCAACGCCCAGCAGCCCGGCGACGATCCCGAGCACCAGAAACGCACTCCACATGCTCAAATGCGTATATGGCAGCGGAGGCACCTGAAAATCGGGCGCATCGCCCAGAATTCGACGGCTCACGGCGATGGCCGCGGCCGACGCGCCGAACGTCGCGATTGTGATGCGCGTGTCGAACTTGCGAACCAGCTCTTCCAGCACGAACACCGCGCCGGCGACCGGCGCTCCGAACGCGGTCGCGAGTCCGGCGCCTGCGCCGGCCGCGAGCAGCACGCGACAATCGGACCAGCTGCGTCGCGCCAGTTTCGCCACCAGGTGGGCGATGCTCCCGCCCATGTGGACACTCGGGCCCTCGCGGCCCAGCGCCAACCCCGACCCAATCGCCAAAACGCCACCGACGAACTTAACCGGGATAAGTCGAAACGGCGGTTCGGGCAGTTCCTCATTCAGAACGGCTTCCACCTCAGGAATGCCGCTGCCTGATGCGCGCGGCGAGAAGCGGCGAACGAGCCACGCCGCCATAGCCGTCGCGACCGCGCAGACGGCGACCGCCAGAAAGAACCCGACGAATCCAAGACCGTGCGCCCAGACGATCAGCGCGCTACGCAACGAGTCGGCCCGCATGAGGGCGAGCCGAAACAGCGCGCCGACCAGTCCGGCCGCCGCACCCGCGATGAGCGACAGCACCGCCAGCGAAAACAGCCCGCCGTCGCCGGACGAAGTCGCGCTCGCGTTTGTTCGGTCCATTCGTGAGTGGCGGTCGGAGTCGCCTTAGCGCGGCCGCTGCCAGTTCGGGTGCATGTTCTGCGGCCCTTCCTGGAGGATGAGCGGCGCGATGTAGTCGCGAACAAACTTGGGATAGGTCGTATCGGTGTGGCCGCCCCAGTCGCCGTCTTTCTCGAACGACGCCCGCCAGGTGATGTTGGTGACCTTCGAGTAGAGCCGCCGCGTTTCCTGCGTTGCGCCGGGCGGCATATAGAAGCCGTTCAGACCGGCGGCGGGGACGTCGCCGCTCTGGCGGTCGGCGGTGCCGAGGGCGGGGACGGCATAGTTCAGGATGGCGTCGTTGTCGGAGGTGAAGACGTACATGCGGCCGCTGACGTGTCGCAGTGCGTTAGTCAGGTTGTAATCGGCGCCGATCGACGCGCCGAGGAGGACGACATTGTCGACCTGGCAGCCGGCCGGCATGGCTTCGAGCGCGAAGACGGCCACGGCCGTTCCGGCGGAAAGACCCATGAGCGTGATCGGGGCATCGGGGTAGGCGGCGCGGGCATTGCAGATCATGCGTGCGACTTCGCCACCCTTCTGGCGCTTGTAGTTGTCGCTGGCGATCTGATCGGCAACGACGCCCATGCCGGTCTCCCACGGGAACTCAATGAACTTGCCATTGAAGTTGGCCATTTGAAGGCCCGACTTCACGCCGCGGCCCCAGTTGCTGAGCAGGCCGCCGCCGCCGGCGCCGTCGAGGTAATAGACATCACCGTGTGCGGAGTAATTTTTTGCGCCGCCTGTCTGGCTGCATCCGATGATCGAAAACGACAACGAGAGCAGCAAAAAGCCGAGAGTGGACTTCATCGCGAGGGGATGCTTATTCATTTTCGTCAGGCCTTTCTGGGATATCGCGCCTGGGCGGCCCACACGGACCGTTTCGGCGGGCGGAGCATATCACTTCGCGATGTTCGCATCCATCGGCGGCCATCGTGATGCGATCCGGGTAGGAGCGCGACGAGGATTTGTTGAGCGGTAGGGATGGGTCGGGGGATGGCTCTCCGCGACCCGCGGTTGCGCCTGGGGTTCGGATTGCGCATCGGGTACTCCGCCCTTCGACTGGTTCAGGGGCCGGGGAAGCGCTGTGGGTTGACGGGGTTCTATTGGGGATCGCGCGATGGTTGGGTGACACCGTTCCCGGGCTTACGCCTCGGGCTCGGATTTCCGGGTCAGAGGCGTTCGGTAAATCATCGCTGATCGCTCGTTGTTGCTGGTTTTCGCGGCCCGCGCTGGCGCTTGGGGTTCGGACTAGCGCGTCGCTGCGCGACGCGTGTTCTTGCAGGGCTATGTCGGTGGTGACGATGGATTTGAGGGACTGGGTTAGTTTCTGGATGAGGCCGGCGTCGATTTCTTCGGCGTTGACGGCTTCGGCGAGCTGGTAGAGCAGGCCGTTCTGGATTCCGGCGAAGAGTTTGGCGCGCGGGGGGCCGTCGGGGCCTAGGAGCTGGTCGAGGTCGGTGGCGGCCTGGAGGAGGCGCAGTCTTCGGGCGTAACGGTAGAAGGTGGCGCGCGAGACGCGGCGGGCGGCCAGGGCGTGTTGATCGAAGATGGACTGGATGGTCGCGGCGGGCTGCGCGAGGATGTCGTCGTCGATCTGGCGGCGCAGAGCGCTGTGGAGTTCTTCGATGGCGGTCGGGCGTGCGAT
>JAATGM010000058.1 GCA_015654675.1 Planctomycetota bacterium | reverse complement strand
ATCACCATGTGGGCCGTATGCTCGTCGACAAACTTGACGCCCCGCAGGATCGCCAGCTTGTCCATGATCTTGGCTTGCCGCGGCATCAGCTCGCAGATTTCGATGCCCGGCACGTTCGTATTGATCGGGTTCAGCTCGCCGCGAAATTCGCGGGCCGCGTTCGGCTTCATGTCGTACATGTCCAAATGCGGCGGACCGCCCGGCAGGAAGATCATGATGACCGATTTGCCGCGCGTCGGGTTTTGTCCCGCCAGATTCTGCCCGGTTGTTGCCGCTTGGGCCTGCGACCGGAGCACGTCGGCCATCGTCAGCCCGCCGACGGAGAGCGCTCCTACCTTTAGAAAATCGCGTCGCGAAACGCCGTCGCAGTACCGCTGATTTCGCCCGAAGAACGTCAACATGGCCAAGACTCCTGAAGTCACGAAGACTCACGACCGCTCTGAGAGGGGAGCCGATGCTAGGTCGAACGCATTGTCACCCTTTGATGCGTTTTCGTCAACGAAATTTTATCGAGAAAAACCGTTGTGGTGGCCGGTCTCCCGACCTTGAAGTTACCCACATCTTAGCGTGCTAGCACGTGCGGATGGTAGCGTGTTTCGTGGCGGGGGAACTTTGTCGAGGAGTGGTGCGTAGAGTGCGAAGAGGCGACCAGGGATTGTGGACGGTTGCTGGTTTCTCATGGAGGTAGTGCCGCTGACTTCATGGATGGTGTTTTCGTGGTGACGATTGCGTTGGAGGCGAACGCGTGGGCCAGGCAGCAGTTTGGGGAGTGTGCATTGGGCGATAAGCGGCGAACGGAGCGAGCGGTGAAGTACGCGGCCGCGGTCGTGGACCATCCCGACGGCAGCACGCCCGACCAGACCGAGGACGCGGCGGACTGCAAGGCCGTCTATCGGCTGTTCGATCGCGAGCGGGTTACATTCCGCGCGCTGGCCGAGCCGCATTGGCGGGCGACCCGCGCGCAAGCCGAGGGCTTGTGCTTGATCTTGGGCGACACGATGGAGACCGATTTCGGAAATCACCGCAAAGCGACCGGCCTGGGCCCCACGGGCCACGGCAGCGGCTACGGCTTCTTCCTGCATTCCGGCCTGCTGGTCCAGGCGGAAACGAATGAGATCGTCGGCATGGCGGGACAAGAGATCTTCCATCGCCGGCCGCGCGTCAAAAGCGAGAACAGCTATCAACGCACCCAGCGCCGACGTGAATCGGAGGTCTGGGGACGCGTGATCGACGCCATCGGCTCAGCGTCCGCGAAGGCCCGTTATCTGCATGTGCTCGACCGGGGCGCGGATAACATCGAAGTGTTTTGCCACTTGCGACAACAAGGTTGCGGGTGGGTGGTTCGCGTCGCGCAACTGACGCGCATCGTGGAGGTTGGCTCAGGCGAGCAATGTTCGGTGCGCGCGGCGCTCAAGGCCCAATCCGTGCTGGGAACATACGCGCTCTCACTGCAGGCGCGGAGCGATCAGCCCGCACGGGAAGCGACGCTGGAAGTTCGCGCCGTGCGAGTCACGATGCTCACGCCCGAGCGCATGACGTCTTATCTGCGGTCGATCGGCCCTCAGCGCATCGAGCAGTGGATCGTCGAGGTCCGCGAAGTCGACGCGCCGCCAGGCGTCAAGCCGTTGCACTGGGTGCTGTATACTTCGGAGCCGATCTTGTCGCTTGACGACGCGCGAAGGATCGTCGGCTACTACGAAAGTCGCTGGTTGATCGAGGAATATCACAAGTGCCTGAAGACGGGCTGCCGCGTGGAAGGCCGGCATTACTCGACCGCGCGGCGGCTGGAGGCCGTGACCGGCATTCTGGCTGTCGTCGCTGTCCGCCTGCTGCAAATCAAAACCGTCGCCCGAGCGAACCCAGACCTGCCGGCCGATCAGGTGGCCCCGCGCGCTTGGATTCGGATGCTCGGCCAAGTCCGCCCCAAGGCACGCATCGTAACGGCACGCGACTTTTTCCGCGAACTCGCCAAACTCGGCGGCTTCCTCGGACGCAAAAGCGACGGCGAACCAGGCTGGATCACACTCTGGCGCGGCCACGAAAAACTAAAACTACTCCTCCGCGGCGCGGCTGCGGAACGAAAAAGATGTGGGTAACTTCAAGTCGCCTGACCGAGCCACGGGTTCTGGGATAGGCAATCAGTGTCCACAACTCCACACGCACAATCCGTCCATCCAACAACCCAAACCCTACCAAACCCGCCCCCAAAACTCCACGACTTTTCAGGCCACCGAAAGAAAAAAACGCGCGGCCCAAACCGTCAGCCTAGCCAAGCAACAACACCCCTCCCTCCTCCATCCTCAATCCTCGATCCTCGATCCTCTCTTACGCCCCGCGCCGCCCTGTGGTACGTTGCACGTCTTGTCTCGTGGCGCGCCCTTGGCGGAATTTCGCGCTTCGCCCCTGGTCGATCGTGCGAGTTGGTCCTAGAAACTGCCTATGAGCCGCAGCCCAGCCCTGGAAGGCCCCCGCGACATTCCGCACTGCCCGGACCGGTTCAGCGAAACCGCGCAGTCGAACGCATCGCCGCGCAACTCGGCAAATCGTTCCGCCCCGCCCGGCCTCCTCAAGTTCGCCACCGGCGACGAGTTCTACGTCGAAGTTCGCCGTCGCGTCGAGCGCT
>JAATGM010000048.1 GCA_015654675.1 Planctomycetota bacterium | reverse complement strand
GGCGGCAATGCCCGGCGTGCACACGCGTAGCCGACCTGCATGATCCTCCGCGGTGACTTCGTGGTCTTCATCACCATCTATCGACAAAGCGACAAACGCAACTGTAGACCGGCTTTTCTACAGAGCAGGACATTCTACTTTATTGCCTTCTTGCGCGGTCGCCCACGTGGGTTGATGGTGGATTGCGATCCCAATTGATCGGCGGCGCGTGCGATCCATGTGGGGCTGCCGAACGGGGTTCCGCGGAAGATGCTGCGGCGTAGAGCCTGCAACTCGGCGGGTGATTCGGTGCGGTTGACTCGGGGAATCCAGTCGCGCGGACGGCGCGTCCCCGCCTTCTGCCTCATGCCCAACCACTTCCATCTGATCCGCTGACCAACACACTGCGCGAGGCGTGGGGTTGGCTTCACTGTATTCGATGCTTTTCCGGGATTCGGGTCATCGACGAATCATTTTCAATGACGCCTTTGTTCAAGAAAAGTGACTGTCCCGCGCGGCCGGTCCCCGCAGCCTTGCAACAATTTGGAGGCTCGAGTCGGGCGCTGGTATATTGTGGTGTCAGCTGCGACGCAACCAGCGAAATCATTGCGATGCTCCAGGCGCCAAACACATGAGCGACGAGCAGGACAAGCATCGTTCCGAGGCGGACGCCGAACTCGAACGGGAAATCCGCCGGGAACGCAAGTTCTCGCTGAGTGAAGCCATCGGACGTCTGGCCGGTCCAGGAATCATGAAGGGGGCGTCACCGATCCCGCGCAAGCAACAAGTTGAAACGGAGATTGAGGAGTACCTGCGGCGGGAATTGACGGATCCTGGCGATGCATTGCGCGTCGTTGTTTTGCGACATGTAAAGGAGAGTGAAGCCCTGATCAGCAACTATGATCAGCCCTTTGTCGTCCTGAGCATGTGCCTCCAATCGATCATCAACTCTGATGGTCTCATGGAGGAGTTGGTGCGCCAGGCTGACATCGAGTGGGCCAGAATTCTTGGCGAACGGCCCTACTTCGAGCAAGAAGGCGTTCCGCCCCATCCCGCCGACCCCTACACGATGGACTCTGTCCGGATCACGTTGTCTGAACTGATCGAGAAGTTGAAAGGCGGTAGCCGGGCGTAGCTCGCGCAATTGTTCCGCGAAATCGCCATCTGGCATCCTCGCGGGTGAGCATCCCTAAGCATTCTGGGCGTTTACGGACTGGTCGGGATCGGCCTTAGAATTTAGTTGGACGAAGTGGTTGTTGGCGCCGGACGAGTGGTTGGAGTGGACCAGCGTTTGGCGAGGGCGCCGGCGAGTGCGTCGCGGTCGGCAGGTGTGAGTTGCGTCGGGCGAGGGTGGTCCAGGCATCGGCGTTGTCGTTCCAGAGGCGGCCGACTTCTTCGTGGTTCATGCCGGATGATAACCGGGGCGGATTGTATGGCGCGGGCCACTGGTCTTTCTGTAGCTGGGGCTGGACTTCTGGATCCGTCTGGTGAGCTCTTGGGGGACGCCGCGTAAATTGGGGATTCTGCTGGAGATTGGCGGCCGTGGATTTACTTTTCAAGGAATTTTGGCCGTGGCATGGCGTCGGCGCTTCCCAATTGGTCGGGTGTTTGCGTCTTGATATCCCCAATTGCTCTATTCATGGCTGGAGCGAAGTGTGTTTGGATAATGTTTATTCAGCACTTCAATGAAAGTCTAGGACAGGTGGTCGCTGGATCTCTTTTTTCGATTAGAATCCCTGAATTACTCCGAGAAGTCCCTCGACGTCGCCGCCATTTAGCAGTCCATCGCGATTGACGTCTGAGACGAGGCGCTGGCAACCGACTAGGGCCGAGGGATCCAGGAGGCCTTGGACGAATGGCGGAATGTCGCCTGTCCCGACTACGCCATCGCAGTTTAGATCACCGAGAGCACAAGACGGGCCCCAGCGCGCCCAGAACGCGGAAGCGAATGTACCAGCGGTATTGAAGCGGCCACCGACGACGAGATCGGAGCCGTATGTGCCGATGGCGTTGGCGTACCAGCCTAAACCTACTTCCAGCGGCTGCCAGGTGGAACCGTTCCACTGCGCAATGTAGTTTGCAGAATTGCCGCCAGCGGTTCTAAACATCCCGGCAGCAAAGAGCTTTCCATCGTAAACAGTCAGCGCGCTGACGTTCGCAAGTTGGCCACCGGGCATCGAAACGCCAGTCCCCAACGGAAGCCAGTTTACGCCGTCCCACTGGGCGACGTACTTTGTCGAAGTGCTTCCGGCGAATCTGAACAATCCTCCGGCGATCAACCTGCCATTGTAGACCGCGAGTGCACGGACAGTGTCGTCAAGGCCAGTGCCAAGCGGGCCCCAGCCAGTGCCGTCCCACGCGGCGACGCAATCGACCGCCTGACCAGCGGAATCGTGAAAGAGGCCCCCAGCGACCAGGGTGCCATTCAAGTCTGCCAGCGCGAGCACAGCACCATCCAGCGAATTACCCATTGGATGCCATGCCTGGCCGTCCCAACGGACAATCCACTTTGCGGGGTCGAGCCCGGCACTCGTGAACTGTCCACCGATGACGAGCTCCTGCTGAAATGGAAGCATGGCGAAGACGTGGGGATTAAGTCCACCGGTAAGTCCGCCTCCGACGGTCTGCCAGGTAGTGCCATCCCATTGCGCGATGCAGGGAGTGTCGATGCCGCCAGCATTTGTGAACCCGCCACCGACGATCAATGCATTCTGAAATGTTGAGAATGCGGTTACATCGCCGTTTGCGCCGGTTCCGAGCTGATTCCACGTTTCCCCGTTCCATCGTGCAACGTGATTGGCCTGTATCAGTCCGGCCCCGAGGAAGTCTCCACCGGCGAAGAGCTCACCGTGATGCGACCAGAGAGCGCTTACCTGTTGTTCCATGCCGCCGGTGACGGGAGACCATGCGGTGCCGTTCCACTTTGCCAGGCCGGACACCGTCACTTCGCCGGCGGTCGTAAATGTTCCCGAAGCGACGAGATCGCCCTGGTAGACTTGCAAGGAGCGGACGACTGGCGTTCCACCCCCCAACATTCCAGCAGCCAATGGCTGCCAATCAATACCGTCCCACTGCGCGATAGCCGATGCGGGTGCGTCACCGGCGGTATTAAAGGTGCCGCCTGCGATCAGTTTGTCGTTATAGACAAAGACGGTCGCGCCGTCAGAATTGAGTCCGGTTCCCAGCGCACTCCAGTTTATTCCGTCGCAACGGGCAATGGCTCGGGCTTGGACACCACCCACGCTCGTAAATCTTCCGGTAATGACCAGTTCATTCTTGAAAATCGTCGAGTCCTGCACGGACACCGGGCCGGTGTCACTGACACCTCCCGCAAGTGCAGTCCAAGCGGCACCATTCCAAGCGGCGACGCCTTTCGCCGACGTCCCACCAATTGCGGTGAATGCGCCGCCGGCGATGAGCAAACCATTCCAAGAGTTCAAATGCCACAAATCTGAATTGACCTGACTTCCGGTCGGGCCTCCCACCGATGACCACGAATTCCCGTCCCACTGCGCGACACTCACGGCGCTTGTTCCACCGGCGATGGTGAACTCGCCGCCGACGACCAATCGTCCGTTGTGGACGGTCATGGCGGTGACCATGCCATTCAGTCCAGAACCGAGCGGCTGCCAAGCGGCGCCGTTCCATTGCGCGACGTACTTTGCAGAAATTCCGCCGATCGTGACGAAATTTCCGGCAACGACCAAATTGCCGTTGTATATCGCCAATCGTCGAATGAGCTCGCTCGTCCCCGTTCCGAGTGGTTGCCAGTGCGCTCCGTTCCATGCTGCGATGTGATTTGCAAGAGTGTCTCCGATGATCTGCGCCCCAAGTGCGACGAGCAACGCGGGATTCGGGCCGGCTCCATCGGGATCGTAGGTGAGCAGCGGGCCCGTGCCACCATTTTCCGATCCCCTGAGTCCGTCTCCGGGCTTCCATGCGAATGTGCATTGTCCGAGGACCGGTCGGGCGGCGAGGAGAAGGAGGATGCCTGCACCCAGTTGTGGCCAAGCGGTCGGTGGACGCAATCGCATCATATGTGTCCTTTTGTTCTGTTTTTGCGAAGGTGCGCGAATCGAACGAGTGTGCGCATCGCGAGCTTCATTGTGGCGATTTCGCTGCTACGGTGTCAAGTTTGGGTTGACATGGCGGGCGGCGCTGGCGAGTCGGCAGGGCGAGGGCGGCGGGGAGCTTTGGAGATCGACCTGGACTGTGCGCGCGGAAGGGGAAATTGTTCAGACTTGAGGCTATTGGCGACGCTTGGGATGTCTGTTCGATGCCGCGGAGGCGACCTCCTCCTGACCTCCCTCCTCGGTAAGGGGGAGGGAAACAGATCAGGGTAGCAGGTCGGTTACGAAGGGTTGGATATCCTTGGCGTTGACGGTTGTGTCGTGGTTTCGATCGTAGAGGCAGACCAGGGCGGGGTCGGGGGTGGCTGCCAGTAGCGTTTGGACGAAGAGGGCTGTGTTGGTCCACTCGGGTTCGCAGCGGTCGAGCACGAAGTTGTTGTTGCAGTCGTTTACCCGGCCCGGGCGGAAGGCGATGCCGGTGGGTTGGGGGAGGGCACTGTCGCCGCGGACGAACGAGCGCAGGAGGAGTCCGTCGGGGCGGAACTCGAGGACACGGATTTCGCCGAGGCCGCGGACGGCGAAGACGTTGCCGTTGGGGCCGATGCGGAGGCCCCAGACACCGTTGGCGTTGACGAGGCCGTTGAAGTTGCGGACGAAGGCGTGGGTGACTCCATTGTATTCGCGGATCTGGTCGCTGTTGAAACTGGCGACGAGGAGATTGCCGCTGGGCAGGAAGGCGAGGCCACGCGGGAGGTCGATTCCCGCGCCGGAGATGATGACGGTGGGGACGCCGGTATTGACGTCGAACTCGATGATGCGATTGTCCACCGAGCCGACGGTGAGTTTGCCGCTGGGGGAGAAGGTTGCCGAGACGGGTTGGAACGCGCCGGGGGCGATGAACTGGGCGAGCAGTGCACCGGTCTGGGAGTGGAACTTCATGATCTTGCCGGAGAGCGTGGCGGCGACGTAGATGTGGCCGTCGGGGCCGAAGGCGAGGGCGCTCGGGCCGTCGAGGCCGTCCTGGCCGGTATTGACGAGGGGTACGGCTGCGCCTGTGTCGACGTTAATTTTGACGATGCGGTCGTTGGCGGCACTGGCGACGTAGAGCTGGCGATCCGGGCCGAAGGCGCAGTCGAGCGGGTCGAGGACGACGCTGGTGCCGTAGTTCTGGATGGGGTAGCCGGTGGTGCGGTAATACTCGCGGATGTAGTTGGAGCGATCGCAGACGAAGAGGTTGTTGGGACGACCGAGGTCGATCCAATCGGTGATTCCATTGGCGTTGCAGTCCTGGCAGACGTCGGGCGTTGCGTTGCGGTCGACGTCGGCGAAGCCGCCGCCGGTGTTGGAATCGGCCCAGTCGATGACGCCGTTGTTGTTGCAATCGGGGTCGCAGGCGTCGGGGATGTTGTTGCCGTCGATGTCCTGTGAGGGGTTGAGGTCGCATTCGTAGGCGTCGGGAATTCCGTTGGCGTTGCAGTCGGGCTCGCAGATGTCGGGGATGAGATTGCCGTTGATGTCCGGGGCGCCGTTGATCAGGTCGATCGGATCGAGGACACCGTTGTTGTTGCAGTCCTGGCATTCGTCCGGGATGCCATCGAAGTTTGAATCGACGCTGAGGTGATGGAGGATGTCAATGGCGTCGTCCTGGGAGTTGTCATTGCAGTCGTAGCTGAAGCAGTTTCCGTTGGAGAGGTCTGATTCAATGACGTCTTCGACGCGGCGGTGCATGTAGAGGTCGGTGTTGGAGGTTCCGCCGGGGTGGATGTGGCAGTAGCCCATGATTGTGCCGCGCGAGGGGATGCCGTTGCCGCAGTCGTCAATGGTGGGTGTGTAGCCATCGTGGGTGTGAAAGGTGCCGCAATTGTGGCCCATCTCATGCGTGGCGACGATGACGTCCCAGTTGCCGAGCGATGGTGGTCCGAGTGGGGAAGGAAAGCTTCCGAGCAGAAAGCCACTGATGCCGAATGCGCCGGATTGGCAGGTGCCGCCAACGAATGCGACCCCGCCGTAGTCGAGATCGCGGCGGCCGGAAAGCATGTGGACGAAGTTCAGGCCAGTCATGTCTTCATTGTTGGACCAATGATCTGCGAATGAGAAGAGGTTGTTTGCGTCGAAGGGTTCACCGCCAGCGGGCCAGACGCGTGCAAAAACGAGATTGAGGCGAAGGTTGATGTCACGTTCGTAAATATCGCTGACGGCGGCGACGAGTTCGACTATGTAATCTTCGGGAGCGAAGAGGACGCCGCCGAAAATTCCGTAATAGCTCTGATCGGAATCAACAGCGATGTTTGCGAGGCGCGGGCCGCGGTTGTTTGCTGCGGAACCGCGCGGCGCGGGGCGTTCGGCGATCGGATGGGGAGTTGGCCCGACGCCGCAGAATTCGGGGAACTCGGGGAGGCCGACATCGGCTGAGCTTTCGTGGATGGTGATGGTGCGATCGCGGGTGAGCGCGGTGGAGATGACGTAGTTGATGCCCGGGGCGCGGATGTAACCGTTGGTCATGCCGGAGCTACCGATGGCGAGAAAGGCGTGCGAGCCCGGCACTCCAGTGATATCGCCGTGGAGGAGCAGTACGTCGGGAACGGCCGCTGGGGTTCGCCCGGCGGCGGAGGCGTGGATGAAGCGGCTTTGCGGGGTTGTGATTTGGAAGGGGGTGAGGTTGACGGTGACGATCGATCCGTCGGGTAGTGGCAGACCGACGGCGCGGGCGGCGGTGCTCTGCTTGAGGGACTGGAGCTGTTGCAGGTCCAGCTCGACGGCCAGGGCGCGGGCTGTGTTTAGAACTGCGACCGGCCGCAGCGGGGCTAGCGTTGACTGCGCGGATGCCAGACTAGCCGGCGCGAATAGTATCGCAATAAACGAAATTGTGCGGTGAAATGTGGTGAACATGGGGGGACTCCCGGGAGGCGTCTGGCAGGGCTGGCTCGTGTCTCGCATTCTATCGCAAGTGAGGGGTGGGGTGCACGAATTTTCGGGTGATTTGCAGCGGCTGGCGCGGCCGGTAGAATCGGGGCCGCGTGTGGATGGAGATGGCGCATTGATCATTTCGCGGCGCGGACTTGAGTTTGCTGCGGTTCTGGTGCTGGCATTGGGCGGGTGCGGCTATCGTACGGAACGTCCGTTTCGGCGGGACGTGAAAACCGTTGCGGTTGAGATTTTCGACAACAAGGATTTCCGGCGCGGTCTGGAGTTGCAGTTGACCGAGGCGCTGGCGAAGCGGATTGAATCTGAGACGCCTTACAAGCTGGCCAAGCGAGAGACGGCGGACACGCTGATTTCGGGCGAGGTGAAAGAGGTTCGGCAGGCAACGCTGGGAGACGATTTCCGTACGGCCCTGCCGCGTGAGACGGCCGCGACGATGATTGTGGCGTTCCAGTGGAAAGACCTGCGGACTGGGCAAATTCTGCTGGACCGGCCGGCGTTTGCACAGACGGTGGACTATGTACCGCCGCTCGGGGAGAACTTTTATCACGCATCGCAGCGGATTTGCGATCGGATGGCCGAGCGAATGGTTGAGCAGATGGAGGCCGACTGGTAGGGGTTTGGGGGCTATAATTAGCGGTCTTGGGTCGGGGAGATGGTTCCCGCGGCCTAACGGACCGATGAAATAAGGGTCAAGCTATCAGGCGTGGTCCGGCCGACGGCCGGGCGTCTTATTGGCGCGTCCCATCGGTCAGCAGGGCAATTTCATGGCAGAACAACAGCGATTTGACCAGGATGATCCGCGAGGGGGGGCGAAGGGTCCGCCGCCGGGTCGCATGAAGATGTCGCGCGGCGTGATGAGCTGGGTGGGGTTCATCCTGATTGCGTTGATGATCCTTGCGTTGATCAACGACGGGTTTAAGAGTCCGAAGGCGCTTTCGATCGGGGAGTTCTGGTCGGAGGTTGAGAGCGGCAGCGTCAAGAAGGTGATCATTACGGACAATTCGCTGAAGGGCGAGTTGCGCGAGAAGCGACCGGGGGCGCTGGCATCGGGGACGGTCGAGCGATTTCAGGTGAAGTATCCGCCGGGGGCGATTCAGCAGGAGCTGATTGAAAAGCTGGTCTCGCTCTCGAAGGAGAAGGGGTTCAACATCGAGTATGACGAGACGAGCGGGCTGTATTTGCAGTTGCTCGTGTCGATCATTCCGTGGCTGCTGATTATTTTGTTCATCTGGTTTTTCGTGTTTCGACAGCTGCGGACATCTGCCGGTGGCGCGGGAATCCTTGGTAACTTTGGGCGGTCGCGGCACCGCGTCGCTAATAAGGAAATGACGAACGTCACGTTTTCGGATGTGGCGGGAATCGAAGAGGCGAAGGACGAGGTTCAGGAGATCGTCGAGTTTCTGAAGAACCCGAAGCGGTTCCAGCGGCTGGGCGGTCGGATTCCGCGCGGCGTGTTGCTGGTCGGCGAGCCGGGCTGCGGTAAGACGCTGCTGGCGAAGGCGATTGCCGGCGAGGCGGATGTGCCGTTCTTCAGCATCAGCGGCGCGGATTTTGTCGAGATGTTCGTCGGTGTCGGCGCTTCGCGCGTGCGGGACTTGTTCCGGCAGGCGAAAGAGAATGCGCCTTGCATCGTGTTCCTGGATGAAATTGACGCGGTCGGGCGGAAGCGCGGGGCCGGCTATAACGGCGGGCACGACGAGCGCGAGCAGACGCTGAACGCGATCCTGGTCGAGATGGACGGATTTGATACGTCGGACCAGGTAATCGTGATTGCGGCAACGAACCGCGAGGACGTCTTGGATGCGGCATTGACGCGGCCGGGGCGATTTGATCGGCGGGTTTATGTTCCGCTGCCTGACATCAAGGGCCGGCTTGAGATTCTGAAGGTTCACGCGAAGAAGGTGAAGCTGCGGGCGGGCCTCGATTTAACACGGATCGCACGCGGTACGCCGATGTTCAGCGGAGCCGAGTTGGCGGCGCTGATCAATGAGGCGGCGCTTCTCGCGACGCTTTCCGGCAAGGACGCGATTGACCTGGCCGATCTGGAGGAGGCGCGCGACAAGGTCCGGTGGGGCCGGGCTTATAAGTCGCGGCGGATCGATGAAAAAGAGAAGGCCATCACGGCGTATCACGAGGCCGGGCATGCGGCGCTGATGCACCTGCTGCCTGATTCGGATCCGCTGCACAAGGTGAGCATTATTCCGCGCGGACCGGCGCTGGGGGTGACGTTCCAGCTTCCGGAGACCGATCGGTACACGATGAGCCGGAAGCATGCGTTCGCGTCGCTGCAAGTGCTGTACGGCGGGCGCATCGCGGAAGAGATGTTCTGCAATGACGTCACGAGTGGAGCGGCAAGCGACATTCAGCGGGCGACAGGCCTGGCGCGGACGATGATCTGCGACTGGGGCATGTCGGACGCGCTCGGGCCGGTGCGCTACGGTCCGGACGACATGAAGAAGAACATGGCGATCATCGAGATGCCGGGCGGGGATTATTCCCAGACGACGGCGGAACGGATCGATCAGGAGATTCGGCGCGTCATTGATGAGGCGAATCGATCAGCGCGTGACGTGATGGAGCGGCATCGAGGGCAGATCGAGGCGCTGGCGCAGGCGCTTCTGAAACATGAGACCCTGGACCGCGAGGACGTCATGAAGATCTTCCGTGGCGAGCCGTTGGACAAGGTGAGCTTGTCGGGTCTGATCGAGGGTGAGGCGCTGCCGCCGAAGCGCGGAGTGGACGTCTCGGCGTCGCGGCCCGAGCCGGGGCCGAGCTTGCCGGGCGGAGCTTTTCCGCAGCCGGGCCTCGGTTGATCGCGAGCCAATAAAAGAGATCAGTGAAGGGGTCGCACGATGGTGCGGCCCTTTCTTTTTTCGCGAGGCAATTGGGGTAGGATCGCGGGCTTGATGCGGACACTCATTGATCGAATCGGGCAGCTCCTGGTGGTGCCGGCCGGGCCGGTGCGTGGTCCGGACATGGATCGCGTGCCGGTGCTTCGGGATGCGGCGCTGGTCATCGAGGGTGAGCGGATTGCGTGGTTTGGGGAGCGGGCCGACACGCCGGGCGGCGAGTATGAGCATCGGATCGATGCGCAGGGCGGGGCGGTTTTGCCGGGGTTCGTTGATTGTCATACGCATCTAGTTTTTGCCGGTGCGCGCGAGGGGGAATTCGTTCAGCGGATACGGGGAAAAAGCTACATCGAGATTCTGGAGGCGGGGGGTGGCATACACGTAACGGTCGAGGCGGTGCGTGCGGCGAGCGAGGAGCAGCTGCTTGCGGGGGCGCTGGCGCGGCTGCGGCGGATGCTCGCGTTGGGGACGACGACCGCGGAAGTGAAGAGCGGCTACGGTCTGCGGCCGGAAGATGAACTGAAGATGCTGCGTGTGGCGCGCCGGCTGCGCGGGATGCAGGCGGTGGAACTGGTAGGGACCTATTTGGCGGCGCACACCATACCGAAGGAGTACGCGGGACGGGCGGATGAGTATCTGGACGCAATGTTGGCGGATTCGATTCTGGAGACACTGTATTCCGGGGATCTGGCAGAGTTCGCAGATGTGTTCTGCGAGCGGGGGGCGTTTGATCTTGCACAGGCGGAGCGGTTCCTGACGGAATGCGGGCGGCATGGATTGCGGGCGAAGTTGCACGCGGACCAGATTACGAACACGGGCGCGACGAAACTTGGCGTAAGGCTTGGTGCGGTGTCGGTGGATCATCTCGAGGAGGCCGATGAATCGGCGATCGCGGCGCTGGCGGGGAGCGAGACGATTCCGGTGTTATTGCCGGGGTGCACTTATTTTCTCAATGGGAAACCGCCCGCGGCGCGGCGGATGATTGAGGCCGGGCTGCCGGTGGCGCTGGCGACAGATTGCAATCCCGGCTCGTCGATGATCGAGTCGATGCCGCTGATTATTTCAATCGCGTGTACGCGGCTGCGGATGACGCCGATGGAGGCGATCGTGGCGGCGACGGCAAACGCGGCGGCGGCCATTGGGCGAGCGAATCGGATTGGCGCGATCGCGGTGGGGCACCAGGCGGATCTGCTGATTCTGGATCGCCCGTCAGCCGATTTCATCGCCTATGAGACGGGGCGGAACCCGGTGCGTATGGTGATCAAGCGCGGGCGAGCGGCCTGGACGGCTTAGAGTGGGGCGGCGGTTGCGGGCAATTCACGGCGGTCGTAAGGTACCGATGGAGGTCCTTTGATGCCGCGAATTGTTGAGTGCGTACCTAATTTCAGCGAGGGGCGACGGCCGGAAGTAGTCGACGCGATCTGCCGGCGGATTACGGCCGTATCGGGCGTGCGGCTGCTGTCGCGCGAGATGGATGGCGACCATAACCGGGCCGTGATCACGTTCATCGGGTCGCCGGACGCCTGCGGGAAGGCGGCGTTTGATGCGTGCGAAGAGGCGTCGCGGCTGATCGATCTGAATCAGCATAAAGGCGAGCATCCGCGGATGGGGGCGACGGATGTGATTCCGTTCGTTCCGGTGGCGGGCGTGACGATGGATGAATGCGTCGCGCTGGCGAAGTCGGTCGGGGAGCGAATCGGGTCGAACCTGAATATTCCGGTCTTTCTTTACAGCTATGCGGCTTCGCGGCCTGAGCGGCAGGCGCTGCCTGACATTCGCAAGGGCGAGTTTGAGGGACTGCGCGATCTGATCGGTAAGGATGCGACGAAGGCGCCCGACTTTGGGCCCAATGCGATTCACGCGACGGCCGGGGCGACGGCGGTTGGGGCGCGGGATTTCTTGATCGCTTACAACGTGTATCTGAACACAAAGAATAACGACGTGGCAAAGAAGATTGCGGCGGGGATCCGGTTTTCGAGCGGCGGCTTTCGGTACGTTCAGGCGGCGGGGTTTGAGATTGCCGATCGGCAGTGCGTGCAGGTGTCGATGAACCTGACGAACCCGGCCAAGACGCCGATGTTCCGCGTGTTTGAGATCGTGAAGCGCGAGGCGGAGCGGTATGGCGTGTGCGTGGCGAGCTCGGAAGTAGTTGGGCTCGTGCCGATGTCGGCTTTGTCGGACAGCGTCGAATACTATCTGCAGATTGAACGATGGAAATCGAACCAGATTCTTGAGACGCACCTGCTGGAGGAGGAGACGACGGCGGGGTTCCTTGAATCGTGCGCGGCGCGAACGCCGACGCCGGGCGGCGGGTCGGTGTCGGCGTATGTGGGTGCGCTCGGGGCTTCAATGGCGGCGATGACGGCGCGGTTGAATGACAAGAAGACCGAGGCGGGGCCGCTGCATGACTTGATTCCGCTGGCGGACGGCGCGATGGGGCGATTGAACGCCCTGGTGAAGGCGGACGCGGAGGCGTTCAATGAGGTGATGGCGGCGATGAAACTGCCCGACACCGATCCGCAGAAGGCGGAGAAAGGGCAGGCGGCACAGGCCAAGGCGACAGCCATGCCTTTGGAGACGATGCGCGAGGCGCTGGCGGTGTTGGAGATTGCGAAGAGTGGGCTGGAGAAGTCGAAGGCGAGCTGCCGGTCGGATGCGGGCGTGGCGGGATTGATGGCGCATGCGGCGTTGGAGGGGGCGTATTTGAATGTCGTTATCAATCTGCCGGGTTTCACGGATGCGAAGAAATGCGACGAATTCCGGCGCGCGGCGTATGACGTACGCGAGCGCGGGCGGAAGGTGAAGGCGGAGATCGATCGGCTCCTGGCAATTCATTTTTCAGGGTAAGCAATGGATATTTCAGCATTGAAGGCCAAGCTCGGCGAGTTGGAGGCCGAGGCGACGCGGGCAATTTCGGAGGCGAAGTCGGCCGACGCCATTCGGTCGGCGGAGACGCGGCTGACGAAGGAGCCGATTGCCGAGGCGCTGGCGGCGCTCAAGACGCTGCCGGGGGAGCAGCGGGGCGAGGCGGGGAAGACGATCAACGCGACCAAGGAGCGGCTGAAGGAGCTTTTTGCGGCGGGTCTGGCCGGTTTGCGCGAAAAGGCCGTGGCGGCGGACCAGGCGCAGGCGGGAGCGTTTGATCCGACATTGCCGGGACCGGTGACGGCGCGCGGGGCGCTGCATCCGGTGACAATCGTTCAGTGGGAGGTTGAGCGCGTCTTGTCGGGGCTTGGGTTCACGGTGGTGGGCGGGCCGGAGATGGAGACGGATTTTCATAATTTTGAGGCGCTGAACATTCCGGCGACGCATCCGGCGCGGGACATGATGGATACGTTCTGGCTGGATAACGGGTGGCTGCTGCGGACGCATACTTCGCCGTGCCAGGTACGGGCGATGCGGCAGTTTGGTGCGCCGCTGCGGGTTTGTGCGCCGGGGCGGTGCTTTCGATATGAGACAATTGATGCGTCGCACGAGAACACTTTCTTCCAGGTCGAAGGGTTGATGATCGACCGGAACATTTCGATCTCGCATCTGATCGCGGTGATGCGGATGCTGCTTCGCGAGGTGTTTCAGCGGGACGTGAAGGTGCGGCTGCGGCCGGGATTCTTCCCGTTTGTCGAACCCGGGTTTGAGCTGGATATGTCGTGCGAGATTTGTGGCGGAAAGGGCTGCGCGACGTGCAAGCAGAGCGGGTGGGTGGAGATTCTGCCGTGCGGGATGGTGCACCCGAACGTACTGCGGTTTGGGAACATAGATCCGCGCGAGTTCACGGGGTTTGCGTTCGGGCTTGGGCTTACGCGGCTGGCGATGATGAAGTTTGGCGTGGGGGATATTCGCGTGTTGAACAGCGGGGACTTGCGCGGAATTGCGCCGGCCGGGCGGCTGGCGGGGGAGACGATTGTTGAGCGGGTCGGCGCGAGAGCTTGAACACGCGAACCCATGTTGTTCTAACTTGGAATCTCAACGAGTGTCAGGGCTTCGATATCTTGGAAGTGAGCATCGTTCGAAACTAGAGGCATCGCGTGTTGGACCGCGATCGCCGCAATCCAGAGATCATTCTCGGGGATCGGGCGGCCCTTTTGGCGCAATTGATGCTTGATCTGGCCGAAGTATCGCGCGGTTGCTGCGTCACAAGACAGAATTGTTCGATCTCGGGCGAAGGTCTCGATTCTCGCTATGTTCTCAGCCGGTCGTGTGGAGTGCGATGCACCGTAATACAGCTCACCGAGAGCAATGCTCGGAATAAAGACATCTTCGGCAGATTCGATGAGTTTGATCGTTGCGGAGTGAGACGCGAATGCCCGGACATTCGCGTTGGTATCGAGGAGAATTCTACCAGCCATTCCGATCGATCGCTTCGCAGCCGTTCTTGATGGCGATTTCGATCTCCTTGAGATCAGCCGGGGGAATGTCGCCGGCTACGCGAACGAACGACTGCCCCGACTCGCCGCGCTTCAATTTGCCGAGCGAGCCAAGAAAATCCAACACGCGGCGTTGGTCCACCTCTTCAAGGCTTCCCAGCCGATCAATGTTCTGCTCTTTGACGTTTCGTGAGCTGATGGTGACGACTCCCGTGTCAAATTATTCTAGCCAAGGATTTGGCAGTTGAGCAATGCTTCGTCCTTATTCCACTGTGACGGATTTCGCCAGGTTTCTGGGCTTGTCCACGTTGCAGCCCCGGAGGACGGCGGCGTGATATGCCAGCAGTTGCAGCGGGATGATGTTGACCAACGGCTGGAGCGGCTCGGGGGCGTCGGGGACGTAGAAGACGTGCTCGGAGTAGCGTTTGAGCTCGTGGTCGCCTTCGGTGGCTACGGCGATGACCTGGCCGCCGCGGGCGCGGACTTCTTCGATGTTTGAGATCACCTTTTCGTACTGGCTGTTGCGCGTGGCGATGAAGACGACGGGCATGCCCTCAGTGATGAGGGCGATGGGGCCGTGCTTCATTTCGGCGGCGGGCATGCCTTCGGCGTGGATGTAGGAGATTTCCTTGAGCTTGAGGGCGCCTTCGAGGGCGGTGGGGTAGTTGTAACCGCGGCCGAGGTAGAGCCAGTTTTCGCGGCCTTTGAACAGGTCGGCGACTTCCTTTATGGCGTCGCTCTGGGCGGTGATCCTGCGGATTTTTTCGGGGATTGCGGAAAGTTCGCGCATGTAGTCGCTGGTTTCGGCCTGTGAGAGGTGGCGGCGGCGGCCGAAGTAGAGGGCCATGAGCGTCAGGACGGTGACCTGGCCGATGTAGGCCTTGGTGCTGGCGACGCCGATTTCGGGGCCGACGTGGAGATAGACGCCTGCGTCAGTTTCACGGGCAATCGTTGAGCCGACTGCGTTGACGACGCCGAGGACGCGGGCTCCCTTTTCGCGGGCTTCGCGGGCGGCGGCGAGGGTGTCGGCGGTTTCGCCGGACTGGCTGATGACGATCTGGATCGTGCCCTCTTCCATGATCGGATTGCGGTAGCGGAACTCGCTGGCGTATTCGACTTCGGTGGGTATGCGGGCGAGGTCTTCGAAGAGATATTCACCGACGAGGCCGGCGTGCCAGGCGGTGCCGCAGGCGGTGATGATGATTCGGCGGACGTGGGAAAGCTCGCGGCTGACGTTGGCGAGGCCGCCGAGGACGACGCGGCCTTCGGTCAGATCGAGCCGGCCACGAAGACAGTTCTGCAGGGCATCGGGCTGCTCGAAGATTTCCTTCGACATGAAGTGCTCGTGACCGCCGAGCTCGATTTCTTCGAGGGAGAATTCAATTTCGCTGACTTCTTTCGTAATGGGGACGTTGTCGAGGGTGGTGGTGCGGAAGCCATCGCTCCAGATGGTGACCATTTCGCCGTCGGAGAGGTGGATGACCTGGGTGGTGTGCTGGATGACGGCGGCGGCGTCTGAGGCGACGATGTATTCGCCATCGCCGATGCCGACAATGAGGGGGCTACCTTTGCGAGCGGCGACGATTTTGTCGGGCTCCTCGGTGCAGAGAACTGCGATGCCGTAAGTGCCGCGGACGTCCTGCAGGGCGCGACGGACGGCTTCTTCGAGATTGCCCTGATAATGATGGCTGATGAGTTGGACGAGGACCTCGGTGTCGGTGTCAGAACGGAACTCGATGCCCTTCTGCTGAAGATAGGTCTTCAGGGATACGTAGTTTTCGATGATGCCGTTGTGGACCAAGGCAATGCGGCCCGTGGAATCGGTGTGGGGGTGGGCGTTTACCTGATTTGGGGCGCCGTGGGTGGCCCAGCGGGTGTGGGAGAGACCGCAGGTTCCAGCGGCAGTTTCGTCGTCCAGGATAGCTTCGAGGGCCGAGATTCGGCCGGGAGACTTGCGGATGACAAGCTTGCTGTCGCGCAGCATGGCAACGCCGGCGGAGTCGTAACCGCGGTATTCGAGGCGTTTGAGGCCCTCGATGAGGATGGGTTGGGCCTTTCGGTAGCCGACGTAAGCGACGATTCCGCACATGGTCTTTTCTCCCAGCGGTCGGATGGATTTCCGGACCGCCCTTCGATTCGAGGTATTCTATGTATTATCGTCTTGATGACACGGCCGGAAAACTCGAAAACATGGCGAAAACGCCGAGAGGTGGGCCGTGAGTAAGGTACGACGGCCGAGGCGCCCGGGTTCGTTGACGGGCGGCGGGGGCGGCGGTTATGAGGTAAGCAATTAGGCGGTCGCGTGTTGCGTTGTCGGGCGCGGCGACGGCGATTTTGTTGCTAACCGAGAGGCGGGCAATTGGTCATGGCGATGCAGGTTGCGGAGCGGACGTTTGGAGATGTGATAGCGCAGCGCGGGGTGGGGGCTGGGCGGGCTTGGCGCGAGATTGCGCTAATTGCTTTTGGGACGGCGCTGGTCGCGGCGTGCGCGCAAGTGGCGATCCCGGTAGGGCCTGTTCCGGCGACGCTGCAGACGTTTGCCGTGTTGCTGATTGGGGCGGTGTATGGGTCGCGGCGCGGGGCGGCGACGATGATTGCGTATTTGCTCGAAGGGTCGGCAGGATTGCCGGTTTTTGCGGGATTTGGCGCTGGAGCGGCAAGGTTTTTGGGGCCAACGGCCGGGTACTTGTGGGCGTTTCCGATTGCGGCGTTTGTCGTGGGGTGGCTGGTCGAGCATCGCTGGGATCGGCGAATCTGGACGTCGCTGGCGGCACTGGCGATTGGGGACGTGATCATCCTGGGTTGCGGATTTGGCTGGCTGGCGGTGATGACTTCGCCGCGGACGGCTTGGATGACTGGCGTGGCGCCATTTCTGGTTTTCAACGCGATGAAGATCGGGCTCACGGCGACGGCGCTGCCGATCGGGCGGCGGTGGATCAGCCGGTCTGACGACCGAGTTCGTTAAGCTTTTTCAGTTTGGCGGGCAGGCCGAGGTGCCAGGCCCGGACAAGTTTTCGATCGCGGGCAAAATCCTGCTTGCGGTGAACCTTTGCGCGGAATGGGCGGTCGTTCTTGAAGCGCGGCAGTTGGTTGGCCGCATCGAGTTCTCTTAATTTCTGCACAATCGAGTCGGCGTGGACTGGGCGGCCGATACGCGCGGCCAGCGACGCCTCGACGCACGCGAGGGCAGCAGGATTCGAAGCCAGCGCGTCGATCGGGGTTTCGGCTTCGCGGTAGAGATTGCGGAGCGATTCCCGGTCGAACTCGGACCAGCCGGTGGCGTCTGGTTTCTTCCACGCTTTGGCTTCGCGGATTGCGCTATCAAGGCGTTTAATGGCGGCGTCGGCGTATTCCTCGCTTTGCTCGGTTGCGATGCCGACGCGGCCGAGTTTGATCGCGGTGGCGGGCGTTGTGCCGCTGCCGGCGAAAGGATCCAGGACGACATCGCCCGGATTGGTGCTGACCCGAATGATGCGCGAGAGAAGGGCCTCGGGCATTTGGCAGCCGTGCCACCCCTGACGCTCTTTGAAGGTTCCGCACACGCGGGGGAATTCGTTCCAGACGTCGTCAGGCAAGCGGCCTTCGGGTTTGGCGCGGCGATCGCCATATTCGGTGTGGCGGGCGCTGGGGAAGCGGGACTGTCCGGCGTTGAAGACGAAGTTTTTTGCGTTCTTTACAAAGTAAAGGATGTGGGTGTGGGAGCGGACGAACTTGTCGCGCATATTCTGGCCGAATTGATAGTGCCAGATGATCCAATTGCGGAGCGTCAGACCGAGTTCGCGGCCGATGACGCGGAGCTCGGCGGCGTAGTCGTCGCCGATGGCGATGTAGAAGGAGCCGTCGGGCGCGAGGGCGCGGGTCGCGGCGGCCATCCAACGGCGACTCCAATCGACGTAGTCGGTGTAGGCGCGGGCGTCGTCGTAGCCAGAGTAGCGGTAGCCGATGTTGAATGGGGGGTCGGCGAAGACGAGGCGGGCGAACGCTTCGGGCCAGCCAGTGAGCAGCTCGACGCAGTCGCCGCGATGGATGGCGTTTTTCGCGGGATTGAAATTGGGCATCGAGGCATTCTATCCGCGCGGGGCGGATGTGCCGCGCCCGCGACGGATCGAATGCAAAATCATTTCACAGGGGCGGCGTGGCGCGGGGTGGCGTCGATGCTGGCGAGGTAGTTGCGGACGTCGGATTGACCGGGACGGAGGGCGAGGGAGCGTTCCCATGCGTCGCGGGCGAGCGAGAGCCAGACCTTGTTGTGCTCGCGCTGATAGAGCTTGACGTAACTGGTGCCGAGATTTGCGTAAACGTCGGCGTCGTTGGGACGGATGGTGAGAATCTGCTGGTATTGACGGATGGCGCGTACCGGGTCGCCGGTTTGCTCATAGCACGCGCCGAGGGCGAAACGGGCCTCGATGGAAGCCGGGGCAAGTTCGACGGCGCGCTCGAAGTAGCCGAGGGCGACGGCGTAGTCGCGGCGCTGGGCCATGGCGAGGCCGCGCTCATAGGTCATGGCGTATTCGCGCTTCTCCTCGGCGGGAGTGAGCTTCCGCTTTTCCGGCGGCTGGACGCGAATGGCGTCCTCGCGTTTTTCCTGAGCGCCGCAACCCGAGAGAAGGGCCAGCACCAACGCGGCAAGGCAGATTCGCGGAGTCATCGGTGATTCTCCTGTCTGTTGTCGGGAACAAAATCGAGATCGGCGGGCGGTCGCGCATCAACGGGAGGTCGCGGCGAAGCGACCGGCGCCAGGTCAGTGGGCTTTTGTGACGGCGAGTCGTCGGAGGGAGCGCCGTCCGGCGGCGGCGTCTGTTTCTTGTCGTAGAACTGGGTGCCGGGGAGTTCGAAGTGGAGCGGAACTTCGTCCATGGCGTCTGAGTGTTTAAAGCGCGGTGTGTAACGGGTGTAGACGTCTTTTTCCTCCTGGCTCATTTCGGCGGCCTTTTCGACGTGGGCGGTGAGGAAGACGAGGAGGTCGACGCGTTCTTCTTTGGGTCGCTCCTGGCGAGTGAAGATGTCCAGAATCGGGACGTCGCCGAGGCCTGGGACTTTGTGGACATTGTAGGTCTTGCGGTCGCTGATGAGGCCGCCGAGCACGACGGTGTCGGCGTCGCGCATCACGACGCGTGTATCAAGCTCGCGGGTGAAGATGCGAGCGATGCGGAGGCCAGTGGTGCCGACGACGTCGGGGCCGAGGGCGCTGGTGGCCGGATGAACGAGCAGGGTTACGCGCCCATCGGACATGATGGTGGGGGTGACTGAGAGCTGTACGCCGATGGGGATGTATGAATCGAAGGACTCGGTGGTGGTTCCCTGGTCGGTGATGGTGCTGGTGAGCAGCGGATATTTTTCGCCGACGAGGATGCTGGCGGTGTGATTGTTGAAAACGAGCATGCGCGGATTGGCGAGGAGGCGGACGGCGTTGTCGTCCTGGGCGACCTGAAGGAGGCCGGTGAAGCGGGTGAAGTCGACCGTGCCGAGGGCGAGGCCGTTAATCGGACCTGGCGCGAAACCGGCGGCCCAATCCAAGGGCAGTTCATGATAGAGCACGGGGCCGTTTGCGAAGGTTTCTATGTTCCAGTCGATGCCGAGGCGCTTTTGGAGGTCGGTGCTCATTTCGACGATGCGGCATTCGATGAGAACCTGGCGGGGCGGCACGTCGAGCTCGGAGACCAATTTGCTGATTTCTTCGATGCGCTCGCGTGTATCGGTGACGAGGAGCACTTGAGAGTTTTCGATTCCGGTTTGCGATCCGGCTGCGGCGGCGCGTTCTCCGGCGTAGCCGGCGGTGGTGGGGCTTCCGGAAGGCGTCGAGATGGCATTGACGACCATGTCTGAGCGGCTGGCGGAGCGGAAGGTCGTACCCTGGGGCTGGTTTGAGCCGTCTTGTATGGAACCAATTCCAAATCCGGGACGGCTGTCTTCGCTGAGGATAGTCAAACGCCCCCATTTGCTGAGGGCGGGTTGCAGGGCGCTGACGAGGGTGGCGGCGTTGACGCACTTGGGGCGAAGGATTTTCGTGAAGAGGGCCGGCATGGTTTCCGTCGTGGCCGCGGTGGATGGTTTGGTGACGGTGATTACGCCATCGTGCTCGGACCATTTGAAGCCGTTGGCTTCGACGAGGGAGCGAAGGGCCTGACGGACGGGGACGTTTTTGAGCGAGACGGAGACTTCGGCCTTCACCTCCGGACCGACGACGATGTTGATTCCACCTTCCTGAGCCAGCAGACGAAGAGCGTCGCCGATGTCGGAGCGCACCAGATCGAGTGAGACCGGCGGGTCGTTGGCCTGAGAGGCGGGCGGGGCGTTGCCCGTGTTGTTCTGAGCGAGCGCATTGGCGCCGGCCCAGAGTGAGATCACCAGGGCGGCGATGGAAAGTTGATTGAAACGGCTTCTCATTTTGTTTCCCCGATTGCGACAGTCTGGGCTCCGTTTACGCCTAGCGTGAATCGGTGCTTCCATTTTCCATCGCGAATGACGACTTCCCTGTCCGAGACTTCGATGACTTCGTATTGATCCGCAACGCGATCGCCTTCGGAGACGATGCGTCCGGCGAGAATGGCGAGGTTTCGACCGGCCGAGCGCGAGACGCCGGTGAGCATCCATGGCGGTGGTGGTGGCGCGCGAACCGGTGTGACGGCCGGTGCCGAGGTCGGCATGGGGGCGATGCGGCCGGCGAACGGATCGCGGCCCCAGGCGAGCTTGGATCGTTTGGCCTGAAGCTGGAGGACGGCCTGGCTGACTTCGAGTTGGAGTGGGCGTGGCATCGCGGGCACTTCGAGTGCGGGCGCGGATGCGGCGACGACGTCGGCCGCGGCGCCGGCAGGCGTTGACGGACGGGTGAAGAGGGACACCGTTCGCCAGCCCAGAAAAAGAGAGGCCGGGACGAGGACCATGACGAATTTTTTCCTGCGCGAGTTCATGCGCGCGGGGCCTCCGATTTGTTTGCGGGGGCCAGGAAACTTTCGACGACGACGACGGCGTTCAATTGGTCGCCCGGGTTGGCGACCTCGGGCGGCGAAACGTTGAATTCGACGACGCGGGCCGGGAGGCGAAGCCGCGGGCAGGCGTCGAGGAGGCCGGCGATTTGTCGATAGGTGCCGCGGACGACGAGGCGATACCGTCGGCCATCGGTCAGGGGATTGCGGGGCTGGGCGGTGGGGGGCGGAATCATGGGTGCGATCTCGAGGACGGTTGCGCCATGCTTGCGGCAGGCCTCGGAGAGTCGAGTCACCACTGTGGCCGGGCTTTGGATCTCGCGAAGGCGATCGGCGATGTCCTGCCGGAGATGCGCGGCCTCGGACTGTTTTTCGCGGGAGACGCAGAAGTCGCTGAGGTCGGCGGCAACTTGCGTGATGGAATCGCTGGTCACGTTGAGCAGGGCGATGGAGTCGAGCAGGTGATGGCGCGCCCAAACGAGGGCGGCGAATCCAGAGACGACGAGAACGACTGCGCCCGCAGCCGTAAGCGCCCATCGCCGTGCGTAGGCCTGGGCGGTCATGGCTTCTCCCTGGAAGCGGCTTTTTTCGGCAGGGCGTAGGTGAGCTTGAGGTCGGCGATGAGCGTGCCGCCGGCGTGCTGGTTGGCGTGCGCTTCGGGGGATCGGACGGCCGACAGGACTTCGACTTCCGCGAAGTAGGGCGATGCATTGAGCGATCCGAGGGACTGCTCGACGACTTCGTCAAAGTCGGTTTCGCTGCCGAGGTCGCGGACGCTGGCCGAGAGCCGCAAGATGAGAGCGCCGTCGGCGACGCGCGCGACGAGACTGGTGAGCTGCACCGAATCGGGGAGGACTTGAGAGAATTCCCTAAAGATGCCTTCCCATGCGGGCGTGGTGCGCGCGAATTCAGCGAAGTCGAGCGACTTGGCGCGACTTTGCGCGGCATCGGCCTGCCACTGCTGCCAGTGAATCAGCTCGAGGCGGCTGCTGTGGAGAAGCTCGGCCTGTGCGGCCTGCGCGGATTTGAGATTGCCGTGTATCTGATTCAGCGCGAAGGCAACTACCAACAGCGCGGCTGACGTCGACGGGGCGAGTATCAGGGCATAGCGCCGGATACGCTCGAACTTTCGGCGTCGGCGGATCTCGGGCGGCGTCAGGTCAGGAAGGGGCTCGGCGGTGAGGGCTGCGCCGACCGTCGCGGCGAGTTCGTCCGGACTGGTGGTGGATTCTCCGACGATCGAGGCCCAGGCAGGATTCCAGTCGAGATTGGAGGCCGGGCACTTGAGACGCTGGCCGATGTTGGCGGCCATGCCGGGGATGCGAGCGCCGGGGCCGATGAGCTTGAGATTTGCGACTGTCGCGCCGTTTGAGGTCGTGCGGGCGAAGGCGAACCATTGCGTCAGTTGGCGAGTGAGCTGCTGGAGAACCGGTTCGAGCACCGGAAGAATTCGCTCGGTCCGCACGCCGAGGCCGGGCAGCTCGATACCGGGTTCGGGAATTCCCATTTCATCGCGGAGCTTGCGGGCCTGGAACTCGTCGAGCTGAAGGACGTCGTGGCCCTTGATGATGGGGCGCGTGAGGGCAGCGGTGAGGTCGGCCAGGCGAACCGAGAGCTCGGTGCTCACGAAGATCTGGTTATCGCGATAGAGGAGGAGCAGTCCCTCGAACTCGGAGAGATAGAGAACGGCTTCGATCCCCTGACCTGTGATGGCTTGCACGCTGCTGCCGAGGGCAGCGACGGCATTGGAACCGGGCGCGATGGAGACAGGTGTGAGGCCAATTCGTTCGGCCGCGTCGGTGACGACCTTTACGTGTGCGCGATTGACGGCGGCAGCGCCGACACAAATCTGATCGCTGCCCGGGATGGGGCGGGCCTTACCCACCCAGAGCTGGGCGTCCGCGACGTTGTAATGCAATTGCTGTGAGAGCTTGAGGCGAATGGCGTTTTGAAGCGCCGCGGGCTTGAGGGCCGGCATGTCGAAGTACTGCGAGGTGACGGTTGAGCCGCCGATCAGGCAGCGAACGGGCATGCCGCGCCACCCATGCTTGCGGACATGATCGGCGAGGGCGTTGACCACGGATTCGGCGGCGAGTGCGAGCGATTGGGGCTTGGCCTCGCGGAATGGGACAACGAGGGGATCGACGAGGTCGACGCCCGTAGCGCGGCGGCGCGCGAGCACGATGGCCGCGCCGTGTTCGGCGACGAAGAGCATCAGTTTGTCGGTTCGTCGATCCATGCGATTCCTACTGAAGCGTGGTCTCCGTGACGCGAACGTGGTTCTGCCATGTGCCGGTTGAGGTGTAGATCTTGCCGCTGACGGTGACGACGATCGATCCGTTCGGCAGGGCGGGTGCGTTGGAAATCGTGCCGACTACGGCGTTTCCGTCGATGTCTGATGTCGTTTTGATTTCGCGCATGGCGAGCTCGCTGCCACTCTCGGAGGCATAGAAGGCGCCGCTGCTGAGGAAGTGGCCGAGGTATCCGAGGCCGCTGACGGCGGTGATCTGGGCGAGCCAGAGCGACATGGCGCCGATGACGAGCACGGCGGCGACGAAAACGAGCATGGTCATTCCGCGCCGCGTGGGGATGGCGGACGAACGTGGCGACCGGATGTTGACTTTCGATTTCATGGTCAGCTGGCCGCCTCGTTCATGAAGTTTCGAAGGTACACCCGTGAGCGGACACGGTGATTGGTGCTGAGCGATCCAACGACGAGCTCGATGGAAACCTGGCGAACGTTGGCAGAGTCGGTCGAGCTGAGCGGGACGCTGCTGAGTTGTGAGCCGTTCTTGTCGTAGTAGCGGAAGGTGAGGGTCGAGACGGCGTTGCAAACAGGTTGCCATGAGGCGGCCGAGTCGATGGACATTTCGAGCGTGGACCCGGTGAGACGGAAGCCATAGATTCCGAAGCGGAGGTCGGCGGTGTTTGCGGTCGTGATCTGGGATAGTCCGGTCAGGGAGGAATCCTGATCGATTTCGCGAACGTAGCGCAAGACCTGTTCGACGGCGCGAACGGACTGATCGGCGAGGCGGGCTCGTTGCGAAGCGGCGGCGAGGGCCCAGCTTGCTTCGATTAAAAGGGTTCCGGCAATCATGCTGATGATTCCGCCGGCGGTCATGGCGATCACCAGCTCAATGAGCGTGAATGCGGGGCGGCGGCGCAGGATTTTACGAGTGGGGCGCATCATCAATAGTCCGTAAAGATCCTCACCAATTGCATTTGCTTCGTTCCCGAGTTCCAGGCGACGTTGACGGTGACACGCTTGATCCCCGAGCTAGTCTGGGGCGTTGAGAGGTCGGAGGCGACTTCCTGCACGGTGACCGTGCGGTTGAAGGCCGGGAAGTTCGTGACGGGTGATTCGTTGACAAACGACGCCTGGAGCACGTTGGCATAGCCGGTAGCCGCGCGATAGCGGGTGGCGATGATCTCTTCCATGCGTTCGGTGACGAGGAATGACGCAACGGAGTACTGGGTGGCGGCGATCGTGTGCTGGGCATTCTCGGCAAAGGTCTTGACGAGGGGGACCAAGCCGACAGAGAGAATCAGCACGGCCATCGCAACTTCGATGAGGGTCATGGCGCGGCGGGTCATCCGGCTTGCTCCACGAACCCGCTCACCCGGTGGACGGTGACGACGACGCCATTACTGAGCGTGATGGTGGCGTCGACGGTGAGGGCGGAGCTGTTGCCGTCGGCCGGCACGCCAAGGTTGTTGAATTCGAGTTCGCTGGTGGAATTGATTGATACGGAGGATAGCGTGGCGCCGGAGTAGTCCCCGGAGCCGAACTGAACGGCGGCGGTGTCGGAAGAGAGGGCGGCGGCCAGGGCGACGCGATTGGCTTTGCCCGGATTCGAGAGGTTTTCGGCGTAGAGGTTGTAGCGATTGTTGGAGACGTCGAAGCTCGCCCAGGTCCGGCGACGGGAATTCATGGCGAGGCGCTGGGCGTAGGAGAGGTCGGCGGCGAGGCGAGTGGCGGCGACGCGCGAGCGCTGGACCGCGATAAACGAGAGGGCGGGGCCG
>JAATGM010000009.1 GCA_015654675.1 Planctomycetota bacterium | reverse complement strand
GACGACGGGTTGCATGGCGGGCGTGGGCTGAACCAGGGTGTGCCGGCCCAGCACAAGCGTTTCGTCGGGCGAAACCATTTCGTACACGGTCGAGCGCCAGGTGATTCGGCGCGAGCGGGCGGATGAGAGCAGCAGCGCGAGGTGCAGCACACCGATGGGGGCGACACCGACCACGTCCCAGCAGAAGTCTTTCCAACTGATGGACGGTGCTGAAAGCACTTTGCGAACGGCGAACTGGCGAAGGATCGACTTCGACGCTCCGAGCATGAGAATCAGCGCCCAGCCGCCGATGGCAGCGAACATGAGGTTCTGCATGCCGTTTACGAAAGCGTACGCGGCCAGTGCGGCGACCGCCGTTCCGCCGAGGATGAAATTGCACGCGAGCGCGAGGCCCGCCCGCCAGACGACCGGCGCACAAACGCGCGTGATGACGAGCTGCCGGCGGGCAAAGGTGAGGAAGCCACGCATGGTGGTGTGATCGAGGCAGGGAATCAGGCACTGCGGTACGAAGCGAATCAGCAGGCCGGCGTTGCGGACGGCGCGGGTCACCTGATAGTCGTCTGAAAGGGCGCGCTGCCAGCTTTCGGCCACACCGAGGCGGTCGAAGGTGGCGCGACGGATGGCGGTCGAGCCGCCCCAGCAGAAATTGAGCTTGTCTTCATGCAGGAACGTGACGGTGGCCGCGTTCCATGCGGAGCGAATACCACTGGCGATGTTTCCGTTGGTCGTGTACCAGCGGAAGCCGGTCGCAGCGCCGACGGAATTGTCGACCAGGGGGGCGACGAGGTGTCGCAGCCAGTTCGGGCCCGGAACCGCGTCGGAATCGAGAAAGACGAGGACTTCGCGGTCAGGGCTGACGACCTTGAGGGCGGCCAGCAGGTTATGGATTTTCTGCGATCGATCATCTGCCCGGCCGGCGACGACGCGGCGATGACGGCGATCGCCCCAACGGGCGGTCCATCGTCCGACGGCGGCATAGGCGGGATCTTCAACCGACTCGAACGTGAAGACCACTTCGTAGTCGCGATAGATCTGAAGCTCCAACGACCGGACGGTGTCGGCGAGTCGATCGTCAATGCCGCAGCAAGGCAGGATGATTGCGGCGCGGGGCTCGAAGGGCGCGATGGGTCGGGCGACCTCGCGACCCACGAATCGTAGGAAGCGAATCCCCGCGACGAGCGACCAGATCCCCTGTACGGTGGCGAGCGACCAGAGAACGGCAACAACGATCAGCGAAAGCGTCAATACCATCTGTTATCTGACCCAGGGACTCTCGATCCCGCAGGTGGATGCGACTCACGTCCAGTTCGAAGACGAAGCTTCGAGCCGGTCGGCGGCCGACATAGTCCGAATACTATGTCATCGGCCGGAGGGCGGGCAACATCCACAAATCCCGCCTGTACTTGAACTGCGAGGACTTTCGGCGGCTTACTCCACATCGACGGATCAAGCCGCGTAATGCGGGGCAGGGCAATCGACGGGACCGCGAACCATTCCGCGCTTTGCGGCGGTCCGTCGTTCATGCCAGTCGAGTATCCCGATTCGTCGCATCCCTGCCGAACGCTCTACTCCAGACTAGCGTCAATTGGGCTGGAGTCGGGCGTATCGGGGAAACTCCCACCATGATAGCATCCAAGGTCGGGTGGGTTCTAGTGGCTAGCAGCGGGCTGTGTGGCCGGGGCGGATTCGGCCTTAGCGGGTGGCTTCGACGTCGTAGCGGGGCGCTGATTACCGGGCTTGACGGGAGCCGACGGCCCGACGGTGGTTGGGGTTTGGATGGGGGCGGCCGGGACGCAGGCCTTTGCAAGTCCTTCAAGGCCAGCCAGTTGCGCAGGGGGTACGGCCTCTCGCTGGGCCTTGCTGGGGACTTGGTCCAAGCGCTGTTGAAGGTCCTTGAAGATGTCTCCGATTGGAGACTCCATCTCGGCTTTGGCTGAGTTTGCTTCCAGCAACTTGGCATTGGCTGATTGGCTTTCGGGGCCGGCGGCCGCGCGGGAGACGGCGGCGGATGCTTCGTTCAGGCGGGCATCCAGTTGCGTCATCTCGGGTTTGCGCCTGTCACGGTACGCCTGAGCGCGGCCTCGGCAGTCCTGCAGGATCGCGCGGGCCGAGTTCACTTGCTCGGGCGTGAAACGATAAGTGCTTCCGTATGAGGTCACATAGACCTGCCAGATGTCTTCGAGCGTGCGTCGCTCGGCTTGCTGCGGTCCGCGGCTGACGCGCGATTGCGTGTCCTGGGCGATTTGCGGCGGCGGCTTCGGCGACATGTCGCCCGGGGCGTACTTGCCGGCCGACCACTTGGTGATGAGGTTGTCAATCTGGCCGAAGTTCTGCTGCATCATGTCGAGGTCGAACTTGTGGATCTGCTTTTGGGCGTCATTCAGGATGCCGCCCCACTCCTGATTTCCTTCGAGAATGTCCTTCTTGGCTCGCTCAAACAACGGACGCGCACGCTCGCCCCAGCGCTTGTAGTTCTCGGGGCTGGCCTTACGCGGATCGAGCTGCATCTCGAGTGATTCGCGAATCAACTGGCGCAGGTCGGTCTCGTAATCGGCGAGATACGCGCGAACGCGGGTGGTGAGAAGCTTGCGGGTGTAGGACTCCTGCTCGGGGTTGAGGTTGTAGCGGCGCGTCAGCGTCTGGACAGCGTCTTCCATCATGCGGTCGGCGTTCCAGAGGGATGGATTTCGCGGATCGGTCTGCGGCGTGCTTTCGGCGGGCTTGCTGGTTGTCGGTGTTGACATTCCGCCGGTGGCTTGTGCCTGGGCGGTCAGGGTGGCAGAGGCGAAGAGCAGGCCGGCGGCGAAAGAAGCGACCCATAATCGGCGACATTTCATGGACGCGAATCCTTTGCGAACGAGGACGTTGTGCGTCAGATTCTACCCGAGTTTACGTTTTCGGTTGCGAAGGGGCCAGAGGAACAGCCGGTTGAAAGGCCGCGCCGAAATTGCCGGTTCGATCGAGAGCGATCCAACGCCGGCGGCGATTGACGGTCTTACCATCTGTGGTTAGAAGGAGTTACGTTCGGGAGGCACGCAGCGGGCGTCGGCCCGCGGGGGAGATCGGCGTGGTCGGTTGGAGTCGTCAACCGCCCGTCGGCCTGGCATGCCAGTCCGCTCGCTTTGACAACGTGGCTCGCGTGACGCGATGCGCCGCAGTGGATCGGCGAGTCTCGCGTTTTTCATCAAATTCGCCGCAGCGCGGGCGTCAGATGGACCATAGGAATCGTAAATAGGCATTGGATGAAGTTTGGTCACGGACAACTCGTCGAGGTGATCCTTCCGCTGGTAATCGTCGCGGGGGGCGCGGACCTATTCGCCGACGTGTCGGACTCGATTTCGAACGGCGCGGCGACGACGACGCAGGTCAGCGAAACGGTCGCGCCGTCGGTCGCTGAACGGATGATCGCGGAAAACCTGCGGCTGCTGACTGGTAACAATGAGCCGTACGCGCGCGAGTACGGCGCGCGGGAACTGCTGAAACTTCCGGCGCCGGCCGCGTGGGACCGGCTGGCCGCGGTGCTGCGAAATTCGGCCGACCCGGTCGCGCAGATCGCCGCGTGCCAAGCGATAGCGAGTTCTCCGGAACGACGAAGCGTCTTGATTGAGCCGCTGTTCGAACTCCTGCGGGTTGAATCAGGCGTGCTTCGTCGCGCTGCGGCGCACGCACTCGCACGTTTCAAGAGCGCGGCCGTCATTGAGCGCCTGGCGCTGCTGGCGCGACAACCGTTGGCCTCTGGACCGACCGTGCGATCGCCGGTTGTGCGACTGGGGGCTATTGATGCGCTGGGCGCGATGGGCGACGAGAAGGCCGCGATCGCCGCGCTGATGACGCTGCTCGACGACGCGGCGCCTGAGGTCGTGGCAGCGGCGCTCGATCGAATTGACGATAGCGCCGACGCCGACTTACTGGATGCCGAATCGGCGCATCGGTGGTGGGCGGAGAACAAGGATCTGGATGAGCGCGCCTGGCTGCACCGGCGCAACGAGCAATTGCGGACGCGCATTGAGCGGATGAGCGGGGCGGCGGCGCAGCTCACCGCGCGGCTGAGCTCGACACTTCGAAACAGCTATTACGCGGCGGCCGAGGGCGATCGCGACAAGCTGCTGCTTGATTTGTTGAATGACCCGCAGACGGAGGTTCGTGCGCTCGGGATCGAATTGATCGACGCGCGGATCGGCGACAGAAAGCCGGTGCCGCCGGAGATCGCGGCCCGGGTCGAAACGCTTGTTTCGGACAGCAGTCCGCTGGTGCGGCGCGAGGCAGCTTCGGTGCTCGGCGACTTGCGAGACAAGTCGCGCGTTTCAGGCCTGCTGACGGCGCTCAATCGCGAGACGGACGACCATGTCCGCGCGGCAATGATCGCGGCGCTCGGGCGGATTGGAGGCGCGGCGGCCACTTCGGCGGTCATCGGTGCGCTGAATGACCCCTCGTTGGAGGTGGCCGCGGAGGCCGCGCTGGCGGTCGGCGCGCTGGCGGAGCCGGGCATCGGTTCGCTCGATGTGGTCGGGGCTGCGTCGGACGGGTTGATCAGTCGGTACGAGAAGCTGGCCCGACAAGTTGCCGTCACCTCGCGGCCGGCGCCGGACGGTGGCTCGCCGGCCGCGCTGCAACGTGACTTGTCCTCGACGCGGGAAGCATTTCTCTCGGCCATGGCGCGGATCGCGTCGCCGCAGTTTCGTCCGATTCTGGTGAATGCATTGAAGTCGGCTCGGACGCCGGGCGTGCGTCGCGCGGCGATTCGCGGGCTCGCGGCGACCGACGATGGTTCGACGGCATCGATGATTCGGCCGCTGCTGGATGATCCGGACGCATCGGTGCGGGCGTCGGCAGCCGAGGCGATGGGCAAGTTGACATCGAGTGCAAACGACGTCGATCTGGCCGCGCTTGCGGCCCGCCTCGACGCGGTTCGCGAACCGGAAGAAGCGGTTAGATCGAAGTCGTGGGAGAGCATGCGGGCTCTACTGAAGGCCCGCCCGATCGAGCGACAATTTGACTGGGCCGAGCGATTCAACCGGCCGGCGGACAAGCCGGCGCTGGAACGCCATGTCGAGCTTCTGGGCGAGATCGAGCGACGGCTCGCGTCTGACCCGGCTCGCGCGGCGCTGACAACCGCCCGGTCGGCGGCCGACGGCGGCGAACCGGTTCCGCGCTGGGAGATTCTTGAGCGGCTGGGCGAGGCCAACCTGGCGCTCGGAAAACGCGGCGTGGCGGCATCATATTTTGAGCAGGCTGCGCTGGCGAGCGCGGCGGCACAACGCCAGCAGGGCGACGCCAACGGTCGCAACGGGCGCGCGAACGGGACGACGTCGGGCCCCAGTCGCGCGGTGGACCCAGCGACGCTCGTGCGGGCGCGGCGCGACATGCTGGCCGCGGTGGAAGCCCTGATGGCCGCACATCGCTATGACGCTGTTTTGGCGTTGATCGAGCGAAATCGGGCCAGTCCTGGGGCGCGTGAAGCCGATTCGCTGCTCGATTTTGCGGGAATCAGCGAACGCCTTGATCGCGAAATCCGAGCGGTCGTAAACAAGAAAGATGCGACCGCGGCACCCGATCTGGCGCGGGCCATTGATCAGCTCCTGCTCGCCGACACACCGTTCGGCACTAGTGAACGGCGGACGCTGACTGATGGTCGAAGGACGCTCGATGCCTTAATCACGCCGCCGGCCGCACAATCCGGTCCGGCCCACACGCCTTCGAGCGAGCCGGCCGTCGAACGCGAAGATCAGTGAAGTTGAAGTGAGCACGCCTTGAGCACCGTCAGCACGCCCACACCGCTTTCGCATCGACGACAAAACTGGCTGGGCCCGGGCTGGCGATTGCGAAAGATGGGGCCGAAGATTGCGATTGGCGTTGCGGCGCTGGCAGCTTGTCTTTTGCTTGGGAAGCACGTCGCGCATGAGTTTCCGCGATTCGAGGCGTGGATTGCGGAGCTCGGGGCTTGGGGGCCGGTTGCGTTTACGCTCGTATTCATCGCGCTGTCGTCGGTGTTTGTGCCCGACACACTGTTTGCCGTCGCGGCCGGAGTGATGTTTGGACTGGTGCGCGGCTCGATCATTATGTGTACGGCCGGCATCCTTGGTGCGGCGATCGACTTCTGGCTGGCGCGATACCTGTTGCACGATCGAATTGAGAAGGCGCTGGCGGGATACCCAAAGCTGCAGGCGATTGCCCATGCGGCGGGACGCGAAGGACTGAAATTTCACCTGCTGTTGCGGCTCACGCCCGTTAATCCGACGACGTTGAGTTACGTTTTGGGCGGAGCGACGCCGGTCAGCTTCACGATGTTTTTCATCGCGGCGTTCGGACACATCCCCGGATATGTCGTGGAGGTCTATTTCGGCTACGTGGCCGAACACGTCACCAAGATCGCCGGCGGCGTGAGGCACCATTCGTCGACACACATGATCATCAGTGTGGTCGGGCTGGTCTTGAGCATTGCCGCCATGGTCGTGATTACGCAGCACGCGCGAAAGGCAATTCTGGCGGCTGAGGTTCGCGACGCTTAGTGGGAGGCGCTGGCTGCGTGGCGTTTGCGCGTGTTGAACTCGGGGGCTTCCTTGACGCAGGTCCCCAGAATTCCAAGGGACTTGCCGAGCGTCCGCCAGGCACCGCTCATGTAACCAGCGGGTTCGGCGCCGACGCTGGGCCAGCCGTTTTCATTCGGCGTGAGCTTTTCCCAGTTGGCGAAGAGCCGCCCCCACTCGCTGTGCAGGACGTCGCGCATCTGGCGGTTGGCGTGACGCGGATACCAGTAGGAGTCGTGATAGATCACGCTCGCGATATAGGCCCAGGGGGCCATCCAGGTTTTCAGCGACCACTCGACCGAAGTCTTGAGCTTGCCCCAGTAGATCTTGTGCTGCATTCGGCTGGCGAAGGTCATCTTTTTGAACGGACCGTCGAAGTGCCAGTTCTCTTTGGCTGCTTCGAGATCGCCAACGATTTCGATTTTCGATGGATCGCCGCAGCCGAGGCCCATCTCATGGGCCAGCCGGATGAACTTGATGCTCATCGGGTCGATGCCCATCAGTTTGGCGGCGACAGCGTCGATCGCGACCTGGTCGCTCGACGCGAGCAGGACGTTTTTGACGTAGGGCGTCATGCAGCGCGGACCGGGACCGTCGCCGGCGAATGTTCCATCCATCACCGCGAAGACGCCGCGATGAATTTTCTTCTGGATCATCAACAGATCGACGAGCGTTTCGTGGATGACCGGGTGAGTCCAGTGCCGGTGCTCGTTGAGCAGGCCGCCGAAGGCGTTTTTCATCGCGCCGGTGGTGGTTGTAAAGATGTGGGTCTTGATAGTCGGCAAGTGGATGATGTTTTCGCCGATGAAGCGGCGCGGGATGTGAAATCCCTTCGGATAGACCTCATTCAGGCAGAGGAATTTTTTCGTGAGGTCGCCGACCGCGTCGCGGATGTCGATCCAGGGTTCGCCTTCGTAAAGATGAATGTTCCGCAATCCGTGGGCCTGAACGGGGTTGAGCTGTTTGTTCTCGCGCTCGCCGAGATGGGCATCGATAACGACGGTTCGATTGTGGCAGGCATGCACCAGATCGGACTTGTAGCCGTCGCGCTTCATGGCGCGGATCACGCCTTCCAACTGCCACGGAGTGGTCGACGAACCCGGAAAGAAGAAATGCCAACTGATGTTAACCTTGAGGGCGGTATCGGCGTCCTTGGCCACCACGTCCTGATATCCGGCCTGATTCATGACGTCGTGGTAATCCCGCAGGACGGTGGCGGGGGTGGTCTTCAGAATCGCTACTTTGGATGATGCCATGCTCTCTCCGTGAAACGAGGAAGTGATTGTAGTCTTCTACGTGGCGGAGTTCGACAGGTTCGTGCCGGCCTTGGAACTTGACTTGGCGGCCGCGGGCGTGCATATCGCTCAACTCTGGCGGTGCTTCTGGACGATGGGCGCGGATATGGGCGGCGAACGAACGCAGCGATTACATCCTATCGGACTCGCACGTGTGATTGGTTTTTGCATCGCTGCGGGCGCCTGCTCGGGCTGTATTCAGTATTCCGAGGCGCCGCGGCGCTCGATGCTCGTCAAATCGGTGAACTTGCGCGAGCAGCCGGTGGGCAAATTCGTATTCATGCGGACAACGCGCAGCCAATCTGTGCATAGCGTCGGCGACCCAAACCCCGAGAACTGGCGCCCTCCGGAAATCTCGCACTTGCTCCTGTCGAATGTCGGGTCGGTCTCACTGATCGAGCCGGCCCAGTGGAACAAGGCCGACGTGCTCGTCGCGCCGGCGGTGGGCCTGGGGCGCGAGACCGAGATTCAGTATCGAATCTATGCGAAGGGGTTTGAGGTCTGGCGCCGCAAGACAGAGCAGACGCCCGTGACGCAGGTCGGCACCGAGAACCCGGCAACTCTGACTTTCACGCTCGTTGCCGAGAGCGACTCGTTTTCGGAGAACCAGCCGCCGGCCGCTGCCGCAATTCCCGCCTCCGACCTCGCGGCGCCGACGAATACACCGATCGAGTGGTCCGGTGCGGCGGAAATCATTGTCGACCTGCGCGATGACAACCTGTGGCGACAGATTGAGGAAATGTGGGAGACCGCGGGTAATCGCCGCGCGATCCGATTCATCTCAGAGTATTACCAGGATCGCGCAAGCGCCATGGCTCGTGATAATCCCGGCTGGCAGATTCCGAGCGATGTGAAAGAACGTCTCGCCTGGTTGCGACGCCTTGTCGCCGCGGCGTCCTGACTGAACCCCTGATCGGCACATCTTTGTACCCATTCCAGCGGAACCGCATTACAATCTTCGAGTGCGTTCATTGATTAAGCGATATTTCCCGGCTGAGTGGAGCAATTCAGCATGACACTTGCTCGCGACGGCTGGCGAGAAATGACGGTTATTTCCGTCGTGTGCGGTGCGGCGACGATTGCACTGGCGCGCTGGTTCTGGCCGGGGGCGATTGTGACGGGTCTGCTCTGGCTGGCCGGGCTGGCGTTTTTTCGCGTTCCACGGCGAAGCGTGCCGACCGGGCCGGGGCTGCTTATATCTCCGGCTGATGGGCGCGTCACCGACATTACGCAGTTACCACACGATGCCAACGTCGGCGGTCCGGCCATGCGAGTCGGAATTTTTCTCAGCGTGCTGGATGTGCACGTGAATCGAGCACCGTGCGACGCGCGTGTCGTCCGGACGGAATACAAGCCGGGCGAGTTCCTGGACGCCCGCCATCCGCAATGCGGCGAACGAAACGAAGCCAATACCGTGGTTCTCGCGCCGGAGCCACCGTTCGCCGGACCCATCGTCGTGCGCCAGATCGCCGGCTTGATCGCCCGGCGGATCGTCTGCCGGTTGTCGCCCGGCCAATCGGTGCGGCGGGGCGAGTTGTTCGGGCTGATCAAATTCGGGTCGCGAACGGAACTGATCGTGCCTGCATCGGCAGGATATGAGCCGGCTGTCTCGATCGGGCAGCACGTGTCGGGCGGGGCTACGATCCTGCTGCGATTGCCAGGAGCCGCACATGAGGGAAAGCGAGGCCATGAAGATCGTCGGGAAGATCGAATCTCGGCCGCACAAGCTGCGTCTGCATGAACGACGGCTGAAAGCAGTTGCCGTCCTGCCCACGATGGCGACGCTGGGCAATCTCGTCTGCGGCATGGGCGCGATCTATATGTGCATGCTCTCCTACGGGGCGGGCGGCGCGGATCTCGCGTCCAAGACTCTCAACAGCACACGCATGGAGAGTTGGTTCCCGACTTACGCGGCGATTGGGTGCTATCTTATTTTCCTGGCGAGCGTGTTTGACGGACTCGACGGCCGGCTGGCGCGTCTGGCGCGCAAGACGAGTGAGTTCGGGGCGCAGCTCGATTCATTGGCCGACATCGTCAGCTTCGGTGTCGCGCCGGCTCTGCTCGCGATGACCGTGGCGCGCCCGGCGTTGCCAATACCCGAATTGTCGGAAGCGGCGCGGGTCTGGTGGCGCATCGAATGGGTGCTATTGGCGGCGTACGTTTGCTGCGCGGGTTTGCGGTTGGCGCGTTTCAACGTTGAGAATGAAGAAGACGAGTCGGCCCATCAGAAGTTTCGTGGGCTACCGTCTCCCGGTGCGGCAGCTGCGCTGATCAGTGTGGTGCTGGTGCATGAAGAGGTGATCCGGGTGTCGCGGTTGAGCAATGCTTCGGTCTGGCTCGGGGCGGCGCTGCCATTCCTCGCGTGCGGGCTCGGGCTGCTCATGGTCAGCCGTCTGAAATACTTTCACCTTGTCAATTCACTGCTGCGCGGCCGGCGCCCATTTTCACAAATCGTATTGATGGGATTTCTGTTGCTGATTGGCGCGGTTGTTTACCCGCAGCAGACCATCGCGGCCCTGGCACTCGCGTATGCAGCCAGCGGACCGGTCATGCGGCTCTTCCGGCGTGAGCCCGCGAAGCCCGCGGTCGCGGCGATTGACGCCATCGATACATCGCGCGGCAAGAACGAAATCGGATAGGGCCGGTATGAGCGACCAAACAACCACCGTCGCGGCACTGCGACAAGCCATGGCCGAATTCGTCGATGCCCGCGACTGGCGGCAGTTTCACAATCCCAAGAATCTCGCGATGTCGGTGGCGATCGAGGCCGCCGAGTTGATGGAGCATTTCCAATGGCTGGATCTTCCCGCGGCGGCGAAGATCAGCGAGTCGCCAGAGCAAATGCAGCAGATTCGCGAAGAACTGTCCGACGTTCTCTGCTACGCGCTGTCATTGGCAAACGTGCTTGAAATCGACGTTTCGACGGCCGTTCGCGAGAAGCTCGTCAAGAATGCCGTTAAATATCCGATCGAGAAGTTTCGCGGAAAGTACCGCTAGAAGCTCTCAGCGTTGATCCGGAAGAGCCGCCAACTCTCCACGAATCGTCGTCACGCAACTTCCGCCAACCTCGACTCGCCAATTTTTTCCATCCTGCTGAACACGCACGCTCACAATGCCGGCGCGACCGCCTGCCTGTGACTGCATGCAACTAAATTCTGCGCGGCCGGCGACGGCGGGAACCACGCCAAACTCGACCAGATAGCGACCCAGCGGGCCATGGGCCGAGCCGGTAACCGGGTCTTCCGGCACGCCATAGGCCGGGGCGAAAAATCGAGAATGGGCGGCGACCGCGCGCGAGAGTGGGCGGCGCGTGGTGACGAAGACGCCGCGCAAGCGATGCGACAGTGAGAAATCGGTTAACGCACTGAAATTGGGCCGAAGGTCCATCAAACTCTGGAAATCGCGGACCGCGAAGAGGATGTAGTTGTCGATCGTCATCATTGCCGGCAGGTCCGGATCGAGTGCCGAGACATCTCCGCCGGTCAGGCCGACCACCTCGGCCATCGGCAGATGGCAGGGCTTCAGCGTGGGTGTGGGCATGTCGATCCAGATGGACCATGCGGCGCCAGCAACGCCGCGCGATTCGACGCGGATCTGGACGATTCCCCGATGGCGAGTTTCGATTCGCAGCGCTGTATCGCGCTGTGGGGCGGGGCGAACGAGCCGCTCCGTTTCGAGCAATGTGTGCACGCCGGCCAAGGTCGCGTGTCCGCAGAACTCGACTTCGCGGTTGGGTGTGAACCAGCGAAAGTTCACGGTCGCGGTCGGGTCGGTCGGGCGGGTGATGAATGTCGTCTCGGCCGAATTGACCTCGCGCGCGATCGCCTGCATTTGCGGATCAGTGAGGCCGTTTGCATCCACGACGACACCCGCGGAGTTTCCGGAAAAGGCCTGTGCGGTGAATGCATCGACGAGGAAGATCTGTCTGGAGCTCATCGCTGCCGATCCTGACCGCGCAGATTTCCGAGATTGAGTTGAATCGGACCGGGGCTCTCGTGCGGCTCACGCAACTCCGCTGCGCCCGGCCGCTGGAAATCGGCGAGGTCACTCGCGACCGGGATCGTGACTTCCAGCCAGTTGCAGTCGGTCTCGGTCGTTAGTCGTCCGTCGCGAAGGGCCGCGGGCAGAACCACCACGTCGCCCGTTTTGAACACCTGCTCTCCGCCAATGTGCCGGATGGTGCCGCGGCCGGCGAGGACGACCCAGACGACCAGTTCGGCGTAGGGAATCTCCATCTGCATGCCTTCGACGAAGCGGACCTTTTCGACCACGAACGCCGCACACTCGGTTAACCGCGTGACCGTTGTAAACAGTCCGCCGACATGGGTGCGCGGCGGAGGCGGCGGCGCGTCATTGTCGAGGCAAACGCATTCGAGCGCTTCTTCAACGTGAAGGCCGGCGTCGCTGCCGGCGCGGATGCGGCCCCAGTCATGGAGTCGATAGGTGGTGTCGGAAGGTGTTTCGACCTCGGCGACGACGACCCCTGCGCCTAGTGCGTGGACCGTTCCGGGCCTGGCATGGAAAGACTGTCCGGCTTTGACGGGAATTCGGTTCAGTAGCGACTCGATGCCGCCGTTCCGCGCGGCCGCCGACAGGTCGTCGCGCGAGACCCCCGGACGCAGGCCGAGGTAGATGCATCCGCCCGGGGCCGCGTCGATGACGTAGAACATTTCTTCCTTCGGCCGGGCGTTTGGGCCGAGCCGGGCGGCGGTCGCGGCGTCCGGGTGGACTTGAATACTGAGGGGCTGGACGGCGTCGAGGAATTTGATGAGGAGTGGAAATCGGTCGCCTACGAGTGGAGCACGGCCGAGCAGATCGGCGCCCCACGAATTCACCAGGTCATGCAGCGTTCGTCCGGCCGCCGGGCCGGTCGCCACCACGGACTGACCCTCATCCAAATCGGCGCACTCCCAGGACTCGCCAATCGGGCCGCCGGGCGGCAATTGTTTATCAAGCAATCGTTCGAGATTTCGCCCGCCCCAGATCTTGGGTCGAAACAGCGGCTTGAAGATGAGCGGACACACTGCTGAGGCCATCGGAGTCATTGTAGCGGTCGATTCAGATCGCGCGATGTTCGCGCTGGTTCGCAAGCGCCGCCCCAACGTCATGCTCGAGTGATCGGACCGTGGACTAGTTTTCGAAAGCTATCGACCGGTTTTTCGGTCGTTCGAGGAAACGCCTGCAAATCGTATGTTTGAGGGCCTGGCGCGAGGTTCGCCAGACCTGGGGGCAACGTCATGACGATTCGCAGCTCGCCGACTCTGCTCGCGTTGGCGGCGATCATGGGGCTCGCGCATCCGGCTTTCGCGACGACTTACTACGTCCGCAAGACCGGCAGCAACGGCAATACCGGTACCTCTGCCGCCGCGGCATTCCAGACGGTGACCAAGGCCGTCAGCTCGGCTCAGCCGGGCGACATTGTGTACGTTGGCGCGGGCACCTACACCGAAACCGTGACGACAGTTCGTTCCGGCACCGATCCGTCCCCGATTCGCTTTGTGGCCGACAGCACCGGGGCGCAAACGGGGGATAGCGGAACGGTGAAGATCACGCACTGGAATCCGTCGGTACTGACGGTGAGCCATCAGTACATCGAGTTCAACGGATTTCGAATCAGCGGCGGAACGAACACGGTGAGCTTCAGCGGCGGGGGCAACGATTACCTGCGATCGTGCATCATCGAGAGCTTCAGCACGGATGGCGTCGTCATCAGCGGCGTGAACGTCAAGATCATCGCCTGCACGATACAGAGCGGCAGCCGCAACGGAATTTCCATTTCTGGCACGTGCTCCGTTGTGGTGGGTGCGACGACGATCAAATCGTGTTCGATGGGAATCGAATCGACCAGCACAGGGGTAACGCTGACGGTAGACCGATGCGTGCTGACCGGGCTGGGCGGCCGGGGAGTGAACCTTCAAAAAGGAACTCTGACGATGACCAATAGCCTGATGACCAGCGCGTCGGGCGGGGTGGGCGTCGGCGGCACTTCGACCAATGTGGCCACGATCTGGAATTGCACTTCGGTCGGATGCGGATCGGTCGCAATTCAGACCGAGGGCGGGACGATGACCGTCAAGAACTGCATCATCACGAACGTCGGCACGGGCCTGAAACGGTCCGGAACCAGCACCCTGACGCACAGCAACAATCTTTATAACGGTATCAACAGCGCCTATTCGGGCACATCGGCGGGGTCGGGCGACGTTCAGGCCGATCCCAAGTTTGTCAGCAGCGGAAGCGACTACCACCTTCAGGCAAGTTCACCCGCGATCAATGCCGGCGCAAACGGGGCGAGCGTCACCTATTACGACATGGACCTGGTCTATCGTCCGCAGGGCAGCGCATACGACATGGGCTGCTACGAGCGGCTTGGCACACAATCGCCCGCCAACATTCCGTATTCAAACTCTTTCGAGTCGGCCATGGGCGCAGAGTGGTCGGCCACCAATCGCGAAAGCACCACGGCGTTCACAAACTTTGCCGGGCGGCACGGCAACGACAAGCTATCTCTCGCGCTCAATACCACGGTTGGCGCGACATATAGCGTGCAATTCGACTGGTACGGGATCGATTCGTGGGAGGGCAATGAACTGGACCAGACCTATGGGCCGGATCGCTTCAATGTGGCGGTGAATGGCACGTCGATCTTCAGCAATACCTTTTCATGGGAATGGTCATATCCGGCTTCATACACCGCCGCGGCCGATGAGGTTGGCTACCTCGGGTTCGGCGCGGGGTACAAGGATGCGATTTATCGCAAGGTGAGCATGACCTTCGTGGCGACGGGGAGCGTGAGCTACATCGATTTCTACGGCGACGGGTTGCAATCGATGGACGACGAATCGTGGGGCATCGACAACCTGACGGTCAGCGGCGGCGGACCGAAGATCAAGAAATGGCGCGAAGTGCCCAATTCTTAATGGGATATCCCGTTCGCATTTTCCATCCTCGAATTGAGCCCGGTGGCTGAACGATTGAACGCCGCCGCTTTTGCGGCCATTATCAACGTCCATGAAACGCGCCTTCATCGTCTGTCCCGGCCGAGGCAGCTACAACGCCACCGAGCTTGGGTATCTCCGCCGCCCGGGGCGCTCGGCCCTTCCCGAAATGATTGCGACGGCGGACGCGATTCGCGCCGAGATGGGGTTGCCGACGGTCTCGTCGCTGGATGGCGCGCCGCGATTTGACCCGCGCACGCACCTCGCCACGAAACACGCCTCGGCGCTGATCTGTGCCTGCTCGGTGGTGGATGCGGCGCTGATCTCAGATGAATTCGAGATCGTGGCCGTCGCCGGCAATTCGATGGGGTGGTACACGGCGCTGTGCGTTTCGGGGGCGCTTGAATTCGAAGACACATTCAAACTGATTCAGACCATGAGCGGCCTTCAGGAAGAACACAGTGTCGGCGGTCAGCTCATTTATCCGCTCACCGACGAACAATGGCATCCTGACGCGGATGCGGCCGCCGCGGTGGAACGAGTGCTTGCCCAGATCAACGGCGATGCTGAACCGATTGCCTACTGGTCGATTCGACTTGGAGGTTACGCCGTCCTGGCCGGCAGCGACGAGGGTGTCGCCGCCTTGATACAGAGTCTGCCGCCGGTGCAGCGGGGTGGCCGACAGTATCCCATGATTCTGCAGGGCCACGCCGCGTATCACACGCCGCTGCTGGCTGTGACCAGCAATCGGGCGGTCGAGCGATTCGGGGAGTTGCACATTCGCCCGCCGGTCGTCCCACTGATCGACGGTCGCGGCAACGTTTTTCGTCCGTTGATGGCGGACCCGGCGGAGCTGTATCGCTATACGTTTGTCCAGCAGGTGACGCAAACGTACGACTTCACCCATTCGATCCGAGTCGGCCTGCGCGAATATGGTCCCGACTGCATCATTCTGCTCGGGCCAGGCGAGCAACTGGGTGGTGCGATTGGTCAGATTATCGTCGCAGATCAGTGGCTCGGTATCGACAGCCGGGACGCTTTTTCAGCGCGGCAGTCGAGCGATCCTTTTCTGCTGAGCATGGGGAGGGCGGACCAGTTTTCACGCGTTACCGCGCCAACGCCGGTTGAGGCATAACGACGGCGGGATCGGCGCCTACTTGTTTCCGCGAATTCGCTCGATCAGTCGCGTCGTGCTGTATCCCTCGACCAGCTTGGCCAGCACGACTTTTCCGCCGTAGCTCTCGACCAGTTCGCGCCCGACGACGCCCTTGGCCGACCAGTCCTCGCCTTTCACCAGGACGTCGGGGCGGACGGCTTCGATCAAACCCTGCGGTGTCGGATCATCGAAGACGACGACATAGTCCACATCAGACAGGGCTGACAGCATTCGCGATCGCTCGTCCTGATTCAGGATCGGGCGATCTTCGCCTTTTGACTGGGCGCGCACCGACGAATCGGCGTTGAGGCCGACGACGAGCGCGTCACCCTGCTTTCGGCAGAACGCGAAGTACTCGATGTGTCCCGGGTGCAGTAGATCGAAGCATCCGTTGGTGAATACGATTTTCTCACCACGGGCGCGTCGCCGCGTCAGTTCCGGGATGAGACGGCCTAGTTCGCGGCGCTTTCCGAGCTGCTCATGATTCAGAGCGAGAAGCTCAGCGATCATTTCCTCGCGCGTGATCGGGACGCAACCGAACTTTTCGACTTCTAGACCGCCGGCGACATTTGCCAGGGCGGCCGCTTCTACCAGCGTCGCGCCACGCGCCAGACCAGCCGCGAGTGCCGCCAGCACTGCATCACCCGCGCCGGTGACGTCGTAGACATCGCGGGCGCGTGTTGGGACGTGTTCGACGCCGCCATCGGCGGTGAGGAGGGCAATGCCCTCGGCGTCGAGTGTCACGCAAACATTTTCCGTTTTGCATGCGGCGAGAATGTGTCGAGCATTTGCCCGCACGGCAGCGAAGTTCGGGAGCTTCAGACCGCTGACCAGTTCTGTTTCGCTGCGGTTGGGAGTGCAGAGTGTCGCGCCGGCGTAACGCGAATAATCGTTCGTCCGCGCCGGATCTACCAACACCGGCACGCGGTGCTGGCGGGCCAGCGCGATGACGTGTTGCGCCAAGCCGCCGGTTACGACGCCCTTGCCGTAGTCCTGAATGCAGACGACCCCGCTCGCGGGGCTGACGGCCACGAGGTGTTGCATGAGTTCACGTTCGCAGGCCGAGTCGATCGTGTCGGTTTGCTCGGCGTCGATCCGCATCATCTGCTGGCGATGGCGGTGCTGGGCCAAGCCAACCAGGCGCGTCTTGCGGGTCGTCGGTCGCCCGTCGAGAGCGACCAACCCCATTGTTTTGGCACCCAGTGCTTGCAATTGTTCCCGAACCGCACGACCGGCTTCGTCGTTGCCGATGATGCCGAAACAATGAGCGCGATCGCCGATCGCCGCCACATTGGCCGCGACCGACCCCGCTCCGCCCAGCGCGACCGACTCGCGCACGACCCGAAGGACCGGAACCGGCGCTTCAGGGCTGACGCGATCGGCGTCGCCGTAGAGGTATGCGTCGAGCATGAAGTCGCCCACGATGGCGATTTCGCGGCCGGCCGGGGCCTCAAGCAATTCCAGCAGTCGTTCCCACATCAGTGACGGCACCTCATCGAGTTCCGGATCGAGGCGTCGATGGTAGGGACGGCTGCGCGCGCGAACAAGGCGGACGCCAGAGCGCGAGCCGCACCTGTGAAACTGTGAGCATCCTGTTGATTCAGCTCTAGTGTCATAATTGGCAACATCTTAGCTTGATTGCTCCGAGTGCTGGAAAGAGTCGCGAACCGGCGAATTACTCGAAACCCCGTTCTCAGCATTGTCGTCCCATAAAGACTTCAAGTTTTCAATACTGATGCGCCGATTCAAGCAAAGATTGCTGATTACCGGTCCGCCGCGCGGGTGCAGGACGCGCCGGCCGCTGCGGACTGTCATGGCCTCCACAAATCAAAGGACCGCGAGCATGAGGATCATCGCCATCGCGAACCAGAAGGGCGGCTGCGGAAAGACCACCGTCGCCCTCAACCTGTCGGCCTGCCTCGCGCGCGAAGGCAAGCGAACCCTGCTCATCGACCTCGACCCGCAAGGGCATTGCGCCCTGGGCCTGGCCGTGCCCGAAGAGCAGACCGAGTTCACCATGGCGGATGTGCTTCTCGATCCGGATGGCAAGTCCGGGATTGAGCTTTCGCGGATCGCATGGCAGATCTCAAGCAACTTTGACCTGGCGCCGGGCAAGACAAACCTTGCCCTGCTCGAAACGCGCCTCGCAAACGCGGCTGACCGGGAATCGCGGCTTCGCCCGATCATCGAAAAAGTCGCCGAAAAATACGACTTCGTCATGATCGACACGCCGCCGACCATCGGCTTTCTGATGCTCAGCGCCCTGCACGCGGCCGACGAAGTCGTCGTCCCCGTCGATACCGGCTACTTTGCACTCCACGGCCTCTCGAAGCAGCTCGACACCATTCGTGAGGTGGCGAACCGCACCGGGCGGCCGCTCAAGCTTCGCATTCTCGGGAACCTGTACGACGTCCGCACCAAGCTTGCCCGCGAGATCCTCGCCGAGCTTCGCAAGCGGCACGCACCCGAGATGCTCACCACCTTCATCAACTTCAACACCAAGTTGAAGGAGAGTACCAGTCTCGGCCAGCCCATCACCGAGTACGACCCGGCCAGCATTGGCTGCCGCGACTTCGTGCGATTGGCCCGCGAGCTGGTGGCCCTTGGCGAAACCACAGAAATCCCGGAGTCGATTCAGCAGCAGGCCGACGCGCTCGCGGCAGACGCGGAACGCCTGCTCGCGACCTCGGAGACGCTGCTCGGCTCGCGCCGCGAGACGACTTCCATCCTCACCGAGGCCCGATCGACGGCATCCACGGCCCGCCCGCCGCAGGCCCAGCCCGCGGCCACCAACGGCGGCGTGTCAAAGGCCGCGACGGCCGCTCTGGTCGATACCGCTCCGCGAACCGAAACGTTCGGCGAAGTTGGGAGCGATGTGGCGATCCAGCGGAAGTTGGACCAGATTTACGGTATTCAGACGACACCGGAAGGCGTGGTTTTTGCGACCAAGGTGATGAACGCCCAGACCGTCAAGCTCGCTGGCGATTTCAACGGCTGGAACAGCGAAGTTACGCCGCTCCGCCGACTCGACGCCGACGGCACCTTCGAAGTTCGGCTGCCGCTCGGCCCCGGACGCTATCGCTATCGCTATGTGGTCGATGGCCGCTGGATTAACGATCCGTTCAACGCCGCCGTGGAATCGAACCCGTTCGGCGAGTTGAACAACATCGTCGTGGTCAACGGCTAACGCTCCCCCGCGCGGGCCGTCATCGCGGCCCGCGCTTCCTCCACGGAAACCCCATCCACCTGAATTATCTTTCGCGGCTGCGCCTCGCCGCGCACCAGCCGCACGGACCGCACCGCAACCCCTAGCGTCGCCGCGATCAACTCAATCACTGCGGCATTGGCCTTTCCCTTCTCGGGAGGTGCGGCCACCTGCACCTTTAGCGCATCTCCCAGTGGTCCGACAACCCGGCTACGCGACGCCCCAGGCACCACCTTGAGCGTCAGCTCCACTCCGCCCGCGATGGCCTTGCACCACGGCATTAGACCGACGCCGGATTGTTCCGCCGCCCCAGCTCCTGCCCGCGCTTGAATGCCGCCAACACCGCCTGTTTCACGCTGATCGCGACATGCCCAGCCGTCAGAACTTCCATGGCCGCAGCCGTTGTCCCTCCCGGTGAAGTGACTGCCTCGCGCAGCTCCTTCGGCGAGGCGCCCTTATCCAGCAGCATCGCCCCTGCCCCCATGCATGCATAGGCCGCAAGGACCTGGGCGTCTGACTGCGAAAGTCCGGCGGCTACGCCGGCGTCGATCATGGTTTCGACAAAGTAATAAAAGTACGCCGGCCCCGAACCTGCCACGGCCGTCACCGCGTCCATCAGCTTTTCATCGGGCACGAGAATCGTCGTGCCGCCCGCGTTGAAGAGGTGCCGGACATTTTCGACGTCATCATCCGTCGCAAACCGCCCGCGAAACACGCCCGTCACGCCGGAACCGAGCCCGAACGGCAGGTTCGGCATGGTTCGAACCACCCGCGCATTGAGCTGCGGAAACGCACCGGCGATGGTGTCGGTACTCATACCCGCCATCACTGAGATGAGTAGATGTTCCGGCGTGATCAGGTCGGCGATCTGGCCGGCTAACTCGGGAAACTTCTGCGGCGTGATCGAAATGAGCAGCCGGCGGGAATTGGCGGCGACCTCGCGGGCATCGGAAGCCATCTTCACGGGCAGCGGATGGGCGGCCGTGGCGCGCGATGGCGAGGCGATGATTCGTTCGCCGGCGTAGTAGCCGGTCTGGACGAGGCGACGAACGATGACGGCGGCGATGTGGCCGGTTCCGATGACGCCCAATGCGTGGGCCGATGATGGCATGGCGGGGCTCCTGCGACTGGCGGGCGATTGTAGCGAATGGGAGCGCGATCGCTTTACCCCAAGTTTCGGATCGAGCGGCTACTTACTGCTCGGCGGCTTGCGGGAATTTTCGCCCGAGTGTTCGTCGAGGTGGAAGTGGTGTAGCAGGCGATGGAGCAGGGGGGTGAAGAGAATGACGGCGACCGTAAGGAAGATGACCCCGGAGAAGAGGGCGTAAGCCGAGGCAAAGAGCTTGCCCGCGGTGGTATGGAGTTCGGCGACCATGCCCATGCCGGACAAGATCATGGAGGCGTTCAGCAGGGAGTCGACCCAGTTGAGGCCCTCGATGGTGTGATAGCCGACCGTGCCGATCGTCAGCGCGACGAGGATCACGGCTGCGGCGAGCACGCCGAACTTCAGAAGCCGGCGAATGAAAACGCGGAGCGGCAGGAGCGGCTGGTGATGATGCTCGAACCTGAGTGCTGTGCGGGTTGGCTTCGGTGAATGACGAGTCACGCCGGGATGATAACGCGGAGCGGGCGGGGCGTTGGTTTGCTCATTGCGTGAAAGGAAATCCGGGCGTGCATGCGAGGACACGTCGCCGTGCGAGCCGATTGTGCGCACAGCGTGCCTGCTCTCCTTCATACACGTGAACGGAAACGCGATTGCGGGTGCACGCGCGGGCATTTTTTGCGTGATTTCGGGGGTGGCAATATTCTGGAATCTATGTCGTTGCGCTGTCGTAGTGAGACCATATGCCTTTTCGGCCGCGGGCGAGTGCGGCGATGGGCAGGAAGGACAAGTTCGATGTTTACGCGAAATGGATCGAGAGTGACGCTGGCGGCCCTGAGCGCAATTTTGCTGGTGGCCAGTCAGGCGATGGCTTTCGAGGCCCCAGTCGATGACTCGACCGGGACGACGACGAAGTCGGCAACGAAGGCGAGCGGCAAGCACCATCAGGGCGGGTTCCGGGCGGCTCGGCTGGGGCGGCTGCTGGGGTCTTTGGATTTGAGCGACGCGCAGCGGACAGCGATCCGAGCGAGCGTCGCGCAGGTCCGCCAGGAGAACCAGGCCAAGCTGGCCGACGCGCGGCCGAGTGCCGACGTGCGGTCGCAGATTCATGATCTGCGGACGCAGCTTCGGGCGGCGCGGCAGAGCGGCGATACGGCCAAGGTGAAAGAGCTGCGCGGGCAGCTTGATCCTCTGACGGCGCCGATGCGGACGGCGATGAGCACGGCCCGGCAGCAGGTGCATGATGCGATCGTGGCGCAGCTCACGCCGGAGCAGGTCACGAAGTTTGAAGCGAAGTGGAGCAAGGGGGCGGGCGAGCGCGTGAAGCATCGTGGCCGTGGTGACGGCGCGGGGGCGGCGGGACGTATGGGGGCGTTTCACTCGCTGAATCTGAGCGAGGAGCAGAAATCGCAGATCAAGCAGATCAAACAGGACTTCCGGGCTTCGATGCAGAACGGGGACGCCGGCACGGATCGCAAGGCGGCGCGGGTTGAGCTTCGGAACAAGATCCGGGCTGTCTTGACGGATGATCAGCGGGCGCAGCTCGACGCGATGAAGGCGGCGAAGGGGAAGCACGCCCACCACAGCGATGCGACCAAGCCGGCGGATGCGACGCCGATGAACTAGGTCGGCTGTCGTTCGAATGTTGATTGAGAGAGTGCCCGGGTTTGGGGGACCCGGGCTTTTTTGTTGAATGAGCGGGGGAGCGGTCGCGTGATAGGCGCGGTGATAAAAGTGATAATGGTTATCGGGCGATTGGGAGCTGCGTTTCTGGGCTGAAATCGGGGGTCGCAGCAGCGCGCGCTGCCCAGCCGCGTGATAGTGGTGCGACCTGGTGATAATGACTGACAATTCCATTCCCCTTCGACCGCCAATGGTCCGACCGCCAGCAGACAAGGTCGGCGCGTACATCTTGCGCATCCCGATTTTTCAGGGTTTGCGCGGAATCGGTCCGTCATGCTCCCCCTACGCGATTTTCGGGAGCTTGTTCGGGTAATGTTTAGTATTGTGGTTTCGGGAAGTCAAGTGGAATCGGGGGCGGAACTGCAAGTCGGCTTTCTAAGACGTCCCGGCATTCGAAATAGGTGACCGTTCCGGGTTTCTCATGGCACTAGGTACTGAGCGTCGGTCCGTCATTCGCGGAGCGTGTTCGGACTTTTGGGGGCGCCGTTGATGCGCTCCAAGCGCACGACACGGCCAGGGTTGGCGGCTTCGATTCGCCTGGCCCATTCCAAGAGGCGGTGATTGTCGTGTCCGCATTGCTCGGCAATCTTCCGGCGGGCGGCGCGGACCCGCTGAACGACGGGGTCATCCTGACTCATTGTCCGACTCCCTGAGCAGCAAGTCTGGTGTCGTGATAATGGGAACAGCTAATCCGAGTTCCGCGTTCACGATCCTCAGATGTTGCACCTTGTTTGCGTTCGCCAGATGACGGCAGTTCCAGGTCAACAAAAAGTCCGTCGCATAGAACGACGCGATCGCCAGATGATAGGCATCCCCCCGATCGCCCGCCGGCATCAGATGGCGACTGACGTAGAACGACGCAATTGACTCGATTTCAGGGGCGACTTCGAGGAGCGGCACTTCGGCGATCAGCGCGAGCGCTTCGCTCTTGCCGGGGTAATCGCCATCTTGCAATTCACCCAACACGAAAGCCGACGTGAACAATTCATAACTTCCGCGTTCGAACGACCACCAATGACGGGTACTCATGCGGCGAGCGACCATTTCGGGTTCCGTCCGGATTTCGCCGTAAAAGCTCGGAATCGTCGTCTCGATGTACACGGTGCGTTTCATGGGCGGGAGTATTGTAACGGCGAGAGTCCAGAGTCACGCGGCACGGGCAAACGGTTTGCCCATGGCACCCAATCGGGGGTTGTCGCGGGTGCCGTGCTTCACTGACAAAACGGATCCGTATTGCAGGGGCATTTGTTCAGGAAATCCTGCAGGGGGATGGGGACGCCGGGGAGTTGCTGGTTGCAGTCCTGGCCTTCGCGGCACTGGGTCATATAGGCCCAGTGGGTGACGAGGGTGGTGATGCCGGTGGTCATCTGCATTTCGGCCTTCCACTGGCCGGTGTCGCGGCGCATGGTGCCGAGGCCGGTGACCTCGGAGTTGAGGATGGGCGGGGCGTTCTGCGGGAGGTCGAAGGTAAAGGTCATCTGGATGTCGCCCTCGGGGGTGATGGAGCCGACAAGCTGCATGCAGAGGAAGTCGTCGCTGCTGGAGAGCTTCACGACCTGGTCGCCCCAGAAGTAGCCGTCGGAGTAATTTGTGATGTGCCAGACGGTCTGGTCGGTGACGGGGTTGTGGGACTGGTCGGCGAGGGAGGTTTCGATGGCGACGAGTCCGTCGGTGGGGACATACCAGTAGGTGTTTTCGAGCCAGGACCAGTCGTATTTTGGTGTGGGTGGAGGGAAGACCGTGCAGGAGAGGTTGGCGGCGATGAGGGCGGTTAGGGAGAGGGATAGGAGGAGGCGATTCATCGTTTTGGCTCCGCGTGTGGCCGATTCGCGGGGAATGGTAGCTGGGGGATGGGGAATTGCGAACGGGTAACGCACTGCACGGGCAAACAAGTTTGCTCATGGCACCCAATCAGGGGTTGTCCCGTGCACCCGGCGTGTGAATCGCAGAAGCACTCTCTTGAAATCAGTTTGCGGCACGGTTATTGTATTCACTCAACACTTGGGAGGTGTAGCATGCAACGCACTCTTGCACCCGTCGTGCTGGCAATTCTTTTGGCCGGACTGACCGATAGCGCTGTAGCCCAGGTATATGTGCGCGGGCACAACAATTCGAACGGTACTTACGTCAACTCGTACTACCGGACTTATCCCGACAGCAATCGGCAAAACAACTGGTCGACGTCTCCAAACGTCAACCCGTACACGGGTGAGCGCGGGCGACGGTCGCCCTGGGGTGCCGTGGGCGGAGCCGGTGCGCTGGGCGGGGCCGTATACGCTTTGCGCCGGCGATTCTTTCGTTTTTGACGGTGTCACGCGCGGGAAGTATCGGCACATCGCGGCCATCTATGTATCTCATTCTGCCTTGCCGGGCATCCCTTACAGCGGACGAGGAGCTTCCATCCCCAGCCAAATTAGTTTGCTTTTTCTAGAGTCTGTTTCACAACTTGGTTTTCGCAAGATTGCGCCCTGCATGAGGTTGTGGTCTACTTTGCCATCGCAAGCGAGAGGAGTTCGCGATGGGCGGATACAAGCCGATGCTCACGGAAGAGCAGTGGAACAAGATCG
>JAATGM010000004.1 GCA_015654675.1 Planctomycetota bacterium | reverse complement strand
GCGGCGGTGGCGGCGGCGGTCGCTGGTAAGTCAGCCGAACTCTTGTCGAGATTTGATCCGGCCGGGCGCAAAGCGTTCGGCCGGTTTTGTTTTTACCCGAGCAGGGGCAGCTTGATTCGTTCGAACCGTTTTTCGCACCAGCGACAGACGTTGGTTCCCACGATCCATCCGACCGCAGCCCCAGCGGTGACGTCGCTCAGGAAATGGGCCCCCTGCACGAGTCGCGCCATGGCAACCAGCCCGGCGAGAACCAGAAAGATCCAGCGCCAGCGCGGCCACGCGATGCAGAGCGCCGCGGCGATGGCGAACGCGGCCGTCGCTTCGCCGGATGGGAAGCAGACAGCCAGCGCCTGCGAGTCGAGGAACTTGATCATGGGTTTGAAGGTGAGATGCGAATTGGACTGGTCAGGACGAAGTCGGCCGATCGCGCCCTGCAGCAGGTAGGTGGTCAGTCCGGCGCTGAAGACGCCGGCCATTCCGGCGGTCGCGATGCGCCAATGCCGCGGGTGGAGCACCCACGTTGCGAAATAGACGGCGAGGGCTCCGGGAATCGTGACCGGCCACCGAATGATGTCCCAGAAGGTGCGCGTGACTTCGTAAAAATCGGCGTCAGTCGGATGGGCTGTCGCCAGCTTGAGCGACCATGAATGCACGACGCGATCGAGGCCCGCGAATCCGGCGAGGATCATCGCGACGACGATGAGCCAGACATAGCCGGGCGGTCGCGGACGATTGATGCGGAGATCGGCGGCGGGCTTCGTGGCGGGGCTGACTGCGTTCATCAATAGCTCGCTCGCGTGCTCGATGGCTCGAAGCCGGCGAAGGCGTCGCAGCTCCAGATGGGCCAGATCTGGACAGTTTGGCCGCGGACGACGTGTTCGACTTTGCGCATGAGTTTCATCTGGGGCAGAGCGGCGCGGTTGCCGTCGTCGCCGGTAAGCAGGGGGCTGCGCGACCCAACATAGATGCAGGGGCGCCCGATGAATTGATCCCGGTCGCGGATCGGGTTCTCCCAAAGATCGAATTGGCTATGCCGCCCGCCGAGGGCGGACTGGACGCTGTACGTGACGGGGTGGCCGGAACAGTAGAACGCGAGCTCGGATGCGGTCATGTAGTCGTCGGCCACGATGAATGGATTTCGGCCGGCGGCATGCTCGTCGGCGAGCACGCCGTCGACGGCCTTGCCGAGGTCTGCCCATCCGCGGAGGCGGGCAGCAGGGTCGTATGCTTTGATGGGGGTCAGCTCCCAGGCCGGGGCCTTGCGCGTGAATCTTGCGAAGACAGGATAGAGCCACTCGGTGTAGTGACTGATGATGACCATCGCAAGACCGATCGACGCGGCGACGGCGATGAGCGACTTGGTGCGGCCCGGAACTTTGGGATCGGCGGATGCCAGGCGGCCGGCAAGCCAGACAACCAGCACGATGACGGCGCTCGGGACGGCCACCACCGGCCAGTTTGGCTGGATTTTTGTGATGGGGCTGAAGGCGAGGAAGACTGCCCATGGAACTGCCGCGGCGAGTACCAACAGCTTGATGGACCAGGTTTGAACGGGGTCGTCGTCGGATGCGCGCGGGCGGCGAATGAGGTCAACCATGGCCCAGAGCATTGCGACGAACCAGATGAAGCCGCAGACTCCGGCCTGGCCGGCGATGTACTCGAGAATGCGCTTAGGGTCGAACTCGAAGGCGTTGCCTGCGACGCCGGCCTGTCCGCCGACATGCCGGAAGCCGACCCACTCGTGACGCGCGTTCCAGATGAGGATAGGGACGAAGCCGAGCAGGCCGATGATCGCCGCAATGACGGGGCCGCGGAGGTGCTGGCGCGATCGCAGCGCGGGATTGAAAATGAAAAGCGCCGCGACGATCGGATAGATGAGGACCATGTTGTATTTGGCAAGGATGCCAAGAGCGATGAGCAGGCCGACTGCGAGCCATGCGGCGAGTGAGGAGGTTCGCAGGCCGCGGTGGATGAAGTAGAGGCACCAGACCCATGCGGCGACGAGTGGAGTGTCGATTGTCATGAGGATCGCGCCGACCGCGAGAATCGGCACCGTGGCGAGGATGGCGACAGCGGCAAGGGCTTGGCGCGGGCGGCGCGTGACTTCGAGCGTGAGTGCATAAACGCCAAGCCCGCTCACCATGCCGAGGAGAATCGCGGGCAGGCGAACGGCGAGCATGTCGCTGCCGACCGTGCGCTGCGACCACGCGGCCAAAAACTGGAAGGCACGTATGATGAACGCGATGAGCGGGCCTTTTTCGTAGTAGCAGATATCGAGTCGGCGCGACCAGAGCCAGTAAAAGGCCTCATCGCCGGACAGGTCGAGCGGGCAGTGATCAATGAGGTAGTGCGTATGCGCGATCGCGCCAACGGCGAGCAAGGCAAGCGCGCCGGCCAGGCATGCCGATCGAGAACCAGAATTGTCGCCGGCCGGCCTCGCTGAGAGCATGCAACGACTACCGCTTGGCCACGGGCGTTTCGGCTGATGCTGCCTTCGCCGCAGCCGGCTGGCTCCCAGGGATGCGCGTAATCTTCAGCCCGCTGACGATGGCCTTACCACTGCGGACGGCGACTCGAACGATCGCGCTGTCGCCGATGCGGATGTCGGTGATTTGTCCGGGCTTGCCGTCGATCTCGATGGCGCAATCCGGGGTGATCTCGCCCTCAACTTCAATTGAATCGTTGGTCTTGGGGTGAACGAACTTGAGCGATCCCTTGCGAGTGGCGTAGTCAACCTTGGTGATGACTCCGCGTCGTTCGCGCGGCGGCTTGTTGGCTTTGCTGCTGGCGATCCATGAGGCGGCGCCGAGCACGATGATCAATCCGACTACGCCGACGGCGATGCGAGTCTGGGTGTTCGAAGTTGCCATAAGCTATTCATGCTCCGGGAGATAGCCGCAGCCGTCGGCAGGACGAAAATCCGCTCGGCTGAGACAAGGGCGGGATTATACGCGACGAGCGACCGTGCGTGTGAAGCCCCGGGGTCTCGATCCGTGGTGCGGGGTTATACTGCGCAGAGGTCCGCTCACGTCTGGGATCGGCGGGCCCGCGAATGAAAGGACACACATGATTACACAGAGCGCGCAATCGTGTCAGAAGTGTCATGCGACGATCACTCCAGAACAAATCGCCGCGAAGCAGGCCGGCACGGTGCGCGGAATCTGGCTCTGTCCGTCATGCGTTGATGCGCTGAAGCAACAGGTGGCCATGACGCATTCAGGTCTATTGGACGGACCGAGAACGCCGGTTCCAACGTCTGTCGCGCCGGTGGTGAATATTCCCACGGCCGAGGCGAACAGCTTTAGCTTCACGCCGCCGCCGGTGGAAATGCCGACGAGCTCGTCGGGCGCCCTCGATGAGCCGATGAGCCCGCGGGTGGAGGGTGGCAGCGCGATCCGAACACTGGCGTCGCGTGGTGGTGGGGCTGCCCACAGCCAGATGAAGTTTCAACGCGCGATTGCTCCGCCGGACGAACATCCGACGCGCATCCGGACATTTCATGCTCGGATGAGCGGGAGCGCACTGCAAAACCTGGATCAGGCGGTCAATGAGTGGCTGGACGCGCACCCGGACGTGTTCATCAAGAACGCGACGGCGACGGTGGGCGTATTCGAGGCGAAGATTTCAAGCGAGGAGCACCTTGTGCTCACTATCTTTTACTAACGTGTGGTGAGCAATTCGCGATCAGACCGCGGCGCAGACTTTCTTCGCCGCGTCAGTAAGGTCGGTCGCGGGAATCAGCTGGGGCATCGCAGCGTCTTTCAAAATCTGGCGGGCCTTGTCGACGTTTGTGCCTTCGAGCCGGACGACGACAGGCTGCTTGAAGTTCAGCTCGCGCGAAGCGGCGATAAGGGCGTCGGCGATCATGTCGCATTTGGCGATCCCGCCGAAGATGTTCACGAGAATGCCTTTGACCTTGCTATCCGCGAGGATGATGCGGAAGGCCTCGATCGCGCCGTCTTTGGTGACGCTGCCGCCAACATCGAGAAAGTTGGCGGGCATGCCGCCATGCAGCTTGATGATATCCATCGTTGCCATCGCGAGGCCGGCGCCGTTGACGAGACATCCAATATTGCCGTCGAGCGCGATGTAGTTGAGGTTGGCGGCTTTGGCGCGAAGCTCGTTGGCATTTTCCTCGGTGGGATCAAACATCGCTTCGACGTCTTTGTGGCGGAAGATCGCGTTGTCGTCGAAGTTGAACTTCGCGTCGATGGCGAGGACTTCGCCTGATTTGGTTTGGACGAGCGGATTGATTTCGGCGAGCGAGCAGTCCTTCTCGACGAAGACTTTGGCGAGGGCGGCGATGGCTTTTCCGGCGGTTGCGCCGGCGTCGCCGCTCAGCCCGAGTGCGGCGACGAGGCGGCGGACCTGATAGGGTTGAAGCGTGAGGTGCGGGTGGAGCCATTCTTTCACGATGGCGTCGGGATTCTTCGCGGCGACTTCCTCGATTTCAACGCCGCCTTCCTTGCTGACCATCATGACTGGGCAGCGCTTGGCGCGATCGATAACCATTCCGAGGTAAAACTCGCGGGCGATGTCCACGGCGGGGGCGATGAGGATTTTCTGGACCTTGACGCCTTCCGGTCCGGTTTGCTTGCTGATCATCGGCTCGCGGAGCATGCGTTCGGCGTTCTTCTGAGCGTCGGCCGCGCTATCGACGAGTACGACATAGCCGGCTTTGCCGCGCCCGCCGGCGTGCACCTGGGCTTTGACGACGACTTTGCCGCCTCCGACGGCGGTATAGGCGGCCGGGGCCTCGGCGGCGGACGACAGGACCTTGAACTTGGGGACGGGGACGCCCGCATTCTGGAGGATTTCGCGGGCCTGGTATTCATGAATCTTCATCGCTGCTCCAACTCCTGCCGATGGCGGCCGAAATGCGACCGGTCCGTCTAGCGAATCGAAGATTGTCGGGGGAGGCGATTGATTTCGCAACGCAGCGGCCACTCTCTTCATTCTCGGGGTTACGATCGGCCCGAATGCGATTCGGTAGCCGCGCATATTGGTTGGGCCTGCTTGTTGTGGGACTTTTGTTGTCGCCGACGCTTGCCTCGCTGGTTCATCGCGTTCGGCACGAGCAGGGGGACTTTTCGGAATTTCGGGAGGACGGGCGGATAGCCATTGATACGCGGCGGTTGGGTGCGCATCTGCCACTCTCCTATCCACCAACGACTCGGCCATTGTTCATGTTGATGGCGATGCCGCCGCGCGTCGTCGCCGCGGCAGTCTGGTGGGGGCTGAGCGTTTGGATGTATTGGCAGACGGCAGTTTGGGCGGCGCGGCGATGGTTGCCGGTCGCGGCCGGGCGCACAGTGGCGGGAGCGCTGGTTGTGTTGGCGACCGGTCTGCTAGGGATGGTCGCCGACCTGACAGTCGGGCAGCTCACGGCTCTGGTTTTGTACTGCATCATGGCGGCGTTCGAGTTCGGCGAACGGCGGCGGTGGACTGCGGCGGGTGCGCTGCTGGCGATTCCGCTGTTGGTAAAACCGCTGCCGATTGTTATCGCTCCGTATTTCGTTCTTCGGCGTCAGTGGGCCGTGCTTGCGAATGCCGCGGCCGTGTGGTTGGTGGCCGGGCCGCTGCTGTTGTTTCTGATTTTTGGAGCGGCGAACGAGCGTGATGGTTGGCGGCACTTTCGCGCAGACACGGCGGGGCCGCGCTCGCCGTGGCAGTTTTTTCGAGACTGGGAGTCGCGGCCGGGTGGGGATGAGACATTTCGTCGCTCTGGGCTGAGTTCGACGCTGGTGCGATTGCTTCGGCCGGTGACATATGACGGCCTGGGCGGAACCGTTCAGATGGCGACGCTTTCAGCGCCGGCGATGGCCGCGCTATGGTTTATCGTTATTGGCGGCATCGGCGGCTGGTGCTGTTGGGCGGCGTTGCGAGGAGGGGCGCAGGCGAGTGGACGCGTTTTCACCGGGTTCGTGTGTGTGATGTTGCTCGCGAATCCACACTTCATTTCATATTGGATTGCGGCGGAGATGATTCCCGCGGCGGTGCTCGTGGGGCGATGTCTGTCTCGCAGCGTCACTGATCGAGCACGACGCGATCGTGTTGTCGCTTCAATGGCGTTGGCGGTCTGGCTGGCTTCGCTCGTGGCGTTTGCTTTTCCAGTGTACCGGGCGGCAGGGTCAGTGGTCGTTGGAATCCTTGCTCTCGCGGTCGGCGTACTACTAATTCGAGACGAGGTATCGGAGCAGCCGGTCGAGCCGAACGTTGCTTGACGGCGCTGTGGGGCGTTCTGAGAATGCGCGCGTGGAAAACACGGTTCAGTCGCTGATTTCGCTGCAAACGGCTTGGGAGCACATCAGTAGAGCCACGCGGCCGGGGCCGGTGGAGCGGGTGTCGGTTGCAGAAGCGCATGGGCGCGTGCTTGCTGAGCCGGTCCTGGCATCGGGGGATTATCCGGCGTTCGACAAGGCAATGATGGACGGCTACGCGGTGCGGGCAGCGTCGGTCGCGAGTGCGCCGTGCACCCTTGCGGTGGTGGGCGAGGCGCTCGCGGGATACGCGAGTGACGTGCGGGTGGGCGACGGGGAGGCGATGCGGATTAACACCGGGGCGCCATTGCCGCCAGGCGCTGATGCGGTTGTGCCGGTCGAGGCGACATCGCCGGCCGCGAACGGGTGTGTGCAGGTTGGGAGGGCGGTGAAGGCCGGAAAATGCATTTCAAGGCGCGGATCGATTCGGAAGGCGAGTCAGAAGATTTTGGCCGCTCCGATTCGGATCCGTTCAGCGCAACTGGCGGCGCTGTCTACCGCGGGTGTGACGAGCATAGGCGCCTATCGTCAGCCGCGCGTGGCTATCGTCGTCACCGGAGATGAGTTGATTCCACTGGGTGGGTCGGCAAAACCCGGACAGATTGTCGACAGCAACGGTCCGATGCTGGCCGCGCTGGCGCGAGAGTGTGGGGCGACGGTAGTTCGATCGGCGGTGGCGCGCGATACCGAGGCGGACCTGCGCGAAAAGCTTGCTGACGCGTTGGCCGGAGCCGAGGGTGGGCTGGCCGTGGCGGTTGGCGGGATGTCGATGGGCACGCGCGATCTTGTCCCGGGCGTGGCAGAGGGGCTGGGCGTTCGATGGGCTTTTCACGGGATTAACCTACGACCCGGAAAGCCCACCGCATACGGCATCGGGCCGGCGGGACAGCACGTGTTGGGCTTGCCGGGCAATCCGGTGAGCTGTGCGGTGTGCTTTTTGCTATTCGGGCGGATGGTAATTGAGGGGCTGAACGGATTTGGCCGAAGCTCGCCGCCGATGATTCGAGTTCGACTGTCCGATGCGATCGAGGCGAGCGGCGATTCGCGGCCGGCGTTCCTTCCGGCGATGATAGGGCTTCAGGATGGCGAGCCGACAGCGCGGTTGGCCGCATGGCATGGTTCGAGCGATCCGTTCGGTCCGGGTGCGGCGAACGGCTATGTGCATCAGCCGCATGGCGACCTGGCGATCAACTCCGGTGATTGGGCTTCGGCGGTCCCGATGCCGGGATTGCTGGATGATTGGACGGCATGAAGACCACGGAGGGTTATTTTGAGATGTACTTCAAAGCGACATCTGCGAGTGTTACGTCTGTCGCCGTGAACCTTGCGACTTGGGCGGCGGCGTAATGAAGGAGGCCGCACCGGCTTCGGCATCAGGTCCATTGCGGCCGGGCGCTATGGCGATCCCAAGCGATTCTCCGTCGGGCAAGATTGGGCGGGGGGGCGGTGAGCGGTATCGCGCGCCGGCAAGGTTGATTGGCGGACAGTTCCAGATCGAATCCCGGATGCCGGTCGCTATCCTGACGGGGCTGTCGCTGGCCCTCTGCTCGATGATATTTCCGCCACTCGGGTGGTGGCCATTGGCGTATGTCGCGCTGGTGCCGTGGGCTGTCTGCGTCTGCACCACCGAACGTCCGCGTTGGGTCTACGTCGCGAGCTATCTGCTTGGGGTTTCATTTTTCGCCGTCAATGTGCGATGGCTCGCGCCTGTCACGCTGCCGGGGTACCTTGCGCTGTGCGTTTTCTTCGGCGCGACATTTCCGCTGGTGGCGTGGCCGGTACGGCATATGTTCCGGCGACATGGCGTCTCACTGGCCATCGCGCTGCCGATCGTCTGGACGGCCGGGGAGTTCGTTCGTTCGCAGAGTCTGGCGGGCTTTCCGTGGTGCCTGATGGCTCACACGCAGTATCGCGTGCTGTCGATGATCCAAATCAGCGATCTGATCGGGGCCTACGGTGTCAGCTTCGTTGTCGTCATGATTAACGGCTGGCTGACCGATCTGCTGATTCAACCCATTCTCATCTGGCGCCGAGATCAGCCCGAGCGGACGACGCGCCTACCCATCGGTTCGCTGGCAACGCTGGTGGTCGTGACGATGACCCTGATCTACGGGGCGATGTCACGGGCCGACGATCGCGGCGATTCTGCGAGTTCGCATCCATCCACTTCGCCTTCGGAACCGGGCGCACCGCCCTCTCCGGTCGGGCCACTCATTGCCATCATCCAGCACGACCTGCCAAGCTATGTCGATCGCGAACGTTCGAGTCGCACTTCGCATGAAGTGACTTTCGAGACATACATGAGTCTCGTGCGACAGGCGGCGGCGCAGCGGCCTGACCTGATTGTTCTGCCCGAAACCGCGTGGCCCGGATATTTCAATGACGAGTTCATGAACGCCAGTCCGGCGGCTATGAACGTCATTCGTGAAAAGTGTTTTCCAAACTATGCCGCGGCGCAACTCGAGACCTACCGTGTCTGGTGCCGCCGCACGCTGGATGAGCTGCGCAAGGTGGGGCGCGAAAGCGGCGTCGCGATCGTCACCGGATCGGCAAGCATTGAAGGAAAGCCGACGGACATTCCGCCGCGCGCCGAAAGATACAATTCCGCCTATCTGTTTCCGCCGCAGCCCGGCGCTCCTGCGCAGCGATACGACAAGAATCACCTGGTGCTCTTCGGCGAGTTTGTCCCGTTTCGCAACGGCCGCCTTCACACGGTTTATCGCTGGCTGAATGCGATCACGCCCTGGGGGGCGAGCGGACTCGAATACTCACTTTCGTTCGGCGATGCTCTTCGAGCGTTCGATTTCAACGCCCCGTCCATGGGCGGCCGGCGGTATCGCGCGGCGGCGCCCATCTGTTATGAAGACACGGAGCCGTATATCGTGCGGGGGTTCGCGGAGACGCGTGACCCCGGCTCGCATGGGTTGGGAAGCGGCAAGGAGGTCGACTTGGTACTTAACATCAGTAACGACGGCTGGTTCAATCATTCGAGCGAACTGGAAATGCATCTGGCGGCGTCGGTGTTCCGGGCCGTTGAGAATCGCGTGGGGCTGGCGCGATCGGTCAATACCGGGGCCAGTGCGATGATCGATCCGTCCGGCCGAGTCCACGATCGGGTCGAGCTTCCGCCCGAAAAGGTAGCCAAACTTGCGGCAGTTCGGGACGTGCTGGTCCGGATTCGCGGTCACGCGGAGCAATCCTTGCGTGAGCCGAGCAGCAACAATGCGATCGTGACCTGCTTCAGCGAGATGCCGCGGCTTCAACAGTCTCTAGGGGTGATCGGAGAGGAGTTCCTTTTCATGGGGAATCGACTTTCTGAAATGCTGGCTGAGTCGATGGCGGGCGGAGCGGGGACGCGCGCGTCGGATGATCGAGCCGAACTGATCGATCAGATCGACGACGACATCGCAACCGTCGATCGCTGGAAGTCGAAGCCCTGGACGGCCCCAGGATTCCGCGTGGCGCGCGTACGAACCGACGAGCGACACACGCTTTACTCGCGCTGGGGCGATTGGTTCACAACCGGCTGCACGTTTCTGACGGCCGCGATGCTGCTTGATTGGCTTCTGCACCGAGTTCGCCGATCCGGGAGGGGTCTCGCGGCGGCTGGACGAGCGACAGTCGTTCCTGTGCTCATGTTTGCACTCATGTTGAACGTCGGCTGCGAGAACACCGGCTGGAGAGAGCCGCTGCCCAGTGAGCGCGGCCGCCTCGAGCAACGAGCAACCCATTTCCTGCTCGACACGACGGCTGATCCATCGCCGCTCGCGGCCATGCACGCGATTGAGGCGTTGCAGGAGACCGCTCCCGACCAGGGGCGAGCGCGGATTCGGGCCTGTCTGAAAGACGAATCGCCTGCCGTTCGATTTGCCGCGCTGTTGGCTTTGGGGACGATGCGCGATCGCGAGTCGATCGAGATTTATCGCTCGTGTGCTGAGGATAATGATCGCATCGTCCGCATCGCCGCGATTTTCGCGATGCACCGCGCGGGCGACACGAGCCGGACCACCGAATTGTCCTCGCTGCTCTTCAGCGATCCGGACCAGCAGGTGCGGGCGAACGCGGCCATGATCATCGGTTTGCTGGGCGACCCAAAGGCAATCAAGGTGCTGAGCGTCGAGCAAAAAGACAAATCCGAAATGGTGCGGCTGCAGTGCGTCAAGTCGATGTCGCAACTGGGAGACAAGAAGTCCACGCGTGGATTGATTTTTGAGGCGCATAGTGGAAGCGGCCCGAAGATGGTCGACGCGATCATGGCGTTGGCAATTACGCGGACCGAAGCCGCCGAAGAGCTCTTCGAGTATCGCCTGAAGGAAGGGCCGTATGATGAGGTGCGTCTGGCCTCGGCGTGTGGACTGGGCAAACTCGGCAAGGCGGACGGCTACGCGTTCGCGATGGAAATGCTCTCGTACAAGGCCCCGGCAGAGAAGGCCAATCGCGACGATCCGCCGGCTCAACAGGAAATGCGGATGAAAACACTCGCGGCCACGGCCTTGGAGGCCATCGGAGATCGCCGCGCGCTGGAGCCGCTTGGAAAGGCAATGGACGACGAAACGGAACCGATGACTGTGCGGATCGCGGCTGCCCGTGCGGTCCTGGGGATTGGCCGATCGGGAACCGATAAGGCCCTCGACGCTCCAGCCGCCTCAGCGGTACCGCGGAAGTAGGCGAGCAATCGACTGAGTCGGACCGGCTCGGGCCAGCCGCCAACATCGGCGGCAATCGATCGACATCATGCATTGGATCGCCCTGGCCATTCTGACTTACGCCGCCTGCGTCCTGCAGACCACGCTGATGCCACTCATTGCCGTGCAGCAGGTGCGACCCGATCTTCTGGTCTTTGTCGCGGTGTTCTACGCGCTGTCGGCTCGAAAGAGCGACGCGCTGCTTGCCTGCTGGATCATCGGCTTTGCAAGCGATCTTTGCGGCCTGAGCTTCCACGAGCGTTCAACGGTCGGCCTGCATGCGCTGATCTTCGGGTTCGCGGCGCTGGCGACCATTCAACTTCGCGAGTTGGTGTTTCGCGAGCACTTGCTGACCTATGTGTTTGTCGTCGTGGGGTGGATCGTCGTCGCCCAGACGTTGGAAGCGGCCTTTTTTTGCTGGACGCTGCGGGCCTGGTCGCGTCTGGGAACATGGATCATGTTTGGGGCGTATACTGCCGCGTACAGCGTGGTGTTGGCACCTTATGTGCACTGGGCTCTGAAACGGGCTCGACCCCTGCTGGGGCTGGATGCGGTGCGGACCTACCGGGTCCGGTCATAGCCGGCCGGTCCGATGGGCCGCGAGATAGCGAACAATGTTTGAGCGACGGCTGGTCATCCTGCTTTGGTGCGCGGTTATCTGCGCCGTCGGCCTGATTGCGCGACTTTTTCAACTGCAGGTCTTACAAGGCGTCTACTTCAGGTCGATGTCCGAGTCGGCCCTCGAGCGGCCACCCGAGACGCTCTTTCCACTGCGCGGCCGAATTCTCGACCGCAATGGAATTCTGCTGGTCAGCGACGAGCCTGCATACGACGTCACGATCCACTACGGCGTGCTCAGCATGGACCCTGACTATCTGAATGTCCTGGCTCGTCGTGTCCGACGCGAGCCGGCGCTGCGCGACCTGCCGGCGGCGGAGGCGACTCGGCGCAGCCGGGAGTTGGTGCGTGAGCGAATTGCGGCCATGTGGGTGCAGTTGAGCCGGGCGAGCGGCGTGCCGACTGCAGAGCTTCGGGCGCGGCGAGACGAGATCTGCCGGCGAGTTGAAGCGCTGCGGACTTATCTTTGGCGTGCGCGGGCGAATCGCGGATTCGACGAGCCGCCCGAGGATGTGCGACTGGCCGAGGACCAGATGCGGCACTCGGTGTTGCGGGATGTGTCGCCGCAAGTTCGCGCGGCGATCGATATGCAGGTGGATGAGGCCGGGCTGTTGCGAATCGAGCCGTCCGTGCGGCGCGAGGCGCGGGACATTTCGCCAGTGTGCCATCTGATCGGGCGGATGGGCGAGGTCTCGGCGAAACAGATGGAGCAGGACCCGGTTCGCGACGATGAGCGGCGCCGCTATCTTCCGGGCGAGCCAGTGGGCGTAAGCGGCGTAGAGCGCGCGGCGGAACAGATGTTGCGCGGCGAGCGGGGCATGCGGCAGAAGGATCTTGATGGGCGCGTGCTGCAGCAGACGGATGCGCGCGACGGACGCGACATCCGGCTGACTATCGACTTGGCGCTCCAGAAGCAGCTATCAGAGATTCTGTCGCAGGCGGTCACGGCGCATCCGCCTTCGACCGGGGCTTCGTGTGCGGTAATCGACGTTCGGACGCGCGAAGTGCTCGCGCTGGCAAGCGTGCCGGGTTTCGAGCCGGGCGCGTACAACGAGAAGTACAACACCTTGCGCGACGATACACGCGGGCGACCGCTGTTGTTTCGAGCGGTTTCAGAGGAGTATCCGCCGGGATCAATTCTGAAGCCGCTGGCGCTGCTGGCGGGGATTTCGAGTGGAGTCATCAATCCGGCGGCAAAAGTGGAGTGCCGGGGGCGGTTGTTTGACAACGTGGATGCATGGTTCTGCTGGACGCAGTGGCGCGAGATGCCGCCGCATGGGCCGATGAACGCGGTCGAGGCAATTCAACACAGCTGCAATATTTACTTCTATACGTTGGGTCAGCGCGTCGGGGCGGATCGGTTGATGGACTTCTATCGATTAGTTTTGCGCGGGCCGGGCGGAGGCACGGACGGCATTTCGCTGGTGGAGGAGCGACGCGGCTATATGCCGACGGATGCGGAATTGAAGTCGCGCCGCGGAAGTGGCTTTCAGGTGACGGACGGGCGTAATTACGCGCTGGGGCAGGGCGAGATTCAGGTGACGCCGTTACAAGCGGCCAATTTGTACGCGACGCTGGCGAGCGGGGTGTATCGCGATCCGACGCTTGTTCGGGATGACGGGCGGGCGCGGCCGGCGTTTGCTTTGCCGGGAGTGAGCGCCGCGGACCTGGCGCTGGTGCGCGAGGGGCTTTATCGATGCGTGAATGTCGCGGGCGGGACGGCGTATGAGGGGGCCCGAATGGATGACATGGTCGTTTGCGGGAAGACGGGATCGGCCCAGGCCGTGTCGCGAGTATCGGAATGGAAGTACACCTATGAGGCACGCGACGGACGGACCGAAGAGGTGATCGCGCGGACACCAGAGGAGGCGCAGGCGCGGCTCGATCCGGGGCAGACATGGGAACTTCGGTCGCGGCGAGTCGCCGAGCGCTGGCCGCCGGTGGAGACGGGTCGCGGCAAGGATCGAACGCACGCATGGTTCGCGGGATTCGCGCCGCGCGAGGATCCGCGGATCGCCGTAGCGCTGGTGATCGAATATGGCGGCAGCGGCGGCAAGGTGGCGGCTCCGGTGGGGCGGCGGGTATGGGAATTGTTGATGGATAGTCCCGGGGGATATCTACCGCGCGATGCGGCGCTGGAGGGGCGGGCGCGGCGGCCGGTTTCCGAGCCCGCGCAGGACCTTGAATGATGGAGCGGGCTCGTGATCTATAAGGAGCGCGAGCAGTGGCTCTCGGGCAGCGGCTGGGTGCTGCTGTTGGCGGCGATCGCGCTGAGCGGGCTGGGGATTCTGGGGATCTATGTCGGCGAGGTGAACAGCGAGAGCGGGCCGGTCACGACGCTGCGGCAGACCGGGTATCTGGCAGCAGGGATGATTGCTTTCATCGTTGTGCTCTTCGTGGGCCATCAGCGATTGGCGGAGTGGTCATATCCGCTTTACGCGGTCGTACTGGTGCTGCTGGTCATGCTGCTGGTAGCGAAAAAAGTGCCGCTTGAGCCGCTGATTCGACCGCGTCGCAACGCCTATCGCTGGATCGATCTCGGTCCGATCAACATGCAGGTGTCGGAAGTCGCCAAGATCGTTTGCGTGCTCGCCACGGCATGGTATCTGCGCTTCAAGAGGAACCAGCGGTCATTGCTCGGTCTTGCGCTGCCGGCGGTGCTGGCACTCGTGCCGACGCTTCTCGTGCTGGTCGAACCCGATCTTGGAACGTCGCTGCTCTTTCTGCCCGTCTTTTTCGCCATGGTGTTTGCTGCCGGCGCGAAGCTGAAGCATTTGGCGATGCTGATCGGAGCCGGATTGATCATTGCGCCGGCGTTTTATAATTCGCCATTCATGTCGGCCTATCAGAAGCAGCGGATCGAAGTGCTGTTGCGGCAGAACGAGGATAATCAAGCGTGGCAGATGTCGGCGGGGTACCAGCTTCGGCAGTCGAAGATCGCGATCGGCAGCGGAGGCATCGTTGGGTCGGGTTTACAGCCGGCGGCGTTTTTCCGGCACAAACTCCTGCCGGAGGATCACAACGATTTCATTTTCGCCGTGCTGGCGCATCAGTGGGGGTTTCTTGGATGCGTGGCGATCTTGGGATTGTATTTGCTGGCGGTGGGGACGTGTCTGGTGATCGCATCATCGACGCATGATCCGGTGGGTCGGCTGGTCGCGGTCGGAGTGGCCGCGATGATCTTCGGGCAGACCATTGTGAATATCGGGATGACGACAGGGTGGATGCCGATCACGGGCATGACGCTGCCGTTCGTGAGCTTCGGTGGGAGCAGTCTGATTGCGAATTACATCGCGCTGGGGTTGGTATGCTCGGTGGCGCGGCGGCGGCCGAGGTCGCTCGCGCCGCGGCCGTTCGAGCAGATAGATTACGAATGGGCGATGTGATCAGAGTGCGTTGAACATTTCCTGCATGGCGGGACCGAGGTCGCGGCCCATGCCTTCGCCGATACCTTCGGTCTTTGCCAGGCCGCGAGTCAGCACGTCGCGGGCTTCGTCCTTTTGTCCGAGCTTGATGAGCACCTGACCGAGGATGTGATAGGTCGCGAGGTGGTGTGGGTCGCAGGTGTTGGCGAAGCGCAGATGGCCGGCGGCTTCGGTGAGCGCCACGGGATCGGTTTCGTCAGCGAGTTTGCGGCCAAGGGCGAAGCGACTGAGCGGGTCGTTTTCGTCCAAGGCGACGAGCTTGCGGAGGGTTGGAAGGTCCATCGGCATTGGGTGAATCCTACATTCGCAGCGGCGAATCGAGGCGTTTCAGGCGGTCGTTTTCTTTGTCGCGGAGTTCTCGCATGGTGAGGATGGGGAGGCCGAAGCGGTCGAAGAGCTTTTTTCGATCGGCGAGTAGGGCGGGGTGGTCGGTCAGGTAGCTCGGCGATTCTTTGCTGACGGAGAGGAGATAATCGAAGAAGAGGTCGCGGCCATCGCCGGCCAGGTAGCGATTTTCGTAATCTCTGGCGAACTCGGCTTGCGAGAAATTGTGGGCGTCGGCGGCCCATTGGAGGAGCCGGACGCGGTATTCGCGGTAGGCGTCCTCGTCGGTGGTGCCGCGGAATAGCGACATAAATGCCCGGAGCATTCGCATGTGAGCATTGTACAGATGTTGCACGGCTTGTCCGAGTGGGTCACTCGGCGTTCGGCCGCCAGATGGATTTGCAGATCTATTTTTTGAGGGTAGTCATCGCTTTGAAGCTGGCTCCGGCGATCGGCCAGTGCGAACGGGCGCTGGAATCGGATAATGAGCGAGTAATTTGAGGCTCCACCTGCGGATGCTCGAGTCGAGTATATGATTCGCCGGCATCGTCTCGTGAAATCAGTTGATACGCGCCTTAAAGGCAGTCGCCGACACAATTCCTCGACATGAGGACCGGGTGGCATATCAAGCGCGCTGCCTGCGGACGGGGAGTTGGTGCTGCCTTTCGGGCTGGATTTTTCGCGACGACTTTCCGGAATACGCTCCTAGCCAAGAAAAATGTCTGGTTATTGCTCATTCTCCATGCGTGGGGAGTCAAGGGGGCGGCGATTTTTTCAGTGGCTCGCCTCGCCGGGCGACTCGTCGATTCGGGCCGACTCCAAGCGGGTTCTGCAATCGCCACTGCGAGTCATCGGTCCTGAATCGCGCAGATTTGACTTGCGCCTCGTACGTCATGGGAGCAGGGCGTTCACGAACGGGGGTATGTCGCGGCCGTCGATCAGGCCGTCGCCGGTCATGTCGGCTGCGCCGATGCTGCATCCGCTGAAGCCGGCGGGGTCGAGCAGGGCTTGGATGAAGAGAGGGAGGTCGAGGGCGTTGAATGTTCCGTCGCAATTCGTGTCGCCGGCGGCAATGAGGGAGAATTGGAAGTGCAACGAGCCGCCTTCGGAGTCGCCGTAGGCGGAGACCTTGAACAAGTAAGTCACTCCACTCGAGAGGGGGACGATGGGCAGACTCGACGCGACGCCATTGGTGTCGTCGTTGCAGGCGAGCGGGCTGGGGGCGGCGCAGGAGCCGGTGAAGGCGGAGAGGACAGTGTCGAAATTGCTACCAAAGGTATTAACCGTTGCCGCGCCGCTTGCAGTTGCGACATAACGGAACCAGACGGAGTGGCCGTTGGGCGGGGCTCCGCAATTTTCGTCGGGCTCAGACGGGCTGTCGGTTGCGCCGACGGTGCAGGTTGTCGTTGAGCTGAAGATGTTGGTCGGGATCTGCGTGGCCGCGCTGCAGAGGTCGTTGGCCGGGGGCACGGGGGCGTAGGAGAAATGGAATGTGAGAGTTCCGCCGTTGGGGCCGCCGTAGTCAGAGACTTTGATGAGGTAGGTTGTTCCGGCGTTGACGGGGACGTTGATTAGCTGGGAATTTGAACCGGTTCCGCTGTCGTCGTCGCAGGCGAGTTGGACACCCGCGCCGCATGTTCCCGTGAAGACTGCGAGGACGGTGTCGTAGTCGCTGCCGTTGGTGTTGAGACTGATGGTGCCGGAGGCGCAGGGAGCGAAGCTGTACCAGACGGTGTTGCTGACGCCGACGCCGCCGACTTCGCAGGATTCCTGCGGTTCGCCGACGGTGGCGTTGGCACCGACGGTGCAGTAGGGCGGCGGGTCGAAGTTGAGCGTGTTTTTGGGGATGACGGTTGGGGATGAGCAGCTGTCGTTGACGGGCGCGGTGGAGACGGAATAGGAGAAGTTGAAGTTGAGGGAACCGCCGTCGGGGTTGCCGAAGTCGGCCGCCTTGATGAGGTAGGTGGTGCCGCCGGTGACGGGGACGTTGATGAGCTGCGAGTTGAGACCGGTGCCGCTGTCGTCGTCGCAGGCGAGCTCGACGGGCGAGGCGCAGGTTCCGGTGAAGATCGAGAGCACGGTGTCATAGTCGCTGCCGTTGGTGTCGACGGTGATGTGGCCGTTACCGCAGGGGGTGAAGCTGTAATAGACGGGATTGCTGTTGGTCGTGAAGCCGCAGGATTCGGCCGGGTCGCCGGGTTGAGTCGTCGCGCCAACGGTGCAGAACGGCGTGGGGTTAAAGGCGGTGGCGTTGCCGGGGATGACGACCGCGGAGGCACAGGAATCGTTGGATGGGGGAGTCGGGGCGTAGGTGAAGTTGAAATCGAGGGCGCCACCGCCGGCCGTGGTGTTGAAGTCGGCGACCTTGATGAGGTAGGTCGTGCCGGTGGTGACGGGGACGTTCAGGAGGCGGGCTTGCGTGCCGATCGCGTTGTCGTTGCAGGCGACCTGGTTCGCGGCGGTGCAGGTGCCGGTGAACATGGAGAGGACGGTGTCGTAGCTGGTGCCGAAGGTGTCGATGGTGATGGTGCCGCTTCCGCAGGGAGTGAAGCTGTACCAGACGGAGTTGCTGACGCCGACGTTGCCGGTTTCGCAGTTTTCCTGGGGCTCGCTGGCGGAGGCGTCGGCGAGGGTGGTGCTGTAGGCGGCCGGGGCGAAGGTCGTGGCCGTGTCGGGGATGACGGTGGCGGTGGCGCAGGTGTCGTTGGGGAGCGATGACGAGGCGACCATGGTGTAGCTGTTGCGGGTGTCGCAATCGCTGAGGAAGACGTGGACCAGGAGGTTGGTGGCGGCGCCGGGGTTTGTGTAGACGAGCGATTCGGTGTTGGTTGAGCTGGTCGAGGAAGCGAGGAGCGTGCCACCACAGGTGCCGAAGAGCTCGAGGTCGATGTCGCCGTTGGCGTCGGTGAAGGTGAGGGTGATCGAGAGGGTGCCGCCGGCGGCGACAGCGAGCCGGAACCAGTCGTCGTGGTTGAACTTCACGATGCGGTTTGTGAATGTTCCCTCGGAGACGGTGACGGCGGTGGCGCAGGTGTCGTTGGGTTCGAGGGCGTCGTCGCTCCCGCCGGCGAGGAGCGTTTGGACCGTGGCGCTGCCGGAGAATGTGGCCGACATGGCGCCGAAATTGTCGAAGGTCTGGTTGGCGCAGGTGGAGGGACCGCAGGAGAGCTGGCCGTAGACGCGCTGGGTGTCATTGCGGAAGACGGCGGCGCCTTCGGAGCCGGACTCGGTGACGCCGTCGGTCCAGTTGATTCTGAGGAAGTTGGGGTTGCCGGTGGAGCAGACGGCGGAATCGGCGGTGGCCTTGGTGCCGAAGCTGATGCGTTTGGCGCCGCCCTGGGGGTGGTGAATGACGGATGACGCGAGTCCGTTGGCGATGGCGTTGGCGTCGAAGGCCGGCCAGAAGAGGCCGCAGGGCAGGGCGCCTTCGGCGATGAGGATGGTGAAGTCGGAGGAGGTGCCGGTGGCGGCGAGCGTGGCGACGCTGGATTTTGGCACGCTGCTGAGGGTGGGCGGGGTGCCGTTGCAGGAGGAAGTTTGAAAGAGCCAGAAGAATTGCGTGGTCTGGGCGACGGTATTGGTGGCGATGCAGTTGTTGGAGGTGAGGAAGTAGGGCGTCAGGTCGCCGTTTTGAGGGTTGATGAGCTGGCCGGTGCAGAGGAAGCCGTTGCCATTCTCTACGAAGCTGATGCGGGCTGTGCCGTGGCTTACGTTTGTGAACGAAGCAGAGCATGTGATGTCGTTGCTGCAGGTGCCGCGCGGATCGGCGGCGGCGGTGAGGGGATCGCGATAGGAGTGCTGGAGTGTGTCGATTCTGGGCGGGTGGATTGCGCCGCTGATGGCGTCGCCGGGGGTGAAGAGCTCGACGCGGACGCGGTCGCCTTCAATGGTGCCGCTCCAGAATTGGCCGTCGTCGAGCGGGCCGCGGCCTTGGTGGGGGCCGTCGGCGGCTTCGGGGTGGGACGGAGCATAAAGCCAGAGTTCGGCGCCGGGCGGAAGGTCGAAGTCTGCGAAGTGGAGGCGCAGCGCGACGGCGCTCGTTGAGACGACATCGACGGTCCAGATGCGGCCGTTGTCAGGTGTGTTTTGCCAGAGGCCGTGGTCGGATGTGATTTGTAGATCGCGTCCAATACTGGTTCGGACGCGCTTGCAGAGGGATGGGGAGCGCGCGTCTTCGTCGAGGAGCGATGCATGGTCGAGGGCACTCAGGCGCACTTCGGGAATTGAACGCGGGTGCAGGCCGTATCGTTGTGACGGCGGAATGTGGTTGAGTTTTGTGAGCTTGTGGTCGGTCGGGCCGGCGAGGGAATTGCTTTCGGGCGGCGCGTCGGAGTTGAGGGGGGCCGGAATGAGGCCGGTTGGAATACTGGCCTCGGATTCGGATTGGCCGAGCTTTTGAAGGCCGGCGTTATCGAATGGTCCGTTTGGATCTGGAATTGCGCCGGGCGATTGGGGAGCGTCGTCCTTTTTCTGCGCCCGGGCGGGAGCGATGAAGGCGAGGGCAATTGTTGCTACGAGGAGGAAGCGGTGGCCGTGTCGCCGATACGTCGCGGCGGAGCGATCTCCTTCGAGAGCGTTGCGGAACATATGTACCCCTCCCGGCGATGCGACGTGTGCGGGGTCGCATTGCATCGGGCGGCATTATACCGCGAGCGGGGGTCATTTACGGGCGGGCATCGCCGAGCGAAGTGCGGCGGCTAATGCGCCGAGCCCGAATGTGTGTTGAAGGCCGATTCGGCGGATTCGGGGTCTCGGCCGGACCAGGCGATTTTTCCGGTTGGGTCTATGAGGAAGAGTCGTGGGATTGTGTCGACGCTGTAGGCGGAGAAGGTTGGGGCGGCTTCGGCCGCGGTGGGGTATTCGAGCGGGGTTTTGAGTCTTGCCAGAAATGGGGCCACGGTGGAAGCGGGTTCGGGGGAAATGCCTAGCAGGACGAGGCCGCGCGGGGCGAGTCGGCGACTGAGATCATTGAGTTGCGGGATTTCTCGGAGGCAGGGGCCGCAGAACGTTCCCCAGAAGTCGAGCAGAACCCACTTGCCGCGCAAGGATTCGAGGGTGGGCGCGGGGCCGGTGTGGTTGAGCCATTGGCCGGCAGTGATTGGCGGGGCGGGCTGGCCTTTCGTGGGAGAAGCGAACCAGGCGAAGGCGGCGATGGCGAGGAGGGCGCATGCAAGGAGGAGAGCGGGTTTGAGGATGTGACGCGAGCTTCTTGCGGCGGAAGACATTCGGGGATGATTGTGGGGCCGGCGCGGTGAGGCAAGTCATTCATTTGTAAGTTCTGTTTTTGTAATCATGTCGCCAGCTCTCTTGACGACCTATGCGGGGCGGCGGCGGAATAGGTCTGCCAGACCTAATAGGATGGCGATGACGCTGAAGAGGCGGAGGGCGGCGGTGATGCCGTTCATTTCGATGCTGTGTCCGGTTTTGATGGCGCCGCTGACGGCGAACAACAGTACCGCGACGACGAGGACAGTTCCGCGCGGGAGGTGACGGCTGAGGAAGGAGAGTCCAACCAGGCCGGCGAGCATTAGGACGCCCAACACAACGATCAACGTCGTGCCGTACGAACGCGCGGCGGCCTGTTGGGCGGGTGATTTCCAGTTGGTCTGGTCGGTGAGATTGTTCAGTAATCCTTGAGCAAGGGCGCGGAGTTGCTCGGCTTCGCTCGTCGGTCCGACGATGCGGAGCTGGATGGCTTTGGGGGTGAGGGGAATCTGGACAGAGTATTGCATCAGGTTGGATTTTCCGAATGTGGTGGGCATCTCGACGGCGTCGACCGTGAAGCCGTTCCATTGGAAAGGCACGACGCGGCCCTTGAAGCCGGGTGGGGCCTTGGTGAGATCGAGTCGTTCGTGGGGGAGCAGGGCGGAGAGTCGCTCGACGAAGAGCAGTGTCGCGGGACCGGCGGGGGCGGATTTCTGGTAGGCGGCCATGATGCTCTTGTCGATGACGGCTAGCTGGTCGGCGCGATTGAAGCCGTCGGGGATGTCGAGTCGGAAGCCGAGTTCGGAATCGCTCAACGATTCTGCGCGGGCGGCGGGGCTGGCCGCGAGCGCGGGGGCGAGCATCGCGAAAAGCACGAATAAAGGATGGAGTCGCCGGAAGAGACTTTGCATCGGTATTCCCTGGTTCGGTGCGCGCCGGGCGAATTGTGTGGAGACTGCGGCGGGCCGGCAAGGGCCCGCGACGTTGCGGCGGTGGCTTTGCAATTGCTATTAGGTGGGGATTCCCAGGGATGTTGCCAGCCGGTTGATGGGGGTCTGGTCGGTATTGATCAGGCCTCGGAATGGAGCTTCGAGGTCGAGCGTGACGAAGACGATGGCGGCGACGAGCAGGATGAGGGGGATGGTGGTGAGGCGCAGGCGGTCGGCGTGAGCTTGTGAGCGGCCGAGGAGGAATGCGGAGATGGAGGCGACGAGCAAGAGAAGGAGGATCACGGGAAAGGGGACGCTGTCTTTGGCGGTGGCGACGCGCATCTCGTGGGTGGCGACGAGTTGGACGATGGCATCGGTGATGGGTCCGGAGTACTGGGCGGCGTCCTTGTCCTGATTCATGCGCTGGACGACGTCGAGCATGCGGGCCTCGGCGGCGGAGACGCTGGCATCGATGTGAGTGATCAGCGCGGCGGTCAGGACGGAATGCTGGATGGACAGGCGTTGTTTCAACGATTCACGGGCGATCGCGGAGAGGTTGCTTCGCCAGGGTTCGGGCAGGGCCTGGGCACGGAGGTAATAGGTTCGCAGGGCGTTGGCGTCGTCGGCGATGCGAGCGTTGCGGTTGTCGTGCTTTGTGTAGGCGGCGGCGAAGGTGAAGGCGAGCAGGAGGCCGAGGATGGCGAGACAGCACTCGTCGATCAGGGCGCCGCCGGAATCGCGCGGCCCGCCTTTGCGTAGGCGATTACGGTGGAAGCGGAAGGCGAACAACCAGGAAAAGAGCATGAGAACGGCGCAGGCGGTGCCGACGATCCAGGGTTCACGGAAGATGGAGAAGAATTGGTCGAACATGGCTGAGTCGATCGCGGCGCTGCCGGCGTTCGTCGGGCGGGAGAGTAGCAGATTACGCAGCAGGTGTCGCGTTAGCTGGAAGCGTCGCGACTTGCTCGATTGAGAGCGGTTGGTCCTCACCCCGACCCTCTGTCGCCACGGCGACTCTTCGACCCTGCGGGGAGAGGGAGACTGCGCCGATCTTGACGGGGCTGTGAAATTGTTGGAGAATTGGCGATCCGGAACTGGGCGAAAAGCTCGGCAGACTGTGGACAGGCAACTTTGCGAAGGTGAGCGATGATCAAGGCCGTGGATATGCGCAAGGGCATGGTGATAGAGCACGATAATCAGCTCTTTACCGTGCATGAGTTTCAGATCGTTTCCAAGGGGAACTGGCGGAGCTATGTCGCGGCCAAGTTGAAGAACTTCAAGACCGGGTCGGTGATCGACACGCGGTTCAGCACGGACGACAAGATCGAGACGCCGCGCGTTGAGGGTGCCGAATACGAGTATCTCTATAAAGAGGGCGATCAGTATGTGTTCATGGATACGAACACGTTTGATCAGATTCACGTGTCGGCCGACCTTCTTCCGGACGCGGAGCACTACCTCAAGGGCAACGAGAAGTGCAAGCTGATGCTGATCGACGGGGCGGTGGTGGGCGGCGAACTGCCGAACGTGGTCGAGCTGAAGATTACGGATACGTCGCCGGTGGTGAAGGGGGCGACGGCCACCAACCAGCAGAAGGACGCCATCCTGGAAACGGGGTTCAAGGTTCGGGTTCCTCCGTTCATCGTCAACGGCGAAGTGATTCGAGTCGACACGCGGACGGGCGAGTACCTCGAGCGGGCGTGACGCCGACGTGAATCGGGCGCTCGGGCTGCTGATGGCGGGGACCTGTGCGCTGCTCGAGCCGATTTTCTGCCTTTTGACAACCTGGTTCGGATTGCTGACCGGCGTGGGCTCCACCGAGGGGTGGGACACACCGCGACGGCGGCGGCGCGGGCTGATTGTGATCCTCGGCGGGATCGAGGGGCCGAGTCTGTATGCGCGGGCCATGGCGGTGGGCATTCTGCGGAGCGGGTGGCGCGGGGCAGTGGTCGTGTATCGCTGGAACCGCGGGTGGCCGGTGGTGCGGGCGTTTCCGAACCTGATGCACACGGGGCTGCATGAGAAGCGGGCGGCGGGGCTGTGTGAGATTATTCGGGGGCACCGCGCGACGCATGGCGACACGCATGTCGGGTTGATCGGGCATTCGGGCGGGTGCTGGATCATTGTGCGGGCGCTTGAGACGCTGGGGCAACGCGAGGCGATCGGGCGGGCGGTTTTGTGCGCGCCGGCCATATCGCCGGGGTATGACGCGGCGCGGGCGGCGGCGGGATGCCGGGGCGGGCTGGCTTCGGTGGGCGGGCCGGGGGATGTTTTTTTCCTGGGGCTGGGGACCTCGATGCTGGGTTCGTCGGATCGGCGATGGGGTCCGTCGGCGGGGCTGGTGGGATGGCGGGTGCGGGCGGCGGGGTTTGAGGATGTTCGCTGGCGGCCGGCGTTTGCGCGGGATTGGTATTTCGGGAACCATGTGAGCGTGGTGAGCCCCGCGTTTGTGAGACGGACGGTTGGGCCGTGGCTGGCGGGGAGAGCGGGGACAATGGACGGGAGCGCTCATCATTAGTAATTAGTAATTGATAATTAGTCATTGGCAATTGGGGGAGGGGCCGGGGGGGACGGCCGCGTGAGATTTGGGAGACGCGGGTGAGATTGTCGGGGCCGGGGGCGGGGTGGGTGGAGAGAACCGGGCAACCGAAATCCGACAACCGAAAATTGAGATCCGTCTCAAAAATCGCCGGGGCGGGCGGTTCGTTGATTCCTGATCCCGGCGAGACGGCGGTGAGATTCGAAAGTGAGATTTGTGAGACGAGATGCAAGTTGGGCATTTTGCTGGAGATGCGCCGCGCGATCTTCGGTTTTCAAAGAACATTGGCATGCGCGAACCCTCAGCCTGATCGTCGCGGCGACTGTTTGCGCATGGAGACCCCAGTTGGCCTTCGGCTTTCGTTTGCTGAAGGCATGTTCGGATAGTGTTTAGGTATGCGAGATTTGGAAGTCAAGGGCGAGATTCTGATTTGTTGATTGGCGGTTTCGCGTTATCGATGGGTTTGTCGGTAAGTCCTTTTTATTGCGAATTCGACCCACACCCCGGCCCTCTCCCTATCCAGGGAGCGGGAGGATGAATCGGATGCGGTGGCCGGTGTGGGTGGTGGTCAATCGGCGGCGGCCTGGCGGGGACGGGGGGTATGGCGGAATCGCGATAGCCGAATTCCGCCATGTAATCAAAACGACCGACTTCTTTTCTTAACATGTGGCCGCAACCGGGGCGTTTGTCCGCCGTAAGTCTCAGATGAGACTGATATGCCTTAGAGCTGCTCGGACAGTGGCGATGAATATCCGGTAGCGGCGCCCGAATTGATCGTTGCATCTTGTGCCGTATTCGGTGAAGGCGAGATTGCGATGGGTTCCATGTGCGCGCGATGAAGCAAGTTCAGAAGCGACTGATCGTGGGCTCGGCGTTGGTCGGCATGGCCTGCGCGTTCGGGTACGTGGCGGTCCATGTCGCACGAAACTTTGGCCCGACGCACGCTGGCTTCCGGGAGCCAAAGACGGCCCCAGGAACAGATCGTGAGTACCTGTTCAGTCTGCTCAGTGCTGAGTATGAGTCTGCTGAAGCCGCGGTCGATCCCATGTCTGTTCCGGGCGACAGTTACCTTCGGCGGATTGGACAAATCCTCCTGAACTCCGCGGATCGCTCTGATTGGTTCAAATACCGGCTTATCGACGAGCTTGGGAAATCGCATCGGCTCTTCGACGCCGGACTTCTTCTTCGAGTGAGTCAGCAACTTCCCCCGGGCGAGCTGGCAAGTCTCGCGGCCGATACTGCGAGGCGGGTTGCTCAGCAGGCGGACATCGAAATCCCCTCAACCGGGCCCGCCACGCCGAACGTGGAACTCGAAGCGCGACGCCGATGACCGCCAGGAGAGTGGCAAGCTGGCCGAACGCGTTGGGGCGGACCTGTTGTGGTTGTTATACAATTCCGTCCTGCGAGATGAGATGAGCGTGCGGCAAGTGACGGATACGCGTCGCGATTTAGTCGGGGTCGTTGAGTCATACATGCTGCGCGCGATTGTCGTTGCAGTGGCGATGTGTGGCGCGTTTGTTGTCATGATTTCGTCAGGGAAACAAGCGGAGAGACGGCCGACAGACTTTATGCTTCGGGCGGCTGCTGACGTTGGTTCTGGGGGCGTGCTCAATAAGGCGGTATTGGCGTATGAGTGGGATCATGGATCGCTTCCGCGGCGACTTGAGGAGTTGGTCGAGGATTCGGCTCTAGACCCCGGTTCAACTTCGCCTGCGTCGTATCTCTCTTGGAAAGACGACCTCATCGATCCGTGGGGACGACCGTACGTTTACTCACCCGCGCCGATATTCGAAACTGGGGAGCGGTTCGATCTTCGAAGCGTGGGGCCGGATGGAATTCTTGGAACGAGCGATGACGTCTCCAATAGCCCGAGCGCGGGGAGCGGTAGGTGAGATTACATCAGGAGTCGATTCGAGTCGGGCACTTCGCGGCGGAGCGATTGCCGAATTGCGGGCGGGATGCACGGACACCTTTTTTTGATCACCTTGTGCTGCAAGCTGGTCGAACTGTCAGAGACCCAGCTCGCCATCTTCGATCTCTGCTGCGACCGCGAGCGCTAGTGCGTTACGAAGTACGAACGCTCCATATGTACGGACCAAGAGCGCGAAGTGCGCAGCGCCGTCGTCTGTCCAGTCGGCGGTCTGGACGAGTGCTCGTCGAAGTTCGTTCCAGTCTATTTCGCGGGTGGCCTTCTTCGTCGATTCCTCGACTATCGCCCGATACTCGTCTACCAGCGGCGTTGCATCCAAGTTAGCGGTAGTCATCGACGATTCCTCGGTTACTAAGCGCCGCGGGCGAGCGACGCGACGGCTGTCACAAAGGCCGCGCCGATGAGCGGGCCGATACTGAGGATCGTGTCGGATTTTTGCAGGTTGTGCCGGGCGCAGAGTAGTTGCACGTTTTGGGCATCTAGACTCGAGCCGCCCTTGCTAAATGGAACGTCATGATCAAAGTGTAGATTATCCGTGGCTCCACAACGAACGCATCGGCCTTGGTCGCGTTTCCAAACAGAAACCTTTACCGAAGTCGGAATTTGACGGGAGATCGAAAGCTCTCGTTCATCCTCTTGCGTACGAACGTCGGGGGTGGTTGTTGGCTTCAGAAAAAATCGGAAGACGTTTCGCGTGCGGCCAGGCTTGGCGCGGATGGGAACGGATTTCAGCTCAGCATCGACGAGTGAATACCTACCGCGATCGCACCAAATGCCCGTGGCGATCTTTTCGTAGACCTGCACGGTTTCTGGAACCTGCGCACCAGACTTTGCAGCCATTGCGGCATTAAAGAACTTGCCATTTTCGGTCAGCGTGCCGCTAGGAAGCTGCATGGGTTGATCGATCGTTTTCGGATCGGCGCGCGAGTGCTTGGTGCGCGGCACATCATGACCTTCGTATTCGAGCATCCCGGCGTGAGGGTCATCGGCCGATTCGTCGTGCCATACATCTTGATACGGGGCACCTTTTCGAACGCTCATCAGAATGATCGAATAACCAGCAATTCCGCCGCGAACGCGAAAGTTCATGCTCTTTTGTAGCGCGATGCGCTCTCTTTGGACCATTTCTGGATAGGAGATGATCTCGCGGTAGCGTGCCATTGCCGTCGCAGTTTACCCATAGTCGCGGAATAGGCGACTGTGGATTCAGTAGAGGCCACGGACAACAGGTGGCGCTGGATGGCGCGAGCTGAACGCTGCAGAAAGCAGTGTTCCCACGTTAGCGCGGGTGGCGTGGCACACGTTTCTCCTTCGGAGTGTTCTGTAATTCTGTGCTCGAATTGTAGATTTCCGGCCAAGCGGCGAGGGCTTCTTTTTTGGTGCGGTAGCCGTTGTCGATGATTTCGAGTTCGCCTTTCTTTGAGTGCGTCACGATGCAGTAGAGGAAATCCTGCTTCGCGTTGCCGCAATGGAGGAGGGTGTCGGCGCCTTCAAAGGATTCGAGGCGGAGTAGATAGCAGGTCGGGGGAGTTTTCTTTGGCATGTGCCACGCTTTGAAATGTTGAGTTCATCAATCGTCGCAACGACGACCACGCTAGGTGTGGATGTTGGATAGTCCAAAATTGACTATCGCAGCGGGTGGGGCGTGGGGCGGCAATGGATGGGGTGGGTGGAGGAATGGGTCGCTGGCGGTCGTTGGGGGTAGCCCGACCGGGGACGGTCGGGTTGGCCTTCGATGGCCGGCGCGACCTGGTTGCGATGGGGAGCGCGGTTCGCCCTCACCCTAGCCCTCTCCCGCCGGGAGAGGGGAATCAGTGCGGGAGGGCGTTAAAGTGCGTTTGGACCTGAGCTGGGGTGAGGATGTGGTCGTAGAGGGCCAGCTCGTCGAGACTGCCGACGAAGTACCAACTGGCGTTGGCGGTGTCGTTGATTCGGAACGGGGTAGATGCGAGGTTGGGGGTCAGCGTGTTGCAGCAGAGGACGGGGTCGGGCGATTGCGCGGCCGGTTGGCCGTTGATGTAGACGATCGTGTTGGTGGTGGCGTTGCCGCCGCCCTGGCGCGTCCAGACGACGTGGACCCATTGGGCGACGGGCAGGGAGTCGGTGGTGGTTATGCCGCCGCTGAAGAAGCCGGCGTAGATGACGTGGGCCTGGCTGTTGGGGAATCCGAAGAAGACTTCCTGGCCGGTGTTGGCGAGGCCCCAGCCGAGCATAGAGGGATAGAAGACGACGTTGCATTCGGGCTTGACGACGGCTTCGGCGGAGAAGGTGGGGTTGCCGGTGAAGGCGGCGGGCGCGGGAGCGAGGGAGTAGAGCGAGCTGCCGGGCCCGGCGAAGTAGAGTCCGCCGTCGCCGGAGGGCGAGGTGACGAGGTTGTTGGTGCCGGTGTGGACGGCGTCAAAGGCGGAGCCGAGCGAGCCGCGATTGGCGACGGTGCCGTTGCCCTCGTTGAGGGAATAGAAGAGTGAGGGCGAGTCGTTGAGGATTGCTTGCTGGAATGGGGTGGTCGGGTTGTTGAGCAGCCGGGCGGCGAAGAGCGGGACGTCGGCGGGGTTGACCGAGGCGCTGCCGTCGAAGTCGCCGTTGAGACTGTTGCAGAGCGGGTACTTGACGGGGTAGCCGGGCGGGTTGAGCAGGGCGGTGACGAAGCCGTCGACGTCTGCGCCGCTGACGAAGCCATCGCAATTGAGATCGCCTTTGATGGTGCTCGGGGCGGGGGCGAGGGCGGCGAAGTGGGCGGCGACTTCGGAGGGGGAGAGGGCGCGGTCGTAGAGGGCGAGCTCGTCCATTTCCATGGTGGTGAAGCGGGTGGAGTCGCTGGCGCGATTGACGCGGAACGGGCTGGAGGTGACGGCGGGGATCTGCGTCGAGCAGCAGAGAAAGCTGTCGGGCAGGAGGGCGAGGGACTGGCCGTTGACGTAGACGGTGGAGCCGGTCGAGGCGTTGCCGCCGCCCTGGCGAACCCAGACGACGTGCATCCATTGGTTGACGGGGGTGCTGCCGACAGCGGTGAAAGCGCCGCCGTCGAAGAAGCCGGCGTAGATGCTGGTGGCGTCGTTGTTGTGGAGACTGAAGTAGACTTCTTTGCCGGTGCCGCCCACGCCCCAGTGGATGAACGGGGGGTAGAAGGAGTAGGTGCCGGTGCAGCGGATGGCGACGAGGGTTTCGGTTGAAAAGGTGGGGTTGCCGTTGAGCGAGGCGGGCGAGGCGGCGAGGGACTCGAGGTAGTCGTTGACGTTGTCGAAGATGGCGCCGGAGTCGCCGGCGGCGGTGGGGACGTTGCGCTGGATGGCGCCGAGATAGGTGGCGTTGAAGGCGGCGCCGAGGGAGCCGTGGTTGAGGGCTGGGCCGGCGGCTTCGTTTAACTGGTAGTAGAGGATGGGGGCGGAGGTGTTGATGGCCTGCTGGAAGGCGGGGGTTGCGGCGGTGGCGCTGGTGGCGAGCAGGGCTGCTGTGAGGCAGGCGGCGAGCAGGGTTGAGCGCGTGGTTTTTGCGAACATGGTTGATCCCTCCAGTTTGAGAAACGGTTGGTTGCCTTCCGCTTTTTGTCGGGCGGCGCTAATAGCATATCCAAGGGCGTGATTTTCACCAAACGTGGGGGTGGGGCGATTGTGCTCGGGATGCACTGTTCGCAGAGCAGTGGCACACGCGGGGGACCGCTTACTTACGTGCGCGGCTCTGAATTGGCCGCTACAATTTGGCCTTCGTTGCAACTCGGAGGTTGAGCCATGACTGATGTTTCGCTGCGTGTGTTTGATAGCGTGCTGGACATGCTTTCGAACGAGGAGAATCCGACGCCGATGGTGCGGCTGAATCGGGTGGTGCCGTTCAAGCACACTGCGGTCTATGCCAAGCTGGAGTGGTACAACCCGTTTGGGGCGGTGAAGGATCGGATTGCGGCGAACCTGGTTCGCGATGCGCTGGAGCGCGGGGTGAAGCTGGAGAACCTGGTCGAGCCGACGTCGGGCAATACGGGCATGGGGCTGGCAATGATCGCCAATGCCAGCAAGCTCAATTTCACGGCGACGCTTTCGCTGGCGATTCCGGCGGAGAAGCGGGCGGCGCTGCGCGTGTTTGGGGCGAAGCTGGTGGAGCTGGCCGACGACCTGTGTCCGATGCCGGGTGCGCCGGAAGGGGCGATGCAGAAGGCGAACGACCTTTCGCAGCAGCCGGGGTGGCATCAGCTCAATCAGTACAAGAATCCGGCAAACCCGGACGCGCACTTTCGGACGACGGGGCCCGAGGTGTGGCGGCAGACGGGCGGCAAGGTGACGCACTTTGTCGCCGGCCTGGGGACGTGCGGGACGATCACGGGGACGGGGCGGTTTTTGAAGTCGAAGAACAAGGGCGTGAAGGTGCTGGGCGTGCATCCGGCCGATGGGCATGACATTCCCGGCGTGCGGAGTTTGAAGGCGCTGAAGCTGACGGACTTTTTTCTGCCGGCTGAGTATGACGGCGTGGTTGAGATCGGGAACGCGGAGGCGTATCGCTTCTGCAAGCGGATCAATCAGGAGGAGAGCATTATCGCGGGGCCGAGTTCGGGGATGGCGCTGGCGGGGGCGTTGAAGCTGGTGCCGGATGAGCCGGGGGCGGTTTGCGTGGTCATCTTTCCTGACAACGTATTCAAGTATACGAGTTCGATTCGGAAGCACTTGCCGGAGTTGTTTCCGGCGGAGGCCGGTGCGGCGGCGCAGGCGCAGCCCGCGGCGGATGATGTGATTGAGCCGGTGGAGACGGTGAAACGGGTGCGCGGTGGGGCGGTGTTGCTGGATGTGCGGACGCCGGAGGAGTTTGTGGGCGGGCATATTGCGGAGGCGGTGAATGTTCCGCTGCAGGCGCTTCAGGCGGGCGTGACGGCTGGGCTGCCGGCGGACAAGAAGGCGGCGATTGTGGCGATTTGCGGGGTGGGGAAGCGGTCGCTGGCGGCGAGCCAGATTCTCAAGGGGCTGGGGTATGCGGATGCGAAGAGCAGCCGGGGCGGGATGAATGCGTGGGTGAGTGAGGGGCAGCCGATGAGGATTCGGTGAGGTAAGGGGGCGATGTTCGCGACGGAGCGCGGACGCTACGGAATTCGTCCGACGAGACGTCGGACGCTACGGAAGACCCGACCGGGGACGGTCGGGTTGGCCACTCATGTTGCTGTCGGCCCGGGACGGAGTCGAGAGAGATCGAATTCCGGAGGGGGCGGCCGACGTGGATTCAGCCATTGGATGACTTCGGCCCATCCGGCGCTTTCGTTGTCGTGTTGGAGGTAGCCGTGGATGGGGCGGACGGGGTTCCAGCCGTCTTTGAGGTGGATGGTGAGGACGGGGTCGAAGATTTTGCCTTGCTGAACCGCTTCGACGTATTGGTGGGCGGTCATGGTTGCGGCGTATTTGGCGTAGCCGGGGAGGCGGCTTGCGCCGACGAGTCGCCAGAGGTTTTCCTGTTCGACGAGTTCGCGGGCTTTGTCGGTGAGGAGGCGGGCTAGGCCGTGGTGCTGGTAGTTGGGGTGGACCATGAGGTCGGCGCCGTAGAGGGTGGGGCCGTTGGGGTCGTGGTCGAGGAAGGTGCCGCCGGCGGTGAGGACTTCCCAGGCGTCGTCGATGTAGAAGTCGAGCATGCGGAGGCGGAGGGTGAAGTGGACGCCGGCGACGGCGTTGTTGGTTGGATCGGCGGCGACGAACTGGCCCTGCGGGAAGACCTGGTGGTGGTCTTCGAGTTCTTCGCGCGTGTAGGGGGTTTCGGTGGGGTAGACGGTGCGGCAGATATTGATGATGGGGTCGTAGTCGGTGGGTTGGAGGGGGCGGATTTGGAGGTTGGGTGGCATTTGCATAGTCAAAACGTCAAAACGCCAAAAAGTCAAAACGCCAAAACGTCGGGAATGACGCGACGCCTTGGAACTCCCCCTGCGCAATCAGAGGACATACGTTCGGATGAGCACTGTTACGATCAGGCCGGCAAAGGCCGCCCAGACGGAATAGCTGCGTGAATAGTAGAGGGCTCCGATGAATCCCTTCGCCCGAAAGAAGGAGTGATCTTCGTCTTTGGTGCGGAGGTAGGCGATGAGTGCGGCGATGATGAACAAACCGCTGATGTAAACGACTCCGGTATACAGTTCGATCTGGCCGAGTCGCTCTTGGCCGGGTTTTTCCAAGTGCTTTCGCAGGAACGGCATCGGCATGAACAGCAGGCAGGGGAGGGCGAACTGAAACCAGGGCGACACCGCCCAGCGAACGGGCCGGAGGATGCGAGCGATGCGTTCGCGGAGGGGCTCTTCGACGCTGCACTCGACCACCGCGCCGGTTTTGGCGTTGTAGCCGCAGGATGTGCATAGGACCGCGTTGGAGGCTAGGGCGGCGCGGCAATTGGGGCATGCATTCGCCATCGGGAGTTCAAATTACGAGCAAATTTATCGTTCGCCAAGGGCGGTCGCTGAGCAGTCAAATTCAGCGCGGAGTGGATTGGCGGTGGCGGATGGGGTGGGTGATATGATTAGGAAAGGCGGGCGCGACGATTCACGGAGTTGATGAGCGGAGTCGATTTGTGGCTGTCCGGTGTTTCATACGAACATTTGTTCTCATCACAACGGTCGCCGTTGCTGGTTGCGACCGGCGTGACAACGACAAGCACGCGCAGCAACCAACACGAGCCGCGAAACTGGAGCTGCCGGGGCGCGAAGATATCGCCGGATTGAAGCTGAATAGCACACTAGTGAGCATCGGCAGCCGATTCGGTGAACATCGACTGGTGGCCGGTGACACGCCGGATTTTCGGATCGATGCCAAAGAGGGCGGCGACTATTACCTGATTTTCCGTAATCCATCCAATTTTCTCGATTCGAGACCAGCTCAACTGCTTTTGATCGGGGCGATATACGTGAAGGATCGCAAATCTAGTCCAGAGGTAGTTCTTCCCAAGGAGCACGCTGGCGAACTGGTCAGCTGGAAAGATTGCGAGCGGATGTTTCCGCTGATCCTGCCCGGGGCCGATCCGCGACGCGAGCAGCAGCCAACGAGTCGGCCTACGACGTATCTACCTAATTCGGTCGACGCTCGGGCGTTCTTCGCGAGATGCGCTCAGGCATTTTCTCAAACGGACCGAGATGATCGCGAACGACGAATCCTCGATCAAAAGCCAGTTCGTTGGATCAGACTTCAAGTGATGCAGGAAAGCGGAGAATGGCTTGAAGATATCTGGCTAGTTGGGCAAAGCGACTCTGAGACATATTTGGTTGCCTTATGCTTTTCGCCGCACAGCGATCAACAGAGGCTTCTCGAATCGAAAGTCGAGCCCGGTCGAGCCAGCAAACTATTCAGATCGTTCGAATCGTTGCGCGTTGTCCAGCCAGCGATCAGCGATACGGATTACCTTCGCGTGAAGGACGCCAGCGCGTATTTCTTGGTCGGAGGCGATGAGCACGGCTCACGCGAGTTCATATTCCATGAATCAATCATCGCGGATTCACCGGACCTCGATGCGTGTCGCAAACGGGACGATATCGACGAGATTTCGAGGCAACTCCGAGGACTATCAAGCACGCTGCACGTGCTCGCGAGTGGAGCATGTGATGGGAAGTACCCCCCATGACGGAATGAAACCAGGAAGTCTGGGGACCGATGCTTTGAAGCGAACTGGCCCGCACCCGGTTCGGCGGATTTCGTGGAGCTGACTTGGGCTCGGGCGAATGCACTGGTTATTAGCCGATGCCATACATTCGTTTGCTTGTTGACGCGCGGGGCGCTCTGGATTTCGCTGAGGTTGACCCTTTCACCGTCGTCCTGGGCGTCAGTCGGGATGTGATTTTGGCGAGAGGTGTGATTGCGCTGCTTCGTTGGTCTTACCCTCACCCTTGCCCTCTCCCTCCGAGGGAGAGGGGACTTGGCTTGACCCGGGCGGTTGGTGGGGTAGCATGGTTCGCCCTGCACGGCGCGGTGCAGTCCGATTTGAAGCGGCCGGCTTTGTGGCCGGTTTTGGCGTCGTTTGGCGATGCCGCATGTCGCGCCGAAATCGGGATTCTGCATGGACTTGGATCAGATTAGGGCATTAACGGAATTGATGGTCGACAACGACCTGACGGAGATCATGCTGCGCGACGGGGAGACGCGGGTGGTGATCCGTCGGAGTCAGCCCGGAGCGGGCCCGGTGGTGACGGCGGTGCATCAGCCGATGCCGGTGGCCGTCCAGCCGGTGCATGCGGCGCCGGCGGCGGTCGCGGCGGAGCCGGCCGGGCAGTCGATCAAGTCGCCGATGGTTGGGACGTTTTATTCGACTCCGAGCCCGGATTCGCCGGCGTTTGTGACGGCGGGGAGCCGGGTGGAGCCGGATACGGTGGTCTGCATCATTGAGGCGATGAAGGTTTTCAACGAGATCAAGGCCGAGGTCAGCGGCACGATCGAGCGCGTGCTGGTGAGCAACGGCCAGCCAGTCGAGTACGGTCAGCCCCTGTTCCTTGTGAAGTAATCCATTGGCAAAAGGGGTCCGGCGCGATTCGTCGGACGTGTGCATGTTTTCGCGCATTTTGATAGCGAACCGGGGCGAAATTGCGTTGCGGGTGATCCGCGCGTGCAAAGAGCTCGGAATCGAGACGGTGGTGGTCGTCTCGGAGGCGGACCGGGACGCGGGATACGCCAAGCTGGCGGACAAGGCGATCTGCATCGGGAAGGCGGCGCCGCGCGAGAGCTATCTGATGGCGGACCGGATCATCGCGGCGGCCGAGGTGGCCAATGTCGATGCGATCCATCCGGGGTATGGGTTTTTGTCGGAGCGGGCGGAGTTCGCCGAGCAGTGCCGGGCTTCGAAGATTGAGTTCATCGGGCCGTCGGCGGAGTCGATCCGGCTGTTGGGCGACAAAGCGGCGGCGAAGAAGCTGGCGCGGAAGTGCAAAGTGCCGTGCGTGCCGGGGAGCGGGGACATCGTCGAGGATGACGATGAGGCGGCGAAGATCGCGAGCGAGATCGGGTATCCGGTGTTGATCAAGGCGACGGCCGGCGGCGGTGGGCGCGGGATGCGGATCGCGAACAACCAGGCGTCTTTGCGGGCATCGCTGCATGCGGCGCGGGCCGAGGCGGCCGGGGCGTTCAAGGATGGGCGGGTATATCTTGAGAAGGTGATCGAGCATCCGCGGCACGTGGAAGTTCAGATGCTGGGGGACCGGCACGGGAACATCATTCACCTGTGGGAGCGCGACTGCACGATGCAGCGGCGGCACCAGAAATTGATCGAAGAGTCGCCATCGCCGGCCATCAGCGGGAAGACTCGCGAGGCGCTGTGCACGGCGGCGGTTCGGCTGGCACGGGCGGCGGGGTATTACTCGGCGGGGACTGTGGAGTTTCTGCTCGACAAGAAGGAGAACTTCTACTTCATCGAAGTGAACACGCGGATTCAGGTGGAGCACCCGGTGACCGAGATGGTGACGGGGCTGGATTTGATCGCGTGGATGATTCGGATTGCGGCGGGGCAGAAGCTGACAGTGAAGCAGCGCGACGTACAGCAGAATGGGTGCGCGATCGAGGCGCGGATTAATGCGGAGGACCCGTGGGAGGGATTCCGGCCGTGTCCGGGGAAGATCGAGCAGTTTCGTCCGCCGGGCGGGCCGGGGGTTCGGCTGGATACGCATTGCTACGCGGGGTACACGATTCCGCCGTATTACGATTCACTGATCGGGAAGCTGATCGTGCACCGGCCGACGCGGGCGGAGGCGATCGCGTGCATGCGGCGATGTCTGGATGAGTTTGAGATTTCGCCGACGAAGACGACGATTCCGCTGCATCGGGAGATTTTCCGGCATAATGCTTTCATTGAGGGGGAGGTTGATACTTTGTTTATTGAGCGGACCTGGTAGGGGCGGTGTGAGTCGTCCGATTTTCGGGGTGGGTAGCGGTTAGACTGTAACCGTGTCGAATACTTACAGTTTCAGGCCGCATGCGCGGCGGTTTCTTGTTTATGTCTATCACGAAGAGTACGGCAAGGCCGAGGCGTTGCTTCGTGCGCATCCAGAGATAGTTCGCGATCGGAATGTCGGCATGGAGACACCGCTGCATTGGCTGGCGATTGAGAATGAGTTGAAGGGGGTTGAGCTGCTGTTGGCGTTCGGGGCGGCGGCGCACACAGTGGATGATTTCCCGAATTCGGCGCTGGCGGACGCTGCCAGTCTGGGGATTGTTGAAGTTACGCGTGTGCTTCTGAAACATGGGGCGGACGCGCGGTGGGTAGAACCACGATGGCGGAGGCCAATCCTTTCGGCGGTGGCGCAGTCTTGCAAAGAGGCGGCGATATTTGAGATGCTGATTGCTCATGGGGCCGATGTGCATGCGTTGGATCATTTGGGGAACACGCCGCTGCACGAAGCCGCAGGGTTCGGAAACGTAGAAGCAATTCGGCAACTGCTGGCGCATGGTGCGGACCGTTCGCGACTCAACGATTGGGGCGAGACGCCGTTCGGGGCACTTCGCGATGATGCTCCAGTGGAGGCGCGAGAGCTGCTTTCGATCACCGGTCCGTCCGGCGGATAGGGGATTCAGGTGGAGACGCATTGTTTTCGGCCGGAGACTCAGCGATTCGTTTCGTTGGCGATTGCGGGGAGCGTCACGGAGGCCGCTGCTTTGCTAGGCGCGCACCCTGACATCGTCAGCGATTGCGACGATATGGATCAGTCGCCGCTCCATCGGTTGGCGGTTGAGGGGAGCGTGGAGGGGGTCCGGCTGTTGCTGGCGGCTCGGGCGGATCCGAATGCGATCGACTGCAGCCGGAATTCTGTGCTCGGGGATGTTGCTTCGCTTGGATTCACGGAAATTGGCAAGCTTCTGATCGAACATGGGGCGGACGTGGGATACGTGCATCCGCACAGCCAGGCGACGGCTTTGCATCAGGCGGCACAGCATTGTCAGGAAGCGACGATGTTTGAACTGCTGGTAGCGCGGGGCTGCGACGTGCATGCCCGCGATCATATGGGGGAGACGCCGTTACATTATGCGGCTGCGTTTGCGAACATGATCGCTGCCACGCAATTGGTCGAGCACGGCGCGGATCGGGCGGCGCGAGATGATCAAGACAAGGTGCCCTGCGAGCGATTGCCATCTGACGCGCCTGCGGAGCTGATGAGACTGCTTCTCGTGCGTGAGGTATAGCGCGGGGAGCGTCTCGCGATCATGTTTTGCATCGATCGCATGGGCAGAGTTCGGATAGGCGGGCCCATGTGTAGAGGCCTGTGTCGTGGTTGTCGGTGAAAGTGAACTTGATGGCGTAGTTGCCTACGGGGGCGGCGGCGGTGATTGAGATTTCTTCGGGGATGGTGCGCGGGTCTAGGGTTCGGCGGCCGGTGAACTCGTCTACGCAGCCGGCGCAGGCGCATTCGCAGCGGAGCATTCGAATGGGGTAGCGGGCGACGTGGTCGGTGGACCAGGTGATTTCGACGACTCGGTCGGCGCGGATGATGTTGATGGCCTGGGGTTGGGGCATTTTCTTCACGCTCGATTCGGGCTGCTATCAGCCGGGTTGGGTTGTTGGCTTTGGAGTAAACAGCGCATTGATAGGCTTAATGAAGGCAGCAACCAACTCCTCGATCGAACGCGGATGGGCTTCCTTCAGCCCACATTCACGCAACGCCTGGTTGATCGTTGGGAGCGAGACTTCGATGATGGCGAGTTCTTTCTTCTGTAATTCATCGCGGACCTTGTCCTGAACTTCGGCCGCGACGCGATGGGACGACCAAAGTGAGAATCCGAGGGACGTGATCGACAGCAATAGCGCGATGCCAGAGAGTGCGTTGCTGCGGGCTTGCATGGCCTGATGCTCCAATCGTCGAGATGGGGTTCGTCTTACTCGCCGCGTTTGATTTTTCCTGAGAGTTTGAAGAGTTCTTTGAAGGCGCGGAGGATGACTCCGAGCTTGGCGCCGGTTTGGGTGCCGGCGGTTCTGGGGTAGTGGTGGACACCGACTTCCTCGATGCGGTATCCGGCTTTGGCGGCGCGGGCCAGCAGCTCGGTGCTGATGAGGGCGCCGCGGCTTTCGAGCTTGATCTGCTGCATGAGCTTGCGGGGGAGGAGTTTGAAGGCGCAGTCGATGTCGCGGACTTTGAGGCCGAAGAGGAAGCGGACGAGGGTGCCCCAGGCCCAGGCGTTGAGTTTGCGCATCATGGGGTCGGCGCGGTCGATGCGGTAGCCGACGGCGAAGTCGCAGCGGTCGAGCAGGGCGACGAGCTTGGGGATTTCGTTCATGTCGAACTGGCCGTCGCCGTCGGTGAAGAAGATCCAGTCTTTGCGGGTTTCGGTGAGGCCGCGGACGACGGCGCCGCCGTAGCCCTGATTGGGGATGTTGTGGACGGCGCGGACGCGCGGGTCGGCGGCGGCGAGTGAATCGGCGACTTGGCCGGTGCGGTCGCGGCTGCCGTCGTTAACGATGATGACTTCGAGGTCGTCGGTGACTTTTGATCCGGCTTCGATGGCGGCGCGGGTGACGCGTTCGACGTTGGCCTCCTCGTTGTAACAGGGCATGAAGATGGAGAGGCAGGGGAGCTTGTTCATTTCGCTATCGTCGGGAATCTCGGCGGTGCGTCAATGGCGAGGCTTGGTTGGGCTTGGAACAGCCCGACGAGGCGAGTGGGTTGGGGTATATTGCCCGGGAATTCCCATAACACAAGTCCAGGGTAATTGCTGACGATTACATAAGCACGCTTTAATTAACGGGTTAAAGCAATCGGCCAGAATCTTCGGGTAACGGCCCTTCAATTGCCTCTTATTGGGGGACGGTGGACTCGGACTGCCCTCTAAGTCGCCGCCTGACTGAGTTGCGTTCCTCTCCCATTGCAACTGGCGTCGCGTCGCATTGACGCTCGACACCGGACTTCGCGCGGCGCGTCCGGATTCGGCGTTTTGCGGCTCGGTCTGGCTTTGTGAGTGGTGGACGAACGAAATGGTATCGATCGCGACGAAAAATCTGTTGCACGACAAGGTCCGGCTGGCGACTTCGTTCGTCGGCGTGGCCTTCTCGGTGATGCTCGTCACGAGTCTCGGGGGCTTGTATCTGGCGAGCGCGGGCAACGCGAGTTGCGTGATTGATAACGCGGGGGGCGATCTTTGGATCACCGCGAGCGGGACGCGGGCGTTTGACCTGGCGGAGCCGATCAGCCGGCGGCGGTTGTATCAGGCGCAGGCGACGCCGGGAGTGGCGTGGGCGGAGCCGCTGCTGGTTCATTTTTCGCAGTGGCGATTGCCGGATGGGCGGCCAGAGGTGGCGCAGATTGTGGGGATCGCGCCGAAGAGCCGGTTGAATCTTCCGTGGGATACGGTGGAAGGCGGGCGTGAATTTCTCGAGAGTCGCGATGGCGTGATGATCGACGAGCGCGAGCGGCGAAGATTCGGGAGCGCGGGGCGGCCGCTGCGTGTGGGGGATCAGGCCGAGATCATGAACAGCAAGGTGCGGATCGCGGGCTTCACGCGCGGAGTGGGGAGCATCACGACGATTCCGTATGTGTTTACGTCGCAGCGGCAGGCGGAGCGCTGCACGGCGGTGGGGGATGAGCAGACGAAATTCATTGTCGTAAAGGCGGCGGCGGGTGTGCCCGTGGTGGAATTGCAGCGGCGGCTGGCGGCGCGGCTGCCGGACATGGATGTGCTGACGACGGCGCAGCTTTCGAGTCAGAGCCGGGACTACTGGCTGTTTGGAACTGGGGTGGGGATGGGGATTGTGTTTGCCGCCGTGCTGGGGCTGGCGGTGGGGTCGGTGATTGTGTGCCAGACGATTTACACGTCGACCCTGGATCGATTGCGCGAGTATGGAACGCTGAAGGCGCTAGGGATGGATAACTCGCGGGTGGCGATGATCGTGCTTCGACAGGCGTTAATGGTGGGGTCGATCGGGTTTGGGGTGGGGACGGCGCTGGCGTATGCGGTGGGACAGAAGCTGCCGGATTGGAACATGCAGGTGGTGTTTGAGCCGTGGCTGCACGGGGCCGTGCTGGTGATCACGCTGGTGACGTGCGCGGCTGCGAGCGTGACGAGCGCGGCGAAGGTGTTTCGGCTCTCGCCGGCGATGGTGTTTGGAGGTTGAGATGTTTATCGACACGACACCGAGTCTCGGAATTGCGGCACGGCTTTGCGGCGTTTCGCATGAGTATGGCCGAGCGCCGAACAATCTGGTCGTGCTCGACGAGGTTGATCTTGAGATTCAGGCGGGAAAGTTAACGCTGCTGATGGGGCCATCGGGTTCGGGGAAGACGACGTTGCTGACGATTCTTGGGCTGTTGCGGCGGCCGACGCGCGGGCGGGTAGAAGTTGGGGGGCGCGACTTGAGCAACTGCTCGGAGTCGGACTGGACCGCGGTTCGGCGGCGCGAGGTGGGGTTCATTTTTCAGAATTCGAACCTGCTGACCGCGTTGACGGCGCAAGAGAACGTTCAGGTGGTGCTGGATTTGCAGGGGCAAACGCAGCACGCGGCGGCCAGCGGGGCGATGGGGCTGCTGGAGCGGGTGGGGCTGGCGGACCGGGCGGATCACCTGCCGTCGGAGTTGAGCGGCGGGCAACAGCAGCGGGTGGCGATCGCGCGGGCGCTGGCTTCGCCGGGATCGCTGGTGCTGGCGGATGAGCCGACGGCGAGTCTCGACAGTCGCAGTGCGAAGACGGTGATGGAATTGCTGCGCTCGCTGGCAGACCAGGATGGTCGCGCGGTGGTGGTGGTGACACATGATGTCCGGTTGAAGCCGATGGCGGACGACGTGGTTCGAATCGAGGACGGCCGGATCGTATCGCGCGAAGGTGGACTATGACGAAAATCAAGAAGCGCTGGATATGGATCGTGACGGGGCTGACGGCTGTGACGGGCGGCGGGGTTTGCGTGTGGCGGGCCGAGCCGCCGCCGGGTGCTGCTTTCGGCGGGGCGCTGGAGCAGGCGTCGATGAAGACATCGTTGCTGGCCGGTGGGCAGGGCGTGGTGTTCAGCGCGCCGGGCGTGACGGAGCCGCGATCGCGATCGGTTCAGATCGTGAGCGAGCTGTCGGGGACGTTGAAGTCAATTTCGGTGCAGGCGGGCGAGCGCGTGCAGCGCGGGCAACTGGTTGCGGAGCTGGACCATTCGCTGCAGCAGGCGCAGGCGGATCTGGCGGAGGCGTCGCTGGCACGCGCGGAAGCGGAGCTGGCGCGCGTGAAGAACGGAGAGCGGCCGGAGGATATCGCGGTCTTGCAGGCGAATGTGGACGAGGCCGAGGCACGGCGAAAGTTCGCGGAGTTTGAGGCGACGCGCGTGGAGCGGATGGTGAAGAAGGAGGCGGTATCGGAACGAGAACTGGCACAGGCGCGGTCGTCGCGCGACCAGGCACTGGCGCAGGAGCAGGCGGCGCGTAAGCGGCTTGAGATGGCGAGAGCGGGAGCGCGGGTGGAGGACGTGCGGCGCGGGGAGGCGGCGGTGAGCGAGGCGCGGGCGCAGCTGGCATCGGCCAAGGCGGTGCTGGAGAAGACGTTCATTCGATCGCCGATTGACGGGATGGTGATCTACCGGCATCGCGAGCCGGGCGAGGCGGTGTTCACGGACACGCCGACGCCGATTCTCTCGGTGGGCGATCGGCGCGTGCTGCACGTTCGGGTGGATGTGGATGAGACGGACATTGAACGCGTGTGGCCGGGGCAGATGGTTTTCGCCCAGGCGTCGGCGTTTGGAGATCGTCGATTTGCCGGGCGCGTGGTGCATGTCGAGCCGACGCTGGGGCGAAAGAATTTTCGCACCGCCCGGCCGACGGAAAAAGTTGACACGCGGATTCAGGAAGTGGTCGTGGCGTTGGAGGATGCCGACGACGTGCCTCTGGAGTTGCAGATGGATGTTTGGTTTCTCAGCGAGCCGGAGCGGCTGGGGAAGGCGGGGGCGGATTCGCTAGCTGCTCGATGAGCGCGCGGAGCGTTTGGCGATCGGCGGCGGAAAGCTCGGCGATGGCGAGCGTCTGACGGACGAGATCGATGGGGGAGTTGTTGAAGGCGCGTGCGACGAGATCGGTGATCAGCTTTCGCTGGGTGAGATCTTTGGGATCGACGGCGTTGTAGAGATGTGTGCGGCGCGATTCGTCGCGCTGAACTAGGCCTTTAGCGTGCATGATTTGCATGAACTTGAGGACTGTGGTGTAAACCATGGCGCGATGCGTGGAGAGCCGGGTCCAGACGTTGCGAACGGTGGACCAACCGTCGTCCCAAAGGACGGCGAGGATCTCAAGCTCGGCATCGGTGGGGAGCGGGGGTGCGTCAGACATGGTCGAATCGTACTACGAAAGCAGTCGTATTGGGCCGGGCGGCGGTTGGCCCCTAAGCCCGATAAGGTAAGGTGGGTAGAATTGGGTTCACGACAATATTGGGTAATTGGTAGTAAAAGTGCCCAGTTGTTATCGAGAACCACCTCAAATGCTCATTCCCGGAATGGAAATGCTGTTTTTCTGGTCCATTTCGCAGGTCGCCCTTGGCACGGGCTTTGCTAGTACGTAGGGCGTAAGAGTGCTTGGGGGACAAGCACCGATGTATACTACCTCGCCAAGGAGAGTCGAATTATGGAAGGTGGAATTGCTGGTTTGCTGTCGTCGTTCTTTGACTCGATTCAGGGCGTTGTCGGGCAGTTGCCTGTCATCGGCACCGCGTTGAGCGACGTCATGGGTCAGATCTTCAGCGCCATTCTGGGCGTGCTCGGAAATCTGCCCTTCTAAGGACGATATCCGGCCGGTCACGGTAGACCGGCTTCACAAAACGCGCAGGTCCGGCCGTAGGAGGACACGGCCGGGCCTGCTCTTTTTTTACGCGTGTGTCGGGGACGGTGGCGGGGTGCGACGCGGATAGAATCGCGGCGATGTCGGCGACGGCGGAGATCGACGCGCGATTCACTTCCAACATGGCAGCTCTGTATCGGCGCGATGCGCGGCTGGCCGATGCAATTGACAGACTGGGTGCGGATGCGAGTCTGGTGGTTGAGGCGACGCCGCGCGGGTCGGTGACGGCTTGCCGGATCGGGGAGGATGGGAAGCGGCTTTATCTGCATAGCCGGCATGATCCGGCGGGCGAGGCCGAGCGATTGTGCGCGTCGGGGGACGAGCGCGAGTCGATGTGCGCGGTGTTGTGCGGGATGGGGTTGGGGTATCACGTTCGGCCGCTATTGGAGGAGATGGGGTCGGCGGGGATTGTGATCGTCAGCGAGCCGAACCTGGCGACGTTGCGGGCGGCGCTGGAGCACGCGGATTTTTCGGAAGCGATCGCGGGCGGCCGGCTGATCTTCATCACGACGACGGATAAGCAGGAGATTCATGAGAAGCTGACGCCGCTCTCGGCGCTGCTGATGCTGGGGACGCGGCTGGTTGTGCCGCCGGCGGGGCGGACGGTGGATGCGGCGTTTCACGCGGCTTGTCGGCAGAACATTCTCGACTTTGCGGCGTTTTCGAAGATGTCACTGGTGACGCTGATCGCGAACAGCCGGGTGACGTGCGAGAACATTGCGGGGAACCTGCCGGCGTATCTGGCGACGCCGACGTTGGATGTGTTGCAGGGGAAATTTGCGGGGCATGCGGCGATTGTGGTGTCGGCGGGGCCGTCTTTGGCGAAGAACATTGACCTTTTGAAGCGCGCGGCGGGACGGGCCGTCATTATCGCGGTGCAGACGACGTTGAAGCCGCTGCTGGCGCGCGGGATTCGGCCGGACTTTGTGACGACGCTGGATTTCAGTGATTTGTCGCGGCGGTTTTTCGAGGGGGTTGAGGATTTCGGCGACGCGGTGATGGTGGCGGAGCCGAAGGCGGCGTTTGCGGTGGTCGATACGTTTCGCGGGGGGACGGGGCCGGCAGCGCGGCGGGTGATTTTCCTGAATAACGAGTTTGCGCAGCGGTGTGTTGGCGCGGAGCTGGCCGGGCGGAGCGGTTTGGCGGCGGGGAGCACGGTCGCGCATCTGTCGTTTTATCTGGCCGAGCATTTGGGGTGCGATCCGATTGTGTTTGTCGGACAGGACCTGGGATTCAGCGGATCGGTTTACTACACGCCGGGCGTGACGATTCACGATGCGTGGCGGCCGGAGCTGGGGCGGTTTTGTTCGCTGGAGCAGAAGGAGTGGGAGCGAATTGTTCGGCATCGGCCGATCCTGCGGCGGACGACGGACGTTGCGGGGCGTGCGATCTATACGGATGAGCAGATGTTTACTTATCTGGAGCAGTTTGAGCGGGATTTTGCGGCGTCGCGGGCGCGAGTGATCGATGCCACCGAGGGGGGAGTTCGGAAGGCGGGGACGACGGCGATGGCGCTGGCGGAGGTGATTGAGCGGTATTGCGAGCGACCATTGCCGGAAGCGACGACAGCATGGAGATATGACGGGGAGCGGGTGCGGGCCGGGCGGGCGGCGCTGGCGCGGCGACGCGACGAGGTGGGTGGGTTTCGGAAGTTGTGCGAGGAGACGCGCGATGTGCTGCAGCGGCTGGAGGGGCTGGTGAGTGACGCGCCGGCGTTTAACCAGTTGATCGTTCGCGTGGATGAGTTGCGGACCGAGGTGCGTTCGCATGACGAGGTGTTCGCGCTGGTTTGCGAGGTGACGCAGCTTGCGGAATTGCAGAAGTTCTGGGCGGATCGGCGGCTTGTGGCGGAGGGGCTGGAGGGACGCGAGAAGTCGGTGCGGCAGTTGGCGCGGGATCGGCGGTTTGTGGATGCACTGATTGAGGGCTGCGGAGCGGTGGAGCAAATGTTTGAACGGACGCTGCGGCGATTTGACGAGGAACTGGCGGGCGCGGGGCCGACGACATGAAGTGCATCGCGGTGATGCAGGTCGATTTGCGGACTAGCGGGCTGGGGACGCGCTCGCGGCTGGCGAATGCGATTGCCGGGCAGGCCGTGTTGCGGCGGACGGTTGAGCGACTTGCGCGGGCGGAGCGGTTGGCGGGGATCGTGGTATTGGCGTCGGCTGAGGAATGCGATGCGACGCGCGGGCTGTTGGCGGGGACGCCGGCGCGGGTCGAAGTGAGCGAGAGACTGGTTGCGCCGTATCGTGAATTGGCGAGGAGCGGGCGGGCGTGGGGGCCGGATGGCTGGCGCGGGGGGATCGGCGGGCTGTGCTGGTTTGACGAGGAGATGAGCGCGGGGGCTTGCGCGGAGGCAGCGAAACACGCCGAGGCGGACTCGGTGGTGTTTGTGTCGGCGGCGGCTGTTTTGATTGATGTTGGGCTGGTCGATGCGATGGTTGCGCATCATGAGGAAAACGCGGAGGCGGCGCGGATCACTTTTTGTCAGGCGCCGCCGGGGTTGGCGCCGGCGATTTTCTCGCGATCGATTCTGGAAGAGTTGGATGGTGCGCTGCAGCCGGCGGGTGCGTTGCTTGTCTATCAGCCGGATCAGCCGCAGCCGGATCTGACGGGGAAAGGCGCTTGTTATCGTCCGGCGTCGGTGATTATCGAGGCGCGGGGGCGGTTGATTGCGGATACGCGGCGGAGCTTTGAGCGCGTGGCGCGGCTGATCGAGCTTGGGGCCGATTCGTGGGGTGCGGAACGGATTGCCGCGGAGATGGTTCGCGATGACGGGGGCGTTGTTGCTAGCGCGCCGGAAGAAATTGAGATCGAGCTGACAACCGACGATCCGCTGGCTGGGCGGACGGTTTTGCGGCCACGCGGGGGGATGGTTGGTCGGCGCGGTCCGATTTCGAATGAGCATGTTCGACGGGTGATCGAGGGGATTGAGGGGTGGGACGACGTGCGGGTTGTGCTGGGGGGATTCGGAGAGCCGTGTTTGCATCCGCGGTTTGGCGAGATCCTCGCGATGCTGCGGGCGTCATCGGCGTTGGCGATCGGTGTGCAGACGACCGGGCTGGCGGGTGACGAGCGAGTGGATGAGGTGCTGTTTGCGGCACCGGCAGACGCCGTGATTGTCGGGCTGGACGCGGCGACGCCGGAGACGTATCGGCGGGTGCATGGCGTGGATGGGTTTGACGCCGTGTGCGGGCGGATGGAGCGGTGGGCGCGGTGGCGGGTGGATCGGCGGGCGGTGCGGCCGATCATTGTGCCGGAGTTCATCAAGAGCACGGGCAACGTGGATGACATGGAGGAGTTTTACGACGCATGGTTGCGGCGGCTGGGGGTGGCGAGCATTCGCGGGGCGAGCGGGTTTGCAGGGCAGATGGAGGATCGGCGCGTGACGCGGGTTGCGCCGCCGGGGCGCGTGGCGTGTCGTCAGATTTCGCGGCGGACGATGGTTTTGGCGGATGGGAGCGTGGCTTCGTGCGATCAGGATTTTTCGGGGAGCCAGGTGATTGGGCGTGTTGGAGCGCAATCGCTTGCGGAGATCTGGGAGGCGGGGGTCATGGGTCGGCTGCGGAGCGCGCACCGCGCTGCCGAAGCGTCACGTGAATTCAAAGATGGTGCAGCATGGCCGCGGTGCGCGGCATGCGATGAGTGGCATCGGCCCTAGTTGGATTAACGCGCGTCGAACTCAGGCGTTGCCGATTTGGGTCGACTCTTCGAAGGGTTGAACCGAGTCGAAGCGCACGGCGACGGCCAGGCGATCGGTGATACCGTCGGTGATGAGCCGGGTGCGGATGATGGTTCCGTAGCAACCGGCCCAGGCCGGGCGAACGGCGGCGAGATCGTCATTCGGTCGGCGGATGCGCAGTTCGTAGCGCTGGCCGACAGCGAGACCAAATCCGATCGGGACGGTGCAATGAAGTCCACCGGAGGAGACGTTGTCGGTCTGGCAGCGGAGGACGGTCATGCCTTCGAGGTCGAGCAGCCAGACATCGCACTGGGCGGGCCAGCGCTGGAGGTCGCGGCGATCGTCGAGAATGAGTCCGGAGCGAGGGAGAGTGGCGAGGGATTCAGCGGTTGAAAAGGGGTTGTTTCGCACTGAGGACATTGGGGTTCCTCCTGTTACCCGAGACCACTCATTACGCCGAGCCGCGACCGCGCGGCCGGGGAATTCCGGCGATTTTGCAGTCGGACCGCAATTTGGAGGCGACGAACACTTGCCCACGCGCCGTGCATGCTTCGGGCTGAGACGATCTCAGCGCCGCAAACCCCCGCAAGCTTTTCCGGGCCGCTATAGACAAGTTATTACCGCCTAATAAGGACGATGATAGGGAGCACTGCGGCCAATAGGTTAGGGTAGCTTGGATTATCGCACCGTCAAGCAAAAAGTGCTGGCGGGGCGGGATGATGCGGGGGTGCGAAACAGGAATGCTGAAACGTTTTAGCGTGCCAATTCGAGCTGGGTAGGGGAAACACCTGAGAGGGTGCTGTGGCGGATCAGGCCGTTCGCGATGGTGAGCGCGGCGCGACCGCGGACGGTTCGCTTGTCGAAGGGAGTGTTGCGACTGCGTGATGCGAACTGGGCCGCGTCAATTTGCCAGGATGTGCTCGGATCGATGAGCGTGATATCGGCGATCGCGCCTTCGGCGAGCGTGCCGCGATCGATGCCGAGGATGCGGGCGGGGTTTGAAGTCCAGCAGGCGACCCAGCGCGGCCAGTCGATGAGGCGCGATTCGATCAGGGCTTCGATGGTCAGCGGGACGGCGGTTTCGAGTCCGACCATTCCGAACGGGGCGTTCTGGAACTCGAGTTCTTTTTCTTCGGAGGCGTGCGGGGCGTGGTCGGTGATGAGGCAGTCGATGGTTCCGTCGACGATGCCCTGTCGGCAGGCCTCCACGTCGGCTGCGGTTCGGAGCGGTGGGTTCACTTTGAAATGGGTGTCGTAGTCGGCGCAGCCCTCTTCGGTGAGGAGGAGGTGGTGCGGCGTTACTTCGGTTGTGACGCGGATGGAGCGGGCGCGGGCCTCGCGGACCATGCGGACGGCGCCGGCGGTCGAGATATGGGCCACGTGATAGTGCGCGCCGGTAATGGAGCCGAGGAGCAGGTCGCGCTGGATCATGGCTTCTTCGGCGACGGCGGGGATGCCGGGCAGGCCGAGGCGCGTGGAGGTGAGGCCCTGGTGCATGCAGCCGCCCGCGGCGAGGTCGGCATCTTCGCAATGCTGGATGACGGGCTTGTTGAACATCGCCACGTATTGCATGGCGCGGAGCATGACGGCGGAGTTGGCGACGCCGCAGCCGTCGTCGCTGAAGGCGACTGCGCCGGCGCGAACCATCTGGCCGATTTCGGCGAGCTCTTTTCCGGCGCGGCCCTTGGTGAGCGCGCCGATGGGCAACACATTGCAGTGGGCCGAGCGGGCGGCCTGGCGGAAGATGAACTCGATTGCGGCTTCGTTATCGAGCGGCGGGTTGGTGTTGGGCATGCAGGCGACGGTGGTGAAGCCGCCGGCGACGGCCGCGGCGGTTCCGGAGGCGATGGTTTCCTCGTCCTCGTTGCCGGGCTCGCGGAGGTGGACGTGCATGTCGATGAGGCCGGGACAGAGGATGAGGCCGGCGGCGTCGATTGCCTGATCGGCGGATTCGGTGATGCGGCCGACGCGGCGGATGCGGCCGTCGGCGATGAGGACGTCGGCGGTTTCGTCGCGCTGGGCGGCGGGGTCGATGACGCGTGCGGCGCGGATCAGGATGGAGTCGTTGTTTGTTGTCATCCGGCGGCCGCCTGGTTGCAGAGGAACATGACGGCCATTCGGGTGGCGAGGCCGTTGGTGACTTGTTGCAGGATGGCGCTGTGTGGGCCGTCGGCTACTTCGGCCTGCATTTCGACGCCGCGATTGATGGGGCCGGGGTGGAGGACGAGGCAGTCGGGTTTGGCGCGGCGCATGCGCTGGGCGGAGAGGCCGAAGAGGCGCGAGTATTCCTGGAGACTGGGGAAGACGTTGGAGGCGATGCGCTCTTTCTGGATGCGGAGCATGCAGATGGCGTCGCACTCGGCGATGACGGCGTCGAGGTCGTGGCAGATGGTTGCGCCCATTTGCTCGAAGTGACGCGGGACTAGCGTAGTCGGTCCGACGAGGATGACTTCTGCGCCGAGCTTTTTGAAGCCGTGCAGGTCGGAGCGGGCGACGCGCGAATTTGCCACGTCGCCGACGATGGCGACTTTGAGGCCGGCGATGCGTCCTTTAGCCTGACGGATGGTGAAGATGTCGAGCAGGCCTTGTGTGGGGTGTTCGTGGCGGCCGTCGCCGGCGTTGATGACGCAGCACTTTACGCAGCGGGCGGCGAGGGCGGCCGCGCCGGAGACTTCGTGGCGGATGATGAGGATGTCGACGCCCATGGCTTCGACGTTGCGGAGGGTGTCGCGGAGGTTCTCGCCTTTGCTGACGGAGGAACTCTTGCCGGAGAAGTCGACGATGTCGGCGGAGAGGCGCTGGGCGGCCAGAGTGAAACTGACTTTGGTGCGCGTCGAGTCTTCGAAGAAGAGATTGACGACGACGCGGCCGCGGAGGGCGGGGACTTTTTTGACGCTGCGGGTGGAGACGTCGCGGAAGGCCTCGGCGGTGTCGAGGATGTGGGTGATTTCTTCGGCGGTGAGCTCTTCGAGCGAGAGCAGGTGCTTGTAGGGCCAGATGGCGGGGGCGGGCTGGGGCAGGCCGGGGCCGGTGCCGCGGGTTGCGTCGGCGGCGGAGAAGACGGCGCTCATGAGCCGACCTCCACGCGATCGACGCCGTCGGTTTCGCTGAGGAGCACGCGTATTTCCTCCTGCGGGCGTTCGGTTCGGATGCCGATGACGTCGGGCTGAATGGGGAGTTCGCGGCCGCCGCGATCGACGAGGACCACGAGGCGGATGGCGCGCGGGCGGCCGAAGTCCATGATGGCGTTCAGGGCGGCGCGGATGGAGCGGCCGGTGAAGATGACGTCGTCTACGAGGAAGATGTGGCGGCCTTCGACGTCGAAGGGGATGTCAGTCGTGCGGACGACGGCGGAGGGGCCGATTTCGGCGAGGTCGTCGCGGTAGAGAGTGATGTCCAAGGTGCCGAGGTCGATTGGTTTTTCGCCGCGGCGGGCGAGGTCGTCGGCGATGCGACGCGCGAGGACATCGCCGCGCGAGCGGATGCCGATGAGGGCGACCTGGGCGCCCTGCGAGGCGGCGGCCGCGATCTGGTTTTCGATGTGGTCGAGCGCTGCGCGGATGCCGCGTTCGTCCATGAGAATTCGCATGGGATCGCCCTTTGAATCGACGATAGCGGGGCGCGAGCGGCGTCGCAACCGCTATAATTCGGCCCGCTGGAGACGGAGATTTCATGAAGCCGGACAAGAAATTGATTCGATGCGGGCACTCGCCGGACCCTGACGATGCGTTCATGTTTTATGCGCTGGCGAAGGATTTGATCGATACGGGGGCGTATCGGTTTGTGCACGAGATGGCGGATATTGAGACGCTGAATCGGCGGGCGGAGCGCGGCGAGCTGGAGTTGTCGGCGATCAGTCTGCATGCGTATCCGTATGTTCGCGAGCGGTATGCGCTGATGAACTGCGGGTGCAGCATGGGTGACGGCTATGGGCCGATGGTGGTGGCGCGCGAGCCGTGGAAGATCGCGAATTTGAAGGGGAAGATGATTGCGGTGCCGGGGGAGCGGACGACGGCGTTTCTGGCGATGTCGCTGTGTCTGGGGAAGGGGGCGTTCAAGCATACGGTGATGCCGTTTGATGCGATTTTGGACGCCGTTGCGAAGGGGGCGGTGGATGCGGGGCTGATTATTCATGAGGGGCAACTCACGTTTGCGAAGCAGGGGCTGCACCTGGTGGTGGATATGGGCGTGTGGTGGATGGAGCAGACGGGGTTGCCGTTGCCGCTGGGTGGGAATGTGATTCGGCGTGATCTGGGGGACGCCGCGATGGTCGAGGTTACGCGGTTGCTGAAGCAGTCGGTGGAGTATGGGCTGGAGCATCGGCGCGAGGCGATTGATTATGCGCTGGCGTTTGGGCGCGACCTAGATAAGCCGCTGACGGACAAGTTTGTCGGGATGTACGTCAACAAGTGGACACTCGATTATGGGGATCGGGGACGCACGGCGGTGCGCGAGCTGCTGAAGCGCGGACATGCGGCCGGGTTGATGCCGGATGCGGGGGAGATTGAGTTCATTTCTTAGCGATTGCGCGGACGACTTGCACAGATCATTTGCGCGGATCGGCGATGCTTCCGAAGAAGAGCGTTTCGCCGGTGTCGTGGTCGACGATCTGGAAGAAGAATGGGCGGTCGATTGTGAGGACGATGGGTTGGTCGCGCACGATCGAGGCGCGGGCCATTGCGACGCCTGTTGCGGCGGCGGCTTCGGTGCCTTCTTCGTCCACAAGGATGAAGGCCTTGTGGATGACGTCGGAGATGAAGAGGTCTTTCTTTCCGTTGATGCCGCTGAAGTCGGCGCTACCCGAGAAGGCGTCTTTCATGCCGAGAGTGATGAGGATTTCGTTGAGGGACATGGTGCCGGTGAATTTGAACTTTGGGACTGACAGCACGACTTGCTTGGCGGCGAGACCGTCGGATATCGCGGCGAGCGCGGCGGAGTTCAGGTCTTTTGCGGCAGCGTCAAATTTGCCCGCGGCCGGGACGATGAAGCGCATGGCGAGCGTGCTGTTGCGGTAGGGCAATTCGACGACTTCGAGGTCGCCTTGTCGGGCGTATTGAAGGCGGCCGGCGTTGTGCATGGTGGGGACTTCGGCGGACGTGCCGTCGAGGAAGTGGAAAGGTTGGGGGTTGGTGGCCTGCTTGTTGAATTGCTCGGCCCAGATGCCTTTGAAATAGATGGCGTTGGTGAGGACGAGGCGGGCGCTCTGCACGGCGTCGGCAGTGAGTAAGTCGGTGATCTTGCCTTTCGTTTCGGCGCTGACCCAATCGTTGATGATTTTGGCGGCTTCGGCTGGGGAGCCGGAGAAGTTGAGCTCGCCGACGCCGGCGCCGAAGTTTTCGGCGAGACAGTCGAGATAGGCGGGCAGGAGCGTTTCGCCTTTTTGCAGCCAGATGGCGTTGGCGATTGAGAGGGCGTCGGCGTCGCTGCTTTGCTTGCGCGAGACGGCGCGGCGGAGGCGCTGGTCGAGGGCGTTCATGGCGGCGGCGACGTCGGGAGGCGGGAGCGTGAGATCGAGCGCGGCCGCCATCTGTTGCGCGGTCTGGCCGCGTGCGCCGGCCATGGTCATGGCGAGGGCGGCTTCGATGCTGTAGGGGGAGAAGACGATGTTGGTTTTGTGGTTTGGCAGGGCGTGGTAGAGCTTGAGGGCGAAGGCGCGGTGACTGTCGGCGAGGGATTTCAGCGTGTCGTCGGGGATTCGCGGGTTTTCGATGCGCGGCTTGGACGATCGTTGCATTGGAGCGGGAGTATACGCTGAGACGCGCCAGAGCGAGACGGACAGGAATGCGGCCACGACAACGAATGTGATCAGTGCTTTTGAGCGCGACATGGATACCTCCCAATACATGCCCGCGAGGGCGGTCCTATGTTAGACGGTTATGGCATAGAAAGGTTCCCGGGGCGGGATCGGTCGTCGGCGGGGATGTCTACGTAGAGTTCGTCGGGGATGGGCTGGGGGCGGCCGTCGCGGCCGATGCAGGCGAGGGTGGAGCTGGCCTCCGCCAGGACTATTTCGCCGCGTTTGAGGATGTAGGAGTGGTCGATGCGAGCGCGGGTCATGCGTTCGATGCGGGTATAGAGCGTGAGCTCGTCGTCGTAGCGGCCGGGGCTTTTGAAGCGGCATTCGATTTTGGCGACGGCGAAGAAGACGCCGCGCTCTTCGAGGTCGCGGTAGCGGTAGCCGGCGGCGCGAAGGAGCTCGGTGCGGCCCATTTCGAAATACTCGAAGAAACGGGCGTGGTGGAGGTAGCCCATCGGGTCGCTCTCCGGGTAGCGGACGCGGAGTTCGATTTGCATTTCGCGGGGCGGCGTGGTCATCGCTTCTTTCCTGCTTTGTGACGCGCGGGCGCGAGGGCTTCGCGGACGTTTCCGCGATGATGGTCGAGCAGTTTTTCGGCGGCGTCGTGCGATACGGCGCGGCGGTGCATGACGAGGCCGGTCTTCACTTTTCCGCGCGCGGCTCGCAGTAATTCGTGAGATTCAGCGTATGAGCGGCCGGTGAGGGTGGCAAGCATGCGGGTGGCGCGGTCGGTGAGTTTGCGGCAGGCATAGGCGTTGAGGTCGACCATCAGGTTTTCGTAGACCTTGCCGATGCGGACCATGGCGAGGGTGGAGATGGTGTTGAGGACCATTTTCGTCGCGAGGCCGGCTTTCATGCGGGTGGAGCCGGTGAGGATTTCGGGGCCGGTGACGACGCGGATGTCGACGTCGACGGCGGCGCGGGCGTGCTGCTTCGGGACGCAGGCGAGGAAGATGGTTTTGGCGCGGCGGCGGCGGGCTTCGGCGAGGGCGGCGTGGACGTACGGCGTGGTGCCGCCGGTGGCGATTCCGAAGACGACGTCGTTTGGGCCGATCTTGAGCTTGCGGATGTCGGCGCGGGCGGCTTGTTCGTCATCCTCGGCGCCTTCGACGGCGCGTTGCAGGGCGCGGCGGCCGCCGGCGATGAGGCCCTGGACCATGCGCGGGTCGCTACGAAAGGTAGGCGGGCATTCGGCGGCGTCGAGGACGCCGAGGCGGCCGCTGGTGCCAGCGCCGACGTAGATGAGGGAGCCGCCGCTGCACCAGGCGTTTTCGACGAGCTTGATGGCGCGGGTGATAGCGGGGGCGGCGCGACGGACGGCGGCGGCGATGCGTGCGTCTTCGTCGTTGACGAGGCGGACGGCGGCTTCGAGCGGGAGGCGATCGATTTTCGTCGAGCGCGGGTTGCGCTGCTCGGTGGGGAGATGTCCGCGGGTCTTGGGGTGGTGGGCGGTCACGCGGGGCCTTTCATGGGTGCGAGAGTTGTCCGAGGATAACGCGGCGGCGGGCGCCGGTGACGCGCGGAAGATTGGCGGGGACTGCGTCGATGCGGGCGCAGGCGAGGAGGGCGAAGCTGAGGGCCTCTTTGTCGGAGGCACGGATTCCGAGCTCGTCGATGGTGCGGACGCGCGTTTGGCCGAGGATGGCGGCTAGCCAGGCACGGAGGGTGGGGTTTTTTGCGCCGCCGCCGCAGAGGATGAGTTCGTCGATTGCGGCGCGCTGCGGGAGAAAGTTCCGGCAGGCGGCGGCGATGGAGGTGGCGGTGAACATGGTGGCGGTGGCGATCCAGTCGTTGGGCGGGATTTTGCTGCTGCGATGGCGCTTGAGCGAGTTGGCGACGAAATCGCGACCGAATTGTTCGCGGCCGCAACTCTTGGGTGGGCGGGCCTGCAAGAACGGATGACGCGACCATTCCCTGAGAACGTCGGGGTCGACTCGGCCCTGGGCGGCCTTGCGGCCGTTGCGGTCGAAGGACTCGCGGCCTTTCGAGAACGTGCGAACCAGCTCGTCGATGATCATGTTGCCGGGGCCGGTGTCGAAGGCGATGACACGGTCGCTGGTGCCGCCGGCGGGGAGCCAAGTGAGGTTGGCGATTCCGCCGATGTTCTGCACTACGCGCGAGCGGCGCGGGTCGCGGAGGAGGAGCCAATCGGTCCAGGGGACGAGCGGCGCGCCCTGGCCGCCTACGGCCATGTCGGCCGAGCGGAAGTCGCTGACGACGGGGACGCCGGTGCGGGCGGCGATTTCGGCGGCGCGGCCGATCTGGAGCGTGGCGCCTTCGGCGGGGAGGTGGCAGATGGTCTGGCCGTGCGAGCCGATGACGCTGACTTGTTTCGGCGAGAGGCGAGACTTTCGCATGAGTTGGGCGGCGGCTTGCGCGAAGGCGCGGCCAATCTGGACGTCGAGTCGGCAGATGGCTTCCGTGGTGGTCGCTGCGGGCGCCATGACGGCGAGGAGTTCGCGGGCTAGGCGCGGCGGATAGGGTTGGAAGTGGCGCGATAGAACGGTGGCGCGCATCGAGTCGCCTCGGCCGGTGACGCGGCAGGCGACGGCGTCGATTCCGTCGGCGCTGGTTCCGCTCATGAGGCCGATTGCGATTCGGTAATTCATTTCAACCTGCCAGGCGGGCAGGTTACAGCGAGGGAGCGCTCGTGACGACGGCTTTGACGGTGACGGTCGGGAGTTTTTTGCCGAGCGCGTTTTCGCGGAACTGGGCCGGGACGAGCTCGATGGGAGGCGGATTTCCGGAGGGGACGACGCGGACGTAGATCTGCTTCATGTCGGCGTCGTCGGTGTTGAACATGATGGTCTCGCCGTCGGCGGTCGGGCGGTAGAAGGGGGGGATGATGATTTCGAACTCGTAGCGGTTGGTGTCTTTCTTCACGAGGCGCGGATTGAACAGGCCGTTGGAGACGGTGATGTCAGCGACGTTCAGCGGCGTCTTGCCGTTGTTCATGATGACGAGCGGTCGCTTCTGGACTTCGCGCTGGTTGCCGTCGACGCCCATGTAGGGCGGACTGACTTGGATGCGCGGGGGCTTGAAGGCGTTGAGCTCGAGCTTGTAGATCGGGACTTCCTGGATACTGGTGCGGATCTGGGCGAACTCCTGCGTCGAGCCATCCTTGAAGGGGCCTTTTGCGGTGACGGTAGCGGTGAACTCCTGACCGGGCTTGGTTTCGGCAAGCTGGACATTGAAGGCGGATGTAGCCGGCATGGGGATGAGCTCGAGGTGGACGGCGTTCTCGGTGCCATTCCTAAGGGTGATGGTATGGGTTTCGGGGTTGCCGTCCTTGATACCGTAAAACCAGTTGGAGCCGACGGGCTCGAGTTTGAGGGCGTTTTTCACGAAGCCGGTGATTTCGAGCTTGTGCATCGGGAGCGGTTCGTTGGTGGTGATGTCGAGCGCGACGTCGGTCTGATCGTGCTTGTGGCGGGTGTCGAGGATAGCGGGGAATTCGGCGGTCTGGCCGGGCTGAATGATGCGCGGGTAGTCGCCGACGAGGGTGCAACTGCAGGCGGGCTTGGCCTGGAGGATCTGGAGCGGGGCGTCGCCGTCGTTGCGAACGAGGAACTTGTGGTCGATGCGAGAGCCGGCCCAGACAGCGCCGAAGTTGAAAGGAGAATTCGTGCAGACGAACTTGGGGCCGTGGGCGGCGGCCTTGGGCGCCGCCGGCGCCGAGGCGGGGGCCTGGGCGTTGAGGTTCGATGAGAGGGCCAGCGTTGCAAGAATCAGGACGGAGACCGAATTGCGAATCATGGCTTTGAAGTTCCTCTGAGCGACTAGACGCGTGCGGTTTGGTTTGAGCGCCGCGGCGCGCGACGCGGTTTTCGAGCCGGCGTGCGTGCGGCCGGTTTGTCGATTGAAACGGCCGAAGCGCCGGCCGCGACTTTGCGGATGATTTTGACGGCGAGATCGGCTTCGGACTCGGCTTCGAATCCGAAGAGGGCGGTGTATTGCTTACCGATTTTCTGGGCGATGAAGAAATTGAGGTTGACGCCTGCGTCGGCCAAGCTGTGGGCGATCTGGTAGCTGAGGCCGGCGCGGTTGTCGCCGGTGACGACGAGGCAGGGGAAGTTGCAGCTTTCGAGGCCGGCGCGGCGGGCGGCGGTTTTGGCATCGGCGCCTTCGACGGGGAAGACTTCGATGGCGGCCGACTCGCGGTCGGGATAGGTATAGCCGATCACGATCTGGAGGTCCTGTTTAGAGTCGGCCAGCGGATGCAAAGTGCGGGCAAGCATGCCCGGTGAGTTCCGCGTTTCGGATCGCCAGAGATTGGCCCGCTTGACCGTAACACCCATGGGTGGACTCCTTTAGTGAGTCCCGGCGCGCCGGGACTGCATCGATCTCAACCCGCCACCCGTTCGGGCTTTTCTCTTGTTCGCCCGGGGAGGGCGTAGCGCTCGGATGGCACCATCGGGAGGGCCGTTTTTCGGCGTTGGCACAGGTATCCTTCCCGAAAGGGCTTATCTTACGACTTCCGGGTCGGCGATGCGAAGGCCGCCGGATGTTCAGGCCCGAGGCGAGCTGCGATGAAATCGGAGCGGGTTATTGCGATTGAGACGTCCTGCCGGCGCGGGAGCGTGGCGGTTGGAGAGGGACCGGACTTGCGTGGAGTGGCGACTTTTTCGGCGGATGCGCGGCACGCGGTTGAGTTGCTGCCGGCGATCGACCGGCTGTGCGCGGAGGCGGGGTGGGAGCGGCGATCCATCGGGCAGGTGCATGTGTCGGTCGGGCCGGGGAGCTTTACCGGGCTGCGCGTGGCGGTGACGACGGCGCGGCATCTGGCGATGGGGCTGGGGGCGCGGGTTGTTGCTGTGCCGTCGCTGGCGGTGGTCGCAGACAACGCGCGGCTGGTCGGACGGCCTCCGACGCGCGTGGCGGTGATTCTGGATGCGAAGCGGAAGCAAGTTTTTGCGGGATGGTTTGAGCGGCGCGGAGTGTGGTATGAGTCGTGTGGGGAGCCGGTGTTGGTCGAACCGGGGGGCTGGCTGACGTCGTTGCCGCGGCCGCTGGCGGTGATGGGAGAGGGCGTCGGCTATCACCGCGCGGCGGTTGATGCGGCGGGCGTTGATGTGCTCGACGAGGACGTCTGGATGCCGCGGGCGGAGTCGGTGTTGCGAATTGGGTGGCGGATGAAGGAGGCAGGGGAGTTTGCGGATGTGCGGGCGGTCACGCCGCTTTATGTGCGGCGGCCAGAGGCCGAGGAGATCTGGGAGCGACGGCAGATTGAGGCAAAGGGCGGCGCTCGCAACGACTAGTCGGTGGGCGACTAGACGGTGGGGATGAAGAGGCCGGCGATGAACTGCTGAAGCGTTGACGCGACGACCTGATAGGCCAGGACGATCTGGTTGTTGATGGGGAGGAAGAAGCTGGAGAAGAGGACTCGTTCGCCGAAGAGGCCGGCCTGATCGCGGCAGGCGGTGAGTTGGAATGTGGTGCCGCTGACGAGGGCGGCGAGCATCAGCCACTTCTTGGCTCGGAGGATTTTCATCGGGGGCTCCAGCTTCGGTCGTTGACCTGCGAGGCCTGCTTGCGAAGCGCCGGGAATAGTAACGGGCGGGCCGGACCGGGGCTAGAGGTTGCCGCGGCGCTTTTGTTCTTCCTCGATGGAGACGAAGAGGGCCTTGAAGTTGCCGATTCCGAAGCCGCGCGAGCCGTGGCGTTCGATGACTTCGTAGAAAAGCGTCGGCCGGTCCTGCACGGGCTGGGTGAAGATCTGGAGGAGGTAGCCCTCTTCATCGCGGTCGAAGAGGATGCCGAGCTCTTTCATGACATTGATGTCTTCTTTGATGGGACCGACGCGGGCGGGGAGGGCTTCGTAATAGGTATCGGGGACGCGGAGGAAGCGCATGCCGTTGGTGCGGAGGCGGCGGACAGTTTCGAAGATGTCGCCGGTGAGCAGGGCGGCGTGCTGGACGCCGGGGCCTTTGTAATAGTCGAGGTATTCCTCGATCTGGCTCTTACGCCGGCCTTCGGCGGGTTCGTTAATGGGGAACTTCACTTTGCCTTTACCGTCGGTCATGACCTTGGACATGAGGGCGGAGTATTCGGTGCTGATCTGCTTGTCGTCGAAGTGGGCGAGCTGCTCGAAGCCCATCACGTCGCGGTAGAAATCGACCCAGAAGTTCATTGCGCGGAGCTCGACGTTGCCGACCATGTGATCGATGACCTGCAGGCCGACGGGCTCGACTTTGCGGGCCTCCTTCGGCATCTCGAATTTCTGGAAGCCGGGGAGGAAGGGGCCTTTGTAGGCCTCGCGCTGGATGAAGGTGTGGAGGGTTTCGCCGTAGGTTTTGATTGACGCGACGACGACTTCGCCGTGGGTGTCTTTGAGCGTGGTGGGCTGCTGGACGATGGTGGCGTGGCGGTCTTTGACGGCGCGAATTGCTTTTTCGACATCTTTGACGCGCAGGGCGATGGATTTAACACCGTCGCCGTGCTTGAGGCAGTGGAGGGCGATTTCGGAATCGGGTTGCAGGGCGGTGGTGAGGACGAAAGTGATGTTGTTCTGCTTAAGGACGTAGCTGGCGCGGTCGCGGAGGCCGGTTTCGAGGCCGGCGTAGGCGACGATTTCGAAGCCGAAGAGGTTGCGATAGTACTGGGCGGCCTGGAGGGCGTTGCCGACAAAGAACTCGACGTGGTCCCAGGCGTCGATGGGGAGGAAGTCGGTGGCGGGTTGCGGGGTTGTCTGGGGATTGGGGTGGGTGGCGGTGGTCATAACGTGGGCCTGCCTTTCGGTTCGACAACGTAGTATATCGCGCGGAAGAGGGTTGTCGGCGGGTGCGACCAGCCTGATCGTCGCGAGAAGCATGGAAGCGATGTGCGAGAAGGGAATCACGCGCGAGCGAATTGGGGAGCGGCGGGGCATTTGGTGAAGAGGGGGCACTGCTTGCATTTGGGGGAGGATCGCTTGCAGAGGGTTTGGCCGTGCTGGCGTAGGAGTTGGTGGGCTTCGATCAGCCATTCGCAATCGTTGCCGACTTGCTTCGCCACAGCTTCCTGGACTGAGCGGTAGGTGGTTGCGTAGTTGGGGGATTCGTTGCCGAAGCCGAGGCGGAGCAGGGCGCGGAGGCCGTTGGAGTCGAGGGCCAGGACGGGGAGCGTGCCCGTGAAGAGGAGGAGTTTGTCGGCGCCGGGTTCGCCGATGCCGGGGAATTTCATCAGGGCTTTGCGGGCTTGCTTCTCCGGTAGTGCGAGGACGCTTCGCAGATTGCCCTTGAACTCGGTGAATGCGATTTCGGCTGCGTCCTTCAGTTTTTCGGCGCGGCGCTCGGGTTGCATTCCGCCGCGTTCGATGACCTTGGCGATGGCGCCGGTGGGGGCTTCGCGGATGTTGGCCGGTTTGGTTCCGAATTGGCGCTTGAAGGTGGTCCAGACTTCGAGGCGGCGGGTGTCGTCGACGAGGTAGGCGACGTTTTCGAGGAGGATGAGTTCGAAGGGGTCGCTTGATTCGGGGCCCGGGGGCGGTCCGTAGTGCGCTTCGAGGGTGTCGATGATTTCGCGGAGCGTCAGGGTCTTTCGAGGCATGTGCTTGATCCGACCTTCGGATGTTACCCGCATTCACTCGGGCGGGTTGGCCGCTAACATGTCGGGCATGACGCTTTTGGTTGCTTCGATTGCCGCGACGAGCCCGCAGGAAGCGGCCGCGGATATTTCGGCGGCGGTTGCGGCCGGATGCGATGCGATTGAGTTGCGGGTGGATCATCTGGGGGATTCCGAGGATGTAATCATTCGGAGCGTGGCGGAGTCGCGGCCGGCCGGGATGCCGCTGATTTTGACGATTCGGTCGGCGGCGGAGGGCGGGGCGTGGGATGGGGATGAAGTTGAGCGGATGAGCCGGTTGATTGCGCTGGCGCCGTCGGCGGATTACATCGACGTGGAGTGGGCTACGTGGCAGAAGTCGGCGAATATCCGGCAGAAGATTGGGCTGGCGCTGGGCGAGGAGGCCGCGGGGCGGCGGATGATTCTCTCGATGCACGACTTTAACGGGCGGCCGGCGAAGCTGATGACGACGCTGGCGGCGATGCTGGACGAAGAGCGCGCGGAGGTCGTCAAGCTGGTTTGGCGGGCGCGGACGGTGCGGGATAATTTTGAGGCGATTGAATTGGTGCGATCCGCGCCGCGGCCAGTGACGGCGCTTTGCATGGGGGAGAATGGCGGCCTGTCACGGGTTTTGGCGCGGAAATTCGGTGGGTTTGCGGTGTATGCGGCCGTTGCGGCGGAGCGCTTGGCGGCGCCCGGGCAACTGACGCTGGGGGAGTTGAAGGGGCTTTATCGGTGGGATGCGATCGGGGAGGCGACGCGGGTTTATGGGTTGGCGGGTTGGCCGGTGGAGCACTCACTGAGTCCGCACCTGCACAATGCCGGGTTCTCGGAGGCGGGGGTTGATGCGGTGTATGTGCCGCTGGCGATCGAACCGGCGTATGAGTCGTTGAAGGCGTTTGTGGTGGAGGCGCTGGCGCGGCCGTGGTCTGGGCTGGGCGGGTTGAGTGTGACGATTCCGCACAAGGAGCATACGCTGCGGCTGACGCGCGAGTTGGGCGGAGAGGTGGACTCGATCGCGGAGCGAATTGGGGCGGCAAATACACTGGCGGTTTTGCCGAACGGGAAGTTGTCGGCGAGCAATACGGATTGCGCGGCGGCGATGGAGTCGATCGTGGGGCTGCTCGATCGGCGCGATGGGAAGTTGACGGATTTGTCATGCGTGGTGCTGGGGGCGGGTGGGGTGGCGCGGGCGATTGTGGCCGGGCTGACGGCGGCTGGGGCGCAGGTGAGGATTTTCAATCGAGATGCAGAGCGGGCGCGGGGGTTGGCCGAGGCGTTTGGGGGCGAGTGGGGAAGCTGGGAGCAACGGTCCGCTAAGGGCGCGGCGCTGTTGGTGAATGCTACGAGCGTGGGAATGTATCCGGCGGTGGATGAGACGCCTTTGGCGGTAGAAGGGCTTGAACCGGGGCTGGCGGTTTTTGACACAATCTATAATCCGATGGAGACGCGGCTGGTGCGCGAGGCGGCGGGAGTCGGTTGCCGTGTGGTGGGGGGACTGGAGATGTTTATCGAGCAGGCGGCGAGGCAATTTGAGACGTGGACGGGTCGCGCGGCGCCGCGGGAGACGTTCGCCCGGGTGGCGCGCGGGCGTTTGCAGGATGAGTCGGGTCGATAAAATGGGGGGTTCGAGGTTGCAGACAAGATGGGCGAGGACGGTATACAATGCCGCCCTTCGAATGAGGCGTGTTTCCTGATGTTGTTGCTCCACACTTCCGACCTGCATGGTCAAGCCGGGCACTTCGCTGCGCTGGCGAAGGCCGTGGAGACGGTTCGGCCCGATCTGCTGATTCTGGGGGGCAACATGTTCCTGGATGAAGCGGTGAACGTGCCCGAGGAATTGGGGAGGCGGCAGCCGGTTTATGTGCTGGAGGTGTTCCGGCACTGGCTGAACTCGGTGCTAAAGACGAATCCGCAGCTCTCGGTGGCGGCGGTTTTCGGAAATCATGACTGGCTGAGCAGCGCGCAGGCGATGGAGGAGCTATCGAAGCAGATTCCGAAGCTTCGGGTTCTTTCGCACGATAAGGCGTTTGAGCTGGGCGGCCTGGCATTTGTGGGGTATTCGCGGACGCCGCCGACGGCGCGCTATTCGAAGGATTTTGAGCGACTGGACCTGCCGGGCGATCGGATGCCGCTGGTGGGCGGTGCGCGCTGGAACGCGGCGCGGCGACTGGCATTGGCCGCGCCGGCCAAGGTGCAATTCACGCAGTTCCCGAGCATGGCGGACGAGCTGGAGAAGCTGGTGACGCCGGCCGGACCGTGGGTGTTCGTGGCGACGGCGCCGCCGTTTGACACGAAGCTGGATCAGAATTTTCAGAGGGAGCACATCGGGTCGAAGGCCGTGCGGGCGGCGATTGAGAAGCGGCATCCGCTCTTGTCGCTGCATGGGCACGTCGTGGGTTCGCCGGATGTGACGGGCGAATGCCAGGATATGGTGGGGGATACGACCGCGGTAAATGTGGGGCAGCACGCCGAGGGGTTGTGTTACGCCGTGGTTGAGGTGGATGTGGCCGGGCGGCGGATCGTGCGAGTAGAGGCCCGGCGTCCCCAGTGAACATTGCCCTGCTCGGGTTGCGAGCGAGCGGCAAGACGACGGTGGGGCGGATTCTTGCGCAGCGGATGCGACGGCCGTTCATCGATACGGACGAGTTGATCATTGCGCAGGCGGGGATGACGATTCGGGAGATCTTCGAAGCCGAGGGGGAAGCGGGGTTTCGGCGGCGCGAGCGGATGGTGATCCGGGTTGATCTGCCGGACGATCGGGGCGTGATTGCGCTGGGCGGCGGGGTATTTACCAACGAAGAGAATATTCGCATTCTCCAGGCGACATCGCGGCTGGTGTGGCTGCGCGGGACGCATGAGACGCTTTGGAACCGGATGGAGGGCGATCCGGCGACGGCGGCGAATCGGCCGAATCTGACGGCGGAGGGCGGGTTGCCGGAGGTGCGGCGGCTGGCTTCGCTGCGAGAACCGGTTTTTCGGATGGTGGCGGAGTTCGCGGTAGAGACGGATACGAAGTCGCCGGATGAGGTGGCGGCGGAGATCGAGGCGTGGTCTAACGGCGGGGTGCGGGGCGGCCGGGCGCGGACGTAGCATGGAATTGCTGGGCCGATTCCTGGTGGGGTTCGTGGCGATCCTGGGGGCGGTCGTCGGGAGTTTTCTGAACGTTGTCATCTACCGGTTGCCGCGCGGGCTGTCCGTTGCGCGGCCACGACGGTCGTTTTGTCCGCATTGCGGTTATTCGATTTCGGCGAGGGACAACGTCCCGGTATTGAGCTGGCTGGCGCTGGGGGGGCGATGTCGGAATTGCCGCGCGCCGATTTCGATTGTTTATCCGGTGATCGAGCTGCTTGCGGCGCTGGTGTTCGTGATGATCTGGGACGCGCTGTTTGTGGGGCGCGTGATTCGGCCGATCTGGAATCCGGTTTACGATTGGCCAGCGGCGATCGGATTTCTCACACTGGGGGCGGGTCTGCTGGCGAGTTCGGTGATGGACGTCGAGGAGTATCTGATCGACGTTCGGGTGACTTACTTTGTGGCGCTGGTGGGCGTGATTTGCCGGGCGGTTTGGGGCGCGACTGAGCCGGTCGCGGTGGGCGCGGGCTATGGGCCGGGGGCGACGCTGGTGGGCGCGGCGATGCTGGCGGGATTTGCGCTCAGCGTTGTCTTTGATCGATTCAGGACTGAAGGCGGGGCGAGTCCGCGCGGAGCCGGTGGGGATGCGTTGCCGGCCGACGAGGCCGGCGGTGCGGCGACCGCGGCCGCGGTGGTTGCGTCTGCGCCGCCGCGGTGGCCGGTGGTGGCGTTGCTGGTGTTCGTGCTCGTGTGCGTGCTGGCGGTGATGACGGATTTGGGGCGGCCGGTCTGGATGGCGCTTCAGGCGACACACGAGCGGGCGCTGGCGGGCTTCTTTGTGCTCATGGTGGTGATGCTGCTGGCGGCGATGGTTCCGCGTCCGGCGGACATGGCGATGGAGACGGCCATCGACGAGGAGCGGCCGCAGGCGCGGCGGCTGGTGTTGGGGGAGCTGGCGTCGATGCTGCCATCGATCGTGCTGGGCGGGGCGGTATTCGGGTGGATGTATTGGCACGGCCGGCTGGGGATGACGTGGGTTTCGGGGATGGGGCCGCGTTGGACGGGCGTGGTGGCGGCGGGTGGGAGCGCGATCGCGGGGATGATGTTTTCGGCGGCGTTTGGCTGGTTTGTGCGGATCTTTTTCACGCTGGCGTTCGGCAAGGAGGCGTTCGGGGTGGGGGACATTCACATCATGGCGGCCATCGGGGCAGTGGGCGGGCTGGGGCTGACGGTGATCGCGTTTTTTCTGGGGGCGGTGTTGGCGCTGGTGGGCGTGGTGGTGACGAGCTTGAAGAAGCGCAGCCGGACGCTGCAGTTTGGGCCGTGGCTTTCGCTGGGTACGATCGCGGGGTTGTGGGTGTATGATCCCATCATGAGTTACATGGCGGGGTTCTGGTCGAACGTGCAGCTCATGTTGGGGTGGACGGGCATCTGATGAGCAAGTCGTTGCAGCGATTCTGGACGTATTTCAAGCTGGGGCTGGTGATCGCGCTGGGGCTGCTGATCCTCGTGACGGTGATCGTCAACCGCAATTACAAGACAGACGTGTGGCTGTTCGTGAAGTTCGAGCAGGTGAACACGCTGTGGCTGATCGTGGTGACGGCGGTCTTGTCGATCGTGACATTCTGGGCGGCGACGCGGGTGCGCGGGATTCTGACGGCGGTAAAAAAGGTGAAGGCGGAGAAGGCGGAAGAGGAGAAGCAGGCGAGGCAGCGGGCGATCGCGGCGGAGCTGAGCGCGACGGAGCGGCGGATCGACGAAAAGCTGCAGAAGGCCGTGGCGGATGGGCCGAAAGTGGTACCACCGTCTGCGGGGAGTGGAACGCCGCCGACAACACCTGGAGGCGGGGCGGGGGCGGGTTAAGTGCGAGCGGGGCCAGGTCGGCTAGGATATTGGAAATCCGAGGCAGAGCGGATTGATTGAAAAGGAGATGGCATGTCGCCGAAGGAAGTCGTGCTGAACCAGCTGGTCATGTGTCACAGTTTGTATGAGAGCGCGGTCAAGGACCTGTCGGAAGCGGATATGCAGCATCAGCCGTTTGCGGGGGCGAGCCACGTGAACTGGATTCTGGCGCACCTGGCCGTCAGCGAAGACAGCATGATCGCGCAACTCGCGGGGAAGGCGAATCGGCTCTCGCCGGAACTGCACAAGAACTATAGCGGCGGGAGCGTGTGCCGCGCGGATGACGGGCTGACGAAGGCCGAGGCGTGGAAGCTGTTCTCCGAGCAGGGCAAGCTGACGGTGGAGTTCATCAAGACGTTTCCGGAATCGCGGTACGATGAGGCGTCGCCGGAGAAGCTGCGCGGGTTTGTGCCGACGATCGGGGGCGTGGTGGGATTGCTTGCGACGCATCCTTATTGGCACTTCGGGCAGGTGACGTTCAACCGGCGGTCGATGAAGAAGGCGTCGCTGTTTGGGGGCTGAGCGGGAGGCAGGGCGCGGCGGGTGAGCCGGCATCATCATCGGTCCCGGCTGCGCCGGTTTAGACGCCGCGTGTGGGCGACAGTGCTGGCTGCCTTGAGTGGGCAAGCTGCGCTTGTCTATGGCACCCGTCGTTGACATGCACCGCCTAAAATGAACGACGCGGCCCAACTTCCTGGCGTTCCAGCATTCCCCGATTTTTTATGGTTGCGCCGCTCGCGGCTCTGTACAGTCGTGGCCGCGATGCCGGTCTGGCTTTCCAATCTGAGCGAATCGAATCCGATCGCGCACGCGATTGCCGTGATTTCGCTGGTTGCCCTGAGCGGCATGACGCTTGGCAGTCTTAAATTCCGCGGCATCGGGCTCGGTGTTGCGGGGGTGCTGTTCGCGGGGATTGTGGTAGGGCACTTCGGGCAGACGGTCGATCACCGCGTGCTCGAGTTCACCAAAGAATTCGGGTTGGTCCTCTTTGTGTTCACCATCGGGCTGCAACTCGGCCCGGGCTTTTTTTCGGCGCTGCGCGCCCAGGGACTCACCCTCAACCTGCTGGCGGTCGGGATCGTTGCGCTCGGGGCGGTTACGGCCGTTGTGGCTGTCGGGCTGCTTCGCCTCGATCGCTGCGTTGTCCCCGGGCTTTTCTCGGGGGCCACGACCAACACGCCGTCGCTGGCGGCGGGACAGCAGGCGCTGGCCGCTCTGCCGGCGATTACTCCCGATCGGGCTGCTTTGCCGGCACTGGCGTACGCCGTTGCGTATCCGATGGGCATTGTGGGGATCATCGGCTCGATGCTGCTGCTCAAGGCGATTTTTCGGATCGACGTTCGCAAGGAGGCCGCCTCGGCGGCGGCGCGGCGCAACGTAGCGGTTCCGCTCGAACGGCGAACGATTGTGGTTGCGAACCCTGGTCTGGTCGGCGTGCGACTGGGCGAGATCCCGGGGCGTGTGGAGCTCGGCGTGGTGGTTACGCGATTACGCCCCGCAGCGACGCAGGCGGTGTCCGTCGCGACGGATTCGACGCAGCTTCACCTGGGCGACGCGATGCTGGCGGTCGGGCCGCGGGACGCGCTCGATCGCTACCAGCGACTGATCGGCCACGCGAGCGACGAAGACCTGCTCGAATCGCCGGGGCCCGTCGTCCATCGCCGCATTCTCCTGACGAACCGCGCGGCACTGGGCAAGAGCGTGCCCGAGCTGGAGCTGGACAAGTCGTTCGGCGTCATGGTGTCGCGCATCACGCGGGCCGACCTTGAGATGACGGCGGTGCCCGACCTGCGCCTGCGCTTCGGCGACATCCTGCTGATCATCGGGCCGAGCGACGCCATCGAGCGTGCCGCGGCCTTTCTCGGCAATTCGATGCGGGCGATGAACGAAACTCACTTCATTCCGCTGTTTGCCGGAATACTCGTTGGAGTTCTTGCCGGGCTGGTTCCGATTTCCGTGCCCGGCCTGCCGATGCCGCTTCGACTCGGATTGGCGGGCGGGCCGCTCATTGTCGCGATCGTGGTCGGGCGATTCGGCCATCTTGGACCGCTGGTATGGCATATGCCGCCCAATGCGAACATCGCGTTTCGCGAGCTGGGGATCACACTGTTTCTCGCCAGTGTCGGGTTGACGGCGGGGGCACGCTTTTTCGAAATGGTGTTCTCGCCGGCCGGTGCGTGGTGGCTGCTGGCGGCGGCGTGCATCGCGGTGGCGCCGCTCCTGATCATGGGAATCGTGGCGCGAGTCTGGCTGAAGCTCGACTATGTTTCGATCACCGGGTTGTTGGCGGGCAGCATGACCGATCCGCCGGCTTTGGCGTTTGCGAACACCATCGTGGGCAGTGACGGGCCATCGGTTGCGTATGCGACCGTGTACCCGCTCGCGATGGTGCTGCGGGTGGTCGTGGCGCAACTCCTTGTGCTCACGCTGTTGGCGTAGGTGGCGGCGAATCTGGGTTTGGCGTAGTTCTCGAGGGCTCCAAGGTGAGGGCGATGCGATTAATAGGTGGCTGTCCCGCGAGCCTCTACCAACGCCTGACGCTGCCCCGCCCAGATGCCCGCGCTCGCTGCCGACAAAACCCGCAGGCGTTCCAGCGATGAGATCGCTTCGCGTCATGGCGTTCGTGCCTGTCCTGGGTTTCCACTCGATTCAATTATTAGCGACCGCTGAATGCTACACACAGACCGGTAGCGGCGGAAGAAAGAATGAGTGCTGCAACAATTGGCTGAGACTTTCGCATCGCGGCCTCGAATGTGTTAGCGCGAACGAGCGCTGCGATGCTACCGATCTGTGCGCCAAACGCGACCAACCCGATCGCCATCGTGAAGCGGTTAGGTCCCAAGGTACGACGCAGAATTGACGGAAGCGAGGACTCGTTAGCTGCGCCCGAAGTCATCAACATCATCGCAATTCGAAAAGCACTCGCTCCGACTAGTGCGAGCATAATTAGCTGAAACCAATACTTTGGGATGGCTGGGACCTTCAGGCTCATGGAAGACTTTGGGAGTGCAATAGAGTCGAGCAAGAAAAATACGCCAATAGCAACCCCAAATACCTTTCCCAGCAATGCCATATTTGTCATGCCGCACCGACGAACACATGGACTTTCACATGAGCCAACGCACAGCTGTCATAATAGGCGCAGAGCATAAGGGGCGCCGGGTGCTCGAGACAAGACGATCTGGGTGGCATGGGCAAACTTGTTTGCCCGTGGATAGGGGGGCGGCTGATCCGAACCCATCGTCGTTCGATCGCCACGAAGACGTTGTTCGATCGCGTTTCGCCGGCAAGCATTTTTTATTCATTCAATCGTATCCCGACATTCCTTGAGCGAGAGTCACGGGCAAGCTGCGCTTGCCCATGCCACCCGTCGCTTGCCAATGGCGCCACTCAGCCGGGCGCGCTGTCCATTGCGATCGCGAGGTCGTCCAGTCCCGCATACCACCGCGCGCTGGACCATCGCCAATGTATCTCACTCGTTGCCAGCTCGCGGCGCACGGGGTTCGCGTGCATGTATTGGATGCTGGCCCATGCTGAACGGTCATTGAAGAGATTGCGATCGTAGCCGCCGCCCTGCTGCCAGAAGCGATACTCCTCACGTCCATTTGGCCAGCGGACTCGCAGTCGCGGTAGAAAGGCCGGTGCATTCAAACGCAGCCAACCTACGGCGCGTCGGGCGACCGACTGCTTGATACTCTTGACGATCATGGACATGTCGTAATTGTGTTGTTTGGGGAAGAGAAGCACATGGACGTGCTCGGGCATGATCACGTAACCCCATAACTCGAACTCCCATCGGCGACGGGCCTGTTCGAGCGCGAATACCATCCAATTGCGGGATCGATCGCGATCGAGAAGCTTCATTCGACGATAGCAGGTGAATGTCAGTTCGTGGGCGTGGCCGGGGTCGTTGAAGAAGCGGCGGGTCTTGCGAATTGGGCCCGGGCGAATCTGCATGATCGGGGTGGATCGTCTCACGCGGATGGCTCACGGGCAAGCTTTGCTTGCCCATGCCACCCTGGCCGTTGCGCACCGACGGCTCACGGGCAAGCTTCGCTTGCCCATGGCACCCGTTGCCTATCACGCGCACACTACGGTGAGTTCGTTGCGCCGGGTGGGGTGGCTGGGGCGGATTCGGGGTTGGCTGCGGGGGACATGTCCAGGCGGACTTTTTCGATCATCTCGTCGATCATCTGGCCGCGGTACTCGCGGACGTCCTGCGGGAGCTCGGACTCGCGGATGAGGAATTCGTAGTTGTAGTTTCCGTTCTTGGCGGGGACGACAATGCGGGCGACGTAGGGGTCGCCGCGGTTTCGCGCGCCGGCCGCGTTGCCCTTGGGGTCGGGGGCCAACGAGATGGAGATGCCGTCGCGGAGAATCTGGTAGGCGAGGCCGGTCTCGGCACAGATGAGTTCGAGGGCGTCGCGGACGGTGGTTTGCTGGAGGAGGAGTGTGTAGTTGTTGGCGGTGGCGGGCGGGAGTTTCAGCATGAGGCCGGGCTCGAGAAAGATGGGGACGTCGGCCTTGTCGGCGAGGTCGAGGAGGATGTGGGCGAGGCCCATCTGGTTGTAGCGGGCGGTGACGGTTCGCGCGAGGTTGTGGGCGATGTGGGCCTGGGCCGAGAGGATGACGACATGATCCTGGTCGGGGAACCAGGTCCAGCCGAGGGCCTTGGTGGCGACTTCGAGGATCTGGGCGATGGAGCCGTCGCCGGCGCGCTTGAACTGGTTGCCGAGGAGTTGTGGGGCGTTGGTCTTGGTGGTGATGCGGTATTGGAATTTGATTTTGGCGAGGTTTTGCTGGGTGCAGGCGGTCGAGTTGAGCATTTGTAGATAGTGCAGGTCGTCCCAGGTGGCGCGGCGGTTGATGCGGGCGAGCGGGTCGCTGGGGACGATGCTGACGGTGTTCTCGCCGATTTTGTAGATGAGGCCGAGGGGTTTGAGGATTTCGTCGAGCGCGGCGCGGAGCGATGCGCCCGAGAGTTTGAGCGTCGCGAGGCGGGTGTCGCGGCCCCAGGGCAGCGTGGCGTAGGTGTCGTCATCGACGTCGAAACGGACGCCGGCCTTCTTCGAGAGAGTTTCGAGGACTACTGCGAGCGTTTGCGCTTCGAGCTTGAGGTCGCCGAGGGTGCGGTCGAGGGCTTCGGCGGCGGGCCGCGGATCGGCGGTCTGGGTGTCGGCCGGGCGACTGGCGGCGGGGCGCGACTGGCCCATGAGTGCGGCGGGTGACAAGAACACGATTGATGCGATGGCGATGATGCGAGAGGAGCGCATGGTAAACCTCCGGATCGAATGTTAGCCCGCCGCGGGCGAATTAGAAATTGGGGGTAGCGTCGTCGTTGACCGGCGGGCGGGCTCGCGGACCCGGAATAAACGTCACTGTCGATGGATTGGTGGGCGGCGTGAGCGCCTTCTCGCCGGGCGGCGGTCGCTCGTCAAACTTGGCGACGGCCTGGCCGGACGGATTGGGCGTTTCGATGACGACCTGGACAGGGTCGGCGGCAGGGTTACCGGGTACGACGTTGGGCCGCGCACTACGCAGCGTGAGGAACGCGGCGAGAGCGAGCGAGGCGGCCAGCGCTATTCCGCCGACCCAGCGCGTCAGCGTGCGACGGCGCTGGCGGGCGACATCGTGGCGTATGGCGTTGGAGAAGCGGGTCTTGGTGGCGTTCCAGTCGACCGCGGGCATGGGCCTGGCCCAGCTGGCGAGCAGTTCGTCGGTGCGATCGAGCTCGCCGCGAATTCGCGCGGCGGCGGCGTCGGCGGCGAAGCGCTCGGCGACGCGGCGGGCGGTTTCAGCGGGTAGCGCGCCATCGGCATAGGCGGACATGGTCGCGGTGAGATCGTCTTCGATGCGGCGGCGGGTGTCGCGGCGCCAATCGGCGGAGGCGATGGTGGCCGGCGGCGTGCGCCAGGCACGAAGTTTGGCGTCGAGATTGCGATAGCTATTGAGCAAACGGTTAAGAGCGGGATCGGCCTGGATCTGGGCCTCAAGACGGGCGCGGTCGGCGGCCGGCAACGAACCGTCAACCAGTTCGCTGATGAGCTGCTCGATCTGTCCGTCGTGGGGGTTCATTCGGCGATGTACTCCGCGAGTCGTTCCTTCAAGGTTTTTCGGGCCTGAAACACATTCCACTTCACCGCTTCGACACTCATGTCGAGAATTTCGGCTACTTCTTTTTGCGGCATGCCCTCGACGGCGAACATGATGAGAGCGAGCCGCTGTTTTTCCTGCAATGCCTCGATGGCTCGGCCGATATCGCCTTCCAATTCGGCGGAAACGGCATTGCTGCTGGGTGTCGGTTCGTCAGACGCGACCGGTCGACCGGCCGGCTCGCCATTCTCGCCGTCACCATCGTCGGTGACGAGGGTGAGATTTTTCCGGCGGCTGCGCCGGAAGTTGAGCGAGAGGTTGCAGACGATTCGCATGAGCCAAGCGGCGAAGCGCTGGGGCGTGTCGAGGGTGTCGAGGGACCGGTAGGCCCGCAAGAACGCTTCCTGACACGCGTCTGATGCATCGTCCGTGTTCCCGAGCAGCCGATAGGACACCGAAAGGGCCCGCCGCTGATAACGCTCGATCAGCCGGTCGAAGGCGTTGAGATCGCCGCGCAGGGTATCGGCGACCCAGCGGGCGTCTTCTGTTTCTTCCAGCGTGGCGGTTGCGGCCGTCACTGGTTGGCCATCATCTGTGTTGTTAGACACTTGAGAATTCCGGGGGTTAGGCGCGAGATTGGGTTCAAATTCCCCTTGAGGTCGTGAATTTGCCCGTGTCCGACGCCTGCTTATAGGGTACGCGCGATATTTGGCGGATGCAATCGAATCCGAAGTGACGGTCGGATCGGTGGTTATCGGTTGTAGCGGTGGGGTTTGCATTTCAGGAAGCGCAACGCAAGACTGGGTTCATGCTTACGCCAATTTGGGGTTTCGTTGCGGTTATCGGGAGTGTGATTCCTTTGCAGAGCCGGCCGGCTGCTTCGCAGCCGGAGGTGGCGCGATACGTCGTGCCGGCGGATCGGCCATGGTGGGTTCGCGAGGGGTTGGTGATCGCGTCGGTCCGGGAGAGTTTGAGCGATCGTGCGTGGCGAACGACGAACGGACGGACGCGGACGCCAACCTACAACGAACGCGAGGCGCAGAAATTGGAGCGAGGCGAGGAGACTCTGACGCGGCTCAAGGCGCTGGGGGTCAATCTGGTGCTGGTTCCGTATGGCGGGTACGCGCCCGACTCGGCGGAGACTGAGGAGCGGCGTATCACGCGTGAAACGATCGCGCGCTGCCACACCCTTGGGCTGAAATGTGGGGTCTGGATTCCCGTGGGACAGATCGACGCGGCCGTATGGAAGGCGGATGGGAAGGACGTTTCGGACTGGCTCGTTTTGACTCAATCGGGGACTCCGCTGGCGGCGCCGATCGCGGGGCGCTCGTTCACCAGCGATGCGGCCAGCGAGGTCCGCGCGCGGGCGCGACGGCTCGTGGAAGAAATATCGAAACTGGATGTGGACGCGGTGTTCGTTCCGGACTGGCGGGTTCCCGTGGGATTTGAAGCGGCGGCGCGGAATGGATTTGGTGAGTTTCTTAAGCGCGGCACAGCGCCTGCGCGGGCGGCACTCGGGCTACTTGAGAAGAGCGGAATACCGACCGATGGTGAATCGCCACTGATGAATCCGTGGGTCGCCTATCGCACCGGCCTTCTCAGTGAAGCGTTGCATGAGATAGTCGAGGGCGTTCGGCGAGGCCGGGCGGCGATGTTTGTCGGGGTGGACTGCGGTAACCCGGCGCGACAGATCGGGATTCCGGCCGGGCCGGCGGTCGATCCACCTGAGTTGCTTCGCGGAATCGATGCGGTGTTGAGCACGGCGCGGCCCGAATTGTCTGAGCGCGGCGAGATTCGGAATCAGATCCCGGATCTCAAGATGGCGGTCGCGTCCGGGGCGCGGTGCGTTCCGCGGGTCGACTCGAAACTTGCGCTGGTTCAGCAATTGGCGTTCGGCGGGGACTGCGGCGGAATCCTGGCGCATTTCGACGCGAGTAACTTCGCGGGCGACGACGTGGCTCGGATCGGTATCGAGAAACTTGCCATAGAGGCGACGCGGCAATACCGGGAACGGCGGGAGTTATACGCAGATATGCGGCCCGTGGCGGACCTGCTGGTCTGGCAGCCGCGCGAAGCGCGCTTGTGGTGCAGCACAGCCGCCGAAGTCGAACAGCTTCGAGCCGTTAGCGCGCTGGTAACGCATCGAATCCCGTTTAGTTTCCTGTTTGGCGAGTTGCCGGACGACCTCGATCGCGATGCGGCGATTCTGGTCGCCGGGATGCCGGCGGTGCCAGAGAACCGGGCTTCGGACCTGCGGCGGTTTGTGTCGCGCGGCGGCGGCGTGGTGGTCGTCGGTGCAGCGAGCGTCGTCGATTCGGACGGGAAGACGGTGAATCGCGACCTGGCGCAGTACGTGACTGAAACGTCCAGTTCGCCCGCGGCTGCGAGCCAGGTGAAGGGACAGCCCGGGGTTCTCATGCGGAAGTTTGACCAGGGGCGGGTTGTTTCGATTGCCCAGCCGGGTGCGCCACTCAACCTCCGAATCATGCGGCGGTCGACCAGCAAATCGAAGAATGCACCGGCTCTTGGGGATGACGATCTGTCGATTGCGGTTCGCGCGGGGCTGGGGCGCGGATTGTCGGTCGAAAGCGAGTTGGAGCGTGGCAGCGCGCTCGAACTGGCGCGGAGCGACGACGGGCGGCGAACGGTGCTGCATGTCGTGAATTTTAATCCTGATGGGGCGCTGGCGGGCGAGACGCTGCACGTTCGCGTGAAGGACGCCGGGAGCGTTGCTGGCGTGTGGCGATATTCCATCGACCGTAGTGGTTATGAGGCGGCTGAGTTTCGGCGCGGTGAAGGCGCGATTGCGATCGAGTTAAAGCCGGTTGCGTTGTATGACGCTTATTTGATCGAGCAGAAGTGAGTCGGGAGGGCGCGATGAGCCAGGACTGGTCGCGGCGGCATTTTATTTCGGCGGCAATTGGGACAGCGGCGGGGGCGGCGATGTTGCGGCCGGGAATCGCGGCCGAGCCGGATGATCCGAGTACGGTGCGGACGCCGCATAGCGCGGTGGTGATTGCGAGCGGGAATGGGCTGGCGGCGGTTCGACGGGCGTACGAGTTGATTGGGCAGGGGGTTGATCCGCTGGATGCCGCGATCGCGGGGGTGAACATTGTTGAGGATGATCCGAACGACAATTCGGTGGGGTATGGCGGGCTGCCGAACGAAGACGGCGTGGTGGAGCTGGATGCGTCGGTGATGCATGGGCCGACGCACAAGGCGGGGTCGGTGGCATCGCTGCAGAAGATTCGGAATCCGTCGAAGGTGGCGCGGCTGGTGATGTTGCGGACGGATCACGAGTTGCTGGTCGGCGAAGGGGCGCTGCGGTTTGCCAAGGCGCATGGGTTTGCGGAAGAGAACTTGCTGACGGACAAGTCGCGGCAGCTCTGGCTGGACTGGCGCGAACGACGGTCGGAGGTGGATGCGTGGTTGCCGCCGGCTTCGCAGCCGACGACACAGCATTCGCGGCTCGATTGGCGCGCTGCGTTTACGTATGGGACGATCAATTGCCTGGCATTGAACGAGCGCGGTGATTTGAGCGGCGTGACGACGACTAGTGGGCTGTCGTTCAAGCTGGCGGGGCGAGTGGGGGATTCGCCGATTATTGGGGCGGGTTTGTACGTGGATAATGAGATTGGGGCGGCGGGGTCGACCGGGCGCGGCGAGGCGAATCTGTTGAACTGCTCGTCATTTTCGATCGTTGAGATGATGGGGCGCGGGATGACGCCGGTGGAGGCGTGCATGGAGCAGCTTCGCCGAGTGGTGAAGCATACGGAAAGGCGACTGCTGGATTCGGCGGGGCGGCCGACGTTTGGATTGACCTTCTATGCGCTGCGGAAAGACGGGGCGCATGGGTCGGCGACGATGACGGATGGGGAGAAACAGGTGATGTACGCGGTTGCGGATGGGGCGGGTACGGCAGCGAGGCCTTCGCGGCCGCTTTATTCAGGTAAGTGAGCGGGGCTTCTAGTCGGGGGCGGGTTCGATGGTGGCGGACATGCTGCCTTTGCTGCGCGAGATGCGCGGGTCGGCGCCGTAGCCGTGGATCTGGTCGCGCTTCAGCTCGGCACGTTCCATAGTGGTCGTGTCGACGATGACGCGGCCGGTGGCATCGACTTCTTCGGCCAATTTGAACGCGCGTTGTTCGGTGTGGGCGAAGAGTTTTCGGAGCATTTCGATGACGTAGTCGTAGGAGTGGTCGTCGTCGTCGAGGAGGATGACGTGATAGGGCGGTAGCAGGCGCGGGGTCGTCTGCGTTGGGGCCGGCTGGATGGCCGGATCGGCGGCGGTTGTTCCGGATTTGCTCATCGTCGTATCACTGAGGAACTTTTTGTCTGGATTGTAGTCGGTGGTGACGGCTGTGGGCTATTTTGTCGCGAGTTCGGGGATTGGATCGAGCGGGGGGCGGTTTTCGAGGACGGCGAGGACATTTTCGGCAGCCATGAGGGCCATGCGTTCGCGGGTGGCGGCAGTGGCGGAGCCGATGTGCGGGAGCAGCACGACGTTCTCGAGCTCGAGGAGTCCGGGCGAGACGATGGGTTCGCGTTCGTAGACGTCGAGTCCGGCGGCGGCGATTTGTTTTTTCTGCAGAGCGCGGACCAATGCCGCTTCGTCAACGACGTCGCCGCGGGCGGCGTTGATGAGGATGGCGGTGGGCTTCATGCGGTGGAGTTGTGCTTCGCCGATGAGATGTCTGGTTTCGGGCGTCTTGGGGACGAGGAGGGCGACGAAATCACTTTCGGTTAGCAGCGTATCGAGATCGGCGCGTGTTGCGCCAGCCGACTCGGACGGCGGGATGGTTGAGCGGTTGGTGTAGAGGACGCGCATGTTGAACCCAGCGGCGCGGCGGGCGACGGCGCGGCCGATGCGGCCGAAGCCGACTATGCCTAGGGTTTTTCCATGGACGTCGAGGCCGAGGAACTGGTCGAAGGCCCAGCCCGGCCATTTGCCGGTGCGGAGGCAGCGTTCGGATTCGCCGAGACGGCGGGCGGCCGCGAGCATGAGCGCGAAGGTGAGGTCGGCGACGGTGTCGGTGAGGGCGCGGCCGGCGTTGGTGAGCATGATGTTGCGGCGGCGGGCGGCTGCGACGTCGAAGTTCTCGTAGCCGGCGGCGGAAGTTGCGACGATGCGGAGGTTGGGTCCGGCGGCGTCGAAAAGGGCATCATTGACTTTGTCGGCGACGGTGCAGACGAGGGCGCGGCAACCGCGTGCGGCGATGTGGAACTCGGAATCGGTGGGGATGCGGTCCGTCGAATTGATTTCAATATGGAGGCCCGCGGTGCGCAGGCGGTCTGCAGCGGCATGGAGGCCAGCCCGGGTAATGAAAACGTCAGTTAGCATGGCGGCATGATAACGATTGGCGGGCAATGCGCGATCGGGCTTGCGGGATGGGTGGGGGTGGCCTACCGTTTTGAACATCAATGATTCGAGTGAACAAGTCACCTGACGAGGCACTGAAGGACAAAGAGACTGGGAGCGGAAGTGGCTCGCGCCGAAGTGCGATGCGGTTGCTGGTTTGCGTGGCACTTGTCGCTGCATTTTCGCACAACGCACACGTGACCTGGGAGCGGTGGGGGGATTTGATCATTGATACGGGGCGGGAGTTGGATACGCCCAAGCAACTGGCCGAGGGGAAGGTTCTGTATCGCGATGTGCGGTACTGGTATGGGCCGCTGGCACCCTACTGGCACGCGCTGTTGTACCGCATGTTCGGCGTTCGGATCGATGTGTTGACGACGATGGGGCTGGGGCTGGCTGCGCTGCTGGGTTGGGTGAGTTATCGGATTTTGCGGTTGTTTGCCGGGCGTTGGGTTTCGGCGGCGGGGGCGGGGGGGGTCTTGTATGTCCATGCGTTTGGATTCTACCGCTATCCGAACATCTTCAATTTCGTGCTGCCGTATTCGTATCCGGCGGCATATGGAGTGTTGCTGGCGATGGGGAGCATTTTTTTTCTGATTCGATATTCGCGGAGGGCGCGGGCGCGCGATTTGTTTTTCTCCTGCGGATTGCTGGGGCTCACGGGGCTTTGCAAGTTGGAACCGCTTTTTGCGGCGCTGGCGGCGCACGGGGCGCTTGCCGCGATCCGGATTTGGCGCGGCGAGGCAGACTGGCGACGGTTTGCGATCGGTTATGGCGGGGCGGCAACAGTTGTGGTGCTGGTGTTCGGTGGATTCAGGGTTGTGGCCGGGCCGGGGTTGTGGCATGAGAATCTGTTTATTCCTGGCAACGTGAACGCGAATCAGTTTTTGCTGAAGCACAGTGGGTTCGATTCGCCCTTTATTGCGGCGCGGCGCGTCGCAATGTCGTTGATGGGACTTGGGGGATGTCTCGGGTTGGGAGCGATTGGGGCAATTGCGGAGCGACGGGTAATCGGGCGCGGATCGATCATTGCAATTGGGGTTGGGTTGGGGATTGCGGCGATCGTGGTTGTATGGATGTTCGACGCGGCGGACGTGCTTGCTGGAACTCCGCTTATTCTGCTTGCCGCGGCGGTGGCTTCGGGTATCGCAATCTTGCGGAGGCGCAGCAACGGGGGTGACGGGTTTGCGGTGCTAATAGTGTTTGCCATGGCTGCGATGTTGCGGATGGGGCTGGATTGCTCGGCGGAGCATTATGGGTTTTATCTGATGGCGCCGGGGTTCCTCGCGCTGGTGGTCGTGGCCTGCGCAGTGTGGCCCGCGTCTCTGCGACGCGTGACGGGAAAACCGGCGGTGACGGCGCAGCTTTGCGGCGTTGCGTTGATCATTGGATTGGCAACGCTGCATGTACGGAAGCGTGCGTTTGCGATGAGCATACTCTATCCGCAGGCAGAGCAGCAGTTGGTTCGGGGGCCGCGCGGGGAGATGATCATCGCGGCGAATTATCTTGGGGCCGGGGATCGGGCCGTGAGCTTTTTGTCGTCGCGGCCGCGCGGGACGAAGGTGGTTGTGCTGCCGGAGGGGTCGGCGATGACGTTTCTCTCCGGGTGTGACAATCCGATGGGGGTGCATACGTATTTGCCGCCGGACTTTTCGGGGACATATGACGAGTCGGGGATTGTTGCGCGCGTGTCAGCTGCGTCGCCGGAATATTTTCTATTCGATAGCCGGGCCGTGACGGAGTATGGGAAAGTGGCGTTCGGTGAGGATTATGCCGGGGCGCTCGAGGCGTGGGTGGGCGAGCGTTACCAGGTGATCGAGACATTTACGGGGCGGTCATTTGGGGTGCGGGTGCTGGGGCGGCGGTGAGGTCAGCCGAGCGGTTTGAAGTGTTCGAAGGATTCGTGGCAGGTGTTGCAGTAGTGGATGGCGCGGCAGAGGGTGGGGCCGAAGAGGGATTCGAGGGCGGTGTCGCGTTTGCCGCAGCGCGGGCAGGGGACCTGGTGGAAATTCGACTCGACGGCCGGGCCGTGGGTGCATTGACCGGGGGGAGCGACGCCGAACTCACGGAGTTTGCGGAGGCCGTCGGGGGTGATGCGGTCGGAGGTCCATGGCGGGTCGAAGGAAACCTCGACTTCTACCTGATCGAAACCGGCTTCGCGTACGGCGGCGGTGATTTGTTCGCGGATGAGGTCGATGGCCGGGCAGCCGACGAAGGTGGGGAGCATTCTTACTCGAGCGCGGGTCTGGTCGACGTCGACTGAATCGATGATGCCGAGGTCAATGACGGAGAGGATGGGGATTTCGGGGTCGTTGACTGTCGCTAGCGCTTCCCAGATGCGAGTAGTTGGGTCGGCGATGGTTGGCGGTGCTGACATCGTGCTTACCATTTTGCGGATGGGTCGATGCGGTAGACCTTTTGCATGGCGTCGATCATTTCCGCGAGCGCGGGCGCGTGTTTGCCGGTCCGGCCGCCATGTACAGGACTGGCGTTCGCGGGGACGCGGAGGCCAGCTTCGCGGATGACGGGTTCGACGCTGCGGCGCCATTCTTCGAGAAGGACCGACTCGCGCGGTTGGATTCCGTATGAAGCGATCGCGGATTCGTGCTGGGTGGGCTCGAAGAGGCCGAGCGCGTGGGGGAATAACTCGTCGATGGCCTTCTGCATTCGCGCGTGGCTCTCGTCGTTGGCGCTGCCGAGCTTCATCATCCAGGTTCGGCCATGGAGGAGGTGATACTTCTCTTCGCCGCGGAGTTTGCGGACGAGGGTGGCCAGCGGGGCGTAGCTACTCGATGCGAGGGCTTCGAGGCGAACGGATTCGGCGGCGTCGTAGAGGAACTGTCGGACGACGCTGAAGGCCCAGTCGCCGCGCGGCAGACAGACGAGCGACGAGCAACGGAATTTTGCGGAGGGGCGGGCGAAGGCCATCGTGTCGGCGTCGGGGTGGCCGAGGTCTTGAAGGAGGCGGTAGTAGGCCTGTGCATGGCCGATTTCGTCCTGGGCCATCGAGGAGAAGGCGATGTCGGCTTCGAGGATGGGGCCGAAGCCGGTCCACTCGGAGTTGCGGTGGCCGATGACGAGTTCATCGTCGGCCATGCGGAGGAGAAGGTCGGCGAGGGCTTCGCGATGGGCGGTTGCGAGGGCGGAATGCTCGGCTGTCAGAGTCATCAGATTTCCTGCATGTCGCCCACCGCGCGGGCGCGTTTGGTGGTTTCGTATCCGAAGGCCTCGCGATAGCTCTTGTCGGTACCGTGCTGGAACATGTCGGCGTCTTCGTAGCGCGTGGCGGTGATGGCTTCCGCGGGGACGACCCACATGTTGACGCAGGCCTGGCGGCGGCTGAACTGCTCTTTGGCGAGGATGACGGCGGATTCGGCGTCCGGGGCGTGGACGGAGCCGACATGGACGTGCGGCTCGCCGCGCGTCGATTGGTGGAAGACTTCAAAGACTCGCCATTGGGTGTCGTGCATGATCTAGCTCGCGAGGACGGCCGGCGGCATCGGCACGGGTTGATTGGTTGCAGCGGCGTTGAGCGCATCGCGGACCCAGGCGCCCTGCTCGTGGGCGAGGCGACGGGACTGGACGCGCTCCGCGGACATCGGTCCGTTGCCGCGGACGACGCTGAGGAACTCGGCCCAATCGGGCTCGGTGTAGCGCCACTCCTTCGCTGCTTCGTCGTAGCGCAGGTTGGGGTCGGGGAGCGTCAGTTTGAGATTGAAGATCTTGGGGAGGTATTTCTTGAGGAACTGCTGGCGCTGCTGATCGTTGGTCTTGAGCTTGATGCGCCAACGCATGAGTTTCTCGGTGTGTTTTGATTCTTTGTCGGCGGGGCCGTGGAACATCATGATCGGTTTCCACCAGCGATTCAGGGCGTCCTGCAGCATTTCGCGCTGGACGGGCGTGCCGGTGGCGAGCGTGATGCACATGTCGTAGCCGTGGGTGAGGTGGAAGGCCTCCTCGTAGCAGATTCGTTTGAGGGCGCGGGAATAGGGGCCGTAGGAGCCCTCTGACATCATGGTCTGGTTGACGATGGCGGCGGCGTCAATGAGCCATGCAATGACGGCGACGTCGGCCCAGGTTTTGGCGGGGTAGTGGAAGACGTTTGAGAACTTGGCCTTGCCGTCGATCAGTTCCTGGAGCATTTCCTCGCGCGGCTTGCCGAGGGTTTCGGCGGCGCGATAGAGCAACTGGGCATGGCCGACCTCGTCCTGCACCTTGGCGCAGAGGGCGAGCTTGCGCTTGAAGGTGGGAGCGTGGGGAATCCAGCCGCCTTCGGGCAGCGCGCCGCAGATTTCGCTGTTGGAGTGGACGTGGATGAGACGGACCAGCTCGATGCGATAGTCGGCGGGCATCCAGTCGCCGGGTTCGACCTTGTCGCCGCGGGCGACGCGGTCTTCGAAGGCGGCGAGACGTTCTTCAAAGCCGGGATCGCCGGGCTTGTCATTTCGGTTTTCTGCGAGCATGACCATATTGCTGAGCACCTCGTCAGGTTGTTCGGCGGCGCAGGCCGTCGAAGATGAAGTCGGCCATCATGCGGGCGACGGCTTCGGAACTCATGCGGCCTTCGGGCCGGAACCAGAGGTAGACGTAATTGAGGGCGGAGAGAATGAAGAGCGTGCCGTATGCCTCGTCGACTGGGGAGAGGAAGCCCTCGCGGATTCCGACGCGGACCAGGTCGCGGAAGAGCGACTCGTAGGCGTCGCGGCGGGCGGAGAACTCGGTGCGGCGCTCGGTGGCGAGGTGACGCCACTCGGTGGTGTAGACGGCGGCAGCGTCGAGATCGCGCGTGATGACGCCGATGTGGGCGATGATTGCGTCGCGGAGTTTGGCGTTGGTGTCGCGGTTGGAACGGATGACCGGGTCGAGCGCGGCGAAGAATGCGTCCGCTGAGAGGTTGACGATGTCCCAGAGGACGTCGTCCTTGCTTTCGAAGTGGGCGTAGAGACTTCCGCCCTGGATTCCGACGGCGTCGGCGATGTCGCGGACACTGGTTGCGTGGTAGCCGCGTTCGTGAAAGAGGCGTGTGGCGGCGGTGAGGATTTGCTCTTTCTTCGGGGATGTTAGGGTCGACATGGAGTGCTCCTAACGAACGTTTGTTAGTATTATGGTACCGACAGATCTGATTGTCAAGTCGGGTGTTAGGGCTGAGTGGCTGTCTGGGAGCTGGGTCGCGCCGTGGTAATGGCGTAAGTGGTGGTGGCGGCACCGGCTAGGGAAATGATTACGAAAAGCCATTCGACGGGGACGGTTTTGGCGCGGTCGACGGCATAGTGCCTAAACATCTCGGTGTTCATCTCTTCGAACGGGATTGCCTGATCGCGCTCGTCGGCGGGCATTCTTGCGAGTTGTTCGTCGTATTGTTTGCGGAGGTCGCGGCTGAGCGCGGCAGGGTCGCGGGCTTCGGCGGCGATCCATAGCGGCCAGGTGACCTGGGCGGTGCAGGCGATTGTGAGCAGGAGTAGTCCGGGCCAGATGCGCGGCCAGGCGAATGCGGCGGCGGCCAGAAACGGGAGGGAGAGTAATAGATATCGCTCGTGCACCTGGGTTGGCAGCATCACGCAAATGAGGAGCGAGAGGGCGGTCCAGGGGACGAGACCTGCGGCGCGGCCTCGCCAGCGGCGCGCGAGCCAGAGGAACGCGGACGCTAGGCCGATTGCGAGAAAGGCCATGCCCCAGGCATGTTTTGTGAGGCCGAGCCAGCGGCGCATGGCATCGTCGGAGCTGGTGAGGAGGACATCCGCGTACCAGATATTGAAGGCATTGAGCGTGGTTTGGGAGGCATAGGCGCCGACGTTTTCGGCGTAGCTGGCGCGGAACCAGGCGAGACCGTTGTGGATGAGGAATGGGAGCGTCGCGAGCACGAGCGTGGTTGCCGCTGCGGCCAGGCCGAGGGCCGTGCGGGCAAAGTTGCGCGTGAGAATGGCGGCCATTGCCCAGACGGGAATCAGGAGGAGTGCCTGGGGTTTCAGTCCAGCGGCGAGGCCGAACAGGATGCCGGCCCAACCCCACTGGCCGGCGATGAGCATTCGGACCATCCAGACCGCGGGGGCGAGGAAGAGGGAGTCCATCTGTCCCCAGACGGCGGAGTCCCAACAGAGTGGTGGCAGGAGGAGGATGAGCAGGAAGGCCCATTTCGCGCGGTCGCGGCGTTGGAGCAGTGTGACGATTGAGGCCACGCCCCATGCGACGAGGAAGTCGGCCACGACGGGCCAGATTTCGAAGACGAGGCGCGAGGTGGGCGTGTTGACGACCTGATCGGGGCTGACGGCTTTGAAGACGTGGCCGGAGATCGCGAGGAGGTAAATGGAAATCGGCGGATAGTTGCAGAGTCGATCGATGGATCGTTCGCCCAGGACCCACTGCTGAGCGGATGCGGACCAGACGCGGACGGGCCGGCGCGGCGGGGGGTGATCGTAGAGCGTGGTGACGCCTTCGTTGGCGGCTTGCAGGCCCCAGCGGACGAAGTCGTCGTGGTCGCCCATGTAGCCGTAGCGCGGGGAGATGAGGACGAGGGCGAGGCGGAGGACGAGGCCGGCGACGGCTGCTCCGATCCAGAACGGAATTTCTTTGCGGTGAGTCGGGGCGAGCGTCATGTGGCGATGCCCTCGGCGGGTTGCACGGTTTGTCCCGTCGTGACGCGCTCTAGATTTGCGAGATAGGAATAGACGGTTGGTATGACGAAGAGCGTAAGGATGGTGCCGAAGACTAGACCGCCGATGATGACGAATCCGAGGGGGTGACGGGATTCGCAGCCGGCGCCTTTGGCGAAGGCGAGCGGGACTGCGCCGAGGACCATGGCGGCGGTGGTCATGAGGATGGGGCGGAGGCGGAGCTTCGCGGACTCGATGATGGCCTCGCGGACGGGTTTGCCTTCGCGGCGTTTTTCGTTGGCGAAGTCGACGATAAGGATGCCGTGTTTGCTGATCAGGCCGACGAGTGTGACGAGGCCGATGTTTGAGTAGATGTTGAGCGTGCCACCGGCGGCGTGGAGCAGGGCGAGCGCGCCGAGCATCGAGAGGGGGACGGTGAGCAGGACAATGAGCGGGTCGATGAAGCTGTTGAACATCATGGCGAGGACGAGATAGATGGCGATGAGGGCCGAGCCGAAGAGGAAGGGGAACTGGCCGGCGGAGTCGAGGTAGGTGTCGGAGTAGCCAGTGAAGGCGGGGATGATGCCGGGAAGTTTCTGCTTGGCGAATTTGTCGAGGTAGTTGAGGGCCTGGCCGAGCGAGCTGCTCGCGGCGACGTCGGCGTTGATGGTGACGGAGCGGCGGCCCTGGTAGTGGTCGAGGGTGATGGGGCCGATGGCGGGCTGGAGCGTGGCGAGCGAGGACATGGGGACCATGCCGCCGTCGACCGCGTTGCGGACGTATAGCTTCTGGAGGACGGCCGGGTCTTTGCGGGCGTCGAGCGGCATCTGGATGTAGACGTCGTAGGTCTTGCCGGATTTTTTGATGGTGGTGGTTCGGAAGGGGGCGAGCGAGGCGGCGAGGTTGAGGGCGATGTCGTTGGCGGTGACGCCGGCGCTGGAGGCGATTTCGCGGTTGATGTTGAGGTTGAAGTTCATGACGTGGAGGTTGAGGTCCGTGACTTCGTGTGCAATTTCGCGGGGCGTTTGCGGGGCATCGAGCAGCATGTTGAGGGCGCGGTCGAGCTGGTCGTATTTACCGATGGTGGTGAGGACGAAGTTGACGTATTGATTGCTCGTGCCGCCGATTGATGGGGGCGGCGGATTGATAGCGATCGCGTTGATGCCCGGGATGGCGGTGCAGTAGGGCTGTAACGACGTGACGATCTCCTGCTGCGTGCGTTTCCGCTTTTCGGCCGGCGGGAGGATCACGCAGCCGATGCATTCGCTGGCGGTGGGGTAGCCGATGACGACGAGTGAGAGGGTCTTCTCGGGGATGTGTTCGTCGAGGACTTTCTGGACGATGGCGGAGTGGCGGACAAGGTAGTCGTAGTTGGAGCCATCCGGGGCGCGGAAATAGATCCATACGAGACTCTGGTCTTCGGTCGGCATGAGCTCGCTGGGCATTTGTCGGTAGATGAGATAGGCGCCGGTGCCGGCGGCGAAGGCGAGCATGACGAGGACGGGGCGAAGATAGGCGAGGGCGAAGCGCAGGACAGATTCGTAGGCGCGCTGCAATAGCGGTTCGCGCTGTGGGGCGCTCGTTCGAGATCGCAGCAGGCGCGAGCACATCATGGGGGAGAGCGTGAGGGCGATGAAGCCGGAGATGAGCACGGTGCCGGCCAGGGTGAAGGCAAACTCGCGGAAGAGGCGGCCGGTCTGGCCGGCCATGAAGCCGACGGGGACGTAGACGATGGCGAGTGTGAGGGTGGTGGAGATGACGGGAAAGACGATTTCGCGAATGCTGATGAGGGCGGATTCGAGCGGGGGTTTGCCTTCCTCGATGTGTCGGTAGGTGTTTTCGAGGACGACGATGCCATCGTCTACGACGAGGCCGATGGCGAGGACCATGGCGAGCAGCGTCATGAGGTTGATGCTGAAGTGCATGATGTAGAGGAAGCCGATGGCGCCGGCGAGCGAGAGCGGGATGGTGATGATCGGAATGGCCGTGGCGCGGGCGGAGCGGAGAAAGAGCGAGACGACGATGACGACGAGGAGGACGGCTTCGCCGATGGTGCGGAGGACTTCTTCGATGGAATCCTCGATGAACTGGGTGCGGTCGTAGTTGACGTAGAGGTCGAGGGCGGCGGGGAGCTGGGCTTTGAGTGGAGCGAGCATGGCGCGGATTTGGCGCGAGACTTCGAGGGCGTCGGCGTTGTCGAAGATTGAGATGCCGAGGCCACAAGTGGGCTTGCCGTTGGTCCAGAAGGCGAACTGGGGTGGTTCGTATTCGCCGCCGAGCGTGGCTTCGCCGACCTCCTTGAGGCGGATTGGGTAGCCGCTGCGGTAGGCGATGATCATTTCGTTGAAGTCTTCGGGCGTGTTGAGCAGGGTTTGCGAGCGGAGGTTGTACTGGCGCGAGAAGTTTTGAAGCTGGCCGCCGGGGAGGTCGACGTTCTGGGCGTTGACGGCGTTGATGACGTCGAGCGGGGTGAGTTGGCGGGCGGCGAGTTTTTCGGGGTCGAGCCAGAGGCGCATGCCGTACTTGATGCCGTAGACGGTGATCTGCTGGACACCGGGGATGGACTCGAGCTGAGTGCGGAGGGCGAGCTGGTAGTACTCGGTCATGCGCGCGACGTCCCATGTGTCGCTGGTCATGGAGAGGTACATGATCGGCTGGCTGCCGGGGACGCGCTGGATGACCGCGGGCTTGGCGTCTTTAGGGAAGTAGACGCTGGCGGCCTGGACGCAACTGGTGATGTCGGTGAAGCCGCGTTCGAGGTTGGCGTCTAGGTTGAAGGTGATGGTGATGGTGGACTGGCCGAGGACGCTGGTGGATGAGTAGTAGCGCATGCCCTCGATGCCGGCGAGCTGATCTTCGATGGGCGCGGTGATTTCGCGTTCGACGAGCTCGGGGTCGGCGCCGACGTACTCGGTGGTGACGGTGACGACGGGCTGGGTGATGTTGGGATATTGGCGGATGGGCAGATTGCGATAGCCGAACCAGCCAAGAAAGATGAGGACGAGGTTGAGAGCGGTGGCGACGACGGGGCGGCGGATGAGGGATTCGAGGAGAGTCATGGGGGACTCTGTTGGCCCGTGCTTTGGGTTGTGGCGGGGTGGGTGATGACCTGCATGCCGTCGCGGAGTTTGTGCCAGCCGCGGACGACGACCGTCTCGGTCGGGCTGAGACCTTCGGAGACGATGACATCGAAGCCGACGTAGTCGCCGAGCTTCACGGGGCGGAGTTTTGCGACGTTATTGGTAACGGTGAAGACCGAAGCGCCATTGTTCCGCAGAACGACGGCGTCCTGCGGGATGAGGACGGCGTCTTTGTGGATGCCGATGGTCTGGGCGACTTTCGCGAAGCGGCCGGTGTGGAGGTGGTGGTCGTGGTTGGGGATTTGCGCGCGGAGGCGGGCGGTGCGGGTGGATTGATCGATGACGGGGGAGATGGCGATGACCTTGCCTTCCCAGTATCGGCCGGGGTGTTCGGCGAGTTCGATGGTGATGAGTTGATTGATGGCGAGCTGGTCGAGACTTGTGGAGGGGAGGCCGAAGTCGACCAGCATCGGGTCGTCCTGGTTGAGGGTGATGACGGAGTCGCCGGGGTTGAGCAGGTCGCCGATGTTGCGTTCGTGGATGGTGAGGACGCCGTCGAAGGGGGCGCGGATGGTGTGCTTGCCGAGGATGGCTCGCGCCTGGTCGGCGTCGGCCTTGGCCTTGTCGCGGTCGTATTGGGACTGGAGATATTCGTTCTTGCTGGCGGCTTGTTCGCCGTAAATGCGCTGCAGGCGCGTGAACTCGCGTTGGGCGTTGTTAAAGATGGCCTCGGCGGCGGCGACGGCGGCGGTCTGGATGTCGCTGTCGAGGGTGATGAGCGTGTCGCCGCTTTTGACACGCTGGCCGTCGGTGAAGTTCATGGTGGTCAGCACGCCGAGGACTTCGGGGGCAATGTTGGCGACTTGATTGGCGCG
>JAATGM010000002.1 GCA_015654675.1 Planctomycetota bacterium | reverse complement strand
TGCTCCCATGAAAAGAGCACGGGGGCAAGCCGGGGTCAAACTGCGCAAAAGACCAACATGGGGGCCAGCGCCGATTCCCCGCCCAACGAACACCGCTCTTTGAAAAGTGAAGCACCGCAGCCGCAGTGAGCGGCTTGAACGATTATCACTGATTATCACCTTTATCACCTGCAGTCTGTGCCCTGTAGTCTGCAACCCGCGGCCCCACGAACCGCATTATCACTTTTATCACCGCACGGTATCACAGCGCCGGGAGAGGGTTGCCCGAACCCATACCAAACAAACCGGACCGCCCCAAATCTCACAAATCTCACCGCGACCGGGTTCCGTCTCGGACGACACGGGCCTCAAGACCCACGACTCAAGACTCAGGACGCGCCCATTTCCGACTCCCAATATCCAATAAAATCCCACCAATCCCACGATCGGCCCCATCGCCCGTCGCCCACGGTCGCCCGCCCGCCGCTAAACTCATCCCATGAAGTCGATCGCCGGAATCCTCATCGCCGGCCTCAGCCGCCGGATGGGTCGCCCCAAGGCCCTCATCGAGCTCGCCAGCCAGACGATGCTCGACCGATCCATCGCCATCGCCGGCCAGGTCTGCGACGAAGTCGTGTTGCTGGGCCAACCCGCATTCCCGCTTCCGCCCCTGGCCGCTCGCCTCCGTCTCCTCTCCGACACCCCGCCCGAAATCGGCCCACTCGGCGGCCTCGCCGCACTGCTCACCGCCGCCGCCCCAGACCCCGCCATCCTGCTCGCCTGCGACCTCCCCAACCTCGACGCCGCCCTGCTCTACCAGTTACTCGACGCGATCGACTGCTCGATCGACGCCGTCGCCTTCAAGACCAGCCCCGAAGCCGCCCCAGAGCCCTGCTGCACCGCCTTTATGCCCTCGGCCGCAAAGCACGTCGACGCACAAATCACGAACCACGACCACGCACTCCATCGCCTCCTCACCCGCCTCCGCATCCACACCATCAACCTCTCCCCCACCGACGCCGCCCGGCTCGCCAACATGAACACGCCGGCCGATGTCCCCGCCGCCAAACTCCAGTAGCATCAGGCCGGAGCAAATGGCCAAGCAATCGCCACCCGACGAACGCCCCCGCAACCACTGGCGCTCCCACGTCCCCTTCGGCCTGCTCGACGCCAACAAGCCCCGCCACTTCCGCACCATGCTCCGCGTCATCCGCCAGAACATCACCCAGCTCCCCGACGCCTGGCGCGTCCTCAACGGCCCCTGCAACGGCTGCGCCGTCCAGACCGACGGCCTCCGCGACAACGTCCTGCCCGATAGCCCGCACTTCTGCCTGACGCGCCTCGGCCTGATAGAAGAAGCCCTCCGCCCGCCCTTCGACCCCACCCGCTTCGCCGACGTCGCCGCCCTCGCCCACCTCCGAAACGAAGACCTCGAAGCCCTCGGCCGCATCCCCGTCCCGCTTCTCCGCCGCCGCGGCGATAGCGGCTTCCAGCCCCTCACCTTCGACGCCGCCTACGACCTCGCCGCCGACTGGATTCGCCACCACCGCGGCGATCGCTCCGCCTGGTTCACCACCAGCAAGGCCATCAACAACGAGGAGTACTTCGCCTTCCAGAAGTTCGCCCGCGTCGTCGGCCGCACCAACAACCTCGACAGTTGCGCCCGCCAATGTCACGCCGCCAGCGTCTCCGCGCTCAAGTCCACGCTCGGCGTCGGCGCCACTTCTGGTTCCCTCGCCGATTTCATGCGCGCCGACATCCTCGTCCTCGCCGGCACCAACCTCGCCAACAACCAGCCCCTCATCATGCGCTACATCGACCACGCCAAGCGGACGCGCGACGGTCTGCCCTTCGTGATCGTCGTAAACCCCTACCTCGAGCCCGGCCTCAACCGCTACTGGGTCCCCTCCTCACCCATCAGCGCCCTAATGGGTACCCAGATCTGTAACCAGTTCATCCGCGTCCGCGTCGGCGGTGACGTCGCCTTCTTCAACGCCGTCCTGAAGTGCCTGCTTGAAGAGAACCTGCTCAAGGACCACCACCGCCAATTCATCGCCAACCGCACTGTCGGCTTCGATAAGATGTCCGCCGCGCTTCGCGATCAGCCCCTCACCACCCTCGCCGGCCAAAGCGGCGCAGAAGAATCCCAAATACGCGAAGTCGCCCGTCGCCTCGCCGACGCCGAGAACATCACCTTCGCCTGGGGTATGGGCCTCACCCAGCACGCCACGGGAACTAACAACGTCAAGTCCGTCGTCAATCTCGCGCTGGCCCTCGGCCAGTTCGGCCGCCCCGGCGCCGGCATCGCCCCGCTCCGCGGCCAGAGTTCCGTGCAGGCGGCCGGCGAATGCGGTGTCGCCCCAAACATCTTCCCCGGCGGCGATCCCGTAAACGCGCAATCCGCCGCGCACTTCGCCGAACTCTGGAATGCCGACGTCCCGGCCGCCCCGGGCCTCGCCACCGGCCCCATGCTCGAGGCCGCCCACCGTGGCGAACTCGACCTACTCTTCTGCCTCGGCGGCAACCTCCTCGACACCATGCCCGACCGCCCCTTCATCCGCGAAACGCTCGCGCGCATCCCCTTCCGCATCCGCCTCGACGTCATGATGAACTCCGAAGCCCTCGTCGAGCCCGGCGACGCCCTGCTCGTCCTCCCGGTCCGCAACTGGTACGAATGGCAGCACGTCTTCACAACGACGTCTACCGACAGAACCATCCGCGCCTTCGGACCATCGATACGTCCGCGCTGCCCCGAAGTCCCCGAATCCTGGCAGCTCCTCCGCACACTCGCCGATCGCGTCCTCGACCCGACTCAATCGGCCTTCAACTACACCGATACAGACGCCATCCGCCGCGAAATGGATCAATCGATCTGGATGTACCGCGGCATTTCGCGACTAAACGATCCCCACGCTGAACTCCAATGGGGCGGCGAAATGCTCTACACCAACGGGTTCGATCGCATGCCCGATGGTCGCGCCCGCTTCACCACGCTCACGCCTCGCGTTCCAGACCTCGCCGCAGACGAATTCATACTGAGCACGCGCCGCGGATTCGGCCAATGGAACTCCCAGCATCGCACCGACACACCGCGCGACTACATGTCCGGTGCAACATCACACCGCGACATCCTCATCAATCCCGACGATGCACTTCGACTAAACCTCCGCGCCGGTCAGCAGGTCCGACTCTGCACCGCGGCCAGCGCAACCGCCACCGGCATCGCCCGCCCCGACCCGCGCATCGGCCCGCGCCACATTCAGGTCTTCTGGCCCTTCGCCAACGACCTCATCCCGCGCGGCCGCTACGACCCCGACAGCCACGAACCCGACTACAACGTCGCCGTCCGCATCCAGCCGCTATGATGGATTCGATGGCATCTCCCGCACGACAAGTGAGCGTCCGCCGCCACACCGGCTCGACCGCCGCGGCGGACATAGACCATGTCGTCGTTGAAGAGCCGCTCGAAGTCCGCATCGGAAAAACCTCCGTCGTCGTCACCATGCGAACCCCCGGCCACGATTCCGAACTAGCCGCCGGTTTCCTCGTCTCCGAGCAAGTCGTCCGTTCCGCCGCCGAAATCGAAGACATCGCCCCCTGCCCCGACGCGACCCACGGCAACATCGTGACCGTCACACTCGCGAAATCCGCCGATGTCGACCTCGACTCGCTGAAGCGCAACTTCTACGCCACCAGCAGTTGCGGCCTCTGCGGCAAAGCCAGCATCGAGCAGCTCCGCAAGACCATCCCGCGCATCCCCGTAACCGCGACGGTCCGCCCCGATGTCATCTCGGCGCTTCCGCAGCGCATGCGCACCGCGCAGCCCGTTTTCGATCTGACTGGCGGCCTGCACGCCGCCGCCCTTTTTGACTTCGACGGCAAACCGCTTTGCATCCGCGAGGACATCAGCCGACACAACGCCGTCGACAAGCTCATCGGCTGGGCCGCCTTCGACGACCGCATCCCCCTATCCAATGCCATCCTGCTCGTCTCCGGCCGGGCCGGATTCGAAATCATCCAAAAAGCCGCCGTCGCGGGCGTCCCCATCGTCGTCGCAGTTTCGGCCCCGAGTTCGCTCGCGATCGACCTCGCGATTGAAACGAATCTCACCCTGATCGCCTTCGCCCGCGAAAATCGCTTCGTCGTCTACTCCGCGCCGGAGCGCGTCTCCGCCGAATAGCGCGGCGAAACGGCCACATAAGGCCGCCCCAGCCATTTCTTCACCAGGATCATCTCCCCCATGTCGTTCCCCTCAATGATGTGACCGACCCACTGCAACAGATACCCGCCGACCAGTAGCCCCGTCGGCCGCCACCAAAGATCCCACCGATTTTCCGCGAACTGCCAGATCGCCAGCGGGATGAACGCGATCGTCATCGGAATGCCGATCAGGTGCAGTATGAGCGACACGGGATTCCGATGCCGTTCAAACCAGTTGTTCAGCCAGCTCGGCATTCGTTTCCCTATTGCATCCGCACAAGCTGCTGTCGCTCGACGCCCAGTCGCAGCATGTGCTGCTGAATCTGCTCGATGAATCTCATCCCGTCGCGGTAGTACCCTGCCGTCGCCGCCACGTCCGGTGCATGCGACTGCCAGTACCGATTGAACGCCAGCATGAACAGCTCGCGCACATACTTGCTGACGATGCTTGCCAGCGCCACCGGCAGATGCTTCGACTCGCCTGCGACCGTGAACCGCACCCGCCACGCCGCCGGCTCGGCCCGCAGTTCATACGCGCTGGTCGTCTCGGTCTCTTCAATCACAGCCAATCGCCGATCTTCAAACGCCCGCATCAACAGTTGCCCGTAGTAATCGCGCCCACCCTGCCGATCGACAAAGATGTGAAGTTCTCGTCCCGGAAACGCGTCGGCGACGCGCTGAATCAGCCGCGTCACCTGCCCGAACAACACCACGGCCTTATTCCGCGTATTCGACACCAGCCGGTTGTAGTGCCCCTCCAGCAGCGGTTCGCAAAACAGCCCCGCTACGCTCAAGCCCTTAGCTTCCGCATCCAGGCGCAGCCGGCTGGCCGCGATCCGCACGCCACCGCCATCCGCCGCCAAAGGCAGCGACATTCCGAGCTCGCGATACCACGGATACGCTGCACAGCTCTTCACTCCATCCGGCCACAACATACCCAGCAATTCACCAACGCTCGCTGCCCCATCGCGCCAAGCCAGCATCGAAGCCAGCGCCGACCGCTCCAGCCGCGAAATACCCTCTTTGCGCTGATATAGCTTCTTACTGTCGCAGATTGCCACACGCCGATCGCGCGGCTTGGGCGCGGATGAAACGCTTCCGCGCAGGACGCCCCATAGGGAAGATTCCACCAGCTCAGCCGGAACTTCAAACGCCACAGCGCTGACCACCAGCGGCCCCAGCACCGGCCCGTACCCGGCCTCGTCGATCCCAAGCACAATCACTCGCTGCGACATCAGCGCCGATCATGCCGCGAACCCACGCCAAGTTCAATTCAAAAGTTAGCCCAGCGAATGGCCCGCAGCGCGATCCGGTACCGGTAAAGCCCAATCAACACCAGCGTGCCCACCGAAGCGAGAAAGAACAGCATGGGAAGCGGAATTCCGAAGAACCAACCCAGCGGCAACCGCCTCGTCACCGACCGCTGCACCAGCCACAGCCCGATTGTGAACCCGCTGCCGAACACCAAACAAAACGTCCACAGAAACGCCGCTTCGTACTGCACCACCTTCCGGCTCCATCGCGGATCGGAAAGCTCGCCCGCCGCATACCACCACCACACCGAAATCGCCGCCATGATTCGCCACACACCCCAACCCGCTAGCACCGGAATCAGAGCCAGCGCAACGCAGTCCTGACGCCGCGGCCCGTCGCCAAGCACCGTCCGCAGCGAAATCAGCCACACGAACGCCCCAATCCAGATCATTCGAAACTGCCACGCGCTGAATCGCCGCGCCCTTCGGTCATCCCCTCGGACACACAGGCACGAATAGAATTTTCGCGGCGCAAGAATCAGCGAGGCTGCGCTCGCCAGCAGTGCGCCTGCCGTGCCTCTTTCCCCGCGCTCCCACGCGATTCCGCAGCGCCAAAGCCCTGGCCGCAACGACCGTTCAACCTCGCAGCGACACTCCGGACACAATCCGCTGTCGGGAACGTGCGTCAGCTCATATCCACACCCTTCGCATCGTGGCGGTCCTTGATACGGCGCAGAATCATCCCGAGCGCCCACGACGCACCGGCCGACAATGGAAAGCATCAGCAGAATCGAGCCGATAGCCCCGGCGAACAAGATCGATCCCTGATCCGCGATTCCAAAGGCAAGTTGCAAGTGGTGAAACTCAAACAGAATGTAACCAATCCCAGCGCACGCGCCGACGATTAGGAGCCACCCCGACGCTCCAATCGAGGCCCTGGCCGCGCGCACGAGCGTCGCCGGAATCGAACGCGTCGAGTGCAAATCCGGCCCAAGAAAGATCGCGACCAGCACCACAAGCCCGCAAAATGCCGCCGGGATGCCAATCGCGATATTCCCGAACGGCCCGCGCAACCCTTCCGACTGCCAGTCGCTCCAAAGACCCCCGGGTGTTTGTGAGTAAACGGGCGTAGAGTTGCCGCCACCGGTACCCGAGGCGAACCAACGAAATCGGGATTTTTCCCAGTCGATATAGAACCTGACACTGCCACCCGCCAGCGTCAGCAGCAAAATCCACGTGACCGTCGCTATCGCAAACTTCCCCCATGGCGCCGACGCGAACTTCGCCCCCGCCACCCCAATCGGCCCCCGAAGCGGCGCAAAGATCAATTCTGCGAGGCCGACGTCTCGTCCGCCTCCGGAACTCGCCGCACTTACTTCCACGTCTTCATGAACGCCACTCCCGAGCCCCCGTTCTCCGGATCGACGTACGGCAAAATCTTCCACCCGAAAAACTCCGGATCGCGCCCGCTCGCGACGCTGTGCCCAACCACCGTCCCGAGCACGGCCCCAAACAAAACATCGCTGAAGTAGTGTTCGCGATCATCCAGCCGCTCGATCGCCACCAGCGTACCCAATCCATACAGCGGCACGCCCACAAACGGCCCATACGCCTCATTCATCACGGTCGCAACACAAAACGTGCTCGATGTGTGCCCGCTCGGAAACGTCCCCCACTCTCCGTTCGGCGCGCGATTCGACGTCGCCGTCTGGCCCACCATCACCGACAAGCCGTTGATGATCAGCGCGCTGAACAACGCCTTGCTCACTTCATAGATCTTGTCATCCTGCGCCTGTTGTCCGATCAAATACATCACGCCGGCAACGGCGAAGTGCGTACCCGGATTTCCCATCGCTCCGAACGCATCGCGCCAGTCTTTGCTGAATGTATGATGTTCGTTGTAGTGGTCCTCAACCGACCGATCCGGCCCCGTCTCCTGCACGGCCAGCGCCCCGCCGTACGAAACCCCAAGAATCGCCAGATTGACGGGATTCGCATACACCCGCTTCGTATCCCGCCACAAATCCGGCGCCATGGTCTTTACGTCGCGCTTCACGGTCTGCCCGAAAGTCGGGAGCACGCCGCGATGTGCATACAAAGCGGCCTTGTCCACCTCGGGCGCTGCGTCCGCAGGCATCGTCGTGCCCGATTGCCCGCCCTCGCTTCCAATGTCGCCCAACCGCAGCGGCTCGTACCCGGCCGAAGCTTCCGCACTCGCGGTTCGCGTAGTCGCGCCGCGCGATTCATCGACGACAACAAGCGACGCTCCGCCTGAACGCGGACGCGATCCTGTCGGGGGCGATCCGATTCGCCGGTTCTCCTCGATACGACTCAACCGATCTCGAAGTTCTGAAGTGTTTGGCCCATCCAATTGCGAGCAGCCCGCGACAAGGGCAAATCCACATAACGATACGGTGGCGAGAAAACGCATGACCTATACCTCCCTGTATCGGCATTCCATGCGGCCTCGAACTCTACCCGCCGAGCGCGCACGCGTCACGGCCCCGCTCACCCGTTCGGCAGAATAACTGCCTTCCCCGTCTGCCACCGCGCCACCGCCTGCAGTGCCTCGTTCACCTGGTCGAGCCGAAATCGGTGTGTCACGCACTCATGAAACGGAAACTGTTCCGCCTTCGTCCGCAAAAACTCAAGCGACGCCGCCCAGTGCTGCGGCTCACTGCCATAGCTCCCGAAAATCGAAAGCTCTTTCCGCACGATCAGGTGAGGATTCAGCATGGTCGGCCCCGCGTCGCAATACTGCCCGAGCACCAAATATCGCCCGCCATCGCGGCAAAGCTCCCACCCCTCGGCCACCGCTGCCGGCTGCCCGACGCACTCGACCACCACGTCCGCCCCGAGCCCTTCCGTCAAATCGCGCACCCGCTTCAGCCGCGCCTCCGGCTCGCGCATAGCCCCGATATCAATCGTCACATCCGCCCCAAATCGAACGCACCGCTCCAGCCGATCCGCCGGACCGCCGATCACCACGATCGGCCCGCACCCCGCATCCTTCGCCACCGCCAGCGCCGCCAGCCCGACCGGCCCCGCCCCCTGCACCACCAACGATTCGCCGCGTCGCAGCGGCATCCGCTCATATCCATGGATCGCCGTGACCAGCGCGCATCCCGCCCCCACCACCGATTCCGTCCGCAAATAATCCGGCATCGCAAAGATCGCCGTCCCCGCCCGAAGATGATGAAACTGCGCATACCCCCCAAGCAAATGCGGCGACTTGTCACACGGCAGGTTGACCCCATATGCCCGCCGATTCAAACATCGACTCGGCAACCGATACACCCGGCAGTAACGACACTGCCCGCACGTCAACCCTACCGTCCATGTCACGCGCTGCCCGACCGTTAGCGGCCTGCCAAGCCAATCATTCACCGCCCCACCCATCGCGGCCACCCGCCCAACCGTCTCATGCCCCATGATCAGCGGCAGCGGAACCTTGAGCTCCCCCTGATGCAGATGCACGTCCGTCCCGCACATCCCCGCCATCTCGACGCGCACCAGCACGTCGCCCAGCGCTAACTCAGTCGGAACAGGAAAATCTTGAACTCGAATCGGCTCTCGAAAAGCCGACATGACCGCCGCTTGTGCAATCGCAGAAGGCATCGCGAAACCTCCGCGCGACATTCTACGATGAAGCCCCTCTTTCGATAGGCGTGGATCGAATCAATCCGAACGAGTGCGATGCTCGCCGGTCTGATTGCTATGTGCGCCGGGAAAACGCGAAGAGATGGTGCGCCGAGCCAGACTCGAAGAGCACCCCGCCCGCTCCCAGGGCCCCATCGAGCAGGCGCCGCTCCGCAGCCGCAGCATGCCAAGAAGAAACGGCGCAAAACTAACGCCAAGCAGTATGGCAACGAGAACCAGCATGACCAACCGGCCGCGCGGCGGCTGCGAAACGCGCACAACCGCGGCGCCGCGCGCCAACTGCCGTACCGGTGGCGCAACCGCTGTCCCGCAGCCGTGGCAAAACGCCGCACCGACCCTCAAGTATCGACCACAACGAGTGCAATTTGCCGAGCGCATGGGTTCCACCCAACGTCGCATCACCCACTGCGACCTATTCTATCTTGCACCTTGCGCACTGGCCACGACATCTGACTCGTTTATGATGATTTTCATGGAACCCGAAGTCGCCCGAATCCTCGACGCCAACCTGAACCGCACCCGCGAGGCATTGCGCGTCCTCGAGGACCACGCACGATTTGCCCTCAATGACGCCAATCTGTGCGAACGCACCAAGCGCCTGCGGCACGACCTAACCTCTTTTGCCCGCGAACTCCCCGCCGCCGAACTCCTCGCCGGACGCGATGTGGCCGGCGACACCGGCACCACTATCTCGACACCCCAGGAATCCCAACGCTCCACCCCTGCCGACATCGCGACGGCCGCCGCCAAGCGCGCCGCCGAGGCCCTTCGTTCGCTCGAAGAATACTCCAAGCTGGTCGACCCGCACCTCGCCTCCAGGTTCGAGCAGCTTCGCTATCAGATCTACGACGTTGAGCAGGCCCTCTTTGCCCGCTCTCCCATCACTCAGCGTCTGCTCAAAGCCCGCTTGCACGTCCTCATCACCGAGTCCCTCTGCTCTAAACCCTGGCTCGAAGTCGCCCGCGTCGCCATCGATGGTGGCGCCGAGGTCCTCCAGCTCCGTGAAAAGACACTTCCCGATCGCGAACTGCTGAACCGCGCCTTGCGCCTCTGCCGTCTCGCTCACGACAATGGAGTCGCCGTCGTCGTCAACGATCGCCCCGACATCGCCCGCCTCGCCGCGGCCGACGCCGTTCATCTCGGCCACGAAGACCTCTCAATTTCCGACGCCCGTCGAATCGCCGGCCCGCGCATCATCGTCGGTCTTAGCACTCACTCCATCGACCAGGTCCGCCGCGCCGACGCCAACAACGCCGACTACATCGCCGTTGGCCCGATGTTCTCCTCCGCCACCAAACCCGCTTCAGAAACGCCCGGCCCGCCGCTCGCCACCGCCGCCATCGAGCTGACGACCCGCCCCATCGTCGCAATCGGCGGAATCACCCCCGCAACGCTCCCCGCGCTGCTCCAGCGCCGCGTCGCGTGCGTCGCCGTCTGTCAGGCCGTTATCGCCGCCGACGACCCCGCAAACGCCTGCCGCGAATTGCTCGCCGCGATGGAGCCCGCACCCCGAACCGCTTGCGATCCGGCTCCGCCAGCCCTACGCTGATGTCCCTGGCGAGGCGAGCGGCCCGATTCAAGCGGTCGCGATCACATTTCCGAATGCGAGGCCCCATGCGATCTTTCATCGCGGCAGCGGCAATACTCACGACTCTGTTTCCTTCGACTGCCGGAGCCGGCGAACTCGATTGCGGGCGTGCATTCGCCGCGTCGGCCGCGCCGCGGACCTTCGAATCTCGTTCGGGCCAGGACACTGTCCAATACCCACGCGACCCGCGCGTCGAATACAAGCATCTGCGGCTCAATCTCAAGTTCGAAGACCTGGCCGCCAAGACCTTCGTCGCCTCGGCCGAATACACCCTCCGCGCCATCGGTCCGCACGTCCGCACCATCGAGCTTGATGCGGTCGATTTCTACGACATCGCCGTCGAACTCAACGGCAAGCCGGCCAACTTTTCCTACGACGACACCCGCCTCACCATCGTCCCGCCCGCCGAGCTGCCCACCGACGCCGACACCACCGTCACTATCCACTATCGTGTCAGCGACCCGAACGGAGGCATGATCTTCGTCCCGCCCGATCCGGCCTATCCGAATCGCCCGGTCAGTCTCCACACGCAGGGCCAGACCGAAACGAACCGTTATTGGTTCCCGGCACACGACTCGCCGAACGTCAAATTCACGACCGAGCTTTCCGTCACCGTTCCCAAAGCGATCAAAGCACTGTCCAACGGCAAGCTGATCGAGCGTCGCGACGAGTCCGACGGCAAGTCCCACACCTTTCACTATCGCCAGGATATTCCCCACGTTGCCTACCTCGCGTCCCTCGCGGTCGGCGACTTTGACGTCGTAACCGACGACGCCGATGGCCTGCCGGTCGAATACTGGGTCCCAAAGCAGTGGTCCGCCGACACCCGCCGCACCTTTGCCAACACCCCCAAAATGATCGCCCTTTTCGGAAAGCTCACCGGCGTAAAGTATCCCTACGCGAAGTATGCCCAGGTCGTCGTCCCCAACTTCGAATCAGGCGGCATGGAAAACATTTCCGCCACAACGCTCGTGGAAACTTGTCTGGTAGACGAACGCGCCAAACTCGACGGCGATGCCGACGGCCTCATCGCCCACGAACTTGCACACCAGTGGTTTGGCGACCTCCTGACCTGTCGCACCTGGGCCCACATCTGGCTCAACGAGGGCTTCGCCACTTTCATGGACGAAGTCTGGTTCGAGCACGACAAGGGCCGCGACTGGTACGAATGCACCTTCCGCAACAGCTACAACCGCGTCGCCGACGCCGACAAACCCGAGTCGCCCGACCCGCTCGTCTATCGCGACTATGAAAAGGAATGGGAGCCCTTCGGCCACAAGGGCTCGCTCGCCTACAGCAAGGGCAGCTCCGTCCTCGCCATGCTCCGCCACATCCTCGGCGACGAAATCTTCTGGAAAGGAATGCAGGAATACACCAAGCGCTTCGCCGCGCGCAGCGTCGAAACCGACGACTTTCGCCACGTCATGGAGGAAGTCAGCGGCCGGTCGCTCGAACAATTCTTCCAGGAATATTGTTATCGCCCGGGCACGCCGGTTATCAAAGTCGCCTACAGTTGGGATGCGGATCGCAAAACAGCCGAACTCAAGTTCACCCAGACACAGCAGATCGACGCAAAGACGCCCGCCTTTGCCGTCCCCATCGACATCTATTTTGAAAACGATGGCAAAGGCGAAACCGTCACCTTCGACCTCGCCACGCGTAAAGCCACATTCAAACAGGCCTTCGAATCCGAACCAACGCTGGTCTGCCTCGACCCTCACGCCGGCCTCCTGGCCAAAATGACGGTTGATCTCCCCCGAAAAATGCGCATTACCGCGCTCAAGAGCGGCCCCACCGCAGTCTCACGAATGGATGCCGCCAACGCCCTCGCGGAAGACTTAAAGCCCGCCGACGTCCCCGCGCTCACGGCCTGCCTGACCAACGATTCCGAGTTTTGGATGGTTCGCAGCGCTGCCGCCACCGCCCTCGGCCGCGCATCCGCTGACGCAGCCCGCGACGCGCTCATTCAAGCCCTGACATCGGGCAAGGGAATTGAGAATCCTCGGGTTCGCCGCGCCGCCGTCACTGCCCTGGGAAATTATCGTTACAACGCCGCTGCCATCGATTGCCTCGCCCGCTTCGCCAAATCCGATCCAAGCTATGGCGTTGAAGAATCCGCGACAGAGGCCCTCGGCGATGCCCGCGCTGCCTCCGCCGCCGACATCATTCTCGCCAATTTGACCCGACCGACCCGCTACGATCGCCTCACACTATCGTCTCTTAACGCGCTCGCCGACTTGGAAGACCCGCGCGGTCTCGACGCCGCCATGAAACTCGCCGCCTACGGAAACCGTTTCCGCACCCGCCCGCAGGCCATCCGCCTCGTCGGCCGTTTCGGTCGAATGTCCGACGATGCCGGCAAAGCGAAGGCCCGCGCCTTCCTCGAAAAACTCCTCGACGATTCGCAGCCAATGGCCGTCCGCGCCGCAATCTCCGCGCTCGGCGAACTCGGCGACGAAAAATCCATCTCCGCGCTGCAGGCCCGCGCAAAGTCGGGCCGCGGCGGTGGCCGAATTACGCAGGAAGAAATTGCCCGAGAAGTAGACACCGCGCTGAATTCAATCCGCTCCAAGCAGCAGGAACCCGCCGCCGTTAAATCCCTCCGCGACGATGTCGAAAAAATGAAAAAGCAGAATGACGACCTGCGTCGCCGCCTGGAAAAGCTCGAACCCCCGGAGAAGAAGCCGGAAGCATCAACGACACATGCCATGAACGCCGGGTAAACGTGCCGCCGACACTCAGCTCGCGTGCTTTCCGTCCTGATCCTTTTCGATTCCCCCCACCTTCTTGATTCGCTGCTCGTGCCGGCCACCCTCGAACACGGTCTTCAGCCACACCTCGACCATGCGCTTCATCAGCGCCTCGCCGATCAGATCTGCCGGCAAACAAAGCACATTCGCGTTGTTATGCCGCCGCGCCATTTCCGTCGTCAACTCGTCATGGCACAAAGCCGCCCGCACCCCATGCACCTTGTTCGCCGCGATCGACATGCCGATGCCGGTCCCGCAAAACAGGATCCCGAGGTCGGCCTTCCCTTCGACGACGCCCCGCGCCGCCGGATACGCCGAGTCCGGATAGTCATAAGGACGATTGCTTTCCGTCCCGAAGTCGAGCACCACGTGTCCCGCGTCCTGCAAAAACGCCTTCATTCGCTCCTTGGCCGAATACCCACGGTGATCCGCACCTATCGCAATCTTCATATCGGCGCCTCCGCCAGCCGCTGCTCCAACGCCGCGGCGATTTGATTCGCGCATTCCTCGTAATCCTGCCGAGTTCCGCCGACCGGATCGGCGATCTCGCCGCCGGGATCCAACAACGAGGCCCGCCCCGCGGCCTCCGGCGACACATCCGCGATCGCGGAAAGATGGCTGCCGGTCATCGCGTAGATACGGTCCGCCGACTGCAACAGTTCGGCCGTAACCGGCCGCGATCGATGCGCGCTCATGTCGATGCCGCGCTCGCGGAGTACCTCGATGCCTTCAATCGACGCCGGAGCGCCCGGAAATCCCTGTGTTCCCGCCGACGCCATGACGATCCCCCGATCCACCAGGCCGTTTTCGTCGCATCCCAATCGTTTCGCAACCATGTTGCGTGCCAGCGCCTCCGCCATGGGAGACCGGCATGTGTTCCCGCTGCAAACAAAGAGCATGGTGTACGCCGCCAAACGACGAACGGTCCGATCGTCGTACACCCCGATCCGCGATATCCGATAACCTTGTCCGTTCAGTTCCAGCACCGTCGAAGGCCGGCCATACTTCGTCCGGCCCGCATCGATCACGATGTCCGCCAACCCCTCCATCTCAGCCATCGCTTCATCACCGGTAACGGGCGCGGGTCGGCCGACACGATTCGCGCTCGACGCGACGATCGGCGCGGAACCCTCCCCCATCATCGCTGTAAACACATGATCTGCGGGACACCGAATTCCGACGCTCCGGTCTCCGAAAACCGCGTCAATCACCTCAGGCGACATCTGCCCGTAAACTGCGGATTCGCTCGGCTGCTCAACCTGAAAAACAAGCGTGAGGGGTCCCGGCCATCCTTTCCCCACAAGCCGCCGCCCGACCGCGGATAAATGCGGCACATATCGCTCAACGTCCGTCCGCCGTGCGACATGCACCGTAAATGGCTTCGGTCGAGTCACGCCCTTCAATTCCCGCAATCGTGCAACGCTCTCCGGAATCGCCGCGTTCGCCGCCACGCCGTAAACCGTCTCTGTGGGAAATGCGACCAGCTTCCCGGCCGCCAGCGCCTCGCGCGCTGTCGCCGTCTCCGCGCTCAGATTGTTCTCGAAGTTAATTCGCACAAGATCGGTTTTCATTCGGCCGGCCGATTATCGAACTGCCGCGCCGCGCGGTCAAGAAATCTTCCACGCGTGTCGCATTCGCTATAATAGGAGGCCGTGGACTGCATTTATCTCGACAATAACGCCACCACCCGCTCGGCCCCCGAAGTCGTCGAGGCGATGCTCCCCCATCTCACCGACAGCTACGGCAATCCATCCAGTCTCCACGCCTTCGGCCAGTCGGCCCAGCACGCCATCGAACAGGCCCGCGAACAGGTGGCCAATCTCATCCACGCCCTTCCGCGCGAAATCGTCTTCACCAGCGGCGGCACCGAGTCCGACAACCTGGCCATCCTCGGCACCCTCGCCGCCTATCCGACAAAGAAGCACATCGTCACCACCCCCGTCGAGCACTCCGCCGTCATCAACACCGCCGAGCGCCTCGAAAAGCAGGGCTACCGTGTCACATACGTCGGCGTCGATCAGCAAGGCCGCCTCGACCTCGGCGCCTTCGCCGCCGCCCTGACCGACGACACCGCCATCGCCAGCGTCATGCACGCCAACAACGAAACCGGCGTGATTTTCCCCATCGACAAAGTCGCCCAGATCGCCGCCCAGCGCGGCGTCCCGCTTCATGTCGATGCCGTGCAGTCGCTCGGAAAGATCCAGATCGACGTCCGCGCCATGCCAATCGCGCTCATGTCCCTCTCAGCCCACAAGATCCACGGGCCCAAGGGGGTCGGCGCCCTTTTCATGAAGCGCGGCGTCCGCCTCCGCAGCATGACCATCGGCGGTCACCAGGAACGCGACATCCGCCCCGGAACCGAAAACGTAGCAGGCATCGTCGGCTTCGGCGCAGCCGCCGAACTCGCCCGCCACGAGACGCCGGAAACTCAGCGAACAATCGCCGCCCTGCGCGACCAGCTCGAATCCGGCATCCTAGAACGATTCGACTACGCCCACATCAACGGCGACAAAACCAACCGCCTCAACAACACGACCAACATCGGCTTCGAAGCGCTGGAGGCCGAAGCCATCCTCATCGCCCTCAGCGAAGCCGGCATCGCCGCCAGCAGCGGCGCCGCCTGCAGCAGCGGTTCTCTCGAACCATCCCACGTCCTCAAAGCCATGCAAATCAACGAACGAATAGCCCACGGCGCCGTCCGCTTCAGCTTGTCGCGCTACTCAACGCAAGCCGAAGTCGATGCAACCCTGAACCAGTTGCCGGCCCTGCTCTCCCGCCTGGCCGCTCTCTCGACGGTGACATAATTGACTTGATAATTGGAGGTACCCCCATGCACGCTTCCATTTATGCCCTGATCGCCATCTGCCTCGCCGCCACGCCAAACCCGACCACCCAACCAACTCGCACCCTATCCGATCCGCAGCCCACCGGCGTCAGCTATCTGCCGCGCACGGCCGTGATCATGGTCGACGGTAAGACTTGGACCTTCCAACCCGGCCCCAACAACCACGGCCTCCGCCTGCAAATCGGCTGCGCCGAGCACGCCCAATCGATCGACCTCGGCCTAGACCAAATCGTCGGAGAAGTAATCGGCATCGCCGCCGCGGTTCAGGACGCGCGAAGCCCTCAATCCAACCGTTTCATCGGCCTCGCGCTGGAGTGCCTGTCCCCGGATGGAAAATCGCGCGAATACCGAATGGCCTTCGGCCGCTGTCCTGCTGGCCAGATCACGTCTGCCCAAAAGGGCAACTGGATTGCAAGCGGCATCCTGACCACCCGCCCCAACGAAAATCCATTCAACGCCGCAAGTGTCTCTCTGATTGGCGGCGACTCAATAATGGTGACACTTCAGAAACTAACCCGATCCCTGGAAGATCAGATTGAATCCCACGTTTTCGTCAATCACTGCCCAACCGGCAACGCCCGCAACGAAATGTTCGACAACATCACCACGCACTTTATCGCCTCGCCGGCCAACCATACCAAGGCGCCGGCCGCGCAACCGAAATAGGCAACATCATCTGATCGCCACGCGCCTCGGAATCCCCGTCCCATCCGACTCGCGCGGCGCCGCCGCCTCCCAAACCCCCGGCGTCCGCACCCCGCATTTCGGACACGTCCCGCCCGCCCCCATCCGATTCTCCTCCACGTAAAACCCCGTCCGTCGGATCAGCAATTCCCCGCACGCCGCGCAGTAAGTGTTCTCGCGCGTCCCCACCCGCCCATGTACATTCCCCGGATAGCAATACCGCAACCCCGCCGCCTTCCCAAACTCATAAGCCCGCAGCAGCGTCGAAACCGGCGTCGCCGGCGTCTTATCCATCTTGTAATCCGGATGAAACGCCGTGATATGCCACGGAATATCCACGGACACCGAAGCGACAAACTCCGCGATCCCCTTTAGCTCGAAATCCGAATCATTGAACGCCGGAATCACCAGCGTCACGATTTCCATCCAGAAATCCATCTTTTTCAGCAGCTTGATCGTCTCCAAAACATTCGCCAGCACTCCCCCCAGCTCGCGATAATGCTTATCATCAAACCCCTTCAAATCCACCTTGTACAAATCCACGTAAGGCCGGATGAACTCCAGCACCTGCGGCGTCCCATTCCCGTTGCTCACATAGCCGCAAACCAGCCCGCGCTCCCGCGCCCGCTTGAAAACCTCCACCGCCCACTCCGACGTGATCAATGGCTCGTTGTAAGTCGAAACCACCACCGGCGCCCCATGCCGCACCGCCAACTCAGCCAGTTGCTCCGGCGAAACAAAATCCGGCTGCGCCAGCGCCTTGTCATCCCGCAGCGCCTGGCTCGTCACCCAGTTCTGGCAATACCCGCAATGAAAATCGCACCCCAGCATCCCGAACGAGAGCGCATCCCGCCCCGGAAACGCATGATAGAACGGCTTCTTCTCAATCGGGTCGATCTGCACTCCCGCCACATACCCGCCCGGCACGCGCAGCTCCCCGCCGCGATTGAACCGCACCCGGCAAACCCCAGCCCGCCCTTCCTTCACCAGACATCGATGCCCGCACGCAAAGCATCGGACCGCATCCGCCCCGGCCTCCGCGTCCGGCAAGCGCTCAATCAGCGCCTCCGCCGCCACGATAGTGTTGTCGTTCAGAAGCGTTCGAAGAGGTGTGATTCGCGACATGGGACACCGTCAATCACATTCTAGCGTCGCGCCCTTCTTTCGGGCGGAGTTGTTCGGGCAGTACACATCGATTAACTGTATCGGAGGTGCCTTGCATGACCGCGCACCAGCTCCGTGAAGCGAAGCTCCTGACTTCTGGCTCGCCGGAACGAAAGCGTGTCCATCGAACCCGCAACGCTTGACCCCAAACGCGAACCGCGTTGGCGCGTCATTTCGTGTCTGCTGTTAACGATCCTCGCACTGCAACTGACCGTCGGCCAGACCATTCGACTTCCGCTTTGGTCGCTTAACGCGCTCGCAAATCCCAACGTGGCCGAAGCCGCGGCATGGTTAAACGGCCGCCTGGATATCGACGCCCCAGTCGGACCAGACGAGCCCCGCCGCCACGATACGGCTTGGGTCGACGGTCGCGTATACAGCGTTTACCCGCCCTACCTGACGTTTCTCAGCTTTATCGGATCGCCGCTGTTCAAATTGATGACCGGCCGCGCAGATGCCTGGCCGCAACTTCTATATGTGGCGGTCGTCTTCTGGCCGCTCCCGATCATCGCGTTCTTCGTGTTCCGCCGGCGCGTCGGCGATTCCGCCTGGGCAGGATTTCTGACGGTGAGTTACATCGGCGGGACCGCGGTCGTGCGATGCCTGCACGCCGCCAAGTTCGGCGAAGTCTGCTACGTCAACCATGTCTGCTCGCAGGTTGGGCTGCTCCTGCTGACGGACGATCTGCTGAATCGGCGACGAATCTGGCCCGCGCTGATCGGGCTCGCCATAGCGGCCTGGTCCAGGCAGCTCACACTGCTCTACGCCGGACCGATTCTCTGGTATGCCGCGCAGCGCGGGCGTTTGCTCCCCGCCTTGGCCGCCGTCTGCACGATCATCCTCCCGTTCGGCCTGCTTCATTACCTGAAGTACGGCAGTCCTTTCGATTCGGGCTATGCTCATCTCTACGTCGGCCGAGATGACATCATCGCGCAACGGTTTCACGAACACGGTTTGTTCTCGTGGCGCTATCTGCCATTCAATGTGTGGTACGCCAACTTTGCCTGGCCCGAGCTGATCTCGACTCCATCCGGCCTGTGGTTCACGTCAAACAAATTCGGCACGAGCATCTGGATCACAACCCCGATGCTTGCCTTCATCGCCATCGGCGCGGACACGTGGCGGCGCAACCGCCCCGCTTGCATGTTGGTCGTTGTTTCCCTGCTGGTAATGCTGGCAGGGCTTCTCTATCACTACGCGGGCTATGCGCAAATCGGGATAAGTCGTTACGCCCTGGATTTCATTCCAGTCTGGCTGGTCGTCGCCGCACCGGCCACGCGCGGCGGCTGGCGGACATGGCTCTCACTCGGCTTCACCGGGTGGAGTCTGCTCTACTTTCAATCAATTCTGGCGGTCGGCTGATGTTGGTGCTGACCAAACCCATCAAGACTTCGCGATAATCCCCCGCTCCGCCAGTGCCTTCACCAACTGCCCCACGCACTGCTCCACCGGCAGCTCTCCCGCCTTCAGCGTGATCTCCGGCGTCAGCGGTGGCTCATACGGGTCGTCCACGCCCGTAAACCCCTTGATCTGCCCGGCCCGCGCCTTGCCGTACAGCCCCTTCGGATCGCGCTTCTCGCAAGTCGCCACTGGCGTATCGATCAACACCTCAAAAAACGGAATCTTCGCCGCCGCATGCAGCTCGCGCACGCCATCCCGATCTTTGCGATACGGGCTGACAAAACTCGTGATCGTGATCACCCCGGAATCCGAAAACAGCTTCGCGACCTCGCCGATCCGGCGGATGTTCTCCGCCCGATCTTCCGCCGAGAACCCGAGATTCTTGTTCAGGCCATGCCGGATATTGTCTCCATCCAGCACATAAGCCAGCCGGCCGCGCTCAACCAGCAGGTGCTCAAGCGAGAACCCGATCGTCGATTTTCCCGACGACGGCAGCCCGGTCAGCCAGATCGTGCAGCCCTTCTGCCGTAGCAATTCTTCGCGCTGCCCGCGCTCCACATGCCCATGATGCCATGTAACGTTAGTCGCTTTGATTTCAGTCATGCCGCCAGTGTAGGGCCTCGGAATCCGCCCACGCAAGTCGCCGAATCCACCTCGCTACACCTGGAACAATGGCGTACTCAAATACCGCTCACCGCTACTGGCCAGCACCACAACAATCAGCTTTCCGCTACTCTCGGGCCGCGCCGCCACCTGGCTCGCTGCACACAACGCCGCCCCCGACGAAATCCCACATAAGATCCCCTCTTCCTTCGCACTCCGCCGCGCCCAAACCATCGCATCGTTCGAATTTACGCGAATGATCTCATCATAAATTGCGGTATTCAAAACACCCGGCACAAACCCCGCCCCAATCCCCTGAATCTTGTGCGGCCCCGGCTTGATCTCCGCCCCCTGCCGCGTCTGCGTCAGCACCGGCGATTCCTCCGGCTCCACCGCCACCGCCCGGAAAGTGGGCTTCCGCTTCTTGATCACCTCGCCTACGCCGGTGATCGTCCCGCCGGTCCCGATCCCGGAAACGAGAATGTCCGCGCGTCCGTCGGTGTCATTCCAAATTTCCTCCGCCGTCGTCCGCCGATGAATCTCTGGATTTGCCGGATTATCAAACTGTTGCGGCACGAACGAATTCGGCGTCTCTTTCGCCAGCTCCGCCGCCCTCCGGATAGCACCCTTCATCCCCTCGGCCGCCGGCGTCAACACAAGGTCAGCCCCGTACGCCCGCAATAGCGCCCGCCGCTCAATGCTCATCGACTCCGGCATGACAAGCGTCAGCCGATACCCCTTCGCCGCGCAGACAAACGCCAGCCCGATCCCCGTGTTCCCGCTCGTCGGCTCGATGACGATCGATCCCTTCGTCAGCTTACCCGCCTTCTCCGCCGCCTCGATCATCGCTACGCCGATGCGGTCCTTCACGCTCCCCGCCGGGTTCTGATACTCAAGTTTCGCATACACCTCCGCGCTCGATTGAATGATGCGGCTGATCCGAACCAGCGGCGTCCCGCCGACCGTCTCCGTGATGTTCTGAAAAAGCCGGGCCATAACGGACCTCCATTGAAGATGTGAAATCTGTCTTTGTTAGTTTGGGATTGGGGTGATTCAAATTAACGCGTTCGGGCAGCCCGTGCGGGCTATGCGCGTCAACATCGGCAGGATGTAAGTTTCCTGAAAATCACCACTAGAATCCTATCCCCGCCCCACACAGCCGGCAAGAACCCCAGTTTTCGCCGATTTTCCATGTCCGCGGTTGTCCGCATCCGTCGCACGACGCTTCGAACGGCCGGTGCGAACGTACCCACGCAGGCACGGTACCGGACTAATAGCCATCAGCCCTACAAGGAGACCACCATGCAATTTCTCAGGTTTTCAATCATCAATCTCGCCGTAGCCCTGTTCGCCGCGGTGTCTGCTCAAGCCGGCGACCTGAATCCACCTGCCGGCCCGATTAGCCCCACCATGAAGACCCTCACCGAGATTGAACCGCGCGTCATCATCAACGCGACGAATACGCCAGGCGACGCCGACTCGCTCTTCAAAATCACCCAGCCCGGCTCCTACTACCTCACCGGCAACGTCACCGGCGTCTCCGGCAAATACGGCATCAAAATCACCGCCCCGCACGTCACCATCGACCTCAACGGCTTCGAGCTCACCGGAGTCCCCGGCTCGCTCGTCGGTATCACCGACACCGGCTTCACATCGACGGCCTTCGCCGCCACCATCCGCAACGGATCGCTTCGGAATTGGGGCCAGAGTGGAATGGACCTCTCCGCCACCTCACCGAGTGTTGAACACGTGCGCGTGTCCGCATGCGGCGGCAACGGATTTTCGCTTGGATTGAGCGGTCGCGCCGATGGTTGCTCCGCGACCGACAACGGCGACACTGGTTTTGCGCTGGCCTTCGGCGCCGCCGTGCGAAACTGCGTCGCCAATTCCAATACCTACTATGGCTACTCATCAAATGGTGGAACGATCGACGGCTGTACGGCCGGTTTCAACGGCTTCGCCGGATATCTCGCCCAGGCCACCGTCATCTCGAACTGCGAAGCGGACGACAATACCGTGGCCGGCTTCTACGCAAACGGCGGCGCAAACCTCGTCAATTGCACAGCGATCTTTAACGGATCCAGCGGAACGGGCTACGGCATCTATCTCTCCGGCTTCGGCCGCGCGACCCGTTGCCACGTCACGTCTTCATCGGGCGACGGATTCGCAATCTCCGACGACTGTGTCGTCACTGACTGCAGTTCGCTCGGCAACTCAAACCGAGGATTCTGGCTGTTCGCAGTCTCATCACGCGTCGAGGGCTGCCACGCCGCCAACAATGCGATCGGTTACGCCATTCCGGGCTCCGGAAACCTCGTTGTCAGAAACTCCGCCCGCGCCAATACCGCCGCGAACTTCTCTGTTCCCGCCCCCGGCGCAGGATGCGGCACAATCATCAACGCATCAGCCACGCCCGTTAACAACGCCAACTCATTCGCAAATATCGAGTTCTAAGAAACATCCACGCTCGCGCGGAGAACTGCCATGAATCGCACAAATGTCATCCGTCCCGTGATCGTCTTCGCTACCCTCGTCACGACGACATTCGCCCAGTCCAACATCGACCCCGCCCGAAAACGGGCCTGGTGCGAAAACCTCGGCTGGACCAATTGGCGCGACGCCGGCCTGCCCGCCGGAGCACAAGGCGTGCTCATCCACGACACCTTCCTCTCGGGCTGGCTCTGGGCCGAAAACGCCGGATGGATCAGGGTCGGCAACGGCGCTCCGGCGAACACCGTGGCGTATGCCAACGCCGATGCATCCGACTACGGCATCAACATCGCCCCCGACGGCACACTCCACGGTCGCGCTTGGAGCGAGAACATCGCCTGGATCAACTTCGACGCCGGCGCCTCGGCCACCCCCCCGCAACCAGCCCGCATCGACTGCTCCGGCCGCCTCAACGGTTTCGCGTGGGCCGAAAACACTGGATGGCTGAACCTCTCCGCCACCCCAACCGGCAAGTTCGTCGCGCTCCAGCCCTCGGCCGTCCCGCTCCGTTGCGACGTCAATCTCGACGGTGTGAAAAACGGCCTAGACGTGCAGGCCTTTGTTGCCACCCTCGCCCAGGGTGGCGCAAACTGGCGTGTGAATTGCGCCGGCGACGTCGAGCCAACCCCCGACCGCTCCGTCGATCTTGGCGACGTCCCGGCCTTCGTCGCCTGCCTTTTGGGCCCCTAACGGCCCCGTTTGAAGGGGTGCCCGGAGGCAATACACGTGCCGAAACCCATGGGTTTTCTCCCTCCCTAACGGATGGTCCCAACCGCGTGTCTACATTTCTAGCCGCAGATTGCGCCCTCGACTCATTAGGCAGGTTACAATCTCGGCAGCGGGAGAGGACCAGCCATGACACCCTTGCACGATTATCGAGCCGTTCGAATTGGCGCCGTCGCTGTCATTGCAGCGCTGCTCGCTGCGACCACGTCGGCACTCGCGATCGACTTCGGCAATCAGCCCCAATCCGTTCAAACGATTCAGTTTCAGCCGTCGTCTCAGCAACCCAATCAACCGCCGCAACAGGGCGATCCGTCCCAGCCACCCGCCTTGCAAACAATGAACAGCGAAGCCCTCGATCAGCTTCTCGCCCCGATCGCTCTCTATCCCGACGTCCTCCTCGCGCAGATCCTCCCAAGCTCCACGTATCCGATGGAAGTCGTCATGGCCGCGCGCTGGCTCGCATCAGGCAATGACCCGAAAAACATCGATCAGCAAAACTGGCCTCAGTGCGTCAAAGCGATCGCCCACTACCCCGACGTCATCAAGATGATGGACCAGCGCCTCGATTGGGCCAACGCCCTCGGCGGCGCGTTCTTCAATCAACCCAGCGACGTGATGAGCGCCATCCAGCGCCTTCGCGCACAGGCCCAGGCCTCCGGAGCGCTTCAGTCAACTCCGCAACAACAGGTTTACAACGATCAGGGAGCGCTCGTCGTCGCCCCGGCCGACCCTCAGGTCGTGTACGTTCCGCAATACGATCCCACGGTGGTCTACGCCGCGCCTGCCTACTCAGACTTTTACGCGGCGCCCCTTGTCAGCTTCGGCTTTGGCTTTGCCCTCGGCGGCTGGTGCAATCTCGGCTGCGATTGGTGGAACTACGGCGGCATCTGCTATCAACCAAGCTGCGGCCCCGGCTACTACGGCTGGCGCGGCGGCGGTGGCTGGTGCGGTGGTCGGAACCTTTGGAACGATCCCGGCTGTCGCCCGTGGAGTCGCGGCGCTGGCGCATTCGGCGGCGGCGGCTTCGGCGGTCGAAACGGTTGGGCCGGTCGCAGTGGCTTCGGCACGCCCGGCCGCGGCAACGGCCCCGCGAATCAGCCCGGCGGTAATGGCACGGGTGGTTTCGGTAATGGTGGCTTCGCCAACGGCGGATTCGGTAATGGCGGCGGCGGCAACGGCTTCGGCAACGGTCCAGGCCGCGGCGGCAACCGGAACGGCTCCAACGGCGGCGGCCAGTTCGGAGGAAACGGTTTCCGAAATCCGGGTAACGGCAACGGAAACGCAGGCGGCAATGGCAACGGGTTCCAGAACCGCCCCGGTTTTGGTGGACGCCAGCCCGGCGGCAACGGCCCCGGTAACGGCGGCCCCGCAGGCCCCGGCAACAGCAACCCCGGCCGAAATCCGGCGGGTAATCCGTCCAATCTCCCTGGCTTTGGCGCAGGTGGTCCGGGCCAGAGCGGATTCGCCAACGGCTCCGGATTCAACGGTGGCAATGGCGCGAACACCGGATTCATGAATCGTCCTGGAAATAATCAGTCGGGTCCCAACACCGGCAACTTCGCCGCGCAGCCCAATCGCGCCAGCTTCCTCGGCGGCTCGGGCCAGCCCAGCGCGCCGCAACGAGCCCCCATGCAGAATGCCGGCCAATCCAGCTCTGGCGCGCAACGACCATCGTTCGGCGGCTCTTCTGGTAATTTCAATCGCGGTCCCGCTGCTGGCTCCGGGTTCAGTGGCCAATCTGGATTCGGCGGACAGCGCGGCCCCGCCGTCTCTCGCCCCTCATTTGCTGGCCGGCAATCCGGCGGCACATCAAACTTCGGTTCGCGCCAAACGATGCGGTCGGGTGGTACCAGCGGCTTCCGCAGTTTCGGCGGCGGTCGCTCGTTCGGCGGCGGCTCGGGCATGCGAATGGGCGGCGGTGGGATGAGGATGGGTGGCGGCGGTATGCGAATGGGCGGCGGAGGCGGCCGCGTCGGTGGTTTCGGCGGCGGCCGACGCTGATCTCTATTCAAAGTGCTTTCCGATCTCGCGTGATTCACAACTCACGCTACACTCCCCTGAAATCCGCGAGGGTCCCCCCATGAATCGCGCTCAAACGCTTCGTTTCCGCTTCCAGGTCGCATTCTTCATTGCAACTGCAATCCCTTTAATTACTCAATCCCAAGCTTTCGCCATCGATCCTGACGCGGGCCAGCAATCAGATCCAAACACGCAACAATCAGGTAACCAGCGCCTTTCTTCCGGCGAAATAGACGACCTCCTCGAACCCATCGCGCTCTACCCGGATGTCCTACTCGCCCAGATCCTCCCCGCCGCTACTTACCCGCAGGATGTCGTCGAAGCCGCCCGTTGGCTCAAAGCCGGCAACGACATCAACAAAATCGACGGACAACCCTGGAGCGAAAGCGTCAAGGCGGTCGCCCACTACCCCGACGTCCTCAAAACGATGGACGAGCACATCGACTGGACCAACGCCCTCGGCGCCGCTTACCTCGATCAACCCAATGACGTGATGAACTCTGTTCAACAACTCCGCGCCCTCGCCAAGTCCAACGGCGCGCTGCAAACAACCCCGCAACAACAAGTCATCGAAGAGCAGGGCGCCATCGTCATCGCTCCCGCCAACCCCCAGGTCATCTACGTCCCCCAATACCAGCCCCAGGTCGTCTACCAGAACAACAACTCCGGCGTCGGGGCTGCCGTTGCCGCCGGGGCCATCACCTCAGCCATCAGCTTCGGCACCGGACTCGCCATCGGCGCCTGGTGCAACATGGACTGCAACTGGTGGAACCACGGCGGCGTCTGCTATCGGCCCGGCTGGGGCCCGGGCTACCGCGGCCCTCCCGGCTACTACTGGCGCGGTGCTGGTGCTTGGGGCGGTGGCGTTGCTCATCCTTGGGGCCGCGCTCCCGGCTCCGCACGGCCCGTCTATCGCCCGCCGGGAATCTCTAACAACTTTTATCGCGGTGGCCACAACAACACGAACGTCAACATCAATCGCGGTGACGTCAACATCGGAAATCGCACAAACGTCGGCAACCGAACCAACATGGGCGACCGGACCAATGTTGTAAATCGGCCCGGCGCCGACAATCGCCTCAACCGCCCGGATGCAGGCAATCGACCGAACATCCCCGACCGACCGGGAACCGGCGGTGATCGTCCAAACGCTCCGAATCGTCCCGATGGCGCCGGCAATCGCCCCGGTCAACTCCCCGCCCACCCCAATATGCCTGACCGGGCCAACATCCCCCAGCGCTCCGACAATGGTGCCTTCGGAAATTACGGGCGTGGCAGCGACGCACGTCAGAATGGCGATCGCGGCCGAGATAGCCGCGCCTCGATGCCCGGCGGAGGAAACACGCCCCATCAGCAGCCGTCCGCTAGCAATATCAACCGGCCGTCTTCGTCTGGAAATCGCTCGAACGCCTTCAGCGGCGTCGGTAGCGGCAGCGAAGCTCGCAGCGCCGGAAGTCGCGGTCACGCCAGCCGAGGCGGCGGCGGTGGCGGAAACCGTGGCGGCGGTCGCCGCTAATCGGATCGACATCGGCAACGTCACGAACAAACAACGAATTCGAGGAAGAGGCATGCCAGTCAATAGACAGTTTCAAACTCGCGCGCTTGTAGTCGCGCTTACTTGTGTCCTCGCATCATCGGGCATCGCATTGGCCGGCCCCGCCGCCGAGCAGCAGACCTTCGCCACCCCCGAAGACGCCCTCAAGGCCCTCGTCACGGCGACAAAGTCGCGTGACAGAGACGCCCTCCGAAAAATCTTCGGACCGGACGCAAAAGATCTCGCCAATCCCGATCGCGTCGAAGCCGCCTCCGACATGGACGCATTCGTCAAAGCCGTCACCGAACGCGCCAATCTCTCCCGCGAGAATGACGCGACCGTCACCATCGTTGTCGGCGGCGAAAACTGGCCCTTCCCCATTCCCCTCGTCAAGGAAGGCGACAAGTGGTTCTTCGACACCAAGGCCGGCCAGGAAGAAATCCTCGATCGCCGCATCGGCGAAAACGAGCTGAACGCCATTTCTGTCTGCCGAAGCTACGTCACCGCCCAGCGTGAATACGCCGCTGACGATCGCGACGGAGACGACATCTTCGAATTCGCCCAGAAGTTCATCAGCGACTCCGGCCAGAAAAACGGCCTCTACTGGGAGACCAAGCCCGACGAGCCGCCCAGCCCGCTGGGCCCCGCCGTCGCCGCCGCCCGCTCCGAGGGATACCTCTCCAAGGATAAATTGGAACAGCGCGCCGCCCCGCAACCCTTCCACGGCTACTTCTTCAAGATTCTCACCCGCCAGGGCGACAAAGCCCCCGGCGGCAAGTACGACTACGTCATCAACGGAAACATGGTCGCGGGCTTCGCGTTGGTCGCCTACCCGGCCCAGTGGGGCAACAGCGGCGTGATGACGTTTGTCGTAAACCAGCGTGGCAAGGTCTACCAGAAGGACCTGGGCGAAAAAACCGGCGAACTCGCGCCAGCAATTACAGAGTACAACCCCGACAACACTTGGACGCTCGTGAAAGACTGAGCCGCCCCAGCGTCGACTCGGCTCAGCTCACCTTCGTCGAGTCCTACGGCCGCCTCGATCGCTTCGCTACAATCAGTGCGAGAGGAAATACTCCAACGCGGGGTAACCTGATCCGGGCAGCCAGCGCATGACGGCCATCTCGACCGCACGCTTTCCAAACAGCGCTTGTCCACGGTGCCGCAAGCCGATCGGCCCCGATGCCGCCGTGCAGAGTTGCCTCCCCTGCCGCATCTCCTTTCACTCTGATTGCTGGTTCAAACAAGGCGGCTGCACCACCCAGAATTGCGAAAATGCCGGCCCCGATCCATCGGTCGTCGCCACCAGCCCGCTGGTCGCACCCACCCCGGCCGCTGCGCCGCGGCCCTCCACCGAAGCGCCGATTACCTCTTCCCGCGCGTACCAGTCCGACGAGTCCGGAACCTGGATTCGCGCAATCGTCGCGACCACCATCGCGGCGGTTGTTCTCACCTGCATCATGGGCATCTGGCACTGGCATCACGGCCAGGCCCGCCGCGAACTGGTCGAACTGATCCGCGCTGGCGAGGCCGCGAACAACCCCGCCGGCCTGGTCGCTTCACTTGAGTCCTACGTCCAGTCGCATCCATCCAATGATCTCACCAAAACCGCATCGCAACGTCTCGATACCGCCCGCGGCGAACTCGAAGTCTTCGACTTCGCCCAGGCCGACGCCGCCGACCGCCCCGCCGATCCCGACTTTGACGCCGCCGAAGCCGGCTATCGCAAATACATCGCCGCCCATCCAGACGGCCCCAATCGCCAGCGCGCCGAGGCCCGCATTAAGCGCCTCGCGCAGGATCGCGACGACACCGCGTTCGACAAAAGCGTAAGACGCGTCCGCGCCGCCCCGCTCGATATCGCCCTTCAGGAAGCCGCGTGGAACGCCTACCTCGATGCATATCCCGGCGGTCGCCATACGTCCGACGTCCGCGCCCAACTCGTACAGCTCCCTGAAAGGGCCGAGCGTCTCCGCTTCGCCGACGAAGTTCGCGAGATTCGCGGCCTCGTCGAAGCGTCGCGCTTCGAGGCCGCGCTCGAACGGGTCGATCAGGCCCTCGCAAATACAAAAAACGCCTCGCGTCGAACCGAACTGACGCAGCTCGCCGGCCGCGCCAGCGACCTCCTCGAAATCGCCGATGCCAAGAATTGCATCCACGAAGCCGGCAACACCCGCGAGGAGCGCGACGCCCAAAGGCGCCAATGCCGCCTCTTCCTGCTCTGCTATCCGACCGGATCGCGCCGCGCCGCCGTCTCTGACCAGCTCGCGCGGCTCGCAACCCTCGATCCCGCGCCCGCCGAGGCGACGTCGAAGTCCTGGACCGACGACGAGATCCTCGAGGCCTACACTGCCCGCGTCCTCGCCGGCCTCGAACAGTCGCTCCGCAAGCGCTTGCCCACGACTTTCGAATACCGCCTCCTCGGCAGCACCATCTCAACCGTTCCGATCCTCTGGTCATTCGACGAACCCACCCATCGCACCCACACACTCTCCGAGTCCGGCAAGCCGTTTCACGGATCCATTCACGCCGACGTAAAGGCGGTCGTACGACGCGATCCATCCGCATCCGTGCGCGACAAACTCAAGAGCGACATCGACGAAGAGCTCCGCTCCATCTCTAACCGCCTGCGCGTCTCCGCCGACTTTGAAATCGAATCTCGTCCCAGCCCCGTCTCCGGCGTAGGCGCCGATTTCGACGATAGCGCCGTGGGCGTGGTCGTCGCCCGCGTCATTCCCGGCTCGGCCGCTGCCGCCGCCGGCGTCGAAGTCGGCGACCGCATAGTCCGCGTCGACGAGCATCCGGTGCCGCCCGATGCGCGGCGAGACGCCGTCGAAGCCATGATTGCCAATGCGTCGCCCGCCGGAATCGAGCTCACCCTCGTCCGGTCTGCCCGCCGATTCCGCGTCGTTCTCCCACGAAAGACCTACTCGACCCCGCGCTATAGAATGCGCATCAAGGTCGAGATCACGCCCGCGCGACCATTCGGCGAACCGCCTCACGCGTCCGATTGGATCGACGTCGATCCGCCCTCATAATCGCCACACGATCCGGAACACACGCATGCCCTCGCAGTGGTTCATCACTCAGAACGAAAAACGCCTGGGCCCATTCTCGCTCGAATCCGTGCACGACATGTTCGCCGCCGGTGCGATCGGTCCCAATGCGTGGTTCAGCCAGGATGAGGTCGTCTGGTCCGACAACGAAGAATTCCTCCGCAACTGGCCCGATACCCGCCAGGAGACGGCCGTCGGCGCCGAGCTGATCCCGGTCTCGCCCGTCGATAGCGGCGACTCCCCCGACAATGCGTCATCCTCAACCGGCACGGAAGCCCTGACCGACCCGCCCGCCGCCGATCGCGCCCCCATCATCGAACGCGACGCGATCCTCATCCTCGGCCGGCGAAGGGCCGGCAAGACCATCTATCTCGCAACGCTCTACAACACCCTTTGGAAGGCGGTCCGCGGCCTGACCATGAAAGCCCTCTCCGGGCCCGCCCACGAGCTGCTCATGTCGATCGTCGACCAGCTCAAACGCGGCGAGTGGCCCGAAGCGACGCTCGGCACGCGCCAACTCGAATTCCTCGTCGACGACGGCGTTCAGAAACGTCTCCTCGTCGCGTTTGACTACTCCGGCGAGGACTTCCGCCGCGCCTTCGTAGAGGAAGACACCAACCCGCCCCAGGTCAAGAAACTCCTCAACTACGTCGACCGCGCCGCCGCCGTGATTCTCCTGCTCGACCCGGCCGTCGCCGTCAGTGGCAAGCATTCCGAAGTCGTAGACGACGACTTCGGAATGGTTCAGGCCGTCGAGCGCATCCGAAACTGGCAGGGAGGCCACCGCGTGCCGGTCGCAATCGCCCTGACAAAGGCAGATCGAAACAAGGAACTGATTCAATCTCACGGAACCGCCCCCGAGTTCGTCCTGCGTCACTATCCCGCCCTCGCCCGCACCCTCCAGCGCGTTGCCGTCTTCCCCGTCTCCGCCGTCCAGGAAGTGCCCGACGGAAACGGATCGACCCTTCCAAATCGCGACTCGATGCCCATCAACATCGATCTCCCCCTGGTCAATTGCCTCGAAAGCTTGAAGCAGACCGAGCGCCGCCGCGAACGCCGCGCCGCGCGGCGCTCCGCCGCGGCCGCGCAGCAGGAGTCTTACCGCCTCGAACAGGAAGCATTCGTCCGTGGCAATCGCCGCCTAGCCGTCATCATGACTTGCGTCCTCGTCCTCTCGCTCTGCACGATGGCTGTGCTTTACATGCTCATGACCCGGTGAGTTCACAGTGCGAATCGAACGCCATATCTTCGGCTCCGTCGACGGCTACCGAACGCTGGCCCATACCCCCGGCCTTACTCAATCCGACTGCAAGGCCCTCGAAGCCTTCGCCTTCGGAACGCCCTACGATCCGGCCGTCCGCGCCTCATTCGCAGCCCGCCCCGCGTATTGGTCCCGGCCGCTGGGTTCCGAACGCCGAGCGCTGACTCTAGTAAAGCTGGGTGAACTCGACGACGCCGGCCGGCCGACCTTGCTCTTTATCACAGCCGTGGTCTCGCGTGACGACTGGGACGACGTCCTCTTTGGCGATGTGACGCCGCTCCTCAACCATAAACCCCTCTGGAATTGGACTTCGGCTACACCACTCGCCCCTGTCGAGCTGCCGGCTCCCGACCCCGTATTCCCGAATCATTCAGCAGTGCGATTCGAGACTGCCTTGGGAATTATCTCACTCATCGAGGCGAGCTGGGGCACACGAAATCCCATCATCGTTCGCGATGATCAATGCACGCTCGTCGACATCGCGCTGGTCGAGCGTCTCCTGCCACCCGAGATTCGCGAGCGGTTCAGCGTCGTCTATCGCGCCCTGAACACCGAAATGCGAACCACCCTCGTTTGCCTCGCCGATGGCGTTCCCGCTTCGATTTCAAATCCCCCCCGTCCGTTGCAGGGCGCGGTTTCGCCTTACGCCCGACGCCTCGTTCAGGCCGGAATCCTTGAAGGCCGCGATCCCGGTCGAATTGTTCGAACCTACAACAGCTTTGCCCAGACTGAAATCGAACCCGACTACGACGCACTGAAGGAGAACAGCATGCGCGCTTCCATCGCCGAACCGCCCGCGCGCCGCGCCGCCGGCGTTGCGACGCTGCTGGCTGTCGCGCTCGTGGCATTCGCCGCGGGCGCCGCAACCGGCTGGCGAATTCGACGCCCTGCCCCGGCCGCCGCCAATCCCTGGCCGGCCGCGCTGACTCGCTTCCTTCAAGTTCCGCTCACGAATCCCGCCGAGCAGGCATCCGCCCTTCAAGACCTCTCCGACGAGTTTTCGTCCAACGCCGCCACACTATCACTCGAAGTCGCCGACCCGCTTCGTGTCGCCCTGGCCGAGCGGAACGAAGACGCCCGGCTCGTGCAAGCCGCGGACGCAGCTATCGCAGCGGCATCCCCGAACGATAAACCCTCGCGAGACGCGGCCGACAAGGCAATTCACGCACTCGAAAGCCGCGGACCCACCGTAGCCGCCGCGCCGGCTCGCCGCTGGGCCGAGCAGCGATCTCGACTGGCTCCGCAGCCCGACCGCTTGAGTCGCGTCATGACCGAACTCTATTCCGAAATCCGCGCTCTGAGCGCCCCGGCAAAGCGTCCGACAACTCCCGAAGCTGAAGCCGACGGGGCCGCCGATGCCCAATCGCTCATGGCCGCGATCACCGTCAACGCCCGCGTCGATCCGACCCTGCGCGACGCCGGATTTGACGAAGCCATCGCCTCGCTGACCTCATTCGTTAAGCGACAAAAAGCAACGCCTCCGTTACCCAACAGTGGAGTCTCGAGTCCCGCTGAGGTCGATAAGCAAATTGCCGCACTCGTCAATGCAATAGCCGCGCCCGCAACTACCCAGCCCGACAACACAAGGCAACGACTCATCGTGGACGCCTGCCGCGAATTGGCCGCCGAGTGCCAGAACCTCGACGACTTTCGCCGTTTTGAGCAACCGCTGAGTCTGCTCGCCGAAGCGATTGAGTCCGGCAGAACACCCACCACGACTGCACCATTCGGAACCATCACCGTCGACATCACACTCTGGCCCGTGCTCGAACGTTGCGCCACCGCCACCTCCGCCATGCGCCGCACTCCTCGCCCGAAAAATGCCTTGCTTTGGTTTGAAAGCGCAATGAAGGACTTGCGTCGCGTGGCGAATGAAAAGTTGCCCCCATCCGGGCCGCCCCGATGAATCAATCCGCCCAGACCCTGCTCCATCAGGCCAACGACGCCATCGAAGCCGGCGCTGTCACCCAGGCCATGGAGTTGCTGCGTCAGGCCCGACTGCTCGCCGGCGCTGACCGCGACATGTCATCTCGAATTCTAACCCAGATGATCCACATCGCTGCCGCATGCAATTGCGAATCGGAAGCAGTGACCTGGCGGAAACAGCTCGCCCAACTTGGCGCCCGCCGAAGCCGCTCAATCGTCGACTCAACCCGCGCCAAAAAAGCCGCACCGGGCCGCGTTCAGAATTTACGCATCGTGATGATCGTCGTCGGATTCATTGCGGCCTTCGCGATCCTCGCCTTCGCAGTTCCGTGGTTTTGGAGATATTCAGCCGCAAGATTTCGGCCCGACCCGGCACCGCCCGCGACCGCGACGAGTGCCACCAGCCAGCCCGGATGACACCTCGCTTCGCAATGACCCAACCCGCTTGGAACTCGCCATTCGCGCGTTATGATATATCTGGCTGCAAGTTAAGACGTCACATGCGCTTGCGTCCGCGGCCATGCACCCTCACCGCCTTGTGGGGTCTTCCACACATGACACCGTCCGCCGAGAGAACTTCGAAGCAGATTGAAAACCTGAAACCGCTGCGCCGTTTGTTCGCCCGCGCCCGGCGCCGCGCATGGCTGCTCCTCGGACTGCAATCGGCCGTCTTCGCGTCACTGGCGTCTCTCGGATGCGCCGCCGTGCTCCTTACATTCCGATCGGCGCTCCGCCTGTCCGAAGCGGCACTCTTCGGCGCAATTGCTCTGCTAGCGCTCGCCATCACCCTGTTCCTCACGCTGCGTCGACGGAAGCTGCTGCCAGGATATGTCAATCGCCTTGACGAGCAGTTCGACGCGGCTGGCCGCATCGTCTCCGCCGCCGAGTTTCTCAATTCACTCGATTCCACCAATGCGTTTCAATCGATGGCCCTCGCGGACACTTCCGCATGGATTGCCCGGCGGCCGGCGATTCGTCTGCCTTGGGTCTGGCCCACTCGTTGGGCCACGCTGGGAGTTGCAATCGCGATCCTTGCAACCTCCGGTTGCCAGCAACCGCAGCAAAAGGTCGCACAGTCCGATCCGCCAAAGCCGACCGGCAAGATCAAAGTCGAACAACCCGACTCCGGCGACCATCTCTCGCCCCGGCAGCCGCCCAATCCACCCGACTCGACCGCCGGCAGCTCGATGTTCGGCCAACCGGCCGAGCGCCCGGCCGGAGTGACCTACGGAACGCAACAGCTTCGAGCCGACAGTGGAAGTGCTTCGAACGGCAGATCCGGCTCGTCCTCGGGATCAGCCAATCAGGGCGCATCATCACCCAACCAACAGAATTCATCATCAACCGGCGGAGCCATCGTTCCAGCCCGGTCAAAATCCAGCGGTGCCGGCTCTCAGCTCAGATCAGCCGGCCGAAATCCCGGCAACCAGAACACCCCTCCCGGCCAGCCCGCCCCGAACGCTCCCCCGGGCGGATCAATGGCTGGACGCGGTCCGGGCCAGAAACTGTCCGACCCGCGCGGCGTAAAAGCCGCCCAGAAGGACATCGCCGCCAACGCCAGGAAGGGCGAAGGAAATGGCGGCCCCGGCAAAGCCGGCGACGAACGCAAGCCCGGCGTAGAGTTCGCGCAAGGTGGTTCTTCTGCGACAACGCGACCCGCCTCTGATGCCAATTACGAAGGCGTCGAACTAGACGAAATGGCCATTGAGCGACTCCCGCCCGAGCAGCGCGAGCGCATCAGACAATACAACGCCAACCTGCGCCGACTCCGCCTGACGACTCAACCCCACGGATCTTGAACTCCCGAGGCGACTTCGCCATGCACGACTCTGCTCCCTCTCAACCGCCAGGTGCCCTCGACGAAGCCGAGCTCCGCCGCACCGTCGACGAATTTCGCGAAGTCATGACCGCCATCCGCGCCGAACTCGGAAAAGTGATGGTAGGCCAGGAAGTCGTCATCACCAGACTATTGATGAGTCTGTTCCTCCAGGGACACGTCCTGCTCGAAGGCGTCCCCGGCCTGGGAAAAACGCTGCTGCTCAAATCGCTCGCCGACTGTCTCGGGCTTGACTGCAAGCGTGTTCAATTCACCCCCGATCTCATGCCCGCCGACATTCTCGGTACGCGCATTTTCCAACAGGAGGGCGGCTCGGGTTCGTTCCAATTCGAAGCCGGGCCGGTCTTCACAAATCTTCTGCTCGCCGACGAAATCAATCGCGCCACGCCAAAGACCCAAAGCGCCCTTCTCGAGGCCATGCAGGAGCGCCAAGTCACCAGCGCCGGAACAACTCGTCAGCTCCCACGGCCCTTCATGGTCATGGCCTCGCAAAACCCGATCGAGATGGAAGGAACTTATCCGCTACCCGAGGCCCAACTCGATCGATTCATGTTCAAACTCGAAGTGCCAATGCCCGACCAGCTCGAACTGGTCGAAATCGCGGTCCGCACCACCGGCGCACCACCGCCGCGCCTCAATCAGGTGGTCCCCTCGCCCGAGCATGTCTCGCGCTGGATCGGCGTGATTCGTGCAATCCCGATCGCCCGCCCGCTCCTCGATTATGCCGCGAAGATCATCGTCGCCACCCACCCCGAATCCGGCTCAGTCGTCGCCCGAAAATTCATCCGCTTCGGGGCCAGCCCGCGCGGCATGCAGGCCCTCGTCCTTGCTGCCAAGGCCCGTGCGTTTCTGGTCGGTCGAACCTCCGTCATTCGTGACGACCTTATCGATGTCGCCCAAAGCTGCCTCCAACATCGTCTCATCCTCAACTTCGAAGCCGAGAGTGCCGGAGTCCGTCCGGCCGCGGTCGTAGAGCAGGTCCTCCGCGAATTGAGATGAGTCATGCCCGACTTCGAATTCGATGGAAATGATCTCGCTCGCCTCGCCGCTCTCGCCTATTCCCCCGCCCTCACAACCCGATCCCAACTCGCCGGCTCTCATCGCGTCCGCCGCGCCGGCGCCGGAATCGACTTTCTCGATTATCGCAACTATGTCCCCGGCGACGACATTCGCCGCATTGACTGGACCGTCTTCGCCCGTTTACGCCAGCCCTTCATTCGCGTCCTCGAACACGAAGAAACCCTATTCATCAGTCTGCTGGTCGACGTCAGCCGCTCAATGGCGGCCGGCTCCCCGCGCTCCAAGGCCGCCTTGGCCTGCCAGCTCGCTTGCGGACTGGCGGCCATCGCCATGTCCGCTGGAGACCACGTCACCGCCGCCACTTTCTCGGACACACTCGCGCCGCCCCTCCGCAATCTACGCGGTCGAAATATGCTCCCGCGTCTCATCTCCACCCTCCGCCTCGCTCCGACCTCTGGCACTGCCGACCTCGCGGCAATTGCCCGCTCCTTTTGCCGCGAAGTCCGGCACCGCGGCCTTGTAGTCATTTTGTCAGACTGTCTCGGCGCCGGTGATGCCGAATCCGCGATCACGACGCTCACTTCCGCTCGCTTCAAAGTTCTGGTGGTTCAAATCCTCGATCCGATCGATCGCGGTGAAGGGTTGACCGGTTCCATCCGCCTGCGCGACTCTGAAACCGGCCGCGTCCTGGACATGAACGCCTCCGACGAACGAATTCGAGAATATCGTCGCCGGCTCGACGCCTACTGCGAAAATCTCCAGAGCGCCTGCGTCCGCCGCGGCCAGCGCTATCTCCTCGCCGACACGCGCGACGCCTGGCTCACGCTGCTCGCATCCGGCCTGCGGCAACAAGGGTTGTTGCAATGACATTCGCCAGCCCGCTGGCGTTCTGGTTCCTGGCCATCGCGATTCCAATAGCCGCGCTCTTTTTCTTCCGAGTCCGGCCGACCGAGATAATCGTTCCCACGCTCGCGCTCTGGGAGCGCTTTGTCCGCAGCAGCGAGCTGCATGGATTCGGTGTCAGATTCGGTCGTTGGCCGACACTTCTCATCCAGCTCCTCATCGTCGCGCTGCTGGTGCTCGCCCTCTCCGATCCCGGAAAGACCCGCGCCCGGGCCTCGGTAATCGTGTTGGACGACTCCGCGACCATGCAAACGCGCGAACCGAACGGCCGCACGCGCTTTGACGAAGCCAGGTCGGCCGCCATTGAGCAGATTCACGCCGCGCCGCACGGCGTCGAAGCAATCATTCTCGCCGGCGAGCCCGTACGAATCCTCACCGGCCGCGCCGACAGCCCCGCCGCGCAGGAATCCCTCGTGGCCGCCCTCGCTCCCCGTGACGTCAATGCCGACCTGCCGCGCGCCATTCGCCTCGCGAGTGTCCGAGCGCAAGAATCTCGCGCGACCGAAATCGTCGCGATCACCGACAAGCCCGCGCTCGCCGCGCCATCCGACCCGCAGACGACCTGGCAGACCATCGGCCATCCCCAACCCAATCTCGCCATCGCCGGCCTCCGCCGCTCCGACGATGGCCGCGCCATCACAATCACCCTGCATCAGCAGGGATTCACCAATGAGCCCGCCGTTGCAACCATCTCGGCCGATGGCCGCGAAATCGATCGCGAGGAGCTGCGTCTCAACGGCCCCACGATCGAATTCGACCTACGCCCTCCCCAGGCAGGCGACGCCAGATTTGAGGTTCGCGTCGAGCCCACCGACGCCCTCCCCCTCGACAACGTCGCATTCGGCGTTTGGACCAATATCCCCACCGCGCACGTACTCCTGGTCACCACCGGAAACCTTCCACTACTTGCCGCACTCAGCCAGCCAAATATCGAAGTCAAAACCATCCGCCCCACCCAATGGCCCTCGTCGCAACCCGCCGATGTGATCGTCCTCGACGCGATTAACGCCGATCTGCCCGATCTCGAAAATGGTAGATTCCTCGTCTTCGGCGGCCGCGATCCCCTCAACCTCGCGATCAATTCCGCGCCGGCCACCGACCAGAGACCCGTAAAGTGGACGCCCAGTCACCCGCTACTGCGCGACGTCGACCTGCTCACCTGGCGAGTTCGCCGCACTGCCACATTTGGCCCCTCACCGAAAGCGCGCCCGATCGTCAGTTCGCAAGACGCCGCCCTGATTCTCGAATCCGAACTAAATGGCTCCCCCGAAGCCCCCATTCGCGAAATCCTCGTCAATTTCGAGCTGAAGGACAGCAATCTCCCCACTCGCGCCGGCTTCCCGATTTTCATCTGGAATGCCGTCCAGCGCCTTCTGAATCGATCGGACGAACAATTCGCCCTGTCGTACACGACCGGAAGCCCGGTTCGCGCGCCAATTCAGTCCCAGACCGAACTCCGAGCGTTCGATCCCACCGGCGCCGCCTGCGACGTAATCTCTGAACACCACGCAGCCGTCCTGCTGAAACCCCAGCGCGCCGGCTTCTACCGTATCGACCACGATGGCCAAAGCCGCGACATCGCCATCAATTGGCTGCCAAACAGCGCTGGCGTACTCTCCGACCAAAATACAACTTCCGCGCCAGTCGCCCCCGCGTCAGTCGCCGCGCTCGGTGCCCCGCTCTCGCTCTGGTCGCGCATCCTCATCGCCGTCGCAGCACTCATGCTGGTCGAAATGGCGCTATTTTCACTAAACATCTTGCGATTGGGGTAAGCGCGGCGTGATCCATCTCCAGGCCCCGCAATACTTGGCTCTCCTCGCCGTGGTCCCGATCGCCGCGGGTGCCGCGCTATTCAGCCGCTCCCTCTCATCCATCCGCGCCAGACTCGCGTGCGCCGCCATACGATCCCTGATTCTGGCAGCCGTCGTCCTCGCCATCGCCCGCCCGGTGCGAGAACACGCCGTAACCCACGAAATCCCGCCCGTCTTCGTCTTCGCGCATGACGCCAGCCGCAGCACCGCGCTTTCGGAAGCCGACGCACGCGCAGTCCAAGACGGACTCTCCCACGCCCTCCCCGGCGAATCCATCATCAAGTCGATATTCTTCGCCGCCTCGCCCGCCCCGACTCTCGGCCCCGAATCCCCTCGCCGCAACGGCACCAACATCGAAGACGCCCTCGACTTCGCCCTCGCCACGGCCGCCCAATCCCGGAACACTCACGTGATTCTCGTCTCCGACGGCCGTTCAACCGCCGGCGATCCCGTCGCGGCCGCTGCCCGAATCCGCGGCGCCGGCGGTGATGTCAGCGCCGTGCCCATCGGCCGCCTCACAGCCGGTTCGCCCGCCATCGTCGACATCCAACCACCCGAAGACGCACGCGTCGGCGTCGCCACACACGTCCTCGCGCGCGTTCGCTTTCCCCGCCCCAACGATGCCGCCATCGCACTGCTCAACGCCGACGGCCAGGAGTTCTCCTCTCTGCGGACCCGTATCGATTCCGAGCAGGAAGTCGCCCTACCGTTCCAGCCGCAGCGCCGCGGCCTGCATCGAATGCGCGTCGTCATCTCCGATCCGGCCAATCCCACCGCGCCCGCCGCCACGTCCGAGTTCGCCTTTCACGTCGCCGGCCCGCCCGCCGTCCTCATCTGCGATCCCGAACCCATCTCGGCCCAGCCCCTCAAAGCTGTGCTCGAAAAGCTCAAATTCGCCGTTCGCATCGACCCGCCCTCCGATCTCGCTCTCACCGACGAATCCCTGTCAGAATACGACGCCGTCATCCTCAGCGACTGGGCCGCCCCGGATATCTCGGGCGCCGCCCTCGCCCGCCTCCGCCATTTCGTCGACGACGGTGGCTGCCTCGTCTTCCTCGGCGGTTCGCGTGTCAGCACCAGGTCCTGGCGCGGCTCCGCCCTCGAAGAAATGCTCCCCATCGACTTCGCCCCCGAAATCGTGCGAATGGTAGAGAGCCCGGTCCCCGTCCACGTCTGTTTCGTCCTCGACGTCTCCGGAAGCATGATAAGAGTCCTCGGCGTCGACGCCTCCGGCCAGCCCGTCAGCAAGTTCAACATGATGAAGCAAGCCGTTCTCGACTCGCTCGGTGAATTCCCGAAAACCACCGTCGTCTCGCTCATCACATTCAGCGACGACTATCACGTCGTTCTCAACCGCGTCCCCATCCAAAACCGGCGCGAAATCGTCCAGACAGTTCGCGACATCCAGATCGGCGGCGGAACCAACATGGTGCCCGCCATCCGCGCCGCTGCCGAGCTGCTGAACAAATCATCCGTATCCCGATTCATGATCCTCCTGACCGACGGCATGTCCGTCGACAATCCAAACGAAACGCTTCGCCGCCGCATCCGCGACTCCGACATAGACCTGACCTCCATTGCCGTCGGCGCAGACGCAAACAAGGCCGTCATGGAAGCACTCGCCAACACCACCTACGGCCGCTACGTCTTTTGCGGCGATGCCAGCGCCATTCCGCGCGTATTTATCAAACAAGCCCGCGCGATCAAATCGCTCTCCGTCATGCCGCGCCGACCGTTCGAGCCCAAACTCGGCCCTCAGCCCGATTCCCTCACCGGACTCACTCACGATCCATGGCCCATCCTCGAAGCCGCGCTCCCAGCCGTCGCAAAGTCCAACGCCGGTGTAGAAGTGCCACTGCTCACCGACGTCTCCCAGCCCCTCCTCGCGACCTGGCCCATGGGCCTCGGACGCGTCGTCGCCTTCATGTCCGATGCAAAGCCGGCCTGGGCCCGCCGCTGGTTCCAGTGGCCGCAGTACGAACGCTTCTGGGCCCGCATTCTCGCCGCGGCGCTCACGCAGGCCGCCGACTATCGCACGCGCGTTGATGTCCATGCCGAATCAAACGAGTGCATCGCCCTCGTCGCTGTCCGCAATTCCGACGGACGCCTCACCGAAGACGCGCTCCCGTCCGGCTCTCTCCGCCGCGACGGCGCCGATGCCGCGAAACCCGCGATTCCCCTCGAATGGCGCAAACTGCCGTCCGGAATCTTCCGCGGAGTCGCCCCGGTCAGGCCCGACGAGCGCTATATCTGCGATTTGGATTTCCGCACCAGGGCAAACCGCCGCATCCTGAGATGGGAAGGTGTCGTCGGGAGTCCTCCCGACCTCGAATCAACCCAGTCCGGCCCCGATCGCGCCGCGCTTCAGGCCATCGCCGCCGCCGGAGGCGGAAAGTTTGAGCCCACCACCGACGACCTCGCCGAAATCGCCGCCCGCCCCGTCCGCGAGACACTGACCATCGCCCGGCCGCTCTGGCCCTGGCTCGTTGCGCTCGCGATCCTGCTTTGGCCTGCCGACATCGCCTGCCGAAAAATCGGCAGTCTCTGATAGTGAAACCTAACCCGCCGACTCTCCCACTATCTGCTTCGCCTCGCCCACGATCGCGGCCAGATGCTCCTCTCCCCGAAAGCTCTCCGCATACACCTTCATCACGTCCTCCGTCCCCGAAGGCCGCACCGCAAACCACCCCCCCGCCGACATCACCTTCAATCCACCGATCTCCGCCCCATTGCCCGGCGCCCGCGTCAATTTCTCCGTGATCGCATCCCCCGCCAGCTCGCGCGCCGTCACGGCTTCGGGCGAAATCTTTTTCAACTTCGCCTTTTGCTCCGCTGTCGCCGGCGCATCCTCGCGCGTGTACCACGTCGGATCAAACGCCGCCGCCAGCCCGCGATATTGCTCGCCCGGGTCCTTCCCCGTTCGCGCCGTGATCTCGGCCGCCAGCAGATCCATGATCGGCCCGTCCTTGTCCGTCGTCCAAACCGTCCCGTCGCGCCGCAGGAAGCTCGCCCCCGCGCTCTCCTCGCCGCCAAAGCAGCACGTCCCGTCAAACAACCCCGGCGCAAACCACTTGAACCCCACCGGCACTTCCATCAGCGTCCGCCGCTGCGACTTCACCACCCGGTCAATCATGCTGCTGCTCACCACCGTCTTGCCGATAACCGCCGAAGCCGCCCACTCCGGCCGGTGATTCAGCAGGTAATAGATCGCCACCGCCAGAAAATGATTCGGGTTCATCAGCCCCGCCGACGGCGTCACGATCCCATGCCGGTCCGAGTCCGGATCATTCGCAAATGCCACCCGAAACTTGTCCTTGATCTGCACCAGCCGCGCCATCGCATACGGACTCGAGCAATCCATCCGGATCTGCCCGTCATGATCGACGGTCATGAACGAAAACGTCGGATCGATCTTCGGATTCACGACGCGGATATCGAGCCCATACATCTCAACGATTGGCGCCCAGTACCCTGCTGCCGCGCCGCCCAGCGGATCAACCCCGAGCTTCAGCCCCGCCGACCGGATGCACGCCATGTCCACCACGTTCTGCAGATCATCCACGTACGGTATGACAAAATCTTCCTCGGCAGTCGTCTCTGCCCGCATCGCCGCCGCGACGTCAACCCGCTTCACCTCCGCATTCCCCCCGCGCAAAATCGCATTCGCCCGATCCTCGATCCACCTCGTCACGTCCGTATCGGCCGGCCCCCCGTTCGGCGGGTTGTACTTGAACCCGCCATCCGCCGGCGGATTGTGCGACGGCGTGATGATCACCCCATCCGCCAGCCCCGTCTTCCGCCCACGGTTATAGACAATGATCGCCCGCGAAATCACCGGCGTCGGCGTCACCCCATTCCCGCGCTGAATGATCGTCCGCACCCCGTTCGCCGCAAAAACCTCCAGCGCCGTCCGCTGCGCCGCATCCGAGATCGCATGCGTGTCCTTCCCCATATAGAGCGGCCCGTCGATCCCGCGCTGCTTTCGATACTCACAAATCGCCTGCGAAATCGCGAGAATATGCGCCTCGGTAAACGTCCCATTGAACGGCGTCCCCCGATGCCCGCTAGTCCCGAACGCCACCCGCTGCCGCGCATCTCCCACATCCGGCCGCCCCTCAAAATAAGCCCGCTCCAGCTTCGCGACATCGATAATCAAAGAAGCCGGTGCCGGCTTCCCAGCAAGCGGATGCACTGCCATGACAATACTCCAGAAGCACTCCCCTCTCCCTTCTAGGGAGAGGGCCAGGGTGAGGGTTTACCAAACGAAGCACCGACTGCCCACGCTCCCCATGCGCCAAACGAGCCGCGCGCCAGCAAGCCGTCTGCAATCAACCGGCAGCGTAGTCCGCGCAAGCATCCCGAGCAATCCAATCAAGTGTGCAATCCCGCACCGCCACTTTTTCCCCGCTATGCTAACGATACGACATGAACGACACCCCCACCCTCTGCCACCGCTGCCTCGCCGAGCTGACCCCCTGCCGCTCCGAACTCTTTGTCGTCCGCATCGAAGCCGTCGCCGACCCCTCCCCACCCGTCATCACCGACGAAGACCTGAACCGCGACCTCGACTCCGAAATCAATCGCCTCGTAAACTCCCTCAGATCCATCTCATCGCAGGAAGCCATGGACCAGGTCTACCGCCGCGTCACCCTCACCCTCTGCAACGCCTGCTACAAAACCTGGATCGAAGACCCCACCGGCACGCACCCCTAAAACCCTCCGCCCAGATTACTGCCGGAGGCAACCACGTTGTACTCCCAACGCTTTTGTTGATTAGGATTATAATTGTCGGCAACGTAAACCCATCCGGCACGGGACCTCATCGGATGTCCGAGAGCAACGACACCGCAAACCCGCTACTCTCCAGCGATCCGCGAACCTGGGACGATTTGATCGAATCCGTCGGCCCCGCCTCGCTCCTCATCGTCATCGAAACACGAATGGCTCAACGCCTGAAGCGCCGCCACACCGCGGAGGACATCTGGCAGGAAACGCTGCTCCACGCCTGGCGCGACCGCTACCGTTGCGAGTGGCGCGGCCTGCGTAGCTTCCGAACCTGGCTGCTCTCCATCATCGACAATCGCATCCGCGAAGCGGCCGACATCGACGGCGCTCAAAAGCGCGGCGGCGGCCATACCGAAATCGTCGCCTCGTCGCTCCATCCCGTTGGAAAGCCCGCCGACAGCTCGATCGAGCCATATGGCCCCGCCGGCTCCACCACTCCCAGCCGCATCGCCGTTTTTCGCGAGCAGGCGGCCGCCATGCACGCCGCGCTGGCGGACCTGCCCGATGAACTTCGCGATGTCGTCCGCCTCCGCCTCTTCGAGCAGCTCAATATCGACGAGATAGCCGAACAACTCGCCATCGGCCCGGCTGCCGTCCGCCACCGCTTCCGAAAAGGGGCCGAAATCTACCATCGCCGCCTCCGCGCCGCTCTGACATCGCGCAGTGTGACCGTGTCGCCGCCCGCGCCGCTGACCACCCCCGAATCCTCTCCAGTGGAGTGAACCCGCAGGTGCACCATGAATTCGTCCGGGCTGCCCCACGATCAGACTTCCGATGAGGCCTTCCTGGACGACGCTTTCGATCGCATCATTCGGTTGTTAGAGGACGGTCATGAACCTCAGGCCGACCAGCTCCTCGACGGCCGTGACGACCTCCGCAGTCGTCTTGAGGAGCTGATCCGCCTCGCCCGCGACATCAGCCCGGCTGCGAACGAAAGTCTGCCCCAGATAACCGGCTTCCAGATCTTGCAGAAGCTTGGACACGGCGGCATGGGGGCCGTCTATCTGGCCAGACAGGAATCGCTCGGCGGACGCCCGGTCGCCCTCAAGGTCCTGCCGGCCTCCGCCACGCTTTCAAGCCGCGCCCGCGAACGCTTCCTCAGCGAAGCACGTGCCATCGCCCGGCTCCGCCACCCCCACGTCGTCGCCATCCACGCCGTGCTCCATGAACACGGCCTCTACGCCTACGCCATGGAGTGGATCGAAGGCGGCACATTGGCCGAGCGAATTCCGCAATCCCGCGACCGCGCGGCCATGACATCCGACCGCATAGACGCCGTTCCCAACGTCTGCCGTGTAGGCATTGCCATCGCCCGCGCGCTTTCCGCCGTGCACGCCGCGGGCCTCCTCCATCGCGACGTCAAACCTTCCAACATCCTGCTCCGTCGCGACGGAACTCCCCTGCTCTCCGACTTCGGACTCGCTCGCGAAGCCCATTCGTCGCTCACCCTTACCCAGGCCGGCAGGTTCGTCGGTACCGTCTCGTACGCCGCACCCGAACAGCTTCGCGGCGAATCGACCGATGTCCGCAGCGATGTCTACGCCCTTGGCGTCACCCTCTATCACGCCCTGGCCGGCCGCCTCCCCTTCGACGCCCGCGAACCACACGACATGCTTCGGCGAATCGAGTCCGGCCTCGCGCCTCCGCTCCGAAAGCTCAACCCGCGCGTCCCACGCGACCTCGAAACCATCGTCGCCACGGCCATGGACCCAGATCCGGCCCGCCGCTACCAGGCCGCGAACGATCTCGCCGACGACTTGGACCGCCTGCTCGCCTTGCAACCGATCCGCGCCCGCCGCGCGGGCGTCGCAGCGCGTGCGCTCAAGTTTGCCCGCCGCAACCGCGGCGCTGCGATCGGTACGCTCTTGGGTGGAACCCTTTCCCTCACCCTCGCCGCAACTGCCGTCACCTATACATTCCTGGTCCCTCGTTGGGTCGCGGAACATGTGCGTGCTGCTCGAGTTGCCCTGCTCGACCCCGGCCAGGCGAATGACATTGTGTCCACGATGTATTGGGGCCGTGTCAATTCCTACTCGGCGGAGCGATTGGACGCGCGAAAATGCGTGTTCGATAAAGCCCTCGCATCCTACGATGCCGCGCTCCGCTGGGCCCCGTACGACGAACACATACGCTCAGAGCGCAATATCGTGATCGCGGCCCGTGAAAACGCGCGGTTTGCAACAGCGCGCCCCATCCTGTCCGCCCTATCACTTAGGGATTTGGGTCTCTATTCTTTTCTCACTCAGGACTATTCCAACGCCCTCAGCGCATGGACGCGATGGGAACAGACACGCGACACGCTCAGCCAGCCCGATCCCTTGATCGACGCTGCCTTCGGCGTGCTCTATCTCTTCGATGATCAGGCCCCGCGTGCCTACCCGCGCCTGCAGCAGGCAGTCATCGCTTTCCCAAACGTGGGATTCCTTCTTGAGTACCTCGCAGATGCTGCCGCCAAGTGCGGCGACGTCGAGCGAGCTGCTCGCTGGCTCCGCGATGCCGAACAACTGCCGCAGAGCGACGAATTCGGCGCTCAGCTTCGCATCAAGGCCGCCATCCTTGCCCGACAGGGCTTCGACGACGACGCCGAGGCCATTTTTCAGCGCTTGCCTGTCGGTCTTCCCGCTGGCCTCGAATATGCCCGCTTTCTGGCAGTCCGTGGCCGATTGCGCGAAGCTACCGCTTTGCTTGCAGTATCGGTCCGAACAATGTCTGCGCAGCCGGTGGCACGCGAATTCACCGCGATCGCTGATCGTTGGTGGGCTTCGCTGTCCCGGCGTGAACGCCTGCGCTCTATCCGTGCTGCCCTCGACGAACCCGCTGGGAGATCCGGCTCCCTGGTTGACATCCTTCGTGCTTATTCGAAGTGCCGGCCCCGCAACCACGCCGCGCCGAGCAACGCCCTCTCAAACAACGTCTCCGCGGCACTCGGAATGCCATTTTATTTGTTTTGGTCGACGCTCACCGGCCTTTATTCCTCTCCTTCCCTTCAGAACTGCTCCTTGTCGGAGCTGGCAGAACGGATGGAGGTCGGTAACATGGCCCTCTGGACTCAAGTCTCGTCCTACTCTCAAGTCTTGAAAGATGCCCGATGCCTTGCCTGGCGCTTGCCGTGGCTCGGCTGTATGACGCGCCGCGTTGAGGCCTGTTGGATCGCCGCGACAACCACAATGCGACGGCGCCGGCATGGAGCTGCCGCAGCCCTCGTGTTTGCAGCCATGGCAGCGGGCCACGCAAGCGCCCAGGTCGTGAATCTCATCGATACCGAATTCGCGAACGCCGATTGGACGGCATCAATCGATACGGGAGGCGTCCCGTCGGCCAGTTTTGTGGCCGCCCAGGCGACCACGGGTGGCAACCCTCAATCATGGCGGTCGATCACGCACGATTGGACCGGTCCCGGTGGTTTCAGAGTTCTTCACTGGCGCGCCGGGGCTACGTACGACCCCTCGCAGCGCGGTGAAATCGATTCCATCGATACCTCACTCGATGCCATCGTGATTAGCTCTGGCCTGGGTGTCGGATACGGGATCGCATTGATTCAGAACGGAATCCCATATATCGAATACAATGTCGCCCTTCTGCCGCAATGGACGACGCTTGCCCATACGAGCCTCCACGCCGAGGATTTCTTCGACTCGGAAAACTCGCACCCTGATTTTTCCCAGCAGGGATCGATCATCCAATTCGGTTTCTTCTCAAGCAATAGCGTCGCGGACGACCAGCACATCGACACATTCAGCGGCGTGGATAACTGGTCTGTAGTCCTTCATTGCAAATGCACCACGCCTCCATGTTTCCAGGGCCTCGGCGACCTCCCGGGTGGAGCTGTCGAGAGCAGCGCCACCGCTGTATCGGCCGACGGAACCGCTGTCGTCGGTTACAGCAAGTCAGCTTCTTCAGGCGCCAATCCCGAGGCATTTCGCTGGCGCGCGAATACCGGCATGGTCGCGCTCGGCGATCTCCCAGGCGGGGCTTACTACAGCCTTGCAAACGACGTCTCACGCGACGGCGCTGTGGTTGTGGGAGATAGCTACTCAGGAAGCGGGACTTACAATCCCCCGTTCGAGGGCTTCAAGTGGACCGAAGTCGACGGAATGACTTCACTGGGCGACGCCCCGGGCGCGGACTACTACTCGAGGGCTCAGGCAGTGTCCGATGATTCCGCCGTGATCGCCGGACAAACGATCGTCGGTCCATCATGCACGGCGGGCTCGGGCCCCCCGGCAAGATGGAACAACGGAACAGGGCCCGCTCCATTGTCGGGTTCCGAAGGCTACTACTACGGCACGTCCTGGGGCATGTCCGGCAGCGGCAATATCCTCGTAGGCAACGTGGTCCTCCTCAATTGCCCTTCCTCCGATGTCTCTCATGCCTTTCGCTGGTCCGAAGCGGGTGGTTTTCAAGATCTCGGTGACCTTCCCGGGGGTGTCGAATCCGCTGTCCTTACCCGGGCAAACATCGACGGCGCCATCGCGGTGGGCTACGGCAGTTCTGCAAATGGTCGCGAAGCCGCTCGGTGGGACCAGCCCGGTGGTTTGTCCGGATTGGGAGACTTCGCCGGAGGAGATTTCGACAGCGTGGCCAACGATATTTCGGCTGATGGAAATCTGATCGTCGGGTTCGGAACCTCGGCCGTCGGCCGCGAAGCCGCGATGTGGGACGCCAATCGGACAATGCGCCGCGCGGCTGAGATACTCAGCGAGAATCAGGTCTCTGTTCCGGCCGGATGGACTCTTCGAACGGCGTCAGGCGTAACGGTCGATGGCAACGTGGTCACCATTTGTGGTGAGGGCACAAACGCGCAAGGCAACACCGAAGCCTGGATCGCGCGTTATCATCTCCCCTGCCCCGGCCACGACGGAGACATGAACACCGACAGCTCGACCGACGGCCGCGATATCTTCCGCTTCACCCAAGCCGTCCTCGCGGCATCCACGGCCTACGCGGACACCTGTCCAGGAGATTTCGATAACACCGGGGTAGTTGGAGCAGGCGACGTGCCCGGATTCGTGTCAGCACTGCTCCATTAGGATGAGCGTCGAGCTCGTCCCCCACTCTGGTTTCTATCGCCAGAATTCCAGCTTGACTTTCAATTCTGGCCTACTAAACATTATACGAACATGCTCCCAGACGAGGGTCTGGGGCAACCCGAGATCAATCTACGCAAAAGCCCAGATTGGGGGCCAGCGCGAATTCCCTCTCGTCATTCAGGGGAGAGGGGTCGGGGTGAGGGTACGCGCAAGCCAATGTTCTTTGAAAAGTAAATCCGAAAGGGAAGGCGCTGATTATCACTTTTATCACCTGTCATCTGAAATCTGTGGCCCGCAGACTCCTCCAAACCGGACCGCCCCAAATCTCAAAAATCTCACCGCCGTCACAGCTCGCGCAGTCACTCGGACAATTCTCAAGACGCAAGACTCGCGCCTTGGGTCTCGCCACTTTCCGACACCAAACATCCGATTAAATCCCACGAATCTCACGCCACCTCCGAACCCTCCGCCCGCAAACCACTTGCGATCCCTCATCCGCCCCTCCCAACATCCCGCCTCAGTTCAACATCAAGCGGCTCTTCTCGGCGACATTCGCAAATTTCTGAATCGGTTCGCGTTTTCCCGCCGACCAATCGGCTACCTCTGCATGGATTCCGGCTCCCAACCCGGTAAAATGAGAATCCGGCTTTGAATGTGGTGGTTGGCGGAAATCCAGATGCGACGACCCGTACAGATCAGCAGAGTCATGCAGGGCATATTGGGCTGCTTACTCGTCACTGCACCAGCTCATTCTGCCGTGCGTTTCGTCAATGCGAGCCGGCCGGACAGTCTCGGAACGGGCCAAAGTTGGGCATCGGCGTTTCGCTCGCTTCAATCCGCCCTCGCCGCGGCCCAATTCGGTGACGAGATCTGGGTCGCCGCCGGGACCTATCACCCCTCCGAATCCTTCGACCGATCTGTCTCGTTCTTTCTGAAGAACGGAGTCGGAATATATGGCGGGTTTACGGGGACCGAGACAACGCTTGCCCAGCGGAACATCCAGGCAAACGAAACAATTCTCTCGGGCGACCTGGCGGGCAACGACGCCCCGCTCGGCTCGTTCGATGGCAGCGGAGAAAACAGCTACCACGTCGTCGTCGCGCTGAATGTGGAACCGACGGCACTCCTCGACGGATTCACCATCGCTGGCGGACACGCCGACGGCCCGGGTCTCGGCGCGGTACCCGAAAGCCAGGACCAAGGCGCCGGCCTGAATGTCTACTTCTCATCCCCCATGATCGTAAACTGCACTTTTCGCGGAAATTGGGCCAAGAACCACGGCGCGGTCAACGACCACGGCGACGAATCAACCTTCCTGCACTGCACCTTCGACCGCAACTATTCCTTCGATTTTGGCGCCGGCCTCTACATTCACGAACACTCGCACGCAACCGCCTTCGGCTGCCTCTTCACCAACAACGAGTCCGTGAATCTCGGTGGCGGGCTCTACTGCCGCAGCGAAGTCAGCGCGACGATCAACGAATGCACATTCATCAATAACCTCAGCAACAACGGCGCGGGCATGTACGCCGACCCGGACAGCGTCGTCGTAATCATGAACTCGATCTTCCGCGAAAACTACGCCACTATCGGCGGCGGAGGCATATTCGCCGATTCAAGTAGTACGCTGATCAGCGGCTGCACATTTGATTCGAACTCCGGTGGCCTCGGTCAGATCGGCGGAGGAGGAGGAGGCGGCGGAAGCGGTGGTGGCGGCGTTTGGAGTACCGGCGGCCGTCCGACCATCCTTGCATGCGTTTTCAAGAACAACATCGCATCCTTCGGAGCGGGCGTTTACAACAATGAATTCGCCGTTTCCGACATCCGGCATTGCGAATTTCGTCAGAACGAAGCATCCGAAGGCGCCGGAATCTACAACCTCAATAGCTCCGGTTCTGTCTCCGAATGCTTGTTCGCTGACAACAATGTGCTTGGCGGCAGTTTTCCAGTTGGTGGCGGAATGAGCAATTACTTCGCCGACATGGCCATCGACCGCTGTACATTCCATCACAACACCGCCGAGATGGGCGGCGGCGGCGTCTACATCGAAGGCGGCACACCGGCGGTCACCCACTCCCGGTTTCTCGGAAATATTGCCACCGGCACAAACGAGGGCTGGGGCGGTGGAATCCTGAGCATCTACGCAACCGAACCCCTGATCTCCGACTGCGTTTTCAGCGGCAATCGCGCCGACGTCGGAGCTGGGTTTCACAATACCATCTTCAGCTTCCCGCACATTCGGTCATGCACTTTCTCAAACAACACTGCCACGGGCCGCAACGGGCAGTTCGGCGGAGGTCTCTTTAACAACCAGGACTCCGATGTTTACGTCGAAGATTGCATCTTTTGGAATGACATCCCGAACGAATTGGACGGCCTGCCGTTCAGCTTGACGTGGTCAAATGTACAGGGCGGTGCTTCAGGCGCCGGCAACATGAGCGCTGACCCGCTCTTCCTCTCGCCGCTCGGCTCGGACGCACTCGCCGGAACACCCGACGATGACCTGCATATCGCCGCAACGTCACCATGCGTCAACGCCGGCGATCCAAGCTTCGCGTTCAACACCGGCGCCACCGACATGGATGGCCAACCCCGCATCGCCGGCTGTCGCGTAGACATCGGTGCGGATGAGCGCGAACTCCCACCCCAAACACCCGGGGATTTCAACCACGACGGCCTCGTGACGACAGCCGACCTCGCGCCATTCATGGAAGCGCTTCTCAATTCCGATTCGACTGGAATTTGCCAGGCAGACATGAACCACGACGGCATCCTCAACGGCGCCGACATCCAGCCATTCGCCACCGCAATGGGCGTTCACTAACCTTAGACTCCATCGACGGCCCCGCAATTGTCCGCCGCCTCAATTGTCGCTATCACTTTCTAAGGATGTTTCGTCGCCTTCATATTACTGCCCTCTTGTTGTCGCTGGCCGGCGCCCGGGCCGCCGCGCAACCGCCCGCTTCTCAGCCGGCCACGCGGCCCGCGACGCAGTCCGCCCCCCTCGCTTCGCGACCGTCGGAACCTGAAAAACTCACCGACGCTGAACGCATCGCCCGCATGCGCCGCGCGATCTCAGATTCCGAAAAGCAACTTGCGCAGCTCAAAACCGAGGTGGATAGCCCCTCCAACGAATACACTCGCGCCGAGTCGATCTTCACCGAAATCTATTCCACCTATAACGCCCGCAAAAAGGAAGCCGCCCGCCTCCAGGACGCGAAAGATCCCGCCGCCACCACCATTCCGGCCGAGTTGGACGATCTGGAGAAGCGCTGGAAGCTCGCCAAAGACCGCTTCGATCTCGCCATCCAGGAGCGAAAAACGCTCCAGGAACAGGTCGTCACGCTCGAAAAAAAGCTGTCCCGCGATCGCCAGGCGCTTGAGCGACTTACAACCCCTCGAATACCCGCCACAAAGCCCGCCGCCGCTCCCGAGAAAACTGGCGCTGCCCCCGTCACCAGCGCACCCGCCCAGGCCAATCCCCCCGAGAAACCGGCGAACACTCCCACCGACGCCACCAAACTCGGCCCGGTGCTCCCGACCGGACCGCTGCCCCCATTGGTTGATAAGACCAAAATTGAACCACCCCCCAGCAAGGAACTCACAAAGGCCCGCGAAGACGCCGAGCACAAGGATGCGGTTGCCAAAGAAGCCGAGCACGAGGCCAGTTCCATTTCTGCGCGCCTCGAATCCCTTCGCTCCAATATCGATCTGGAGCGCCGCCTCCTCGATACGGCCGGCAAGCAGGCCGAGAATGCACGCGATACCGTCCGCTCATTCAGCGACGAGCTGCAGAAAAAATCGATCGCCGGGGCCCCGCAAGCCGAGCTTCAATCGCTCTGGAACAAACGTGAACACGCCGAGAAACGTCTTGCCCAGGCCAGTGCCGAGGTTACCGAGCGAACTGCCCGCATCGACGCACTCCAGGACGAGCTCGCCAGCCTTCAGGCCGATCAAATCGCCGCACTACGAGAAGCTGAGTCCCGTCGACTCGACGCCGAGTCGGCGCAGAAGAAAGTCGAAACACTCGCCAACCCCTTCGCGCCGCAGAATCTTCTCCGCTGGTTGCTGCGAAGTGGTGTACGCGTCCTCGGCATCGGCCTGGGAATGCTCGCACTGCTCTGGCTCTCGCGTGTCCTGAGAGCCCGCCTCGTCGCGGTCCTGGCCCGCAGCGCCATGGAGGGTTCTCCCGAAGACCGCGAAAACCGCGCCAAAACGCTCGTAGGCGTCTTTCAAAACGCCGTATCGATCGTCATCGTCGTCGGCGGCGCGCTGATGATGTTCACCGAGTTGGGCGTCAACATTGTCCCCCTACTCGGAGGCGCCGCCGTCGCCGGTCTCGCCATCGCCTTCGGCGCACAGAACCTCATCCGCGACTACTTTTCCGGCTTCATGATCCTGCTCGAAAACCAGTATGCCATTAACGACGTCGTCAAAATCGCGGGCGTCTCGGGCCAGGTCGAGAAAATTACGCTTCGCATCACCATCCTTCGCGACATCGAGGGTATCGTCCATTTCATCCCCAACGGCCAGATCACCGGCGTCAGCAACATGACCCACGCCTGGTCGCGCGCTCTCTTCGACATCGGAGTCAGTTACCGCGAAGATCTCGATCGCGTCATGCAGACGCTGATCGAACTCGGCAAAGACCTGCGTCGCGATCCGCAGTACCGAAGCATGATCCTCGAAGACCCGGAGATGCTTGGCGTCGAGCGTCTCGGCGACTCGTCCGTCATCATCCGATTCTTCATGAAAACCCGCGCCATGCGCCAGTGGCAGGTCCGCCGCGAGATGCTTCGCCGCATCAAGAATCGCTTCGACCAGTTGGGCATCGAAATCCCGTTTCCACAACGAACCGTGCACCACCGCACCGAAGGTGACCCGGCCAAGGCCACTCCGCAGTCGACCCCGATCGACTGACGCCTTTGCCGCGCAATGCGAATTCTCGCTCCGCATGCGTTAATATCTTCGCGCGAATCCGTTAGCCGTAGGGCCGCACGTTGCGGTCTGCCCGCAGGTTCATGATTCGCAAGTCGTTGGAGGCGAAATGTCGCACAATCGAAGCTCGATCCTAACTCTCGGACTCATCGCATTTTCCTCATGCCTCTCCGCCTCTGCCGACGTCACTCCGCATGCAGGCATGCTCCGCTACCCCGACGTCAGCAAGACCCACATCGCATTTGTTTACGGAAATGATATCTGGCTTGTCCCCCGCGATGGTGGAACAGCCATCCCGCTTGCGAGCCCGCCGGGACCAGAGCTGTTCCCGCGCTTCAACGCCGACGGATCACGGCTGGCCTTCGTCGGCAACTACGATGGCAATTCCGACATTTACGTCGTCTCCGCGGAAGGCGGCGTCCCGACCCGCGTCACCCATCACCCGGATGTTGACGTGCTATGCGACTGGACACCGGACGGAAATCTCCTCTTTTACTCAAATGCACAAGCCGGTCTTCGCCGGCAGACTCAGCTCTATACCGTCCCGCCGACCGGCGGGCTCCCCCAAAAGCTGCCCGTCCCCTATGGCGCAGCCGGGGCGATCAGCCCGGACGGCAAGTGGCTCGCCTACACCCCCCACACGGCCGACTTCCGAACCTGGAAGCGATACCGCGGCGGAATGGCCACCGACATCTGGCTCTATTCGCTCGTGGACGGCAAATCAAAACGCATCACCACCTGGGAGGGCACCGACACCCTGCCCATGTGGAATGGCCAGACAATCTATTACCTCAGCGACGCCGGCCCTGAGCACCGCCTCAATATTTGGTCGTACGACACGACGAACGAAAAACGAGAACAGGTCACTTCCTATAAGGACTATGACGTGAAGTGGCCGGCCATCGGCCCCGGCCCGGATGGAAAGGGCGAGATCGTCTTTCAGATGGGCCCCGAGCTCTACTTGCTGGATCTCACAACCAAGGTCGCAAAGTCGGTCCCGGTGACCATCCCCGGCGATCGCCCCAAGCTCCGCCCGCGAACCTTTGACGCCAGCAAGCTCGTTTCCTCATTCGATGTTTCGTCGACCGGCAAGCGCGGCATCTTCGAAGCCCGCGGTGATATCTGGACCGTGCCGGCCACCAAGGGCTCGCCGCGAAATCTCACGCGGACCAGTGGCGTCGCCGAGCGCGATCCATCCTGGAGCCCCGACGGCAAGTCCATCGCCTACTTCTCCGATGCCACCGGCGAATACGAGCTATATGTCGCCTCGGCCGACGCCAAAGGCGAGCCAAAGCAGCTCACGCGCGGCAACAAAACCTATTGGTACGCCCCGACCTGGTCGCCCGACTCGAAGCGCATCGGTTTCACGAATAAGGCCGGTGAGCTCTGGGTCTGCTACGTCGAAAAAGGCGATGCGAAGAAATTTGATACCGACCCGTGGGCCAATCAACCCCGCCTCAACTGGTCATCCGATTCGAATTGGATCGCCTATGCAAAGGCCGGCGATAATCGTCAGTCGTCAATCTGGCTCTACGACGTCGCGAAGGACAAGACCCAGCAGGTCACCAGCGGCATGTTCAACGACCAGTTGCCGACCTTTGATCGTAAGGGTGACTACCTCTTCTTCGTCAGCAATCGCGATTTCAATACTCCAACGTACGAAGATCTTGGCACGACGTTTATCTATGCCGGCACCGGCAAGCTCCTCGCCGTTCCGCTTCGCAAGGACATGAAGTCGCCGTTCGCGGCCAAGAGCGACGAGGAGCCCACCAGTCAGCCCGCCTCGCAACCGGCCGACAAGGACGCCAAGGCGTCCACCAGCCAGTCCGCGACCACCACAGCGGCCTCGCAGCCGGCGGAGAAAAAGCCCATCGTGCTCGATCTGGACGGCTTCGAACGTCGTGCCATCGCGATACCCGTCAAGAAGGGAGTCTTTGGCAACCTCGCCGTCAACCACGAAGGGAAACTAATCTACGTCCGCGGACTCCCCCAGGGAGTCGATGGTGATCAGACCATCGAGATCTTCGACCTCGAAGAGGACAAGGACGGAAAGCGCGAAGAAAAAACAGTTATCGCTGGAAACGTCCAGTTTGTCATGTCGGCCGACGGCAAGAAACTGATGGTCAAGAAAGACGACAAGTACGCGATTGTCGATGCAGCCGCCGACCAGAAGTTTGAAAGGCCCATGTCGCTCGCCGGCATGAACGTGCTGGTCGATCCGCGCGAAGAATGGAAAGAAGTATTCACCGACGCATGGCGCACACAGCGCGACTTTTTCTACGACCCGAACATGCACGGCGTGGACTGGCCCGCCATGAAGGAACGTTACGCGAAAATGCTGGCGGACTGTGCCAGCCGGGAGGACGTGAGCTACGTAATCTCCGAGCTAATCTCCGAACTGAACGTCGGGCACGCATACTACCGCACCGGTAGTGAAGCCGAAGAGACCCCGACGGTCTCGGTTGGCCTCCTCGGCGCAGATTATGAATTGGATCACGGCGCCTATCGGATCGCCCGTATCTTTGAAGGCGGCGCCTGGGACATCGACGCCCGCGGACCTCTGAGCCAGCCGGGAGTCGACGTTAAAGTGGGCGACTACCTGCTCGCCGTGAACGGCGTCCCAATCGACACAAAGAAAGACCCCTGGGCCGCCTTTCAAGGCCTCGCCGGGAAGCCAGTCACGCTGACCGTCAGCGCAAAGCCGACCATCGACAAAGATTCACGCGACGTAGTTGTCGAGCCGCTCAGCAATGAAACCGATCTTCGCTTCCGCGCCTGGATCGAGCGCAACCGCGCCAAAGTCGCCGAAAAAACCGGCGGCAAGGCCGGCTACATTTACGTCCAAAACACCGGCGTACCCGGCCAGAACGACCTCTTCCGCCAGTTCTACGGCCAGCTCGACAAGCCCGCCCTCATCATCGACGAGCGTTGGAACGGCGGCGGCCAAATCCCAACCCGCTTCATCGAGCTCTTGAATCGACCGATTACCAACTACTGGGCCCGCCGCGACGGTAAGGACTGGCCGTGGCCGCCCGACAGCCACCCCGGTCCGAAGTGCATGCTCATCAACGGACTCGCGGGCTCCGGCGGCGACGCCTTCCCTGCTTACTTCCGCCAATTCGGAATCGGCAAACTGATCGGCATGCGAACCTGGGGCGGCCTGGTCGGTATCTCGGGCAACCCGGCCCTGATCGATGGCGGCAATACCACTGTCCCCACGTTTGGCTTCTACAAGAAAAACGGCACGTGGGGCATCGAAGGCCACGGTGTCGATCCCGATATCGAAGTCATCGATGACCCCGCCCTGATGACCAACGGCGGCGATCCGCAGCTCGACGCCGCGATCAAGGAAATCATGGGCGAACTTGAATCCCATCCGTATGTCGCACCCAAGAAGCCGGCGTATCCCGACAGAAGCGGCATGGGTGTCCGACCGGAGGATCGCTAGCCCAAATACACAACTCATTGTCCGGATTGAGCATAGCGCGAGAGCAGCTATCCTGACCTTTGCCAGGGTTTAACCGCGAATTAGCGGGCGTTTGCGCCCAAACGCTTGGGTCGACAACCCGAAACCGCATAGAATGAACGGTCGGCGGTCGAGCAGGGTGTCCCTGTCTTCGCATGGTCCGCGCCGCGCCTTGCGGTAAACGTTTCGTTTTGGGGCTGGGGATCGAGGGTAATTTCGATGGGAATCCGGGCTCGGTCGTCATTCTTCGTCGCGATTTCGGTCACGACGCAGTTCATTTCGTTGGCAGTCGCTCAAACGAACCCAACCGCCTTGACGCTCCCGGTCAGCCAGAATTGGGGAACAACCAGCTTCAGCGCGATTCCAGCCGGCTTCGCCGCATGGAACGGACTGAGCGGTGCCAGCGTCACCACCCAAGCGCTCGCCGAGGCCTCGGCTCCCACGGGCGACGTTGCCTCGCTTCTTACGTCAACTCCCGGCAACGGTGGAACCGGCGGTGCCTACGGTTATGCAGTCGCGTCAAACGCCCGCTTCGGAATCCTCACTAGCAGCAACACCGCGAACGGCGTCGACCAACTCGCCCTCGCAATCAATACGAGCGGCCAGACAAATGTCGTCCTCGCCTATGACCTGATTAACGCGGTGGCCAACACCCGAGCCGTGGGCGCCGTCTGCCAATATCGCGTCGGAACGTCCGGCGCGTGGACCACCCTCACGGGAACTGGCAATCCGTACGTTCAGACTGCCGGCACGGTGGGCGACGTCACCGCTGCAAACATCACGCTTCCCGCGGCCGCGGAAAATCAGCCCGTCGTCCAAATCCGCTGGGCTGTCTGGCGCGGCTCCGGAGCCGGCAATAGCTCCGGTTTCGCGATCGACAATCTCAATATCACCTCCATCGGCGGCGTGCTCGTCACCGGCCTCACGCTTTCTGGTGGCCCAAGTTACAACCTTGGCGACACGGCAACAGCGACCGTCACGCTGAGTGCCCCGCCTGCAACATCCGCGACCGTCAACGTGAGCAGCGGCGCATTCCCGACCGCGTCCGTAATCATCAACGCGCCCGACACCACCGGGTCCGTTGACATCGATATGGATACAGCCGGTACCTTCACCGCCACGGCAACCGGAACCAGCGGCGCCGGAGGAACTGCAACGAGTTCATCGTTCAACGTCATCGGCTCGCCGACCGCGTCATTCGCGGCAACGGGTAACAATTCGATCAACGACACTGCCGGAAACGGAAACGGCTTTATCGATCCTGGTGAAAATGGAATTCAGCTGACTTTCGAAATCACGAATAACGGAACCGCCGATGCAACGTCGATCAGCGGCACGCTGACGTCACTCACCGCCACCGCCACGGTCACGACTGCGACCCGCGCCTTTCCGAATCTGCTGATCGGCCAGGCCGGAAGCAATTCGCTCCCGTTCGTCATCAACGTCAGCCCCGCCCACGTCTGCGGTAATTCAATTGATTTTCAACTGGCTATCACGGCTCCGGAAGGCAGCAGCACCGTCCCACTCACGCTCACAACCTGCCCCCCGACGAACGGCCTGTTCGACCCGCCCCCGGATTACTACCTCACCGCGACCGGAACGGGAGCCACCCTTAAGGCCCAGTTACACAACATCATTTCGAAGGACTACTGGAACGGATTCATGACTTCGACGTCACACCACGTCCGCAGCTATGACGCCGCCCGCACCGCCCTCCAGATCACCGATATCGATCCCAATAATGCCTCCAACCTGATCCTGATGTATACGGGCATCTCAGTCCCCAAGCCCTGGGACGCCGGTATTACCTGGAATCGGGAACATCAGTGGCCCAACGCCCGCGGCCTGAACGATGGCGGCCCCGATTACAGCGATCTCTTCAATCTTCGACCATGCAATCCGTCATTGAACTCGACCCGCGGTGACCAGCCCTACGGCACCAGCAGCGGCTATTGGGATCCGGACCACGGCGCGCCCGTTCGCGGCGATGCGGCCCGCTCGATGTTCTACATGGACACCCGCTATGACGGCGGCGAGCCGAATACCACCGACCTCACGCTGGTCAACGGATTCCCATCGGGAAGTCAGATGGGCGACCTCGCCAAACTCATCGAGTTCCACTACGCGGACCCGGTCAGTGAAACCGAGCGCCGCCGAAATTATGTCGTCTTTAGCAACGTCGCCAATCCGAGTTACAACCAGGGCAACCGCAATCCGTTTATCGACCATCCCGAATTCGTCTGGACCATCTGGGGTTCCACCCCCAACGATTCGAAGCTCTACGTCAGCGCCTCAGCCCCGCCTGATGGCGCGTCAAACGCGAACGTCGACCTCGGTGCGGTCATCGTGAATGCAACCGTCCCATCGCCCCAGATCGTTGTTTTGACAAAATCCGGCGCGAACCCAACCACCTTTAACGTGCTCGCCGGCGGTGCCGCCACGTCACCATCAGCCGGGCCCCGACAATCATTTTCCGCCGGCAGTCAGTCCCGGAACATCAGCGCCGGGCTCTCCACCTCGACCGCAACGGCGGGGCTGAAGTCCGGTTCGATCCTGATCGACAACACCGACCTGACTTCCGCTGCATCCGGACAGGGATCCGCTGATGGAAACGACACCATTAACGTCTCCTTGAACGTCGACGATCACTCCAACGCGTCATTCACGACTCCGGCTGATCAAAACTCCCTCACCATCGATTTCGGCAGCGTGCCTGCCGGCAGCGGAATCGTCACACAGCCGTTCACCATCAACAACCTGACTCAGACCGTCGGCTTCACGGCTCGGCTCGACGGTGACTCGATCAATGGCGCGGGCGATACGGCCCGGCTCTATACAAATTTTGCACCATTCACGAATCTTCCGGCCGGCTCAAATGTCGCCCTCGTTGCCTCGTTCGACACTGCAACGGTTGGCCCCTGGTCGGCAACCTGGACAATCGCCACCTCCGACGAAAACATCGCCGGCGCAACGCCCGGCGCTAATCTCGTCCTCACGCTGACCGGCGTCGTCGTCCCGACTTGTTCACTGCTCGGTGACATCAATCAGGACACGCTGGTCAATGGCGCCGACGTCCAGGGCTTCCTCAACTGCCTGCTGAACGTGAACGCCTCGAACTGCGGTTGCGCCGACATGAACAACAGCTCCAGCGTCACGCCGGCCGACATCAGCGCGTTCGCAACCGCCCTTCTGGGTGCATAACACCCGCTCTCGCCATCCGTTAGAATCCCCAGCGCGGCGATCGGCAACGCTCATCCGGCGTTCGCCCGCCTGCGCCGGCATCGGACCGTTCGCCAATGCTCTACGTTGTCGCAGCGCACCTCTATCTCGTCTTTGGTGTCGTGCTCATCGTCGTCATTATCCCTCACGTCGTGCGGCAACGACGCGCGCCGTCCGGAACGATTGCATGGCTGCTGATCATTATCCTCATCCCCTACCTCGGCGTTCCCCTCTACTGGGCGCTGGGCGGTCGCAAATCGCGCCGCCTCGCCGGGCGTAAGCATGCCGTCGCTCTCGCCAGCTCGACCACGCCGCTGGCTACCAATTCAGCCGTCGAGCAGCTCACTCGTTCCTACGGCATTCCACCGGCTGCCGGCGGCCACGCATTCCACTTGTGCGAATCGGGCGAGGAGGCCTATCAAAAACTCATCGACCAGATCGAGTCGGCGCGGCGTTCGCTCCACATCGGCATGTTCATCCTCCACCCGGATGCGGTCGGCACCGAAGTCCTCAAGCGACTCGCGCGCCGCGCCGCGAAGGGAATCCAGGTCCGGCTTCTGCTTGATGCCGTCGGTTCAATGCACACGTCGCGCCGTTTCCTCGAACCGCTCACCGCGGCCGGCGGGCGGATCGCCTATTTCATGCCCGTCATCCATCGCCCGCTGCGCGGCCGCACCAACCTCCGCAACCACCGCAAGATCGTCGTCGCCGACGCGACTCGCGCCATCGCCGGCGGCATGAATATCGCCGAGGAATACATGGGGCCAACGCCCCTCGCGACCCGCTGGCGCGATCTCGCATTCGTCGTGCAGGGGCCGGCCGTGGTCACCTACGACCAGATCTTCCGCGCCGATTGGGAGTTCGCATCCGGTGAGAAGCTGCCACAAGCCGATCCAGCGGCCCCCCCTGCCGTCGCGGGCGACGCCGTCCTCCAGGTCATCCCAAGTGGTCCCGATGTTCTCGGCGACCCGCTTTACCACGCCATTATTCAAGCCATTTACGCCGCCAAACGCCGATTCTGGGTCGTAACCCCGTACTTCGTGCCCGACGAGTCGCTGGCCCAGGCACTCGTGCTCGCCGCCCGGCGCGGCATCGACATTCGCGTCATCGTCCCCAATCGCTCAAATCATCCGCTAACCGACATGGTCCGCGGACAATACCTCCGCGATCTCGAGGCCGCCGGCGGACGAATTCTGCGATTCATGCCGGGCATGGTCCACGCCAAGCTCATTATCGCCGACGACGATCTCGCGATGATCGGCTCGGCCAACATGGACCTGCGCAGCTTGTTCCTCGATTACGAAGTGATGCTGCTTGCATACTCGCCCGCGGTTGTCGCAACGGCGGGCGCCTGGGCCGAACGTCTCATCGCCGCATCCGAAAACGGGACGCCGCCCGTGACTCCCATGCGCGACTTCGCCGAGGGCCTTGCTCGACTCGCCGCTCCCCTTCTCTAAGCTGGTTCGTCAGCCCGAGCCCTTTGCTCAATATGCGTGTGTGCTTTCGGTCTCCGTCACGGGTGTATCCGTCTGATCGCTTTTCAATGAAACGCCAAATCGCAGGTCTCCCGCCTGGATTCCCGTCACGATGACGTGATATGTCAACTTTGCCTTCGGACGAAGCACCGGCACGCGATCAAACGTCACCAACTGTCCGTCGGCGCGTGCCCGGCTCGGCCCCGTTGCGGAGACGAATCGCTCTTCGGGCGGCAGCGTGCATTGCACTTCGATATTCGTCCCGTCCGATGATCCCTGGTTCGTGACGACAATCTCGTACGTAACCTGCGCCCCGACTTCGATCGGATCATCAAGGTCGACCACTTCAAGCAGAATCGCCGGAATGCCCCGAATCTCCATCTTCGCGCTGGCCGTCCCCTCCGCACAATATGCTCGCGCGACCGCCGTGTTCTGAACCAGGCCCCGGTCCGCGCAGTGGACTTGCACGTGCACCGTTCGCGACTCGCTCGGGCCAATCGTGCCAAGCCGCCAATTCACCCGGCCGCCCGAAAACTGTCCCGCCCCGTCCGCGCGCACAAACTCAATCCCCGGCGGGATGACATCCGTCAGTGTTGCATCACGCGCCGGCGCGTCGCCGACGTTCTTGACGACAATCTCGAACTCGGCCGGTCGCCCGATGAACCGCATCGGCGGCGCCTTCTTGGACACTTCAAGTTCCGGTTTACGCACGATCGTCATCGCTTCGGCGCTCGCAGTCAGGTTTCCGTCGTCACGCGCCCTGGCAGTATTCCGAAACTCGCCCGGCCGGCTCGCGCGTACTACAAAGCCGAACTCACGCGCCTCGCCCGCCGAAAGGTCGCCGGCCTCGAATGTCAACCGCGTCTCGCCATTCGCCGTAGCCAGGCCGGCCGGTAATTCATCCAGCACCTGCACCCCCCGCGCGACGCCCGAGCCCTTGTTCGTGACGAGCAATCGAATCGGTATGTCGTCGCACAATAGCACTTCGGCCGGCGCGGTTTTCGCCAGCGTCAACTCCGGCTCAACGATCCGAGTCCTTGCGCACGCGACGGTGCTGAACGTGACCGTCGCGCACCAGTTCAATTCGTCCTCGCGATCGGTCGAACCGCGCACGCGAATCGTCTCGCTTGCCCCGGGGCCCAGCGATTCATACTGCCAGATCGCGCGGTTCCCTTCGCGCCGGCCCGGTTCCGGCATTGTTGACTCGACGTGAAAGGTCACCGGAAACTGTTCCGAGAGTTGCACATCGTTGACCTTTGCCCGCGTCAGGTTCGTGACGCGAATTTCGTATGCGATGCCATCCGAGCGACGCACCTCGGCTGGGGTCAAACGCTCGACCAGAATGACACTCGTCGACCGGTCACCCGTCGGATACGCCTTCTCGGTCCTGACCATGGTCGCGCTGCGCGATCCACCATTCGTTGTTGCCGTTGGCGCGGCAGCCCGTCGCGCTGCAGGACGTCGTCGCTGCTGGCCCCATACAGGCGCCTGCAAGACGAAACAGACACAGTACGCAGCTACGAGAATTCCAAGCCCAAGCTTCTCTCGCATGATGTTCCTCCCAATCGCAATACCGAATCCGCCACGAGCGAACAGCCGCCATGTTAGGCGTCGTCTCAACGACGTCCAGTCCGAACGGTATCGCGACAGCCATTCAAAAAAAGAAGAGGGGCGTCAGACAATTGTCTGACGCCCCTCGGGAGTTCTTCAGTGAGGAGAGCTACACGTCTATTCGTAGATGTGCGTGCTCTCGGTCTCCTCGACCGGCGTGGTCAACTGATCGCCAGTGAGAAGAACCTTGAACCGGACATCGGCCGTATCGTTGCCCGCCGTGTCGATTCCCTTTGTCACCACCGTCCAGGTCGCCCGGGACTTCGGAGCCAGTGAGGGTAGCGGAGCAAACGTGACATTCACGCCCGACGCCGTGCCGGTCGTCGCGCCACCGGCGGAGACGAACGACATGTGATCCGGGATAGTCGCGTTGATCTTGCAGTTGGTCAGGTCATCCGAACCCTGGTTCGTGACGACGATCGTGTAGGTTTCCGTACCATTGATCTCGATCGGATCGTCCTGATCGATGACCTCCAGCAGGATACCCGCCAGACCCTTGATCTCGGTCGAAGCGCTCGCGACGGCTTCGCCGCAAACCGCGGTGACGGTCGCCGTGTTCTTGCCGGCTCCCTTGGACATGGCCTTCAGGTTGACCGACACCTTCTTGGTGGCGCCGGGATCCATCGTGCCAAGGTTCCAGGTCACGCGACCGCCGGACTCTGATCCGCCGTCGGAAGCGCTGATGTACTGCCAGCCAGCCGGAAGCGGATCGACCAGCACCGTATTGCGTGCAGGCGTGCTACCCGAGTTGGTGACCGTGATATCGAACTGAGCCGGTCGACCGATGAACCGAAGTTCCGGTCCGGTCTTGGTGATCTGGAGCACCGGCTGTACGACGTTCGTGCTGCACGAGGCCTGAGCGGTCAGACCGCCGTCAGCCATCGCCTGAGCCGTATTGTCATACCGTCCAGCGCGGGTCGCCTTGACCTGGAACCGAACCTGCTTGGCTTCGCCCGGTCGCAGATCGCCGATGTTGGCGGTGACCGAGTTGCGACCCGTTGTGGTCGCCAGACCATCCGGCAGGTTGTCCTGCATGCGAACGTTGGTGGCCATGCCGTCGCCCGTGTTGCGGACGATGACGAGGTACTCAAACGGCTCGCACAGCAGGGCCTCGGCCGGGCACTTCTTCTCGATGGCGAGAGCCGGCATGGCAATCGTCGTGCGAGTGCAGCAGCGGGTGCTCAGGCCCATTCCAGCCCGAACCTCTGCACAGTTCTCGAACGTGCCAGAGCGGTTGCCCTTGGCAGTGATCGAAACCGTCTTGGTCTCGCCCGCCTTGAGGGTGCCAAGGTTCCAGCTGCCACCGCTTGACGGCGGGTTACTCGAAACCATCGACAGGCCGTCCGGCATGTTGTCCGTGACGATGACGTCCGTCGCATCAACCTGCGACGGGTTGTTCACGCTGATCTGGAACTGGAGATCCTGTCCAACCAAGGCCGACGCGGTGCCGGTCTTGTTGCACGAGATGCTCGGTGCGATCCAGGTCTTGCTCGTCTGGCAGGTCGCGATCTTGACGCCCGGCTTGCAGCACTGCGTATTCTCGGGGCGGAAGATCTCGATCGAGACGTTGTTGGTTCCAGCCGCCGGAGCCGCCTGTCGGATCGTGGCCTTCGCCTGACCCTGAGCGTCCGTCGGAACGGTGATCGTGTCCGTGCCACCCTCAAACGAGGCCGGCGGGCCGTCCATGATCTTGTAAGTCACCATGTGACCCGGAATGTACGTGCCATCCGAGTACTTCGTGACGGTCGTGACAAACGTGTGGGTCGTGCCGACCGGGTTCGTCGACGGCGGCGGGCAATCCCACTTGATGTCGTACCAGTGCTTGACCGCGAAGACCTTGTGCTTGCCCCAGTCGTAGATGCCCGGGCAATAGACGGTGATGTACGTGTCGCCCTCGACCGGCGACGTGATCGTGCACCATGTCTGGCCTTCGGTCAGCTGCACGTCGTCCGAAGGATCGTCGTTGCCGCGATCCAGGACGTGCGGGCCGTTGTTCGTATGCGACACGGCATAGTCGTTGCCGACCTTGTAGCCGCGGCTGGCGCGCCATCCGCTCTCGTCGACCTCGACGATGTCGCCGACGCTGCCCTTCGAAATGATCCACTCAACTCGTCGGTTCGGCAGAGGTTTGCCGTCCTTGTCCCGAACCGTCGCCACCAGCACATGCTGCGTGCGCACCGGATTGACGTCCTCAAGTGGCGTCACCTCCAGCGAGACCGCGTACGGGTCCCAATTCTTGTAGTAGCCACCTTCTGGCGGCTTCGGGTGGGACGGGTTCTGATCGCCCGAATACGGCCACGTAAATGCGTGTGGCATCGAATTCCGGCAGCCCGCCAACGCCATGACGGCGACGGCGGCGAACGCTGTAACTTTGATCAGTCGTCGTGCGTGTCGAGCTTCTCTCATGATTTTTGTTTCCTGACTTCCGGCGATATCTGAAACGTGAAACCGTTGTAACATTCGCATCTCTGGCGGCCTACCCCCGGCTGCCGTTCGATTTGCGGCCTGTACGATAACAATCGACTACCTTCGGTCAAGTGCAAACTGGCACTCTTTTTACGGAAATTTTAGGTATCCGGGCGACCCGTCTGTTTGCCAAAAAATGAAGCAGTTCAAAATCCGCCGGTGACGATGGAGCGCGCGCCAGTGCTGCAACCTGCATGATTCTGCTGCCCCCATCAGTGCCTATCGTTCGGAAGAGACTATTCCTTTCCGAACTTTTCACCAATCAAGCTCGAAAATACGATTTCAACCCCCCGAAATCACGCATTTTACGCAATTTCACTATTCGTCAGCAATTATCGCCATTTTTTCGGACCGAATCGTGATATTCCAGTTGCAATTCACAGCTTGCGCAGTTTTACATGCCCGGCTTTGCCGGTGGGTTTCACAATGTCAACTCGGTTAACAAATGTGCCCCAATTTCCGCGCACGCTTGTCTGAAATCGAATCGGCCAGACCCGCCAGTTAGCTGCCTTGCTGGGCCGCTCCTCGACGCGGCGGAAACTGCCTCATCAACATGTCCACCGCCGCACGAATTCTTTTTTCGCGCTCCGCTGGGGGATTCGATGGGTCAATCCTGGCCGTCGCCGTGCCACGCCAAATAAGTTGCCGCGTTGCAGGGTCAACAACCTCTAATACCAGCGTCCCCGACGGAAATGGAGTCCCGAATGGCGTTGCATCCCAGTCGTCCTGTAACACGCGCGTGACGCGATAGATCAACCAGAAGTCCGGCCGGCCCTCCGTGATTCCATTGAATCCGCGCTTCGAAAGCGCCTCGCCAATCGTACTCATGAGAAAGGCCCGCACCTCCGGATTATCGACGCGATCGCCGTTCCCCGAAGGCCGAGCACTGGGAGCCCATGCGTACGAATTGCCGAGTCCCGACAATTTAATTCCCGGTCCATACGCCGAATCGGTTTGAATATCGACCGTTTCGGTACACCCAGCGACAAGCAGCAAGACTGCACTGCACAATCCCGCGAGAGTCCTCCCGCTAGCAATCTTCATGCTCAATCTCCAGATCATGATTGATTCCAGAATGCCCTTTGCGGCAAACACGGCAGCGTGCTCCGCGCCGCGCGCCCTTCGACCCAAGCAGTGTCCACCGCAGCGATCGAATTGCAAGTCTGCCGACCCCGATTTAGATCGATGTCGGTTGAGCGGTTGCCGCTTCAGTCGGAATCCGGATCAGAACTTCTGTACCGCTGTCGACCACGCTTTCGATCGTGACCGAACCCCCGTGCGCCTCGATCAGCGACCGGCAAATCGGCAGCCCGAGCCCCGCGCCGCGCCGTGCATCTCCGCTGCGCGCGCGATCGCCTCGATAAAATCGATCGAAAATCCGCGGCAGCTCCGTCGCTGCAATACCGCGCCCGTCGTCGCGGATCTTCACCGCCGCGCACCCATTGACCAGTTCCGCTCCAATGTGAACCCGCCCCGGCCGCCCCATGTACTTGATTGAATTGTCAATCAAATTGCCAAACACCTGTCGTAATCGTCCGCCGTCCGCCTGAACCCATATCTCCCTTCGACCGTCAAAGACAATCTCCACCTTTCGCTCCGCGGCGTACGGATGATACAGGTCCACCACGTCGTCGATGACGGTATCCAGCCGCACCGGCTCCGCCCGCAGTACCGCATCCCCCGCGTCGAGCCGCGCAAGAAGCAGCAGTTCCTCAGCGATCCGTGAAAGCTGGTCATAACGTTCCATGCTCTCGTGCAATGTGTGTCGCAGCTCTTCCGCTGAACGCTCCCGGCTCAGCGCCAGCTCGGCCGCGCCGCGCAGCGCCGCCAAGGGCGTCCGCAACTCGTGCGACGCATCCGCCGTAAACTGCTGCATCTGCCGAAACTGCTTTTCCAGTCGATCCAGCATCTCGTTCAACGTCGCCGCCAGCCGATCCAATTCGTCATCCGAATTCGTTCGTCGAAGCCGATCCGACATCTTGGCGGCCGTAATACTTCGGGCCGACTCCGTCATTGCGCCTACTGGCCGCAGCAATCGCACGGACAACCATCGTCCGCCCAACAATGACAAAATCGCGGCCAGCGCGATCGCCCCCGCGCAGATCCCCCGAAACATACGCAACGAGTGCTCCATTCCATCCAGCGAATACAGGACCTGTGCCTCATACGGTTTTCCGCCAAACTGCGTCAGCTCGCTGCACATCCGCACTGTGCGTCCCGAACCCGCAAGCGCGACGGTGGAAAAGCTCGATCGGTCAACTGGGCCGTCCGAAGTGGTCCCCCGCCATTTCCCGGGCGGAATCGAATCGTTCGTCGCGCTGGTCATCACCAACTCGCCCGACTCCGCCACCAGCCGAAAAGTAAGATCGGCGCGCAATCGACTCCCCAATTCCCTCCGAATTTCCGCCTCAATCTGCCGCAGACTCTCGCCGGATTCCTCATTCAGGATCGAGATGAACTCGAGCACCTCACCGCCTAGAAAGCCGTCGATCTCGCGCCGCAGCGAGTAGGCGAGGCCGGCATACAGAACGGCGCATACAACCACGCACACCGAGAGCGTCGTGCCCATGCCCAGCAAGGTCAGCCGCGCACCGATCGTCCGCAGCCGGCCCGCTTTCGCCCTACGCCCGGAGGACATAACCCACGCCGCGAATCGTGTGAATCAAAGGCGACCCGAACCCATGGTCGACCTTTTTGCGAAGCCGATTGATGTGGACGTCGACCACGTTTGTCTGCGGATCGATATTCATGTCCCAGACCTTTTCCAGCAGCATCGTCCGCGACACGACCTGGTCGACGTGCCTGATCAGATAATCAAGCAACGCGAACTCCCGCGCCGAAAGCTCGATCCGCTTGCCGGCGCGGTGAACCTGCCGCGTCACTGCGTCGACCACCAGATCACCGACGCCGACCGGATTGTTCGGCGCCCCGCTGCTGCGACGAATCAGTGCCCGAATCCGCGCCAGAAGTTCCGAGAAACTGAACGGCTTCGCCAGATAGTCGTCCGCCCCGAGGTCCAGCCCGCGAACGCGATCATCGACTGCGTCCCGCGCCGTCAGGCAGATGACCGGCGTCGTGATGCCCTGATCGCGCAGATCGCGAAGCACCGCAAATCCGTCCCGCCCCGGAAGCATCAGGTCCAGCACGATGACGTCGTAAGACTCCGTCGTGGCGAGTGAGCTCCCCTGCACCCCGTCGCGGGCTACGTCCACCGACAGCGATGCCTCACGAAGTCCGCGACTCACAAAGCCGGCTACTCCGGCGTCGTCCTCAACCACCAACGCCCGCATTCGCTGAATCTCCGTCCCCGCAGGTCAAAATTGTCCCGCCCACCGGCCGTCAGCACAACGCCCCCGGGGCGCTGCGGCGACGATTTGCGCCGCGCGTGACGCAATTGTCATGAACGCGTCATCGCTGCTCCATTTCCGCGGGATAAGCTCCACAACGCACAGACAGCGGAACTGCGCACGACATGGAATTGACAGGAGAGCATCAAATGCAACGTCATCGAAAAGTTCTCGCAGCAATGAGCATTGTTGTCGCCGTCGGTCTCGCCGCGCTTGCATGGGCCGCCACCGAGGATGAACAGGAAAGCAAAATCACTGAAAAGGAAGTCCCGCCGACAGCGCTCGCGGCAATGAAGAAGCTGGCCAACGGGGCGACTCTCACTCAGTTCTCTCGCGAAACTGAGCACGGCAAGACGTATTACGAGTGCTCATGGACGGGCAAACACGGAAACGTCGACGCGCTGGTCACTCCCGCCGGCGACCTTGTTGAACTCGAGGAGCAAGTCCCGGCCGACGCCGTCCCCGTCTCCGTCATGTCGGCCGCGCAAGCTGCCGCCGGAGACAAAGCAAAACTCCGCTTCGAGCGCAAGACTGTCACCCTCTACGAAGTCAAATTCACGAAAGGCAAGCAAGTCCACGAACTGGTGCTCGGCCCCGATGGACGGCAGCACGAACACGAGCAATCGACCGACGACGCCGAAAAGGACTAATTCACGCCCCAAATGCCGAGCGTGCCGGATGTGGCCCGGGTCAGGACGCAGAAATCCCGATCAAACGACGCGGAGTCAAGGATGAATACGCATCGCTGGAGTCGCCAGGCCCTCGTAACCTTCTGTCTTCTCTGCTCGCTGCGCACGGTCGCGGCCCAGTCCGCCCGCCAGCCGCGCCGCGGAAATCAGGAATCGCCGGCCGACCCGATGAGTCTCACAGAGCAACCCCAGCAGACGACCCCGTCGTCAGACGATCCATCCGCCGTCGCGCCGCGCAAACGCCTCGACGCAGAAGGTCAGGAGGAATATCGGGAAGTCAGTGATTTTTTCAATGTTCGCGAGGCAAACTCGCAGGTCATTCAGGGCGAGTGGGAGATTGAGTCGGAAACATTCTGGTTTACCAGATCACACGAGCGCGATGAGGTCGATCTGGTACAAACCCTCAAATACGGCTTCACAAACGACTTCTTCATTGAGCTCGAAGTGCTCGAACCCAACCTCGGCTATGGTGGCGGCTACGGCGCTGGAAGTCTCGAGCTGATCGCCTTCGATACGCTCGTCCGCGAAAAGGAGGCCATTCCGGCCATCGCGGCTTATGTTGACCTGCGGCTGCCGACCGGAGACGGCTCCAGCGGCGTCGACGCGGCTCTGAACGGAGTTCTGACCAAGTCCCTGACGGACAAACTCCGCGTCAACCTTCAGGCATTCATCGAAACCGCCAATGGAAATCCGACCAGCGAGGATATCGACCGCCGAAACTTCCAATGGGGCATCGGTCCGGGCGTGGACTATTTATTCGATGACAAAACGCTCGGTCTCGTCAACTATACCAATCGCAGCAGTAATGAATATGGACATCACAACATCAACGTTCTCGAGTTCGGTGTCGTCCGGCAGATCTACTGGCGGGGGACTGTCCATCAACACGTCAAATTCGCCGTCGACGTGGGGCTCGACGGCCAGCAGGAAACTCCCAATCTGGGTGCGAAGTTTCAATGGTCGCTCGACTGGAAATGATCAGCCCCGTGATTGCTCCCGAACTTCCGGGACGGCTCATCACGCGCCGCGCGGAGGGTCGTGATCAATCGTGCGATCTCTGCGCAAATGGATGGTCCAAGTTGTCGCGCCTGCGCTCGCCTGCCTGCTTTCGGCCTGCGCTGTGCGCCCCCAGCCCGATTACGATCGCACCGACGCGCTCACAATTCGGCAGACCGGCACTTCCGATGTTTACGACCCCGCGACCGACGCCCTCGTCCATGATCGAGTCAGCCAACTCCTCGATGGTGGGCTGACGGCCGACGAAGCCGTCCAGATCGCGTTGCTTAATAATCCCGAGTTCCAGTCCCTTTTCGCACAGATTGGCGCTTCGCGCGCCGACGTCGTGCAATCAGGACTTCTCTCCAATCCCATTGTCTCTTTCTCGGTGATTTTCCCCGAAGGCGGCGGGCGATCGAAACTGAACGGCGGTTTCACGCAGGAACTGGTCGACCTTTGGCAGATCCCCGTGCGAAAGCAGGTCGCCGCCGCGGAACTCGACCGCGTCATATTCAGCGTCGTGCAGCGCGGTGTCGAAATCGCCGGACAGGTTCGTGTCAACTACTACCGCGTGCTCGCCTTCGCCAAAGCCGAGGAATACGCCATCGAAAATGTCGCCATCATCGATCGCTCCCTCGCCATCAGCGAGAAACGCGTCCGTAACGGCGAAACCAGTTCCCTCGACGCGAATCTCGTGCGAGCCACCTGGACCGAAGCTCAACTCGACGTGCTCAACGCGAAACGCGATCGCCAGGTCGCATCCGCCGCCCTGGCCCAGGTCCTCGGCATTAGCCGGTGGACTCAGCCGTGGCAGCTTGCCGACGAGCTTCCCAGTTCCGCCACGCCAATCGCCGACGACGCGGCCTTACTCGCCACCGGGCTGGTCGAGCGCATGGATGCGCAAGCGAAAGTGCGTCAGATCGATGCCGCTAAAAGCGAACTAACCCGCCAATACCTCAACATTTTTCCGAGCGTGCAACTCGGCGCCGGCTACGAACGTCCCGACACGCGCGGCGTCCCCGGACGGACTGTCCTGGCGGACACCGCCCGCTCGTCTGTCGCCGCGGGCGCCCTCACCGCTCCAACTATCGATTCGCGTGGTCAACGCGCCATGCTCGAACGCCAGATTGTTGACTTTCTCTCCGGGCCGTCGATTCAGGTGACTCTCCCCGTCTTTGACCAGAACCAGGCCCGCATTGCGCGAGCCGCGTTCCTGATCGAGCAGCGACGCAAAGAGCTCGAATCGTTGTTCGACCTCGTTGCCGACCAGATTCAGGAGGCCGCCGCGATCGCGCGAATCGCCGCCGAACAGGTCGCCTTCTACGAAAAGGAAATTCTACCCCTCGCCCGCTCCAACTTGCAGGCCGCCGAGCAGGCCTATGCCGCCGGCACGCAGGACCAGCTCGTCGTGCTTGACGCCCAGCAGTTCCTGGTGATTCGCCGTCGCGCGTATGTTAGCGTCTTACGCGAATACGCTGTCGCCTATGCCACGCTCGAACGCGCCGTCGGCGGTCGAATGCCGACCGTCACCGCCACCCAGCCCACGACTCAGGACGCGCAATTGAACTGAAGGAGGTAAGAACGAACATGGGAACTACGTCACCGGACCTGATTAGTGCCATAACGCAATCGCTTCTCGATCTGATGGGAATCTTTCTGAATTTCTTCCTGAGTTTCTTCAGGCAGGGACTCGCCGCGTTCCTGTTCTGACCGAGCCGGCTGGATCTGAAATGAAACAAAAACACAAACACATAAGGTCTCCCGTTTCGACGGCCTTACGGGTACTCGCCTCGCTGGCGCTCGTATCAGTCGAGCCCGCCCGCTCACAAGGCGAGCCCGAAAACCGGCCAGAAAAAGTCAAAGGGCTTGCCCCGGCGACAGTGGAAAACCGTGTCACTGAAGCAGCACTGACGACCATTTCGCTGACACCCGAGGCAATAGCGCGCCTCGCAATCAAGACCGTGCCAGCGCGCGTGGAAAAGATTTCCCGCCGACGACTCTTTGGCGGTGAAACAATGGTCCCTCCTGGAAATGCCATACAACTCGCCGCGCCGTTTTCGGGAACGATCACCGCCATCGACGGCAAGGCCACACCCGTGCCCGGATCAATGATGAAAAAGGGCCAACCGATTCTACGCCTGCAGCCCGTCGTAATGGCCGGGCGCGAAGTCCTGATGCCATCGGAGCGAATTTCGCTCGCCCGCGCGACAGCGGATTTCGATGCGGCCCGCGCCCAGGCGGAGGGCGAAGTATCAGCGGCACAAGTGCAATTGGAAGCCGCCCGCGCCCGGCTCGATCGCGTGGAGCGCCTGCGCAAAGACAACGTAACCAGCGAAAAGCTTTTGGATGAGGCCAAAGCCGAACATGATCTGGCGAAATCCCGGCTCGAAGCCGCCGAAGCAAAGACGACGGCATGGAGTAACGCCGCTCAGGGAATGCACGCCGATCCACAACATGGCCTCGACCTCGTCGCGCCCTTCGATGGCATCCTCGCCGACCTGACCGTCGCACCCGGCGAAGTCATCGCGGCAAGCGCACTCGTCGCAAGATTGGTCGCCGTCAACCCACTATGGATTCGCGTACCGATCTACGTCGGGGCGTTGGATGAACTGGACTTGGACGGACAGGTTCGCGTCGGCGGGCTGAACGGCCGAATGACGCCCGGACTGGAGTTGGTCGAGCGTGTTTCCGGCGCCCCATCCGCCGACCCTCTCTCTGCCAGTGTCGATGTCTTCTTTCGACTCGCCAACCCTGAGTCAAATTTCCGGCCGCAACAGCGCGTCGGCGTGTGGATTCCATTGCGCGAACCGCAATCCGGATTGGTGGTTCCCTGGTCTGCGCTCCTCCACGACATGCACGGCGGAACATGGGTCTATCAACAGACCCAATCACAGAAATTCACCCGGCGCCGCGTGGAGGTACGCGGCGTTGAAGGGCAGGACGCCATCATTGCCCGCGGCCTTGAACCCGGAATGACCATCGTCACCGACGGCGCCGCGGAACTGTTTGGAGTTGAATTCGGCGCCGGAAAGTAAAACGGACGCTCGACCGACAGGTTACATCCATGCTGACTTGGCTTGTCACGACATCTTTGCGCTTTCGAGTACCGGTGGTCGCCCTGGCGGTCGGGCTTCTGGTCGTCGGCGTCGAGACCGCGCGCGTCACACCACTCGACGTGTTCCCTGAATTCGCCCCCCCGCTGGTCGAAATACAAACCGAGGCCCCCGGACTATCGACCGACGAGGTGGAAAATCTGATCACCGTGCCGCTGGAGAACGCGCTCAACGGAACGGCCTGGCTTCGGACCATTCGATCCAAGTCGGTGCAAGGCCTCTCGTCAATCGTCATGCTGTTTAATGAAGGCACCGATCTGCTCAAGGCCCGCCAGATCGTTCAGGAACGCCTCGCCATCGAGGCCGCTCGACTCCCCGCGCTCGCCCGGCCGCCAATCATGTTGTCTCCGCTCTCTTCACTCAGCCGCATCCTCAAGATCGGGGTATCCTCGCCGACGCTCTCGCAGATGGACCTCACGACGCTCGCCAAGTGGACCATCCGCCCGAAGCTCATGGCAATTCCGGGCGTGGCGAACGTCGCCATATGGGGACAGCGCGACCGACAACTCCAGATCCTGGTCGATCCCGCCGTACTCCGCGCGCACGGCATCACGCTGGATGAAGTCATGAAGGCCGCCGGCGATGCAACCGTCGTCAGCGCCGGCGGCTTCGTCGACATGCCCAACCAGCGCCTGGCGGTGCGCCACGCTTCGTGGATTGTCGACCCCTCCGACCTGGCCCGATCAATAGTGTCCTTTCGCAATCGCGTGCCGATCCGACTGGGTGATGTCGCCAGGATCGTCGAAGGCCATCCCCCGCCTATTGGCGACGCCGTCATCAATGATGGCCCCGGACTTCTGCTCATCGTTGAAAAGCAACCTTGGGGAAACACGCTCTCCGTCACGCGGCAAATCGACGCCGCGATAGAAGCCCTCAAACCCGGCCTCAAGGGCGTAAACATCGACTCCACGATCTTCCGCCCCGCGACCTTCATCGAGCGTTCCATTGACAACCTGTCGCGGGCCATGCTCATTGGCTGCGCACTCGTCGCAGCCGTGCTGATCGTCTTCCTTTACGATTGGCGAACCGCCGTCATCAGTCTGACGGCCATTCCGCTCTCCGTCCTCGGCGCTGCCGTCGTCCTGTACCTCAAAGGCGGAACGCTGAATGTCATGGTTCTCGCCGGACTGGTCATCGCCGTCGGTGAAGTGGTCGACGACGCCATCATCGATGTCGAAAATATCGCACGCCGTCTCCGCCTCAATCGCGAGTTGGCCACGCCGCTCCCGACGTTCCAGGTCGTCCTGAATGCATCGCTCGAGGTTCGAAGCGCCGTTGTCTATGCCAGTCTGATCGTCATCCTTGTGTTTCTGCCGGTCTTTTTCCTTCCGGGCCTGGCCGGCACGTTCTTCCGGCCACTCGCCATTTCATACATTCTGGCTATCCTGGCTTCGCTGGCCGTCGCCCTCACCGTCACGCCTGCCATGTCGCTCATGTTGCTGCCGCGCGGCCCCCTTCATCGCCGCGATGCACCGCTCGTTCGCGTCTTGAAGAACTGGTATCGCCAGCTGTTGCCCATCATCGTCATGCGCCCACGCCGCGCCGTCGCCGCGCTGGTCGTCATGCTCGCGGTCGCTGCCGCGGCGATTCCGCTCCTCGCCGAGGAATTTCTGCCCTCATTCAAGGAAACCGATTTCTTAATGCATTGGGTCGAAAAACCAGGCACGTCACTGGACGCCATGCGCCGCATCACAATTCAAGCCAGCAAAGAGCTGCGTTCCGTTCCGGGCGTTCGCAATTTCGGATCACACATCGGGCGCGCGGAAGTCGCCGATGAAGTCGTCGGCCCCAATTTCACCGAGCTCTGGATCAGTATCGATCCAAACGTCGAATACGACAAAACCGTCGCACGCATCCAGGAAGTCGTCGACGGATATCCGGGCCTCTATCGCGATGTCCTGACCTACCTGAAGGAGCGTATCAAGGAGGTCCTGACCGGCGCCAGCGCCACGATCGTCGTCCGTCTCTTCGGCCCGGACCTCGAAGTGCTCCGCGCCAAGTCCCAGGAAGTCGCCGCCGCAATCAAGGATGTCCCCGGTGTCGCTGACCTCAAAGTCGAACCGCAGGTCCTCGTCCCGCAAATCCATGTCGCCCTCCGCCCCGAAGCTGCCGCGCAGTTCGGACTGACCTCCGGCGCAATTCGTCGCACCGCCACTGCCCTCGTGAAAGGCCTCAAAGTCGGCGAAGTCTACGACAGACAGATGGCTTTCGATGTCACCGTCTGGGGCGAACAGGCGGTCCGCGCCGATCTCGCCGCGATCCGAGACATGCTTATCGACACACCCGGTGGCGGCCACGTTCCGCTCAAGGATGTGGCGGATGTCACAATCGTCTCCACTCCGAACGAAATCAAACGTGAAGGTGCCTCGCGTCGCATAGACGTCACCTGCAATGTTCGCGACCGCGACCTGGGCAGCGTCGCTCGCGACATCGAAGACCGCGTTCGCGCCCTCCCCTTCGATCGCGGCTACCATCCGGAGTTCCTGGGCGAGTACGCCGCGCGTGTCGAATCGCGAAACAAGTTGCTCCTGCTCTCCGCATTCGCTCTGGTCGGTATCTTCCTGCTACTCCACATGGACTTTCAGTCGTCCCGACTCGCCGCGCTCGTCTTCCTCACGCTGCCGTTTGCCCTCATCGGCGGAGTGGCCGGCGCGCTACTCGGCGGCGGGGTGCTGTCCCTCGGGTCGCTCGTCGGATTCGTCACCGTCCTCGGCATCGCTGCCAGAAACGGCATCATGCTCGTGAGCCACTATCGGCACCTCGAATCAGAAGGCATGCCCTTCGGCTTGAAACTCATCCTCCGCGGCGCGGAGGAACGTCTCTCGCCCATTCTCATGACTGCGCTGTGCGCCGGCCTCGGCCTGCTCCCGCTCGTGCTCGCGGGCAATCGCCCGGGTCATGAAATCGAACACCCCATGGCCATTGTGATCCTGGGAGGCCTTCTGACATCGACCATACTCAATCTGTTCCTGCTCCCCGCCCTCTATTGGGCGGTATTTCGGAATGCCCCGGAGCGTCCGACCAACGTCGGAGCCGTTCTCGCGTAACGCGCGCCGCGCGGATGTCGCGCGAACGCCGACTAAGGCAGCCATGATGAAAACAGTTTTCTGGTCCATCATCGCAATCAGCATCTTTGTCGCCGGCGGACTCGCCGGACGCGCCTTCTTTTCGCGAGATGGCGCGCACGATGCCCCGCGCGCCGCGCAGTCCACCGAACCGACCACATCGCTGGAAAACGAGCACGAGTCAGGCGTCACGATCGACGACGAATCCGCCCAGCGAATCGATCTAAAAGTGCAGCCCCTCGCGCCCGCATCCGTTCCGCGACAGGCCATCGCCTACGGGCTGGTCGAGAACGACCCGGCCTCGACATTCACCCTTCGCGCCCCGGTCGCCGGGACCCTCCGAACTGCACCAGGCAAGCCCTGGCCGTCGCTGGGTTCCACGCTCGCCGACGGCGCAGCCATCGGCGACATTGAACCGCGCGTCACCGCCATGGAGCGCGCCGATCTCGCCTCGCGATTGGCCGCAGCCGCTTCCGACGCCGACCAGGCCCGCGCCGCCCTCGACGCCGCGCAACACTCCTACGACAGCAAGCGCGACCTCAACGAACAGGGCCACATCGTCTCTGATCGCGTAATTGAAGAAGCCCTCTCCCACCTCAAGGCCGAACAAGCTCGCCTCAAGGCTGCCGAAGAGACAATGCAGCTGATTCACTCGGCCCTTACAGCCACATCCGGTCCCGCCGGTCCCCTCGACCTCGTCATTGCCCGCGGAGGTGAAGTCGTCGACGTCTTTGCCCAGCCCGATGAATCCGTGGAAGCCGGCCAGCCGATCGTTCGCCTCTCCCGTTTCGATCGACTGCTAGCCCGCCTGACCGCCCCGCCCGGCCAGCTCGGATCCGATCCGCCCCACACAGCCCGGCTCACTGCCGCGGTTATGCCGGACCACCCCATTGATGCCACCATGTTGGCCGTAGTCCCGGTCATCGATTCCAGAATGCAGGGTGTCGGGCTCGTCGTCTCCATCAACGCACCACCATCCTGGCTACGCCCCGGAATGTCCGTTCGCGCCTTCATCGACCTGCCGGGAACTCCGCGAACGGGAGTCGTGCTGCCGCGTAGCGCAATCGTCCGCCACGCCGGGACATCCTGGGTTTTTATCGAAACAGCCAAAAACAAGTTTGTGCGAACCGGAGTTTCGCTCGATCAGCCCGTCACCGATGGCTGGTTCTCGCTTCACGGCGCCAAGCCGGGTGATAGCGTCGTCATCGTCGGCGCCGAGTCTCTCCTGGGTCAGGAAATGAAGCCGCATTTCGAGGCCGCCGAAGCGGAGGAGTAGTGGCAGTGCCTGGTATCATTCCATTATCGATGCACCATCCGGACCAGACCTCATGCTGAGAGGTCTGATCGGCGCATCAATTCAGGCGCGGCGACTCGTTCTCGCCCTCGCCGTGATCATTACAGCTTACGGGGCCTACGTCGCCTCGCGCGCCAAGCTCGATGTTTTTCCGGATTTCGTCCAGCCCCAGGTCACCATTCAAACCGAAGCCCCGGGTCTCTCTCCCGAACAGGTTGAACAGCTCGTCACCCAGCAAGTCGAAGGCGCCGTCAACGGTGTAGCCGGAATCGAATCGGTCCGATCACAATCGATCCAGGGCCTCTCAATCGTCACCGTCGTCTTCAAGGACGACACAAACCCCCTCACCGCCCGACAGATGATCTCCGAGCAGCTCTCAACCATCGGTCTGCCCGATGGCGTTAAACCCCCAAAGCTGACGCCACTCACATCAGCCACGATGGACGTCCTCAAGATCGGTCTCGTCTCAAAGAAAAAATCCCCCCTCGAACTCCGCGCCTTTGCCGACTGGACAGTCCGCCCGCGCCTTCAGGCAGTCCCCGGAGTCGCATCCGTCGGAGTGATGGGAGGTGAATCGCAGGAACTGCAAATCCGCATCGATCCCGATCGCCTTGCCGCTTTCGGTCTGAGTGTCGAAGACGTAGCCGTGGCAGCCCGAACCGCAAGCGGCGTGCGCGGCGCGGGGTTCGTCGAAACCCCAAATCAACGTGTCATCATCCAGGCCGAGGGCCAGACCACCGACCCCAACCAACTTGGCGACGCCATCATCAGTCATCAGGGCGGCTCGCCCCTTCGCATTCGCGACGTCGCCGAGGTCGTCCTTGGCGCCGCGCCGATGTTCGGTGACGCAAGCATTCAGGGCGAGCCGGGCGTCCTCGTCAAAGTCCTCGGGCAATACGGATCAAACACGCTTGAAGTCACACAATCGCTCGAAGCCGCCCTTGAGTCCATGAAGCCGCTCTTTGAAGCCGAGGGCATCACCCTTTATCCAGGCCTGCACCGACCGGCCACCTTCGTTGAAACGGCCATCCATCGTGTCACCCACGCTCTGTTCATTGGCGGCATTCTGGTCGCCGTTGTCCTCTTCATCTTTCTCTTCAATTTCCGCACGGCCCTCATTTCCATCACCGCGATCCCGCTATCCCTTCTCACCGCCATCATCGTCATGCAGCGGTTCGGCATGTCCCTGAATACGATCACCCTCGGTGGCCTGGCAATCGCCATCGGAGAAGTCGTCGACGACGCAATCATCGACGTCGAGAACATTTTCCGCCGGCTGAAAGAGAACCGCCTGCTACCCAATCCACTTCCCGCGACAGAAATAGTCCTCCGCGCCTCCCTCGAAGTTCGAAGCGCCGTCGTCTACGCAACCTTCGTCGTGGTACTGCTGTTCGTCCCGGTCCTGACGATGAGCGGCATCCAGGGTCGCATGTTCGCACCGCTCGGCGTGGCCTACATCCTTGCGATCCTCGCCTCGCTCCTGGTCGCACTCACTGTTACGCCCGCCATGGCCGCCATCATGTTGCCCGGCGCGGTGGCCCACACAGCCGAACCGGCCTTTCTCAGAGTGCTGAAGTCCCGCTATGTCTCAATTCTTGCGCGGCTGATCCGCTTCCCGACCCAGACCATGGCCGCATGCGCCGCCCTCGTCCTGCTCGCCATTGGGCTCGCCGCCGGCTTTGGAGCCGAGTTCCTCCCTGAGTTCCGCGAAGGCCACTTCGTGGTCCAGCTCAATATGCCTCCTGGCTCGTCGCTCACCGAAATGATGCGCGTCGGAAACCGTATTTCAAAAGACCTCCTCGAAAACGTCCGCGTCCACGATGCACCGGCCATTGCAACAGTAGAGCTCCAGGCCGGCCGCGCAGAACTTGGCGAAGACCCCTGGGGCCCGCACCGCGCCGAAATCCACGTCGAGCTTATGCCGAACACACCCGGTGCCGAGCAAGCCCAGATACAAAAACAGATTGGAGAACTGCTCGACAAGTACCCCGGCGTGACATCTGAGACGATGACCTTCCTCGGCGATCGCATCAGCGAAACGATGACTGGCGAGACTTCCCCCGTCGTCATCAGCGTCTACGGTGACGACCTCGACATCCTCGACGAGAAGTCGCGCGAAATCGCGACGGCGGTCTCCTCTATCCGCGGCGCGGCCGACATTCGTGTCGCCGCTCCACCCGGCGCGCCGTTCATGACCATTCGCCTCGACCGCGAACGCCTCAAACAGCTCGGCTTCCAGACGCTTGAAGTCCTCAACGCCATGCAGACTGCCTATCAGGGCACGCGCGTGGGCCAGGTCAATGAAGGCACACGCTCCTTCGACGTCAGCGTCATCCTCGATCCGAAACTCCGCCAGGACCCCGAAGCCATTGGCGACCTCCTCATCCGAAACAGCAGCGGCGCAACCGCTCGACTCGGCGATCTGGCCGACCTCCACGCCACGACGGGCCGCTACTCGATCTCGCACGACGCCGGCCGCCGGCGCCAGTCCGTCGTCGGAAATGTCCACGGTCGCGACCTCGCCGGCTTCGTCCATGAAGCCCAGCAGCGCGTCGCTCGAATCGAAATGCCCGCCGGCACCTACGTCGACTTCGGCGGTACAGCCGAAGCCCGTCAGGAAGCCACCAGCGAATTACTCCTACATTCCGCCCTCGCCGGCGCAGCCGTGCTGCTCCTGCTCTCGTCTGTCTTCGGCAGTCTCCGAAACCTGCTCCTCGTTCTCGCCAACCTGCCCTTCGCGTTCGTCGGTGGCGTCGCGGCCGTCGCCCTTACCGGCCATTCGCTCTCGATCGGGTCCATCGTCGGTTTCGTGACGCTCTTCGGCATCACCATGCGAAATTCCGTGATGATGATCTCCCACTTTGAGCACCTCGTGCTCATCGAAGGCCATCCATGGAGCAGCGAGACGGTCCTCCGTGGCGCATCAGAGCGGCTCCTCCCCATCCTCATGACCGCAACCGTCACCGGACTAGGGTTGCTGCCGATCGCCCTCGGCGCTGGCGAGGTCGGCCGCGAGATAGAAGGACCCATGGCCATCGTCATCCTCGGCGGCCTCGCGACCTCAACCCTGCTGAACCTTCTCGTCCTTCCTTCTATCGCCATCCGCTTTGCGAGAATCGAAGCGCGACACCCGATCGAGTCGATTTCGCTTCCAGCCCTCAATCAGAACTGATTCGCCCGGTTATAGTGCAGCCAGTGCCAAGCCCGCATTCACTACAGTCAAAGCTCGACGCCGCACTGGCCCGCCGCGCTCCGATCCTCCGCGACAAATCCATCGAAGCCATCCGCCTCTTTCACGGCCGCGCCGATGGAATCGAAGGACTCGTCATCGAAAAATGGGGACCGGTGCTCATCGTTCAGATTCATGAAGGCCATCCGGTTCCTTCACCCGAACTGCTCCGACCCCACCTTCTCGAGTGGCGCAATGGACTGCACGCCCGCGCCGTCTACCTGAAGCAGTTCGTACGGGACCGCGCCCATGCCACCCCCGAACTCCGCGAATCGCACCAAAACTCCGCCTCCTGGATCGGCGAACCAGCCGCCGAGGAATTCCCAGTTCGTGAGTACGACCTCAACTTTCTCATCCGCCCGTTCGATGGTTATTCAGTCGGTCTCTTCCTGGAGCATCGCAACAACCGCCGCCGCGTCGCCGAGTTCTCCCGCGGTCGCCGCGTCCTCAACACATTCGCCTATGCGTGCGGTTTCTCGATCGCAGCCGCCAAAGGCGGCGCAACGAGCGTCGCCAGCGTCGATCTATCGAGGCGATATCTGGAATGGGGCAAGCGAAACTTCGAAGCCAATCAACTCCCCATCGATTCGCACCGCTTCTACGCCTCCGACATCTTCGAGTTCTTCAATCGCGCCCGGCGCCAAAAGCTCCGTTACGACATGCTGATCCTCGACCCCCCCACCTTTTCGCGAACCCGCCGCCCACCGTCGGTCTTCGAACTTCGCACTCAGCTCCCCAGACTCGTTCGCGAGTCGATCAATCTCCTCGACTCCGGCGGAATCCTCTTCCTCGCAACCAACGACCGCCAAATCCGTCGCGAAGACCTCGAATCCGCGCTCCAGACGGCCGCCCCATCCCGACGCCTGACGCAACTCGACACGCCCACCCTCCCCCCCGACTTCACCGGCGACCCGCAGTATTCAAAGTCAATCTTCGTCCGAGTCAACTGAACCGGATTCGTGGCATCTGAAATAGAGTTCATGTCGGATTCATGAACGATTCACTTCTCGCCTCGAATACTCCCTCGATTCCACTCCCATGGATCGCGGTGCTGGGATCCCATCCGCTGGAGATTTCGGACCATTTCCGGCGTTCGATTCGCTAACACATCGGCGAAGCGATTTTCCTGTCCGAATGGAAGGAGAATGTATGACCCGCTTAACTCTATTAGGAGGCGCTGCAATGATCGCGCTGCTGACGGCCGGCTGCTCCGACAACTCCAGTTGGAGCTCGTCGGACCGTAGCTGGAGCTCGTCAAACCACTCATTGCCGACCGACGGAACCACCGTTCGTGGCAAGAACGGCGAGGTGCTTGTGCTTTACAAGCCGTCGAATCTCAGTCTGCGTCGTGGCGACGCGGAGAGTCTCACCGTGCGGATGCGCCGTGAGAATTTCAGCGGCGATGTGAAAGTTACAGTCGAGAACCTGCCATCCGGAGTCGAGGCGGTTGACGCACCGCGAAGCACGCGCTCCGACTCGATCAAGATCGTGTTTCGGGCACGTGATCGCGCCGACCTCGTGAAAAACCAGGACGTCCGTATTTCCGCCGAGGGCCCCGACGGCATCCGCGCGACTGAGTCGATTTCATTAACTGTACGCGATCGAACCTGAGCACAAGGAGCTTGATATGTTGAAAAAGATGAGTTGCCTGATCGTCATCCCGGCGTTGTTTCTCTTCGGCTGCGAGAAAAGCACCGTGGAGGGACCTGGCGCCAAAAAGATCACGCTGGTCAAGCCAGCAGACCAGTCGGTCAAACGTGGCAGCACGGAGAAGGTCGCAATTGTCGTCACCCGATCAAATTTTGAAGGGCCTGTGACGATTGCGTTCGAGAACTTGCCCAAAGGCGTGCACATCGTCGACGACGGTGGAAAGCTTGAGGGCAACGAGCGGACATTTGTCTTGACGGCCGCACCGGACGCGGACCTCGTTGAGAAGCATTCCGCCAACGTGGTCGCCAAAGGCCCGGATGGAATGGCCGTGACCGAGCAATTCCGTATTACGGTTCAGGAAAAGAGCTGAAGTCGACCGTTCCAGTCGGCACAAATCCAAACGGCGCGCCATCCATCCGATGCCGCGCCGTTTTTCATTTCTAGCGACTCGTGACTCGGAGCTCCTCTCAAGTCGAGCAACGAGAGCCATCGGCTGAATTCAAAGTCGCACCGGTGCTGGCTAGCGATTATTCTTCCCTCGATGATGTGGTTGACGCGATTCGCGTCAAGACTCCAACCAAGGTCCTCCGTGGTCGGCGGCCAGTTGAACTGGGCCCGCTGTCCGCGTTAACGAACAGGCGTCAGCGGACGTGGATACTGAGGCGCGCTCGAGCGGCAGATGGTGGGCATTTGGCAGCGGATCGACCGCGGGGCTCGCGATTGCGCTGGGCATCCTGCTGGCGATCGGCGGAGCCGCGTTCGGCATTTATTATCAACTTGTAAAATCGGTAAATCACGTCGAACACACGTACCGAGTACTTCGCTCGGTTGATGGCGTGCTTGGGAGTCTGCGCGACGCCGAAACGGGACAGCGCGGCTACCTGCTGACCCGCGACGCGGCGTATCTCGATCCCTATCGGGCGGCTGTCGAAAAGATTCATGCCCAGTTCGAGCAACTCGATAGGTTGGTTTCTGACGACGCTCCGCAACGCAGCTCGGTTGCGAAACTGGCGCAGCTTTCGAGCGAAAAGATTCGGGAGTTGAACGCGACCATTCAGCTGAGCCAGGCGGGCAAAGGTAACGAAGCGTTACAACGGGTCCGCAGCGGGGAAGGCAAAGCGCTCATGGATGAAGCCCGCAAGATCACAACCGACCTGCGTGCAGCCGAAACCCGCCAATTGGAACAGCGTCGGCGTCTGATGATGGAACTCCGGTGGTTGACCGGAGCCGTGCTGGGGGCAGTCTTGCTGCTCGGAACGGCAATGATCGGCGGCGTCCTCGTTGCGAATGCGCATCTGCGCCGCCAGCGCGACCGTCTAGAGCGGGAAATTGCCGCGCGCAAAGTCGCCCAGATTCACCTCCTGGAGAGTCGCGAACAATATCGTACGACACTCTCAAGCATCGGCGACGGCGTAATCGCAACGGACGCGCTTGGACGCGTGACGTTCATGAATCGCGTCGCGGAGACGTTGACCGGCTGGACGTTTCCTGAGGCCGAAACCCGCCCGATCCAAGAATCGTTTCGCATTGTCAACGAGGCAACCCGCCACACGGTCGCGAATCCAGTCGACCGGGTGTTGCGCGAGGGCAAGGTCGTCGGACTCGCCAATCACACGGTCCTGATCGCGAAGGACGGCAGTGAGCGTCCGATCGACGATAGCGGCGCGCCGATCCGAAATGCGCTGGACGAAGTCGTGGGTGCAGTACTCGTATTTCGCGACATCAGCGAACGAAAGCGCTTCGAAGAAGAACGGCAGGCACTGCTCGAAAACGAGCAGCGGTCCAGGTTTGAGGTTGAACAATCTGGCCGAGCGAAAGATGAGTTTCTGGCGAATCTATCGCACGAGCTGCGAACCCCGCTCAACGCCATCGTGGGCTGGACGCAACTGTTGAAACGCGGGGCCGCCTCGCCCGACGAACAGATCCGGGCGATAGACACGATCGACCGCAATGCGCGGCTTCAGGCGCAGCTTATTGCAGACTTGCTGGAAATGAGCGCGATCGTCTCCGGCAAGCTGCGAGTCGAGCTCAAGCCGATCGAACTCGGATCGATCATTCTTGCAGTGGTCGATTCGGCGATGCCGAACGCGCTGGCTCGTCCGGTTCGCCTCGAAAAACGCATCGAACCGGCCGAGCTGTTTGTCATGGCCGACCAGGTTCGCATGCAGCAGATCGTTTGGAATCTCCTGTCGAACGCATTCAAGTTCACGCCGGCAGGCGGACTGGTTACCGTCGAGCTGCGTCGCAACGGGGCCAGCGCCGAACTGGTCGTATCCGACACAGGTCAGGGCATTTCGCGGAGCTTTCTGCCAAGCGTGTTTGATCGCTTCCGGCAGGAAGACTCATCATTGCGTCGAAAACACGGCGGGCTTGGGTTGGGATTGGCCATCGTGAAGCAACTGGTGGAGGCCCACGGCGGCACTGTGACTGCTGCAAGCGGTGGAGAGGGCCAGGGTGCTACGTTCACGGTGACCGTCCCGCTCTACGAGATGGCCGCCGGCCAGTTGCGCTCGAAATCGCCGTCCGACGCAATGGCCAACCTCCCTGCGCTGCACGGATTACGTGTCGTGGTTGTTGATGACGACGACGACGGACGTGAGCTGCTCGCGCGAATTCTCAAGGAAAGCGGATGCCAGGTCAGAACCGCAGCGTCTGCCGTTGACGGGCTCGAACAGATCCGGACCGAGGTCCCCGACTTGCTCATCAGCGATATCAGCATGCCCGGCGTGGATGGTTACGAGTTTCTGTCGCGCGTGCGCGGGTTGGATGGCGGCGTCGCCAGGAATCTCGCCGCCATCGCGTTGACCGGCTTCGCACGGCCCGAGGACAGCCACCAGGCCGAGCTCGCCGGGTACGCCGCGCATCTGTCAAAGCCCATGGACCCTGACGAATTACTCCGAGTGGTCGCTGAAACGGCGGCGCGTAGTCCGCCCTCGGCGGGATGACGAAATTGAGTGATTGCCCGGCGAGTCAGGCGAGCGCCGGCGCGACGAACACCGGCGGAGCGATCGCGGCAGGCGTGCTGATGGCCGGCCCGGCCAACTGACTGGGATGTACGGCCTCGATTGCCTGCAGCGTTTCCGTAGCGGTGGTACTGAGTTGTACGCGGGGCACCCGACTGAGGCGACGCCGCAGGCGGTCTGCGTCAATCGAAGCATCCCAAACGCCCACTAGCAACGGGCAGGTATGTTCGCTCTCGGCGATGCGCCGGCAAAGCAGTTCAATTCTGCCGATGTTCTCGGCCTGAACGCTTACAATGCAAATCGCGGTCGGACGATCTGAGCGAATCATCTCCAATAGTTCGGCGATGAGCAGATGCGGTGATACCACGCGACTCGGTCCGCCGCGGGCTTCCCGCAGTCGCGCCAGAATCCGGGCCGCGAGCTCATCGTGCGGACCATGCGCCGGAATCAGCACGACCGCTGGACTGAGCGGAACAACAGCGGGCGCCAGAACCCCTGACTCGCTCGAGCTTTGTTCGCCCTTCGCCGCCACGGTTGCTGGCGGCAGAAAGTCGTCGATCATCTGATCGGCAAATGCCTGCCGTGAAGCATCGTGCGGGCCGTGAGCGCCCTCGACGGCGAGCAAACTCAGGGCCGGTACGACCAGCTCCGAGAACACCTTCTCTGGCGGGTCGTTCTTCGCCGCATCACGCACAATCTGGTGCGACTCGGCGCGATCCATCGCCAGCAATCGCTGATAGAGTCGCGCATGCGGTTCGAGCACGGGTTCGTCGCCCAGCAGGACGTAAAGCACCTGAAACTGCGGAACATATTTTCCCAGCACCACAAGGCAGACCGTGATCGGCGTTGCCAGAACCAGCCCAATACCACCCCACAGCCAGGTCCAGACAACCGTTGAAAGGATAATTGCCGTCGGCGACGCGCCAGTCCGGGCGCCATACAGCCACGGTTCGAGCAGATTTGCGCTCATGACGTCGACCAGAATGAACAGCAGGATCACGAGAATCGGACGAGCCCACCCATCGAAAAGCGACAGGGCGAGCGTGCAGGGGAGAATGGCTGCGATAGCCGGCCCGAGGAATGGAATAAATCGCAACAGTGCGGCGATGACACCAAACACCAGGGCGTTCGGAATTCCAAGCAGGGTCAGCCCGATGGTCACAACCAGGCCGTGCAAGCCGTTCGCCAGGACAAGTCCGCCGAAATAGCGGCTGACGCGCGTTCCAGCGTCGGTCAGCGCGGTTGTCGTGAGACTGAGGTGAGCCCGCCCGCAAACCCAGATGATGCGATCCCTGAGATCCTCGCGATAGACCAGGAAGAAAATCAAGAATACAGACGCCAGCCCGACCACTTCAAACGGATGAAGCAGCGGGAAGATCGCCGCCCGCAGGATCTGAAATTGCGAGGCCGGCGTGTCGGAGCCCGTGTGTGATGCATTCTGCACCGCGGGCTTGTCTGCGGCGGTATGCGCACCGGACGCCGCGCCCTCGGTCGGGGAATGCGGCGCGTTTGCCTCACTGGTGACGGCGTCAATCGTCTGCATGACTGGGCGAAACTTGCCGCCGACCGACTCACGCAGCGCGCGGGCCTTCGCTACTATGTTTTCCCGATAAGCAGGCAACTCCTGAACCAAGCCAATCGCCTGCGAACCGACGAACCAGCCGCCCAGTGTCAGCCCCGCCACTGTGATGGTCGCGACGACCATAACCGAGGGAATGCGCGGCAATCCGCGACTCTGGATGGCGCGGACGAGCGGCGCCAGCAAGAATGAAAGGAAAATCGCCAGCGCGATTGGAATGAGCAGATCGCGGGCGAAATAGAGCACGGCCAGGACCAGGCATACGCCCAGCAGCGATCGCGTCAGCCGCGTTGCGGCCTGGGCGTGCAACGCGGGAGCGCTCGCACGAACGGCGTCGCCGGATGGTATCTGCGGCTTCGAAACGGGATCACTCATTCCATGTCTCCCGTTTCAGTCGCCGGTTCGGTTTCTTCGTATTGTTGCGTCCCAAGGAACCAGAGCGCTCCTTGCGAAATCACTGAGCGCACGATCATTCCGCGCGCCACTCGGAGCGTCTTCCGCAGCAATCCGGGCTTTCGCTCCGCCTCTCGCGGCTTGCTGATTTCTCGCACTCCTATGGCCGTCGCAACTCCGACCGCCACGGTCACGCCGACGGGGTGATAGTGGATCAAAGTGCTCGGATTTGCCGCGCGGCGAAGCGAGGTGACGACGTCGCACCACGCCCGGTGAAGATCAGACCGGACCACACAGGCCCGCTCGCGAAGAAATCCCGCGTCGGATCCATCATCCTGCGCGCAGCTCAACACGGCTTCAGTTTGATGGGACATTTGTGTCATACTTGTCTTTCAGCCGTTCACGAATACGACGCCGGTCGCGTATTGCAAGAGTTATGACGACCGCGCCGATTGAACCAAACAGCAGCAAACCCGCCAGCAGGAAGCCGGCCCACAGACGGTCTCCGAACAGCTTCGCCAGGCCCAGCGCCGTCCCGTACATCACAAAACTCGCCGCCAGGAACCCAAGCATCAGCGCGGAAAGCCACCCAACGAACTTCGTGACGGCGCCGGACACGAAATCGCGGACCGCGACTCGCATTTGATCCATCCGAACTTCGTAAAGCAGCCGGACCTCCTCACGCAGCGCTCCTAAACTGGAGATCAGCGCATGCAAGGGGTCGCCGTTTGATTCGGCGGAAGGTTGGTCGGCAGGCGGATTCGTCGCTTCCGGCGAAATCCGCCCACCGGCCGGTTCCGAGTGAGGTCGCTTGCCCGAAGGCATCAACGAGCTCCTAGCGTCGACCCAAAATCAGGCCCAGCATCGCGCCGACACCGGCCGCGATCAGCAGACTCTTGACCGGTTTGGCCTGCACATATTCGGCCAACGGATCGAGCTGATGGCGCGCCATATCGCCCGCGGCTGATGCCAGTTCCTGCACGTCTCGGCCCACGGCTTCGGCGTGGTTCCGAAGTTCTTTCACGCTATTACGATTGGCATTCAAAGTTCGATTCTTCGTCATGTTAGGCGTCCTTATCAAGTGGTCTCATCTCGCCCCACGCTGCAATCGCCAAGGCGATCCGTCGCGTGGGAATCAATTATCACTAGGATTTGAGTACGGGGTCCTTTTCAAGCGCCCGACGCAGCTTCCGCAGCGCCACACGCTCAATCTGGCGAACACGTTCTTTGCTGACGTCGAGATGCCGGCCAATGCCGTCCAACGTCAGACGCTCACCGTCCGTGGGACGCGGGAATCGCTTCGCCAGAACTTCGCGCTCAACGTGCGAAAGTTCAGCCGAGTTGGACTCGAGGATGCCCCGCAGTCGCTCGACGTAAAGCAGACCCTCGTCATTTTGGATGGCTTCCGACGCGTCATGCAGTTCGTTAGCCGGGATCGTGCTCGACGAAAACACGGAGCGGCGATGCGCTTGTTTTCCGGCGGCGCGGGAAAAAGCGCGAAGCATCGCATTGCACGCATAGGTGCTGAAGCGGAAGCCGCGCCACGGATCGAACGTGTCCACCGCCCGCAGGAATGCCAGCATGCCTTCGCTCAGGATCTCATCCCGATCCAGAATGCTGAAGCGATTGCGGCGCATCAGGTCATAGACCAGGCCAAGATTCGCGTCGATCAGATGGCTCCGCAGGGCCGTATGGCGCTCAAGCCAGATCGCGTAGCGCTTATGAGCAGTCGGCGACCAACTGCTGACGACTTCCGTGTAGAGTCGGCTCAGTTTGTACGCCGCGAAATTGAGTTGCTTAAAGCAAAGAGATTCCTCATCCGGCGTGATGCGCCCGGACGGCCAGGGCGGATTCGTCCAGTTGGCGAACAGGGTCTGCTCTTCTGAAGGATCGGAGAGCTCATCATTCATCACGTATCGCGGCGGAACAGGCCAGCCCGCCGTACGCGTTGACTTCGACGGAGCGGTGACGACGCGACGCCTTCCGGAAATATGCAACCGGGGTCGTGCATCTTCACTGGCCGGTTCGGATACTCGATTTCGAAGGGCAACCATGGCTTTGCCTTCCTTTCAATATGCGCTGCGAGACTCCGCTCGCCGCTGACTCATGAGAGATTGTGACTCATAGGCCGGAAACGACGCTGAAATGCGCATGAACGGACGTTCATCACCAAGTTCGGAAAACTAGATTCTGTAAGTATTTATGAATGCGAAGCTTGCGAGGCACAAACCCGGCAGCCCGTCCCCACGCGACGGGTAAATAATTCGAATTTGAAGCCCAAAAAGCCGCCGCCGGTCGTTCAAATTGAACGACCGGCGGCGTGTTATCGAAAACAAAATGCGCCCCGGCGCGTCGGACCACGCCGGGGCGCGCAACAAGAACTGGCCTTATTCAGACCCGCTCTCGTTGTCCCTCTGCCCTCCAGAGACGGGGTTCCTCTTACCCGCCTCCGGCTGGCGTGAGGTCTGGTTCACGCCCGTCTCGGGCGTGCAGGAATCGGTGCCGCAGGAGCCAGCGTTCGCCGATTCGCCGGTGGCCGGCATGGATCGTTTCGATCCGCTACTGGGCGGCGACTGCGTCGCGGTCCCGCTGGACGAACCACTCTGGCCTTGATTGGTCCGAGTGGACTGTCCCGCTTCGCCAAACTGCCGCGAAGAATCGGGAGATCCCTCGGCATATTGACCTCGATCGGGCTTCATCGGCGTTGTGTCACTCGACGATGGCTGACTGGTCGAGCCCACGCCCGTTCGATTTCGCTGATCGTTCGGTTGGTTCGATGCTCGTTCATGATTCATGACAAACTCCTTTTCGTGCCTGGCACTTGCTGAGCAAGCCGCCGGGCGCTGAATTGCTTCACGTGAGAATCGCCTAGCCGCGATCCCAATACCGGGGCTGGCCGTAATAATCGTGCGTCGTGCCCGCGACATTCGGATCTACAAGATTCGGCCACTTGTCGTTCGAGAAGCCCTGTGACTCGGACAACTTGTCCTTGCTCACGTTCAGCACGGCGTACTTGGCATCCCCGCTGAAGCTGAACGCGCTCCACGGAATGGCGAAGAGCTTCCCGCGATACGAGAGAATCCCATAGAGGATGCGGCCGCTATCGGGATCGATCGCAAGATTGCTGATGTCGCCGATGCGTTCATCCTGCGCGTTGCGAACATCTTTGCCGCACAAATCGCTGACCTTCTGCCACACTGAAACGTGCTGGTTCCAGCGATCGCGGTAGTCATTGGTATGCTGGGCATTGTTGGCCGACCAATACGGCGAGCGGCCGTAGTACTGGTACGTCTTGGTCGCCCACTGCTCGTCGGCGAAGTTCGGCCAGTGCTTCTTATCGAAGCCCTCCGCGTTCTTCAGGCGGTCCTTGTCGATGTTCAGCACATAGGCCTTCGAATCGCCGGTCAATTGCAGAGATTCCCACGGAATCGCGAAGAGCTTGTCACCGACGCCCAGGAAGCCGCCGAACGACAAAACGCCGTAGAGAATTCGTCCCGATCCGGCGTCCACCACGATGTCCTCGATTTTGCCAAGGTTCTCGTCGGCGTTGTTCGTGACCTTCATTCCCATGAGGTCCTTGGCCTTCATGAACCGGGTCGCCATGGCAAAATCGCGGCTCCGGTCAGACTGCATCGTGCCGCCCGAATGCATGTTCCCGGTTGGCGGCGTGTTCGTTTGTGCCATGAGCGGAGCGGCCAGTGCTCCGACCGCCGATGCGATCGTCAAGAGTTTTGAACGTGAATTCATGATGTTCTCCCTTCAAAGAGGCGAGAACTGCGATCGGCTCCACACCGCGCAATGCACGCCTCAGTTACTTCACTTGGAAATGGAATTGGTCGGACGGGTTGCGCGGCTCAAGCCGGCGGAAGCGGCGGGCTTCTCCCACGTACCAGCGACACAACGGCCGATACGACGAAGAGAATGACAAACAGATAGAACAGGAACTGCGCAATCGCCGCCGCGGACCCGGCGATGCCGCCGAATCCAAGCAACGCAGCAATCAGAGCAACGATCAGAAATGTCAGTGCCCAGGAAAGCATAAAACACCTCGCAATTGGGGGCCTTGAATTATCCGCCACACATTGCGAGTCTTTCACCGGTTGTTGAGGAAGGAGTGAAAAGGAGATGAAGCCGCCTTCACGGCGGAATCGGAGCGGTCTATTGCGCCGGGCCTTCCGAGCTGAACATGTAGCCCACGCCGATGACCGTATGAATCAGGGGCTTCTCAAATCCGCGGTCGAGTTTGCGGCGCAGCGCGCCCACATTCACGTCAATCACATTGCTGCTGAAATCGTGATTGGAGTCCCAGACGTGTTCCGCGATCGTCGTGCGCGCCAAAACGCAATCCGGCCGGCGCATGAAAAACTCGAGCAGTTCATATTCCTTATTGCGAAGCCGGACCGGCTGCCCGGCCCGCGAAACGGCCCGCTTGAGTAGATCGAGCTCGACGTCGGCGTACGTGAGCTTGGACGTCTCGCCGGCTTCGCCTCGCCGCAAAAGGGCCCGGATTCGGGCAATTAGCTCGTCAAAAGCGAACGGCTTCGCGAGATAATCGTCCGCGCCGGCATTCAGCCCCGCCACACGATCTTCGACCGATGCGAGCCCGCTCAGCATGAGAATTGGAACTTTGATGCCGCGCCGCCGCAGCTCGCGGCATAGATCCAGACCGTCTTTGTCCGGGAGCATTCGATCCAGGACGATCGCGTCGTATGTATTCGCATAGGCCGCGTCCTCCCCCTCCGAAGCCGTGGTCGCGATATCTGCGCTGTAGCCGTGCTCGGCCAGTCCGCGGCGGAGCAGTTCGGTCATCTTGAGATTGTCTTCAACGATCAGGACCTGCATTACGCTCGTCCGTTTCGATTTGCCCGCGCGGCTACCAAGTTTTGCATTTCATTTCGGTCATAGGATTCTGACGCCTCGTGCGAATTCGCACAAGGGGTGTCCCCGCGATGCCGAAGCGTCCGCAGGCGTTTTCGGACGCAGGCGGATTCGCTCCCACTAACTGATTGACTCTGCCTATGCTATCGGGGGAAGGTGGCTGGCTTGTTTCGATTTGGACGAACGGAGCGCGCGCTGATTTTTCTGCCCAGCGGGCAGCTGCATCCGGCGCTGCGCTATTCGGCCGCCGCCGGCGCCATCGCCGTAGCGACAATCCTCCGCCTGGCCGTCCACTCGACTCTTCAGACTGACGCATTATTTCTCCCATTCCTGCTCGCGGTGATCCTCAGCGCCTGGTTGTTCGGTGTTGGACCCGCCGTGTTAGCGACCGCACTCGGAGTGGTGTCAGCGGAGTTATTGTTCGTACAGACCACATCGAGATTACTTTCCGACCCTCGTCAGCTTTTGCAGTTGGCGCTCTACATCCTTTGCTGCCTCTTGTGCATTCTCACCTCCTTGGTGCTGCACCGTGCCACTGTCGACAAGTCGCGAAGCGATGATGCCGCCGAGCGCGGCATGGCCCAACTCCGTCGCGCGACCGAGCAGTGGGACGAAGCCCGAAAGGACCTGCGCGAAAACGAGGCATGGCTGCTGCTGGCCGAGCGATCTGCCCAACTCGGCAGCTGGTCGCGCGATCTCGATTCGGGCAACGTCACATGGTCAGAGTCCCTTGAGGACATTCTGGGCGCCAAGCCCACCGCGGGCGCAAACCCCGACGACGTCGTCTTCTCCGGCGTTCACGAGGAGGACGCCGGGCGTGTCCGCGACTGCGCGGCGCTGGCCATCCGCGAGGCGCGCGAATACGAAATTGAGTATCGCATCCGTCGGCCGGACGGGGCCATCCGCTGGGTGGCGGAGCGCGGCCAGACCACGCTGGACGCGGCCAGGAACACCCGCCGGCTGAGCGGGGTGACGATGGACGTCACCGACCGCAAGCAGATCGAGGAACGCGCCCGCGAGCTGCGCGCCACGCTCATGCAATTTCAGGTCGATGAGACAAAACGCGTCGAGAGCGAATTGGGAAAGGCACGCGACCAGCTGGTGCAGCAGGCAAGGCTGGCCGCCATCGGGCAGCTTTCGGCAAGTATCGCACACGACCTTCGAAATCCACTGGGCGTCATTCGAAATGCGGCCTACCTGCTTCGCAGGCGGCTTGCAAAATCCAGCGAGCACCTCGACCTGCTTACCATGATCGAAGACGAGGTGAAGACCGCCGACGCGATCATCACCAACCTCATGGAAATGACCCGCGGCCGCGACCCGAAATGCGCCGAAACCGAGCTCGGCGGACTGATCCGCGAGCTCACGCGACGGCTGGACTCGTCGGGTCGCGTCAACTGGCAAATTGACATGAAGCCGACGCCGTTCATCGCCTGGGTCGACCCTGGACAGTTTCGTCAGGTCCTTCAGAATCTGCTGCAGAATGCCGTAGAATCGATGAAAGGCCGCGGCGAAGTGACCATCGTGGCATGGCGGGGTGCGGACGGCGACTATCTGGAAGTTCGCGACACCGGCGCCGGCATCTCGGACGAGATTCGACCGCGATTGTTTGAGCCGCTGGTGACCAGTAAGAAAACCGGCACGGGCCTGGGATTATTGCTCTGCCGTCAAATCGTCAATCGGCACGGCGGTGAGATCAGTGTGGCCGAGAAAGCCGGCCCCGGCGCGACGTTTCGGATCCGACTACCCCGACCCGTCACCGTGACGCCAGTCAGCTCGGGAAACTGAGATGCACGAAACTATCGATGTTCTCATTGTCGATGACGACCAAAATATGCGTCTGACGTTGTCGGAAATACTCTCCAAGGAGGGGTATCAGGTCCGCATCGCGTCGACCGGAGAGGAAGCTGTCGAACTCTGCCGCACGACTATTTTTCGCGTCATTCTGATGGACGTTCGAATGCCGGGAATCGACGGCCTTGAAGCGTTTCGACAGATCCGGCAGCACTGCCAACGATCACAGATTATTCTGATGAGCGCCTATTCCAATCCCGAGCTTGAAAGCTCCGCACTGAAGCAAGGCGTGCTCGCATTTTTGCAGAAGCCGCTGGACATTGAAGCGGTGCTTACGCTCATCACTCGCGTGACATCCACAGCAGTGCTGTACGCCGGAAATGTGGGAGACCACGAGAAAAGCATCCAGGAGCGCTTAGTCGAGTTGGGATTTCTAGCGACGTTTGTTCCCGACACCGGCGAGATTCTCGCAAAGATTGAGCAGATAAACTACGACATGCTGATACTCGACTGGGACGCTGTCGCGATTCCGCAGCGCGAAGGACTTGTTTCTGCGGCTCGGCAAATTCGATCCGACCTGGGAATTGTCTGCGCGATTAACTCCGCGGGCGACGACAACGCCGTGCACCTGCCCAATGTCATGGCGGTACTGAACAAGCCCGTCCAGCTGGAAGCGCTGGTCACGCTTCTCGAACAGGTCAAGCGTCAGCGGCTCGGCGTCTGCCCGCCCGGCGCTAGTCGGACTTCTTGATCTTGATCTTCACTTCATGATCCTTGGTCGCCGCATCCTTTGCGGCATCGACGGCATCGTCGACCGCATCAGCGATCTTATGGGCCGGCGTTTTCTCGGTTTCGCACTTCATTTCGCACCCGCCGAGCAGCGCGAACGCGAAAGAAAACAGCAGAATGAACGAAAAGCGTCTCATGGCATGACTCCCTAAGGTCACGATGGAGTTGGCGTTGTTTCGGATCCGTACGCGGAGATTTGCCCCAGCCCGCCCAGGCAACTGGACGGCTCTCCAAACGCAAGTCGAACGCTTTGTGGTTGCCCGAACCGCGCCATCACGGGCAATTCGAACTCAAGCACAACCTGTCGTTCAACCAGATAGTCATATGGCCAAATGTCTCCGAATCGGACCATGCTCACCATCTCGGTTCTCCTCGGCAGCAAATTCTCGACCGCCATTTTGATTGTCGGATTGGCGATCGATGCTTCGGCTGAATTGCGGGTGAATTGAGTTTCACCCGTGCGGCCACGCGCGTCGGTATGAATTCCGATTCATTGCGCGGCTCTCGTCACGAAACGAACCGGCGCCAATAGACGTTTTGAGGGAATGCACCGTCGCCGGAGCCGACCAACGTTCGCTGGGTATGCCCTTACTGCTCGTCGGAGTGATCGCCGACGTCAAATTCACGCAACTTGTTGCGGAGCGTGTTGCGATGGAGTCCGAGGTAATTCGCGGCTTCTGATTGGTTTCCGCGATGCCGCTCCATTGCGAACTGGATGAGAGCACTCTCCACCGCTTCGAGCGCGCGTTGACTTCTTCCCAGAGGACCGTCGTCCAGACCGCTGATGAATTCGATGGCCATCTGTCGCAATTTGTTATCTTGGCCCCGATTATCGATTGCTCCGCCGCGAACCGAGCGCGGGAGGTCATCAGCGACGATACTTCGACCTGGGGATATGGCGACGGCGTGTTCGATGGCGTTTTTCAGCTCTCGGACGTTACCGGGCCAATCGTAGGCAAGCAGTGTCTGGATCGCGTCAGTGGTCAGTTCCGGCGAGAAACGCGCTGGAGCCAGCGACTTCAGAAAATGTGCGGCTAGCGATGGAATATCCCCGGTTCGGTCTCTGAGCGGCGGAAGCGAAATCCGTAGAACCGCCAAGCGGAAAAACAGGTCTCGACGGAAACGACCTCGCGCGACTTCTTCCTCGAGGTTTTTGTTGGTTGCGGCAAGAACGCGGACATCCAGCGAGATCGATTCTGTCGAGCCGACCCGTTCGATCGTGCCGGTGTCCAACACCCGAAGCAGCTTCACCTGCGTTGCAAGGGGTAGGTCCGCAATCTCATCCAGCAGCAGGTACCCACGCTGGGCAGCTTCAAAACGACCCGTACGATCGGCGCCCGCGCTCGTGAACGCGCCGCGCACGTGTCCGAACAATTCGCTCTCGATCAAATGCTCCGAGATCGCGCCGCAGTTTAGGGCTACAAACGGGCAGTCGCGCCGCGCACCAAATCGGTGGATGGCTCGGGCAACGAGTTCCTTGCCGGTTCCGGTCTCGCCTTCGATCAGGACCGGAGAATCTGTCGCGGCCACGCGGGCGATCAGTTTATAAACGAACTGCATCGCCGATGAATCACCGACGAGGGCGTATTCGCTGTCGTCGCGATTGGCGGGCTCCGCGGCTTGAGGCGCGACTTGTCCATCGCGTACCCGCATCGCGAGCGCCAGCGCTTTGTCCAGATCCAGTGGCTTGATGAGGTAATCGAAAGCCTTTTCCTGGATGGCGCGAACGACCGTATCCAGATCGCCGTAGGCGGTGATCACGATAACTTTTGTATCGCAAGTTGCCAGCTCTCCCAGAAGCTCAAGGCCGCTCCGATCGGGAAGCCGGACGTCGAGGAACACGACCGTTGGGTGTACTCGCTGGCACAAAATCAGCCCCTCGCCCGCTGACGAGGCGACCAGCACCCGCCAGCCGCGACTCTCAAAGAAGAGTCTGAACGCCAGGCAAATGGAATGCTCGTCGTCGATCACCAAAATGGATGCGGATGGCTGCATCGCCGTAGCTAAACTCCCGCTGCACTCGCCCCCGCGACTGGCAGCTCAAACCAGAATACCGCGCCGGCGGGACCATTGTCGTATCCAATTCGTCCGTTGTGGCGGATGACAACTTGCTTGGATAGGTAGAGTCCGAGCCCGATGCCATTGAGCTTTCCGCTCGTGAATGCAGCAAACACGTCGGCTCCATCGGCATGAACGCCGGGACCGGTGTCAGCGACCATGAATTTGACCGCTGACGGGCCCGGCTCAACCGAGATGGTCAGCGTTCCGCCGGTCGGCATGGCCTCGACTGCGTTTACGATCAGATTCATCATGACCTGTCGAACCTGGTTGGGATCAGCAGAGGCGTGGGGCTCCGCGGCCGAATAGTTCGTCTTCAGCTCTACCTTGGCGTGCTGAAACCGGCCAGCCAGAATCGTCAGGACGCTCTCGCAAAGCGCGGAGAGCTTCACAGGGATTAGCCGCGGCCTCGTCCCCGAAGCGCTCCCCGGCGCAAGCGTCATCAATTCGTCCAGATAGAGCCCCATGCGGTCTATTTCGTGTGCAATCGCGTCGATTCCCGGGTTGTTCGCGCCATCGGCGCGATCCTGCAGGACGCGAATATTCATCTTGATGCCGCTGAGCGGATTTCGCAATTCGTGGGCCACGCTCAAACAGACCTTGCCAAGCGTGGCCAGTCGCTCGCTTTGTGTGAGCTGCTCGCGAGCGGACGCCAGCCGGTCAATCAATTTGAAGAAGGCGGACGCGAGCTGCCGAGTCTCGGTCGGACCTCGGGAGACAAATTCCTGCCGATTTAGGATTTCAAGTGGTTCATCGCTGGCTTGTGTGGTCTCCGGTCCGCGAAACAAGTCATTGTCCACATTGCTTCCGTCGCTGATGGCCAGCTCATTGATTGCGCGTGTCAGTCTTCGAATCGGCCGTGTCGTGGCGAAGGCCAGCAGCGCCGCCAGGAGTGTGGCCACGATGGCCGTCGGTCCCAAGGCGCGCATGACGCGATTGGACGCCTGCCGCCGCGCGTCGCGTAAATTCTCGAGCGGAATCAACACATACAACCGCAGTGAATTGGATTGAGACTGCGGGGTCGTCAGTGGCAGGTTGTTTGACGCCAATTCGTGCGAGTCAACATGAAATGACCGGCCGCCCAGACTAATCGTCCCAGCGGGTTCGATTTGGCCGAGCTGTTTCGCAAAATCGGCCGCAAGAGAATTGGTCAAGCTGGTTCCAAGGATGTGTGAGCCGCCATCAGCAACGGCAACCCAATCCGAATGCAGCATTTCGTGCAGATAGTCCAACATCGCGCTGTTGACGGGGACGGCCCGAGTCGACAAAAACGTTGAAACGCTGGCCACCATGTCTTTCGCCAGCCGCTCTTCGACAACGCGACCGGCCGCGTCCTGAGCGATCCAGCCCAGCACCAAGGCTTCGACGGCGACGAATCCGTTCAGCGCAAGAATGGTCCACATCGTGATCGAAATTCGCATTCAATTCCCCGTCTAAGCCAGTTTCCATGGCCAATCGCCGTATCCACCGTCATCTTCGCGAAACTCGGCTCAATGTCTAACGGAACTGAACCACAGGCAGCTGAGCAGCTGCACAAATCGAGTGCATGGCTGCACTTGCCTTGTTCACATCCATGCGAATTGGTGCGCAGGATGCCGCAGGACATGCCGTCGCGGGGGTCACATGCTGGCACGCGGATTGCTCCGACCTACACTACACTTCGCATGGAATGCGAAGCATCCGTCGGCAAGGGCATTGGGCGCGGTCTGCCTCCCGACGATTCGGTCATAGCTCCTGCTACGATTAGTCCGATCGCGATCCTTGATACCACCAGCGAGGAGAGGAAGAATTATGAAGCATTTGTCGATCAAGGCGTTTTTCGTCGCGGCCACCCTCGGCTCCGCGTTGTCGCCGGCCCGCGCGCAGTTCGTCGCCGTGGATTTCAACACACCGAATGACCTGACCGGAAAGTTCTCAAACAACGATCTCGCGGGCGTCAGTCGTTATACGCAGGTCGCCACGGGTGGACTCGCTGATTCGGGCGCAGTGAATATGCTGAACACCGTCGACGCCAACCACACCACGGCCGTTTACAACCAGCTCAGTTACGATTTTTCCCAATCCGGACATAGCATCACCGTTTCGCAATTCGTGAAGCGGCAGAACGCGTCGATTACTCAGACGCCGTTCATCATGCTGGGAATCTTGAGCGACTTGAACGGGCGCATGGACGCCGGATCGGCGAGCAACTCGTACGCGTCGATTCGAATCGATCCAAGCTCCGCATCGACGGCGACCAATGTCTTCCTCCAGACCGAAACCAAGGGAAGCGGTGGGAGCCGGACGCGCTTCAATACCGGCCTCGCGGCATCCCTGGTCCCCGGCGACTGGTATCGCGTGTCCGGAACCTTCAAGATGAACTCGCCCACCGACCTTTTGATAAGCATGACCCTTGAAGACTGGGGAACCACCGGATCGGCGTTCCAGTCGACCGCGCTCGCCCTGAATCCGATTCTGATTTCGCTGACTGGAACGAATCTGGTGACTGGCGATGGCTCTGTGTGGGTTGGCGTCCGCGCCTTCGACGAAGGCGGCTCAAATCTGCTGGATAATTTCGCGGCGGCGCCCGAGCCGATGACGGCTTCGTTGTTGGGTCTCGCGGCCCTGATGATCCGGTATCGGCGGCGATCGGCAGTCGCGCTTACCGGTTGCTGACGCAGTCAACGCGCTCGCACGCACTGAAGGCGAGTCGACGAATCAAATCGTTGAATTGGCGTGAAGTTCCAGCCGGGCAGTTCGGGCCGGGCAGCTATGGAATGACCAGTTCGATGAACATCTGTATATCGCGGCCGTCGACAACCATGTCGCCGTTTGTGTCGCCGCGGCGGATGTTGCAGCCCTGATAGGCGGCTGCGTAGGCCGTCGCGTCGACTAATGCGAGTGCAAAAGCCGGGATGTCGGCGGTATTGACCAGACCGTCGCAATTCATGTCTCCGAGCGCGCCTGGTGGGCAGAGCATGGGTTTGTGAATACAGTTGATCCCGTCACACTCGTTGGTCGTACACGGATCTCCGTCATCACAGTCCGCGGCGACCTGACAAAGAGCGGGCACCGGAAACCCGAGCCAGCCGATCTGAGTCCCGCCAGGGCCGGCGGTGCGGTCCGGAGAGTTGGATTGAAGGCCGAAATTAACTGAAACGTCCGCCGGGGGAGTGAAGTTCGGATCAATGAATAGTGGGTTGACCGCCAGATTTCCGGTGCCGCACGCAACATCGCCCGTATTGCCGACGCTCGTATAGTTGACGAGGCCGCAGCAGGAATTGACGGTGCCGGGCCACAGGATGCACTGCTGTATCACGGAACCGCAGCCGGCGCTGAACAAATTTGTACCGGTTCCAATGGTGACATTCGTCAGGTAGGCGGGAGCCCCGGTGCAATAGAGTCCACCCGGCACGTTGAACACGAGGCAGTTTGTCATGGTGATCGATCCGGTGCCGCCGCTGATGCTGAGGACCTTGTCGTTTGCGTCATAAATGATGCTGTCTGCGATGTTCGGCGTCGCTCCGCTGCTGTGGTCGATCACATCGTCGCCGCCGTCAGTGAGAATGCACCTGCGCAGGTGAGTATTTGAGAGCTGGTCGATATGCAGGATGTCGCCATCCAAACGGTTTGCGGCATTGATCGGAGCGCGGCCGATGCGCGTCATCCACGTGTCTTCCATCGTCAGTGTGTATCCGACGCCGATGAACTCGCCACCGATGCCGTTTCGCGCGAACAGACAGCGCTGAAACAAGTAGATACCACTTCCATTGCCATAGAGGATTTTGCCCGGCGAATCGGCCAGGACGGAATCGGTTGCGGAAAATGAATGGGAATCGGCCAGGCGGATGACCGTCGGCCGCGGGTGGCCCGAGACGACGCCGTTGCCGGCGCCGGTCATGAAGACGTAGGACCATGCCATCGATCCGACGCCCGCCAGTTCGAATCCGCCCCAGGCGGACGGGTTGTTGTGCCCATTGCCGCTGCCTTCGCTGCCCGTTTGCGGAAGCACCATTGCGGCCGCGCCGGTGGTGGGAAAGAAGTAGATCGGGGCGGTACTGACGCCGAGGGCCTGAATTGTGCTATTGACCGAATTGATCGTCGTACCGGTGCCGTTGGGACCCGGATCGACCATGATCAAAGTGCCGGGCAAAATTGTCAGCGTCTGACCGGCCGGAACGGTCACATTTCCCGTCAAATGGATCACGCCGTCGGCCGGCTCCCAAATGAGATTGCCTCCCGAGAGTGTGCCCGACAGGTCCTGAATGAGCCCCGGTGTGGCGGCGTCCAGGATCGTGACCAGTCTCGAAGCAGTCACCCCGCCGACAGTCACCGTCACCAGGATGTCGCCGCCGGCCACCGTCGCGCCGTTATTGAGCGTGAACGAAACGCAGCCGACACCGTTGTAAAATCGGATCGAATCTGCATTCGGCGGACCGCCCGCTCCCGCCCCGGCGTTATGGCGCTCGAACACCGTCACCGTCAGCGGAACGGCTTGCTTGTTGGAGACCCGCGTCGCAGAGACACTTCCGATGTGATTCCACACGCGCCAATCGATCTGTCCGGACGTATCAATCAGCTCGGCTTTAATCGTAAGCGTCTTGGTGTTCAGCATGCGCGTCGGCGCAGTAAGTCGCAGGGTGTCCGGAGCGTTTGCAAGCGCCGACGCGGCATGCGCAATCACGAAAAGAATCGCGACATTTAGCACGATCCACGTCGGTCCACGAGCGTCACGTGATTTCGACCCAGCGGCGAGCGTCATAAGTCCTCCTGGCGGCTATCAAACGGAGCTTGCATCCCAGGCAACTGCCCAGGGCGCCTCGGGCGGGCGGTTTTGCGTTCTCCGATACAGCTGGCGATCGCAAAACTCCCCAATTCCCCGGCTTCCAGACCAAACGGAAGCGACGGCGTGCCAGCATACAAAGCCCGGACCCACCGGTTCAAGGAATTTCCTGGCCGCTCAACCATTCACAGAGTTGATCTTGTCAGTTGAGAAGCGCGATTCAACGAGGGCCCATGAGCCGCAACGATGACCTCGTTGTCGAACAATCTTCCCGATCAAGGATAAGTAGCCACCCCGGCCAAATGGAGAAAATAGCGCGGAATTGCTGGAAATGAACCCCCGCTACCTGTAATGCGATTTTGAAAAAAGGGGCACCCTAAGAGAGCCCGCGGTCGCAACGAGCTTGTCGATCGCCGGACCTTACTTCGCCCGAATCCGAATGGCCGTGCCCCCACCCGACGCCAATGACAACTCCAGCGTGCTCTTCGAGTCCACCGGCTGCCGGTCAATCTCGACCGGATTGGGATTCTTCTCCCACGATGCGTCCTTGCCGTCTCGGTAGATTTCGGCAACGTACGATCGTCCCGGGTCGAGAAAGTTCAACTGCACGCTCAGCTTCCGCGGTGTCTCGTCGGTGATGCTGCCGATGTACCAGTCGTCCGACTTGCGGTCCTTGCGCGCGATCGTGACGAAGTCTCCGATTTGCGCGTTCAGCACCTTCGTCGTCGTCCAGTCCGTGGGAACATCCTTGATGAACTGAAACGGCTCCGGCCGAGCCGCGTAATTCTCAGGCAGGTCAGCGGCCATATGAAGCGGACTGAAAACAATCACGTATAAAGCCAGTTGCTTCGCAACCGTCGAATAAACGCGGTTGCCATTGAGGAACCCCGTGAGACTGAAAATGCCCGGCGTGTAATCCATCGGCCCGGCCAATAGACGTGTAAACGGCAGAATCGTCGTATGGTCCGGCGGGTTGTGGTCCTTGCCGCCCCACGCGTCATACTCCGTCCCGCAGGCCCCCTCGCGCGTCATCATATTCGGGTAGGTGCGTCGCTCGCCTGTGTCTTTCATCGGCTCGTGAACATCGAGCATTACATGATGTTTCGCGGCCGTCTCGATCACCTTCCAGTAGTGCCTCACCATGTACTGCCCGTCGTGCCACTCCTGGTGTTTTTTGCCGTCTTTGTCGATCCGCAGGATGCTCTGGCCTTGTACGACATAACCGGTCTTAACTGCGCGAACGCCCAATCGCTCATAGAGCGTGAACGCGTCCTCAAGTTGGCGCTCGTAGTTGTCGATCGCGCCCGCCGTCTCGTGATGCCCGATCAGCCGCACACCCCGCTCGCGTCCATACTTGGCGAGCGCTTCGATGTCGAAGTCTGGTGTCGGCTTGGTGAAGCTGAAGATCTCCCCATTCGCCGTCCAGTCACCGTCCCACCCCTGGTTCCAGCCCTCGACCAGCACCCCGTCAAATCCATTCTTGGCGGCGAAATCGAGATAACGCTTCACGTTGGCCGTCGTCGCTCCGTGCGTCGGTCCCGTACTCCAGGTCGACTTGCCCAGGTGCATCTCCCACCAGACGCCGACGTACTTCCCCGGCTTGATCCACGACAGATCCTTGAGCCGGCACGGCTCGTTCAGATTCAGAATCAAATACGACTCGACAAGTCCGCCCGGGGAATCGGCGATTTGGATCGTTCGCCACGGTGATTCCATCGGCGCCTTGCCGCGCACCTTGATGCCGTCCGACCACGGCACCAGATCCGCCTTGAATGTCGTCCCCTCGCGTCGGTGCAGCACCATGCTGGCGTAATCGATCAGCGCCGCCTCATGAATGCTCAAATACAGGCCCTGTTCGGTCTTGAGCGTCACTGGCGTCAGAATCTTATCGGTGCGCGTCAGCGGGCTTTCAGTGTAGTGATACTCCGAATACGCCTGCTGGTACGCTGGAAGCCACCAGGTTTTATGATCGCCAGTCATAGCGAACTCGGTGACCTCGTCGCTGATCTCAATCGCGCCCAAGCCCGGCTGCTCCGGAATGCGGTATCGAAATCCGACGCCGTCATCGAAAACGCGAAAGACAATATCTAGTCGGCGTCCATCCCCGGCCGCCCCGCCCAGCTTGACGCTCAATTCGTTGTGTCGGTCGCGGATCTCGGTCTGTTCGCCCCACGGTTGTTTCCAAGTTCGGTCAACCTGATTGGTCGCTTGCGACAGCAGCTTCAGGCCGCTGTCGAGCGCCGGACCGGCCTTCAACTGCAAACCCAGCCGCGAAGCTCGAACGACGGCCTGGCCCTGGCGGTCCACGCGATATGTCGGCACACCGTCTCGGATTGAAAAATTGAGTGTCAGCACGCCGCCGGGCGACACAATCTGCATGTCGCCCATCGCGGGCTCAGCCGCAGAGGCGCCGGTGGCAAAAACTAGCGCGAAAGCAAAAACCGAAAAGCGAACCATAGAAGTTATTCCTGTTCGCGAAATGCGTCCGTCGTGCCAAACTCGCGCACGATTCGGAGGTCTTACGGCGGGCCGTCTATTGACTGTTGAAATGCAACCAGATCGTCCATATCTACATCCAGATCCCCGTCGGAATCGAACGCGCCAAGGCATTCCTCGACAGTCCGCGGAGGAGTGGGCGTTATCGCCATCTCGGGACCGGACATGCAGTCCTGAAACGCCAAATAGTCATCGGAATCAATATACCCGTCGCAATCCAAGTCGGCCGACCGGCAGTAGAAAATCGCAAAAACGCGCGTGCTCTGCCCGCTGATGCTGCTGGCATAGTTGACCGAAACCGTCGTTGGCGAAACATTCACGACTTGCGAAAACGTGCTACCGTTCACCGTGACCGCAATCGCATGAATGCGGGCATCGTCTATCCATGCGGCTGGTCGCGGAAATGTCAGTGCCCCATTGTCGCCGCGCGGCTGATAGATCGTCATTCGATAATCGGCGTACTCGATCACCAGGTAATGCGGCGTGGTTCCCGACAGGACTTGTCCGTGCAGTGTCCGCAACGCACCGCCGCGTACCTTGCCCGACTGCTCCGCGATGAAGCCGTTCGATGCAATAACGTGGTTGCCCTGCGTCATGGTGCCGCCCGTCAGATTCGCGGTGATGACCGTCCCATCCTCAAAGGTCGTTCGCGTCTGCCCGCTGGGCGGCAGATTCTCAAACGACGACATCCCGACACCAACCAGACTTGAAATCAGATGCTTTTGAAAGCAATCCAGCAGCTTCAGCCAATCCAGGTCGAGCGCCGAAAGGTCATGCGAGAGCGAATAACCCATCGCGATGTAGTAGGTCAATTTCGGCAGGTCGTTCGACATGACCGTGCCGGCCAGATTGTGGGCGTTGAAGTAGAGGTTGCGGTGCGCCCAAAGCGGCGCCATGGGATAGGCCGTGTAGGTGTTGCTCGCCCATGCCTGCCAGCCGACTGTCTGGGACAGGCAGAACCCGGATTCATACCGACTCAGCCGGTCATACCCCCCTTCCGACATGATCGGCAGCCGCGACGCACTTCGCTCGGCCACGTCGACCAATCCCTGGGTATACAAAATCGGATCCGGGCAATTCGGATGTGCTCCATACGTCGGCGAGCCGCGCGCCCCGAGCTGATCCTCAAAGAGCAGATCGCACGGCACAGTCTGCGTGAATTCGTCGCGCGTTTGGTCCTGTCGCGCGATCACCGCTGGTGAGTACGGGCTGACAACGTAGCCGCCGTTGCTCCCATAGGTCTCATAGATCAGTGCCCCGCTGCGATCGCGTGCGGCGATGCCCGTTCCGAGCGAACTGAGCGTCGGCGACTGATCGTCCCACCACGTCGGGTTCGTGTACGGCATCACGATGTGACCGGACGATCGAGCCGCCGTCACAAGATTCTGCAGAGCGGCAAGATTTCCCAGCGCCGCGTTCGGCGGCAGGTAGTCCGGGTAGTTCTGATCGAACCCGTTCGGCCAGAAGGCCACGAGATGCACGAGATTATTTGCGGGCAGGGATGACAGGAAGCTCTGAAAGGAAGCGAATGTCCAACTACCCTGCAGGAAGTCTCGCTTCAGCAGCACGGCGTTCGCGAGCTTGCTGAACAATGCCGGCCCGAGCTTTTCTGCCAGCGTCGGGATGGTGTCATGCCCGCTGCGCGTCCAGTACGAGGCCATGGCCGAGCTGAGCGACGACCCGACATTGAGCACGATCGTCGGCGACGTCCACTGCTGGCCGTTCGTCAGCTGGAGCGTGTAATCGTGGTGGTATTTGTTTGTGCCGCCTGCGAACGTATCGCGCAGAATCGTCCAAGCTGCCGGAATCAAAGGGGCATTGGGGTCGTGGATGGCATACACCGAGAATCGACCGGTTGTCAGCTCGGTCGACGCGAAGTCGGCGAACATCTGGCCCGGATAGCGTGACGAGAAATCATTGTTGGGAAGGAAGGCCGGCAGCAGTCGCACGCCCTCGATGTAGGGCATATAGACCGCGGTAGTCTGGCTGCGAAGGAACGAAAGCTGAACTGGGTAGGCGAGCAGGTCTATCTCGCGGACTGACTGACTGCTCATCGATAGCGTCGTGTCGACCTCGGGGCCGTTGCTGGGTCTGATCGTCAGAACCACGTGCGACGCATAAGTACCGGTCGCTAGATAATCGAGCGTCAGAACCGCGTTAGTGGCATCCCACGTATAGGTGAACCGCCGCGATGCGTTGCTCGGCGAAAAATTCTCGCCGTCGAGCCAGGTCCCGTCGGTAAAGTGCGCGACCCACGGACCGTGGACGTTTCCCGGTGAAACCTGCTGGTTCGTCGTCTTGTCCAGGATGTATAGAAGCCGGCCATCCGCCTTGCGAAAGGCCAGTTCGAAATAGCTCGCGTTCCAGAGCCGGATCCGATCCGCCTGATTTTCCGCGAAACCGATCTGCCCCGACGCCGCGCCAGCCCCCGCCAACAGCACCGCCGCCGCGACAGCTCCGCAGACTGCATGCACTCTTGTCATTCGATGCCCAGCTCCCTTGCGACCGAGCGTGTCGCGACGCGAATCTACGCTCGCGCTCTCAGCCCCGACCGCATCTGCGGCTCTAGCTCCCGAGCAGGGCAGCAACGAATCCCTTGATATCCTTGCCGTTGAGAATGTCATCGTCGAAGAAATCGCCCCGCAGCGGATTGCAGCCGGGATAGGTCGAGGTGTACAGCGTCGGATTCACGAGCGCCAACACAAACGCCGTCACGTCCGCGGTGTTGAAGGTGTTGTCGCAATTCATGTCGCCCAGACTGCCGGGAACAACCGTAAACAAAAACGATCCGCTCGTGGTCGCATCGACCGTGGCAGCGTGCACCGGTGAGTAGCTTGGCGGCGTACCGACCGAATTAAGCACGTTTGCCATCGCGTTCGCCAGCCGGAACGTATAAGCACCCGCCGTCGCCGGAGCGACAAACGATCCCGACAGGACGGTTCGTGCCCCGCTTTGCCCCACGCCCGACGCGACGTTGAAGTCGAGCCCGATCGCCGTTCCCGGAACGCCGAACGTATTCTGCGCCCCGCCGATCTGCTTGAGATACTTCTGGCCCGCAGTCCCGCGCTGCACGCCGATGTAGCCCGTCGTCGCGCTGCCTTCGCCGGGGTTCGAGATGCCCGCCGGCCGACTGAACTGCGACATGGTCGCATCGATCGACGCCGCGTTCCCCGGTGGGATGTCGAACTTCACGGGATTGGCCGCGTCCGGCACAAGGTCGGTCGCAACCAATGCCAGACCCGCGCTCCCGCTCACCGGCACGCTGACGCTGATTGTCCAGTTGATCGTTGTCCCGGGCGCGACGTTTTGTCCGGCCTGCGGGGAGGTCAAGCTCAGCGTGACCGTCTGCCCGGTCGCCACCGACGCTCCCAGTGCACATGCCACAAGGGCTGGAAGACTTGAACGCATCTTCTTTCTCCTGACGTCAGGCCGCGACTTCGCGCAGCCATTCTGGTCCTGTCGAAATGGTGAATTAATCGCTCTCATGGACCCACCGGCCCGGTGATCAACGGCTCGAGACTAGCAAAATCCTGGCTGTTGATGACGTGGTTCTTCACCAGGTCAAGCTGCTCGCATTCCATTGGAAAGACCGGCGAGGCCGTGCTGCCGAAGCACTGCTGGAACAGGGCCACGTCGATCAGGTCATTGTCGCCGTCGCAGTCTCCGTCGCCGGGCACGGTGCTGAGACACACGCGCGCCGCACGGGCCTCGAAGTTTCGCACGCCGCCGACCAGTTGCAGATTGTCAAAAGTCATGTCGAGCGTGCGCGGGGGGTTGTTATGGAATGCCCCGGCGATGTTGAACTGCACCAGATTTGACAGGTCGAGACCCGGAACGCTTCCCGGACTGTTCTGATTCGTATAATTCCGCATGTCCACCGTCAGGTGCTTCACGCCATTGGTCAGGCCCAGGAACACAAACTCGCGAACAGTTCCGTCCCCATCAAAGAGAATCACGTTCAGCCGGTCCGTCTGATTGGCCGGATTAAGCGTGACATCGACAACCAGCGTCGTCGCACCCGTGGCGTTAGCGCTCGGACTCAGCGTGAAGTAACAGCCGCCAAAGTCCGTCGATTGAACGCGGAAGGTAGTCGCGCCCGAAGTAAACGTCGCCGTGGTCCACGCCGCGTACGTCCCGGACGGAACAAACGAGCTGAAGCTGGATAGAACGGCGCCGGCGTTCGGTCCGGATTCCGGACTCGTGAACTTGACCGGTGCATCACCCGGATTCACAACCTGATTTCCTTCATACGAGCTGTTACGCATGGAAGGCAGACTTTGGTTTGAGGCGAAGCCCAGTTGTTCCCCCGACTCGGCCCAAAGGTGAATGATGCGTGGCAGGTCGGCCGACGTCAGGCCCAGATCGGCCAGCGGGATCGACATCTCAACCCCGGTCGTGGCCTGCAGGGCGAGTGCGGAGACGGCTGCGGCACTGTCGCTGAAACAGGGCAATCCTTGGCTCGCACAGCCCGTGACGCCCAAAATGTTCGAATTGTTGAACGCCATCTTGAGACCGTTCGGGTTCTGCTGAACAAGCCCGCCGGGTTCGTCAAACAGCACGGAATTACCGCTGTCCAAACCAACGGCCCCGCGAAACGCGAACAGGTCGTTCCGCAGGTCGAAGTAGTTGATGTATGCCCGCGCCGGGCTGTACTTGAGATTGATCCCGTACGCGAACTCGTAGCCGATCGCCAGATTCGGAATCAGCAAGCCGTTGTGAAGCACATCCAGCGGACCGTTCGCCAACTCGTCACCGTTCATCGTCAGGACCGGCGCAACGCCGGGCAGCGCACCGCGCGCCGCCAGGTTGTCGAAAGTAATGTCCGTATTCGGGCTGAAGTCGCCTTGTAAGTGAAAGAACGACACAGTCGCGGGGTTGAATCCGGCAATGCCGCCGGGCGTAACGATCGTGCCCGCCGAAAGCGGCGCTGTCAGCAGGTAGGTCCCCGGCGATAAGCCGAACCATGACCAGCGCTTCTCAGTGCCATCGTCGTCAGCCAGTACCAATAACACGCCGCCCGACGACGAGCCGGGATTTAGCGTCACCGCCAGTTCGAGCGAGGTCGACCCCGTTAGGTCGAGATTGGGATTGATGTCGTAGAACCCGCCGCCGAACCCGCCCGTGGCTTGAACTCGGAAGCTGGTCGGTCCCGACGTAAGCGTGGCCGTGTTCCACGATACATACGTGCCCGTCAAGTGGAAGTTATTGAAGTTTGTGATGAGCGTCGTATTGAAGCCCGACGGTCCGGGATCGAAATTGAGTACGTGGTCGCCTTCATCGCTGTCGGCCAGCGCAAGGCGGTCGAACGTCATGTCAAATGTCACGCCCGGATTACCGTTATTGAATCCACCCGTTACGTGGAAAAAGCTGATCCGCGAGAGATCGAGCCCCGGAATCGTTCCCGGATTGCCTTCGCTAACGTAGTTGCTGATAGGCACGCTCAATGAGTAGGTCCCGGGGCCGGGCGGCACGTCAAACTGGTAAGCGCGCTCGGTCGTATCTTCATCCGCCAGGATGATTCGGAACCGGTTAGCCTGGTTCGCCGCATTGACTGTCACATTGACCCGCAATTCCGTTGCGCCCGGCGCGCTGATGTTGGGATTCAGGTCGAAGAATCCACCGCCGTAGTCAGTCGACTGGATTCGCACACTCGTCGGCCCGGGCGTGATCGTCGCGGTCGTCCACTGGTTGTACGTTCCCGTGAACGCAAACGTGCTGAATTCTGACAGGAGCGCGTCGCCGCCGCCTGCTCTGCCGTTCGTATCGACGAACAGATTGATCGAGTTGCCGCCCGCCTGCAGATTTCCCGTCATCCCCAGATAGATGTTCTGATTGTCGTTCGAGACATACATCGCATCCAGCTCTGAGCCGTTCTGGCCCGGAACCTGCTGGTTCGGGAGCTGAACCTGATCGCCGCCGGATGTCGGGCAGTGCTGCGTCGCTTTCGGGGCGTGCGAGTCGTAATCGTTCGCGACGATGTTGCCGTCCAGCACGGCACCGGTGTCGATAAAGCTCAGCGTCGCGAGGTTCACCGTGAGGCATGTCGCAACAGTGCTCAGGTTAGGCCGCATGCCCAGACTCGCCGGCGGATTGCAACTCGGACCGGTCAGCGAAGGCAACGCCTGATTGACAAACGTTCCGTATCCATGCGTCACCGACGACTGCTGATACTCGTCGCCATCCATCGTCAGAACCAGGATGTGAATCGTCTCGTTGCCAAAAAGCGGGCTGCCGCCGATGTTGGCGAGCGGAATTGCGATTTCAAGACCCTTTGTTGCGGCACCTGCGTTGGCCGTGCCGGTATCCGTCACGCCGCTGACGTTCGAATTGTTGAATCCGCCGCGCTGATACCCGAACGCCGGCTGACCGCCCTCAAATACTTCGTTGCCATCCCCGACGGGTGACGAAGCCACGAGATTTCGAATGGCATAAATCGGAATCTGCGGGTCGTTCGGATTGTCAGGCGTCGGGTCGCACGAAACCCGCCCGCGGCTGTCTCCGAAATGACACAGTTCTGCCGGGTTGGCCGTGCCGATCGGAAACCCGAACAGGATGTACTCATGCGCGTACATCGTGTTGTTGTCCGAAACGTCTACTGCGAGTGCATAGTCCCAGCCGGTAAAACCCGGATCGCCACAAGTCGGAAGCATCGTGCCCGAGTTCGGGACGACCGTGTACGTGTCGTCAGCGGGATTGCCGGGCGTTCCGTTGTCGTTCACTACTACCTGCCGGCCGGCCAGTTGCAACATAAACGCCGGGCCTCCGACGCCTTCGGTGCGAAGCTCGTTCTGGCCGCTCTCGAACGGATTGTCGATGAGGATGACGAATGGGCTGCCGAGCGCCAGCAGGTTGCCCGTCAGGCCGACGTACAAGAACGTCGTGTCCTTCGCCAGATAAATGCCGTTGAGTTCGCTCCCTTGCGTGAACACCGGGACTGACTGAAGACTCGTCACGTCGCCGACGCCCGTGGAGTTGGTCTGCACGCCGATCCGCTTCGCGCCCGCGTAGTCGGTCGGGATGCTCTGTCCGTCCAGCGGACCGGGCGGGGCGGCCTGTACTGTGGCCATCATTCCGCACACCGCCAGCGCTATGATCGGCAGGTGTCTCATTCCCGTTGCTCCTTTCTCAATCCTTCGAAGGCACGAGCGACCGCGGCCATCCGTTGATTAGCGGCCGAAACGTCCGACGCTCGTCGCATGCACGATCCGCCTCGCACTGTTTCCCGCCAGTGGGATGCCAAACTCGTCTCGCCCAGTCGTCGTCCCCAAAATCTTGTTACACGCAGGACACCACTCGCCCCGCGGCTGCGTCGCCCGCGGGCGAACGCACAAAACCAGCTGTTATAGCGGTGCAACCGGCCCGGTCACCGCATATGGCGAGACCCGCACAGTCGTGTTGTACCCAGTCGGCGTCTTGGCCTGCTGGTCAGCTGATGAGTTCCTCCAGCCCGTCGGCTTCACCGTCTCACCATGGAGATCGGTGAAAATCACGTTGATGGAACCGCCGGAATGCCGTTGCGTCGGAACGCGCTGCGGCCATTTATCCTGCGCGTGTTCAAGATATGGTCCCGACGCCAGCGCACTGACGATCAGCGTGGCAACGCTGCTCGGATCCGAGTTGCCAGCCGCACCCGCCGCAAGCGCCTCTTCCGGTCCGTCTGCCCCGGCATCGGAAAGCAACAATACGCTAGCGGTCTCATAGATGCGATTGAACATGCCCTTGAGCCGCTGACCCGCGAGAGGGGTGCGCTGCCCGATTCGCCACGCCAGGGAGTTGTTCGAGTCGAAGCGTCCGACTGGAGGCAGGGGCGAAGAGCCATCCTGTGCCCCGGCGACGTCTTCATTGACTCCATAGCTGAGGAGTCCCCAATACAGGCCGCCTGAGCCGGATCCAGTGAGCTGGCTTCCGTTCGGATAGAACGGCGTCGCCACGCCGACACGGTCCGCCGGACACAGGGCCGCCTTGAACGACTCGTTCATCTGGTTCTTTCGATCCAGCGCCTGGGTGAAATTGTCGGCCCGCACGCCCCACTCACTATTGTGGTAAATGCTGTTCCCGCTCGTCTTGGCCAGCGCGGCAATCCAACTCAGCAACTCGCCCGATTCGTCATACTCGAAAACATTTCGATCAGGATCGGCGTCACCGTTGCCCGCCGCACTTGAGACAAGTTGAAAGCGGTCGTCGTGCGTCTGGGAAAACTCAAGCACTGCGGTGCCCAGCCCACGCTCATGCGCAAGACACTTGACCAGATAGCCGCGCTGTCGGGCGGCCGTCAGGGCCGGAAGCAGAATCGAGATCAGTAGTGCGGTGATGGAAATGACGACCAGGAGTTCGATGAGCGTGAAGGCGGGACGAAAAAGGGCGGATTTGGTTGACGATGTAGCTGCGGAGCGCTGGCGTGAACACATGCGGATGCTCCTACTGGCGCTGCTTCTCGCCGTTCGCCGGACGCACGACATTCGCAGATAAGGGGTCGCCTTTCGATAGCTGTTCGATCGCGGCCGAGGGGCTCCCTAGAATCTGCTTAATGCGACGGGTTCGCGGCGCTGCGGTTGTCTGGTTTACTTCAAAGAATGTCGGAATCTGCTTTCGCAGCAACTCGCCGGAGGGCTCACGGATCTCTTTGCTGAGCCACTTCGCGGCTTCGAGGCCGAGCTTGTGTGAATCCTGGCAGACTGCGGTCATGGTTGGAAAAACGCTAAATCGCAAATTGGTGTCGTCAAACCCGATCAGCGAGAGATCGTCTGGGATGCGCACCCCGAGCTCGCGGGCCTGCTTCATCGCCCCAATCGCCAGCATCGGGTTCGCCAGGAAGATTGCGGTGGGCGGATCGGGAATACTCATCGCCATCGTCAGCGCTGTGGCTCCGCCCGAAAGCGTAAAAGGATGCCGAAAGATCAATTTGTCCTCAACCGGGATGCCGTGATTGTTCAGTGCGCGGCAATATCCCTCGTAACGATCGCCGTGATCGCGATCGGGAACATTATGCGTTGCAAACGCGATTCGCCGGTGCCCGAGATCAATCAGGTATTCGACCGCCCGGACACTGTCCTCACACGAGTCGCAGTCAATGCAACAGACTTTGGGAAGGTCAAATCGTTCGCTGATCACGACATGCGGGAAACCGCTCTCGGCGATGTCCTCGCAGATCTTACGCGTCGGATGCATCGTTCGGATGATGACGCCGCGGATGCCCTTCCGGTGAAAATACCGCGGATAGCTCTCGGTCGGCCGCTTGTCATGCCGCGGGCCGAGGATAACCAAATCAAACCGCAGGTCGCTGACGCCGCGCACGATGCCGTCCAAGACCGAAGCGTCGAACGGATGTGTCAGGGTCATCTCTTGAGTATATAGAAGTGCGATTTGGTCGATCGATCGCCGGCCGACTTGCTGAACGTAGCCGTTCTGCTCCGCGACGGACAGGACCAGCAGCCGCGTCTCCTTTCGAACCGACTCTTCGTCGTTAAGGACACGCGAGACCGTTGCGATAGATACGCCTGCGTCTGATGCGATCTTTCTTACTGAGGCCATGGGGCTTCCCGCACCTGGCTGAACGTTAAGTAACTGATTCAGGGACGTTACAAAATTGTCGGCTTTCTGTCAAGGGATAAACGCGAAATTCTCGGTCGGACCAATCTCCTCGAGCTCAGCCAGCAATCCGGCGGCCCCCGAATCCACCCCGCATCTATTCTCTTCCGAGCGCGCGATAGACGCCGCAGGCAACCGAGCCACTCGGACACCTAATCGCCCCGGAGTCGCCCACAAATTCCTCGGGGCTGAGGCATGCCGCCAGCCACGCCGACACCGCATTTGACGCAATGCTGGAAGGCCTGAACTCAATAGTTCTCGATGGGTGAACGAATAGACCGGACCCGATCACGCTCAGCAGTTACACCGCGAAGCGATTCATCCATTGCTGGCCAGATTTCGCTTTCGAGCTGCAACGACATTCTGGCAGATCACAAGCGCTTTCAAGTACATCCGCAATCACAATGCACACAGCGTGCGAACTCCAGGAAATTGAATGTAACTGTTTCTGAAAACTTTATAACACCACGCGCAAACCATTGACTTCGATACCGCAACCCGTTACCGTGGTCCTAAAAGCGGGCGCGGCAATGCCGCGAAAAACCTGAAATTAACGATCAATCGTCGGCCCATCGCTTGAGTGGCGTCGGCGGGGAACTAACAGCGGATATTGGCCAGCCGTGTCGGCCGGTCGCTACCGCCGAAGGAGCAGAAGATGACATCGGGGCAGATGAGTAAATCGTGGAAGTTCGTCGCGATCTTCGCGCTGGCGTTTGCCGCTGCAGCCAACGCCCAAACGGTCTTGTTCGACCTTGGAAGCGACGAAAGCTTCCGCGGCGTCAGTATCACCGGTCCTGACAACAACGGACACTATTGGAACAGCGTCTGGTCCGGTGCTTTCTACCCGGACGTGCAGGACATCAACGGCTCCCCGACGACCATCGATTTCGGTTTCAGCGCCGCAACCGGCACGGATAGCTATAACGGCCCCGCCGGCCCGACTTCCATTCCGCCGACCGCGGCCGAAGTCGCCGCAACCGATGTCGACACCGTCGCCTTGGGTAACCTCGGCGGCTCATTGGCCGGCCCGTTCGACTACTACGTCAACTCGCGATTCGAGATCCAGGGCCTCGACCCGAGCAAAACCTACAACCTGACCTTCTTCGGCTCGCACAAGTTCGAGGGCGACGTCACGACGATCTATACCGTGTACACCGACAACACCTACACGATCCCGGTCGCCTCGGCTTTTCTCAACGTCCGCGATGCCAATTTCCCCTGGCTTCACAACCGTGACCAGGTCGCGACACTTTCAAACATCGCGCCGCAGGCGTCGAATATTCTCTACATCTCCTTCCAGGGCGCGAGCGGCGGCCTCGGCTACCTGAATGACATGCAGATTCAGGCCGTCCCCGAGCCAACCTCAATGCTGCTCTTCGCCGGCCTCAGCGTGCTCGGCCTCCGACGACGCCGCTAGGCGTCAGCGCAACAAACCCAAAGCGATTCCACACAGGGATGCGGCACAAGCCGCGTCCCTTTTTCATTCTGAGGCCAGATTCACGCCCGACCGCCTGAGCACGCACGCGACAGCAGCCAGAACACAATGCCGATTTCACGCTCCTTCTAGCTGGGCGATGGCGAAGCTATCCTGCATCCCGCCTAGCGCCGCCGGCCGCGAAGCGCGGCGATGTGCTCGCCATTCGAGAGATCCTTGCTGAGAGGTGTGAACTAATGCGGCAACCTTCAATGCCCGGTCAACCGAAATCGCGATCAGTGATTGCGACCGGTATTGAATGAGAATTGGCGAGCTGGTTTTTCGCTTTCGCTGGCAGATCGCCGCCCTGTGGCTTGTCGCCATGGCCGCGTTGCTGCTGCTCGTCCCGCCGGCCGACCCCACCGCGGGCCTGACCCGCGATCTACTCCCCGCCGACTCCCCCTTCTACCAGGCGCTGAACGAGTACGCCGAACGTTTTCGCGACAAAAGCGGCATGAGCGAGATAGTGATCATTTTCGAACGGCCGGATGCTGCCCTGACGCCCCGCGACCTCGCCGATGCCGAACAAGTCGGCCAGCAGCTGATGAAGCCCATGCCAGGGGAAAGCCTCGATTCCCGGCGCGACATCAAGATCCACACACCCAAGTCCCTCGCGGTGATGAAGAGCAAGAACCCGCTGATGAGCAAGGACCGACAGGCCGCCATGGTCTGCCTCTTCCTGCCATTCAAGGACACCTCTGCCGATGCGGCCCGCATGGTCGATCGCGTTCACGCCATCATCGACGATCATCCATTCGCCGCTGGCCTTCAAACCGCAATCACCGGCTCAGCTGGCTTCTGCCGCGACTATCTCGTCGCGCACGAGCGCAGCCACGATCGAACGCTGACCGTCACCGTGATCGCCATCATCCTCGTACTGCTCATGGTCTATCGCGCCCCACTGGCGGCCGCCGTCCCGCTGGCAGCGGTCGGCATCCTGACAGCGATCACTACCCGGCTCACGATCGTGGGCCAGTCCTTCGGCTTTAGCACCGGCACCGCCGAGCGGCTCTTCATGCTGTTGCTTCTTTTTGGCGCGGGAGTGGACTACTCGCTTCTCTTCATCGGCCGGTACAGGGAGTTTCTACGCAAAGTCCAATCGTCCAAGCAAGCTTTCATCTTCGCACTCGATACAAGTTGCGGAGCAATCGCCGCATCAGCCGTAACGACCGCAGCCGGTCTCGCTGCCCTCTGCCTCGCGCGCTTTGGAGTATTCCGCGATGTGGGCCCGGCCATCGTGCTCGCGCTTCTCACGGCCGGGTTCGCGTCCATCACCTTGGTGCCCGCGATGGTTGCCATCGTCGGCCCGGCGCTCTTTTGGCCCCGCCCCGAAAGCCGCGCCCACCAGAGCACCGACGTGCCGCGCGAAGAAAAACTCTGGACGTGGCTCGCGAACCATGTCACGCGCCGGCCAGGGCTCATATTGCTGCTCACGCTGGCGCTTCTGGCCGGACCGGTGCTGCGCGGGGTGACACTCTCCTGGAGTTACGATGCCCATTCCAGTCTGCCAACCCGCTACAGCGCCAGCCGCGGAATGGACCTCGTCCGCCGACACTGGAGTGCCGGCGAAATCTCGCAAACGCGCGTCCTGATCGCAACCCCCAGCCCGCACTCGATGTGGGATTGGATTTCAATCTCGACAAAGATCGTCGCGAACCTGCGCGGGCTGCCCGGAATATGTGACGTCCGCGGCCTGTCAGCCCCGCTCGGCCTCCGCGAAAGCGGCCTCGCCAATATCGCAGCCGGTGCGCTGGGCGGAAAACAGATCGCCGCTGAATTCGCATCCCCAGACAGCCGGGCCATCTGGTTTTCAGCGACGCTCGACAGCGCACCGCAAAGCCCCGCGGCCCTGACTGCCCTCGCACGCCTTCGAAAAACGATCGAACAAACGCTCGCCGACGCCGCTTTTCCCGCTCAAATCCACCTCACGGGCGCAACGGCCGAAACAGCCGACCTGCGCGATGTAACGCAAAGCGATTTTCGCCGCGTGAGCATCATGTCGCTCACTGTCATGCTGGTGATCGTCGCGGCCCTGCTTCGCGATGTACCGCTCTCCGTGTTCATGGTCGTCGCGACCGTCGTCGGCTATCTGGCCACGCTGGGTGTAACCGCGTGGGTCTTTCAATTGCTGGGAGGCACCGGACTGGACTGGGAGGTCGAAGTTTTTCTGTTCATCGTGATGGTGGCCGTCGGACAGGACTACAACTTGTTCTTCGCCGTCCGCCTGGCGCAGGAGTCGCAGAGTCTGGATGTAGCTGCCGCAACGAGCCGCGCGCTGGTGCACACCGGAAGTGTGATTTCATCCTGCGGAATTATCATGGCCGCGACGCTGGCCAGCATGGTCGTCGGCGAGATCAAGATGCTCCAGCAATTGGGTTTCGCCCTCGGGCTTGGAATGCTCATCGATACATTCGTAATTCGTCCGCTGCTGCTTCCCGCCTTCATTGTTCTCACCCGGCGGACAATTTCGAAAGCAGCCCGATTCCTCCATCCGACAGTCGAGTGGCCCGCACCGCTCGAGCGCCCTTGCCCGACCGCTGACATCGGCCATAATCACACTGGGCGGTCATGAATCTTGTTTCTCGTCTGCGAGGATTGCGTGTCAACAACCATAGAAGGCCTCGGCCTGGCCCGTCTGAGCTGGCGACCTCCACTGCGCAGCCGGCTGGCCGAGTGGGGCTCGCTTTCGCTCCGTCGCCTGTCGCGCTCACTGCGCCGCGGCCGTGCCGACGACTTCGATATCACCGCGTCGCGCGACAGCCGCCCCGCCGCCGCAGAGCTGCTCGATCGATTCTCCACACTCTCCGGGCAGGTACACGCGCTTTCTGATGATCCATGGCAGCTCCTATGGGGTCGCCAGCGACGCGCCTTCCTCCCGATGCACGTCGGATCGTCGACCTTGATTGCCTGGCGCGACCCCGTCGGGCCTCCAGAGGATGCGACTGAAGTAATCCGTGGCTTTCAGTCTTATGCGGCCGCCTGCGGCAAACACGCGGTCTTACTTGGAATGGGCCGCTCAGTCGTTGAGTCGCTGCCTCAGGACGGATTCCGGTCCGTCTGGCTCGGCGCCGAGCCGTTCTACGATCTGCAGACTTGGCACACCCGCGGCAAAGCCGGCGAGGAAATCCGCCAGGCCTGCAACCACGCGCGCAAGCATGGTGGCTCCGCCCGCGAAGTCTACCCGCTGCGCGACGCGGACATCCGCCGGGGCATCGAAGACGTGACCGAGGCATGGATGCAGGCCCGGCCCCAACGCCGCAACAGGTCATTCCTGCGGACCGCCCCACTCGAGCGCGCCGAACAGCGCCGCTACTTCGTCGTCGAAGGCGATCAACGCATCGAAAGTCTGCTGGTCTGCTCGCGCGTCAGTCAGCGCGGGCAATACTTGCAGGATCTCGTCCGTCGGCCCGATGCCCTGCGCGGCAGCCATGAACTCAACATCGTGACCGCCATGACCATTTTTCAAAGCGAGGGTCTCGAGTTCGTCACCGGAGGAATTGTCCCCTTCTACGACCCCAATCGGCCTCGTTCCGAACAACGCCCGCAGATCGGCGGCATCCTGGGAAAAGTGATCGGGCGTTTTGATCATCTTTTCCGCTTCTCGGGGTTACAGCAGTTCCGCGGCAAGTTCGCGCCTAGCCGCGTGGTCGATATTTACGCCCTGCTTTGGCCGGGAATCCTGACTCCCGGTCTACTGCGAGACGTCTGTGCACTTCTCTGGCGGCGTTAGTAATTCGCTGCATCAGGTGGGATTCGTCGCCCTCAGCGCCGCATGCCTGGTCGTCGGCTGTTCGGCCGCGCGAAACTCCGGCGCGAAGACTTGCCGCTGCGAAATCACAAACGTCTATCCACACGACCGCGACGCCTTCACGCAGGGGCTCGTGTTTTGCGAAGGGGACCTGTTCGAAGGCACCGGCCTGAACGGTTGCTCCTCGATTCGTCGCGTGGATCTGCTAACCGGAAAAGTCCTGCAGAAATATGATCTGCCGTCGAAATACTTCGGCGAGGGCATCACGATCTGGGGAGAATACCTCATTCAGCTCACGTGGACGTCCAAGACTGGATTTATCTACGACCGGCGCTCGTTTTCACTGCGATCGACTGTCTCATATCCCACGGCCGGCTGGGGATTGACGCATGACGGCGCGCGCTTCATCGTGAGCGACGGCTCCGACACGCTCTATTTTCGCGATGCCAACACCTTTGCCGAAATTGGTCGCATCAAGGTCACCGACGGCGGTGCTCCTGTTACCGAACTCAATGAGCTGGAGTTCATCCGTGGCGAGATCTGGGCCAACATCTGGCGGCAGTACCGCATCGCCCGCATCTCCCCCACCTCCGGCCAGGTCCTGTCATGGATCGACATTTCCGGTCTGGTCGCGTCGCTCGATCGCTTGCTCGTGGGCTCCCCCAATGGAATTGCCTACGACGCCACCGGTGATCGCATCTTCGTTACTGGCAAGCGTTGGCCCAAGCTATTCGAAATCCGGCTTCCCCCGGAGCATACTGATCAGGGATCCGACAAAGGTTCTACGCGGAACCCATGAGCCAAGGAGACGCACGCATCATCCGATCCGTCGTCACGTTTGTGTTGCTCAGTTTCACACTGCCCGGACTCGTATCAGGCGCTGCCACCACCCAGCCGGTAGCTGAACAATCGACGTCGCAACCCGCCCTGATTTCCGGAGAAGACGTGGCGCACTGGTCTCGCATGCCCCTCTGGGGCGAGAAGGAAGCCCGCAAGTACGGATACGAATTACCGCCGCCACTCGGCGTCTCGGGAACCCTATTCTCGGAAACGGCCAACTTCAACGTTCCAAATCTATCGATCGGCCGCGACGGCGCGATGCTGAATATCAACTCCCTCGTTCGAGTCAGCAATGTCAAAATAAACGAAACCGCCTGGACCGTGCGCCCCGACGTCTGGGTTCTTCCGTTTCTAAACCTGTATGGGATAGCAGGCAACGTCAGCGGAAAGGGCGACGTCGAATTGCGGCCCGGCGCCCTTCCGGTCCTGCGCTCCCACGGACCCAACTTCGATCTCAAGCTGCAATACGATGGACCGACGGTCGGCTTCGGCGGAACCTTGGCCGCGGGGTTCAAGCCATTCGAAAACCGATCAACGATCGTCTTCGGCCTGGCCGACCTGAACTTCACCAGGACCTATCTCGATTTCAAGAATGTGGTTTCAACCCTGCCTGGGGTAGATGTAATGGTATTCAGCCCGAGATTGGGCGTGCGCGAGAGAATCGCCGAAAAAACGCCGCTGGGCGAGGTGCACGTAGCGGTATGGGGTGGCTGCATGTATCAGCATGTACAGGAGACCATGGCAGGCACCGCCGCGGGCTTGATCGACTTCCGGGTCAACGTCGAAGCCGTCAATCCATGGAACACAATCGTCGGCGGCCGCATCGAGATCGGCCGGCACGCCGTATTCACCGTCGAGGGTGGCTTCGGAGACCGCAAGTCCCTCATGCTGGAACTCGGAATCAGATTCTAAACCGCAATTCAATAGTGCACGCCTCCCGACGCACAGATCGAACACCCTCGACCTAAATCCGAATTCCAAGGTTTCAAGTCTAGTTTTTCGCCTACATACAGGACGAGGTCGAACGTCGAGTTCCCATCCCCTCGTCAGCTGCTCGCGCCAAAGTGAGGAGTTCTCATGCGCTTCAACATTCGCACTGGATTTGAATTGAACCGGCTGGCTGCCGTTCTGTTTCTGGCAGTGGCCGCGCTCTCCCTGAAAACCAAGCGTGCTAAAGCCGATTGCCCCGACGAATGGTTTCCTGTCTTCGGCGTACCGGCCGGAACAGATGGACAGTGCCGCGCGGTGACGACCTGGGATCCTGATGGCGCCGGGCCACTGCTCCCGCAACCCGTCGTCGGCGGCGACTTCACAAATGCCGGCGGACTCTTCGCTAACCATATTGCGAGATTCGACGGCGTGATGTGGCAGACGTTTGGATCCGGACCCGCAACGGGTTTGGGCGGAGCAGTGCGCGCTCTGATCTCGTGGGATCCTGATGGAAGCGGCCCGCTGCCCGCACAATTGATCGCGGGAGGCGATTTTGTGGCATCCGGGTCAACGACGCTGAATCGAATCGCTCGCTGGGATGGCAGCGCGTGGCAGCCAATGGGCGGCGGATTCACCGGGAGCACGGCCCCGGGTGTTTACTCGCTGGTGCTCTGGGATCCAGACGGCCCCGGCCCCCTGCCCGAACGACTCGTTGCCGGCGGCAACTTTGCGACGACTACCGGCGGGACAACCGTCAATCGCGTTGCGTGGTGGGACGGCGCCGCCTGGCAGCCGCTCGGAAACGGATTCGTCAACGGCACCACCCTCGCACTGGCGGTATACGACCCGGACGGACCCGGTCCGCTCACGCCGCGGCTGGTCGCCGGCGGCGACTGGATCACCTCGGGATCAACCACGGTCAACCGCGCCGCGTGGTGGGATGGGACGGCATGGCAGCCGCTGGGCCCCGGCTTTGATGGTCGCGTCGTCGGTTTGACGGCCTGGGATTCTGATGGTCCTGGACCGGCGAGCGAGCAGATCGTCGCCACGGGCGACTTCCTCCACTCGGGAGCGACGGGCGTTCAATTCATCGCCAGGTGGGATGGCAGCGCATGGCTGCCACTCGGCCTGGGGCTCGGAAGTTCATCCGATTGCGTCGGCACCTGGGATCCCGACGGGCCTGGACCGCTTCTGCCGGAAGTCATCGCCGGAGGAAGCTTCAATTGGGCAGGCGGAAACACGATCAATCGACTTGCGCGATGGAACGGATCGGTGTGGCAGGGATTTGCCACGGAAATCCCGTCGGGCACGGTGTATGCGCTTGCGCAATGGGATCCGGATGGCAGCGGGCCGCTGCTCCCCGGCCCGCTCGCGGTGGGCAGTATCGTCACCGCCGGAACGCGGACGGTGGCCAACGTCGCGAGCTGGCAAGGTAGCGACTGGCGCCAACTCGGCAACGGCCTCGGAACCGGCGCGACGACTGGAGCCGTATTTGCGCTGAATACGTGGGATTCCGACGGCGCTGGGCCCGGGAACGCGCAGGTCATCGCGGGCGGCACGTTTACCGTCGCAAGCGGCAAAGTCGTGAACCACATCGCGCGCTTCGACGGGTCCGAATGGCAACCACTCGGGACGGGCATGACCGGAGGATTAGGCGGCGGCACGGTCAACGGCCTCACCACCTGGGATCCCGATGGCGGCGGCCCGCTCGGTGATGAGCTCGTCGCCGTCGGCGACTTTACTACGGCCGGCGGAATCACGGTCAATCAAGTCGCCCACTGGAATGGAACTCAGTGGCAAGCATTTGGAACCGGCATCGGCGGCCATCTCGCGACCGTCACCATCTGGGACACCGATGGACCGGGAGGCGCACCGGGCATTGTCGTTGTCGGCGGAACATTCACCGAGGCCGCCGGAAAGCCGGGGAATTATGTCGCGATGTGGAACGGCAGCACGTGGCAGCGGATGGACAATGGCTTCATTGACACGGTGTTTGCACTCGCGTCGTTCAGCCCTACCGGCAACCCGGCCGATTCGCGCATTTACGCGGGCGGCCAATTTGGAAGTGGCGGCGCGCCGCCTTTTCAGTACATCGCGCAGTGGAACGGCGCGGCCTGGTCGTCACTGGTCAACGGAGTGAATTCGAACGTCCAAGCGCTGACCGAGTGGCACGGTTCATCACCGCGACTGGTGGCCGGGGGCGCGTTCAGCACCGCCAGTACGACGATCGCGAACCGCGTCGCTGCGTGGACGGGTTCTGCCTGGGTGTCCACCGCATTCGAGCCGGGGCTTTCGGGACTGCCCGGCGTAGTTTACGCGCTGACGAGCTGGGACCCGGACGGGCCCGGGCCACTCGGTCAGCAGGTGATCGCCGGGGGCAGCATCACAAAGACGACCAGCATCAACCCGCCCGCGTTGAACAACATCGCGCATTGGGACGGCAATTCCTGGGAGCCGCTGGGCCTGGGAACCAACACCAACGGTACTGTCTTTGCGCTGACCACCTGGGACCCCGACGGCCCCGGACCACAGAGCGCCATGCTGGTTGCTGGAGGCGCATTCAACACGGCCGGCGGCCTGCCCGGATCGCTGATTTCGGCATTAGACGGATGTCACACAACGTGCAATTCCTGTGACATAAACTGCGACGGCTCAGTCAACGCCGCCGACATTCAGCCATTCGTAAACCTGCTGCTGGGAACAACCAGCGCATGTTCCTCCTGCGCCGGAGACACCAACGGCGACGGCCAATTGAATGGCGATGACATCACCGGATACGTGGCGTGCCTAATCCCTTGAAAGCATCGCTGGTGCGTCAAAGCCCGGGCGTCTCGGTCAGACCGCCGGATCATCGCAATCCAAAGGCAGCCCCCATCGCGCCCCGAGAACCCGCGCAATCGCTGGCAACCCGCAAATCTAGATGTGGAAATAAAGAAGACCTTCTCATTCTACATCAGAAGGTCTATCTCCAAGTCCTTATAGCGGGGGCTGGCTTCGCCCGCCGTCGCGCTATACCCAATGATCGAAGCCTCGGTTTTCGGTCGATCCGGGCAGCTTTCTGGCTAAAATTTGAAAAAGCGGTGAATGTCGGACGCTGTAAAACCGTAGAGATTGCAATACCGGCATACGCCTGCGGGCAGCCACGAGTAATTCGCGCAATGCAAATGACCGACCGCACCGGCAAGCATCATTGGGCGCCGACCACACGTCGTGATGACTCCGGCTGGCTCGTCGCAGCGCCGATCTTGGCACGTCACGTTTCGGATTCTGCGTCACTATCCTTGCCGGGTTCGGCGACGCTGACCAGTAACGCCATCATTCGCTCGCCGGTCGAGATACCGCGCGGCTTTCGCGGCACTTGGCCAGTTTCTCGTTGAGTTCTGTGATCCACTTGGCCTGATCGGGTTTCTGGGGGTCCAGTTGGCTGAGGGTCTCCTTCACGAGCCTCTCCGCCTCCGCGGACGATCCTTTCAGGCAGAGCAACTCCGTCATGTCCACCAGCGTCAACAGCCGCCCACGCTCGGTCGGTGTCACCGCGACATTGAAGATCGCCAGCGCTTGCCGCGCGTCGCGCAGGGCCTCATCGAGTCTTCCCAGACCCTTGAGGCAAACGGCACGATTCCGCAACGCCTGCCCAACTTCAACATGATTCTCGCCGAGCCTTTTGCGAAACACGACCAGCGCTCCGTCGATGAGCTCCAGGCCGCGCGCATTGTTGTCCATCGTGCTGGCGACCACTCCCATATTGAACCGTGTCCGGGCGACCGGAAAGCTGTCCGCCCCGAAGAGCTTTGTGCGAATCGCCAGGACTTCATCAAGTCGACTGATGGCCTGGTCATATTCCTCTCGGGAATAGAATGCGTTGGCCATGTTCTCGAGAGTGATGGCCACGGCCTGGTGAGCGTCCCCGTACGACTTTCGCTGAATGTCCAGGCATTCCTGGTACAGCTCCAACGCTTCCGCGGACGCTCCCTTTTTCATTTTTGTAATCGCCAGGTCGTTTAACGTGTCGGCCAAAAGGATGGGGTACGGGAGTTGTCTGCGCAGCGCCACATCCTGGACCTGCATCGCTTCCGCTTTCGCCAGGTCACCATGCCAGGTCGACGCGATCACTGCGCGGGCCCCCAGGTAATCGGCGCGAATCCCCTGGTCCAGCAGCTTCAATCGGCCGGCAATTTCGTCGCCCTCGTTCAATGTTTGTTCCGCCTCGGCAAATTGCCCCAGCTTGGTCATCGCCTTGGCCAGATCGAAATGTGCGATGCACAGTTCCTTTAACTGCGCTGGATGCATCGCCCCCAGGATGGACAGGACCTGTTGATAGCTCGCGACCGCGGCCTGGTAGTCGCCCCGGGCCATGTGGATTTCACCCAAGGATCGTATCGACTCGGCATGATGAAGCGTGTTTCGCTCGATGCCGCCCGCGCGGAGTTCGACCGCCCGACGGGCCTCCTTCGCCGCCTCGTCAATCCGACCCATGGTTCGAAGCGTGGTCGCGAGGAATGTCCTGGCCTCACCTTCCGCGATGGGCTCATCCCGCAGCGTCCTGTCCGCCTTCCCGGACGCTTTCAACAGCATTTCGGCGACCGTAACTCCCCGATCGCCGGCACCCTCCGGATTCGCCGACATGATCATTTCCGTCATGAAGCTGTTCATGGCCTTGGCCCGCGAAGCCTCCTGCGCCGCGCGGTCGCGTTCCCGAATGGCCCACGCCAACCCGTACGACGTGCCGGCGATTCCCAAAACGAGGACCGCCGTGACGAGCGAGCCAGCGATGACTGCGCCCTTGTTGCGTCGCACGAATTTATTGATTCGGTAGGTTGCGCTGGGTGGCGCGGCGACCACTGCTTCCCCGCTAAGGTAGCGCTGAATGTCGGCTGCCAGACCGTTGGCCGTCTCATAGCGCCGGCCCCGGTCCTTTTCGAGACACTTCATGACGATCCAATCAAGATCTCCCCGTACCAGCTTCGTCAGTCGTGCCGGCTCGGTCCTGCGATTGGCAGCGACTGAAGGCAATTCGTCCTTCATCGTCGACAGCCGCGTGCTGGGCGTGGGTGGCTCAACCTCGCGGATGATCCGCTGTATCTCCGCGTAGCCCGCGCTCATCAGGGTCTTGATGTCAAACGGCGTCGTGCCGGTCAGTAGCTCGTATAGCAATACACCAAGGCTATACACATCGGTGCGCGTGTCGATATCCAGATCGGAGAGTCCAGCCTGCTCGGGGCTCATATAGGCCGGGGTACCGATCATTTGGCGGAACTCGGTAAACACGGTCTTTTCCGTAAGTCGCGCCGCCGTGGCCTTGGCGATGCCGAAGTCGATGACCTTCACCATTGGTTTGTCATCGTGCTGAGAAACAAGCACGTTGGAGGGCTTGATGTCGCGATGGATGATCCCCTTCTGATGGGCATGTTGCACGGCCTGACAGACGGAGATGAATAGTTCCAGGCGATCATGTGGCGCCAGATTTTGCGCGTCGCAATACTGCGTGATCGGAACACCTTTGACCAATTCCATCACGAAATAGGGCCGGCCCGTCTCCGTCGCGCCGGCATCGAAAACCTTGGCGATATTGGGATGGTCCATGATAGCCAGGGCCTGCCGCTCGGCCTCGAAGCGCGCGATCACCTGTTTCGTATCCATTCCAAGCTTGATGATCTTTAGAGCAACTCGGCGAGTGACTGGTTCGCGCTGCTCCGCCATCCAAACCGTGCCAAAGCCGCCTTCGCCGATCTGTTCGAGCAGTTTGTAACGGCCAATCATGGAACCCTGGATTTCTGTAGCGCCCAGGGAGTCACCATCCAATGCCGTGCGGTGTGCGGCGATCGTCGCCCGATCAGAACTTGGGTGGTTCATGAATTGACCCGCTTCGTCGTGGATCTTCAGCAAATCCTCGACCTCCGCCATCAAGGAGGCGTCGCCTGCGCAGGCCCGAACGACAAATGCAGTTCGCTCTTCTGCCGGGTGTGCGAGGGCTTCGAGAAAAAACTCTTTGGCGCGTGCGGATGACATGTGAATGATTCGCCTTGCAAGAGGGGCGTTACGTCGCCGAATCCTGCAACAATTGCAGCAGCCGCGTTCGGGCAAACGCCCATTCGCGATTTACACTGCGAGGGGAAATCCCCAACGCATCCGCGGTTTCGTCGATGCTGAGATCGGCGAAGAACCGAAGCCGAATAAGCCGCGCGGCACTGGGGTCCTCCTTCTCCAAGCGCGAAAGAGCGGCGTCGAGCGCCAAAATCTCATCACTTTTCTCGTCCGGCAGCAGATCCGCCTCCGTCGCCACATGGGCCCAGTCAAACTGCACCTTTCGACCCTGGCCACGCTTGAGTGCATTTCGACTTCTGGCATATTCGACAAGAATTCGACGCATTCCCTCGGCGGCGGCGGCCAAAAAGTGCCCGCGACCCTTGAAGCTGTGCATCTGAGAACCCACCAGCCGTAAGAAGGCTTCATGGACAAGCGCGGTTGGTTGAAGCGTGTGGTCGGGCCGTTCCGTAGCGAGCTTTGAGGCTGCCAAGCGGCGCAGCTCGTCATAAACCAATGGAAGCAGTTCGCTCGCCGCTGCCGCATCACCACGATCCAAAGCCTGAAGAATCTGTGTGACGCCCGACATGCTCGTGGTCTCACCGAACCCCTTGAATTAACGCGAGTTGCGGCGGCTATTGTACAGGCGCGGCCCGCCATGCCAATCACTCTTCGATGCGAATCTGGCGTAGATCGAAACCCGAATTCGCTAATGCAGATTGTCAAGCAACTGTCGTCCCGGGCTTGAAGCCTGCAGAAATGAATTTAAGGAGATCGAAAAATGTGGTGGACGAAAAAGGCATGTCCGGCAGAGATTGTCAGACTTCTTAGCGTTTTGGCGCACACGCGTGTGGCGATCGCCGTGGCTTTCGGGCTTGTGGGGTGGCTCGCAGCTTCGCCAGTCGTACACGCCCAGTGCCCGCCGTCATTCGGCGCGGCGGTCAACTACGCTGCAGGCAACGGACCCGTCTCCGTGGCCATCGGCGACCTGAACGGCGACGGCAAGCCCGACCTAGCGATGGCGAACGACGGCAACAACAAAGTCTCGGTGCTGCTGGGCAACGGCAACGGCACCTTCGCCGCGGCGGTCAACTACGGGGCGGACAGCCTTCCCATCTCCCTGGCCATCGGCGATCTCAACGGCGACGGCAAGCCCGACCTGGCAGTGGCGAACATCTCCAGCAGCAACGTCTCGGTCCTGCTGAATAGCGGCAACGGCACCTTCGCCGCCGCCGTCAACTACGGAGCGAGCACCCGACCCTGGTCCGTGGCCATCGGCGACGTGAACGGCGACGGCAAGCCCGACCTGGCGGTGGCGAACAGCGGCAGCACCAACGTCTCGGTGCTGCTAAATAACGGCAACGGCACCTTCGCCGCGGCGGTCAACTACGCCGCGGGCAGCTATCCCGCCTCCGTGGCCATCGGCGACCTCAACGGCGACGGCAAGCGCGACCTGGCGGTGGCGAACTACGGCGACAACAACGTCTCGGTGCTGCTGGGCAACGGCAACGGCACCTTCGCCGCGGCGGTCAACTACGCCGCGGGCACCGAACCCTACTCCGTGGCCATCGGCGACCTGAACGGCGACGGCAAGCCCGACTTGGCAGTGGCGAACTACGACAGCAGCAACGTCTCGGTGCTGCTAAACAATGGCAACGGCACGTTCGCCGCGACGGTCAGCTACCCCGCGGGCGGCTTACTCTACTCCGTGGCCATCGGCGATCTCAACGGCGATGGCGCGCCGGACCTGGCAGTCGCAGACTATGGCGCCGGTATCTTCGTGCTTCCGGGCAACGGCGACGGGACATTCCAAGCGGCGGTATCTGAAGGCGCCGTCGGCAGCGGAATCCCCTCTGTGTCCATCGGCGATCTGAACAACGACGGCAAACCCGACCTGGTAGAGACCATCGTGGACGACAACGACGTCTGGGTGCTGCTGAATACGACACCGCTGGCCGCGATCACCCAACAGCCCGCCGCTCAGACGATATGCAGCGGAGGCGCGACCTCGTTCATCGTCGGCGCCACCGGCGCCAACCTCACCTATCAATGGCGAAAGGGAAACGGCAATCTCGTCAATAACGGCACGCTGGCCCACGGCACCATTGTGAGCGGAGCCACGACCGCCACACTGATGCTCTCCTCAATCGACAGCCGGGATGTCGCCAACAACTACAAGGTCGATGTCAGCAACAACTGCGATCTGGTCACCAGTAATACCGCCGCTTTGACCGTCGATTCGGCCCCCGCGATCACCACGCCTCCCACAAACCAGGTCACCTGCCCTGGCGGCTCGGCCTCTTTGTCCGTGGTCACATCCGGAGACGACCTCACCTATGTGTGGAAAAAAGGCAATAACGCCACCGTGAATGATGGTACGCTGTCCCACGGAACGGTCGTGAGCGGCTCAACCAGCGCCACCATCACCTTTTCATCGATTAATGCCGCTGATCTGGCCGCCTCCTATTACGTTGTCGTCGACAACAACGCCTGCGCCTCTGCCACCAGCACGGCCGCGTCCATCATCGTCGACTCGATCCCCGTGGTCACGGTCAATCCATCGCCTCGGACAGTGTGCAGCGGCGTCACTATCTACTTCTCGGTCATCGCCACCGGCGGAGACCTTTCCTATGTCTGGCGAAACGGAAACAACGCACTCATCAACAACGGCACGTTGACTTACGGCACTGTCGTCAGCGGAGCGACCACCGCGACCATCACGTTTACATCAGTCGATGATCGGGACCTGGCGAACCATTATCACGCAGTAGTTACCAACGGCTGCGGTTCGGTCAGCAGCCTTCCTGGAGACCTCACCATTTACAATGGCGGCAGCGGCGACGGCAATGCCAGCGGCGCCGCTAATGGCCTCGACATTCAGGGTTTCGTGAACACGTTGATTCAGGGTGGATCGTCCTCGGTGGCATACTGCGCCTATGACATGAATCAGGATGGCGTGGTCGATTTGAGCGATGTGCCCTTGTTCGTTTCAACGATGTTGGGAACCTGACCACGATGCAACCCAACATGGCGACCATGTGAAGGATCGCGGCATGACTGGTTTTCCGGCCTGCTCCTCAAATTATTATCCGAAACAGCGTGAATCCCTCGATGCCTCCGCTGTGCATTCACGAATCGCCGGTTCATATCGGGGTTCGTCAACAAAAATGGCCTTGGCGATAACGCCAAGGCCATTTTCAATAGAGGGAACCAGACCGTTCTCGAAAGGTGTCGCTGCTGCAAACAGAGACATGGTCGGGGTTGCTCCACCACGGTTTCTTACGGTGTCGAGAGGCGTCTTAAGGGCAATTTGAGGGCAATTTTCGTACATGTAAGCATTCACGCGAACAACCCTTCGTCGTTCGCAGTTCTTGTCTAGTTGCTTGCATGAGGCTTGGGCGGCTGCACGTCGATCGTGGCTGAGTCCATGTCCTCTCACTATTCCTGGCGCCCCCCCGCCAGCTTGCATCAAAGACCGATCAAAAGATCGACAAAGGGCTGAATATCGCGCCCATCGACAACCCCGTCCTGATTCATATCTGCTCTCAGATAACTGCATCCCGGATAAGCCTGCTGATACGCAAATTGGTCTACAAGCGCCAAAACGAACGGCCCCACGTCGAGCAGGTTGAAGGCCTCGTCGCAGTTCAAGTCGCCGCGCAAACCCAATGCGCGCGTCCAAAGCAGCGCCTCATTACGCTGCGTGGTGAGGTTGAAGCCGTCGCCCGCGACGTAGAGTGTGGTGCCGTCGCTCCATATGGAATAGGCGCGCGAGCTCCCCCACGAGCCGGTGAGCGCCAGGGAAATATCCTCCCAGGACGCGGCGGTGCCGGCCCAAAGACTTGCGTGGTAGTACAAACCGTCATAGGTGTACCCCACCTGCTGGCCGGCGTAGACGCCGTTGACCTGCGACTCGGTCGACCCGGGGGGATTCAGGTCCACGAACGACGCGGCAGTGCCGGTCCAGACGGCAGCTCGGCCGAGGTTGCCCGCGAAGACCATTCCGCCCTGTTGACCGTTGTGCACGGCTTGGACCGTGGACGCGATGGCCCCCGGCGGATGCAGGCTCACCCAGGAGGCCGCGGTGCCACTCCACAAGCTGGCTTGGCCCACTCCGTCTACCACGGCAGCCCCCACCTGTTGACCGGCGAATACTGCTCTGGCCTCCGAGCCGGCGGATCCAGCCGGGTTCAGGTCAACCCACGATGCCGCGGTCCCGCTCCACAGACTGGCGCGCTCCACGCTGCCAACGCTTGCCCGGCCGACTTGTTGTCCCGACGACGAAATGCCGTAAATGACCGACAAGGTCGCCCCGGCGGGGTGAACGTCCACCCACGACGCGGCCGTGCCGCTCCACAAACCGGCATGGAACGCGCCATTAATTCGGGCCGTTCCCCCTTGCTGTCCGGCGAGATTGCTATGGGCCTCCGATTGCGTGGAACCGGCCGGGTTCAGATCAACCCATGATGCGGCGGTGCCGCTCCACAGGCTGGCGTGATATGTGGAGTCGATAAAGGCCTGCCCCACTTGCTGCGCGGCGGAGACGCCGTAGGCGTACGACTGACCGGAGTCGGCGGGATTCAGATTCACGACCGTCCACTGGGCCTGGGTGTTCGTCGCCAGTCCGAACCCGAAGAATGCCGCGGCTGACGACATACATAGCAAAAGAGTACGCATGGTTCTCGATCTCCGTCTACTCTGAAGGGCCACCCCCCGCTACGCGCGAGAAAAGCGCGTTAGCGAAGTATAATCGATTCAGCTCGGGTCATTTGATATGCTCGACCTGTATTACCGCTTGCACGACGACGACAGCCAGCGGGCGATGCTCGCGCTCGCCGGTGGTGGCAATGGAGCGCGTATCAACCAAGGCAACGTCGCAAGTGCAAGTGATACGAGAACTTGCGTGTTGCCTCGAAAATCTATCGGAGAGGGGGGATTCCCTATAGCACGTTTTTGTAAACTCAACCGAATGCTCATCTAGCGCGACAACTCGGGCAGCGACAAGGACCTAGCACGTCTCGGCGATGTACTGTTCCTCCACGGCTTTTTACCGTCTCGTGATGCGTTTTGAGAGCAGTTTGAGGGCAATCTTAAATACCTGAGCATCCGAGCGAATGCATCCACCGTGAGTGGGTGACGTCGCATTCGTCGCGACATCGATAGCAATACCGCGCCTCGGTCGGCCGATCCTCATTGGCCCGATTTCGTTTCGGCGACCAACTTACAGCCGTCTTGTTTCTTCAAGCAGTTCGTAGCCAATTATGGCAGTCTCGCCACAAAGTCCTGAATATCCAGCCCGTTGATGGTCCCGTCTCCATTTACGTCTGCCGCACAGATAATCGCCGGATCGGATTGCGGTGATAGCAGCGTCGTGACCAGCGGGGATGCGTCTGCTCCACTCACGACTCCGTCACGATTCACGTCACCTGCGATGCAGGGCGTCAGCGCGAAATTCAACACCGAAAACGCCGACCGGCCGTTGACTTCCACCAGGGTGACGAACGCGACATTCCGCGGCGCTGCGGCCGGTGAATTGGGGATGATGAACGAACCGTTTATCGAGCCGTCGAGCTGCGTGAAGATGCCATCCAGGACCAATTGCGCGTCGAGCAAGATTCGCATTTGATGATTCGGCGCAAAGCCCGAGCCGTGGAACGAAATCGGCTGACCCACCTGTCCCATCGTCGGATTAATGGTCATCTGCGGTTGCGACTCTTCGTATTGGATTTGGAATTCGCCATCGGCGCGATCGACGAATTGCCCGCCGCCTGACACGTCCTGAGCCACGACCGTCAGCGGGACCACCGGAGCAAGGAAGCCAAGCTCAGCATAGTTCGCCATGACCACGACTCGCGGTTCGGGAGAATCGGGTGGATGGACGTCGACCCGGAATTCATTCACGATTGAGGGCGGCGGAAGCGGATGGCCCGTTCCCATCACGTAGTTGCGGTACTGTACCTGCGACGTCGGTTGTCCATTTCCAGGCCAGAATATGGTGAGTTCGACCCCCGATTCGATGCCCGGTACGCCCGCGACCAAAACCCCTGTCGCGGGGTTGCCATCCACATTGAACAGCCAGTAGAAACGGGTAACCGACGGCGGGCCGGAATCGAACGGCGTGGTCGTCGCCAGCGCAAGCTCGATCAGGGCCTCGTCGCAGCAGTGATAAGCATGCACCGTGTCGAGATCGGCGCGGCCCAAGCCGGGCGGCACGTCTCCCCGGACGTCCTGTA
>JAATGM010000022.1 GCA_015654675.1 Planctomycetota bacterium | reverse complement strand
TCCATCGCCGACGACTTCATCATGGCGTCAACGTCGTTCAGCTCGGGCGAAGTCACCGTCACCGGCGGCTCGGGCACGTTCCGCACCTCACTCATTGAAACGACCTCCGACACAACCGGAAACATCACCGTCGGCAACAACGGCGCCGCCGAGCTCCACTTGCTCTCCGGCGGTCGCGTCCACTCCGCCCGCGATGTCCGCATCGCCACCAACAGTAACGCGACGGGCAGCATCGATCTCTCCGGGACCTTCTCCTTCCTCGGCTCCCGGCTGATCGTCGATCACAACCTCGACCTCTCGCGTAACGACCTCTCGCCGCCCGGCGGCACCGCCGACCTCACCATCGCCACCTCAACCCTCGTCGACGTCGGCAACGCGACGCGCATCGGCGACCCCAACGGCGGATCGGGCACCGTTCACCTGAGCGGCGGCGTCCTCACCAGCCCGACTGTCGACATTCAACCCAACGGCGCCATCACCGGCACTGGCACCATCAACGGCGACATCACCAACCTCGGCCACATCACCCCGACTACCGCGTCCGGCATCACCATCAACGGCATCCTCTTCAACGAATCTTCCAACCAGATCACCGGCACCAAAATCAGCTTCGGCCCCGGCGGCGGCTATGCCGGCTCCGGCACTTGCGCAACATTTTTCAGCGGCGACCCTACCTCCGTCATCACCGCCACCGGCCCTCTCACCCTGGGCGTCGGCGCCGTCGGTGGCTTCACCTTCGCCGGCACGATCAACGTCGGCACAAACCTCGTTACGCTGGTAAACACCATCGACGCCCGCCTCAACGGCCCCGTCCACGTCAACGGCGGCGTCCTGGCCGGTACCAACGGCATCGGCATCCAGCCCAACGGCAAGCTCGACGGCCACGGCACTATCGGCGGCCAGCTCTTCGTCAACGGCGAGCTCGACCCGCACAACGACGGCCCCATCGGCGGCGAGTTCCTCGTCCAGGGCAATCTCGTCTTCAACCCAATCGCCCACCTCGACATCGAACTCGGCGGCCCGCCCGCCGCCGGCAACTTCGATCACGTCTCCGCCACCGGCGCCGCCCTGTTCGACGGTGACGTCCGTGTTCGCCTTCGCGACGGCTTTACCCCACACGTCGGCGATCAGTTCGTCATCGTCAACGTAATCGGCGGCCGCACCGGCCAGTTCGCCACTCTCACGCCGCCATCCCCTACGCCTTGCAACAGCACCACCTTCGACCTCAGCTACACCGCGAACTCCGCGATCCTGGTAGTCCGCCCACCAGCCGCCTGCTCCGCCCTAGGCGACCTCACCAACGACGGAAAGCTGGACGGCCAGGTCATCCAGCCCTTTATCAACACAATCTTCGCCGGCCCATACAACCCCTGCGCCGACCTGAACGGCGACTGCGTCAGCAGCGCCGCTGATCTCTCTCAGTTCCTGAATGCGCTCTTGAGTTGAGCGAGTCAGTCTTGGTAGCGGGATTGTGCCACCCGGGCGCAATACTGGATTACTTGCAGCGGTAAGTGCGAATTTGGTATGCTTTACTCTGAACGATAATTGCCATCGTGATCCAACGTCGTTCGGGCCACTCAAATGAACTATTTCAGTATTCGGGGGCGCTGCGTTCTGCCGCTTACCATAGCGCCTATCCTATGCATTTTGTCCGCCGCCACGTTGCAAGCGGCTCCGCATCTCGAACTTCTCTCCCCACGCGGATCTCTCATCCCGACAGCAAACTTCGCCTCGCGCCCCGTTATCTCGTCGGATGGGCTCCAAATCGTCTTCGCGGCCGAGACTCCGGCGACTCTAACCACTATGTCTGATACGCGCCAACTTTACATATTTAACCGCGTCTCCAATCAAGTCGTTCGGCTTAGCTCGTCCACCGGAACGAATCAAGGCCACGGAAACAACCCCACGCTTTCATCCAACGGCCGCCACGCCGCCTTCGCAAGTACCGCGTTCGCGAGTCCGACCACCCTCCGAATATTTGCCGTCGATCGCGACGCTGACAACAACAACATCTTCGACGAATCCGGCGTTGGCCGACGCTTCACCACAATTTCAACCTCTTCCGACGGAACCTCGTTCGGGAATTGCGATCAGCCCTCAATGTCCGCCTCCGGACGATATATCGCCTTTATCAGCGCATCATCTGGCCTCGTGCCCGGCGGCGTGAACACCGGCTACGACCTCTACGTCAAGGATCGCGACCTCGACAACAACGGCGTCTTCGATGAAACACCCGTCGGTGCACACAAGACTGTCCGCGTCAGCGTGAGTTCTTCCGGCGTGCCGGCCAACAACCCCAGCAACGTCGCTCATCCCGCCATATCAGCCGACGGCCGCTTCGTCGTATTCGAAAGCACGGCAACAAATCTCGTCGCGGACGACTCCAATGGCTTTACGGATATCTTTCTTCATGATCGCGACGCAGACGGCAATGGCGTGTTCGACGAACCCGGCCACATCGCAACTACGCGCGTGAGCGTATCCAGCGGTGGCGCACAGGCCGACGCTCCCAGCTACGATCCCTCGATCTCCGCTGACGGCCGGTACATCGCCTTCACGAGCACAGCCGGCAACCTCGTCTCCGGCCTCGATCGCCGGACGTTTGCTCAGATCTACATTCACGACCGCACGACGCACACCACGCAACTGATCTCGCGTTCTACAAATGGCGAACCGGCCTCGACGTCCTGCCTCGCTCCGCGGTGGAGCGCCGACGGAAATCACCTTGTCTTCGTTTCTCCAGCCGGCAATCTCCTCCAGGGCGGGTCAAATGGCGCCCACGCCATGTTCAGGTGGGATCGCGGCGCTCCGGACAACGGCCTCACTCGCCTCAACCCCGCTTACGCTGGCCAGCCCGAATTCAGTTGCATCGATCCGACTGTCTCGGCTGACGGCCGACTCGTTGCCTTTGCCACGCTCTCGACAAACCTCGCCGTGGATGGAGCCCGCACCGGCAAAGATGTCTTCGGATTCGATCCTGCTCCGTGCAGTCCTGAGGTGAGTATTGTCCAGCAACCCGCCGACGTATCTGCCTGCGATAATGGCAATGTGCCCGTCACATTCTCCGTCGCCGCCGTTGGCGAACCGCCTCTCCGGTACCAATGGTTCCGCAACAATGTAGCCATAGCCGGCGCCACGTCCGACCATTACACCATAAATTTTACGTCCGCTGGCACCGCCGGCACGTACACGGTGTCCGTTGCCAACCCGTGCAAAGTCATTACAAGCCAGGCCGCCACACTTACTTTGCGTGCCCAACCCACTGTTAGCTCCAATCCCGCCAATCAGCAGGTATGTCTCAACGCGCCGGTCACATTCAGCGCATTTGCCTCTGGACAGTCGCTCACCTATCAGTGGTATTTCTTCCAGGCCCCCATTCCCGGAGCTACTTCGCGAATCTATAGCATCCCCGCTGTCACTCAGGCCGATCAGGGGTCTTACTTTGTCCGCGTAACGAATGACTGCGGCATTACGAATAGTGCTACAGCCACGCTGACAGTCCGCTCGCTCTTGAGCGCGGAATGCGTGCGTTGGTTTCCTAAAGCTCCCGCGCTCGCGCCCGCCGCCCGATCACGCCACGCCATGGTGTTCGACGCCGCGCGTCGGCAGTCCGTCATGTACGGCGGCATTACAGCCGCACCTGACGATGCGATCTGGCTTTGGGACGGGCAGTCCTGGCAGTCGCGATCGCCCGCAGTGCGTCCACCCCAGCGATCTGAATTCGGCATGACCTACGACTCCGTGCGCAGTGTCGTGCTCATATTCGGCGGCCGCGCTCCCGGTGGCGCCCTGCTCAACGATCTGTGGTCTTGGAATGGTGCCGAATGGCTCCAGCTAAGCCCACCCGGAATTTTCCCGGACCCGCGCGCCGCGCTTGCCTTGGCTTACGATCGCGTCCGCGACCGAACCGTTCTCTTCGGCGGACAGAACGCTGCCGCACAGGCCATGGCTGACACCTGGGAGTGGAACGGCGCGACCTGGGAACTAAAGTTGACACAAAACATCCCTCCGGCCCGCTGGGATCACGCCATGGCCTTCGATGGCGCACGAGGAGCGATCGTCTTGCACGGCGGTTCTGACGACTCCGTCGACACATGGGAATACGATGGCCTCAACTGGTACCGTCGCACCCAGTCCCCCATCGGACCGCACCGGCGCCACGCCATGGTCTTCGTCGATTCGCACCCCGCGACTTATCTCTACGCGAACTCTTTCATCATGGACACACGCGTTTACGCCTGGTCGGTTGTGAGTTGGCTCAATGTCCAACCGGCCGCGCCAGCCCCCGCGGCGCGCTCGGCAACCGCCATGTCCTACGACATCGACCGCCAGCGGATTGTCATATTCGGCGGAGCCGCAATGCCGTCGGGTACAGCCCTCAATGACACCTGGGAGTTTGGCCGACCATGATCACGAACACGCGACACACCCACTCGGGCCGCCACACTTCCCAGCGCGGGCTCGCACGAGTTGAACTCTTGGTCCTTCTCTCGGCGCTCGCCTTGCTCGTTTCCATGGCGGCGGGCCCTGGTCGCGCCCTTCAACCCCCCAATTCGACCGAACGCTGCATTGATAACCTGCGACGTATCGGGCAGTCGTCCGCCCTCGTTGCCGCCACCGACAATCGCGGAATTGCGCATCGACAGTCATCTGCCGGCCTCACGACTTGGCGGGGTCTGGGCTCCTTCGATTGGGGCGGAAGCGATGGCGTCGATCCCGCCTACAACCCCAACTGCCCGCCCGGCCAATCCTGCATAACTTCGGACACTCGACCGTACAACGCCTTCCTCGACCCGGAGGCCACCAGCGTCTATCGTTGCCCGGCTGACAACGGAGCTGCCGACCTCCCAGACCCAAACTACACGCCCCAGCCCTACACGCTCCTCAACAACCCTTATCTGCACTCCGTCGCGGGCGCTTCCGGAACCAGCTATCAGGGCGACACAATCTGGTTCTCCGGCTCCGCTACTCAGGCCCTTCGTTTCGGCTCTTTTCTTCGCCCTGCGCAGAGTTTCCCGGTACCGGCGGAAACCCTTCTCTTCTATGAATCCCGCTTCACACAGGCCTTCTTGAGTACCACCGAATCAATCGATGGAGGCAGCTTTCCCGGCGCATGGCCCGAGACGATCACATCTTGGCACCGTGACAATAAATTCAATTCATTGTTTGTTGACGGCCACGTGCTGCGAATTGAACTCAACAAGACCGGCTCGATGATCGATCAGTTCTCTTTTCCCCTCGACCTGTATCCGATACGAAACGTAATGTATCGTGGTCCGGGATGGCGATACGACGCTTTCCCGGAGGAAGTTATGATCGAAAACATCGCTGGCGACCCGTTGCCCGCCAATGTCGCGGCAACCACACCCACCCTTAAGCGCAGCCCCGAACATCTCGCGCAATAGCTCCTGGAAATCCGGAATAACCAACGCAGTTCAGATCGCCTCGTCGCTTCGAACGCACAGCGATACCAGCCAGCCCGCCGACCGCCCCCGAACTACCCAGGCTCGAGTCCACAGTAACAAAACCGTTGCCGTCCCCGGCACCAGCAGATTCGCCCAACCTTGGTCCCCACGCCGTCATCCGTTAAGATTCCAGCACTTCAGTTCCGCACCTCGCCCGGACTGAACCATATCAACGGGAGGTAGCCAATGTTCCGAACTCTCATCGCGTCCGCGATCCTCCTCGCCCTCGCCGCTTCCGCGTCCGCCACCGTCACCGCATCCTTCGACCTGCTCGACGCCGCCGACCCCGGCGGGCCAACTCCGACCGGCGTAATCGTCATCGACGGCTTCGCCACCATTTCAGCCGGCGACACCTGGACCGCCTCCGGCATCCGCTGCGACACCGGCACCGACGTCACCCTCATCTACGCCGACGAAGACTCCACCATCGACGGCGTCCAGCCCTTTGTCATCAACACCGGCTCCGGAGAAAACCGCTTCGTCACCGTGCTGAGCGTCCCGCGCGACCGAAACGCCAACAACCGCTTCAACAACGGTGCAGTCGACATCGCCGGCCGCTACTCCCCAATCGGCCCCACGGCTGAAATCACCCCGACCCTCCTCAATCTCGCCTACTTCGCCAGCCCGCCGGCCACCATCAACAGCCCGACCGTGAGCGGCAACACGCTCCGCATCGCCCTCTCCGCCCCGGGCGTCACCAGCGACGACGTGATCGTCATCACCGGCACAACGGCTCCGTCCGACCACCCCGTCGTTCTCGCCACCATCAGCGGCGCATCAGGTTCAAGCGATGTGGGCTGGGCCAACGCCACCTTCGACAATCCGGGCATCGTGGGAGACAACTGGATCGTCTGCTCGAGCGCCCCGGTCTGCCCACCCAACGGCAGCACCGACCCGCGCTGCAACCCCGGCCTCTGCGGCGCCTGCGGAATAAGCATGGCCCCAGCCAGCGTAGCAATCGCAGCAGCCCTCCTAACCGCCCGGAAAATGCGAACCCGCCCGACGCGCCATCGCTAGGCGGGACGTCAGAGCCCCCGGCAATTCGACCATCCGCGACGGCGGGACAGCACTCGACCCGCGCATCCGCTTTACATCGTTGTCCATTGTCGACTGTCAATGGTCCACCACGCCCTACCAACTCAGTTCCGCGGCACCAGCGGCCATGAACCGCGCGCGCAACGCAAGCCGCGCCCCAGATCGCGGCTCGCATGCGATTTGATTTACTCCCGAAATCTCAGCCCGGCAGCCCAAGCAGAATTTGAACGATCGGCCCGATGTCCACTCCATCAACCCGGCAATCCCCGTTTGCATCGAACCGCGGCCGCCCCTGACAATCCACCGGCACGCCGGCAGGCGTACACAGACAGGCGTCCTGCGCATTCGGAACGCTGTCATTATCAGTGTCCGGATCGCAGGCATCGCCTTCACTGTCGCCGTCGCAGTTCGCCTGGTCGGGATTGCTATTGAGCGGGCAGTTGTCTCTAATGTCGGCTATGCCGTCGGCATCGGTGTCGGGAAGTGGTGCGCAACACTGAAAAAATTCCACGGTCGTTGTCGACGCAAAACTCGCGTCTCCGCCGAAGGTATAGATCTTTCCAGAATCTCCCGCTATGCCAGCCATGTTGTTACGGCAGTGGCCAATCGGAGCGAAGCTCTCCCATTGCTCGGTACTTGGATTGAATCGCTGCACCTTGCACGTGTACCCGGGTTCCCATCCGCCAATCGCGTAGATGAAATCATTACAATCTGCGACGGCCGTTCCGATCGCCCTCGTAGAATCTATCGTAGCAACAAAGGACCAGACGCCCGTCGCGATGTCACAGCGTTCGACGCTGCTCAGTTGCGACCCGCCGTTCGAGGCGCCTCCAATCGCATAGAGTCGATCTTGCGAATCAATGGCGAGGCCGAATGAATTACGTGCGTTGAGCATATCCGAGTGGTGTTGCCATCCTGCTCCGGAATTGGCTGGGTTGAATACGAGGACCGACTGAAGGGCTTCGTTCGCCGCGTCGTAACCGCCCACCACGTAGATCCGACCTAGGCGATCGGTGACCGCGCGAGCGCCCGCTAAAGGCCCCGGCAGCGGCGGTACGTCAGTAAGAGACCATCCAGCGACCAGATTCCCAGGATCCAGCCTTTCAACGCTCGCCAGGTTCGTCTCGGCCGTGCTCGTACCCCCGATCGCGTAGATACGACCATCTCGGTCGGAAGCTACCGCGAGATTATTCCTGGGCGTGTTAAGATCGGGCAACGATTCCCACAAACCTGTACTCTCAACAAAGCGCATCACCGCTTGCTGTGCGACATTCGGCCCAGACGGGCCTGATCCAAGGTTACCCCCCGGAATGTAGATGCGCCCTTGTAGGTCCTTTGCGCATCCGATGCCGTTGCGAGGGTCCGGCATCTGTACGCCCGCATTCCACGGCCCCGGCGGGCACGTAACACCCGGGCCGCCTCGTGCCGGAACCGAGTCGAGTAATAGGGCCAGCCAAGCAAAGATCGTCAGCGCCGCAATCAATTTCTTGTTCTGCAACTCCATTCGTAGATCCTCCAGAGTGACACTTTCCAATTAACCTCGCCCGGCTACGCCACCGAGCCGTGTTCCGCGACATATCTCCTCGAAATAGTCGAATAGTCCGATCCAGTCTTCGCTGATATTTCCGGGTTAGTTGAGATTTCATTCACATTCCGGCGCAGGCGTCCGGGCTCTTGGCCTGTACAGCCAGATCCATCCTGCCGCGTACTCCTGCCATTTTGTGTCGACGATGAACGCTAATAACCGGTGCTTGCCCGGCTACCCGACGCGCTTGTTTCCCATGGCCCACAAGGGCCACCAACTAGACACAAATTCCCGATTGCTGCAGCTCGAACTATCCTGAACCTGCTTGCGTTCCCGCGCCGATCGGCGTTCCATCGAGCCATGCGTCACACCCCACGCAAGAGCGCACGAGAATTCCCCTCCAAGTCGCGTCGCGACGGACGGCCCTCGCCCCTTATCCCTGCCGACAGTTTCCCCTTCCAACACCATCCGCAACGCGATATCATGAAAGAGTCTTTCGCCGGTTACACCTCGGTGCGAGCCATGCACACACGCGACTCAAACGCTATCACCAAAATCCTCAGCCACATCGCCTCCGGCGACGTGGCCGCTCGCCAGCAACTCTGGAACCTCGTCTACCAAGAACTCCGCCAAATGGCCGCCGATCAGATGGCCCTCGAATCACCCGGCCGTACCCTCCAGCCCACCGCCCTCGTCCACGAGGCCTACTTCCGCCTCTGTGCCGCCGCCGGCAACGGCCACTTCGAAAACCGCCGCCATTTTTTTGCCGCCGCCGCCCGCGCGATGCGTCAGATCCGCATAGACGACGCACGTAGACGAGGGCGGCTCAAACGCGGCGGACCGGCCCACGGGGGGGCGGCCCGCTCGCAGTGCCGCTCCGACGACAACGGCGAACCCGCCGCCTTCGACGACGACCCGGTCGAGCTGCTCGCTGTAGAGGAGGCTCTCGCTACGCTTGAAAAGGAGCAGCCCGATCTGGCCGAGCTGGTCCAGCTCCGGTTCTTCGCCGGGCTAGACATCGACCAGACCGCCGAGGTCCTCGGCGTTGCCCCGCGCACGGTTGACAACCGTTGGCGGATCGCCCGCGCCTGGTTGCATCGCGCGCTCGGCAATGCCTGATCGCTGCTGAACCGCCTGGACATGTCTTCAGATCGTTGGGATAAGATCGAATCGCTCTTCGCGCAGGCTGCCGCGCTCGACGCGCCGCTCCGCGACGGCTTCCTCGCCGACGCCTGTGCAAATGAACCTGACCTCCAAAAGGAGGTTCGTTCCTTACTTGAACACGACCACGCCGCAACCCCCGACTTCCTTTGCCCGCCGCCCCCCGATCCCGCTCTCTCGGGCAAGTCGGCCCTCGATACCGGACCCGACCCGCTGATCGGCCAGCGTATCGGCCGCTACACGATCCACTCGCTGATCGCCCGCGGCGGAATGGGCACTGTTTATCTCGCAGAACAAGCCAATCCCAAACGCCAGGTCGCCCTGAAAATCCTTCATCGCGGCTCCGCGTCCGACTGGGCTATGAAGCGCTTCCGCTTCGAGTCGCAGGTCCTCGCGCGGCTCCGCCATCCAAACATCGCCGCCGTACATGATGCCGGAGTGCATGGCGAGGGGGCATCCGCCGTCGCGTTTTTCGCGATGGAGTTTGTACCGGGCGCGCTGCCGATCACGGATTACGTAGAGAAACAGCATCTCGGAACGCGCGAGCGACTCGATCTCATGGCCCGCGTATGCGATGCCGTCCAGCATGCCCATCAGAAAGCCATTCTCCACCGTGATCTGAAGCCGGCCAACATCCTCATCGACTGCGAAGGTGCCTCGAAAGTGATCGACTTCGGAATCGCTCGCGTCACCGACGCCGACGTCTCAATCACCCTGCAGCACACAAGCATGGCGTCACTCGTCGGCACCCTCCCCTACATGAGCCCCGAGCAGTGCGAAGGCGACCCCCATTGCCTCGACGCCCGAAGTGATGTCTACGCCCTCGGTGTAGTCACCTATCAGTTGCTGACCGGTCAAATGCCTTACCAGCCGCCCAGCCAGACAATTTTCGCGATCACGCGAACGATTCGCGAACAACCGCCCCGCGCCCTCTCGGCAGTAAACCGAAAGCTCCGCGGTGACGTCGAGCGAATCGTCCTGAAGACACTCGAGAAAGACCCGCAGCGCCGTTACGGCAGTGCGGCCGACTTGGCCCGCGATATCCGCCACTATCTCGCCGGCGAGCCGATCGAAGCCCGCGCAACAACCCCCTGGGTCCGCGCCACCCGCTGGGCCGCCCGCCATCCGGCCATGCTCACCGCCGCCCTCTGCCTCGCGTTAGTCATCGCCACGATCGCCGCGACGAAGATCAGTATTTGGTTCTTTGATCAACGCCCGGCAGCGCTCGCGTTAAGCGGCGACAAGAGAACCGCCACGCTCAAGGCTCGAAACGGCGCGACATTGAAAGACTGGAAGTGCCAGGGTTTGGAGTATTTTCCGTGCGCATTCATGCGGAACCAACCGCCGGAATTGGGTGGCCGCCGGCTGGTGGTCCTGGGCTTTCACGCGGACGAAGTTCAATACGGATCGCCGCTTGGCCTCGCCGCATTTGATGTGGATCAAGATTGGGAAAAGCCGGCATGGACGGTCTCCGTCCAGGAGCAAGATATCGCCCCCACCGTCCGCCAGAATCGCGGTTTCGTCGGACGCGAATTTGATGCTCGGACAGCAATTATCGCCGATGTTTTTCCCGAACTCCCGGGACCGCAATTGGTCGCAGCCTTTCAGGGAGACACCACACATACTGCACTCGAAGTGATCGACCTATCAGGGATTGTCCTCTATCGCGTCTGGATCGACGCCAGCATCCACCAGTTCCACTGGCTCGCCGAACCGCGCCTACTCGTCGTCTCGGCAATAAATGGCGAAGTAACGTGGGAGCAGCGCGGCCTTTCGTCGGCGGTACTCGCGCATGCGCGCGTGTTGTTCGCGATTAAACCCCGCCTCAACTTCAAATCCGACCAATACATCGTTCAGGAAGGCCCTGCGCCTGCACGAACGAACGAAGCACTTGTACCGGCATGGTACAAGTGCCTGCTGCTCGACGGCCAGGCACCCGACAAAAGCCAATTCACGATCTTGGGAGTGCACGTCGGGCCTCCTAAACCGCGATTCGACACCGCACGAATCGTGAGGGTTACGCTGGAGGCCACTACGCAAGCTCTCAAGCAACCGACGTCACTCGGTTGGAACTTTGACGCTGCCGGCAACGTGATCCTCGGCCCGGAACTAGGGGACGGGTATGTCGTGAACCAGCAACTCCCCGACAGCGATGGACAGAAGCTCCCCCCCAAATCCGCTTGGACCTGGGGCGACCTTCCCCGCCGACTCTGGTACATGCCCCCCGGCCCTTCGATCTGGCCTCATGATGAAATCTACACCCCCGAACATCCTTGGCGCCCGCTCACAACTGCCCCAGCTCTAACTCCGACAAACCACTGATCCATGGTCCCGCCCCCGAACCACCCCAACGCCAACCAACAACAACAAAGCCGTCCCCGACTCCGGAATTGCGGCAGCCCCGAAGGGGCATTCCAATCAACCACTGACCGCAACCCCTTGCCCAGACCACTGAAATCCCGCCTTGACTTCCAAGGATTAGGCGACTAAACAATATCCGAACAAGCCCCGCTAAACAGGGTCGGGGCAATCCGGGGTCAAGCTGCGCAAAAGCCTGGAATGGGGGCGATCGCCAATTCCCCGCGCCAATGACGGTCTTTGAAAAGTGAAGCACCCCTGCGGAGTGAGCGATTTGAACGAATTGGTTGCACTGAGCCCGTCGAAGGGCCAGGCATTATCACCTGGACGGTTATCACCCGCGTGTCCCGAATCTCACGCGGATCTACGTTTTCAGGTTTATGTTCGATGTTCGCCGGTCCGGGTTTCCGTCACGCGGGACCAATTATCACTTTTATCACCGCGCGTCGGTTCAGCTTTGCGTGCCTCCGGGCCTCGCATCAGGATTTGTCACTCGGCCACGCGATGGCCACCCAAACAGAATCCGAATAAATCGGACCGCCCCAAATCTCAAAAATCTCATCTCTCACGGAGCGGATGGATTCGTGGTTGGCAACTCGGACCGCCACTCCGCCGCCTTCTCGGCCTTCCCCGTTCCCGGCTCGGCCGCGTCCCACGTCTCGTACATGGTGACGAGCGTCTTAACAGACGTGTCATGCCAATCGCGGTGGAAATCCGGCTTTCCCTTCATCGCCTGCAGCCCGGTCACGAGCAGTGTCTCGGCCTCGTCGAACCGATTTTCCTTCGCCAGGCATGCCCCGAGTGCAAGCTTGCTGGTCACTCGCTGCGGGTGGTTGGGGGGGAGGGCCGCGTCATTGATCGCGATGGCTTCTCGCAGCATCGCCTCGGCAGCCACATAGTCACCCTTTTTGCCAAGCAGGGACGCCAGCGACTGCATCTGGTTCGCAATGGAAGGGTGCTTCGGGCCGAGCACGCGCCGTTCCGATTCGATCAGACCCCTGAACATCGACTCGGCCGCGTCGAATTCGCCCCTGGCCTGGAGGGTAACCGCCAGATTGGCCGTAATGAGGAGCGTATCAGGATGGTCGTTACCGAGGACGCGCTGCATCAGACCGAGCACTTCGCGGTATGCGGGTTCGGCCTCGGCGAAACGGTCGCTCTTGTAGTAGAGCGCCGCGAGATTATTCATCGTGCGAAGCCGGTCGGGGTGGAACTCCCCCTTAACGCGCTTTTCGGCTTCGATGACCTTCTTGAAGATCGCCTCGGCCTCGTCATATTTCCGCAGTCTGGTCATGATTCCCGCCAGATTGTTCATCGACGACAGTGTTTCGAAGTCCTCCGGCCCGAGCACGCGGATGCGCAAATTGAGTGTCTCGCGGGCAAGCGGCTCGGCCTCTTCGAGCTGGCCTTCGGACTCGAGCGTGTCCGCGAGAATGGCCATGGTAAGCAGCGTGTCGGCGTGTTCGGGGCCTTGAATCGTGCGACGGGCGTCGAGGACGTCGCGCGTCAGTTTCTCGGCGTCGGCAAGTCGCCCATTCTCGCTGTAGATCATGGCGAGATCGTCCATGGCCGTCAGCGTTTCAAGGTCGCGTTCGCCCACGGTCTGGCGACGAAGATCCAGCGCCTTCTCGAAATGGGTCTGCGATTCAGGGTATTCGCCGATGGCCTGATAGGCCTTCCCAAGCGTCCGGCGGATGGCGGCTTCGGCCTCGGGATTGCCGGCGAACTCGGTGGACGCCTGAGCGGCGGCCCCGTCGAGGACCAGCTTCATGAGACGCTTGTCCATGTCGCCGGCCGTTGCGGGGTCGATGCCGCTGAGCATCCCTTGGGCAAACTGCGCGATTTGCTTGGATTTGGCGGCCTCGCTGCGGAGCTTGGCCGACGATGCCTCCAGTTCGCGGACAAGGTGACGGCTTCGCGCATAAAGGATGCTCGTCGCGATGGCCGACGCAATGATTAGCAGCGCAAAGCCAGAAATGACGCCCACGCGGATGCGGTAGCGGCGGAGAGTCTTGCGGAGGACATACCAGCCGCTGTCGCGCTTGGCTTCAATGGGCTCGCCGTTCAAGTAATGCTTGATGTCGCGGGACAACTCGCCGACCGACTGGTAGCGGCGAACCGGCTCCTTGCTCAGACACTTGAGGACGATCGATTCGACGTCGTCGTCAATCTCAGGCGAGAGGGTTCGGGGGCGAATCGGTTCGGCGTTTTGGATCGAGTGAAGAATCTGTCCGAGCTCGCCGGCTGTTGAATAGGGGAAGCGATCGGTCAGGAGTTGATAGAGCACGACACCGAGCGAATAGACGTCGCTGCGAACGTCTACCTCGCTATGCAGCCCGCGGGCCTGTTCGGGCGAGGCCCACGGAAGCGAGCCCACGAACTGCCCGGTAACAGTTGCGGCGCGCGCCTGGCCATCGTGCATGTCGTCCGGGGCCTTGGCGAGTCCGAAGTCGAGGACGCGCGGCTGGCCTGTTTCGTCGACGAGAATATTGCTGGGCTTAAGGTCGCGATGGATGACGCCGCGCTGATGGGCGGCGCTGACCGCGTCGCAGACTTCGGAGAAGAGACGCAGCCGGTCGACCAGCGACAGGCGGCGCTCGCGGGCGTAGCGATCGAGCGGCAGACCGGGGATGTAGTCCATTACCATGTAATGGCCGCCGGTCGCGGCGCCGAAGTCGAGGATGCCGACGATGTTGCGATGGTCGAGCCGGGCAAGGATGCCGGCCTCGCGCTCAAAGCGGAGGCGGTCGCGCGGGCCCGCGAACGGGCCTTCCTTCAGCATCTTGATGGCGACCGTTCGATTGGTGGACTTTTGGATGCCGCGATAGACAACGCCCTGGCCGCCACGGTGGAGCTCGCCGTGGAGCTCATAGCCCTTGATCGCGTCGTGCGGCAGGCCGGTGGCGGAGCTTCCCCAGGAGAGGTCGCCGCCGCGCGACTTCGCATCGGCGGCTTCCCTTTGGGCGGCGAAGATCAGCGCGCGCAAATGACGATCGCGCAGCGCGTCACCCGCATTACCGGAATCGACATCGTCGATCACCGCATACTCCTGGAAGGGGCCTAGCCACCAGGCCCGATGGCCCAATTCGAATTCTTGAGCGTCAACCGGCGCGCGGATGTCACGCGCCTGTGGAGAAAAATCGCGAGTCGGAGCCGAGGACTTCGGCCAGACGCTCGCGGGCACGGGCCAGGAGCATCCGAACGGCTCCGGGTGAGCGGCCCATTCGCTTGGCGACTTCCTCGCCGGAAAGGCCCTCTAACTCGAAGAGGCGCAAGGCCTGCTCGTATTCGGCGGGCAATCGCGTGAGGGCGGTATCCACGCCTCGCCGCAGTTCCTCGGTCGCGCAGGCGCGGCTGGCGGTGTTGGATGTAGCCGCGAGCTGTTCGACCAGCGCGACATATGACTGGTCGTTGCCGGCCATTTCGACGCGCTTGCCGGGGGAGGGGCGCTTGTCGCGTTCCAGTTCGCGGACTGCATCCAGGAGATTGTTATCCGCGATACGCCGCAACCACGCGGCGAAAGACCCCGGTCCGCCAGGGACGAGCGATTGAATGCGTAGGAAGGCCTCCAGAAACGTGACTTGGAGGATATCGTCGGCGTCGAAAAGGCCGCGATACTTCGCGCCGATTCTCGCTGCAAGTTGAGACTGCAATTCGAGTGCGGTGCGTTCCAGCAGTAGCACCAGGGCCTTCTCGTCGCCCGAGCGGGCACGTTCAGCGAGTTGGGCCTCGGAATCGTCCACGACACTCCCTCAATGCGACAGTCCTAACGCAGTTCCACACCATCGTACCCGCAATCTCCAGAATTATGACCACCGCGCGTGACATGCTTACCGCGGCGGACGCTGGGGTCTCGCCATACCTCCATGGCCCTGCCTAATCGATGGCCGCCAAATGCCAGGCAGATTTCCATCCTGAACCAACGCCCATTCGGAGAATGCTACATGTTTGCTAATCGCGAAACACAAATCGCGCGGATACGAGACTTCAGGCGATCGATCAGCATCGGCTGCATGTGCGCCGTTATGCTGGCATTCCCATCAATGGGGCGGGCTCAGGCCACGGCATTTACCTATCAGGGACAGTTGAAGGACGGCGGTGTGCCGGCCAATGGCAATTACGACTTGAGCTATTCGCTGTGGGACGATGCGGCGGCGGGGAATATTGTGGCCGGGCCGCTCGATCAGCCGGGATCGGCCGTGACCAACGGTTTGTTCACGGCGGAACTGGACTTTGGGGCGGTATTTTCGGGAGCGCCGCGCTGGCTGGAATTGAGCGTGAATGGGACGCCGCTATCGCCGCGGCAGGCGATGACGTCGACGCCCTATTGCCAGACTGCGAGCTATTCGCAGGCCGCGAACATCGCGAACTACGCGTTTGGGCCGTGGATTCCTTCCGGCGCTGATCTTTATTACAACGACGGCAACATCGGCATCGGCACCGCGGCACCGGCGTCGAAGCTGGACATTGCGGCGATCGGGGACGGGACTGAACTGCTTCGATTCAGCACTGAGCGTCCATGGATGTTCCGCCAGGCCTATACCGGCTCGGTGACTGCATTGCGGCTCCAGCCCACGGTGGGCCTCAAGAACTTCGAGATTACGGCCGCGGGCGGAACCAATATCGCCACATTTGTCGGCAATGACGCCGGCCCGCGGGTGGGCATCGGCACTACCGCCCCGGCGGGGACCCTCTCGATTAGCGCGCCGACATTCGGATCGCTGCGCATCTTCGATCCGCTCGTCGGCGACTTCGTTTGCGACGGCGGCTCGGATGGCATTTTCGGCATCAATAACGTCGGCGGCGCGGCGGGATCGATCGATTTCGCCAGTAACTTCGGGATGTACGTTCGCTTTGCGAACAGCGGAAACATCGGCATCGGCACGTCGACGCCTGCCTCGAAGGTGGATATCGCAGCGAGCGGCGCCCTGGCGCAGTTGCTGCGGTTCACGACGGAGCGGCCGTGGATTTTTCGCCAGATCAACAGCGGCCCGTCCACCGGATTGCAGCTCTACTCCACCAGCGGCGCCAAGAACTTCGAGATCACCTGTTCGAGCGGTGCAAATTGCGCGACGTTCTACACTCTGGACGCCTCACCTCGCGTGGGCATTGGAACCACCACGCCGGTCGCGACGCTGGATGTGAACGGCGTCACGCGGACGAAGTCGCTCCAGATCATCGGCGGTGCCGATATCGCCGAGCCCTTCGACGTTGGCGGGGACAAGATCGTGCCCGGAATGGTCGTCGTAATAGACCCGTTGAATCCTGGAAAACTGGTTCCGTGTGACCGAGCCTACGATCGCAAAGTCGCGGGCATCATCAGCGGCGCGGGCGGCGTCGCGACCGGCCTGTCCATGGGCCACGAAGGCACCATCGCCAGCGGCCAATATCCGGTCGCGCTCACGGGGCGCGTCTATTGCCTCGCCGATGCATCCGCAGCGCCGATCGAGCCGGGCGACATGCTCACGACCTCATCGCACACGGGTCATGCCATGAAGGCGGGCGATTTCGACAAAGCCCGTGGAGCGGTCATTGGCAAGGCCATGACGGCCATGAAGCGCGGTCAAACCGGGCTCGTCCTGGTCTTGGTCAACATGCAGTAGCAACCCATCCCTGACAAAGTGAGGATGAAAATATGAGACTCAAATCGCTAAGTTCCAGAACCCGTCCGGCGACCGTCGCCGTTTTTCTGACCATCTCATGCATCGTGTCGGCTGCAACATTCGCGCGGGCCGAGGAGCCCGTCCTGACCGGGGCAAACCGGACCAAAGACAATCTCACTCGGGGATACAAGTTGATCGACGGCGATATCCAGGTGCCGAACGATTTTGATCCAGCCCAGCGAATGACCTACAACACGAACCTCTGGACCGGCGGAGTCGTGTACTACGAGTGGGATGCAAACGTCTCAGCGGCCAATCGTTCCAACATGCTCAATGCAATGGTCCAGTGGGTCGCAGTGGCCAACGTCAGCTTTTCGCTTCGTTTCAATCAGAGTAACTATGTCCACATCCAGGATTCGACCGCCAACAACTCGGCGGTGGGAATGGTCGGCGGGGCGCAAATCATCAACATCACGAGTTGGACATCGGTCTACATCGTGGCCCACGAACTCGGCCACTGCCTGGGGCTGTTTCACGAGCATCAGCGGCCGGACCGCGATTCATACTTGTTCATCAATGCGAACAACGTTCAGGGCGGCCTGGGCGGCTCGATCTATCTGAACAACTTTCCTGTGCAGGGCTCGGCGCATGGCTACGGCCCCTATGACTTCGACTCGGTCATGCAATACGACGGGTGTTCGTTTTCGATCTGCTGCCCGGCCGGGTCCACGTGCGCCTGTGCGAGCAATTGCCAGACTATCACGGTGCTTCCGCCCAACGATACGGCGTGGCAGGCCAACATCGGCCAGCGCGACCACCTGAGCACCTATGACCAGCTCATCATGTCAATGCTCTACGCCAATGGCGGCGATCGATTCCTCGACCGCAACTACTCCGGTCCCCAGAGCGGGACATTCGTGCAGCCGTGGAACATCTCATTCGCCAGCGCCGTCAGCCAGACGCCGGTAAACCTGTTCATCCAACCCGGCTCGTATTCGGCGATCGGGACCTACAACACGCCGATCACGCTCAAAGCGCCGATTGGCGGCGTAACGCTGGGCAGCTGACGCCAAAATCAGCACCCCGGCGACGCTACGAGCGCACTGCAGCGGAGTGGGAATGGCGGGCACTGCCTGACGAATCGCTCGCCAGGTGTGAGGCAGCCCATTTCGCATCCATTTCGCTGAAAATCTCAAGGAATTGAGTTCTTTCCGCGTGACAGGCCGACCGCCCCCGACGCTGGAATAACGCCACACCTCAATGGCGCTGCCGAATCAGAGGCCGCATAAGGCCCGGCAGACATCAGACCTGGAACCGACAACAACCTGGAGAATGTCCCATGTTTGCGAATCGTAAATCTATTGGCGCGCGTACGCGACGCTTCAACCAGTTCTTGTGCGGCACCTGCTTGACTGCTGCCCTTTTGGCGTGCCCGTCGGCGTCGCTTGGCCAGCCCACGGCATTTACCTATCAGGGACAGCTCAAGGTCGGCGGCGTGCCGGCCAACGGGACCTTTAACTTGAGCTACTCGCTCTGGGACCAGCCGGCCGGCGGGAACGTGGTCGCCGGTCCGCTCCTCCAGCCCGGCACGGCTGTCACCGCGGGCTTGTTCACCAGCGAACTCGACTATGGCCCCGTCTTCACCGGCGCGCCGATGTGGATTGAGCTCACCGTCAATGGAACGGCGTTGTCGCCTCGACAGGCGCTGAACTCGACGCCGTACTGCCAGATGTCGAGCACGGCGCAATCGGCCACGACGGCTGATTATGCCTACGGGCCGTGGGTACCGGCCGGGACCGATCTCTACTACAACGGCGGCAACGTCGGCATCGGCACATCAACGCCGACCGCGAAACTAGAGATCGTCGGCACGCCCGGCGTCGATGGCATCAAGTTTCCCGATGGCACGCTGCAGTTGACTGCTCCCACCGGTGGCGCGGGTTTCTGGACCGCCAGCGGCAGCGACATTTTCAAGAACAACGCCGGAAATGTTGGAATCGGCACCTCGGCGCCGCTATCGAAGCTGGACGTTACAGCGACCGGGGATGGCGCTGAGCTCCTTCGACTCAGCACGGAACGCCCATGGGTGTTCAAACAAAGCAGCACTGGTTCAGTAAGCGCCCTGCGGCTGCAATCCACAGTCGGACTCAAGCAATTCCAGATCACGGCTTCGGGCGGGACGAACGTCGCGACCTTTGACGCCAACGACGCCAGCCCGAAGGTGGGCATCGGCACCACCACACCCGCTTATCCGTTAACCGTCCAGACCACGGGAGGATTTGGGTTCGTTCATACCGATGGGACACGCGAGGTCGGATCCTACCTCAACTCGAGTGGCGGATGGCTTGGGACGAGAAGCAATCACCCGCTCTATCTCTTTACGAACAATTCCAGTCCACGCGTCACGCTGGGTACGGACGGTGCGCTGGGTGTCGGGACGACGACGCCGTCGGCCTATGCACAACTTGCAGTCTTCGGAGGCGCGACAAACCGGGCCGGATACTTTGAGAGCGATCGTGGCGGCGTCACCGGGTGGAGCAATTCCAGCGGTTTCACCGGCATCACAGGCGGAAATAGCCAGGGCGGAGGCACAGGCGTGTACAGCGTCGGAAACTTCGCGGCGACCGGCACGAAGAGCTTTCAAATCGACCATCCGCTCGACCCGGAAAACAAGTACCTGAACCACTTTTGCGCGGAAGGCCCGGAACCGCTCAACGTCTATCGCGGCAATGTCACCCTCGATGCCGCAGGCCAGGCATGGGTGACGCTCCCCGACTACTTCGCCGAAATCAATCGCGATTCATCCTATCAGCTCACGCCCATCGGCGAGTTCGCGCCGGTCTTCGTGAAGCAGAAGATCGCGGGCAATCGCTTCCTGGTGGCGGGCGGCAAGCCCGGCATGGAAGTCTCGTGGCGCGTGGAGGCCGTTCGCAACGATCGCTTCGTTCGAACTTACGGGGCCGCGGTGGAATTGGAGAAGCCGGCCGACAAACGCGGTACCTATCTGCAGCCTGAGCTGTATGGCCAGCCGGCCGAAAAGAGTCAGTTTCATGTGGCGAGGACAGCGGAGTTGCCGGTATCGCGCGAGCCGATCGGGTCGAGCAACTAACTTTCGGGCCTTCAAAGCCAAGGAGAAGATTTCATGACACGCATTCGATTGATCACGCTCGCCGCCTTCGTCGTCATAGCCACAGGGCCCATCGCGTTGAGCCAATATGCGGTTGACTGGCACAGCATCGACGGCGGCGGGGCGATGTCGAGCACGGGTGGGACCTATGCGGTGGCCGGAACCATCGGCCAGCCCGATGCAAGTTCGTTCGCCGCCCCAATGAGCGGCGGGACCTTCTCGGTCGTCGGCGGGTTCTGGGCAGTAGCGGCCGTGCCGACCTGCTCACTTCCCGGCGACATGGATCTCAACACGCACCGGAACGGAATGGACGTCCAGGACTTCGTGAACTGCCTCACGGGCGTCAACGGCTCGAACTGCACCTGCGCCGACATGAGCGGCAACGGCACGGTTGGGGTCGAGGACGTGCCTGCCTTCGTGGCGACTCTGCTGGGGAACTAGTGGATCCGCTGGAACGGACGATTGGGTTCAGTCTGGCGACCATCGTGACGCAGAAACAAAACTGCGGAATGGAGTGCGAGTCGTGAATCAGTTTGCCTATTACCTGAAACAAGCGTGGTTGGCCCACATCGAGTTGGGACTGGGATCGCTGGTGCAGGCCGAACTTTGGATCGTCGCGATCGTGTTGGCGTGTTGCCTCATGGAGCGGCTCCCCCGTTCAGCGAGTCGGTGGTTAATGCGACGCCAACACTCAGTCTCGATAGGTTCGACGAATCCGGCGGGTACCGGTGCGTAATTGCCGGAGTGGAAATCCAGACGTCCAAGTTGCTTTCCGACGCATTGCGGGCGCCGGACTCAGAAGGGAGTGAGTCATGAGCATCGAAATGACACGACTACTGTTGGGGTCGGTGATATTGTTCGTCGGAACGATGGAGGTCGCGGCCGTGGGACTGACCGGATTCGGTTGGTGTATCCTGGGCGTGGTGCTTGTTCGAAAGGCACGCCGGGCCGGTCACGTCTCAATGACCGAGAGCTGCGAGGGCAAGTCACCACCGCTTATCGCCGCGCTTGAACCGCTCGCGGTGGGCGGCCTCGAGCGGGGACTGCTGGGTCTTTAGGGTCTCGCGAGACGAATCACTCCCCGAAGCCCTGGGCGGCCAGCCAGCGTTCAGCGTCCAATGCGGCCATGCAGCCGGTGCCGGCGGCGGTGACGGCCTGGCGGTAGACGTGGTCGGCGACGTCGCCAGCGGCGAAGACACCTTCGATGTTGGTGTAGGTGTTATGCGGCTGGGCGAGCTTGATGTACTTCTTGTCGTCCAGGTCGATCTGGCCGGTGAAGAGTTCGGTGTTGGGGGTGTGGCCGATGGCCATGAAGAGGCCGCGTAGGGGTAGGTCGCGGGTGGCGCCGGTTTTGAGGTCCTTCAGCTTGACGCCGGTGATGGCGTTTTCGCCGAGGACGTCGTCGATGGCGGCGTTCCAGACCGGCTCCATTTTCTTTTCTTCAACCAGCTTGAAGAAGCGCTGCTGCATGGCCTTGCTGGCGCGGAGCTCGTCGCGGCGGTGGATGAGGTAGACCTTTTTCGCGAACTTGGTGAGGTAGCTGCCTTCCTCGATGGCGGAGTCGCCGCCGCCGACCACGGCGAGTTCCTGGTTGCGGAACATGGGGAGGGCACCGTCGCAGACGGCGCAGGCCGACACGCCGCCGCCGGACTTGGCGAGGCGTTGCTCGTTGGGCAGGTTGAGCCAGTTGGCCCGCGCGCCGGTGGCGATGATGACCGCGTGAGCGGTGACGGTGTGTTCGTCGGACTTGATGGTAAAGGGGCGGTTGCGGAAGTCGATTTCGGAGACGTCCTGGGTGATGAAGCGGGTGCCGAAGCGTTCGGCCTGGTCGCGGAAGGCCTTCATCATGTCCGGGCCGAGGACGCCGCGCGGGAAGCCGGGGTAGTTTTCGACGTCGGTGGTGAACATGAGCTGGCCGCCGGGGATGAGGCCGCCGGCCGAGAAGCCCTCAAACATGAGCGGCTTGAGGGCGGCGCGGGCGGCGTAGATGGCGGCGGTGAGTCCGGCGGGTCCGGAGCCGACGATGACGAGTTTTTCGGTATCGGGCATTGGGCATTTCTCCGTGGTCGCGCGTCTTGGCGCGAGCGAGAATCATAGGTCGTCAGAAATTAGATGCCAGTGTGTTACGGCGTGCGGGGTGCGCGCATGAGGCCGCCGGCGGGGTGGGGGGCGAGGGGCGTGCCGCATTCGGGGCAGCGGTTGGTAGCGCGCTCGCGGAGCCAGTACCGGCAGACGGGGCAGTTTGAATTAATACGGCGGGCGCGACGCACAATCGAGTTGTGGCCGAGTCGAGCGGGACCTATCGCGAAGACGAGTACCCAGGAACCGATTGCGAGGATTCCGAGATAGTTGCTTCCGGGCCATCCCGGCATGAGGTTGAGCGCAAAGAAGAGTGGGAAAAGAATGAAGGTTGCGAAGATGCACGTCCGCCACCAGCACGCGACGAAAATTCCGATCCAGCGGGCGCGAGAATGGCGGATTGTGATGCGGAAGACGACCCAGCCGATGATCGCCTCGATTCCCATGTATACGGCGACTGCTGCGGCCGATCTGAACAACATTTCGAGTGCAGAGGGCGAGTGTACGACTCGCGGCATGGCGGTCATGTACCCGTGCGTAACGCCGACCTCTACCCAAAAGCGCGACGCGCGGAGAATTAACGGCGCTGCGATGTTTTCCAATCTGTACTGCAAAGTCTCGAAGCAAACATGCCAGAGTGCGATGAGTACGAGCTGGATCACCGCAGTCCCCCACCGGCCAGTGGTTTGGCGGCCGGCGATTGTGCGGAGTGTTCGATTCATGATAAGTCTCGACTACGCGGTGGCAAGTTTCTTGGGCTTGGCGTCTGTTGGGGTGAGACGAGATCGGAGGATTCGGAGAAGCGTCTGGCCGTGGAAGTAGTTGTCGGGGAGGCGCCAGTGGATGGTTTGGGCATCCACCAGCCGCACTGAGCCGGTGGCGCCTATGAAGGCGGGTTCGGTTTTCTTGATGTCGTCGGTCGTGAAGATGAGGTCGGGCTCGCGGCGGATGATCGAGCGGATTCTTAGTGCGGCGGCGCGGACTCGGATTTCGGCTAGCGTGAGAAGGGTTTCTACTTCGGCTGGGGGTTTGCCGAAGGCGTCGATTAGATCGGCTTCTAAGCGTTCGACTTCGGCGGGGGTGCGGCAGCTGGTGATGCGGCGGTAGACCTCCATCCGCTGGCGGTCGGATTGGATGTAGTGACGCGGGACGTAGGCCTCGACGTTGAGCTCGAGGTGGACGTCGATCTGCTGCTGTGGGGCCTCGCCCTTCATGCGGCGGACGGCGGTTTCCAATAGCTGGCAGTACATCTCGTAGCCGACGGCGGCGATGTTGCCGGATTGCTCGGCGCCGAGGAGGTTGCCCGCACCGCGGATTTCGAGGTCGCGCATGGCGAGGTGGAAGCCGGCGCCGAGCTCGCTGAATTCTTCGATTGCTTTTAGGCGCTTGGCGGCCGAGTCGGTGATGGGGCGATCGGGGGAAAGCAGCAGGTAGCAATAGGCGCGGTGCTTGTAGCGGCCCACGCGGCCGCGGAGCTGGTGGAGGTCGGCGAGGCCAAAGGTGTCGGCGCGATCGATGAAGATGGTGTTGCAGGTGGCGATGTCGAGGCCGGACTCGATGATGGTGGTGCAGAGCAGGACGTCGGCCTCGTGGCGGATGAATCGGAGCATGACGTCTTCGAGCTCTTCGGGCGGCATCTGGCCGTGACCGATGAGGAACTTCGCTTCGGGGACGATGCGCTTGAGACGATCGGCGACGAGGCGGATGGATTTGACGCGGTTGTGAACGAAGTAGACCTGGCCGTCGCGGTTGAGCTCGCGAAGGATGGCGGCGCGGACCTGCTCGTCGGACCAGTGGGTAATGCTGGTGGTGATGCTGCGGCGATCCATCGGTGGCGTGGCGAGGGCGGAGATGTCGCGCAGGCCGATCATCGACATGTGCAGGGTGCGGGGGATCGGCGTGGCGGTCATGGTGAGGACATCGACGGTGGAGCGGAGCGTTTTGAGGCGCTCTTTGTGCTCGACGCCGAATCGCTGTTCTTCGTCGATGACGACGAGGCCGAGGTCGGCGAAGCGGACATCTTTCGACAGGAGGCGGTGCGTGCCGATGAGGACGTCGACCTGGCCTTTCTTGGCGCGGTTGATGATGTCGGTCTGCTCCTTCTTGCTGCGGAAGCGCGAGAGGCATTCGACGCGGAAGGGGTAGTCGGCAAGGCGCTCGCGGAAGGTTTGCCAGTGTTGCTCGGCGAGGACGGTGGTGGGGACGAGCAGGGCGACCTGTTTGCCGAACTCGACGACTTTGAAGGCGGCGCGGATGGCGAGCTCAGTCTTGCCGTAGCCGACGTCGCCGCAGAGCAGGCGATCCATGGGGCGCGGGCGGGCCATGTCGCGCTTGATGTCGCCGAGGGCGGTGAGCTGATCGGGAGTTTCGGTGTAGATAAACGAATTTTCGAACTCGGCCTGCCAGGGGGTGTCGGCGGGGTATGCGGTGCCGGATTCGGTGTCGCGCTCGGCCTGTACGCGGAGGAGTTCGGCGGCGAGGTCGCCGACGGCTTCTTCGACGCGGGCCTTGGTGGCTTTCCAGCGGGCGGTGCCGAGTTTGGAGAGCGGCGGGCGTGCACCGCCTGCGCCGATGTATTTTTGGACGAGGTCGATCTGCGAGACGGGGATGTGGATCGTGGCGGACTCGGCGAAGCGGAGGGTGAGGTATTCCTCGAACTTCTTTGACGTGCCCTTCTGCATCGTCTTCATGCCGATGAACTGGGCGATGCCGTGGATGACGTGGACGACGTAGTCGCCGGGTTGCAGGTCGAGGAAGGAGTCGAGCGGCCGGCCGGTGGCGACGCGGCGGATGCGGTGGCGCTGGGTGTAGCGGTGGAAGACTTCGCGGTTGGCGACGAGGGCGAGGGACTGGGCGTGTTTCAGTGTGGGTCGCCAGATGAAACCGTGGTGGAGGTATCCGACGGTGGTTTCGATGTTGGGGGCGGCGCCGGCGGCGGTAAAGAGTTCGCGGAGGCGGTCGATTTCGCCCTGGTTGTCGCAGAAGACGACGGTCTGCGATTCGCGGCTGAGGGCGATGAGCTGCTGAACGGAGTCTGCGGGCTTTGCGTCAAAGGCGGGCGGGGCGGCGGCGTTGGCGGTGAAAGTGCGCGACTCGGGGGCGCTCGCGGTTCCGAAGCGGCTGATGTGGACTTGAGAGAACACGGCCGCGTTTCGGAAGATGGCTTCGACCGGGAACATGCCGACCGGAGTGCCGAGGCGATTCATGACGGTGCGGGCGAGTTCCTGGACTTCGGCGGGCTCGGCGATGGCGACGAGGGCGTTGGGCGGCAGAAAATCGAGGAAGTGGGTGGTCTGGTCGATCGGGGTTTTGGTCGGGTCGGGCGGGAGGGCGATGCGCGTGCGCTCGAGCTGGCGCGTGGATCGTTGCGTGCCGACTTCGAACTCGCGGATCGATTCGATCTGGTCGTCGAAGAACTCGATACGGAGAGCGTCTACGTGGCCGGAGACGAGGACGTCGAGGATGCCGCCGCGGAGGGCGAAGTCGCCGCCTTGCTCGACCTGATCGAGGCGCGTGAAGCCGCGCGAGACGAGCCACTCGACGATTTTTTGCGGGTCGATGCGCTGGCGGACTGCGACTTCTAGGGCGTTCGCGGTGAGGGCTTCGCGCTTCGGGACGGCTGCGAGCAGGGCCTGAATCGGAGCGACGATGACGGGCGGTGGCGGGCCGACGACGAGGCGCGAGCAGAGGGCGGCGCGCTCGGCGACGATTTCGTTGTTGGCGGCGCCTTCACCGGGCAGGCCTTCCCAGGCGGGGAGGAGTTCGACGGAATCGGAGAAGAGCGATTCGAGGTCGTCGCGGGCGGCGTCGGCGTCGTCGAGGTGAGCGGTGATATAGAGGAGCGGGCGTTTTGAGCGATGGGCGAGGAGGCGGGCCAGGATGGGCGCAGAGGATCCCCACAGGCCACTGACCGCAACCGGGGTCTTCTCAGCACCAACGGCTTCGACCAGCCGGGCCACGAGGGGGTCGCCGGCGATCAGGTCGATCACCTTCACTTGGATTGATTATTGACGGGCGCGGGGTGCGCGACAACTCGCGCGGATTGCTTGCTCGCTGGTGGGATCGCCGCGACGATGGGTTTATGGCGGCGACGCGAATTGGATTGGTGGGCTGCGGGGAGTGGGGGAAGTTCATACTGCGCGATCTTCTGTCGCTTGGGTGCGATGTCCCGGTCGTGGCGCGGTCGGCGGAAAGTGTTGAGCGGGCGCGAGCGGCCGGGGCTTCACGGATCGTGGGGCGAGTGGCGGAGCTTGGCGAAGTCGACGGGATTGTTGTTGCTTCGACGACGTTCTCGCACTTTGACGTGCTGTGCGAGGTGATCGAGCGGTTTCCGACGGCGGTGATTTTCTGTGAGAAGCCGATGACGCCTGATCTGCGGCAGGCGAGCGAGTTGGTGCGGCTGGCCGGCGGGCGGCTGTTTGTGATGGATAAGTGGCGCTACCATACCGGCGTGCTGGAGCTGGCGCGGATTGCGCGGAGCGGGGAGCTGGGGCCGGTGGTCGGGCTGCGGTCGGGGAGGGTGCAATGGGGGCACTCGCATTCTGATGTAGATTCCATCTGGATACTGCTGCCGCATGATCTGGCGATCGCGCTGGAGGTGCTGGGACGCGTGCCGATGCCTGTGGCGGCGCGGGCGGACTGCATGGATGGGCATTGTTACGGGTTGTTCGGGCTGTTGGGCGATTCACCGTGGATGGAGGTCGAAATATCGGGGCGGCGACTGAACGTGCAGCGCGAGGTGCAGCTTTATTGCCGCGACGGCGTGGCGGTGCTGGCGGACGGGTACAGTAAGTCGATTCAGATCGCGAGGTCGCGATTGGACATGCCGATGTCGAGGCCGACGATTGAGGACAGGCCAATCGCGGAGGGCATGCCGCTGCTGGAGGAGCTGCGGGCGTTTGTCGCCTATGTGCGCGGCGAAGGGCCGGCGCCGAAGAGCAGCGCGGCGGAGGGACTGGAGATCGTTCGCACGATCGAGGCATTACGACGGATGGCAGGAGTTTAGGAGCGGGGATGTCGATCGCGGCGACGGTTTTGATTCCGACACACAACCACGGGCGGCTGCTCGAGTATTCGATCGGCAGCGCGTTGGGGCAGACTGTGTCGGAGATCGAGGTGTTCGTCGTCGGGGATGGGGTGGATGACGCGACGCGGGAGCTCGTGTTGGAGATGGCGCGGCGCGATGCGCGGGTGCGGTTCTTTGATTTTCCGAAGGGTCCGCGGCACGGAGAGATACATCGGCACGCTGCGCTGGCGGAGGCGCGCGGGCGAATCGTTTGTTACCTGTCGGATGACGATGTGTGGCTTCCGGGTCACTTGGAGGCGATGAGCGCGTGGCTGCGCGAGGCGGATTTCGCGCATGCGGTTCCGTTGAACGTGGGCGTGGATGGTTCGGTCGAGGTGTTCTACGGCCACCTGGGCAATTCGGTGACACGCGAGTGGATGCTGGGGACGTGGAACTTCATTCCGCTGAGCAACGGCGGGCATACGCTGGAACTGTATCGGAGGTTGCCGGAGGGGTGGCGGACGACGCCGCCGGGGACCGCGACGGATCTATTCATGTGGCGGCAGATTCTGGCGGTGGATGGGGTGCGGGCGATGAGCGGAGACCGGGCAACGGCGCTGCACTTTCCGTCGCCGCATCGAGAGGCGTGGTCCATCGAGCAGCGAGCGGGGGAGGTAGAGGCGTGGAGCCGGCGAGCGAGGGAGGCGGGTTTTGAACAAGTTCTGACGCGGCATGTGATGGATCAACTGCTGCGGGCGCGGTTTGACGCGGAGGTGCGGGCGGGACAGGCAGCAGAGTCAGCGCGAGTGGAGCGCGAGCGCGGCGAGGCGGTGCTGCTGGCAGAGCGCGAAGTGCGCGGCGAGGAGATGCGCGGGCTGCGCGAGCAATTGGCGGCGGCTGAGCGATCGCTGCAAGCTTTGCTGGCAGATGGGAGCGAGCGGTGTGACGCGGCGGCGGCGGAAGTGGAGCGGATGCGCGCGACGATCACCTGGAAGATGCGCGATCGGCTCGTGCGGATCCCGGGGGTGGCGGGGATTGTTCGGGCGGTTGCCAAACAGGTATCCGAGCCGCGAGATCCTTGAGCGGGCCGAGTGCGGCGTCGCGAGGTGAGAGCAGCGGGTTGGGGTTGGGCCATTTCAGGCCGAGCGCGGGGTCGTCGAAGCGGCAGCCGAGTTCGTCGTCGGGGTCCCAGTATTCGCTGACAGCGTAGACATGGAGCGAGGGCTCAACGAAGTAGAAACCATGGGCGACGCCCGGCGGGATCTGGATGGCGGAGAGTAAGCCTTCGGCGAGCTCGACGAAGCATGCCAGCTTGTGGGTCGGGGAACCGGGGCGAAGGTCGCACAGGCCGATCAAGGCCCGACCGCGGAGCACGGAGAGGTAGTCGTGGTGGCGGAGATGGACGTGGACGCCGCGGAGGACTCTTGCATGGGAGTTGACGGCGTTCCACTGGACCTGAGGCGTTGCGACCCAGGATTGGCGGAAAAGCTCGGTAAAGACGCCGCGGTCGTCGGCGTGCATTTGGAGTGGTTGAACGATCACACCAGCCGGCAGTTGCACGGTCGAGGGCTCCGGGATTCGGTTCGGATTCGCATGCCAGCGAGGAAATTGATGCCTCGTCGATGGTAGGTAGGCGGGGGTTGTGGAGCAAGGCGGGCCGTTGGGCTGGGATTAAAACGGGGCACACCGCCGACGCGAAACTATGGACCGCGTCAGAATGGCGGAATAGGGCGGGCTGGGTTTGGGTTACAATGCATATCACAGGTCTATCTAGCATCGGAATTTGCGGGCGGTAATTCGTGGAGGCGCAAAGATGAATCGAAAAACAATAACGGTAGCCCTCATTGCGGCGGCGATCGGCTGGACTCAGACGAGCGCGCTGGCGTCGTTTCATGTCATGCAGGTTGAGCAGGTGATCGCCGGGGTGAACGGGGACACGACTGCGCAGGCGATTCAGTTTCGGATGAGGGCGTCATTCCAGAACCAGCTTCAGAACGGTCGGTTTTTTGTTCGCGACGCAGGGGGGAACAACCCCATCTTGCTGTCGGCACCGGGCGTGTCGGTTCCAAACAGCGCGACGGGCGCACGGGTGCTTTTTGCGACTCCTTCGTTTGCGAGTCACACCAGCCCGGCTGCGGTCGCGAATTTTACGATGACGAACGTGATTCCGGTTTCTTACCTGGCGGCAGGGTCGCTGACGTTTGAGGATACCATCGGGACGATTTATTGGCGGCTGAGCTGGGGTGGGGCGAGCTACACGGGGCCGGGCACGGGGTCGGTTACGAATGACGGCGACGGGCAGTTCAATCCGCCGTTTGCGTCCGCGATTCCGTCGACGACGCTGCAGGCACTGAAGTTCAACGGGTCGGCGAGCGCGGGCAGCACGACTAACCTGGCTGATTATTCGATCACGGCCGGGGCGGCGGTGTTTACGAATAATGCGGGGACGAACTTCACCCTGATTCCGACGCCGCCTTCGCAACTGGCGATCGACCTGATCAGCAGCCCGCAGACGGCGAACGCGGCGTTTAGTGTCCTCGTGCGCTCGCTTGATAATACGAACACGGCCGCGAACGTGATCACGAATACGGCGATTCAATTGAGCGCAAGTGGCGGGGCGACGCAGCCGCTGGGCGGGACGACGACCGGGCAGATCAACGCCGGGGCGAGCAGCGTGACGATCGTTGGCGTGACCTATCCGATCGGCGAGTCGATCTCGATCACGGCCACGCGGACGAGCGGCGATACGCTATCGGCGGGGACGTCGAACAGCTTTCTGGTCATTCCGGCGTGCACGATGCGCGGCGACCTGACCGGCGACTCGGTCGTGAACGGCGACGACGTGCAGGCGTTCAGCGCATGCGTGATCGGCGGCAATGCGTTGTCGGCGGCCTGCGGGTGCGCGGATACGAACGCGGATGGGGCGTTCGGACCAAGCGACCTGAATGACTTTCTGAATGATCTTCTGGGGATTTGAGCGAGCTGCGCGAAAGTTGAGGTCGGCCGGGCCGGGGTGGGCTCTTGGCGCGCTTCTCTGCCTCGTGCTCGCTTCGGCGGCGCGCGGGCATGAGATCGTTCTGCGCGTGGGGCGGGATAATGCCGAGCGCGGGCGGCTGGTGGTGGCGGGCGTCGGGCAGGCGCGGGCGGTTTGTGCGCCGCTCTATCCCGGCGATGACGAGTTTCTTGGGAAGTGGATGCACGATCAGCCGCAGATCGGGCTGGTGCGCGAGGATGATTTCTTCGGGCGAGTGTGCCGGGTTCTGCCGGGGTCACTGATCGGTTTGCGGCGGGTTTCGGCGGGGGCGGGGCTGGGGTTTGCGGAGCCGAGCACTTTCCGGCCGATCCTGACGCGAGACGGGGAAATCTACTGGTTCATCGTCGACGAGCGGGGCGGGTTTGATATCACGCTGCTGGCGACGGCGGATCGCGCGGGCGAGCACGCGGCGACGCTGCAGTTCGTCGACCTGGCAGGGTTGCAGAGTGAGTCGGCGCCGGTGACGGTTTGCTTTCGGACGACGGCCGGGCCGGACGTGGTCGTCTATGTGTGCCCGATGCGGTGCGAGGGGGAGAAGACGTACGCGGCGGCGGGGCGTTGCCCGGTGTGCGGGATGGGGCTGGCCGACAGCCGGGCGCATATGGACCACGAGCCGAAGCACGGTGGCACGTTTTTCATGGCGCCGGACGGGCGGCATCATTTGGAAGGCACGCTTGAGAGGGGCGAATTCCGCGTCTTCTTCTATGATGAGTTTACGCGTCCGGTCTCGGCGCGTGGGTTTGGGGCACGGGCGGAAATCTGGCGGGTGGGGAGCGATGTCATCCGGCCGGTGGGGCTTTGGGTGGCGCCCGGCGATGCGTTTCAGATTGTCGCTGCGCCGAGTGAGATTGGTTTTCCGCTGCGGGTGAAGTTGTTCGTTGATTTTCACGATGGGGCGGGGGAGCAGGTGTTTGATTTTGAATTCGAAGGGCCGGCTTTGCCGGCTGCGACGAATCAAGGGAGCCCAGACACGAAGGCACGGAGGCACTAAGGCACGAAGGGGGAGGAGTGGGGGGCAGGCATCCGATCAACCGAAAACCGGAAACCGAAAATGGAAATCCGACTTCGTCGGTCTACCCCAGGGAATTCCCCCGGGCCCGGTCGGGGTGCGTCGGGATGCACACGCCCCAGGGGCGCGCCGATGGGGTTTGATTGCGGGATGAGATTTGTGAGACGCGGTTGAGGCGCCGCGATGAGATTCGTGAGATTCGTGAGATTTCATCGGACTCCGGATGTCTGAATAGACGCGTAAACCGCTGCCATGGCGCGGGTTTGGCGTGAATTTGACTTACCCTCCTGAGACGCCATCTCGTGAGACGAGTGAGACGACCGCGCCAATCCAGCGGTCGCCCTAAATGTCTTTGGTTTTCAAAGATCGGCCGTCATGGGCGCACATCCCGCGCACCCCAACTCTCGATGGGACAGCGCAAAGAGAGCATCGATTTCCCGCGCCGCCGACATTACGGGCGGGGGCATCCGGCGCATGTTAGTATTGTGTTTGGAAGAGTCAACCATACAAAACGACTTTTTTTCCGGGAGCGTGCGAATCGCGGATGTCGTGGGGAGATAGGCGCATTAGAATGGCGGATTCATGATGGAGATTGGTCGCATGCCCCATCAACGCAACTACCGTACCAGCCATTTGCCGCTCGATGCGGTATTCAAGTCCATCGGCTTGAGTGAGTCGCTTCACGAGCTCGGCGAGCCGGCATCGCCGCAAACCATCGCTTCGGCCGAGAAGAAACTCGGGCGAAGTCTGCCCAAGGCCCTTCGCGCGATCTACGAGTTCAGCGACGGATGCGGACTGGTGCGCGGGAACTGCATTTTCGATTCCCTGATCGGGACAGGCGAAAAACTTGGGTTCGTCGTCGAAAATACCCATGCTGCCATTGAAAACGGCGGCCCGCGCGAGATGATCGTGTTTGGCGGCAATGGGTCCGATGATCAATTCGGAATCTGGTCAGCCAAATGCGAACAGGCAGCGACTTCAAACCCGATTATCGAGATTGGAGACTTCGATCCCCATCGCCTCGCCGTAGCGGGAACGGACCTGGTGCGGTTTATGGTCGGGCGGCTGGCCTTCTATCTCATCCTCTACCATCAGGATGGTCGGATCGGCGCGGACGCCTTGGTCGCGCTCGGCGTGCCGCACAGTCTCTGGAATGCCGAACTCGATGACGGACTCGTCGTTGCGGTGACGTCGTGGGCCGATCCTACTCTGCAGGACCCAGACCCGGATCCATACACGAAGCCGATCTCCGCGAGCCAGCTATGCGAACGATACGGAAGCGACTAGGCCCTGTCCGAAAGCTGAGTGACGCAAAGCCATCGCGCGATTGGTGAGTTTCGGTATAGCCAGAAAGCTGACGGTCAACGTCTCGAATCGCATGGCGATCTTGAGACCAATCTCGGAGAAAGCGTCGAAGAATTAAGGAGCAGAGATCGGGAATTTCTTAAATGCTGGTCCTGCGGAAAGAGTAGAATGTCCCCCACAGTGTTCGTTCGAATTCTTACTCGCCCATCGCTCTCCGAATTCCGGATACGAATCGAGCCGCCACAGCATCGGGATCCGTGTCCATTGGTCCGCAAGCCGCAATTGGAGGCACAGTCTTTTGCTGCTTGAGGAACTCCGCCATCGCGACTTCATAAACGACAAGTTCCTTTTTCTCAGCACGCGTGAGCAGCTCTTCGGCGATGGTGCGGCGAACTCGCCCGAATCGTTCACGATCGAGTGCTCGATAATTTGCAGTTGACGCAGGGAGTTGTCTCCTCGCTTGATCAATTTGGCTGATTCTCTCTGACGGAGGCGGATGGGTCTCACTTCCCTTGTCACCGTAGTCGCGTCGAACGCGCTCAAGGAAATCATCGTAGTACAATGGATCGAGGCGCAATGCGCAATAGAGCTTTAAGCCGTAGAGGTCGGCCGCGACTTCATCCGAACGATTGAACGGTTCGTACATTGCAAGGCGACGGTTCCCTTCATTGACGAAGTCGAGCATGAGTCGCTGATTAAGGGGGTTCTGCATGCCTCCCGACGAGCGCGGATGCTGCAATGAATCGTGCACGCGCCTCCCGTTTTTTTTCTTGTCGGTCCGTTAGATGTTCCAGCCGTATGTGGCCAAACTCGTGCGCGAGCACCGCAACAACTTCTTCCGGTGTGTCCGCTTCCAGAATTGTCGCCGCGCATATATACGCGTAATCATCGCCGTGAGTTCCGGCATTGAGATTCGCAGACGGGACGGCGTAGATGGCGAATCGTGAATACACGTGTAGAGGCGGCTTCGGTTTGTATTCTTCGGACTTATTAATATCCCGACCGGCTGCAAGTAGTTCGCCTCCGATCTCTGTAAGCCACGATTCTGTTTCGGGATTGTTTATGCTGAGGCGGGAATCGATCGGTTCAAACTTATCAACTAACCCACGCACGTCACTGCGGGCGCCCGCGCGACAGCCAACGCTTCCAAATGGTAGTATGGCAAATGAGATTATCGTGAGTGTGCGTCGCATGGTGAACTCCTGCTGTAGTCGCGACGCTACAATTCTATTCAAATTCGCTGGGCTTTATCAAGTTCCGTGGACGGCATCTAAATAGCGGTTCACAGGCGGAAGGGGCTTCGTGCAGCTTGGTCGATTGAGTACACCAGTTGGCCGGGAGAAAACGTTGGCGACTATTTTAGCCAGCAGTCGTTGAGTAAGACGTTATGAAAAATTTCCTGTACCGCCTTCGCGGCGATAAGGGTGTCGGCATTTGCGTTTTCAAAGACCTGTGCTGCGAGACCAGCGGCAATGTCGGCTGCCTGAAGTCCTCGGAGTCGTCTTGAGTCCTCCTGTGTGAGGCGGCCGCTCCGAATTTCTGCGTCCCGGTATCTCCAACTCTCGATCGCTTGGTGTATTTTGTCATCGGCCTCCTTCAGCATAGAGAACGCATTACTGGAACCTTGGTCGAAAACCAAAGATGACTCGGTACCCGCTTCCAGACAGACCATCGCGATATGTCCTTCATGCGCCATTCGGTAGTCAGCCATCGTCTTAATTATTCGGTCCGCTTGCCTATCCGGACGAAGCGATTCTCCAAGAGCGACGGAGAACCTTGTCACGAGTTCTTTGAACTCCGAGTCGCTCAGTTCAAAGAGGGCATTTGTGTCGAACAGTTTGTCTCCGCGGCCGGCGGGCACCCCCGAGGCGCTCGCAGCTTGACGAAGGAGGTCCTCAACTCGGCCGACGGCCGAGTATGTAAGCGCCCGTAATCGTGCGAATCGGAGAACCTTGTGTGCGACATCTTCCGGAAGGCGGCCTGTCTTTAGGAAGGCGATGGCGCTCGTAAATGCCTCCGCCTCTGATTCCGTGGCCTTGTAGACTGCGAAGAGGAGGTCTTGAGTGTGTTCTGCAAAATCGACAATGACAATATGTGCTTCTGCAATTCCATTCAGGATACTTTGATTGGCGCGTTCGTTTCTTCCCATTTCCGTAAGGACGATTGCCGACTTAAGTTCGGGCGAGCGTGGGAAGTAGTCACGATGGAAACGCTCCAGCCATTCGAAGTCGTCCTCGGACGCGCAATGGGCACCGATTGTTACGGAGCGTAGTCCGCGAAGCTTCCGGTCGCGCCCACCCGTGTGTGTTTCGTCGGCGTAGATGCGGTGTTCGGCCATTGTGTCGACAATCGCCTCTACATTGCACGGGCAAACGAGTTTGCCCATGCCACCCAACGCCGTGGGGCGTTGCTACTCGGCCATTAGCTTTTCCATTTCGGTCAGCTTCTCACCGAACAACTTCATGCAGCTTTCGACGGGGGCGGGGGTGGTCATGTCCACGCCGGCGAGCTTGAGGCAGTCGATGGGGTAGACGCTGCTGCCGGACTTCAGGAACTTCATCAGGCCGTCTACCGCTCCCGGTTGCTTGGCGATGATGCGGCGGCCGATGTCGGTCGCGGCGGCGTAGCTGGTGGCGTATTTGTAGACGTAGAAGTTGCGATAGAAGTGGGGGATGCGGAAGCACTCGGAGTCGGTCTCGGAGTCGATGACGAGGTCGGGGCCGTAGTACTTCTGGACGAGGTCGTGGTAGACCTTCTGCATCGCGTCCGGCGTGAGGGGCTTGCCTTCCTCGGCCATCTGGTGGATGTCGCGCTCGAACTCGGCGAAGAGGGTCTGGCGGAAGACGGTGGTGCGGATGTTCTCGAGCAGCTCGTTGATGAGCTCGAGCTTTTCCTGCTTGGTGGTGGCGCGGTCAAAGAGGTAGCCGTTCAGGATGACTTCGTTGGCGGTCGATGCGACCTCGGCGCAGAAGAGACTGTAATCGCCATAGATGATGGGCTGGTTGTGGGTGGTGAACCAGGTGTGCATGGCGTGGCCCATTTCGTGGGCGACGGTCGAGCGGTCGTGCGAGGTGTTGGCGTAGTTGAGCAGCAGATAAGGGTGGCAGGTGTAGGTGCCGCTGCAATAGGCGCCGCTGCGCTTGCCCTTAGTCTCGTAGACATCGATCCAGCGCGAGTTGAAGCCGTTGGACATGGCGGTGATGTAGTCGTCGCCGAGCACGTTGAGCGCGGTGAGGATGGTCTTCACGCCGTCGTCATAGGGGACCTTCTTGCTGGACTCGGCGACGATGGGGACGTAGAGGTCGTAGGGGTGGAGTTCTTTCAGCTTGAGCACTTTTTTCCGCAGGGCGACGTAGCGGTGCATGAGGGGTAGGGCGTTGTTCACGGCCTTGATGAGGTTGTTGTAGACTTCGACGGGGATGTTGTCGGGGTAGAGGGCGGCTTAGAGGGCGGACTTGTAGTTGCGGGCGCGGGCGTAGAACACGTCGCGTTTGACCTGGTAGGCGAGCAGCGAGCCGACGGTGTTTTCGAAGTTCTCATACACCTTGTGGAGGCCGATGAAGGCGTCGCGGCGGACGCGCGGGTCGGGCGAGGTGAGGAAGGCCATGAAGCGGGCCGGGCTGAGCTGGACCTCGTGGCCGGTCTCGTCCTTGATGAGGGGGAACTGCATGTCGGCGTTGGTGAAGAGCGAGAAGGTGCGCGACATGGCGTCGGACATGTCGCCGGACATGGCGAGGATTTCCTCTTCGCGCGGGCTGAGGGTGTGGGCGCGCATGCGCTGGATGTCGTCGAGGGCGTGTTTGTAGACGGCGAGGTCTTTGTCCTTGGCCATCCAGCTTGAGAGCGTCTCGGGCGGGATGGTCAGCACTTCCGGCTGGAACCAGCTCCAGGCCTCGCTGTATTTATTGGCGAGGTCGGTCGCGCGGCTGAAGCGAGCCTGGTTGGGTTTGTTGGCAAGGTCTTCGTCCTGGTTGAGGTGGGCGAAGTTGAAGAGGCGATCGACGAGGACCGAGGTTTGGTCGCGGTGCTTGAGGACCGCGAGGAGGTCGGCCGGTCCCTTGGCGGCGCGGCCTTTCATTTCCTTTGATTGCTTCACCATGTCTTCGGCCTTGGTGTAGTCGGCGTCCCAGGCGGCGTCGGTCTTGTAGAGGTCGGCGAGGTTCCATTTGTCTTTTTCGGGGATTTCGGCGCGGGTGGGGACGGCGGAGCTACCGCCGCCTTCGGCGGCGAGCGTTGGGGCGGCGAGGGCTGGGCTGGTTCGGTGGCGGGCGGCGATGGCGGCGGCGGTCATCAGGGTTGCTCCTAGGAGGAATCGTTGGGTTGTTTTGGTCATGTTGGCACCTTTGTCGGTCTTTTTGCATTCCGTGCTGGGTTGGGCGGATTTTGCGGGCGGTGGGGCGGGAAGGCAAGTGTGGAGGATTCATTAGTAATTGATAATTAGTAATTTATAATATATAATATACAGAATATCCTTAATGTGGTGCGCGGGGCTTGCGGTGCGTTCAGTTTGGCTTGGGGTCGCTCGCTGGGGGTTGCGCGGGCGGTTCTGGTGTTGTGGTGGGGGTTCCGCATTCTGGGCATTTGCCGGATTGGTTGGCGGTGAGGTTGTAGTTGCAGCGCTTGCAATGGCCAGGAGCGGGGCGGCGATTTCGGCGCCAGAGGAGCACGCGATGACCCCCGGCCTTGCCGGGGGCTCTGAGGGGGCTGGCGTTTGGTTGGGGGAATTTTCGTTGATAGCATGCGGCGGCCCTCTGGCATTTCGTAGTTGGTGGAGGGCTGTGTCTAGCTGGGTTACTGCGCTCATGAGTCGATCGGTTCGCGTGCGAATTGCAGCGATTGTCGAAGTGGTGGCGGTGTTTGCGCTGATGCATGTTTCGTATCGGGCGCTCAAGGCGTTTACGGTGCTGGGGCGGTGGGAAGGGGGGACTAATTTTTTGCCGGGGGTGGTGATGATTCTGTTTTCGCTGGTGCTCATGCGCGTGCATCGGCGGACGGCGGTTGAGTATGGGTTGGGGAGTGACGACTGGCGATTTGATTTCAAGCTCGGAGTGTTCTGGGGGTTGGCTTGGGCGATTGTGGTTGGGGTGGTTGTGGTGGCGGGGAGGTTTGCGGTTGATCCGCGGGGCGGGCCGCCGGTGGCGCTGGCGCTGATCGGGGCCGCGGGGCAGTTGGTGTTTACGGGGTTGTTGCTGGGGATGTTGCGGCGCGAGCGGAGATGGATGGGACTCGTGCCGATGTTTGTCGCGCTTGTGATTCTTGTTGTCGTGTCGGCGGCCGGACCGATTTTGGCGGCGCGGGCGGGGAAGTCGGCGGTCGGGGCGGCGGCGACGGTGGGATGGATTTTTTTCGGGGCGGGGCTTGGCGAGGAGACTTTTTTTCGCGGGTATGCGCAGTCGCGGGTGGATCAGGCGTTTGGCCGGCGATGGCGGTGGATGGGGGCGCGGCTTGGGCCGGGGGTGGTTGTGTCGGCGGTGCTATTTGGGCTGATCCACAGCATGAACTCGGTGGATTATTTTCGGGGGCGGTTTGAGTTTTCGTGGAGCTGGGGAGTGATGAACTTTTGCGCGGGGCTTTTCGTTGGGGTGATGCGGGCGCGACGCGAGAGCATTTTGCCCGGAGCGGTGGCGCACGGGCTGGCGGATGTCGTCTTGTATATGCCGGTGTTTCGGGGGTAGGGCGGTCGCGGATCAGACGTGCGGCGTGCCTGAGCTTGATCGCGCACAGGCAGCGGCATATCTGACCCTCACCCGGGCGCTCTCCCTTTCAGGGAGAGGGTGATGCTCATGGGCCGCAGGAGACGCTCATTGTGCCGGCGCCCGTCGCGCCTCCGAATCCGCCGATGCGGATCAGGTATTTGTGGCCGGCGATTGAGGCGAAGGTGAGTTGCGACTGGAGACTGCAGAAGTCGTCGTTGCAGGCGATGGCGGAGGGGCCGCCGGGGCAGGCGCAGGCGGCGTTGGTGTTGTAGATGGCTACCTTGGTGTCGAAGGCGCTGCCGCAGAGGTTGACGGTGACGTGGCCGGTACAGGTGGCGGTGTAGCAATACCAGATATCGCTTCCGACGTTGCTGTATCCGGAGCCGGAGCAGAGGGCGGGCTCGTCGGGTCCGTCGGTGGTGGCGCGGACGGTGGAGAAGGCGACGGAGCCGTTGCCGATTGGCGTTGCGTCGGTGCAATCGTTGTTGGGGGGCGGGGGAAGCTGGCAACTCGTGGGGGCGATTTCGAGCGGGCTCGGACCGACGCAGAGGGCGAGGTCGAAATCGTGGGAAGCCGCGGCGGCGTATTGCGGGCCAGGGGCGACGTTCTGGTCCTGGACGGAGTTGCCGTTACCGGGCGGCGCGGCGCTCCATATCCAGTTGCACGGATTGTTGCCGCCGTTGGTGACTTCGACCCAGATGCACTCGTCGGCGGAGACGGCCACGGGTGCGTGTGATGCCTTGTGGCGATATTCGGAGTGCGCCAGGACCGTGTTGCCGGTGGCTTCGCGCGGCGTGACGGCGAGCGTGGCGGCGCTTTGTGAGAATGGACCGGCGCGAACCGTGCCGGGCAGGCCGTTGGGGCCGTCGGCGTTGTAGTAGGTGACCTGGAAGTCGTCGGCTGCGGAGGCGCCGCAATCGGTGTTGGTGCTGAAATTGTGATAGAGGCCGGTCCAGCAGAGTTGGGAAACGCTGCCGGCGGCGGTGACGTGGAAGTCTTCGGCGACCCAGAATCCGTTGCCGCCGTTGGCTGAGCGATCGGAGGTGATGGCGTAGGACCCGCTGGTTCCATGTGCGAGCTGGTCGGCGAGCTGGCAGTGGGAGGCGTCGTCGCAGGTGAGGTCGGCGGGGGGTGAAGTGAGGATGGCGGCGAGGAAGGGCTGGATGTCCTGGCCGTCGATGCGGGTGTCGGCGTTCATGTCGGCGCGGTTGATGTCGCAGCCGGTGAAGCCGGTGCGGGCGAGGAGTGCGTGAACGAAGAGGGGGATGTCATTCACGTCGACGACGCCGTCGCAGTTCATGTCACCGGGGAGACCAACGCAGGCGTCGCCGACGCCGTTGTGATCTGAGTCGAGCTGGTCGGGGTTGTAGACGGTGGGGCAGTTGTCGCAAGTGTCGGCGACGCCGTCGCCGTCGGCGTCGGGCGAGTCGGGATCGCAGCAGTCGCCGATGCCGTCGCCGTCGGTATCGGCCTGGTCGGGATTAGGGACAGTGGGGCAGTTGTCGGTGGCGTCAGGGATCTTGTCGCCGTCGAAGTCTCCCGGGAGGCCGATTCCGAGGATGACGCGGATGTTGTAGTTGCCGGCGGTGAAGCCGTAGCCGACGGCGGAGACGTAGTAGTCGCCCGCGGCATCGGCGGGGACGTAGTAGAGGACTCGAGACCAGTCGCCGTCGACGCCGGGGCCGGCGGAGGACCAGCCGGTGAAACCAAGATAGGAGAGGCCATCGGGGGCATAGAGTGAGCCGCCGGCGAGGCCGGAGTCGGGGCTGTCGAGGGCGCGGACTTCGATTGAGTAGACGCGCTGCGGGAGGGCGGTGAAGCGGAAGAAATCGAGGTCGCCGCCGTGGCCGAGGACGCCGGCGACGGGGGTGCCGTCGGTGAGGAGCGGGGTTGAGGATGCGGCGTCATCGCCGTGGTCGTCGGCGGGAGTGGGGCCGAGGTCGCGGATGGCGAGTTCGTAGGAGCCGCCGGAGTCGGACGGGCTGGCGTAGACGAGGACGTGGAGGGGTGCGCCTGCTCCGGCGGGGACGCCGTAGACGAGTCCGGTCCAAAGGCCGGGGCCGCCGGGACTGCCGTTGGATGATCCGCTGAAGTCGAGCACCGAGGGGCCTTGATAGAGAATCGTTGAGACGTACCAGGAGTCGGTGTGGGTGAGGGCGCGGACCTGGACGCTGTAGAGGTGGTCGGCGAGGGCGTTGAAGGTGAAAAAGTCGTAGTCGCGCGGGTAGTTGATGGTGCCGGTGAGGACGGTGCCGTCAGTCGGGGCGGCGGTTGCGCCGGATTCGCTGCCGCTGTGGTCGTCGGTCTGCGGGCCGCCATCGGTGACGGCGAGGTTGAGCTGTCCGATGTAGCCCGCGAGGAAGGAGGTGATGCGGAGGTAGTAGGTGGCGGGGGCGGGCGTGTTGAAGCCGTATTCGTCGGGCGTATTGGGGACCCATTCGGCGACGACGGTGGCGCAGTCGTCGGCGATGAGCTGGACGACGGTGTAAAAATTTCCGGAGGGGGCGAAGGTGGATAGGTCGTAGTGGTGGCCGGCGTCGGCGGTGAACATGAGCCAGTCTTCGTCGGTTTGCGGTTCGATGACGGCGGAATTGACGGAGCCGTCGGTGAGAATGGGCGTGGCGACGGCGCAGTTGTCGCCGTGGTCGTCGGCCGGGAAGCCGCCGAGGTCGGTGACGCGGACTTCGTAGGGGCCGGCTTCGCCAGGATAGCCGGAGACGCGGACGAGAAGCGGGCCGTCGGCGCCGCTGGGGAGGTAGTAGCGGGCTGAGATCCAGTCGCCGTCGGGACCGCCGGGCGGTGAGTAGGAGTAGCCGGTAAAGGCCACGCTGGTGCCGCCGGTATAGAACTCGGCGCCGACGTTCCAGCCCGCGGGCGCGGTGAGGGCGCGGATTTCGAGTTGATAGAGATGCTGTCCGGCGGCGGCGAAGGTGAACCAGTCGACGTCATCGGGGTAGTCGACATTGGCGGCGACGGCGACGCCGTTGGCGGGGATGGCGGATGCGCTGGCGCGGCTGCCGCTATGGTCGTCGGCTTGCGGGCCTTCGTCGGTGATGCCGATGGCGATGAAGCCGACATAGGCGCTGGCGTAGGAGGCGATGCGGATAAAGCAGATGCCGGAGGATGTGGGGAAGACGCTTTGCTCGTCGGGGCTGCCGTAGCTCCAGTTGGCGAGGACGGTGACGCAGTCGGGACCGCGGACTTCGACGTCATAGTAGAAGGCGGCAGAGGCGTTGAAGGTGGTGGCTTTGTAGCGGTGGCCGGCGACGACCGGGAAGCTGAGCCAGTCTTCGTCGTTGACAGGGTCGATGATGACGCTGGCGGGCGTGCCGTCGGTGGTAATGGCCGTGGCGGCGGCGCAGGTGTTGCCGTGGTCGTCGGCGGCGCGGGCAGAGGTGGGGCAGGACAAAAGCAGTGCGAGGACGGTGACTTGAGTGAGGTTGCGCTTCATGAAGCAGCTCCCAGAGGATGACAAACTCGGAGGAGTGGTCCGCACGGAGCGCGGGCAACGCGGCCTCCGAATGGGCGGATGGCCCGACTTCACGAGAAGTGCGACAGATTTGGCGGCGATGTCACGCGAAAATCGGAATTTTGGGCATGAAGTCGGCCAGTTTGGGTGGCGCGCGGGCCGACTCCGGCTACACTATAGGGCGTTCGCTGATTGAATTTAGCAGGCGGCGGGATTCCTCCCTAAGGGTTTTCGCCCGAAGGCCCTCCGGCGGAGGCAGGGTCCGTTATGAGTATCCCCACCGAGCCGATTGGGAGCATTCCGCGTCCACCGGCACTTCTGGAAGCAATCGCTGCGGGTGACGGGCAGAACCGCGCTTTGGAACCCATCTTTGAGGCGGCCATTCGCGACACGGTTGAGCGATTCGAGGAAACCGGGTCGCCGGTGATTACGGACGGCGAGCAGCGGAAGTATCACAATTTCTGGACATATTCAGTGGACGGGCTGCCTAACACGGCGCCGGACGGGTTCAAGATTCCGTTTGCGGCGGGGCACACGCGGCGGATGCCGCGGCTGACGAGCGGGCCATTTCGGTACATGCGGTATGCGGACAGCTTTCTGGACGTAGCGCTGCGGTACGCGCACGTGCCGGTGAAGCAGGCGGTGATATCGCCGTCGGCGCTGAGTCTGATGTATCCGGCTGAGCCGATTGCGGGGTATTCGCGCGAGCAGTTCATTGACGATTTGCTGAGCGAGCACGAGCGCGAGATTCGGGGGTGCCTGGCGAAGGGGGCGTACAAGGTGCAGATCGATTTCACCGAGGGGCGGTTTGCGGTCAAGGTTGATCCGAGCGGGGACTTGCTTCACCGCTTTATCGATCTGAACAACCTGGCTTTGTCGCGATTCTCGGCGGAGGAGCGGAAGCGGCTGGGCGTTCACACCTGTCCGGGCGGGGATCGCGATTCGACACACAGTGCGGATGTGGATTACGCGGAACTGCTGCCGAGCTTGTTTGAGCTACGGGTGGGGAGCTTCTATATCGCGCTGGCGGGTGAGAAGGACCGGGCGCGGGTTTTGAAGATTATCCGCGACTACATGAAGCCGGAGCATCGGGTGTTTGTGGGCGTGGTTTCGCCGATCAATCCGCACGTGGAGACGCCGGAGGAGGTTCGTGATCGCACGCTGGAGGCGGCCGAGTACATTCCAGTGGCGCAACTTGGGACGACGGACGATTGTGGTTTTTCTCCTTTTTGCGATGACACGTCGACCAGCCGCGAGACGGCATTTGCGAAGATTCGGTCGCGCGTGGTTGGGACGGCCCTTGCGTCAGAAGAAACCGGAGGGCGCGCATGAGCGAGCCGCAAAACGAAGAAGGAATGCTGCGGTCTACGGCGCTGCAGAATGCGAGCAGTATTCTGGCGGCGCGACAACGGGCGGAGGAGGAGTTCCGCAGCGCCAAGGATGCGCTGGATTTGAAATCGCGGGAGCTGGCGCGCTCGCTGGCGATGATGCGGGCGACCCTGGAGGCGACGACGGACGGCATACTGGTGACGGACGGCGATGGGCGCGTAACAGACTTCAACGAAAGGTTCAGGGCCGTCTGGGACATTCCGCAGGAGGTGTTTGATACCAAGGACCACGAACGGTTGATCGAGTTTACGAGCCGGCAATTCAGCAATCCGGCTCAATTCCGCGCGACGGTCGACGAGATCTATGAATCATCTCCAGCGGAGAGTTATGACATTCTTGAGTTGCGGGACGGGCGGGTGATTGAGCGGTTTTCGAAGATCCAGATCGTTGCCGATCAAAATGTGGGACGGGTATGGAGCTTTCGGGACATCTCGGATCGGCGACGAGCTGAGGAAGCGCCGTTCCGGCTTGCGGCGCTGGTCGAGTCGTCGGACGACGCGATTGTCAGCAAGACGCTGGAAGGCGTGATCACGAGCTGGAACAAAGCGGCGGAGCTAATGTTCGGCTACGCCGCGGAGGAGACAATTGGTCGATCGATCACCATCCTGATTCCGCCCGATCGGATCGACGAGGAGCACACGATTCTCTCGAAACTGCGGCGCGGGGAGCGGATCCGGCAATACGAAGCAGTGCGGATGAGGAAAGACGGGAGTCTGATCGACGTCTCGCTGACGGTTTCGCCGATTCGCGACACAAACGGAGTAATCATCGGGGCGTCGAAGATCGCGCGGGACATTACCGATCGCAAGCTCGCGGCGAAGCAGCGCGAGGAACTACTGGAGGCGGAACGCGCGGCGCGGACGGCGGCCGAGCGAGTCAGCTTGATGAAGGATGAGTTCCTCGCCAACGTATCGCACGAGTTGCGGACGCCGCTGAACGCCATTCTCGGATGGGCGCATATCCTGGCGTCGCGGAAATCGGATGGCGACGACCTGAAACAGGGTTTGGAGACAATCAGCCGCAACGCGAAGCTTCAGGCGCAGCTCATTGAAGACTTGCTGGACATGAGCCGAATCGTGTCGGGGAAGGTGCGGCTTGACGTTCAACAGACGGACCTGGCAAAAGTGGTTGAGCAGGCCGTGAGCACCGTTCGACCATCGGCGGAAGCCAAGGGCATTCGGTTGCGGCAAATTGTTGATCCGCTGATCGGGCCGGTGACGGGCGATCCAAATCGATTACAGCAGGTGGTTTGGAATCTGCTGGCGAACGCAGTGAAGTTTACATCGCGCGGGGGCACCGTGGACGTGCTCCTGCAGCGCGTAAACTCGCACCTGGAGATCACGGTTCACGATTCGGGAGTTGGAATCAAGCCGGAATTTCTGCCGCATGTCTTCGAGCGGTTCCAGCAGGCGGATTCTTCGACGACGCGCGTATTTAGCGGGCTTGGACTGGGGCTTGCGATCGTGAAGCAACTTGTGGAGTTGCACGGCGGAACTGTTGCCGCCCGGAGCGCGGGTGAAGGACAGGGGGCGACGTTTGTCGTGGTTCTGCCCCTGGCGCCGGTGCGGGATGAGCAACAACGAGAGCACCCCGGCACGGCATTGCGATCGACGGCGGAGAGCGAGGGGGTCGATCTTTCGGGTGTTAAGGTGCTGGTCGTTGAGGACGAGGCGGATGCGCGGGCGCTGATACAACGCGTACTTGTGCAGCGGAAGGCGGACGTGCGCACGGCGGCGGGGGCGACGGCGGCGCTGGAGCTGATCGAGCGATATAAGCCGGATGTGTTGGTGAGCGATATCGGCATGCCGGAGATGGATGGATATCAGTTCATCAGACAGGTGCGGCGGTTGGGTTCCGAGGAGGGCGGTCGCACACCGGCCGTGGCGCTGACGGCGTTTGCGCGGTCGGAGGATCGGACGCGGGCGATGCTGGCGGGATACCAGATGCATTTGTCGAAGCCGATTGAGCCGCAGGAGCTGGTAGCGGCGGTGCGGAGTCTGGCGGGGCGGGCGATGACGAGCGGAGGATGAATCGCACTGGGGCGAACTGGCGGCAGCCCGGAATTCGATCAAATGGTCGGCAAGCCGCGCGAGCGGGCGCATTTCATGCGAGTTTCATGCCTGTGCGATTCAATATAAGCATGGTCAGAATGGCAATTTGTGACAAAAGCTCCCACGGCGCAGTGCGGACATCGAGCGCGCTATTCTCGTGCAGGACTATGGCATCCGTTCAGGGCTTGGGTGAACTCATTTAGCGAACAGATAAGATCGAGTTTCGAAGCGGTTGGACATTGCAGCGGGATGGGCACATGACTCAATCCGATTATCGAACGAGTGAGCGATCTCGAACCGGCATCCCCGGGTTCGACGACATTCTCAATGGCGGGTTAATTCGCAATCGGCTCTATCTCATTGATGGAGACCCGGGATCGGGGAAGACAACGCTGGCGATGCACTACTTGATGGAGGGGGCGGCGCGCGGGGAGAAATGTCTTTACATAACGCTTTCGGAAACCAAAGAGGAGTTGGCGGCGGGCGCGGAGTCGCACGGGTGGTCGCTTGACGGCATCGAGATCATCGAACTCATCGGCGACGCCGGCGAACTTGACGGCGCGAACCAGGTGACGATGTATCATCCATCGGAAGTCGAGCTGACCGAAACCACCAAGCGCGTCCTGGATGCCGTAGAACGCGTCAACCCGACGCGCGTTGTCTTTGATTCGCTCTCTGAGATGCGCCTGTTGGCGCAGAGCTCGCTTCGATACCGACGGCAGATTCTTGCGCTGAAGCAGTTCTTCATCGGGCGCAAGTGCACTGTACTCCTGCTGGACGACCACACGGCGGAGGATTCAGATCTGCAACTGCAGAGCATCGCGCACGGCGTGATTTCGCTCGAACAGCTTGCTCCGCTCTACGGAGCGGCGCGTAGACGATTGCGCGTCGTGAAGTTCCGAGGGACCGATTTCCGGGGCGGGTATCATGATTTTACGATCCGGCACGACGGATTGGTGGTTTTCCCGCGACTCGTTGCGTCCGAGCATCGCGAAGTGTTCGAGCCGGGACGAATCAAGAGTGGCGTGACCGCGCTCGACAGTCTGCTTGGTGGCGGCCCGGAGCGCGGGACCAGCACGCTCTTGATGGGGCCGGCGGGTTCGGGCAAATCGACGATCGCGGTGCAGTATGCGATTGCAGCCGCCAATCGCGGCGACCATGCCGCGATCTTTGCGTTCGACGAGTCGATTGCCACGCTCACGACGCGAACGGAGGGATTGGGAATCAAATTCGCGTCCGGGGTCAAGGCGGGGCAAGTGCGCATTCAACAAGTAGATCCGGCAGAACTTTCGCCCGGGGAGTTTGCTCACCTGGTTCGCGAGGCGGTCGAGGTCCACAAGGCCCGCGTAGTGGTGATTGACAGTCTGAACGGATACATGAATGCGATGCCTGAGGAGAATTTCCTCACGGCGCAGTTGCACGAGCTTCTGACGTATTTGGGCCGGCAGGGCGTGACAACACTCATGGTTGTGGCCCAGCACGGCATGATTGGCGATTCCATGGTTTCGCCTGTGGATACGAGTTATTTGGCGGATTCGGTGGTTTTGTTGCGTTATTTCGAATACGCGGGAAGAGTTCGAAAGGCCATTTCGGTACTGAAGAAACGAAGCGGGCCGCATGAAGAGAGCATTCGGGAACTTCGTTTTGACGAGAACGGAATCCATCTCAGTGAACCATTGATGAAGTATCGCGGGATCATGAGCGGCGTGCCGGTTGAAATCGCAGCGGAACCCGCGGCTCCGAGGTGACGGTAACGGTTGTGCGGACCGAGAATGAGTTGCGTGTTCTGCTGATTCCCGCCACGGCGCGGGACGGAGAGATCACGCGCTCACTGCTCGCTGTGGAAGGACTGACCTGCCTGGTATGCACGACTCCGCGGAAGGTGGCGAGCGAGATCGACGTCGGGGTGGGGACGATCGTTCTGACGGAAGAGGCGTTCGTTTCGGATGGGTTCGACGCCCTGCTGGCGAAGCTAGCGAATCAGCCGGCGTGGTCGGACATCCCCACGGTCATACTGATGCGTGGGGAGCGCGCGGGGCTCAACTCGGATCCGGTGCTGCGTTTGCTCCGTAACGTTACGTTGCTCGAGCGGCCGGCGCCGATGCGGTCGGTTGTGAGCGCGGTGCAGGCGGCAGTTCGCGGCCGGGAGCGGCAATACCAGATTCGCGATCAGTTTGAGACGATCCGCGAGGGGCAGCTTCGATTCGAGGTACTGGCCAATTTCATTCCGCACCTGGCCTGGATGGCGCGGCCCGACGGCGGAATCTTCTGGTACAACCAGCGCTGGTACGACTTTACCGGGACGACGGCCGATCAGATGGAGGGTTGGGGATGGCAGACGGTGATCGGGCCGGGTGAGGCCGACGACGTCCTCGCGCATTGGCGGGCTTCCATTCGGACGGGTGAGCCGTTTGACATGACCTTTCATCTGCGGGGGCGAGACGCGTCGTATCGGCCTTTTCTGACAAGAGTGATGCCATTTCGGGACACGACCGGCCAGATCGTGCTCTGGTTCGGCACCAATACGGACGTGACCGAACAGCGGCGCATCGTGGAGGAACGGGACGAACTATTGGCGAGCGAGCGGGCGGCGCGGGCAGATGCCGAGCATGCGGGTCGGCTTAAGGACGAGTTTCTGGCGACGCTTTCCCATGAACTGCGAACGCCGTTGAATGCCATTCTCGGCTGGACGCACATCCTGCGACGTCACAACCGCCACGATGCGGAGCTCACTGAAGGGCTTAGTGTCGTCGAACGAAATGCGCGCATGCAGGCGCAGCTTATCGAAGACCTGCTCGACATGAGCCGGATTATTTCCGGCAAGCTGCGGCTTGACGTGCAGGAGGTTGACCTCGTCGAAGTCACGAACGCAGCCATTGAATCGTTGATTCCGGCGGCTGAAGCGAAGGGCATCCAATTCGAAAGGACGCTGGACGCGCGAGCGGGGCCGGTGCGCGGCGATGCATCCCGGTTGCAGCAGGTCGTCTGGAATCTGTTATCGAACGCGATCAAGTTCACACAGAAGAACGGTACGGTGCAGGTGGGGCTGCGGCGCGGCGACGGGTGCGCGGAGATCAGCGTGTCGGACAGCGGCTCCGGAATCAATCCCGAGTTTCTGCCGTATGTTTTTGAGCGATTCCGTCAGGCGGATGCATCGACAACGCGGGCGCATCGGGGACTTGGGCTGGGCCTGGCGATCGTGAAGAATCTTGTGGAGCTGCACGGCGGAAAAGTGCGGGCGCGCAGTTCCGGCGAGAACATGGGAGCGACGTTCGAGGTCGAACTTCCCCTGATGCCGCAGCGTGTGGCCGACACCAATCGAGCGATTGGAGACGACTTGGTCGCGCTGAGCGCGGGGGTCGCGGATTGTCCGGTTGACGCGGAGGTGTTGCGGGGGGTGTCAGTGCTTGTCATCGATGACGAGGAGGACGCGCGGCGGCTGGTTTCGCGCGTGCTCGAAGAGTGCAACGCGACGGTGGTTCAGGCAGCATCGGCGGCGGAGGCACGCGAAATCCTGCGTCATGCACGGCCGACGGTGCTGGTGAGCGATATCGGCATGCCGAACGAAGATGGCTATGAGTTCATTCGCAAGCTGCGGCTGCTGCCGGATGACCAGGGCGGAAACACGCCGGCGGCGGCATTGACCGCGTTTGCGCGACCCGAATACCGGGCGCGGGCGCTGCGGGCGGGGTATCAGTCGCATCTTTCCAAGCCGATCGAGGCTTCGGAGTTGTTGGCGGTAGTTGCGAGTTTGTCGGGGCGGGCCAGCGAAAAGGTTAGTTCCTGATCGCCTGGTCCGGGCTGCAGATTAGTTGTCCTGAAGGATGAAATCTTCGTTGGTGGGGTGTTCGGTGGCGGCCCATTCGATGGCTCGCTCGACCTGATCGCGTTTGAAATAGATGAAGATGGCGCCGCTGTTGATCATTGGCGCGGGCGGGCGGTTGTATTCGTGCAGGAGGATTCCGACGAGGCCGTTGCGCCGGGGGGCGGACTTAGCGGTTTCGATTTCCCAGTTGATCCATTCGTCGGAGTGGGTTGTTTTTGAGATGAGGCAGACGGTAACTTGCGCGGATTCGATTTGAGCGCGCAGGGATTGCTTGACGAGTTCGGCTGCGGGGCTGTCGAAGGGGGTGTTGGCGCGGTTGTTGTAGGCGGACCTGTCGGCGTTGGTGTTGGGCCAGGCGTCGAGGCGATCGGCGAGCGATTGCAAATCGGGTTCATAGCAGACGAAGATTCTTGGCTTTGGTTGATCGTCAGGCATTGGTCGCTTTTCCGTTTGGGGGTTTCTTGATGGTGGCGAGGATTGCTTCGGCGGAGGTGAAGCGGCCGATATCGCGGCCACCGGCGAGGCGGTGGGAGAGCGCGGCGAGTTTGGCTTTCAGGTCCTTGGCGCGGACGTAGTCGACTAGTTGCATTCCTTCGTAGAGTACGCAGAGACTTCGGAACACGATTGCGCCGGCGGATTCGACCGCGTAGGCGTCGACGGGGAAGCCGTAGGCGCGGCAGAGCATGGGGCGATTTTCGTAGACGCTGCAGAGATCGTTGAAGAGTAGCGGGCAGGCGGGGCTGGTGGCGTTGAGCTTCGTTACTCGGGCGGAGAAGAGCGGTTCTTCGCGCTGGCCGGGGGTGTCGGGTGGGCCTTCTATTTGTGGGAAGGCGCGATGTTGTTGATCGAGGAGCGTGGTGGCTTGGTCGGTCGCTTGTTTGTGCTGTGCAGCCGGTAAGGCGGCGATGGCGAGCGACCATTCGACTGCTTCGGCCAGCGTGACGGCGAAGGCGGCGCCGCTTTTACAGCAGTGGCTGCAACCGGCGTGGCAGAGGTGTGGGTTTTTGTTGTCGGACTTGAAGTTGTCGGAGCGGCGCTGGAAGTCGGCGTAGGTATTACGGAGTTGATCGAGGATGGGGCGCGGTTCGTGCAGCGGAATGGAGAGGCCGGCGATTTCAAATTGCCAGGTTTCGGGCATTGGGGCGGCTTTCGTTGCATGCGCTCAGTGACTTCATTATGGCGCACGAGGGAACGAAAGCGAGGCCCGGGTCGCAGCTTTCGCTGCTGTCCGGGCCTCGGTATGCGAGCATGCGGCTAGTCGGAGTCGTTACGCGGCGGCCTGCTTATTGCGGCGACGCGGGATGAGGGCGAGGCCGGCGACGAGCAGGGCGATTGTGGCGGGTTCGGGGGTGACGCCCATGGTTGCGCCCATGTAGTCGATTTGGTAGGCCATGGTCGAGCGCTGGGCATCGACGGTATAGCCGAAGAGGTCGAGGTCGTCGGAGAGCTGGACCTCGCCGTTAACCATTGTGAGCATGTCGAGCAGGCGCGTTTGCACGTTGGATTCGATCTGGCCCTGGCTCCAGGGCGACTCGGGGTGATCGGGGTCGAAGAAGCTGAAGTTCGGGTTGAACTGGAAGCGGATGAAGGGGTGCATGGGGTCGGCGGCGGAGAAGGTGACGTTGAGGCGATAGACGAGCGGTAGGCCCTGCTCGCTGTTGCCCAGCGGGTTGGCGCTCGGGTCGGAGGCGAATGGGAAGTTGGTGCCGACTTCGAGCGTGGACGCGGCCACGGCGGCCGGGTCGTTGAGCTGGACGCCGAAGTCGTCCTTGTCGAGGCCGGCAATGCCGCCAAGATTGCTGAAAGTGGAATCGGGGATCTGGAAGTTGAGCGGGTCGTAGACCAGCGCGCCGACGGAGCCGCGCTTCACGTTGGCGGGCACGTTGCCCAGGGAGCCGAGCGAGACTTCGGTGCCTTTCGGGTCCGCGGTGTGGAGCCACTTGTTGTTGACCATTTCGCGCGTGAACTTGCACTTGGCCTCGGCCTTGGCGGTGATGAAGTTGAAACCCTGGCCGGGGAACTCGCGGAGGGCGAGGGCTTCGCCGGAGGTGTCGGGGTCGGCGGCGTTGAAGACTTTGGCGGCGGTGTTATAGCCGGCGGCGTTGACGGCCGGGCCGGCGACAATTCCGCCTGAGACGAGGTCAGTAAGTTTGGTGGGAAACTTGTCGCGAATGGCGGCGGGCTGTTCGGCGGGGTTATGGACTATTTCGCCGCTGCCTGCGAAGGCGGGTTTGGCGTTGGGGTCGGCCGGGATGCTGGTGCCGGCATGGAGACTGAATGTTCCGTTGGTGGCGAAGCTGGAGGTTCCGTTGACGGCGCTGTTGTAGATGGAGCTTTTCCAGTTCATGCGGGCGAGGACGGCGTTGGGGCCGTCTGCGGCGAGAACCGGGAGGGCCGCGAGGAGGAGAACGGCGGCGGCGAGCGGCGATGACTGCCGGCGGCGATGGATTTGGGAGACTGGGTTAGGGGTCATGATCTACTTCCTTCTGGCGAGGAGGTTTGCCTTGCGGGTGATCTACTGCCTCCGGGGATAGATCGCAGGCGGGTTGGCGGGCGGGCGCGGAAAATGGCAAAAACGCCGAAACACTTAGACGTCAAAACGCCAAAACACCGGGGGTTTGAAATCTCAGGCCTCATCGGTGGAGATGAGATTTTTGAGACGCAACGCAAGTCGTTGATTCCGTGATCGTTGCGCGGCGTGAGATTCACTTATCAAAGAACTTTGGCATGGGCAGGGAGTCGGCGCCGGCCCCCCAACCTGGGCTATTGCGCACGTTTACCCCAGATTGCCGCCGCCTTATTAGGCGGGGCAATTGTTCGGAAACTGTTTAGTTCGATCGAATCGCGAAGTCAAGCAGAATTCCGGTGGCCATTTTGATGCAGGCGGCCGTTCGGATTGTGCGTTACCGGCTATTGGCCGGTCAGGGCCAGCACGAAGGCGTTCACGTCACCCGCGTCCAGCCCGCAGGCGTTGTCCACATTGGCGCAGTCGCAGTCGGCGCCGGCCGCCGTTCCCGCGACCAGGCAGTTGACGAACGACTGGAGGTCGTCGCCGTCGATCGCGCTGCTGGCATTCATGTCGCCGCGCGTGCCGGTGCAGCCCCCCGGGACCGACATGGTGATCGCCATCGATTGCGGCGTGTGCGGCTTGAACAGGCCGAGCGTGGCCGTGCCACCGACCGGCGGGCGGTTCGCGGTGAACCAGAAGTTGTACATGGTGCCCCAGCGGAGGGCGCTGCTGTTTGGGTTGGTGGTGAACGTCTCGGGAGTCGACCAGGTTACGGCGCAGCCGGTCACGGACGCGTTCCATGCGGCGTTTGAGTAGGGCTCGCCCGAGTGATAGAACGGGGCGTTGAACCCGACGTCGCTGATGGTGGTCGCCGCCGGAATGGCCACGCTGAATGAACCGCCGCTGCGATCCGAGTTCAGGTTGTAGACGGCGTAGTCATAACGATATTGCCCGCCGCCCAAGCCGGTGACTTTGTAGGCGTACCAGAATCGTCCCTCGCTCGGGATATCGAGCGTGGCGACGGTCACGGAGGTGTCGGGCGTGTTGGCGCCCAGTCCGTGGTCGCGCCAGGCGCGGATGGCGGGGATGCCGCCCACGATCGTGCCCTGGAGTGCGAGGTCGAACGTGGTCGGGGCGACGGTCGCGCGGCGGTATGACGCGTTGTTGAGCTGCGTCGGCTGGGCGGCTTCTTCCGTACAGACGTAGACGCCGTCGACAAAATACAGGGCGCCGGCCGTGAGCAGGTCGGATTCGAGCACCTGAAGGCGTTTGAAGATGGCGTTGCCCGTGTTTCCGGCCAGGGCGGCAAACGTCGCGCTATATGGATTAATGCCGGAGCGCGGTCCGAGGCGGTTCTGGCCGGCGTTCCAGCTCGCGTTATATGTATCGCGGCAGCCCGGCCGGAGACCGAAGCCCGAGGTTGAACAGGTTGCGCCGGGGCAGACAGAGTCGGAGGTGTTCGAGACGCAGCAGGCGTGCTTGGCCCATGACATTCCGATTTGCGTGAGGCGGCCATCGGCGAGACGGAACATGTTGAAGGCGACGGCGGGCGTGCCGCTGTTGATCCATGCCAGACTGTTGGATGAGATGTTGCACGTCTTGGTGCCGAGCGTGTAGGCGCGAATGGTGGGATTGGTTGTTCCGGCGGTGCCGTGATTGATCGTATCGGGGATGTCGCCGTAATAGACGTCCTGGCCTGACGCTGCCGCGCACAACGCCAGCAGCGTTGCAATACATAGTCCGACTCCACTCGCACCGCGCTTCGAAATCATCTTGTGCATGGCTCGTCCTCGCGTTTTTGCGGCTTTCGCCGACACTATTTCCAGTCGCCTATCGCGCACAGGCCGGCGCTTCGGCCGGCCCGATCGTCCATTGCTCTAACATGACCAATGGAGTACCGGGAGTTCAAGGTACAAAACAAGAATTTTTATTAGCGGTGTGCGGTAGTCCACATATTTGTGGCGTCGACGCTGCGCGGCGGCGGGAGTTGGCGCGGCTGGCGCACGAACATAGCAGGGGGATTGCGCTCGTCGAGCCGTGCATTGCGATCGAATCGACGCGGAACGATTGTGCCGGGGGAGGTTCGATGAATGTTTATGGATGGCGAGGCGATGAGTTCTTGCGCGAAGACCGCAGGGAGGGGCGGCGGGTCATTCCGACAAACGCCCGGAAGCACGCGCGACCTTCGGATTGCGCGGCTTTATCGAGTGTGTGGCCGGTCGGGATGCGGCGGAGCTTGAAATTCGAGCGGCGGGAGAGGAGGATAAGAGGTATCGGGTCATTTTTTGCGAGATGCGGCGGCGTATCGGGAATTGCGCTGGCGGATTTTTCCGGGGATGTAATGCGGGTCATTCACGGGCTGGCTGTGATTGTGCTTATTGCGGCGGCGCCGGCTGTTCGGGGTGCTGATTACGTCTGGCTGCGTCAGACGGGGAACTCGAATCCGAATGGGAATGGGGTTTATCAGAATGGCAGCGGAAGCACAGGTGGCGGCACAACACTCCCATTCTTCATTACGAACAGTACGCCCAATGCGTTGCAGCTCAGCCATGGGACCATGGGAGTCTCCGCGTACATTCCGTATGGACTTAAGACCTCCGAGATGTATGCGAGCGTCTGGACGCCCGCGGGCTTCTTTGCGGGGAATCCGCTGGCTCCCGGCGATCTGGTCGCCCACGCTTCAGTCCCGCCGCCGGCGATCACAGCGGTTGGAACGGGACAGCTCTTCGGGATACCGACTACCAACTATCTTGCAGACTGGGATACCGCTGGCTCACTTCGCAGTCTGAACTTTATCCTTCAGCCCGGTCAAAGCGCGTATTTCACCATCTCCGTCCCGCATCAGGGGAACGATCAAGGTCACTGGTTCGGTCGCGAAAGCACTTCGGACGGTCCATCCGACATCCTGTGGGGGAGCGGAGGATTTGGGTATCAGCCGTTTGCGGACATTCCGTGGACTGAATTCAGCGGGTATCTCGAAGGTGATTGGGCGTTTGTGCCGGTGTTTCAGAAGGGGGACGTCAATTGCGACGGCGCGCGCAACGTGCTGGACGTCGCTCCGTTTGTGGAGGCGTTGATTGATCCGGCTGCTTACGCGGGGTCGTTTCCGGATTGCGGTTTGCTGTCGGCGGATATGAATGGGGATGGGCGCGTTAATGGGTTGGATATCGCCGGGTTCACGAATTGCCTGCTGGCCGGAGAATGCCCTTGAGGGTGCGCATTCGGTTAATCGCAGTATTGGTAATGGGTGTAGCCGGTGTTTCGATGGCGCGGGCGGAGATTGTCTGGCTGCGTCGGACGGGGAACTCGAATCCGAATGGAACCGGTCTTCAGCAGTGTGGTTCGTTGGACAGTGGGGGCGGGGCGTTCGTTACGTTCACATTCACCAACAACACCGCGACTCCCCTGAAGTTGGATCACGGTCAAACGGGAGTGTCGGCCTTTGACTTCTTCGGCCTCAAGACAAGCGGGCTTTACGCCAACGCCTGGAGTCAAGCGGGATTCGAAGGAGGAAATCCGCTGGGGCCCGGCGACATTATCAACCACTTCGGAATGACGCAGCCCACCATTACGACGGTCGGAAACAGTTCTGTTTCGGGGATCCCAATCACCAACTACCTCGCCAGTTGGAATGAATCCGGCGCGCTGCGATTGCTGAATCTCGTCATTCAGCCGGGACAAACGGTTCTGTTTGGCCTCGCGGTCGACATGCAGGGAATCAACAGTGGTGGCTACTGGTTGCAGCGCGAAAGCTCGGTGATGCTCCCGTCGGACCGCATGTGGACTTCGGCGCTTGGTTACGACTTTTTTTCAGCCGCTCAAGCAATTCAGTACACCGGGTACGCCGAGGGAGACTGGGCGTTTGTTCCGGTTTTTCGGATGGGCGATGTCAACTGCGACAGTGTGCGAAACGTCCTAGACGTAGGACCGTTCGTGGAAGCGTTGATTGATCCCACTGCATACGTGATATCGTTTCCGGATTGCGGTTTACTGTCAGCGGATATGAATGGGGATGGGCGGGTTGATGGGTTGGATATCGCCGGTTTCACCGATTGCCTTCTGGCCGGGGAATGCCCGTGAGGGTGCGCATTCTGCTAATTGTTGTGTTTGTGATCGGCGGAGCGGCGGCGCGGGCGGAGATCGTCTGGCTGCGGCAGACGGGGAACTCGAATCCGAATGGGAATGGGGTTTATCAGAATGGCAGCAGCGCGGTTGGTGGTGGCGCGATCCTCCCATTTTTCTTCACGAACAGCACGCCCAATGTACTGCAATTGAGCCACGGCGACATGGGCGTCTCGGCATATACGTCAGATGGGCTCAAGACGTCCGGGATGTACGGAACGGCTTGGACGCCGGCGGGCTTCTTCGGTGGAAATCCGCTGTCGCCGGGTGACTTGGTCGGCCACGCCGCGGTCGCCGTGCCGACCATCACGACGGTCGGGTCGGCCAGCATCTTTGGCGATCCGATTACCAACTACCGGGCTGCGTGGGATACACGCGGCTCGCTGTTCGGACTGAACTTTGTGCTCCAACCGGGGCAGAGCGCATACTTCACGATTGCAGTTCCCGGTCAAGATTCCTCCACCGGTGGTTGGTTTCCGAGAGAGAGCACGTTCGCCGCAATGTCGGACTCGCTCTGGTCTTCTGCGTCCGGTTACTTAACGTTTGAGCAAATCTCGTGGACCCAATTCAATGGTCACCTCGAAGGGAACTGGGCATTTGTGCCGGTTTTTCATAAGGGTGACCTGAATTGCGACGGAACCATCAATACCCTCGACGTGGGGCCGTTCATCGAAGCACTGCTTGACCCGGCCGGGTGGGGTGGCTCACATCAAGATTGCCAGATTCAGAACGCAGACATCAATGGCGACGGCAGCGTTAACGGTCTCGATGTGGCCGGGTTCGCGGCTTGCCTGCTGAGCGGGTGTTCATGATCAAGCGGTCTGCTCATTTGCGGTTCGCTGTCCGGCCGCTGATCGCTCTCGCGGTGACCGGGCTCGTCGGCACGCCGGTGTTGCATGCGGAGGTCGTCTGGCTGTTGCAGACCGGCAACTCCAATCCTAATGGGACTGGCGTGTATCAGAATGGCGGATTGGACAGCGGCGGCGGTGCCATCCTGCCCGTTCGACTTGAGAACACTACGTCCAACGTGTTGCAGCTCAGTCACGGTAGCATGGGTGTGTCAGCGTACACACAGTACGGGCTAAAGACGTCGAATATGTACGCGAGCGCATGGACTCCGGGGGGCTTCTTTGCGGGAGACCCGCTTGCTCCCGGTGACCTGGTCGGCCATGCATCTGTCCCGATGCCGACCATCACGGAAGTGGGGTTCGGATTGATCTTCGGCTTTCCCATCAGCAACTACATGGCGTCATGGGATACTCCGGGCTCTCTTCTCGGTCTTAACTTAATTCTGCAGCCGGGACAGGTTGCCTACTTCTCGATCGCTGTCCAGGGCCAGGGCAACTTGCCGGGGTACTGGATGTCGAGGGAGAGTAGTTTGCAGGCTACGTCCGACACCTTGTGGTCTAGTGCGAGTGGTTACCAGTCATTCGTAAACATCTCCTGGACCCAGTACGACGGTCGTCTCGAAGGGAACTGGGCGTTTGTGCCCGTTTTTCGAAAGGGCGACGTCAATTGCGATGGCGCTCGGAATGTCTTGGACGTGGCTTCATTCGTGGAGGCGTTGATTGATCCGGCTGCTTACGCGAAATCGTTTCCGGATTGTGATTTGCAGTCGGCCGATATGAATAACGATGGGCGCGTTGACGGGATGGACATCGTCGGATTTGTGAATTGCATTCCGGGCGGGGCGTGTCCGTAGATCGACGACGGGCGATTGGTGCGGGTGGGTTCGCCTATAGGGGATTTTCGAGAAGACACCGGGCGGTTCCGAACGACCGCCGCGACCTGGGCGCGGCCGGCGGTTGGACTCTGCGCGGCGTCGGGCGCGGTTGAGCCGGAGGGGGAGTACGACTACAAGAGCGCGAAGTGGACGGGGAAGGAGATTAGATGAGCGCGTTTGAGATGCTTGCTTCGGGAGTGTCGAGCCCCGCGGATGTTGCGACCATCGATGCGGGCAGTACGGCGTGGATGCTGACGAGTTGCGCGCTCGTTTTGCTCATGGTGCCGGGGCTGGCCATGTTCTACGGGGGGCTGGTGCGGCGCAAGAATGTGCTCTCCACGATGATGCACAGCTTTCTGGCGATGGCCGTGATTGGCGTGCAGTGGATTGTGATTGGATATGCGCTTTGCTTTGGCACCGATCACGGCGGGATCATCGGGTTTGACTGGGACAAGTTCTGTCTGAGCGGAATTGCTTACAACGCGGTGTACGGCGACAAGCACATTCCCGAACTTGTGTTTGTGATGTTTCAGGGCAAGTTCGCGATTATTACGCCGGCGTTGATCTCGGGGGCGATTGCCGAGCGGATGAAACTTTCGAGTTACGTGCTGTTTATCGTCCTGTGGTCCACGTTGATCTATTGTCCGCTGGCGCATTGGGTGTGGGCGGACGGCGGGTGGTTGCTGCGATATGGCGTGCTCGATTTTGCGGGCGGGACCGTGGTGCATGTTTCGTCCGGCGTGGCGGCGCTGGTCATGGCGTTGATGATCGGGCGGCGACTCAAGGTTGCGAACGAAAGTATGGAGCCGGGGAATCTCATCCTCACCGTGACCGGCGCGGGATTTTTGTGGTTTGGCTGGTTCGGCTTCAACGCGGGCAGCGCGATTGCATCGGAGGTGCCGGCGGCCGGGTCGATCGCCGGGCTGGCCTTCGCAACGACGCAAACGGCGGCCGCGGCGGGCGGGCTGGCATGGATCGTCGTGGAGTTTATGCGAACGGGGCGTTGCACGAGTCTGGGGCTGGTTTCCGGAATTCTCGCGGGCCTCGTGGCCATCACGCCGGCGGCCGGATATGTCGAGCCGCGCTGGGCGCTGGTGATCGGACTGGTGGCGGGCACGCTGTGTTACCTGGCGGTGCATTTCAAGGAGCGGGCGCACGTGTATGACGACGCGTTAGACGCGTTCGGCGTGCATGGCGTCGGCGGGGCGTGGGGAGGCATTGCGACGGGTATCTTTTGTTTCATGCCGGCGGCCGGGCTGATTGCGGGCAGCGGCACTCAATTGGTCAAGCAAGTGGCGGGGCTGGCGGCCGCGGCGGTGTTCGCGGGGGTCGGTACATTCGCGATTGCTTGGGTGCTGAAAGCCACCGTCGGGCTGCGCGTGAGCGAAGAACAGGAGCTGGCCGGGCTTGATCAGAGCATTCATGGCGAGAAGTCGTATCGCCTGATCGCGAGCTAGTGGTGGGGCGGTGGAACCAGGCTGGCGACCCGCTCAATCGATTTTTCGGGAGGCCGGATACTAGGCGATTTTCTATGGTACAATCGTTTTATCAGGTCCAGAAACGGAGCGTTTGAAGGCCGCGCTTTTGGTAACCCTCCAGAAGGAAGATTGAAAAATGAACGAGTCCTCGGTGCTGCAGATTCAGAGCGATACACGCGCGACGATCGCGACTATTTTGTGCGACGAGTTCGATTTTCAGAGGACCAACCAGTTCAAGAGCGAACTGGGAGGCGTGACCGGCGGCGACGCGAAGCTGCCGCTGATCCTCGACTTGACCAAAGTCGGATACATGCCGAGTCTCACGCTTGGCGCGTTGGTCGAGCTGCGAAACCAGTTCGCGCGCGAGAAGCGTCCGCTGACGCTGGTCGGCATGCAGCCGTCGATCGTCAAGCTGATGCAGACTTCGGGCATGCTGGGTCTGTTTGAGATTCGCAATAATCTGTCGGATGCGATGAAGTCGTGAGAGCGCGGGTCATCGCGAGCCAGAGCCAGGCATTTCCGAAACTCGGCCATGCGTCGCGACGCGGCCACTGACTGATGAGGAGCTTTAGATCATGGATTTAGCCAGCGCGCGAAGGGCGGCGGTCGCCGCCGCGACCTCGTGGACCACGCCGCCGTTGAACCGGGCGGACGGGACCAGCATTTCTCCGCAAATCGCCAAGCATTTTGCCAGCGATGTGTTCAGTCATCGGACGATGCGGCACCGACTCTCGAAGGACGTGTTCAAGCGATTGATGCGGACGATCGAGCTGGCCGAACCGCTCGATCCGCTGGTGGCCGACATCGTCGCCGCCGAGATGAAGGACTGGGCGATCGAGAATGGTGCGACGCATTACACGCACTGGTTTCAGCCACTGACCGGGCTGACGGCTGAGAAGCACGATTCGCTGGCCGAACTGGGCAAGGATGGGGAGATGATCTACGCCCTGTCCGGCAGCAGTTTGTGCCAGAGCGAGCCGGATGCATCGAGCTTTCCGTCAGGCGGGTTGCGGGCGACTTTCGAGGCGCGCGGCTATACGGCCTGGGACGCGACCAGCCCGGCATTCCTGGTGCGCGGGCACAACACGGTCACGCTTTGCATTCCGACGGCGTTTGTGTCGTGGACCGGCGCGGCGCTCGACCAGAAGACGCCGTTGCTGCGTTCCATGGATGCACTTTCGAAACAGGCGTTACGCATTCTGCGCATCTTCGGGACGGACAAGGGCGTGCGGCGCGTTTTGACGACGGTCGGGCCGGAGCAGGAGTATTTCCTGATCGACCGGCATTTGTATTACACGCGGCCGGATTTGGTGTCGTGCGATCGGACGCTGTTCGGCACGCGGCCGCCGAAGGGCCAGCAACTGGAGGATCATTACTTCGGCTCGATTCCGCCGCGGGTGCTGGCGTTCATGGCCGAGCTTGAGTACGAGCTGTATCGCATGGGCGTGCCGGTGAAGACGCGGCACAACGAGGTTGCGCCGGGGCAATTCGAAATCGCGCCAACCTTCGAGACGTCCAACGTGGCCTGCGATCACCAGATGCTGATGATGGAGACGATCAAGCGGGTGGCGCCGCGCTATGGGCTTTCGGCCATTCTGCACGAGAAGCCATTTTCGGGGATCAACGGATCGGGCAAGCACAACAACTGGTCCATGTCGACGGATACGGGCGTCAATCTACTCGACCCGCGCGAAGAGACGCATACGAACATGGAGTTTCTGGCTTTCCTTTGCGCGGTCATCCGCGCGGTGGATGTGCATGCTGACCTGCTGCGGGCTTCGGTTGCTTCGGCCAGCAACGACCACCGGCTGGGGGCGAACGAGGCGCCGCCGGCCATCATCTCCATTTTTCTTGGGGACATGCTGACGGACATCGTCGGGCAGTTGGAGAAGGGCGAACTGAGCCGGACGCTGAAGGGCGGGGCGATGGATCTGGGGGCCGCGACGCTTCCGCATTTGCCGCGCGATTCGGGGGATCGCAACCGAACGTCGCCGTTTGCGTTCACGGGAAATAAGTTTGAGTTCCGGGCGGTTGGTTCGTCGGCGACGTCGGCCTGGCCGAATACGGTGATGAATACGATTGTCGCCGAGTCGCTGGACGAGCTTGCGACGCAGCTTGAGGTGGCGGTCGGGCCGAATCCTTCGCCGGAGAAGCTCATGACGGCCGTGCGCGGCGTGTTGCAGAAGACGATTCGGGAGCACAAGCGCGTCATATTCAATGGCGACGGGTACTCGGCCGAGTGGCACGCAGAGGCGGAGCGGCGCGGGCTGCCGCACCTGCGGGACAGTGTGGCGGCGATTCCGCGATTTGGGTCGGACGGGGCCGTGCGGCTGTTTGAGAAATATCAGGTGCTCAACCGGCAAGAGCTGGAGAGCCGCGTTACCACCTACCTTGAGCGGTATTGCAAGCAGATCCTGATCGAATCGGAGACGATGGTGATGATGGGGCGGCAAATGATTTTGCCGGCCGCGGTCGCCCAGGAGTCGCGATTGGCGCAGGCCGTCGCCGCGTTGAAGAATGCGGGCGCGGATCACAAAGAGCGGCTGGCCATGCTCGAGGAGTTCATGGAGCGGGTGCGCCGGTTTACGACGACGCTGGAGGGGCTGGCGGAGGCGGACAATTTTGAATCGCACGACCCGGGCGAGCACGCGAAGTACCTGCGAGACAAGATTATTCCGCTGATGCTCGTCCTGCGGGCGGCGGGTGACGACCTGGAAAACCATGTGTCGGCGGATCTTTGGCCGCTGCCGTCGTACCGGGAGATCTTGTACCTCAAATAGCAGATGCGCTCGCGGCGACATTCATCGGCGCGTATCGGCGATGGCTGCGGAAGCGCGTCGTTACTTAACCGGTGCTTTGCATGGCGGCGGCGATGCCATTGATGCTGTCGAACATTAAATCACGCAATTCGATGCGTTGAGCGGCATCGGCCTTCCGGAATCGCTGCAGCAGTTCTATCTGCAAGAGGTTCAGTACGTCCGTCGGGCCGTTGCGCTCTTTGATCGATCGCTGAATGACGGGGTTGTTGTCCAGCAGTTCGTGCTGTCCGGTGATACGGAGGATGGCGGAGCGGGCGAGGTGGAACTCTGATTCAATCGGACCAATTCGGGGGGCGGTGGAGAGCGCGTCATAGCAACGGGCAATCGGTAAGCGCGCACGGGCCATTTCCTGCTGGGCGTTGTCGATCATCGTGCGGAAGTATTCGCGCTCGCGATACCACTTCGACATTCGTGGAAGGTGATCCTCGGACTCATTGATGAACTCGCTCAGAGCGGCGCCCAGGCCAAACCAGCCGGGCACGTTGAGACGCATCTGGGTCCAGGCAAACACCCAGGGAATCGCGCGGAGGTTCTCGAAATGGACTTCACCGCTCGCGCGGAAGACGGGGCGCGACGCGATCGGAAGGGCGCTGATGTGCGCGATGGGCGAGACTTCGGTGAACCAGGCCCAGAAGCCCGGGTCATCGATCAGCAGGCGATAGGCGACCAGCGAGCGGAGTCCGAGGCGGGTCATGATTTGTCGATCCGGCTCGGAGTCCGGCGAATCGGGGAGGGGCGATTCGGACTGCGCGAGGATCATGGCGCTGGTCAACTGCTCGAGATGGCGATGGGCGATGTCGGGCAGCATGTAGCGAAAAGAGATGACCTCGCCCTGCTCGGTGACCCTCAGGCGGCCGCTGCGGCTGTCGGGCGGTGTGGCGAGGATGGCGCGGTTCGACCTGCCGCCGCCGCGGCCGACGGTCCCGCCGCGGCCGTGAAAGAAGCGGAAATCCACGCCGGCGGATCGGCAGACTTGCGCGAGCCGGGACTGCGCGGTGTGCAGCAGCCAGCCCGAGAGCAGATAGCCGCCGTCTTTGTTGCTGTCGGAGTAGCCTAGCATGATTTCCTGAAACTCGCCGCGATTCCGGACGTGGGCGCGATAGAGCGGGTTCAAGAACATGGACTGGAGGAGCTCGGGGGCGTGCTCGAGATCGTCGATGGTTTCGAACAGAGGGACGATGTCGGTATCTCCGCAGCCGGCCAGTCGCATGAGCCACAGGATTTCGAGGACGTCGCTGACGCCGTTGGTCATGCTGATGACGTAGCTTCCGACGGAGCGCGGGTCGCGCCGGCGGGCCTGTTCGATGATTTCGAGAACTTCGAGGAGATCGCGGCTGCGATCGCCGAGGGTTTCCGGCGCCGGCCGCACGAGTTCGGTTCGCGCGATGGCGCGGGTCAGCTCCTCGGCCTTTTTCCGCTCGGGGAGCTCCGAGTAGTTGGCGCAGAGATCGAAATGTCGGAGTAGTTCGGCGACGACCTGTTCGTGGACGGCGCTGTGCTGGCGGACATCGAGGGCCGCCATGTGGAAGCCGAATACGCGCGACTGGGTCAGCAATTCGGCGATTCCGCTCGACTCGACCAGCTCGCCGAGGTTCATCTTTTGAAGACTGGTTGCGAGCAGTTCGAGGTCGGCCGTGAAGGCGTCGGCATCGTATGTGCTTTCGCCATTCTCCACGGCCTGGAGGCGAGTTCGCATCTGCAGCAGCTTGAGTCGGAAGGGCTCGTGACGCAGGGTTGCGAATGACTCGTCGGGTACTTCCCGGGCGATCTCGTCGTGTTCGACTGATGCTCTTAGCTCGGCGGGCACCGGAACGCGCCGATCTGAGAGACTCAGCAGGCGCATCAAATCGGCGAGTTTCTCGCGGTAGAGATGGATGGCGGCATGGCGATGGAGCCGCAAACTTTCGCGGGTCATGGCGGGTGTGACCATCGGGTTTCCGTCGCGGTCGCCGCCGACCCAGGTGCGATACCGAACGAGCGGCGGAATGTCAGGGCGAACGCCGAAGTATTGCTCGATGGCCGAGGCGATGTCGTGCAGCAGGCGCGGCACGGCCACCCAGATGGAGGTGGTCAGGAAGTAGAGCGAGCCCCAGATTTCGGCGGCGACTCCGAGTCGCTCGGTGCGCACTTCATCGGTTCCGTAGAGCAGGAGAACGAGGTGGCGGATGCGATCCTCGATGGCGCGGCCGGCGGCGGCGTCATGGGCTGAGTCGTCGAGAGCGAGGAGGCGCTCGGCAATTTCGCGCTGCTTGTCGAGCATCGAGCGGCGGCGGGATTCCGTGGGATGGGCCGTCAGGGTCGGTTGGAGGTCGATCCGGGAGAGTGACTTCAGGACCGAGTCGAGCGTCGCGCCGCGCGATTTCAATTGCGACATCGCTTCGGCGATCGATTCTCGCCGCGGACGGTCGGGGGTGGCTTCACGTTGCCGTCGGCGGTTGATCCGCACGATGGCGACTTTCTCGGCCTGATTTCGCAGATGGAACCGCAGGGTGAAAGATTTGATCAGCTCGCCGATCTGTTTTGTCGAAAGCTGAGCGATGCGTTGTTGCGCGGCCGTGAAGCCGCCGGATTCGCCGTCGCGGCAGGCCTCCAGGAGCTCTTCGCACAACGTTGTATGGCCGGGCGGACCGAGCCGGTCGACCACGTCGGTCAGGATGGCGGTCAGGAGTTTCAGTTCGCTGTCGAGGTCTTTGGTCATTTGGGCAGATGCATCGTCGCAATTCGCTTTGACAGCTCGCGATTTGCCTCGGGGAACCGAATTCACGTGCGTTCGACAATTGCGGCGATCGCCGGCGCGCGATTGTAATCCTGAAAGCGAAACGGAGCGCGATGGCTGGCGGCGCGATCCAGTTTTCAATTTCCGCAGATGCGATCGGATGTAGAGCGTGGCGGACATCGGGGCCGACGAGTAACCTCGTGGGAAGTGACGCATGAATCCTGCCTGCGCGGCCGGTCGTAGCTTTCCTTTGGGGGCCACCCTCGTTGAGGGCGGGCTTAATTTCTGTGTCTATTCTCGAACGGCCTCGGCGGTGGAACTGCAGTTTTTTGACCGCGAGGACGATGCGCGCGCGGCGCGGGTGATCGCGATCGATCCCACCACGAATCGGACTTACCACTACTGGCATGTTTTCGTGCCGGGTGTGCGGGCCGGGCAGATTTATGGGTTGCGGGTCGATGGGCCGCGCGACGCTGCTCGGGGACTGCGATTCGATCCATCGAAGCTTTTGCTCGACCCCTATGGGCGCTGCGTGGCGGTTCCGAAGGATTATTCGCGCGAGGCGGCGCGGCGCGAGGGCGACAACACGGCCGTCGCGATGAAAAGCGTTGTCGTGGATTCGGGCGGCTATGACTGGGAAGGCGACGCGCCGCTCCGGCATTCGTCGTCGCGGACGATCATCTATGAGATGCACGTGCGCGGGTTCACGCGCCATCCGAGTTCGGGCGTCGGCGACGCGACGCGCGGCACGTATGCGGGACTGATTGAGAAGATTCCGTATCTTCAGCGGCTTGGCGTCACCGCCGTGGAGTTCTTGCCCATTTTTCAGTTCGATGCCCAGGATTGCCCGCCCGGGCGGGTCAATTACTGGGGTTATCAGCCGGTTTCGTTTTTCGCGCCGCATCAGGCGTACTGCTCAAGCCGGTTGCCCGGGGCGGCGGTGAACGAGTTTCGAGACATGGTGAAGGCGCTGCACCGCGCGGGCATCGAGGTGATTCTCGATGTCGTGTTCAACCACACCGCCGAGGGTGACCACACCGGACCGACGGTTTGTTTTCGCGGGATCGACAACCTCTCGTATTACATTCTCGGGCAGGACCGTTCGCGCTACGCCGATTTTAGCGGAACCGGCAACACGCTGAACGCCAATCATCCGATCGTGCGGAGGATGATCCTGGACAGTCTTCGCTACTGGGTGGGCGAGATGCACGTGGACGGGTTTCGATTCGACCTGGCGTCGGTGCTGTCGCGCGGCGGCGATGGCCAGCCGTTGCCGAACGCGCCGGTGCTGTGGGACATTGAGTCGGACCCGATGCTGGCGGGGACCAAGCTCATCGCCGAGGCGTGGGACGCGGCGGGCCTGTACCAGGTCGGCAGCTTCATCGGCGACAGCTGGAAGGAATGGAATGGCCGGTTTCGGGACGACGTGCGGAGCTTTTTCCGCGGCGAGGCGGGCACGGTGCGACGGATCGCGGACCGATTGATGGGCAGCCCCGAGATTTACGGCGATGAGCTGCGTGAGGCGGAGCAGAGCGTGAACTTCGTGACGTGTCATGACGGATTCACGCTGAACGATCTCGTTTCATTCGACCGGAAGTACAACGAGGCCAATGGCGAGAATAATCGCGACGGCACTAACGACGATCGAAGCTGGAACTGCGGGGCGGAGGGACCGAGCGGCGACCCCGGCGTAGAGAAGCTGCGCAATCGGCAGGTGAAGAACTTTCTGGCCGTGACGGCGCTTTCGTATGGCGTACCGATGATCCTGATGGGCGATGAAGCCCGCCGCACGCAGGGCGGGAACAATAATGCCTATTGTCAGGACAACGAGACGAGTTGGTTCGACTGGACACTAGTCGACAAGCACCGCGACCTACATCGGTTTGTGTCGGTGCTGCTGGCGCGGCGGACCTTGCGAGACGACGGCCCGGAGCGGCGGCGCGTCACGCTGAGCCAGCTGCTTCGCGATGCGCACAAGGCGTGGCACGGGGTGAGGCTTGGCGAGCCGGATTGGAGCGATGATTCGCACAGTCTGGCGTTCACGATCGAAACTCCGGCGGAGCAGCTTCTGGTGCATGTGATTCTTAATGCGTATTGGGAGCCGCTTTGCTTTGATCTGCCGCCGACGGGCATTGTCGAGGAGCACTCGTGGCGTCGATGGATTGATACTTCGCTCGACTCGCCGGATGACATTGTTGACTGGAAGAGCGCTCCGCCGGTGACGGGGCGCCAGTACCTTGCGGGGCCGCGTTCGGTGGTTTTCCTCATCGCGGATAGAGGATCGAGTGCGGCTGTTGCGTGACGGGTCGCTGGGTTTGCATCCGATGAGGGTTGTATTCGTGCAAAATGTTGGCGAGAGGTCTAAATAGGTGGCTGTCTCGTGTTAGAACGGGCGGGTTAGATCAGGGGCGTCACGGTGCCAAAAGCGTATTTCTACTTTCGTCGAAACCAATAGGCGTGTCCCCGCACCATGGGGCCGATGGGCAGCGGAACGGCTATCTCACTTTGTTCGTGCTTGACAACCTCCAGCGGCGGGACAAACAGCCGCTCCAACTGCTCACGAGTTCTCCGTTTTGGCCCGACCGGACGCCAATCCAGCGCATGCCGCTTGCCGAAATGGCCGAGGACATAATCGCCTCCAGGCGCGAGCCAGCGGAGAATCTGCTCGCGGAACCGACGCACATTGCCGCCGATCAACGAGTGCAGACAACCCGAATCGACGATTACGTCGAATTGCCCGGGGGCATTCCAGGAAAGCAGGTCAGTGTTGACCCAGTTCACCTGCACGCCCTCCGCCTTGGCGCGCTCCCGCGACATCTCGATGGCGCGGGGGATGAAATCCACACCGGTCACGTCATAGCCCTTCTTCGCCAGCCAGACTGAGAAGACGCCCGAGCCGCAGCCCAGGTCGAGCGCGCGGCCTGGTTTGTCGCGCGTTGCAACCACCTCGACAATGAAGCCGTCCGGCGTTTCGCGGTTCCAGGGCAGGTCCTTCGGCGTCTTCGCCTTCTTGTAGAACATTTCCTGCATTTGCCGGATGAACACGCGATGCTCCTGAGGGGGCTCATGTCCTTCGCGGATGTTTGATGGCCACCGATCTGGTTGTGAGGCGCATCATAACGGCTTGAGCTGGAAATCGTCGGCGCTGACCTGCCAAGCGGACTGGCCTCCGTAGGAAACAAAGTCCGTATCGCTCGCTGGACCGCCATACAAGTCCCTCGGCTGGCTGAAGAGAATCGGCCCGAGGGCGGCGTCAGCGCGGATCGCAAGAAGTCCGACGAGCAGGGGCACAATTGAGGAAGTAATGCGGCGGCTCAATTCAGACCTCTGGCAGGGTGGCGCGGGCGCGGATTGTAGTACGATTTTCAGAGCTGGCTTGTCAGAAACATTTGCGGGACGAGTATTTCAGCGGCGTGGCAAATTGGCCTGCCGGAGCGGGCGGGCCCGCTTGGCGGGGCCTCTCAGGCCCGCCGAAGCTCATTTCGCAGTTTCCAGATTTGTTTGCGGTAGCTCGCGACTAATTCGTGCGGGGCGTTCGGCGGAGGCGGCTCGGGACCAAGGTTAGGGCTGCAAACAGCAGGGTTATTGATGTGGGTTCGGGGATGGTGGCTGTCAGGACTGCCTGGGAGCCGTCGGTGAAGACTGCCGTGAAGACTAGTTCGGTGTCATTGATGTAGGTGGGGCCGCCGTCTTCGCCGTTCGTGTTGTAACTATTGTAGGCGAAGCCATCGATGGTTCGGATGTCGTTGGCTCCGAACTTGATCATGTCGCCTTCGTGGACGATCAGTCGCAGGTCGCCGTTGGGGAGGGTGGCCCAGATGCCTTGTTCGGAGTTTCCGCCGTTGTCAGTGTCTACGTCGTTTCCGTAGAAGGCGACCTGGTTGAGCTTGTTGATTGCGAGGCGGGTGAAGTCGGCCATGATGCGATTCGCGAGGCCGGGGGCGTCGCGGCCCTGGCCGGTGATGGAGCGGAGGTTGTTGGCGGGGCCGGCGAAGAGTTCGCGGTCGTTCTGGCCGGCGACGACGTTGGGGCCGGAGACGCGGGCTTCGAAGAAGAGATTGTTCTGGACGTTTAGCTCGACGCGGTCGAAGTCTTCGTACTTGATGTTGGCAACGGGCGAGTTGCCGCCCTTCTGAGCGACGATTTTCCAATCGGCGGCGGCGCCCGTGGTGGTGAGGGCGATGGCGCGGTTGTTGTTGGCGTTGGCGCCTGCGCCGCCGAGGGTGGCGATGGTGGCGACGCCGACTGTTGTGTTGAGGGACATGGGGCCGAACTCTTCCCACTTGAGGTTGGCGTTTATTGGGAGGGCGGAGCCGGTGCGGGCGAGCAGTGCGGGCTGCGGGCCTGCGCCCATCCAGATGCCTTTGTTGTTGGCGGCGTTGACGCC
>JAATGM010000056.1 GCA_015654675.1 Planctomycetota bacterium | reverse complement strand
GAAGCATCTCACGGCGCAGCCGGAAGTGGATGCGTTGCCGGCTCCGTTCCCGGAGGTGATCCGCAAGGCGTTGTGCAAGGATCCGAAGGATCGCTATGCGACGGTTCCGGACATGATGGCGGCGATGTTCACGCAGGCCGAACTGGATCGTAGCGTGGCCTCCTTCGAACCAGCCAGCTTGTCGGCCGTCGCGGCCCGGGCGATGCGACACGGTGGCGGCGGGGGGGTTGCAGTAGCGGGCGGCGGTAGCAGCAACCTCGGGCGGTTTGCGGGCGCGGGCGTTGAGGCGCCGCCCGTGATCGGATCGACGCCGCGACTGTCAGGCGGAGAGTCGGAAGATGAGGTGCTGCGCAAGTTCGAGCGCGCCCAAGTTAAGGTTGGAAAGATCGCGGAGAAGCTGGATCGGACGCGACTCGGGCGACGTGTATCCGCCGGTGTGTCGAATCGTTCGCCCGCCGAGCGGGTAGTGATCGGGCTGCTGTTGGTCGGGGCGTTCTCTTACGTCACGGGTCGAATCATTTCGGATGGATCCCCGTCATGGGCAGTCCTCGCCCGCACGACCCTGGTGATTGCCGCAATGGTCCAGGGGGTGCTGGTCGGCTGCTGGCTCGGGTTTCATCGGTATAAGTTCGCGGGCGTCTGGCTGACGCGGCTGTTGATTGCGATGCTCGTCGGCGCCGTGGTGATACCGGCGCCGTCGCCGCTTCGGGATGTTTTCATCAAGATCAAAAGCCCATCAACTCAAACTGGGAGAACAGAGATATCGATCGAGCCGAACGCCGACTCACAGGAATCGTGGCGGACTCCGAAACTGAAACCTGATCGTGGCGCCAAGAAATCGGCAGCCGTCGGAGATTCCTTCGCGACCACAGAGACAATAAGGAAGAGTCAGCCGATCGTGTTGCCGATCCTGCTGCTCATGCTGCTGGCGGACTGGCCCAAGCGGTACTTCGAGGGTCGTCGCGGACAAGTGTCTTTAGGGCTCGCGTTCTCGGCGTGGATAGGCGCACTTATTCTGACGAAGATCAGCAGCGATATCACCCCGGCGGTTGCAGTAGCCTTTATAGCGGCGGCGGCTTCGCTGGCTGTGCAGGCCCTTGCGGGACTCTGGCCGATGCGCGAGGACGAAGTCATCCCCGCGGCGGTCCTGCACCCGTCGATCGGCGTCATTGCCAAGATGCGCCCACGAGAAGGGCCATTGGGAGGCGTCGAACGAGCCCGAGCAACGATGGAAGAGACCGCGGCAGCGTTTCGGCCGGTTCCCGTATTACCAGCTAAGTCATTCGCAGAGTCCGATCGCAAGACTGCTCGCTTGCAGCGACGGGGCGGATGGATTCTGGCGATCGGGATCATCTGGTGCGCCAGTCTGGGGGCGGTGGTGCCGGCGTTGGTGCACGCGTTTGGTCGAACTCAGAATCAGCAGTGGATTATTCCGGCGGTCGCGGTTCCGAATGCGATTTGCGGTACGAGTCTGATCGTGCTGGGAAGCATCATGCTGGCGAAAGCGTCGGGGCGAAAGCGGAAGCTGTCATTGCCGCTGCGGCGCGTGTTCGAGGTAGCGGATATCTCACAGGCTGGGGCGATTGTCGAGCGACACTTCTTTACGCTCGGATACACGCCGCAATCGCGGGGCGAGCTGGCGTGGTCTTTTGAACGCGGATCGGTATTGACCGCGCCGTGGGATTCAAACTTCCGCAAGCTCAAGACCAGCGTAAACGTGGCGGCCTACCAATTGGGTTCGCATCGATGGCAGCTGCGCTGCTATCTGGACGTACAGACAACGGTTCCGTGGCAGACGCCCGACCAGCCCAAGCTGTTTGCACTAAATGCGGAATTTGACGACCTTCGGACGCTCCTAAGCGCGACCGAACTTTCGGATGAGCAGCCGGCGACGGACGATGAATAACGGCTCCGTGCGTGCGGGCAACGCCGGTGGTAATCTGAGGCAGTGGACGAGAAATCAGCATCAGCGACCGTCGGAGATCGGCCCGGCCGCGAGGGCGATCCGGACGACGTCGACCGGTTTCTGGTCGGCGAGATTCGGCGTGGGGATCAGCGGGCCTGGAAGCAACTGATCGATCGATACCATGGCCGGCTGACGGCATTCGCGCGCGGCCGGCTGCGCGACGCCGCCGAAGTCGATGACACGGTTCAAGAGGCGTTTGTCGGGTTCGTCACCAGTCTTCCACACTACGACGAATCTCGGCCGCTTGAAACCTATCTGTTCACCATTCTCCGTTACAAGGTTGGCGAGGCGCTTAGCCGGCGGAAACGCGGCGGCGAAATCGGCCGCGGGGCGCGCGACGACGATGACGCGATGGATGTTGCCGACCCTTCGGGGAGCGAAACGCCGAGCGGAATTGCGGCCAACGAGGAGGTGCGGCGGCGGCAGGAGCGATTGCTGGCCGATATCCTGCGGCGGCTGATCGCGGAACTGCGCGAGCGCGAGAAGCTGGAAGATGTGCAGGTTCTCGAGATGCTCTTTTTCCTGGGGCTGCGCAACAAGGAGGCGGCGGACCGGCTGGGTCGGGATGAAAAGTCGGTCGCGGGCGTCAAGTTTCGAGCCATTCAGCGGCTGCAGGCGTTTCTTGACGAGATTCGGGCGGCGTCGGGAAGCGAAGCGGCACTCGATCATTCTGAGCTTTCGGGCGAGGCGACGATTGCGCGAGTTTGGCGCGAGCGGCGGCTGACTTGTCTGAAGCGGAGCACGCTGGGGTCTTATTTGCTGGGCGTGCTTGAGGAGCCGTGGGAGGGGTTCACTCGATTTCACCTCGACGTCGTGGAGTGCCCGATGTGCCGGGCCAACCGCGATGACTTGAACACGCCAACTGCTTCTGTTCCGGCGAGCGACCCGAACGAGCGGATCTTTCAATCGAGCGTCGGATTCCTCTCGCGGACCGGCGGCTGAACTGCGCGCTTCGCGCGAAACCAGTGCGATGAAGAGGATTCCGCGTAAGTCTCCGTTACGGGGATTCGATCCGCATTAGCGTTGCGCGCCGCATGCCTGCGAACGCGGTGCCGAATACTGGCGGAGTGTGCGCCGTTACGGGTTCTCGGGCGGGGATTGGTGGTTGGCGGGGGGGATTGAACGAGTATCATGGCCGGCGTTTGCGGATTTGCCTTTGGTCGTTGCGGATTCGACTCTTGGCGAGGCGCGGTGTGGAGTTGGCGGCGTGAGCATGAAAATGCACCTCTTTATTGTTGGAGCGCTGGCTTCGTTGGGCGTTTTATCCGTCGCGGGCATGGCTCGGGCGGATGATCCAAAGGGCGGAAGTCCGGCAGACGTTGCGGCGATCAAGGATTCGGCGCGGTTGTTTGTCGAGGCGTTCAATCGTGGAGATGCGAAGGCGATTGCGGCGGGGTGGACGGACAATGGTGAATTGTACGACGACAGCGGCACGATGCTGATTGGTCGTGACGCGATCGAGAAGGCCTACGCGAAGCTTTTCCAGGATCGCCCCAAGAACAAGATTACGATTGATGTGCAATCGGTCCGGTTCCTGGCGCCGGGGTGCGCGATCGAGGAGGGAACTTCGCGACTGGAATCTCCGGGGGCCGAGTTGCCGACGTCCGGTAGGTACTCAGCGTTTCATTTGCGCGAGAACGGAGCTTGGAAGATCGCGTACGCGCGGGAGTGGGGTGGGGCGAGCGACAAGTTGGAGGATCTCGGGTGGCTGGTCGGGACCTGGTCGGCTAGGGGCAAGGACCGCGACGTGCGAGTCACGTTTGCTTGGAATGATGCGAAGACCTTTCTGGAGAACCGGTTCAGCGTGAGCGAGGGTGGGCGAATTACAACGGGCGGAGTGCAGGAGATCGGACGCGATGCGCGGACCGGGCAATTGTGCTCGTGGGTATTTGCCGATGATGGAGGGCGAGGCCAGACGCGCTGGGTGCGCGACGGCAATCGCTGGTTGATGGAATCGGTAGGGATGGCGCCGAACGGCGCGCCGACGACGGCAACGAATATTTTGACACGGGTGAATGACAACGAGTTTTCATGGCGATCGGTAAATCGGCGGATGGATGGTCAGCCGGTTCCGGATGCGGCTCCGATCACGGTATCGCGGGTTGGGGCCAAGTAGTCGGGGCACGCGGAGGTGCAATCATGTCGAGACGGGCTTATCAGGCTTGTATTTTGATCGTTGCACTTGGTTTTGCGTGCGGCGAGGCGCGGGCGCGGGGGTTTGGCGGCGGATACTCTGGCGCGATCGCGGCAGCCACCTACGGCGGCTATTACAACCAGTCGCTTGATTCGAACATGTTCGCCGGCCCGGGTTTCACGCCCTATGGCGCTGAGGGGACCGGAGCGAGCCGTGCGCCGATTGGCGTCTATGGGGCGAATCAGACCGGGGGCTCGGCTGGCAATCCGGTCGGAGCATATTCGGGCTATCCGGCGGGAATCGGCAGCGGCGGCGGCGGGTTGCGAGACTTCGCTGATTTTCCGGCAGGATCGAGCGCGGCGTCGGGCAGCGCCTATATGCAAACCAGTTCGGCGTGGTCGCAGGGCGCTGGTTGGGGCACCGGCAACATGACGCGCTTTCCGACCGATGTGGGATTGAGCGATTCCTCGGCGGCGACACCGGGAGCGGCGGCGCATTCGACCCTGTTCATGTCGCGGAGCGCGATGGCAAGCCAGGCGCGGGCGGTTCGGAGTTCGTTTCGACAATACGATTCGTTTTCGCCGGCGTGGTATGCGGCAAATCCGCGGGCGTGGGCATTTGCTGCGGGATCGGGGCTGGACGCCTGGGCTTCGGCGACGCCGCAGGCGCTTGCGGGGTGGTGCGGCATCAGCGGGCCGCCGCAGTATCTCGACTACGGGAACAACGTCGTGCTTGCGAACGGGCATGTCTTTGTGAACGGGGCGGATGTCGGGACCGCGGAGCAGTATTCGCAGCAGGCGAGCGCGCTGGCGGAGCAAGGCCGAACTGCGACGACCGCAGCCGGAGAGTCGTGGATGCCGCTGGGAGTTTTTGCGCTGGCGCAGGGGACGGAAGGGACGTCGAACCAGTTGTATCAACTGGCGATGGATAAGAATGGCATTATTCGTGGCAACTTCTACGAGCCGGGGGTCGAGACGAACGCCGTGGTTTACGGGAAGGCGGACAAAACCAGTATGCGAGCGGCCTGGTGCGTGGGAGATAGCAAGAAGGTGGTATTTGAGACCGGGCTTTTCAACCTAACGAGTTTGCACACGCCATTGCTGGTACATTTTGGGACCGAAAAAACGCAGCAATGGCTACTGGTGAGACTGGAGAAGCCGCAGGCATCAACCGCGGGGAAATGACGAGGGTGAGAGTGGGTTTTGGAGAGAAAAAAAGGGGGGTTAGAGGGGGGTGCTATTCGCTTGACAGGTCGATTCTGGGTTGTTGAGATATCAGCCGGTATAGAGGGCTAAAACGCCGACCCTTCCCAGGAACACCCCGTCCCATTTGGCCGTTCGGCCTACGGAATCCGTCGAAGTTGCGCCGGCAGCGCCCCGCCACACACGAGAGGAAGATCATGAGTAACATGGACAAGACGCTGGTTTGCTCCGACTGCCAAGCGGAGTTTGTCTTCACGGCGGCCGACCAGCAGCGCCACGCCGAGCGCGGCTACACGAACGAGCCGAAGCGCTGCCCGGACTGCCGGTCCAAGCGGCGCGCGTCGGGCCCCGGCGGCGGTGGGGGCGGCGGTGGTGGTGGTGG
>JAATGM010000046.1 GCA_015654675.1 Planctomycetota bacterium | reverse complement strand
CTGCGGTATCGGTCGGCGGCGGACATGGCCGACGAGCTGGAGCGGTGTTTGAAGGGCGAGCCGGTGACGGCGCGTTCTGCGAACCGCGTGTACCGGCTGCGGAAGTGGGTGCGGCGGCATCGGCTGGGGGTGACGGTGGGCGGCCTGATTGCGGCGACAATCGCGGTGACGCTAGTCACCGTGACCGTGGCGTGGCGGCGGTCAGAGCGGACGGTGCGGCTGTTTCGACAGGGCCTGAAAGCGGTCGCGATGTATCGGGCGGCGGGAGTTGATCGCGACGCCAGCCGGGTCGAGGCGGCGCGCCGGTTGTGCGAGCAGGCGGCTTCGCTGATTCCGATCGACGCGGTGAAAGAGCCGGAGCTGTTACAGGTGGCGTTGGATACCAATACGTTTCTTGCGTTCATCGATCTCGATAGTGACGCAATTAAGCATCATGGCACCGATCTGGCGTTTCCGTCGGTCGTACGCGCCGAGGAAGCAGCGGCCTTGATACCCTGGGATACTGCCGACCAGATTAAGGCACACGCGGACGTCGTCTGCCTGCGCGCGAGGATCGCTGAAATTCATAAACGATACGAGGTGGCACTTTCGTTAGTGATGCAGACTCGCGCGCTTCGCCAGAAGGCGGCAACCATGAGCGACCAGATTTCGATGATCGTAGACCTTGCCACCGATGGGCAATTGATCGGGTACTACTTCGACAAGTTGAAGCTGCACGACTTGGCGAGAGACGAACACTGCACAGCGCTCGAACTCGCGCGTCACGGATTTGAGCGAGATCCAGACAACAGCGAAGTAGTGCTCAACTTGGCGAAGCGCATTCACGACGTCGCGAAGTGGCATATCTATCTGGACACCAACGAAGATGATCTGACGGCGGTTTGCTATCTCGATCAGGCCGAAGACGTGCTGAGGCGTGCCGGTGAAAAAGGGGTGCTGGTGGCTCAGGCCAAGAGCGTCAGGTCGCTCATGACGACTATGCGAAACAATAGGCGCATCATCAAGGAGAACACACAGGAGCGTCGTGAAAAGGAAGCCGCCCGCAACGTACCTGACGCGCGGGCGACTTCCGGTTTCAATTAGAAATGTTTCAGGAGTTGCCGGACTGGGTCGGCTCCAAGTTACCATCTTCCTCCGGATCCTGGGCTTCGACGTATCTCAAAGAGAATGTCGAATCGACAACGTTCCCGCTGAACAACCCACTCGACGAAGTTTCCGTCTCCAACTCGTAGTCGAGGTCGTCCTCGGCGTTTGAGACTGCGGCGGCCGTTTTCGTGGTGAAGGGGAAGTTGTCGAAGTCGCGCGCGGCGGGGTTTGAGGGGTTTCCGTGGGTGATCCACCAGAGATTCTCGGTGTCGTTGAACTCGGGGTTGCTGTCGGTCCAGACCGAATCTGGGTTTTCGCCGTTGGTGCGGCGGAAGTCGATTTGCGTCACCTGCCAGCCGACGGAGCTGCCGTAGCCCATGGCGGCGTGCAGGTGCAGTGTGATGGTCCAGAGGACGTCGCTTTCCTCGTTGGTTGGAGTTTCGCGAATGGAGTAGGTGATGGTGCGGTCGCTCGGCAGGGCGAAGGCGGTGCCGGCGTTTGAGAAGAACGCGGCGATGGTCGCCGTGCGCGACCTATCGAAAGCGCTGGGGTGATACTCACTTTTGCCCGCCTGGGGCGGGGCTGCGGCTTGTTTGGGGTAGGGCAGAGGGGTAGGATTTAGGTGCCCTTGAGGGGGGCGACATGAAAGGCAGACGCGGCGACAACGGACACGGGAAGGTCGACGAATGCGTCGATTTCATTGAGACGGCCCGGAAGCGGGCCGCGGATGGTCCGTCGCCGGATTTCACAGCGGGGTCAACTGAACCGTTGATGCCGGGCGGCGATCTGCCAGACTTGCGCCCGCTACTGGTGGGATACGAGATCCTGGAGCGGATCGACCGGGGTGGTCAGGCGGTGGTGTACCGGGCGGTGCAGGCGAAGCCGCGCCGACAAGTGGCGATCAAAATCATGCTGGGGGGAGCGACGGCGAGCGCGGACCAGCGGCGGCGCTTCGAGAGCGAGGTCGAAATGATCTCGCGGCTGCAGCACCCCAACCTGGTGACCATCCACGACAGCATGGTGGTTGACAACTGCTTCTTCTACACGATGCCCTATGTGAATGGGGCGCGGATTGACGATCATGTGCTGCTGCACGATCGCTCGGTCGAGCAGATCGTCGGGCTGATGATCAAGATCTGCCGGGCGATCAACCACTGCCACCAGAAGGGCGTCATCCATCGCGATATCAAGCCGTCCAACATTCTGGTGGATGGTGACGGCGAGCCGCATTTGATCGACTTCGGTCTGGCGCGCGACATGGGGTCAACGCGCGACCCTTCGCGGACGTATTCGATCAGCGGGCAGGTCATCGGGACGTTGTACTACCTCAGCCCAGAACAGGCAGCCGGCCGATCGAAGTCGGCGGACACCCGCACGGACGTATATGGTCTGGGCCTGACGCTTTATCAGCTTCTGACGCAGCAGTTTCCATACCAGGTGGAGGGGAGCCCGGAGGAGGTTCGGCAGCGGATCATCGAGCAGCCGCCGATCTCGGTGCAGCGGGCGCTGATGACGTCGACGGTGCACTCGAAGGTTCGATCGGAGGTGGCCGGGCCGGCGGGGGTTTTGTCGGACGTCGATGCTGTGATCCGGCGTGCGTTGGAGAAGGAGCCGGAGCGACGGTACCAGACGGCGGCGTTGCTGGCGGAGGACCTGGAGCGGTGTCTGCGGGGCGAGCCGGTGACGGCGCGGTCGGGCAACCGTGTGTACCGGGTGCGCAAATGGGTTCGACGGCATCGCGTGGCTGCGATCACGAGTAGTGTGATTGCGGCGACGATCGCGGCGGCGCTGGTGACGGTGACGATCGCATGGCGGCGGTCGGAGCGGGCGTTGGAGCAATCGGCGGCGGCGCTGGTCCGCTCGAATCAGGCGGTCAAGGCGTACCGAGATGGCCTCATGGCCCGATCTTTGAGAGACGCGGCGAATGTCGCACGCGATGCGGGTCAGCTCGAGTCCGCGCGGGCTCAGTATGAGAGGGCGGCTCAACTCATTCCGGTTGACTCGACCGCGGAACCGGAGCTGCTCGAGCTTGCCGCCGACTGCAATCTCTTTTTGGCCTACCGGGATCTCACACCTGAGAGATTCAAGGTATACGGCTCGGATCTCGCGTTCGCGGCGATCATGAGTGCGGAGAAGGCGGCGAGCAAAGTTCCCTATAACACGCCGAAGCAGTTGGCGATTCATGCCAAGCTCCTCGGGCTAAAGGCCAAAGTGGCCGAATTCGAGAAGCGATTTCCTGTCGCACTTGCCATGTTGTGTGAGGCCCGGCAGCTTCGTGAGCAAGCGGGCACCGGGTCCGATGAGTTCGACCTGAAAATTGATTTGGCCGGTAACCGTCTAAAGACCGGGTACTTTCTGGAAATGCTAAGATTCCACGATGTAGCGTTGGACGAATGCTGCGTCGCGTTGTCAATGGCGCGCGACAATGTTCGGCAGCGGCCCGAAGACGGTGCAGCTATTCTGTCGCTCGCAGATTGCCTGGATTCGGTCGCGGCCTGGCATATGCGCAGCAAAACCGACAACGATGACGTGACCGCGATTTCATATCTCGACGAGGCGGAAGCTATTCTGATGGCGGGTGGTGACGCCGGAAGTCTGTTGCCTCAAGCGCGGAAAGCCAAGGACCTATTGCAGCGAGTGCGCGGAAACAAGGCGATTGTCCAGCGAAATGGGAAGAAACGCCGCGAGAGTCGGATGAATGGAGCGATCGAGACGAAGGCAGCCGCGGCGTCGTCGCGTTAGTTGATCGACGCGCAACCGCCCGCGACACTTCGTGCCGCGGGCGGCGAGAGGGGCTTAGTGCGCCAGCTTGATCATCGAGCCTCCACCGGTTCGTCCGCTTCTTCTGCGATGGGCTCTTCTTCCTCGACGAGCTTGAGAGCGTAGGACGCACTCACGACGCTGCCACTGAACAATCCGCTCGATGACGTGGCCGTTTCCAACTCGTAGTCGAGGTCGTCTGCGGCGTTTGAGACGGCCGCGGCCGTTTTCGTCGTGTATGGGAAGTTGTCGAAGTCTCTTTCGGCGGGGTTGTTAGGGTTTCCGTGGGTGATCCACCACAGGTTTTCGGTGTCGTTGAACTCGGGGTTGCTGTCGGTCCAGAGTGAGTCGGGGCTTTCGCCGTTGGTGCGGCGGAAGTCGATTTGCGTCACCTGCCAGCCGACAGCGCTGCCGGACTGCATGGCGGCGTGGAGGTGGAGGGTGATGGTCCAGAGGACATCGCTCTCCTCGTTGGTGGGGGTTTCGCGGATGGAATAGGTGATGGTGCGGTTGCTCGGCAGGGCGAAGGCGGCAGTCGTGATCGACAGGAAGGCCGCGGCGCTGATCGTGCGCAGAATGGTTCTGGAATTGCGAGTCATGAAATTTTCTCCCAAAAATTGTGGCATTGCCCGCGCTGGTTTTTCGGGCGCGCGGGATGGGCCCGGCCATCAGCACCGGCGCGCTGACGGCAATTACGCGAGGGGTTGGCGGAGCTCTTGCCGAACCCGAAGACCCGATTGGCTAGCCCGGCGGGTGTGGCCGGTACTCGTATGCAGGTATGCGGGAGTCGCGGGAATCTTCCCGGGAAAATCGAAAAAATCTGGAGGGGGTCGAGGGGAGATGCGGAGACGGGATACAGAATAGGAATTGAAGAGCAGAAGACGCAGGGGGAACCGCTTACTTACGTGCGCGGCTCTGAATGGGGCGCGTGTGCTGGGAAATGAGACGGGCCTGATGCGGCGCGGTTGGCTGCATCAGGCCCGTTGGTTTTTGTGGAGCGAGCGCTGGTCAGCGTTCGCGATTTGCCGAGTGGATCAGCCGCACATGCCGGCCATGGCCTTCTGGCCGCGCTCGGCCATTTGCTGGGGGGAGAGGTCTTCCTTGTGGGTGGCGACGGACCAGACGTGGCCGAACGGGTCGGTGATCTGGCCGTAGCGGTCGCCCCAGAACATGTCGGTCAGGGGCATGTTGGGCTTGCCGCCGGCGGCGACGGCCTGGTTGAAGAGCTTGTCGCAGTCTTCGACATAAAGGTGGATGGTGACGGGCGAGCCGTTGAGGGATTGCGGCGACTTGCAGCCCATCTCGGGCATTTCGTCGGCGAGGAAGACGAGCGAGTCGCCGACCTGGATCTGGGCGTGCATGATCTTGCCGCCGGGGCCGGGCATGCGGAAGTGTTCCTTTGCGCCGAAGGCCTTGGTGTAATACTCGATGGCCTTGGCGGCGTTACGGCAGATGAGGTGGGGGGTGACGGTGTGACAGCCGTCGGGAATGGGTTTGGTTCTGCTCATGGTTGGGTCCTTTCGTTAGAAAAAGAGTGAACGGTCGGCCCGCGTGATTTCGGCGGTGATTCTACCGCGCGGCGGCCGCTTTGGAATCGGGATTGTTCGTATTGTTTTTGGTACAATGTTCGGCGAATTTCTTGAGCGTGTAGTCGTTGCCCCATTCGAAGTGTTTGCGCATTTTCTGCGATTCGTCGTCGTCGCCGAAACCCATGCAGCAGCAGGTGATACGGGTTTTGTCGGAGCCGGCGGGCTGGAAGTAGATGACGGTCCACATGTCTTTGATGGCGTTTGGGAAAGGGAACTTTGCGGGGGCTTTAGTGGTTTTGATTGAGAGCATGCGCATCGGGTCGTAGCTGAGGATGGTGTTTTCGATGGTGCCTTCGTCGCCGAGGACGCCCTTGGGGTCGTAGTGGGTGATCATCTTGCCGCCGACGCGCAGGTCGAAGGAGGCGTGCGCGACCATCCAGGATTCGAGGCCGTCTTTGGTGGTCCAGGCGTTCCAGCATTCGGCGACGGGGGCGTCGACGACGGCTTCGTGGCGGACGAAGGAGCCGGGCTTCATGCCGTTGTCGTCGGCGGCGGCGCGCGGCGTTTGTGTCGCGGCCTTAAAGACGTGGTTGAGGAAGACGGGATTGTTTTTCAGGAAGTAGTTGAAGGCGTCGTCCCACTCAGTGCCCTGCTTCCAGCCGATGACGCTGAGGCGGAGGCGGGTTTCCTTCGGGCCGAGCGGGTCGAAGAAATAGACGCCCCAGGTGCCGCCCTTCTGCACGTTGGGGAACTTGGGCGGGGCCGAGCCGCTGGTGGAGAGCATGCGGCCGGGGACGAAGGCGAGGACTTTGTTGTTGGCCTGCGGCCAGAAGGCGTAGGCGCCGCCGGGCTTGAGCTCAACGTTGGGGTCTTTGCCGCCGAGCGTCTTGAGGCCGTCGCTGGTGGCGAGGAGATTCCAGAGTTGTTCGGCGGGGACTGGGACCGTCATTTCGAAGTCCTGGCGCTTGGCGGGAGTGGCGATGGATGTGACTGTTACTTTGCCGTCTTCCCAGGATTGGCCGACGGAGGCGGCGGATGTGTTCGCGGATTCGGACTTTTCTTTTGCGAAGCGCTTCTGGCAATTGCCTAGGACGAAGTCCCAGGCCTTGGTGAAGTAGTCGACGTATTTGGGCCATTCGCCGCCGTCGCCGAAGCCGGATTGCTGGAACTTGATGAGCGTTTTGTTGTTGTCGGCCGGCTCGAAGAGGACGACGACCTGGGTTTTGTGGTCGGAGTTGCGGATGGTGGGGATGGAGGGCGGGGCGTTCCAGTTGAAGGCGAGCATCTGGTCGGGGAGGAAGCTGAGGACCTTGCAGCCGTCGGCGCCGCGCTGGCCTTCGGGGGCAGTGGGCATGAAGAAGATTTCGTAGGGGCCGCCGGGGGTCATTTCGATGTTGTTGCCGGGGGCGAAGAAGGTTTTGAGGCCGTCGGAGGTTGTCCAGGCGCGAAAGACGGCGGCGGGCGGGGCGTCGATGAGGATTTCCTTGCGGATGACCTGGTCGGAGGTTTTTTCCGGTGGGGCGTCGGCGGCGAGGGCTGGGATCGTCGCGAGTAGCGCGAGGAGTGATGTGATGGAACGCATGCGATGGTCTCCTTTGTTATGAGTCATTTCTTGAGCAGCCGGTTGAAGTAGTCGCGCAGAAATTCGATGGCCTCTTCGAAGGGACGGATGGTGCGGTGGCCGCGGGCCTGCATGATTCCGCCTTCGAGGATGGTGAGGACGAAGCGCGAGAGTTTTTCGCGGTCGATGTCGGGCGGGAAGCGCGGGGCGGCGGCGTCGAGGCACTGCTGGATGGCTTTGCACCAGTTGGCGAAGTTGAGGGCGATTTTTTCGCGGGCGGCGGGCTTGGCGTCGCCGACTTCGAGGGCGAGGTTGCCGATCGGGCAGCCGCGGGTGCAGCCGGTATGGATGAGGCCCTGGCGATAGCGTTCGAAGACGGCGAAGATTTTTTCGATGGGGTCTTCGGTTTGCTCGAAGGGGGCGCTCATGACGGCGGGCCAGAGGAGCTGGACGTAGTTGTCGAGGACGGCGAGGAGGAGGTCGTCTTTTGTTTTGAAGAAGTAGTAGAGACTGCCGGTGTTGGCGCGGGCTGCGCGGGCGACGTCGTTGAGGGTGGTGGCGTTGAAGCCGTGTTCGTAGAAGAGCTGCATGGCGGCCATTACGATTCGCTCGCGGGTGGAGGTTGGTTGTGGAAGTCCGTCCATGAGTTAGTTACCTAACTAATAAGTTATCAGATTGGCGGTTTGCATGCAAGGGTTTGAATTGATTGCGATGGATATGTCGTAAACTACCGAGCCGATTTGCTTTACGCACTTGTCTCGCACGCAGACGATGTAGCACGCGATCGATCGGGCTTGGGAGGTGGTCTCCCGAGACGCAACGCGATTCGGGAGGCGAGTTCGGCTATTATCGCCCTTGAAGAATCAAGGTTCAGGGAGCGAACGCATGGCGAAACGCGATCAGTTTGAGCAGCACTTTCAGCGGAAGCGCGAGGTCGAGGAGCGGCACAAGAAGCTGTTGCCCAAGGGTGACGAGCCGCCGCTGCCGGCGCCGGTTGAGGCGATCCGGAACGAGAGCTCCGGGCCCGGCCGGAACGATCCGTGCCCGTGTGGGAGCGGGAAAAAGTTCAAGCAGTGCTGCGCGAAGAAGGCGAAGAAAAAGTAAACGCACGGTAGCTATTGTTGCTCGACCTGGCCTATCTCATCGCGGCGATTCTGTATCTGCCGGTCCTGCTCGTTCGGATGGTCTTCACGGGGAAGTACCGCACGGGGTGGCGGCAGCGGTTCGGGCACATCAAGCCCCGCGTCGGCACCAAGCCGTGCATCTGGATTCATGGGGTTTCGCTGGGGGAGATCAACGCGACGCGGAGCTTAGTCGCGGAGATCGAGCGGCGGATGCCGCGCTACGACCTGGTCATTTCGACAACGACCAACACAGGATTTGAGGCGGCGACGAAGCAGTACAGCCCGCGGCTGGTGTTTCGATATCCGCTGGATTTTTCGTGGGTGGTGCGGCGCGTGCTGGATCGGCTGCGGCCATCGGCGATTGTGTTGATGGAGCTGGAGGTGTGGCCGCATCTGTTGCAGGAGGCGGCGGCGCGCGGCATTCCGGTGGGAGTGGCGAACGGGCGCGTGACGGAAGAGAAGAGCATGCGGCGGTTTCGCATGCCGGTGATTCGCGATGTGGCGCGGGGCATGTTTTCGCGGCTGGCATGGGTCGGGGCGCAGGACGAGACATACGCGGGGCGGTTTCGGGAGTTGGGCGTCGCGGGCGATCGCGTGGTCGTGACGGGGAGCGTGAAGTACGACACGGCGATTCTGGCGGACAAGGTCGAGGGGGCGGACCTGCTGGCGAAGACGATGGAGATCGACGCGGCTGCGCCGGTGTGGGTGGCGGGGAGCACCGGGCCGGGGGAAGAAGAGATTCTGCTGGATGCATTCGCGCGGCTGCGCGAGACGACGCCGGGCTTGCAGCTTGTGATTGTGCCGCGGAAGCCGGAGCGGTTCGAGGAAGTGGCGCAGCTGATCAAATCGCGCGGGGTTGAACTGGTGCGGCGGAGCGAGCGGGCCGATCTGGCCGGGCAGGATGCGCGCGTGGCGGATCAGGAGCGACGGCGGCGGGCGGCGCTGGCGGCGAAAGGCGGCGCGGCGGCGACAGAGCAGCGGCCGGTGCGGGTGATTCTGGGGGACACGATGGGGGAGCTGCGGAAGTTTTACTCGCTGGCGACGGTGGTGTTCGTGGGGCGGACGCTGGTTCCGATGGGCGGGTCGGATGTGATGGAGGTGGCGGGGCTGGCGAAGGCGATGGTGTTTGGGCCGCACACGGAGAACTTTGCCGACGCGGTGGCGAAGCTCGTGGCGGCGGGCGGGGCGCGGGTGGTGCGGAACGGCGACGAGCTGCGCGGGG
>JAATGM010000028.1 GCA_015654675.1 Planctomycetota bacterium | reverse complement strand
TGATGGCCCCGGGATGCAACACCGTCTCGGCCGGCGGCAGCGGCACTGTCTGCACGACGGCCAGCATGACCGGCACCTCGATGGCCAGTCCGGCCGTTGCGGGCGCCGGACTGCTCGTCCGCGAGTATTACACCGACGGGTTCTACCCCTCCGGCGCCGCGAACGCTTCGGACGGATTCACTCCTTCCGGCGCGCTCATCAAAGCAACGCTGATCAACTCAGCCGTCGATGCGACGGGAATTACGGGTTACCCGAGCACGCGTGAGGGCTACGGGCGGCTTTTGCTCGACAACGCGCTCTACTTTACCGGCGACGCCCGCCGACTCATCGTCAAGGATGTCCGCAATGCGAATGGAATGACCACGGGCGGATCGACCAACTACAACTTCACCGTCGCCAGCGCCGGCCAGCCGCTCGAAGTCACGCTCGTCTGGACCGAAAAGGAAGCAACGCTCAACGCCAATCCGGCCTATATCAACAATCTCAACCTGGTCGTCACCGCACCGGACAACTCGACTTACCTCGGCAACGTCTTCACCGCCGGGCAGTCCTCGACCGGCGGAGTGGCCGACGCCGTCAATAACACCGAGACATTCCTGCTGAACGCCCCGGCCGCCGGCGCGTGGACGGTTTCGATCAACGCGGCCGCCGTCAACACGGCCACCCCGCAGGGATTCGCGCTCGTAATCTCCGGCGATGTCAGCGAGGCGCTGCCGGTTCCGAACGTCGTTTCGATCGACCCGGCCACTGGCGAAACTGACGCGATGGTCAGCGTGACCGACCTGCACGGCGCTAACTTCCAGAACGGGGCGACCGTGAAGCTCGCGCGAACCTCGTATCCCGACATTCCGGGATCGTCGGTCGGCTATGTCTCGGCTGCCCAGCTCACCTGCTCGTTTGATTTGTCGGGCGCTGAAGGCGGCGTGTGGGACGTCATCGTGACCAATCCCGACAATCAGACGGCCACGCTTGCCGGCGGATTCGATGTCACTGTCACCTGTCTCAAGGGCGACCTCAACAACGATACGTTCGTCAACGGCGACGACATCGCGCTCTTCGTGACCGACCTGATCAACGGCAGCGGTACGGTGCGACAGCGCTGCGCCGGCGATATCGCGACGCCGCGCGACTCGTTGATCTCGGCGGACGATGTGGCCGGTTTCGTGGACTGTCTGCTGCAGGGCGGCTGCCCGTAACTGCGTCAGCCGCGCGGCTCGCTTGCGGACGTGATTCGGACCGAATCGAGTATCTGCTGAAACGCGCTCGCCAGCACGTCGAACCGCTCCGGCGGCGCGATGCAGGTGATCGTCCACAATCGATTGTTGGCGACCGCGGCGATCAGCCGGCAGCGGACATTGCTGCCCTCTTGTACGGCGCGAAAATCAAATCGATGCGCTGGCAAATCCGAAATTGACGACGCCCCATCTTCGATGCGTTCATATCGTTCAAACTGCCGCGGGAGTGATTCGGCAATGTCGCCCAGCAGTTGTTCAAGCGTTAGACCGTAAAGCTCCTGGGCCTGGATGCTCACGCTTGCGACGTCGTTTCGAATCACCAGGACGATCTGCGGAAACGGGGTCTCAGTCTCGAAGGTCCACGCGTCGTCCGGCCGCTGCAACTCGAGTCCGATCGAGCCCGACCGAAAGCGATTGCCCTCAATGGTCGGTTGTGCGGCGGAGGAGCCGTGCGTCGGCAGTAACGTCAATTCGCGACGAACGTAGTCGATCGTAATCTGAAACCGCGAATTGAAATCAAACCCAAGCACCCCGTCGATCCCGCCGCCGAGTTTCTCAGAGATGCCCGCCATGTCAGAAATAATGCAGGTCAGATTCGTCACGGCGGCGCGATCGAGTGCCAGCGACCGGACGCCCCCCACCGCGACTTCGATGTCACCGCCGGCTCCGCGCGCCCAGCGTTTTTCCATCGATTGCACGCCGACGCGCGATGCCGCTCGCGCATCGATCATGGTCTGCGACGCGCCGGTATCAAAAACCAGCCGCGCCGGCTGGTCGTTCAAGCGAGAATCGACCACGATCAGATTGGCCTTTAGTTCGAACGGAACGACTACCGCGCCACTCGGGCTGCTGGTTTCAAGCTCGGCCATCATCCGAGTCCTCCTTCGAACCGCCCGCCCCGATTACTTCGCGTGCTCGCGCCCGCAACTCCTGCCGGGCCTGCTCTACCTTACCCAACGCATCGCGTAGCTTCTGAAATTCGGCGGACCGAACTTTTAACCCTTCGCGAATGAATAGTGCAGCTGCCTCGGACCGGCTGCGGACCGCGCCGCTCTCGACCCACGCATCCAGTGCATCGCTGGTTTCGTCGTCGACGCGCACCATGACCACCTGGCCGCGCGGCGACTTGCCGAGTTCGGCGACGCTGTGGTGCATATCTCCGGAGACGCAAACGACCTTGACCTGAGGTGAATCCGCGTCGGTCGAGGCCAGCGATTCAACGTCGATGCCCTGCTCGCGAAGTTGGGCTTCGATCGCAGCCCAGATTCCGTTCTTTGTGCGGTGGCTTGCCATGACAACTCCTCTGTTACTAATTACGTATTACATATTACGTTCTCACGCAGAACCAGGGAAGCACTCCACATTCGACCATAATTTATTGTCATCGCTCATGTTATGATGACGATGCAGATAAGTGGAATCGGCGATCGCGATGGACTCAAGGCGCTTGGCAGGTCAATTTCCCGGAAATGATCCAACTGCGAGCCGCGGTGCCGCACAGGCGTCGCGACTCGAAACGTGGCGGTTTGCCTATCTCCGCCGGGTCGTCGCCACGGCACTCCGCGCGGCGGGCATTTCGCGAAGCACCGCGCTCGCGGGCGCGCTCGCCCGTGGCTACTTCGATCTGAATACGGCGGGTCGCCAGTTAGCCGAGCAGCGACTTGCGCTAGCGTTCGGCGATTCGCTCCCTGCACCAGCCCGCGCCGCAATCATTCGAACGATGTACGAGCATGTCGCGCGATTCTGGGTCGAAGCATTGTTCCTCTCGCGGCGACTTCGATCCAGCACCTGGAACGAGTGCGTTTCGCTGCGGAGTGCCATTGATCCGCGCGCACTCCCGGCCGCCCATCCGCGCTGCATTCTCGCGACGGCCTATTTTGGAAATCCCGCTGTAGCCGCATTCGTGGCCGGACAGCTCTTCAAGCCCGTTCACGTCGTGGTGGATTTGCTCGAAGACCCCGCCGCGCGCTCGTGGCAGGCGGAGCTATATCGCCTGCCACAGGTTCACACGATTCCGATCGATCGCGCGGTCGAGCGTTTGCCGGACATTTTGCAAAAGCCGGGCGCGGTCATGCTGGTCGTCGAACATCGCCGTCGACGCGGCGCGGGCGTTCCTGCCGCGTTTCTCGGCGAGCGCGCGGTCTTTCAGCCCACGCCGGGCCGATTGGCCGCGTGGTTCAATATCCCCGTTATCCCGGTTCTGTGCCGGCGAAAGCCGGAGCTCTTCGAATTTGAAACGTGGTTTGGTCGGCCGGTCTCAGGCGACGACTCGAACGCCGTCATGGCCGACGTGTTGCGCCAACTCGACGCAGAAATCCGCCGCTGGCCCGAGCAGTATCTATGGTCGATCCCGGCCGACGCGCCGTCCGCGGCCGATCGCCGCGGGGTCGATCACTGATACGGGAATCGGAATACTGGAATGTTCCAGAGCACGTTGAAGATGGTCGGCTTTGCGAACGCAGTGAGCGGATAGCAGGCCGCCGGTAGCGTCGGCTCCGCCAATTGGGCATGCGCCCATGGCGTCACCCCGAGCACGACCAGGCCCGCCAGCGTTGCAATTCGTTTGATCGACTTCATGCGTTCGCCTCCGGCAGCCCGGCCACGCCCTGCGAGGGACGCCGCTGCCCTACCTGAGCTTAGCGGTCCATCGCGGGCTGCGGTTTAGCGATCTTCGCGCGGTGATGGTTATGGGGCGTCGTTCTGTCGCGCATGTGTTGCAGGCCCAGCGCCAAGGCCGTACAAAACGGGCTGCCGCAAGAGCCGTCGCGGCATCTTTAACAGCGCGGAGGGCCAGTCGTGGATACGCTGCTCGATCGGTTTTGTCGCTACGTCAAAGTCGAATCCACCGCCGTCGAAGATGCCAAGACCTATCCCAGCTCGCCCGGCCAGCTCGACATGGGGCGGATGCTCGCCGACGAGCTGAAGGCCAACAAGCTCGAAAACGTCAGCATGGATGAGCATGGCATCGTCATGGGCACGGTGCCGGGGAACGTGGCCGGCGCGCCGACGACGTGCTGGTGCTCGCATGTCGATACGTCGCCCGAGTACACCGCCAAGAACGTCAAGCCCAACGTCATTCGCAACTACGACGGCAAAGACATCCAGCTCGCGGGCGACAAGACAAAAATTATCAAGGTCTCCGAATGCTCGGCCCTGCTCACCATGAAGGGCAAGACGCTCATCACCACCGACGGCACGACGCTGCTCGGCGCCGATGACAAGGCCGGCGTGGCCGTGATCATGACGGCCGCCGCCCACCTGATGGTTCATCCGGAGATCAAACGTGGTCCCATCCGCGTGCTATACACGTGCGACGAAGAGATCGGCCATGGCACAGACCACCTCGACCTGAAGAAGATCGGCGCGACCGCCGCATATACCTGTGACGGCGAAGATGAAGGCAACATTGAAAACGAAACCTGGTCGGCCAACCTCGCCACCGTCACCATCACTGGCAAGAACATTCACCCCGGATTCGCCAAGGACCGAATGACCAACGCGATCCGCCTCGCCGGGCAGTTCCTCGAGCGCATGCCGTGGCACCGCCTCGCCCCGGAGACGACCGAGGGCCGCAACGGATTCTTGCACCCTTACGTGATCGATGGCGGCGTGCCCGAAGTCCGGCTGAAGGTCTTGCTGCGGACTTTCGTCACGGCGGAGCTGGAAGAACAGGCCGACGTGCTGCGTGGCATCGCGAAGACGCTCATGGCCGAGCACCCGGCTGCCGTCATCAAAGTCGACGTGACCGAGCAGTATCGCAATATGAAGGAATATCTGGCGAAGGAACCCCGCGCCGAGAAGCTGGCTGAGCAGGCCATTAAGAACGTCGGGATCACGCCGAAGTACCAGTCAATCCGCGGCGGCACCGACGGGTCGAAGCTCTCTGAGAAAGGATTGCCGACGCCGAATCTCTCGGTCGGCATGCACAATTTCCACTCCCCGCTTGAGTTCGCCTGCCTTGAGCAGATGGAGTCGGCGGTGAAGGTCCTCGTTGAGCTTGCGCAGTTGTGGGGCAAGGAAAAATAGAGCCCGTCCCACTCGCCCCGACGCCGACCAAATGCAAACCACGCCGACCAAATCCCCGCTCCGCGAAATCGTCCAGCCATTCATCGATGTCGTACGGGCACCGCGCGCCCTCTGGGGCGTGAATTTGCCCTATCTGGTCGAGGGAATGGTCTACTTCGGAATGGTCAGCTACCTGGCCATGTATTTCAACGAATACATCCGCCTGGACGACGTCTGGGCTAGCGTGATGGTCGGTTCCCTCACCAGTGGAATCACCGTTTCGATGTTTTTTCTGGGTGGCGTCTGCGACAAAGTTGGTGTCCGCCCGGCGCTCATCGCCGCATTGGCAATCATGCTTGTCGGGCGCGTCGTTCTTTCGGCCGTTCCGAGTCTCGGTCTTCATGCGGGCAAAGTGATCAGTGCCGCGAACGGTGTCGCGTTCATCGGGATTTTACTGATCGTAGCCGGCTACGGCCTATACCAACCCGCCACCTATGCAGCGGTGCGCCAGTTCACCACTGAGAAGACTGCTGCGATGGCCTACGCCATGCTTTATGCGTTAATGAATTTGGGTGGCTGGTTGCCCACCTTCTTCACGCCCGTCCGTGAGCGTTTCGGAATCGCCGGCGCGTTCTGGATGTGCTCTGGCTTCACTGTCGTCGCCCTGCTAACAACGATCGCCCTACTCAGCCGCCGTACGGTCGAAACCGCCATCAAACAGGCAGAGGCCGACCGAGCGATGGAGAAAGGGGCTACTAATAAGGCCCCGGTTTCGGCCGCCTCAAAAGTGCCGACAGTGGACGAATCCAGGCCGCGGTCGCTTTGGAGCCGTCTCGTTAGTCTATTGCGTCGGCTCATCAACTGGATCGTGAATCATCCGCTCGCGAACGCCAAGTTTGCTTTCTTCATCTTCGCACTAATCCCGGTGCAGACGCTTTTCGCCCACCAGTGGCTCACGATTCCACAATATGTCGAACGTGGCTATCGCGACAGTTGGCCCTGGATCAGTCACAACTTCGAGAAGGCCGTGAACTTCAATCCGCTTCTCATCTTCGTGCTGGTCCCGATCGTCACGGCCCTCACGCAAAAGCGAAACGTCTACAACATGATGATCGCCGGCACGTTCGTAATGGGCATCCCGACGTTTCTGCTCGCCCTCGGCCCGACGCCGTTCAACCTCATCGCTTTTCTAGTCATCTCCACGCTGGGCGAAGCCATGTGGCAGCCGCGATTCCTCCAGTATGCCGCCGAGATCGCCCCGCCCGGGCGCACGGGTGCCTACATGGGCGTGGCTCAGTTCCCGTGGTTTCTGACGAAGATGATCGTCCCGATCTACTCGGGCCGGTTTCTGCAACACTATTGCCCCGCGACTGGCCCGCAGGACACACGGACGATGTGGTTCATCTACGCCTGCATTACCATGGCCTCGACCGTGATGCTGGTGGCCGCGAGAAACTGGCTGGGCCGCGATTTCAAAACGAAGGCGGACTGAACGACAGGCCGTCCGCGCCCTGTCCGAGCCCGTGGCAGGCGGGTACTCTAGCCCGCTACGGATTGAGTGGCCCCTGGCGCGGCGCCTTCAAGCTCCGTAACCAGAATCAAGTCCTCGAGGATCCTCATGTCTCAGGCGACCAACCTCAATTACTCTCGCGGCACGCAGGTCAAAGTTGAACTTCCCGAAAACGCCTATCGCGAACTGAAGCCGGGCGAGACGTACGAACCGATGGTCCCGGCCGCCGCGGTCGTTCCCGAGGTCACGCTTCGCTCGATCCTGTTCGGCATCGTCATGAACATCGTTTTCGCGGTGGCCGCGACCTATCTGGCGCTCAAGGTCGGCCAGGGAATCGAAACCGCCATTCCCATTTCGATCCTTGCGATTGGATTGTCCGGATTTCTGCTGAAGTTGGGCCGGCGGCGCAGCAGTCTGCTCGAAAACGTGAATATTCTCGCGATCAGTACCACTTCCGGCATCGTGGCGGGTGGAACTGTGTTCACCATGCCCGCCATCTACATCCTCGGCCTGAACAAAAACCTCCAGATGTCCGACACGCAACTCTTCTTTCAGATCATGCTGGTGCCGTTTCTCGGCGCGGTGCTGGGTGTTGTCTTTCTTGTTCCGTTCCGCGGCTACTTCGTGCGGACCATGCATGGGAAGCTGCCATTCCCCGAGGCAACCGCCACCAACGAAATCCTCGCAACCGGCGCAGCGGAGAGCAGCGGCCAGGCGGGCATATTGATCAAGTCATTCTTTGTCGCGATGGCTTACAACTTTCTCAGCGTGGCCGGAAAGCTCTTCAGCAAGGAGTTCTCCACCGGAATCGCGGAAATCGGAGTCGGGGCGAACGCTCGCGAAATCGATCTCATTCCGAAGCTGACCAATCTCACACACAAGATCAAGGCCGTGTTCTCGCTTGAAACGAGCGCCGCGTATCTCGGACTCGGATTCATCATCGGCCTGAAGTACGCAACCATCATCTGTTGTGGCTCATTCCTTTCGAACCTCGTGTTCGTGCCACTGCTGAGCCAGCTCGACCTCCCTCAACTCAAGTCACTCAATGCCGCCATCCCCGGAACCAGTGCCGCCGAAATCTGGAAGTTCGTCCCGCGCGTCATCGGTATCGGCGGAATATTCGCGGCCGGTATTCTCTCGATCATCAAAATGAGCAAGGTCATCGTTACCGCCTTATCCGAAGCACTGGGCGGATTGCTTCGACGCGGCAACCAGGTTCAATCGAACGAGCGCACGGAGCAGGATATTGGATATCCAGCGCTCGCCATGCTCGGACTGGCCACCACTGCCGCACTCTTCGTCTATTTCCGATTCGTGGTGCTCGCGGGCATCGAGGGCGGCGGCCGCCTCGCCCTGATTGCAACGGTTCTGGCGCTGGTGCTCGGATTCCTGTTCACGACGGTTTCGGCATGGGCCATCGCGATGATTTCAACCACGCCACTTTCGGGCATGACGGTCACGACCGTGATCATTACGGCCGTTGCCCTGCTTGCCGCTGGCCTGCCCAAAGGGAATCAGGGAATGCTGGCCGTGCTGCTGGTCGGGAGCGTGGTTTGCACCTGCCTCTCCATGGCCGGAACGCTCGTAACGGAATTCAAGATCGGCTACTGGATCGGTGCGACGCCCCGACGCATTCAGTGGAGCGCTATCGCGTCATCGCTGCTCGCCTCCGCGCTGGTCACTGGGACGATCATGATTCTCGCCGCCAAGCCCGGCTTCGTGAAAAGCGAGCTGACCCCGGAGCCGCTGTCGGCCCCGCAAGCCAACATGATCAAGAGCGCATTGGAGAGCTTCGTCGGCACAAGTGGGCAAGTGCCATGGATGCTCTACGGCATCGGCGCCGTGTTGACGCTCATTGTCAGCTTCCTCGGCATCTCTCCACTGGCATTCATGCTCGGTATGTACTTGCCCATGGGCATTAACACACCCATCTTGCTTGGGGCCATCGTCGCCGAAAAAGTCTCCACGGGCTCTAAGGACGACAAGCTGAACAAGGCCAGATCCGACAAGGGCATTCTCGTCGCATCCGGATTGATCGCCGGGGCGGCCATCATCGACGTTCTGCTGAATGGTCTGAGTATTTTGGATGAGAAGGCCTTCGGAAATCGCGTCATGCCGGCGCTCGATTTCGGTCGCCGCGTGCTCGGCTCCGGCGACTCAGCCCTTCGTGCGCAGAATTGGCTCGGACTGATCGCCTTTGTTCTCCTGTGTCTCTTCGTATACCTCGATTGCAGAAATGCGAAGCCGAGCCAGAAGACGACATCCGTCTCAGGCGGCCACTAATCACCCTCGCCCAAGCGGCGTGGAACCTCGCACGTGACTCAACTCTCAACGCCCGCCTACGCCGAACCGCCGACCCGCGCCCGCTTCGACCCGCGCTACTGGATGTGCGCCTGGGTCGAGATGCTCGAACGGCTGGCGTACTACACCCTTCGCCCCATCTCCACCATCTATATCGCCCAGGCCACCGACCCGGGCGGCCTGCGACTGCCGCAGTCCGATCGCGGCACAATTATTTTCTGGTGGGCGATCGTTGCTTCCGTGTTGCCCATCTTCACGGGCGGACTGGCCGATCGCTACGGCTACAAACGCTCGCTCGCCATCGCGCTCTTCATTAACACGGCCGGCTATGTGCTCATGGCGATGCTTCATTCGCGGCTCGGGTTCTTTGCCGGCGTGCTCGTGCTCGCCACCGGCACCGCCTTCTTCAAACCCGCCCTGCAGGGGACGATGGCCCACACGCTCACCAAGGCGACCTCGTCACTCGGCTGGGGAATCTTCTACTTCATCGTGAACATCGGTTCGTTCATCGGCCACATGGTCTCGCCGCTGCTGCTCGGCGACGAGATTTCGCGCACGGCCGGTCAGTATCGCATGCTCTTCCTGGGTTGTGCCGCATGCACGGTCGTCAATCTCGTTTCACTGATTCGCTTTCCGAGCATTCCGAGCGGCGCTTCGACGATGGAGGGTCCGCACATCGTGCTATGGCGTACCCTCGTCAACGTCTTCGAGCCGCGCCTTCTGACCTGGCTACTCATCATGTCGTGCTTCTGGCTCATGATGTTCCAGCTGTGGGACCTGCAGCCCAACTTCATCGAAGACTGGACCGGCAGCTCGGGCGTCGCCCGCTATTTGCCCTTCCGCAGTTGGGTCGAAACCGGCGCCGATGGCGTTTTGCGCGTGAAGCAACAGATTCTGCTGTCGACGAACGCGTTTCTCATCATTCTGCTCGTCGTGCCGATCTCATGGATCGTGCGGCGAATGCGATCTCTCTCGGCCCTGCTGCTGGGCATGATCGGCGTCACCGCCGGCCTCGTGCTGGCCGGTATGACGATGAACGGGTGGGCCCTGCTGGCGGGCATCGCCTTATTCTCCGTCGGCGAGATGCTGACGGGTCCGAAGACGAGCGAGTATCTCGGGTTGATTGCCCCGGCCGACCGGAAGGGGCTTTACCTGGGCTACGCCAATATTCCGATGGGACTCGGCCAGGCACTTGGCGGGCCGCTGACGAGCTTTCTCTATGGCCGCTGGGGCGAGAAGGCGAATCTCTCGCTCAAGTATCTTCTTCAGCACACGCCCTGGGGCGCGGGACGAAACTGGGACGGCAGTGTCGCGTCGCTCGAACAGGCCACCGGCGTGACGCGCTCGGACGCATTCGCGAAATTGCAATCCGTCCTCGGCAAGAGTGGGCACGACGTGACGCGCCTGCTCTGGGAAACCTACCACCCGCAATACTACGTATGGCTTCCGCTCGCGGGCATCGGCGTTTTTGCGGCGATCGCTCTCGCGATCTTCGGCCGAATGGCTCGCCGCTGGAACGACATGAACGCCTGAGCCGCCGTCACTTCGTCGCAGCGTGCTGAGCCAGCTTGGCCCGCTCCCACTTCTTCACGATCGGTGACAGGATCAGCAGCACAGCACCCGCGGTCGCGGACGAATAGACGATTACGCGGAACATCTGCTCGAATCCCCAGGTGGCGGTCTTGCTCGCCAGCGCTCCCGCCACAATGTGGGCAAACGCCGTGCACAGGAACCACAATCCCATCAGCAGTCCGGCCAGCCGGACAGGCGCCATCTTCGTCACCATCGAGAGCCCTACGGGTGACAGGCACAACTCGCCGGTGGTGTGGAAGAAGTATGCAATGATGAGCAGGAGCAAACTCGCTTTCACGCCGCCCGTCGCCTGCTTTGCGGCGACGACCAGCGCCATGAAACCCAATGACATCTGGAACAGCGACAGCACGAATTTCATGGGCGACGACGGCTCCAGCCCCGCCTTGCCGAGCCGCACCCACAGCCAGGCAAAGATCGGCGCCAGCAGCACAATGAAGCCCGCATTCACGGCCTGAAATACCTCTGCGGGAATTTGCCAGCCGAAGATCGTTCGGTTCACGTGTCGATCGGCAAAAAGGTTCAGCGAGCTGCCGGCCTGCTCGAAGCAGGCCCAGAACATGACCGAAAACAGGGAGAGAATCAGAATGACGAAGATGCCGCCGCGATCGACCGGCGAGCTCCGCATCGCCTCCCACACGACATAAAGCAAAAAGAGTCCGCCGATGGCGGGCGCGGCAAGCTTTTCAACGAACTCCGGCTTGGAAACCAGGAACGCCGCGACCGGGACTGCCAGCAGCACGACCAGATAGAGCGTCCATTCCTTCGGGATGCCGATGACCGACGGCTCGCGCAGCGCCTCGACGCGCGGCGGCATGCCCTTGTCGCCGATCACGCGTCTGAACACTACAAAACAAATCAGCCCCAGCACCATCCCGCAACCGGCCAGTCCGAAAGCCCAGTGGTAGCCCTTGGCCTCGCCGATGAATCCGCACAGAAGCGGACCTAGAAATGCGCCGACGTTGATGCCCATGTAGAAAATCGTAAACGCGCCGTCGCGCCGCGGATCGCCCTGCTTGTAGAGCGTGCCGACCATCGTTGAGATGTTCGGCTTGAAGAAACCGTTGCCGCAGATGATCAGCCCCAGCGCTACATAGAACGACACCAGCCCCTGCGGAATGACGCCGAATCCCGGCAGCGCCAGGCCGAACATGCCCAGGGCCATCAGGATGCCGCCCATTATGATCGCGCGGCGATATCCAAGCAGTCGATCGGCCAGCATTCCACCGATCAACGGCGTGGCATAGACGAGCCCGTTATATGCACCATACGAGAGCGACGCGAAGCCGTCCTTGAACAGAAACGTCTTCGTCATATAGAAGATCAGCAGGGCCCGCATGCCGTAGAAATTGAATCGCTCCCACAACTCCGTGAAGAACAGCACGTACAGCCCGATCGGGTGGCCGAGAAAGGTCTTCTCAGTGGCCCCGGCCCGGCCGTCGTCCAAGGTTGTGGAAGGAGCGGTCGTCTGCGTCATGCACGCGCCCTTTCGAAAGAGTGACGGCGATGAATCCCGCCAGATTACCGATTTTCGCAACCCGATTCCATCGTAATCCCCCGACGCCTTGCCACCCACGCCTCCCCTCGCCGACAATCGGGACGAACTAAATCCATGACTCATACCAGCGGAGGCCTAACGTGCTCATTCAATCGCTCGCGTTCACTCTTCCTGCCTTATTGCTAGCGCCCGTCCCGCAACCCGCCGCCAAGGAGTATCGCCCCATGCCCGGAGTGAAGGACAAGCTCGCCCGCTACGCATCCGTCCGTCTCACGACCGACGTTTCGTCGCTGACGCCCAACGAGCGCAAGATGCTCCCGCTCTTGATCGACGCCGCTCAACAGATGGACCGCATCTTCTGGCTCGAGGCGTGGGGCGAGAAGCAGCAATTCCTCGCGGCCATCGCCGACCCGGATGCACGCCGCTATGCCGAGATCAATTACGGCCCGTGGGACCGGCTCGACAATGATCAGGCCTTCATTCAGGGTGTCGGCGAAAAACCGGCCACTGCGAATTTCTATCCGCACGATCTGACCAAGACCGACTTCGAGCAATTCATCGCGGCCCACCCGGCCGACGCTACGGCGTTCAAGAGCGAATACACCGTGATCGAGCGCGGCCCGGGAGGTCAGCTTGTCGCGGTGCCCTACCACCAGCATTTCGCCGAGCCCGTGCAGGCCGCCGTACGCTCGATCCGAGCCGCCGCCGCACTGGCCGAAGACCCCGGATTCAAGCGCTACCTTGAGCTCCGCGCCGCGGCCCTCGAATCCGACAACTACCAGGCCAGCGACTTCGCGTGGCTCGACATGAAGGACAACACCGTCGACTTCGTCGTCGGGCCGATTGAGACGTACGAGGACCGACTCTTCGGCTACAAGGCGGCGCACGAAGCATACGTGCTCGTCAAAGACAAGGTCTGGAGCAAGCGCCTCGAACGCTACGCCGCGTTCCTCCCGGAGCTACAGCGCGGCCTGCCCGTGCCCGACGCCTATAAGAAGGAAACGCCCGGCAGCGCCTCCGACCTTAACGCCTACGACGCCATCTACTACGCCGGCGACTGCAATGCGGGCGCGAAGACCATCGCCATCAACCTGCCGAATGACGAGCAGGTCCAGCTCAAGAAAGGCACGCGGCGGCTGCAACTCAAGAACGCCATGCGGGCCAAGTTCGACAAGATTCTCGTGCCCATCGCCGACCAGCTCATTGCCACCGACCAGCGCAAGCACATCACCTTCGAGGCCTTCTTCGGCGACACGATGTTCCATGAAGTTGCCCACGGGCTCGGCATCAAGAGCACCATCAACGGCAAGGGCACGGTCCGCGATGCCCTGAAGGAGCAGGCCGGCGCACTCGAAGAGGGCAAAGCCGACATCCTCGGGCTCTACATGGTCACCCAACTCATCAAACGCGGCGAGTGGAAGGACGCGGCCGCGATGGACCACTACGTCACATTCATGGCGGGCATCATTCGTTCGGTTCGCTTCGGGGCCTCCAGTGCCCACGGCCGGGCCAACATGGCCTGCTTCAACTTCTTCCAGCAGGCCGGGGCATTCAGCGTCGATTCGTCCGGCCGGTATCGCGTCGATGAGGCCAAGATGGAGAAGGCCGTCGAAGCGCTGGCCGCGAAGATTCTGAAGTTCCAGGGTGACGGCGACTACGACGGCGTGAAGGCCTGGTCGGGCGAATCGGGCAAGGTCAGCCCGGCGCTGCAGGCCGCGCTCCATCGGCTCGCCAAGGCCAACATTCCGGTCGACATCGTCTTTGAGCAGGGCGCGTCCGTCCTCGGACTCAACTGATGCCTCGCGCCGCGCCGATCCGCCCATCCGGCAAGCTGCGCTATCGCGCGTTGACGCGGCGCGACTGGCCCATCGTTGAGCAACTTTTCGGCGAGCGCGGGGCCTGCGGTGGCTGCTGGTGCATGTGGTGGCGCGTCGAGCGCGGCGGCAAGACGTGGCACGACATGAAGGGCGATAAGGCCCGCCGCTCGCTCAAGCGACTGATCGAATCAGGCCGCGCCCGCGCCATTCTCGCCTTTGACGGCGACGAGCCGATCGGCTGGTGCGCCTTCGGGCCGCGCTCCGACTTCCCGCGCGTCGAAACCGTTAAGGCCTATCGACCGCCCGATGACGCCGAAGTGTGGTCCATTCCGTGCTTCTTCATCCTCGCCGGACATCGTGGTCGCGGCGTGGCGCGCGGCCTGCTCGCCGCCGCCGTGGCAGCGGCGCGTAAGGCCGGAGCAACATGCATTGAGGGTTACCCCGTTACCAATGCGACCGACGGCAAGCCATTGCCGGCCGCCTTCTCGTGGACCGGCCCCAAGGGCATCTTCGATGCGCAGGGCTTCACCGTCGCGAGCCGCGCCAACCCGCGCCGCCCGCTCGTTCGCCTGACCGTCTCGGCCCGCTCAACTCGCTAAATGTTGAAAATGTTGCGGACCCACGTATCGGTCCACTGGAAGATGACGCCGTTGAGGAAGTTCTGCGTCTCGAAGCTGATGGCCCCAAGCACGTCCGGGCCGCAGGCCAGAAACTGCGTCAGCGGCATCATGGCAGCCGCCAGGGCCAGCCACTTGGCGCGACGGATTCGACGCTGATACATCCCACTCCGCGATGAATTCTTAGGCATGACCGCGCTCCCTCATACTGCGCCGAAAAACGGGTTGAAGTTGAGGAACAGCAGCGAGACGATCGACGAGGTGTAAAGGTTGATCGTGCGGACGATGTTCTCGGCCGCCACTTCGGTCAGACCGCCGTTGGGCAGACAGCCGGCCGCACCGAGCAGATAGGCCCCGGCCGCAATCGCCACCCCACGCTTCAGCATCCGCACGCGCCGCACCATCGCGTTCCTCCATCCGCGCAGGCGGATCGTCCGCACCGCGCCGGCCGGATTATACCGATTTCCGGCGGGCCGCAAGCCCCCGACCGGATGCGCATTCGTGCGCCATCCGGCGGATCAGATGACGGTCTGCGTCGTCGGGATGGTGGTGGTGGTCAGGACGAGGAAGAACGTGTTGATCAGCGACGTCACCAGGCCGGTGAGCGACGTCTGAATGCCCGTGAGGAACGAATCCCGTACGGGCTGGCTGCAGTTCTGAATCTGGAAGACGGTCGCGCCCATGAGGATGGGCAAGGCGATACGGCGAACCGTACGAAACGAAGGAATAAAACGCATGATCACTCCAAGGGAGCCCACCGGCGAGGCGAGACAAGCATTATCTCATTCAGCCCATTTTACACAAGCCAACGCGCCGGGTCGCGTCTGCGACCACCGCCGCCAGCTTTCTATCGGGCGCACGGCCGCAAGCAGTTGAGCCGCCATCGGTTACGACCCGCAGCCAGCGGCCGCGGCGTCGATTACGGGACCCGTGGCGTGGCCGTGAAGGCGTCGCGCGGGCAACATGACAAAAATGATAATCGCTGCGAACAACCCGATTGGGCGGCTTGTCGTGACATCAATCACGGAAATGTGACAGACACGGCCGGCAAACCAGCGGCTCCACATCAAAGCGCGCCGGCGAATCGGAGGTGCTGATGACGGAGTTGATGTCAGCCGGGACGTTTGACGTCGTGGCCGGCGAGTAGCGATTTGAATTGATCGGTGAAGACGAAATTCTCTTCGGGGAAATCGAGCCCGCTCATGTTCTGATCGATGTGGGAGAAGACAATATCAACTTCGCCCAGCGGCTTCCCGTTGCAGAGCACCTTACCCGCCGTGTAAGCCGCGGCGTCGTCAATCCGCTCGATGAGCGCGTCGTAAGTAAGCTGATCGCCGGGCACAACCTCATATTCGAAGCGGGCCCGCTTCACTTTGGCGAGGATTACCTTTTCCGCGAACGCACGCGCCTCGCCGACGAGAATGCCGGCCGTCTGGGCCATGCCCTCGATCATCAGCGAAGCAGGCATGACGGGATAACCGGGGAAGTGGTCGTGCAGGTGCTCTTCGGCCAGCGAGACGTTTTTGACCGCGACGGCCCGCTTGCCGGATTCGAACTCAACGAACTTGTCGATCCAGATCCAACGCATACGTCACTTGCCGAACGCCCATGCAAATCCTTAGGACGCGCCGACCTTCGATGCGACGTAATTGACGATCGTCCGGACCGTAAAAAGGTTGGGCATCTTGTTGACGTCCGGGTCCTTCTGGAAGTCCGTGAAGTCGGCGTGCGGCATGGTCTTCTTGAGCTGAGCGAGGCCGTTGGCCGTCAGCTTGCCGTTCTCGACGTACTCTGGGTTGTTCAGAATGTCGTCGGGGAAGAGCTCGCCGCGCGGAATCTTGATCGCGAACGTCTTCTCGAGCCGGAAGACAATGTCGAGGAAGTCGATCGATTCGGCGCCGAGGTCGCCGGTCAGCGTGGCCTTCTCCGTCACGGCGTCATCATCGACGCCTAGCGCGTCGACCAACACTTCCTTCACCTTTGCAAAGACTTCGTCTCGGCTCATACCCATCGTTGATTCACTCCTAATAATCTCTCGCTCGTCGTGCGATTCCGTTCTCGCTAGCCCGCGACAGTCGCCGGCGTCGATGAAGCCAGCAACGCCGGCCCGCCCAGAAGGGCAAACAACTCGCGTGCCTTGCTGACGAGCGTCCGATCCGTTTCGGCCAGATGCGGCTCGCGGTCCGCCAGGTTGCGGTGCCGCAGCTTGATCTGGGCCTTGACCATCTCGCGGTCGCCGCAGATGCCGACGCCGCGGAATTCACTGGCGGCCGCCTCGATGCGGACCGCGTCAATTTTGAGTTCGAGCACGCGCCCGGGGGCGACGAAGCTCTTGTATGTGACGTTCTTGGCTTCCTCGAGCGTCACCAGACTGGCTGAAAAGCCGGTCGAGGCCCGCACGAGCCAGGCCGCCGATTGAACCATCGCCTCCAACATCATCACACCCGGCATGACCGGAAATGTGGGGAAGTGGTCGGCGAGATATTCCTCGGCCAGCGTCAGTGCTTTTCGCGTGGCGATGGAGCGCTGCGGCTCCAAGGCGACAATCCGGTCCAATAGAACGAACTTCATGGGCGTCGGTTCCGACCGCGCCGCCGAACTGACGCGCAGATCGTCCTAATAAACGAAGGGGGAAGATTACAGGAAGCCGCCAAAGCTCGCAAGTGCGACTGGGAGGCCAACGTAACCTGTTGAACGTCGGCGACTTGGAGGCGTCACCACGCGTTAGCCGGCTGGCTGGCCGCCAGAGAGACGCCGGCTGCATGCCGCTCATGCCAGCTCAGCAAGGCAACCAGCGACCAAAGCGTGGAGGTATGGTCGGCCCGACCCGTTCGGTGATCCTCAAGCAGCGCCAGGGCGCCGGGCCGCGAAAGGAGCGGGCCGAAAAAGGCACGATCATCCTCGATGAGTCGGCGGGCCAACTGATAAAGCGGGCCACGCAGCCATGGACCGACCGGCACCTCAAATCCCTGCTTGGGGCGGTGGTGCAGCAGCGGCGGCAGGTCGCCGGTGAACGCCTCGATCAGCAGGTGCTTCTTCCGCCAGCCCGCCAGCTTCCATTCGGCCGGAAGTGGAGCAACCAGATCGACCACCCGGAAATCGAGGAACGGCGAGCGCACTTCAAGCGAGTGGGCCATGCTCATGAGATCGACCTTCGTGAGCATGTCATCGGGCAGCGAGGTCGTCCACTCGGTCAGAAGATGGGCGTTGAGCTCGTCGCTGTCTCGCGGGAGGCCACGATGCGACCAGAGGTATTTCTCAATGCCGCGAGCGAACTGGGCGGCATCGCCGTTGGTGAGCAATCGGGCGAGCGTGGCGTCGTCGGTGATTCGCATCCAATTGGCATAGCGCGATTCGCGGCGGGCATCGAGGCCGCGTAAGGCGCGCTTGAGCTGGCTGATCTTCGAACCGACGCGCGTCTCGCGCCGCGTCGGAAGCATCTCGACTGCACGACGAAGCGGCGCGTACAGCGGTGAGTTCGCCAGCCAACCGAAACGCTCAATGAGCCGCACCGCAACGTACCGCCGATAGCCGGCAAAGAGTTCGTCGGCGCCATCTCCGGAGAGCGCGACCGTGACGTGCTGTCGTGTCAGGCGACTCAAGAGGTAGGTGGGCAGCGATGAACTATCCGCAAACGGCTCGCCCAGATGATCGAAGACAGCCGGGATGGCGTTTCGAATGTCTTCCAGCGAAAGCGGCAGGATGGTGTGCTGCGTGGCGTAGCGATCGGCCACGGCTTGCGCGTAGCGCGTCTCATCGAATGCCGGCTCGCCGGGGAAGCCGACGGAAAACGTCTTGATCGTCCCGCCGCCGTATTGAGCAGCCATCGCGGTGACGATGGACGAGTCGATGCCGCCTGAAAGAAAGACACCCACCGGGACATCGGCCACAAGACGATCGCAGACGGCCCGACGAAGCGTATCGCGCAGCCGGACCTTGGCATCGCCGAAACTCCCAACCGAAGGCGTCGCCGCAACACCCGGTGCCCACCGGCGAATTTCTGAGTGCCCCGCGTTCCACCGCAGAAGATGGCCGGGCTCGAGCTTGAAGACGCGCTCGAAAATAGTCGCGGGCGCGCCAATGAAGCCCAATGTCAGCAATTGGATGACGGAAGCGGGTGATATCGAAAGATCGGGCAAGACGGGTCGAAGCGCCGACATCTCGGACGCGAACGCGATACCGCCGCCGTCGATCGGTGCGTGCAGCAACGGCTTCACACCGGTGCGATCGCGAACCAGCGAAAGCATTTGCGTCCGGCCATCCCAGAATGCGAACGCGAACATCCCATTGAGTCGTGGAAGGAATCGCAACTCCGGATCGCGGCGGCACAGCTCAAACAGCACTGCCGTGTCGCCGGTCGATTTGAAAGTCGCACCCTGCGCGACAAGTTCCGCCCGAAGCTCGGCAAAGTTGTAGAGCTCGCCGTTGTAGATCAGTGCAAGCGGCCCGGCCTGTTCGATCATCGGCTGATCGGCGGCGTGCGACAGGTCGATCACGGCCAGTCGCGTATGCCCAAAGGCAACCCCGGCCGCAGGATCAGTCCAGAAGCCGTGGCCGTCGGGCCCACGGCAATGCAGCGCAGCCGTCATGCGTTCGAGAACGGCCGCATCAAGCAGCCCGGACGGTCGGATGTAGCCGGCGATGCCGCACATGAATGAATCCTAAATGGAGTGAACGCCTGCGGCCACGGCAAGATTACATAAGCACGGCCCGATGTGGGCACGACGATCGATGCAATGGCGCGAATACCGGGATAAGTGATGTCGCCACTGGCCTAGTCGGAATCGGGATTCAGGCGGAATCTCGCTCGCCGCTTGGCGTTTGCCCCGGCTGCCCGTGTAATGTTCTCAACATAAGCGATAACCCATCTAAGAGACGTTCCCTGCGCGAGTCTTAGACGCATGACGTCACCGGACCTGAATGAAATAGCACGTTGCCGTGCGTGCGAATCGCCAAATCTCAACCTGGTATATGGCAAGCGGCCGGGAGAATTGGTCGAGACTTCGAATCATGTCCTCATGAAGTGTGTCGACTGCGGCGATACATGCGCGGTTCCCAAGCGGCTGATTCCATCCCTTCAAGCGGTTGGCGAGCGTCGCGGCGTCATTCAAACAGACTCGTTCTGCCCGTATTGCAAATACAACCTGCGCGGGCTGTCAGCGAACGGCAAGTGCCCGGAATGCGGTCAGTCCATCCAAACCATGCGGTTCGCGTCGGTTGGGCCACGGGTCGAGCGAATTCGCCTTTGGCGCCGCCTGAAGTGGGCCTACATCAGCGGGTTCATTCTGCTTGTGGTTATGTTCGCAGCGTTTCGGTCGCAACGCCGGATTGAACCTTTCCTGCTCTTTTTGGCAATCGGTGCGGTAAGTTATGGAATCGAGGGCATCCTAAGCGGTCGAATCTCGCTGTCGCCGAAGGCCGGCTTTCCAGTGCTGACCGGCATTTGGTGCAAGATCTGCGGCGCCACGTACATCGCATTGGGGGCAGTTGTTGGATCGCTGGCCGCCTTGCGCTGGCTCGGCCTAATCTAGTCGGCACGGCACCATGGTTCGACTGGGCTGGCAGAGGCTTGTTCCACAGGATCTCAGACGCGCTGCAGGTAGCGGGTCGCAAAATCCAACCAATCGCAAATTAGACCGCCGTTTGATAGAATGACGCAGACATTGATAATGGCGAATTGATGAATCGCGAAACCGCAAGACGCACGCTCTTGATCGTGGGCTCGGCCCAAGCAACTCTTGGAGGCTACGTCTGCGTTGCCAGGGCGTTGGGCCTTGATCCTGGGGTTAGCTGGCTTGGGGCGATCGCCGGAATCGGCGGTGGACTGGCCTTGGTAGCGCTCGCTCGCTCAGTTTACACAAACTCCCTCAGCAACACGAAATAGGTACGAGAGCAACGCGTATCCCACCGCTTGGCGTTTCTCCCGGCTGCGCGTCTAATGTTCTCAACATGAGCGACACCCCATCCAAGGCGTATTCGCCGCGCGAACTTGAAGCGCGGATTTATCGTAAGTGGCTCGATAGCGGCGCGTTTCATGCGACGCCCGACGAGCGCCCGCCCGATCAACGGTTCAGCATGGTTATTCCGCCGCCTAATGTCACCGGGGCGCTGCATCTTGGGCATGCGCTGAACAACACTTTGCAGGACATCCTCATCCGCCGCAGCCGCATGGCCGGGAAGAACACGCTGTGGATGCCCGGTACCGACCATGCCGGCATTGCCACGCAGGCCACGGTCGAGAAAGACATCCAGAAGACGGAGAAGAAGACCCGCCACGACCTGGGGCGCGACGAGCTCGTCCGCCGCATCTGGGAGTGGAAGGAGAAATACGGCAACCGCATCATCGAGCAGCTTCAGCTCATGGGCTGCTCGTGCGATTGGGAGCGGACGCGGTTCACGCTTGACGAGCAATGCGCCAAGGCGGTGCGGCAGTTTTTCTTCGACCTGTTCAAGGCGGGGCTGATCTATCGCGGCAAGCGACTGGTCAACTGGGACACGCAGCTTCAGACCGCCGTGGCCGACAACGAGGTCTATCACGAGAACGTCAAAGGCCACCTCTGGCACATCCGCTATCCGCTGACCCAGCCGGCCGAAGGCGTAACGCACCTGATCGTCGCGACGACGCGGCCTGAGACCATGCTCGGCGATACCGCCGTTGCTGTTCACCCGGACGACGAACGTTTCGCAAAACTGATCGGCCGCACAATCAAGCTACCGCTCACGAATCGCGAGATTCCGATCGTTGGCGACGGCCTGCTGGTGAAGCGCGAGTTCGGGACGGGATGCGTGAAGGTCACGCCAGCCCACGACCCGAACGATTATCAGTGCGCGCTGCGGCAGGACCCGGCGCTGCCGATGATTAACGTCCTCACGCCCGACGGCCGCATGAATGAAAACGGCGGCGCGTACACCGGGATGAAACTGGAAGACGCCCGCAAGAAGGTCGTGGCCGACCTCGAAGCGGCCGGGCTGCTCGAAAAAGTGGAGGACTACGAGACGCAGGTCGGCCACTCCGATCGGAGCAAGGTTGCGATCCAGCCCTACCTCTCGGACCAGTGGTTCGTGAAGATGGGCGACCTGCCGCCAGAAGAGGCCGCAAAGATTCCCGCGCTACGCGGCGCGCCGGGCCTCGCCCAACTCGCCATCAACGCGGTCAACGATGGCCGCGTCCGCTTCTTCCCCGCCCGTTATGTGCAGACCTACATCGACTGGCTCAGCGAAAAGCGCGACTGGTGCATCAGCCGGCAGCTTTGGTGGGGACATCGGATTCCGGTCTGGCACAAGCGATTCGATGAGCCGACTTTCGGAAAACCCGGTCGACCGGGCTGGAATGAAGCGGACGGTGCACGACTCGCCGGACTAGACGGAGTCGTGTTAACACGGACTGGTCGATGGCAACCGATTCCCTGGGACGACCAAACGCTTTTCCATGGGATCGAAGGCGACGATGCGGAGCAAGCGATCGAGGCATTCATTTGCCTGCCGAATGCGGACGCAGTGAGCGAGAAAGTGCGTTTAGAGATTGAGGCGGCCGGATTCCAGCAGGACCCCGACGTCCTCGACACCTGGTTTTCGTCCGCCCTCTGGCCGCTTTCCACGCTCGGTTGGCCCAACGGCGATGATCCCGCGCTTCAGTTCTACTACCCCACCACCGCCCTATCCACGGCGCGCGAGATTATCACGCTGTGGGTTGCCCGCATGGTCATGTCCGGCCTCTTCAACACCGGCCACGTGCCGTTCCGCGACGTCGTGATCCATGCCGTCATCCAGGACGGCCAGGGCCGCAAGATGTCCAAGTCGCTTGGCAACGGCGTCGACCCGGTGGACATCATCGACGCCTATGGGGCCGACGCGCTGCGCTACACGCTGGCCGAGCTGGCCACCGAGACGCAGGACATCCGCATTCCCGTCAAGCCGATGAAGCTGCCCGACGGCCGGCAGGTCAACACGTCGGAGCGATTCGAGAAGGGCCGCAACTTCTGCAACAAGCTGTGGCAGGTCGCCACCGGGCTGGTCATTCCCAACATCGACAAGTCGATGCCGCAGCCGATCGCGCCGGCCGATCTGCGACTCGAAGATCGCTGGATCCTCTCGCGGCTGGCGGCGTGCATCGACGGCGTGAACACGGCCCTCGATCAATACCGCTTTAGCGACTACGTCCAGACGCTTTACCAGTTCATGTGGAACGACTATTGCGACTGGTACGTCGAGATGGTCAAGCCGCGGCTGCGCGAGGGCGGCACGACCGCCGTTGTCGCGACGCGGATGCTGGTCTGGTGCCTCGACCATCTTGTCCGATTGCTGCACCCGGTGGCCCCGTTTGTTACGGAGGGTATCTGGGAGCAACTGGCAACCGCCGCACCCCGTCGCGGGGTGGGCGCCGTGCTCGCCGCCGAGCCGATGCTGGCCACGGCCGCCTGGCCCGCTCGCTGCCCGGCCGAGCGCGATGAGCCGGTCGAAGCCGACATGGAAATCCTCAAGGCCGTGATCCGCACAATTCGCGATATCCGCACGCGGGTCAACGCTTTACGTCCGGGCCAGCCGGCCCTGCGGACGCTGCCGAAGGCGGTGGTGCGCGGGTCGGCACGGTGCTGTGAGCTGCTTGAAAAGCAGGCCGCTTTCGTGAAACTGCTGGCGGGCTGCGACGACCTGCAGTTCGGCCCGGAAATTGCAAAGCCGGCCGGATCGATGACGCACGTGCACGAATCGGCCCAGGTGTTTGTGCCGGTGGGCGACCTCGTCGATCTCGCGGCGGAACGCAAACGGCTCGAAGGCGAGCTGGCCGAAAAGCAATCGGCGGGGCAGCGCGAAGCCGATCGGCTCTCGAACGAGGCGTTTGTATCGCGTGCGGCGGCGGACGTCGTCGAAAAAGCCCGTGCTCGCGCGGCGGAATTGCAGACGCAGGTCGATTTGCTGAGGCAACACTTGACAGATTTGAATTGACGCCCGCGCGTTTGGACGCGCGGGAATTACCCCGGCTTGACAGCGCCGCGGCGCGAGCGTTAGTCTCGGCGCGGCTTGTGGAGAAGAAGTCATGGAGGTTCGCGTTGATCTGGCGCGGATCATTATCCACGACAACTCGGACCAGCAGTACATCGTCCTCAAGGAGCGGGACGGGGAGCGCAGCTTTCCGATCGTCATTGGAGACAACGAGGCCAACGCCATCGACCGGCGCATCAAGAACGTGAAACTGCCGCGGCCGATGACACACGACCTGTTGTCCAACGTGATTGATAAGATGGACGGCGAGATCGAGAAAATCGTGATTCACGACCTCAAGGACCACACCTTCTACGCCAAACTCGTCATCCGCCAGAATGGGCGAATGGTCGAGATCGATTCAAGGCCTTCCGACGCGATCGCACTCGCCGTCGGCGGCGAATCGGAAACTCCCTTCTATGTGGAAGAGTCGGTCCTGAGAGAAGTTTGCGGATAAACCCTCGGCAATCGATTCGGCCCGCGGCGCGGCGGGACAGCGATGCATATGACTCAAAATGCATGTCGGACGGACGTCGAGCGTTTCTGCTCGCGGCTACCCCAATGGTTAGGCCCCCAGGCGGCTTCGGCCCAGACCGTCGTGGTCACCCGGGCCCCGGCCGTCGTTGACGTCATGGGCGGCTGCGGCGAAGAGTGCGGCGGGCTGGTGCTCGCGGGCGCGCTCGACGTGGCGGTGGCGGCGGCCGTAGCTTTGCGGGCTGATGGCCAGGTCGTCATCTGCTGGATGGGCGACCGCGATCGGCCAATTGAATACAGTTTTGCCGCCCCGGCCGTGCTGTCCGGGAACGGGTCGCTCGATCTCGCGCCGTTGGGGGCGGCGCCGGCGCTGCATGCGCAGGGCGCGCGGGTGATCCTGCTGCTCATCAAGCAACTCGCTGCGGCGGGCGCGGCGGATGCGCTGCGCTCGGGTGCGACGGTCATCCTTCAGTCTGATTGGCCGCTGGATGCGCAGATCGATCTGGTCGGCGTGATCGCCGCTGCAGTGGCCGAGGCGATTTCGGCCGCGTGCGCGCTGAATCTTGACGTGGTGAAAAAGGCCGAGGCGTGTCGCGTGGCCTGCGAGGCCGCCGGCTCGCCGGACCCCAGCCGGCGCGTGCCGCTTGCCGCGCTGCTCGGCGAACCCGGAAGTCTGCTGCTGCTGCGGGCCGCTTCGCAGCCCAGCCCGAGCGCGCTTGAGTTGCCCGAAGGAATCACGATCGCTGCGCTGGACGCCGAAGTCGGACGGCCGGTGGCCGATCAGCGACACTATGACTCGCGCGTGGCCGCGATGATGGGCCACGCGATTATCCGCGATCTGATCAAGGCCGACGGTCGCAAAGACAACATTGACGCGAACCACCTGGCGGGAATTACGCCGGCCGATTTCGTCGAGCGGTTCCGCAATCGCATGCCAACCAAGCTGACGGGCAAGGCGTTCGGCGAGAAGCACGGCAAGCTCAAGCACGAGACGCTGGCCGTCGATCCGGCCCGGACTTACAAGGTGCGTTCGCGAGCCGAGCACATCATCTACGAGAACAAACGCGTGCATGAGTTCGCGAGCTTCGTTTCGAAGGCGCGGCGAACGGGCGAGGACACTGATCTGTCCACCGCCGGCGAGTTGATGTATGCCTCGCACTGGAGCCACAGCCAGCGCTGCGGCGTCGGCACGCTCGAAACCGACCTCATCATCGCGGCACTGCGCGAGCGCGGCCCGACACGCGGTTTCTTCGGGGCCAAGTCGACCGGCTTTGGCACCGGGGGCGGAGTCGTTGTCCTCATGCGCGATACGCACGAGTGCCACGACGCGCTGGCCCTGCTGCTGGGCGATCTATCGAAGCGGACCGAGCGGCGCATTCGCGTCTTTCGTGGCGCCGCATCGGGCGCGGCCCGCTTTGGCGCGAAGCCGCTGGCCGAAGCCGTCGCCGGCTGAGACACACGCTTCCGTTTGCCGCTCGACATTTTCCAGGAGTATTCCCACGGATCTGGGCATTGAAGACAAAGTGGCGATCGTCATCGGCGCCAGCAAAGGCCTGGGCCGCGCCTGCGCCGAAGCGCTGGCCGCCGACGGGGCGCGGATCGCGCTGGCCGCGCGCTCAGCCGATACGCTGGCGCGGGCGGCCGACGAGATTGCCCTCAAGCACGGCGTGCAGACGCTGGGCATCGCCTGCGACGTGACGCGGGCCGACGACTGCCAAAGGTTGGTGGAGCAGACCGTCGCTCGATTCGGCCGGGTCGACATTCTCATCACCAACACCGGCGGTCCGAGCCCCGGTCCGTTTGAGACGCTGGATGACGCGAAGTTTCTGGCCGCGTTTCAATCGACGTTGATGAACGTCGTGCGGCTGGTTCGCGAAGTGCTGCCGTTCATGAAGGCCAATCGCTGGGGACGCATCATCAACATTACCAGCATTTCGGCCAAGCAGCCGATCGACGGGTTGATGCTGTCGAACACGGTGCGGCCGGCGGTCATCGGCTTTGCGAAGACGCTCTCAGTGGAGCTGGCGGCGGACAACATTCTGGTCAACAACGTCTGCCCGGGCATCCATCGCACCGATCGCATGGACGAGCTGGTCGAATCGCGCAGCACCGGCGGCAAATCGCGTGACCAGGTGCTGGCCGAGATGACAGCGGCCATTCCGCTCAAGCGCATGGGCGACCCGGCCGAGCTCGGTGCTGTGGTCGCATTTCTGGCGAGCCAGAAGGCCAGCTTCATCACGGGAGCGACAATCGCAGTGGACGGCGGGGCGACGCGGGGGTTGATGTAAGGGTTAGTACGCCTTTTTCATCACGGCGATGCCTTCGGTAAACAGTTCGATCCATAGCTTTTCGAGAGCGGAATCGAATTGCCGATCGTATTGCCGGACGCAGGTGAGCAGACTGCGCAGCCATTGATCGTACATATCCGGCTCGATGTTGAAGTAGTTGCGGCTGTGGAGCTTTGCAAGATCGTCCACTGTCGCCCTTCCCGAGGCCGAGCCGCTGGCGAACATGATGAGCCTTACCAGTCCGGCTCGGAGCATCTCCTTTTGACGGTGCATGTGGGTCTTGACGAATTTGGCGCGGATGCGGGGGTCGCTCGCGAGAAATTCATCGTAGAAGGCGTCCATGAACTCCTTGCGGGCCGCGTCATGCTTCAGGCAGCGCATTAAGCTCTGCTCGACGATTTCTGCTCTGGCTGCGTCCATGGGAGCATCCTCCGGCGGCCCGGCCGCTAGAGTTCGTCAACGACAATGTTCTGGTTGGCGTAGATGTTGATCGCACCGGCGATTCGAAGTGATTCTTCCACGATGCGCTTGGCCGGCAGCGTCGAGTGTGCCACCAGTGCCCGCGCCGCCGCGAGCGCCAGCGAGCCGCCCGAGCCGATGGCGAGGATGCCGTCGGTCGGTTCGATCACGTCGCCGCTGCCGCCGATCATGAGCGACACCTCCGCGTCGGCCACCAGCAGCATCGACTCCAGCCGGCGCAGGGCGCGATCGGTCCGCCATTCCTTGGCCAGTTCAATGGCCGCACGTCGCGTGCTGCCCTTGAACTGCTCCAGCTTTGATTCGAATCGCTCCAGCAGAGCGAAGGCATCGGCGGCGGAGCCGGCGAAACCCACCAGCACCTTGCCGTCGCCCAGGCGGCGGACTTTTTTTGCGTCGCTCTTCACGATCGCATCGCCGAGGGTGACCTGGCCGTCGCCGCCGAGGGCCACCTTTCCGTCACGCCGCACGGTCAGAATCGTTGTCGATCGTATGCGCTGGTCCATATCTCTGCGATTCTTAGCCACCGAACTCCTCGATCGTTGTATCATCCTTTGAGCAAGCATGACGGTCAAACAGAACTGCTGTTGGATCATTGCGGGCGCGGCCATCGCGCTCTTCGTCGCCGGCTGCGAGAAGAAGTCGGCCGGGCCTCTGCCGACGAAGCCGACCTCGACCTCCGCCCCGGCCACGTCTGCCCCCGCCAACCCACCGGTGACCTCGGCCCGCGCTGAAAAGCCGCCGCTGCCTCCGCCCGACGAGACTCCCAAACCGAAATCGCCGGCGCGGCCCCGCGGCCCGGATTGGGCCAACGTGACCGACGTCTCGGACCCCGATCTCGACGCCACCATTAAGGCCACCGTCACCGATGGCAACCGGCTTCGCATCAAGTCGGACAACATTCGGATCCTGCGGCTCGACCTGACGAAACTCCCGACCGGCTCGGCCGAGCGCGGCCCGTGGAACCTGACGATCGACGAGCAGGCGTTCGAGCTGACTGGCCGGCGCGGGAAGCAACTCACGTTTGTCCGCAGCCCCGGCGGGCGCTGGGAAGTCTCGGACAAACCCTGACGCGGTTTGACCGCGCCTCGCGCCGCGTCGACAATGGGAGCGTCGCGGACGAGAACCCTATGCCAATTCCGCTGCTGATTGATACCGACATGGGCGTCGACGATGCCGTCGCCATTGCTCTGGCGCTTGCCTCGCCCGAGCTCGACCTCCGCGCACTTGTCTCGACCGGCGGCAATGTGCCGCTTGAACAGGCCACGAAGAACATCGCGCGACTGCTGCATGCGATTCGGCCGGGGCATTGGCCCGTGGTCGGGCGCGGGCTCGATCAGCAAGGCCCCGGGCTGCACGACGCGACGCATGTCTTCGGCATGGATGGGCTGGGCGATTGCGGCATTCCGGAGTCGGGCGAGGTCGAAGTCCGCGGCTATCGCGACGCGTACGGCGAGTTTCTATCCGGTAGCGGCGAACTGAATATTGTCGCCATCGGCCCGCTGACGACGCTCGCCGCCGTGCTCCGCGACGACAAGACGGCCCGCAAGCGCATCAAGCACATTTACATCATGGGCGGCGCGCTGTGGTGCAAAGGCAACATCCGCGGCGTTGCGGAATTCAATTTCTATCGTGACCCGGCCGCCGCCGCCGCCGTGCTGACGTCGGGCCTGCCGATTTCGCTCGTCCCGCTGGATGTCACAAAGTTCGTCACGCTCGATGAATCGAACCTGGCGCATTTCGCCGCCAGCGAGACCCGCGCCGGCGAGTTTCTCGCGAAGATCATGGCATTTCCCATGCAGCATTCGAGCGAGGCCGGCAAGGGACGCTTCATCGTGCACGACGCCCTCGCGGTCGGCGCTATGATCTGGCCGGACTTGTTTGTTCGAACGCAGATGACCGTGGAGGTCGCGACAGCGGGCGAGCACCCCGGCCAGTCGCGGCCGACGCTGGCCCACGGCGGGCCGCAGGTGGATGTGCTGACCGCCATCAACGCGGTGGACTTCCTCGAAAACATGCTCGAACGCCTGTGCGAGGAAAAGGAATTTGTGACGTGACACGCATCGATCTGAGCATCGGCGGCATGATCTGCGCGCACTGCGTAGCGAGCGTGAGCAAGGGCGTCCGCGCTGTTCCGGGTGTTAAGCAGGCCGATGTGGCGGTCGGTTCCGCGTCGGTCGTGTTCGACGAAGCCGTCGCGAAGGTTCCTGCGATCATCGAAGCTGTCAAATCGGCCGGCTATACCATCGGCGGCTTCAAGAAGTCGGCCGCGACCGAAGCGGTCGAATGAACACTCCCCCGGCCGAACAAGCGATTGATCTTCAGATTCACGGCATGACCTGCGGCGCGTGCGTTGCGCGGGTGGACAAGGCGCTGCGCTCCGCGCCGGGCGTGACCGACGTGAGCGTCAACCTGCTGGGCGAATCGGCGCGCGTGCGGGCCGGACCCGGGGCCGACAAGGGCAAGATGATCGAAGCCGTGCGCGCAACCGGCTACGACGCCGAGGTGCTGCCGGCGCAGCGCGACCTGGCGGCCGATCAGGAAGATCCGCGGCGGCGCGAGCAGCTTCGGCGGCAGCGGCAGGCCATGGTCCTGGCGATCGGGCTGACGCTGCCGATTCTGGTTCTCGATCACTTCGGGCACTCGCTGCAGGCGACGCACAAAGCGGGCGAGTTCGGCTGGCGACTGATCGAGGGGCTGCTGCTCACGCTGATGTTGGCCGGACCGGCCGGCGGGCCGATTCTGGCGGGCGGGGCGCGGGCGCTGTGGCATCGCAGCGGCAACATGGACCTGCTGGTGGCGCTGGGCGTGAGTGTGGCGTACGTCAGCAGTATCTACGGGACGTTCGCGATGCGACCCGAGTTCATCCATTTTCACGCGGCAGCGATCATCCTGACGCTGGTGGCGGTCGGGCGATACCTCGAGACGAAGGCGAAGGGACGGACGTCGGCGGCTGTTGCGGCGCTGGCGCGGCGTGCACCGCGGACGGCATTGGTGCGGCGCGGCGATCAGCTTGTGGAGGTTTCGTCGGCTGAGATCGTCGTGGGTGACCTGGTTTCGATCCCGCCGCATTCGGCGATCGCGGCCGACGGCGTCGTGGTCGAGGGGACGGCCGAGGTCGACGAGAGCTTGATGACGGGCGAGCCGCTGCCGGTACGGCGGAAGGCGGGCGACGCGGTGCTGGCGGGCACGCTGGTGGCCGACGGGACGATCCTCGTTCGAGCGACTAAGACCGGGGCGGCGGCGGCCGTCGGGCGGATCATGCAGCTTGTGAGCGACGCGCAATCGAGCAAGACCGAGCTGCAGCGGATGGCCGATCGCGTGGCGGCGGTGTTTACACCGATCGTGATCGTGGTTTCGATCGCGACCTTTCTGGGCTGGCTGGCGGTGAAGGGGACCGGCGCAGTCGCGCCCGCCATGAGCGCGGCGATCGCGACGCTGGTAATCGCGTGTCCGTGCGCGATGGGGCTGGCAACGCCGACGGCGATCGCGGTGGCGACCGGTGTGGCGGCGCTGCGCGGCATTCTGGCGCGCGACGCGGCGGCGCTGGAGGGGTTGGGACGGATCAACGCGGTCGTGTGGGACAAGACGGGAACGATGACGGAAGGCCGGCCGATCGTGTCGCGGGTGATGATGACCGGCGGCGCCGGCGAGAGCGAACCGGAATTGATCCGGCTGGCGGCGTCGGCTGAGCAGTATTCGCCACATCCGCTTGCGAAGGCGATTGTGGCGCACGCGCGGCGGAATGATCTGGCGCTTGCCGAGCCGGATGAGTTCGAAAGCATCCCGGGCGGCGGGATCGTGGCGCGGTTGGGTTCGTCGGCAGTCGTTGTCGGTAGGGCGGCGTTTCTGGGCTCGCGCGGCGCGGCTCCGCCGGCGGAAGGGTTGCCGGCAATCGCGGCCGGGGCGCAGCGGGTGGCCGTGGCGGTCGACGGACGATTCGCCGGATTGATCGAGCTAACGGACAAGCTGCGGCCTTCGTCGGCCGGGGCGGTGTCGCGGCTGGCCGCGGCGGGGATCGAGAGCTATCTGCTGACGGGCGACGCCGCGCCGGCGGCCGAGCACGTGGCGGGCGAGGTTGGCATTCACACCGTTCGGGCGGCGGCCAGCCCGGCGGACAAAGTGGCATTCGTGCGCGAGCTGCGGGCGGCCGGCCGGCGCGTGGCGATGGTGGACGACGGCGTAAACGACGCGGCAGCGATGGCGGCGGCGGACGTGGGTGTGGCGTTCGCGACCGGGGCCGACGTGGCCACCGAGGCGGCGGCGATCAACCTGATCGGCTCGACGCCGCATCTGGTGGCCGACGCGGTGGAGTTGTCACGGGCGACGGCGCGGATCATTCGCGAGAATCTGTTCTGGGCGTTCGGCTACAACGTGTTGATGGTTCCGCTGGCGGCGGTGGCGATCCTTCCGCCATCGATCGCGGCGGGGGCGATGATGCTCAGCTCGCTGACGGTGGTGCTGAACGCATTGCGGCTGCGGCGCTGGCGGCCGGCGGCAGCGCCCGGCGACGGTCCGGCGACGTCCGCGTAGAATCTCAAATCGATTGTCCTGGAGCCCTGTGTGTCATCAACCGGCCGGAATCTTCATCTCCCGCGCGTGCTTGAGAACGTCGGCGAGGCCTGGCGCGGAGCGGTTCTGACCATCGGAAACTTTGACGGGGTGCATCTGGGGCATCGGGCGATTCTCGCGAGGGCGCGCGAGACGGCGAAACGCCTGAACACGCAGGTCGTAGCGATGACATTTGAACCGCATCCGATTGCGATCCTCGCGCCGGATCGAGCGCCTCCGACGCTGACGCCACTCGAAAAAAAGCTTGAGCTACTTCAGTGGAGCTTTGAACAGGGCGGCCTGTATGGGGCCGATGCCGTGTTTGTGATCCCGATCGACCGGAATTTCCTCGACATCACGGCGGAGGAGTTCGTCCGGGAAATACTGATTCAGCAATTCGCTCCAAAGGCGATCGTCGAGGGACCGACATTCAATTTTGGGCGGGATCGGGCCGGATCGAACGAGACCTTACGGCAGTTTGCGAAGGAAGGCGGTTACGAAGTCGATATTGTCGAGGCAAAGCAGATCAAAACGGCTGATGGCAAACAACTCACTGTTTCCAGCAGCACGATTCGCTCGCTCCTGGCCGCCGGAAATGTTGCAGACGCCGGCCGCTGTCTCGGCCGCCACTACCAGCTTTCAGGCCCAGTCATTCGAGGTGCAGGCGTCGGGCGTTTACTCGACTACCCGACGATTAACCTTGACGTCACCGCGCAGCAAATCCCCGCCGAAGGCGTCTATGTGGGATTCGCGATGGGCGGCCGCGTTATCTCGCGCGCCGCGATCAGCATTGGCCGCCGCGAGACTTTCGGTCAACACAAGCTCGTCGTCGAGGCGTTTCTCCTGGATGTTCAGCAGGATCTCTACGACAAGGTCGTGCAGTTGGATTTTCGCAAGAGGATTCGCGATCAGAAGCGATTCGATCACGCCTCCGAACTAAAGGAACAGATCGCTAAGGATGTCCAGCAGGTTCGCGAGTCAACGATGGATATGTACACAAATCCTGCAGTCCCGGGTCTCGCGCCGACGTCGCGCTACGAGTTCGCCGCTCGATTCCTTCACAATCCGCTTTACAAGACTAAACACATGATCGTCACGCATGCCAGACCCGACGGCGACGCACTGGGCAGCACCGTCGGGCTCTACCGCGTCCTGACCGAGCTCGGCCGCGACGTCAAAATCGTGCTATACGAAGATGTTCCGCCCCGATATGCCTTTGTTGTGGAGGGCGTTCCGTACAGTCGATGGGGCAAGGACATCAACGTTGCCGATGTGGAGGCCGACCGACAGATCGTCATCGTTGACACATCTTCCTGGCAGCAACTCGAACCGGTGGCGCCGTTCCTGAAGGGCCACCCCCATAAGTTCGTCATCGACCACCACAAAACCCGCGACCGGGTCAGCGACATCGAACTGATTGATGAGAACGCCCCCGCCGCCGCCCTCATCGTCTGGAAAATCTGCAAGGCGGCCGGGTGGCCGGTCAGCAAGGAGGCCGCCGAGGCGTTGTTCGTCGGCCTCGCAACCGACACCGGCTGGTTCCGCTTTTCGAACACCAATGCCGAGGCCCTCGCGGCCGCCGCCGAAATGACCGAACTGGGCGTGAATCCGGCCGAGCTCTACCAGCGTATCTACCTGAGCGACCCGGCCGCCCGCGTGCGGCTGCTCGCCCGCGTGCTGGGCGAGTTCAAGCTGTTTGCCGATGACCGCGTGGCGTTGCAGACGCTGAGCCGCAAGACGCTGGCTGAGTGCGGCGCGACGGATGCCATGACCGAGGAAATCGTCAACGAACCCATGCGCATCGCCACGGTCAACGTCTCCGTTTTTTGCTCCGAGGCGGCCGACAACGGCCCCGTCCGCGTCAACCTGCGCAGCAAACACGGCGTCGACGTCGCCGCCCTGGCGCGCCAATTCGGCGGCGGCGGCCACGAACGCGCCGCCGGCGCACGCATCCCCGGAACGCTGGACGAAGTCGCGAAAAAAGTAGTCGACGCCGTCATCGCCGAACTCAAAGACTGAACGCAACATGCCAATGCCGATGATCGACCTCGCCCTGCACCGCCTGCCCACGCCGCTCAAACTCGTCCTGACCGCATTCCTCGCCATGCTCGGCGCCGGCTACCTGTTCGCCATCGCCAATATCTACGCCTCGCACAGCGGCGCCGACGGAAAACCCGGCCTGACGATCGACGACCTCAAGGCGGTCTACAGCGGTGTCACTGTCGAGAAATCGTCGGCGAAGTCCGCTCCGTCGATCATGCTGAAAATGATCGAAGGCGCGATGCGGCAATACGTGTCCGATTCGGCCGACTTTCTCGTCCTGCACGACTGGCTGGCGGACGGCAACGGCGAGCCCGGCCTCGAAAAAGAACGGGACGGCCGTACCCCGCGGCGCGTCATCACGCTCAATTGCCTGCGCTGCCACGCGGCCGACAGCGGCGAGTTGATCGGCACGAAGGCCCCCTTCGGCCCCGACCAGCTCACGGTCGATTACAAAATGATCAGCCAGTTCACGACGCCCGGCACGGCGACCGAGGCCGGCACAGTGCGCATCGGCCCGCAGTCGGCCCCGCACCTGATCCTGATCACGCATGCGCACATGCTCGCGATTCCGATCTTCACCCTGATCGTCGCATTCCTGTTCTGGCTCACCCCCCTGCCGCGCGGCTTCCGGGCAATCGTCGCGCCGATTCCGATGCTCACGCTGGTGTTCGACTTCTCGAGCTGGTGGCTGGCCCGCGTCGCACCCGGAGCCATCTACGTGATCGCGGCAGCCGGGGCGGCCTATGGCAGCGCGTTCGGCCTGCAGTTGCTGTCGATTGCGTACGCCACATGGCGCCGACCGCCCGCAAATCAATCGCCGACCACCACTTAGCACCGGCTCCCGCCCGCCTCGCAGCCAATTTCGGGCTTGCGAAATCCACCGACTTGCCCCATACTGGCCCGACTCGGAACTGTGTCAGGAGTCAGCTTCATGTACGCCATCGTCGAAGACAGCGGCAAGCAATTCATGGTCAGAGAAGGCGACACCGTCTTCCTCGATACCCGCGATCTGCCGGAAAACGCCAAGACCCTCACCCTTGAGCGCGTCCTCATGCTCGGCGAAGGCGAGAAGTGCCGCATCGGCGACCCCGCCGTGGCCGGCGCGAAAGTCACCGCCAAGATTGACGGCGAAATCAAAGGCCCCAAGCTCTTCATCGAGAAGTACACGCGACGGAAGGGCTACCACCTCCGCAAGGGCCACCGCCAGAAATACGTCAAGGTCACCATCGACAAGATCACTGGCTGATCCAGGCCCGGCCGAGGAACTCCACGGATGGCCCGCCCCGTCGGTCTCGCGCGGATCTGCCTGCTCATATTCGTCGCCGCCGGCGCTGCACGCGCCGCCGATCCGGTAACGCTGCGTGAGACGTTTAAGGACGGCCGCGTTCGCTACATCGACATCAAGACCTCCAACGAAAAGAACACCATCGTCTCGTTTTTTCCCGACCCGATCGCGTCGGTGGATGAGCGCGAATGGTGGATCATCGCCACCGAAGGCAAGGCACCCAAGCCCGGCCTGACGGCCGTGACGTGGAAGATCGATCGCCTGCAGGGCAAGCATCGCGACATGTTTGGCCGCGAGCGCAAGCCGGATCAGGTTTTCGATTCGCTTCGCCCCGGCGGTTCGCCGCTCGTGGGTTCGCTGGGCCCCTGGACCGATCGCTCGCTGCTTTTCTGGCTCGATACGCGCGGTGAAGTGGATCAACTGATCGATCCGCCCTCGACCCGACCGCCGTTGAACCACATGCCGACCGGCTCGCAGGCGGAAGCCCCGAGCGCCGATGATTTCCGCCACTTCGCCAGCGCCTTCTACGGACTCTACCTGCCCGAGAAGCCCGTGAACGTGGGTGACAAGTGGACTCGTCCCTACTCGGTCAAGCGCGACCCGTACGGCACGCTCGATGGCACCATTACGTACACATTGAAAAGCGTCGATAAGCGCGCCGATCAGAACGTTGCACGCATCGAGTTTGGCGGCAACCTGACGCTCGTCCCCGCCACGCAGCCCGCCCGGCCCGGCGCCGACGAAAAACGCCATGAGGTCAAGACGGCGACGTACGACGGCTGGGTCGAGTTCGACATCGATGCGGGCATGCCGCTTGCCGCCGACGCGCGCGAAGACTTGAAGCTCAACCTGATCATGACCGCGACGGCCCAGCCCGCGAAACCCGCCGCGCCACCCGCAGCAAAACCAGCCGCGTCGCAGGCCGCCACCCAGCCCGGGGCACAGCCGGCCGCATCACAACCGGCCGCGCCGGCGGCACCGGCCGCGCCGAAGCCGGTTTCCTACACCTTCCAACTGGCCGAAACTCGCCGGGCTCAGTTCTCGGTGAGCAAGACACCGCCGCAGAAACCCATCGTCGTCAATTCGCCGCCGCCCACGTCGGCGCCGGTGATGGTACGACCGCCCCAGCCCTATCGGCCGCAAACCACCCAGCCGCACGCGCCGATCGGCATTGCGCCGCGGCCGATCCCCACGTCGCAACCCGTCCGGAGCGCGCCGCCGCGGCCCAACTGACCGGGCTGATTGCAAGGCCGCCGGGGCTGTGCTAAACCTTTCCGACCATGCCCAACCCGCCCGGCCGCTCCGCATCCGGCAGTCTCCTGCGAAGCCACGCCGCCCTAGCGATCACCGCCCTTCTCGGACTGGGCGCCGTCCTCTCGCGTGACGCGCGCGGCAACCCGTTTGCCCCGTCGCTCCTTTTGATCGTGCTTCAGCTTCCCGCCATCGTCCTTTGGCTCGTGCAGCGCTGTGGAATTTTCAAATCGTCGGAGCCCGACGGTGCGACCGACCGTTCGGCCGGCTCGGCTCTGACCATAACCGCCGTGGTTTTCCTCGTGGCGGGCGCGGCTGCGGCGCTCGCGGGGCGCGCCGGCATTCTCTTTGCCATTCTCACGTTCTACGTGGCCGCCATGGTTGCAGCCGACCTTGTTACCGTATGGGTCGCACGACTGGCATCGCCCGAACCCAACATCAGAGAGCTGGTCAGGGCGGCGGTGGCCGGGTGGCTCGTCATCATCGTCATCGGAACGGCTGTTCTCGCTGCGCCGCTTTCCACCGACTCCGCCGTGCCGGACTATCGTTACAACTTCTGGCTGCATGTCGGTTATTGCGCTCAATCGGCGGCCAGCGCGGCGTGCCTGGTCGGCAGTTCCGGCTACGACATCGGCTCCGATTTCTCGCCGTTCGGGCGGTTCGTCATCTACGCCCTCATGCAGATCGGGGCGCTGGGTGTCGCGGCGCTGGCGGTGGCCGCCATTCGTGCGATGACGTCGGCGGTCATCCGCCTTCGCACTGTCATGTCGGCGGCTGTGGTCATTCAGCTTGTGGCGGCCGCTGTCATCTATCCGGCGTGGCGCGCGGCCGATACGCCGGACGCGGCCGCGCGTGCCGGCTGGAGTCTGTTTCACGCAGCGGCATCGCTCTACAACTGCGGCTTCGCCCTGCGTGCCGACGGGCTGGCCACCTATCTATCCAGCAGCTCCATTTTTGTGGTGACCACGGCGCTGGCGATCATCGGCTCGATCGGCCTGCCGACGTTCGCGGCCGCGCTCGCCGCGGTGAAACGCTCGCCGGGCGACGCCGCGTTGTCGCGCTCGCCGTTGCAACGCGTCGTCAATCATGAGTTCGCGGTTGCGTTCTGCCTGCTGTTCCTGTGCGCCATCATTTTGTTCGTCTGCGAGACGCCCGGAGCAATCCCGAAGCTCTTCATCTCGGACCGCCCGGTCGACCTCGGCCCCAAACAGGTGCCGCTCCACGAAATGGCTGTCGGGCCGCGCTGGCAGGCGGCGGTCTTCCTGGCAACCGCCGCCCGATCGTCCGGATTCGCCGGACTGCCGCTCGCGCAGGGCGCGATCAACTGGATTACCCTCGCAGTGCTCTGCGTTTGGATGATGATCGGCGGCGCGGCCGGATCGTTCGCCGGCGGCATGCGCACCACGACGCTCATCGCGCTGGCCACGCTTTTCTTCGCCTCGCTCGGAAAAACTGCGGCCGACGACGAATCGATCGCGCTCCGAAAGAGTGTTCGACGCCGCCTCTTGCAGCTCGTCGCCATCGTCCTGGGTCTCAACGCGGTCGCCGTCCTCGCGCTTGTCCTCACGCAGGAAGCGAGCGCCTGGGAGCGAATTCTGGAAGGCGTCGCCGTCGCATCCGGCGTCGGCTGGACGGGCGGACTCGCTCCGCATTTGACCCCCATCGCGCGCTGTCTGATGATCGTCATCATGATCGCCGGCCGGTTGCTGCCGCTGATCTGGTGGTGCCGCATCGCCTTGCTCGTCAACCCGGCGCCACCCGCTGAGCCGGCAATCCCTGTGGCTTCGCCCCGGCCCGACCGCGCCGCCCGTCGCAAAAAATAGCCGCTCAACAACGGCAGGAGTTCAACGATCGCGCCCGCGTCCCATAGCACCGCCGACGACCGCGCCCGCGCTCGGCTCATCGCGGTGGCTGCATTTCTGCTCGCCCTGATCCTCGGATTCCTCTCCGACGGCGTCCATCACGACGATGACCTCACCCACTTCCTCATGGCGCGCTGGTCGGCCACGTTTCCTGAATACCTGCTCAATTTCTGGGCCCGTCCCGGCTTCACCGTTCCGATGTCCGCCATCGCATGGATCGGCTCTCCGCAAACTGCGTGGCACCTTTGTCGAATCGCATCCGCGCTGGTCACGCTTGCGGCCACGCTGCTCGCCATTCGCGTGGCCGATCGATTGGCCGTCCGCCCGCTGTGGGCGGTGGCGCTGGCATGTCTGCTGCAGCCCATCGCCACACTGCTTTCGTTCACCACGCTGGTCGAAAACGTCGCCTCGCTCTATCTCATTGCCGCTGTCGCGCTCCTGCTGGCGTCGCGGCCGATCCTCGCTTCGGCCATATTCTCCGTCGCGCTGGTTACGCGTTACGACACGCTGATCCTGCTGCCGATCTGGTGGCTCGCCATCTGGTTCGGACGGTTCAGTTCATCGCGCCGCACGATCGCCCCGCCCATCCGGCTAGCCGCCTGCGCGGCTGCGCTGTGGGCGCCCGCCGTTCATCAGTTCCTGCTCATCATTCTGCTCAATGCTAAGCCGTGGGTCTATTTCGCCAGCCCGGCCGGCTCGACCGATTACGCGCCCGCCGGTCCGCTGGTCTATATCCCGCAACTCATGCTGGCGGTCCCGCCCGCCGTGCTGGCCCTCGCGATCGTCGGCGGCGCACGATTGGCGGCGGCGGGCAAGTGGCTGGTTCCCCTCATGGCTGGAACGTTCATCCTTGCTCACGTCGTCCTCCGCGCGCGGGGAATGTACGCCAGCGGCGGATTCGCTCGCTTTCTGGTCGCCGTCGCGCCGTTCGTCGCCATCTGTGCCGCGGCGGCCATCGCCAAGCCGACCATGTCCGGCTACGACGCCCATCGCCGCAACGGACTCTGGCTCACAACCGCGGCCGTGCTTTGTGTCGGTGTGTTAGCCCTTCGCTCGGAGGCCCACGCCGGCAGAATCCCGCTGCACGACTGGCGGCCGTATGTCGCCGCCATCGCCATTGCCCTTTCACTGGCGGGCGGTTGTCTGCTCGTCGCACTTTGGCCCGCCAGCCGCTTCCGCCGCCGGCTGGCCGCGTTCGTCGGCGTGCTACTGGCACTAACGGTGGCGGGGCAGGATTTCGCCATCGTTCGACCGCTCAGAATCGGCCCGACCCCAGCCACGATTCGAACCGTTCTCGGATGGCTTGATGGCCGAGGATTCGCGATCCGTCCGACGTTTTCCGCATCTCCTTGGCTGGCCTACGAGCGCGACCTGGTTGAGATGCCGCGGGTCCGAAAGTCACGGCGACTGGTCGCATCGATGCCAGTCGGTTCGATAATCATCTGGGATCGAACATATTGTCCGAGTGACTACCATCGCCTCGGTCTAAACGAGTTCGGCGATAATTCTGCCTACCGCTTGCTTGCCGCATGGCACACTGGGCAGTCAGTGCCAACACCAGTCGACTCAAACACGATGCAGGTCTACACATGCGCCGCCGGGTCGCCCGACTTCTTTGTCTTTGAAAAAATTGCCAACACCCCCGTTCCTGATTCCGACCCGCCCGCCTACCCGCCCGAAATTGCCCAGCCAGTTGGGCCCGCTGGCACCTTCTACATTCTTGGAAAGCGACGGTAGAATCCTGACATGATTTACAGCGTTTTCGGCGTCGGCCGACAGGGTGTCGCCGTCATTTATGATCTCATCGAACGGTGCGGTGCGACGCGCGTCATCGCATTTGACGTCGCTGCGCAGGTCGCCGAGCGCCTGCGCGAAACGCTGGGGGACCGTGCCAAACTCGTCGAACTTCACGAGCTCAGTCCGGCCGATCCGGCCCACGCCGAGCGAATTATTGATTTCATCCGCGGCTCGGCCTGCGCCATCTCGGCGCTGCCTTACGCCCTCAATCCGGCCGCGACGAAGCTCTGCATCCGTGCCAACGTCCCGCTGGCAGACCTCGGCGGCAATCCCGACGTCGTCGCCGAGCAGACGCGCATCTGCGGCAACTCGCTGCTGGTCCTGCCCGACTGCGGACTCGCCCCGGGTCTCAACAACATCATGGCCGTCCATCTCCGCCGCGCCTTCAACTGCACCGCGGCAAAGGCCTATTGCGGCGGCATCCCGGCAAAGAAAGACCCGGCCAATTCGCTGCAATACAAGCTGCTCTTCAGCCCGTGGGGGCTCATCAGCGAATATTCCGGACAGTGCGCCGTGCTGCGAAACGGCCGCGTCGAACTCGTCGAAGCCCTCACTGGTCGCGAAGAGCTGCCCAATGAGCGCGAGGCGTTCTACACGTCCAACAACGCTCCGCAATCGTTCGAGTATCTGAGCCAGATCGGCTTGCGCGACTACGAATACAAAACGGTGCGATGGCGCGGCCACCTCGAGAAGGTGCTGGTGCTCAAGGCCTTCGGCTTCCTGAGCGGAAACCGCACCCAGGACGAAGCCCTCGCCGCCGGCATCGCGGCACAGGAGTGGCTGCGCTTCGACCGCCGACGCGACATCGACGAGGTCTTCCTTCGCGTCGAGGGCACGGATGACGCGGGAAAGAAGCACGCCGTCGCGATTACCGTCTTCGGCAATCCGCAATTCTCGGCCATGGAGCTGACGACCAGTTGGGGCGTGACCATTCCCGCCTACTGGATCGCGAAAGCCGCAGGCGATTCGGCCGCGAAGCTGCCCAAGGGCTGCCTGCCGCCGCAGCAGGTGGTCGATTCGAAATGGGCGCTGGAAGAACTTGAGAAACGCACAACGGTCGCGCGGACCTGACCGCGCTGACCCGGCTCACTCGGCCGGGTCGTGCTTGCGAATCCCCATCACGTCCGGTTTGAAAACACGCGTTCCGATTGACGGCACAAACTGCGTCCAGCGCGCTTCGGCATCGGCGTCCGTGTCGATCTGTCGCAGGAAGATGTGCAGCTTCGCGTCCAGATTGTCGAGGTAGTGGACTGCCACGGCCTCGGGAATCGACGGGAGCCGCGGGCTGCCAAACTCGTACGTCCCATGATGGGCGAGCACGATGTGCGTCAGCACGTTTTGAATGTCGCCGGGAAACGGTTGCTTCGTTTCGGCCTCGACGTCGGCGATTTTCTGGTCGATCCAGATGGCGGCCTGAACGATGTGACCGACCAGCTGGCCGCTATCGGTGTAGGTGAAATTGGTCTCAAACGTGAACTCGGACGTCTTGCCGAGGTCGTGCAGGAAGATTCCGGCCAACACCAGATCGCGGCTGACTTCGGGGTACTGGCTCGTCGATGCGTCTTCCTGACCGAAGATCTTGCACGCCAGTTGCAACACGCTCAGCGTGTGCTCGAGCAATCCGCCGACGTAGGCATGATGCAGACTGACCGCTGCCGGCGCGACTTTGATCTTCTCCACCAGCGCCTTGTCATCGACGAAGCGTTTCAGGAGCGTCCGAAGATCTTTGTTCTCGATCGTGTTGAGAATCGCGAGCACCTTCTGCCACATGTCCTCGGTGTCATACTTCGTCCGCGGGATGAAGTCCCCCAGATTGATCTCGTTCTGCGGGACGGGCCGCATGCCCTCGACGATGAACTGCATCGCCCCCTTGTAGCTCTCCGTCCGGCCGCGGACGCGAATGAACCCACCGTCTGGGATGGTCTCGTACTGCTGCTGCGTGGCCTGCCAGAGCCGCGTGAGAAGCTGTCCAGTGCGGTCTGAAAGAATCATGTGGATATAAAGGCCCCCGCTGGAAGTCGAGCGGAGGTCTTTTTTATTGACGAGAAAAATCTCGTCATCGATCCGCTGCCCGGGCATGAGATTCTCGACCCACAGACGCGATTTCGCGTCGCTCCCCTTTGCGGATTGTGCTGGCATGGCGGCTCCGTGCTGGTGTCAATCGGTGATCTTTCGAGTCGCAGGATACTCCCGCGCCCCGCCCCCGCCAAGCCGCCGCGCGGTACGATGCAGGCGATGGACGCACCCCAATCCTCGCAGACGGTCCCGCGCAGTGGCGCCGCATCACTCAGCGACATGCCCGACGACGAGCTGCGCCACTACGGCAGCGAGCTCGGGCTTGACCTCGGACCCGCTACGCCGCGCGTCGAACTGATTCGCCTCGTTCGGGACCGACAGGAACTCCTCGTTCAGCTCGACCGCGACGCCATGCTCGACGTCGTCGTCTGGGCCCGCCGCCCGGTCCGGCAGTCGGCCAGCAAGGAATCGCTGGCGCGGCAGATCGCCTCGATCGACGTCAGCGGTTACGACGGGCTTTCAGAGCGCGGACTGCGCGTCCTCGCGGCGCTGCGCGGTGTCGCGCTCGAACCGGGCGATTCGCCCGAGAAGATCGCTCGGCGTCTGCGGCATGCCGACGGGTTCTGGCATCGCATCAGCCGCGCGCGGCGCGCGATCATCGGCAGCGCCCTGAGCAAGATGCTCGATGTTCAGACCTCCGACTCGCCGGATACCTACCAGTTTCTGCCGGAGGACGAGGCCAACCGGAAGGTCTCGCTCAAACACGAAATCCAGGATCGCGGCATCGTCGGCGGACTCGCCAGCCGGCTGCGCGGCGCGGCCGACGACTATCTCCGCGAGAAGATGGACGAGATCGAGGCCCGCATCGATCGCAAGCTCGACGACATCGATCGCCGGCTCAGCGAGTGGCGCGATCAGGAAGTCGCCAACCGCCTGCGCATCCTGAAGCTGACCCTCATCGCCTCCGTGTTGTTCGCCATCCTCAGTTTGGGGTATCATCTGGTTACGCGGACGAGCGACGCCGCGTCGGGCTCCTCCCCGACTCAGCCGGCGCGCCAAGTCGAGTCACGGTCTCCCTAAACTGGCTGCATGTCGGCCATGGCCTCGCCTGTGGAGGTTTTGTCGCGGTGTACGAGCAACTCAGCAAAAACGTCGAACGCGTTATCAAGGTGGCCAACGAAGTCGCCCGCGAATACGAGCTCGACTACGTCGGCACCGAACATGTCCTGCTGGCCATCGCCCGCGAGGGGACTGGCGTCGGCGGGAAGATTCTGCAGGCGCTGAAGATCGACGAATTCAAACTCAAGAACGCCGTCGACAAGCTCATGAAGAAGTCGATGGAAGACACGTGGGTCTTCGGCCGGCTGCCGGGCACGCCGCACTTCCGCAACGTCATGGCCAAGGCGATCGAAGAGGCCCAGAAGCTCCGCTCACGCGAAGTCTGCACCGAGCACGTCTTGCTGGCGCTGGCGAATGAAAAAGGCAGCGTTGGCGAGGCGGCACTGGCCGAACTGGGCGGCACGCCGGAGCGCGTCCGCGCCGAATTGAACCGCCTCAGCAGCCAGAAGCCGATGGCGTCCTGACGCGGCTGTCCCTGAATTTTTTTTATCCCCAGATCATTCCGCGCTGCGCGAACCCGTCCGGGTCCTTTTTCTGCCAGCCCTCGCGGACCAGCGTCAGCCCGTAGGCGCAGCTCTCGAACTCCTCGCTCAGGCAGCGCAGCACGCGCGCCGGCGGCCGCGACCCGTCCGACGAGAGCTCCGACGCGATGTGATACGACCGCTTGCCGGTCGTGCGATAGTCGAGCAGGCCGTCCGCGGCATTGCGGCGGCGCATCTTGCCAAGGCATTCCGGATAAAGCCCGGACCAGAACAGGGCGAAGTCGCCGATGTGGCGATGGACCGTGCGGCGGTGCTCGCTATCCGGCGTGCCGGGCGGGCTCACCGCGTTGGAAATCATCTCAGTGATCTGTTCGAGCGGCTGTCCGGCCGAATCGCGCAGCCGATAGACGTGATCGGTATGCACGAACTCGACCAGCAGTTCGGCAAGGTACTCGACGACGTTGGGCTCACATAGTCCAACGCGGCTGTACAAGCTGTCTTCGATCAGCCCCGCGAAAAACCGCCGCAGCGGATGACCCTGGCGGATGCTCTCCTGCATCGTAGAACCTCCAGGAACCCGAACCCCCACTACTGCAAGATTCTTCGGCCCCACATTGGCCCAGTCAACAGTATCATTTACCAAGACGGCCGCGCCGCGTCGCAGCCCTGCGCGCGCCCGGCAGCGTTTATCGGCCGCCGCCGGGAATCTGCGCAAGCGCTTGTCCGGAGTGCCCGCGCCATTCGCGTTGACGATCTAGACTTCGAACTGCCGCCCGATCGCATCGCGCAACACCCGGTCTCGCCTCGCGATGCCGCGCGCCTGATGATCGTCCATCGCGCGAACGGCACGATCGAACATTCCCATTTCCGCGACTTGCCCGCCGCGCTCCACCGGAACGATTGCCTTGTCCTGAACCAGACCCGTGTCATTCCCGCCCGATTCCATGCCCGCCGCGCCACCGGCGGCAAGCTCTCCGGCCTCTTTCTCGATGAAACCGGGCGCGGCAGATGGCGAGTCCTGCTCACCTCCGGCGGGCGGCTCAAGACCGGCGAAGCGCTCACGTTCGACCGCGGCAAATGGACGCTGACCATCGCCGGGCGGGGTGACGACGGCGAGTTCGACGTCTCGATCGTGCCGGCCGACCCGGCATCGCAAATTTTGGCCGTGGTCGGCCATCCTCCGCTTCCGCCGTACATCAAGCGGGCCGCCGACGCTGGCTATTCCGAGGACCTGCGCGACCGGCTCGACTACCAGACCGTCTTTGCCCGCGACCCCGGCGCCGTGGCAGCGCCGACCGCCGGGCTGCACTTCACGCCTGAGCTGTTGGAGCGGATTGCCGCCGCCGGCGTCAACACCGCCCACGTCACGCTGCACGTCGGGCGCGGGACGTTTCAGCCCGTCGCCGTTGATGAGCTTGCCCAGCACCCCATGCACGCCGAGCCGTTCGAAATGTCGGCCGCGGCGGCCGCTACGATCAATGCCGCCCGACCCGCCGGTGGCCGCATCGTGGCGGTAGGAACGACGGCTGTCCGCGTACTCGAATCCTGCGCGGCGGATACTTCCGGAGTTGGCTCCGGTCCCGTCGCCCCGCGCTCAGGATCGACGAAACTCCTCATCCAGCCCCCCTACCGCTTTCGAGCGGTCGATGCACTCATCACGAACTTTCACCTGCCGCGCAGCACGTTGCTGGCCCTCGTCTTCGCATTCGCAGGTGTGGAATTGACCAGACGCGCCTATGCCGCCGCCCTCGAACAGGGCTACCGCTTCTATAGCTTTGGCGACGCGATGCTGATCATCTGACCCCTGACGCGAACAAACGAATTCACCGAGTTCAGTGCGAGAAAAGGCGGATCAGTTCGGTGATGCGGGCGAGGTGGTAGTCGTCGTGCTCGGCCACGAAATAGAGCGAATCGACCAGGCGCATGGCCTGCTTGAGGCGCGGGTGCTCGGAGACGCGCGAGAAATCAGTGTGCGAGAGCTTCTCGATTCGGTCGACGAAGCCGAAGCGGACGCGGCGGAACTCGGCCAGGATGTCGACCATCTGCCGCTGGTTGTGGCCGGCCTCGTGGGTGCGGCGGTTGGTGGTGTCGGCGGCCCGCAGGACTCTCTCGCCGGCCAGGAAATCGTCGATGCGGGCGGCGTGCAGCTCGTCGAGATCGATCAGGTGGCCGACGTTTTCCTGGATGGACCAAGTGTTGCCTTCCTTGCGGATCAGCACCTCGCGCGGCAGGCCGGCCACGCGCTCGGCGACGCGGGCGGGCGTTCCGCGGACGCGCTCGATGATGTCCGGGTAGTGCTCAACGGGGTAGGCGAAATTGAACTTCCGCTCAAACCAGGGCAGCTTGGCCGGCATGATTTCGACTCCGGGGACTCGCTGAAAAGCTAGAGGGTAGGTCGGGGGGCGGCGGGGTACAAGTCGGGGACTGGGGCCTTGTGGGACTGCGGGCAGACACGGGGCTTAGTTGGAATTGCGGATTCGACCCTCACCCGGCCTCTCCCTTTCTCAGGGAGAGGAGCGTAGAAGAAGCGAGTCCCCCGCGGCTGCACTTGCACCGTGTTCCGTCGTTCACCGAGGCGATTACCGTATCGGTGATAAAAGTGATAATTGGTTATGCGGACGTTTGGGACGCGATGAGATTCGTGAGATTCCATTGGACATCGCCGGTCGGAATTGCCGCGTAAACCGCTGCTGCGGCACGGGTTCGGCGCGAATTCGGCTTACCCTGCTGTGACGCCGTCTCGTGAGACGAGTGAGACGACCTCCCCGATCCTGAGCGGCAACCAGGCAAGCCACGCGGGGTTGCGATACGTGTTTGGTTTTCAAAGATCAGCCGTCGTGGGCGCACCGCTCGCGCGTCCCGAGGTTGCCGGGGTTTGCGCACAAAGAGTTTCGATTTCCCGCTCCGCCGACATTACGGGCGGGGGCATCCGGCAAATGTTAGTTTTTTGTTTGTCATAGTCAACTAGACGAGACGACTTTTTTTCGGGAGCGTGCAAATCGCCGATTTTGAATATCGTTGGGATTGTGCATTCGACCCTCCCCCGGCCTCTCGTCGCCTCGTCGCGACGAGTCCGAGACACGGCGACTCCCAAACCTGAATCGGGGAGAGGAGCGGATCGATTGCAGCGCTGGTCATTCGAAGACTGCGGTGGCGTTAGCGCTTACGGCACCGAAGCATGTAACAAAGGCCCAAAGCCAGCAGACCGCCGCTGCACGGCTCAGGGGTCCACAGTTCATAGGCCAACTGGCCGTCCGAATTGAGATGCCAGGGTGTTCCTATCGGAAACTGAACGGCGAATTCGCCGGCCGTATTCGAGTTTTCCCAGCGAAAGCGACTGTTGATATCACCAAGCTGGGCGATCTCTATCCAGAGGTTTGTATTGGCTGGAATCTCAAAAGTGTTTGGAAGTGATACATCGTACAAGTATTCCGGTGGGCCCAGGCCGGTCGGGATCGAAATTCCGGTGGCAACCCGGCTTGGATTTACAAGAAAGCTCTCAAACAAAATACCACCCGGCAGGCCGCTCGCATCGCCGTAGATTCGAATCCGCATGGTTTCGCTGATCGGCGGCGGTTCCAACACTTGCGCAAATGAACTTCCATAGAAACCCCAAAAACGGACACGACCCAAATGCGCTGGCTGTAAAAGACTGAACTTGTCAGCAAGGAGCTCGCTCGTCGGATTTCCGAAGTCATCCAATTCGAGCGTGTCGGATTCAACGCCAAAGGTTCGTCCGGGCGCTTGGCGATACAACCGTACGTCTGCTTGCGTCGCTGCGTTCGCTTGTCCAGCCGACAGCGGATGACCCGGCACCGCGAGCGATGCCAAAATGAGGATTAAAGGCGAGTGCCGAAAACTTGTGTGCAAGAACCACCTCTTCCCGGAGACGACGACCGGGTGACCCCATGACGTCGTTTCCATTGGTGTAGACCCATTCTACGCCGCAGATCTTACGGGACTCAATAAAGAATCATGCTAAGCCGGACTGCTCCGCTCTCCGCGCGGCCGGCGCTATGTTCGATCGGCCCGGAAATAGCACGACCGCGCGCGGCGCGCCACAAGGCGCGGCCGGCGCGCGGCCGATGCGTTTCCCCTCCGTCCGGTTCCCTATTCCGTCACGAGCCCCAGGTCGCCCAGGATTTTGAAGACGATTTCGCGGCAGGTCGGGCCGCCCGCGGCTTCGAGCGTGCGGCCGGTGGCGCCGCGAATGTTGGCGGCGAAGACGTACTGCCGGCCGCCTGACTCGACGCAGCCGACGAACCAGCCGAGCCAGTTCTTGTCATTCCGCTTCGCGCCGCTCTTTTCGTTCGTGGCCGGCGAACTGTCCCAGCTTCCGGTCTTGCCGGCGAAGACCCAGCCCGGTCCGCGCTTGATGACCAGCAGGGGCTTGAGCGTTTCAACCGCGCGGCCGCTGAAGGGCAGCTTGCCGCCGTAGAGTTTGTCGAGAAAGCGGACCTGCTCGTCGGCGGAGATCTTGAGCGTCGAATTCAGCCAGAACATCGTCAGGCCACCCGAGCTGTCCTTGTTGCCGTAGTCGGCGGCGGCGAGGTAGGCGGCCATGCGCTTCGAGCCGATCTGCTCGGCGACTTTCTGGAAGTACCAGACGACCGAGGCCTGAATGGCGGAGGCGAGGGTGTGGTCGCGCTGCCATTCGGGGCGGCTCTTGGGCTTGCCGTCCCATTTGTACATGGTGTTTCCGTCGGCCAGGACGCCGCAGTCGAGGCCGGCGAGGGCGCTGAAGATCTTGAAGGTGCTGCAGGGCGAGAGTGGCTTGGCGCAGCGGGCGTCCTGATAACGCACGGTCCACTCGCCGCCCACCGGGCGCAGGACGAAGCAGCCCTCGAAACCCTTGAAGCGTTCGGCGAAGTTGACGCGGCCGAGGTCCGGGGCGTCGACGGGTTTGGGCTCGGGCGGGGCGGCGAGTGCGAGAACGGTCAATATTGGAATCAACGCGGACATGAAAACCTCCCTGTTTCGATCAGGCCTCGCGATCCGTCACGAAGCCGCTGCATCCGATACGCCCGCGCGCCGATGCGGTTCGAACGTTTTGAAAATCGATTTAATTTTCCGCGCAGCTTTTGCGACGACTACGAATCGCGCTCGACGCGATTCTCGAGCACCCCGATGCGATCGATCTCCATCCGCACCACGTCGCCCGGCTTGAGAAACTTGCCCAGCTCCAGCCCGCAGCCGCCGCCCACCGTGCCCGAGCCGAGCACATCGCCGGGGAACAACGTCCGCGAGCGCGACGCGAAGACGATCATCTGCTCGAAGCTGTAGTGGATGGTGCCGAAGCGGCCGTTGGTCCACTGCTCGCCATTGACGAAGGCCCGCATGCCGACATCCGCGAGGTCGCCCATTTCGTCCTTCGTCACCAGCACCGGGCCGATCGAACTGCCGAAGTCCTTCCCTGGGGCCGGTCCCATGCCGATGGTCATCACCTTTCGCTGCCGGCTGCGCGACGACAAGTCGTTCAGGATGGTGTAACCGCCGATCGCCTCGCGGGCGGTCGCCTCGGTCGCGTTGCGGATCGTCCGTCCGATCACGCAGGCCATTTCGCACTCGTAGTCCATCTTGTCTTCGTCGGCCGGGAAGCGAACCGTCTGCTTGTGGCCGTAGAGCGTGGTCGCGTTCGAGTTGTAATAGGCCGGCACCTCGTACCAGGCGGGGTCGACGAAGTCGAAGCCGCGCAGCTTGCGAGCCGTCTTAACATGCTGCTCGAAGGCGTAGAAGTCGAGGTACTGGCTTGGGCGGATCATCGGTGCGCCGAGCCACACGGAGTCGAGCGGTCCGACGGCCGGGCCGGGCTTGAGCTTCGTCAGTGCGTCGAAGGCGCCGTCGGCCCATTCGAATCCGTCGCGCAGCAGCTCGGCCGGCACGGCCAGCTCGTGCACCACGTCGCCGACGACCGCTCCCAGCTTGCCGCCGCGCGGCACTCGCCGCATGGCCGCCTCGTCTCGATCCCGCTCACTGTTGAAGAAATAGCACAGCCGCATCAATCACCTCTTGAATGGGTCGGGCCACAGTTTAGCAGGCCTGCCTATGCGCCGTCGCCAGCCAAAGGGCCACGCCTACTTGATTGCCTGCACATGCATTCATATACTGCCTACATGAAGTCGCGCGAGGCCAAGAGGCAACAATACACCATTCGCGGCGTACCACCCGAGGTTGACCGGGCGCTTCGCAATCGCGCCGAACGCGAGCGCCGCAGTCTGAATGAAGTCGCTCTCGACGCACTTCGCAACGGATCGGGTCTGGCGGACACGCCCCGCACCTACCACGACCTCGATCACCTCATTGGCACGTGGGTGGAAGACCCCGAATTCGATGCCGCCATCGCCGCCCAGGACGTCATCGACGAAGACCTATGGCGCTGAGCATCGCGATCGACGCCAATCGATACACGGACCTCTGTCGCGGCGACGACGATGCGCTTACCAAGCTGCGCGCCGCGCAACGCATTGCCCTGCCTTTCATTGTGCTGGCCGAGCTTCGGGCCGGATTTCGCCTCGGGCGAAATTCCACAAAGAATGAGCAAGCGATGAGCAGCTTCCTGCATTCCCCACGAGTCGAGGTGCTCTTCGCCGACGAAGGAACCACGCGCGTCTATGCAGCCGTCTTCGCCGACTTGCGTGCCGCCGGTACACCGATTCCCACCAATGACGTCTGGATCGCCGCCCTGACCCTGCAACACGATCTTGTGCTTTACTCGCGCGACAAGCACTTCGACCGAATCCCCCGCCTCCCCCGCATCTGAACGCTAGCCGCTCGCTGTCGCCGACAGATACAAATCGCTCACTCGCCCCCGCTTCAATAGCTGATATCCGTGCGCCGCGATCATGGCCGCGTTGTCGGTGCAATATGCCGGCGGCGTCAGGACGAGGTCCAGCCCGCGTTTCGTGCAGGCCGTCGTCAGTCGCTCGCGCAGCATCGAGTTGGCCGCCACTCCGCCGCCGACCACCACGCGCGTTACGCCCGCTCGCTCGGCGGCCAGCATTGTCTTGGCGACTAGCACGTCCACTACCGCCGCGGAGAAACTGGCGCAGATGTCGGCCACATCGCCCGATACGAGCTTTTCCAGCCCGCCGCTGGTCTTTCCCGGGCCGTGAACGTGATACAACACGGCCGTCTTCAACCCCGAAAAGGAAAAATCGAGTGACCCCGCCGCCAGCATCGTCCGCGGAAATGCGATCTTTGCGGCATCGCCCTGTCGCGCCAGCCGATCGACCACCGGCCCGCCCGGATAGCCGAGGTTCAGAATCGCCGCGACCTTATCAAACGCCTCGCCGGCCGCGTCATCGACCGTGCGGCCCATCAGCTCGATCGAATCGAAATCACGCACATGAAAAAGCGACGAATGGCCGCCCGACACCACCAGCGCCACGGCCGGCCAAATCTCTTCCGGCCCGTCGATCGCCGCGCTGGTGGCGTGCGCATGAATATGGTTCACCCCCACCAGCGGCCGATCCCACGCCCACGCCAGCGTCTTGGCCGCCGTGACACCAATCAGCAGCGCCCCGATCAGCCCCGGCGTGTGCGTCACCGCGATTGCGTCGATCTCTTCCGCCCGCGTGCCGGCCTCGTCCAGGGCCGCAACGATCAGCCCATCCAGCCGCTCGATGTGCGCGCGCGAAGCGATCTCCGGCACCACGCCGCCATATTTCGCATGCAGGTCATACTGCGTCGCGATCAGGTTGCTGCGAACATCCCGCCCATTCGCCACTACCGCCGCCGATGTCTCGTCGCACGACGTCTCGATCCCCAGAACCAGCGTCATGGCGAGCGCGCCGCCCGCCGATCGCCCGCATGTTCGCTTGCCGTGCCGCGCGCCGCCGTCGTCGCTCCGGTCGCGCCCGAAGTCCGCTCCGGACTTCTCAGCAGCTTGAGCGCCTCGGCCAGATGACGATCCGACTCCAACGCCCGCTCAAGGGCAAGCTCGTCAATCGTCGGCTGCGACGCCGGCCGGCTCTCGCTCGCCGACTCTTCAGTCGATACATCGGCCTCGTCCGCCGATTCGGCTCCCGCCAGATACCACGCCTCGAGCCAGCGCCGCCGCTCGCCCTCGCTCAGCGCCACCACCACGTCCGGCTCGACGCCCCACTTCTCATTCGGCCCCGCCCCGGGCCGCTTCTGCAGACAGATACCGCTCGGCAGGTAGTAATGCCCGGTCGTCAGCTTGATCGCCGATTGGCCGTCTTCCAGCGGAATCAGCTCCTGAACACTTCCTTTGCCGTACGATCGCTCGCCCACCACGACCGCCCGGCCATGATCATGCAGCGCCCCGGCCACCACTTCGGCCGCGCTGGCGGTCGATCCGTTCACCAGAATCACCACGCGAAACGGCGGGTTGTAGGTGTCCTCGCGCGTCGCGTCCCACTGCCGCGCGTCCATCTTCGGCCCGCGGGTCGCCACGATCAGCCCCGAGTCGAGAAACCGGTCGGCCACGTCGATCGCCGTCCGCAGCAATCCGCCCGTGTTTTCGCGCAGGTCGAGCACCAACCCGCGCAGCCCTTGACCCAATAGCGGGCCCACCGCCGAATCAAGCTGCCGCAGCGCGTTCGGCATGAACTTGATCAACCGCACGTAGGCAATCTTGTCCTTTTCATCCAGCCAGTAGCGCCACGCCCCGTCCGGCCGGCGCGACCAGCCGCGGACCGGGTTGATCTCGATCGTCTGCCGCGTGAGCTTCAACGTCCGCGACTTGCCCGACCGATCCAACACCAGCAGCCGCACCGGCGTGCCCGGCGCGCCGCTTAGCCGGTTCACGCCATCCACCAGTCCCAATTCGCTGGCCTTGATGTCGTCGATCGCCGCGATGATCTCACCCGGCATCAGCCCTGCTTTTGCGGCCGGGCTGCCACGCACGCGCGACAACACCCGCAGCCCCTCGGGGGTCAGTTGCACATCCACGCCGACTCCGCCGAATACCCCCTCGGCCTGCTTCTTGAACGCCGGATAGGTTTCTCGATCCAGATAGGTTGCGTACGGATCATTCAGCGAGCGCACCATCGCCTCGATCCCCGCGTGCGAGGCCGCGGCCGACAGCTTTTCGTCATCCACCGGCTCGGCCGATCGCTTCAAAATCTGCGCCCGCACATCCACCAGCGGCGCGAACGCGGTGTAGACCTCGTCCCGGCCGGCAATCGTCTGCGGCATCCGCCAGAACAAGAGCGCGATCAGCGCGACAACCAGAATCCAGGCAAGATTGCGTTTTGGCATGTATTCGGCGGGCGTTCCCGGCTCTACCTGACGCCGCTGATTCTAACCCCAAGCGATCGAGCCGTCCCGCCGGCCACGCCACTTGGCTTCCATCGTGAATTCCCTATACTCCGCCGCATGAGTCACGACCGACCCCATCATCACGAGACCCACACCGAGCACCATATCCAGAAACACAAGCAGCCCTGGACCCTGATCGTGGCCGTCGTGCTGATGATCGGCGCCATGGCCATCTATGTCGCCTCGATGGACGAGGCGCTGCCGCCGGGCACGACGCAGCCGACCACGCCGATGCCGGCCGCCGGCCCCTGATCAGGCCGTTTCCGGGCGACCATCCTCGATTTTTTCCACGGTGAAGAGCGAAACAACGGTTCGCGCGTCTTTCCACGCGTCCGGCGCGATGCTGGCTTTCTCGCTGCAGCACTTCGAGAGAAATTCCTCGGCGGTCCAGCCGTGTTCGCTCGCGACTTCCGGCAGGAAACAGCCGCTGCCCTCTTGCGCGCGAATGTGAACCCCATCGATTCCGACGCGCAGCGAAAGCGGATCATCCGTCCGTTGCAGCGGCGACAGCACGGAAATCTCGATCGAAAGTTCGGGCACTTCGGCCAGCGTCACCGGCTGATCGAGAAATCGTGGATCGCTCGCCGCCGCGGCCGCCATCGTCCACACATTCCATGGCGTCGGCTTTTCCGCCGCAAAAGTTCCAATGCAGCCGCGCAGCCGCCGTCCATTGCGCAGCGTAACAAAGACGCCGCGCGGCGTCGGATCATCCCATTTCACACTGAAAGAACCCCGTTGCGCCCCGCCCTCAGACAGTACAGCCGTCAGCGCCCGCCGCGCGATGCTCAATAATTCCTGCCGCTCGCGATCATCCATCGGCGGCTCTCCGCTTCAGCCCGCTACGGCGACGACTTCTCCACGCCCGGACCTTCTTCGTCTTCCGCTTCTTCCTTCGCGCTGCGCGGCGTCGTCCGGATCGGCCCTTCGCTGCCCGTCTTGGCCGGCAGCGCGTTCAACTCCGACAAAGCCGACACGACGCCCGGCGCGCCCGGGTCGAGCCGATATGCCTTTTGCAGCTCCGTCACAGCCGGTCCGTCGTTGCCGCATCGCAGATAAAATCGCCCCAGTTCGGCATGTGTGGCGGCATTGTCCGGCTCGACCGCCACTGCCTCTTTGAGCTTCCGCAGCGAACGATCTAAGTCGCCCTGCTGGGCCAGTTCGTGCGCCTCGAGAATGAGCATTTTCGCCTTCGGCGCTGCCGTGGCCGACGCCCAGGCGGCCAGCTCGAGCGCCACCTGGCCGCGCCCGCGGAGCTTCATTGCCTCGCCCTTGCCCTGAATCGCCTTGGTGTAGCCCGGATAGGCGCTGTAGGCCCGCTCAAAATCAGCCGCGGCGTGATCGCAGAACCGCATCCCCGCCACGAGGTTGTCCTCGCGCATCTTCTGCTCGGCCATTCGCAGGTAACAGCGCCCGAGATAGTACGACGGCTCGGGCGTCTCACGATCCAGCTTTCGCGCGTTTTCAAACTGACCGATGGCGGCGTAGTAGTCGCCGTTGTTGTATTGCTCGAGACCGATGCGATTACATTCGCGAACCTCAGCGCTCGGCCCGCAACCGGCCACGAGGAGAAGGAACGCCAGCCCGTTTAATCCCAGTATCTGAAGTGTTTTCACCCGCGCGCCCGACAAACTGTGCCTCACAATCCAAGCAGACATACTTGCAAGCCGATGCTAGCGGTCGCATTCTGCACCCGCAAGCGACCCCATCAGGCCTCGATATGACCGAAGAAGCCGCACGATTTGTCGTCCTCCGCCACACCACCGCCGACGGCGTCCATTGGGACCTCATGCTCGATCGTGGCGCCACCCTCGCCACATGGCGACTCGCCCGCGCCCCGATCGCTGACGATCCCGACCCCATTCCCGCCCAGCCAATCGGCGATCATCGCCGCGAATATCTCGACTTCGAAGGCCCCCTCACCGGCAACCGCGGACACGTCGATCGCCACGACGCCGGCAATTACACCGTCATCGTCAGCCAACCCGACCGCTGGGAGATCGAGTTCCGCGGCACGCACCTCGCGGGACATTACTCGCTGTGCGCGTCTGAGGCCCGGGCCGGACCTGTCGTCGCGCCGGGCCGTGAAGCCATCGCCGGTCGCGACGCTGCCGCTGGTGGAAGCGTCGGGGCAGCCGGCGTTTCATCCACGAACGGATTGTCCTCCGGCTCCTGGCTGCTCCGCCGCTTGTCGCGCTCGCGATAGGCCGAACCCAGCGAATCGATCTTGAACGTCAGCTCACCCGGACGGGCGGTCACCGCGAGCACGTCATAGAGGCGTTCCCCATTCGGCCACACGGCGCGCGTGCCTACTCGCAATCCATCCCGCAGACTTCCACTGATCTCCGGGCTGCCGCGCCATGCCTTGCCCGCGCCGATTTCCACGTGTCGCGCGAGCTTGTCGCGCACCAGCCACATGGGCACGCGCATCGCCCCGACGCGGCACCCGTCGGCCTTTAGAACGATGTCGTCTCCGTCGATCGTCACCGCCAGATCGACCGAGAGGACCACGGCCGGACCTGCGCCGTCGTAAGTCGCCGCCAGCCGGATCGCCCCATCGCGAAAGGCGATCACCGGCGCCTGCCAGTGCCGCGGAGTCTCGCGCTCGATCATCGGGTATATCTCGGCCCGTCGCGCGACCCAGCCGTTGACCTGTTCCTGGCGCAGATGGACTTCGAATTCTCCCGTCTGCATCAGCGCATCGCTGAAAGACTGCGCCGACGCGCTAAGATCATCTCGCACAGATTGTGCATCGACGCCCGCCGTCGGCTGAGAGCGATACCAGCCCGGCCGCCACAATGCCAGAATCGCCGCCAACAGGAGCGCGGCGACCGGCGCGACCACCACGCCGGTCCAAATTGCTGTTTTTTTTGATCGACTGCGAACCATTTGATTCCGCCGCGGTACAAGATAGCCGATGCCACGACACTGGCGAATGATGACAAAGTCAAGCGCGGATTGACCCGCCGCGCCGCACACAGATAGAATCCTCCGCCGCGCGACCGATCGCGCTGGGCCGCGACGCATTCACCATGAGCCGATTGTTGGGCCTCGTCATCGTCACTCTCTGGGCCGTCGCGTTCACCACTCTCATCGCTTACGACGTCGCGCCTTACTGGCGCACGCAGGAGCCGCCGCGCGGGCGTCTGCCCGAGGGCGACTACCAGGTTGGCATCTTCGATAAGTCCAATCGCCGCGTCGGCACTTGCTGGACTTCGCTCAGTCCGCAGCCCGACCTGCTCGCCATTCAGTCCATCACCGAATTGTCCGATCTCGCCGCCCTGCGCGGCCTCGTCCGCGTCCCCGCCATGGTCATCGACTCCAGTCTCTCCATCACACTGCCCGACGAGCGGTTGCAGGGATTCGATGTTTCTCTGCGCGAGCATGGCGAAACGCTGGCGGAGCTGCACGCTCACCAGGTCGGCCAGGATTATTCCTGCGTCGCCCGCGTCGGCGGTCTTCAGCGACACTTCAGTCTGGATGCCCGCGCCAGCGCCGTCCTGAGCGACTCGCTTCGGCCGTTCAACTATCTGCCCAATCTCCACGTCGGCCAGACCTGGCGAATCCGCATGCTCGACGTTGTCGAACTCCTCCGCGACCAGACGGCGACCATTACTCCCCAGTTGGTCCGCGTCACCGCTCGTGAAGACATTCAACTGCATGGCAAGTCAGTCAACTGCTTCCGCATCGAGAGCGACAACGCCGTCGCCTGGGCCGATCCGGCCGGCCGCGTGCTGTTGCAGCGCGTCGAGCTTCCGCTGCTCGGTCCGCTCGAGATCCGCGACGAGCCGTTCAGCATTGCGGCGCGCACGGCCGCCCGTCGATCCGCCTCCGGCGTCTCCGCCGAATCGCAGCCCAGACCGCCCAGCGCTAATGGTGCGCACTGATGTCCATCCTCATTGACCATGTTCGAAAGAGCTTTGGCGCAAAGCTGGCTGTCGATGATGTGACGCTCGACATCCGCGCCGGAAAAGTCTTTGCATTCCTTGGGCCGAACGGCGCAGGCAAGACCACCACCATCAAGATGATCGTCGGCCTTCTCCGCCCCGACGCCGGCGAGGTACGGATTTGCGGTCACGTCATGGGCAGCAACGGCCGCGAGGCCAAGGCCCAGCTCGCATACGTGCCCGACCTACCCTTCGTGTACGAAAAGCTCAGCGGTCGCGAGTTCCTTCAGTTTGTCGCGCGTATGTACGCCATCCCCGATGACGTCGCCGCCCGGCGCGTCGCCGAACTCGTCGCAACACTTCGCCTGGAGGACTTCCTCGACCAGCTCGCTGAGGGTTACTCGCACGGCATGAAGCAGAAGCTCGTCCTGGCCGCTGCCCTGCTCCACGAACCGCGCGTCCTGGTGGTCGACGAGCCCATGATCGGCCTCGACCCGCGCAGCATGCGCGTGGTCAAAGACCTTTTCCGCATGCACGCCGATGCCGGCAACACGGTCTTTCTGTCGACTCACCTGCTGGAAGTCGCCGAATCTCTGGCCGATCACATCGCCATCATTCATCGTGGACGAATCATCGCCCAAGGCACGCTCGCGGACCTTCGCCGGGAACGCACCAGTCAACACACGCTTGAAGATATCTTCCTGCAACTCACTGACGAACCGGATACGGCCGTCGCGACGAACGTCATTCAACCCGGAACTGTCTCGCCATGAGCGCTTCGGCCGCGAACGCGAACGACGGCTTCGCCCTTCTGCTCGACAATCGTGTCCGCCTGATTCGCAACCGCGTCCGACAGACCGCCGAGACGGCCCCGCTGCGAGTCGTACTTGTCATCACCTTCATCATCGGGATCTGGGTCACTCTCTACGCCCTCTTCGATCGCATCTTTGTCACGCTCAATATGTTTCGAGAGCAGTCGGTGGTCATCATTCCCTACATCTTCCATATCTTTTTCGTCGCCATGACCATCCTGCTTGGTTTCTCCTCGGCCATCCTCGCCTACGGTGGGCTCTTTATTCGGCAGGAGCCGGCCATGCTGCTGGCTTCGCCCATTCAACCGCGCAGCATCGTGGCCATCGTCTTTCTGGAGAGCATTTTCTTCGCGAGCTGGTCGCTACTGTTGCTCGGCCTGCCCATGATGCTGGCGGTCGGCCGCATTGAGCACCTCCCGGCCTACTTCTACATCACGTTCGCCACTGCTTTCCTGGCGTTTGTCCCCATTCCCGGCGCGCTGGGCCTGCTGGCCGCATGGGCCGCCGCGATGTGGATGCCGCGCTCGGCTCGACGCTTCATGATCATCGTCGCCGCGATCGTGCTTATCGGTGGTCTGCTCTGGTGGGCCCGCATCTGGGGCGCTTCGTCGTCCGACCCCGATCGCTGGCTCGATCGATTCCTCGGTGAACTGCAATTGCTCCGCGGGGCATTCCTTCCATCCACCTGGGTCACTAAGGCAATCCGCAATGCGCTCTACGGGCAACCGCGTGTTGCCGCGCGCTATCTCTTTATCACCGCCGCCCACGCCGCGTTCCTTGGCTGGCTCGCCATCGTCGTCGTCGCGCGATTTCTTCAAACGGCGTACGCTCGCGCCAGCTCGGCCCCCACCACCGCCATTCGATACGGCGGACCGCTCACCGCGTGGATGACCAACGTACTATTCTGCTATCTCCCGCGCCAGATACGCGGACTTGTGCTGAAGGATCTCCGCTCGTTTCTCCGCGACCCGCTGCAGTGGTCACAGCTCGCCATTCTGTTCGGTCTGCTCGCGCTCTATCTTGCCTATCTCCCGCGCATGCACCCGAGCGGCTTTTCGATGGCGTGGCAGGGACTCATCTGTTTCCTCAACTACGGCGCGGTGGCGCTCATTCTCTCCACGTTCACCAGCCGCTTTGTCTATCCAATGATCTCACTCGAAGGCCGGCAGATGTGGCTTGTCTCGCTCTGGCCGCTCTCGCGCTCGGCCGTCGTGTGGGCCAAGTTTGATTTTGCGCTCGCCGTGACCGCCATCGCCGCGATGATCGTCACGGCACTGTCGATCCGCGCCCTGCAGCTCCCACTCACTCTCGGACTCATTCAGGTTGCTGCGACGCTATCCGTGTGCGTCGGCCTGTGCGGGCTCGCCATCGGTCTTGGCGCGCGCCTGCCCAGTTTTGAAGAACGCTCGGCCGCGCGCATCGCCGGGTCGCTCGGCGGGACCGTCAACCTGGTCGCTTCGATGGTTCTGGTCATGCTCAGCATCGCTATTATGGGCGCGCTCTGTTATCGCAATGTGTATGTGCTGCACAGTCTCACACGACTCGACGCCGTGAATCTCGCACTCTATCTGGCGCAAATTCTGCTGGGCTTTGGCGCTGGCTCACTAGCTATGCGGATAGGCGTTCGTCACTTCGACCGCGCTGAATTCTGAAAGTCCACTCAAAATTTTTTGTAGTCCACTAACACGTTAAATCCGTTAAGTCCGCGAAAACTGCGCCTCGCAACCTCATTTACACCCTGCTAACACGCTATACCGGACCCTGTTCATTACAACGGAATTTCTGTTCAGCCGTAGTCGAAATTCGTTCGATCGCATCCATAGCATTGTTTGAAATAACGCTTCAGCACGCGGCCGTTAGATGTCTCGCAGCCGCATCTGAAGGGGGAAGAGAAGCCAAGGGGAATGAATATGTCCATGATTTCCAAGCGTGCGCGTTTCTCAATTGCTGCTTCGGCAGCGGCCATGTTCGTCGCGACTTCCGCGGCGCTTGCGTCGCCGCTTCCGATCGGCGGAACTCTGTTTCCGGCGCCGGCTGAGCCCGATCCGGTTGGCGGAGTTGTCATCGACAGCATGGTCTCGCCGTTCCTGACGCCGACATTCAGCGGAACGCTCGTGACCTACGTCATCTCCGGCGATGTCAGCAATCCGCTCGGCGGACTTACCTTTGCTTATCGCGCCTTCAACGATGGCACGTCGGCCCACCCGCTCAGCCGCGTCACGATGAACGGCTACACCGGCTGGCTCACCGACGCCAGCTATCAGGTTCCGGCTGCCGGCATCGCGGCGACGCTGATCAACCGACCCACCGCCGACTTCGTCGGATTTTCGTACATGGACGTCATCGGCCCCGGCCTGATCACGCCCGGCGCCAGCAGCGCTCTCATGGTCGTCCAGACCAATGCTCCGGCTTATACGATTAACGCCGCGTCGGTCATCGATGGCTACGTCGCCACGGTCCCGACCTTCGCCCCAATCCCCGAGCCGGCCACGATGGCCCTCCTCGGCCTGGGCGCTCTGGCGTTTCGCCGCCGCAAGTAAGCGGTACTGACAAACTAGAAACGGGTCCTCAAAGGACCGGCCGAATGGCCGGTCCTTTTTTGTTGCGCCTAAGTCTCTTCATTTCAGTGTGTTGCGACCAATCGCGCCAATTCGCGGGAATTCTTGTTGCGCGGACCGCGAGTCTACGACTCTCTCTGCGACAATAGGCGCTGCCTTAACGGCAGCGCCTCAGTCCGTATCAAAAAATGAATCGCTTTGAGCCGGCGTTGGAATCAATTGCCTGATTCAGCCGGCCAATCGGGAAGGAAACGGGTTCAACTCGGTCTCATGCACAAATTGGAGCTCGCCATGTCCGTCGGTTCTATGTCTAGGAAATTACTTGCGCAGTCTCGGGTTCGAATCAACCATCATGCAGTTCAATGTGTAATCGCCTCGGTCGTGGTTCTATCACTCGTAGGCGCCGCTCGCGCCGTCGACTGCAATGCAAATTCAATACCCGACGCCTGCGATATCGCCTGTGGCGCCCCAGGCGGGCCGTGTGACGTCCCCGGTTGCGGCACCAAATCGGACTGCAACAGCAACGGCGTTCCGGATGACTGCGAGCTCGTGGGAGCCAACGCGTCACTCACGTTCGATGGAGTGAATGACGTCGTGCGCGTGCCCAGATCGGCATCGCTTGAGCCGGCGTCCGAGCTTACGGTCGAGGCGTGGATTCGCCCGGACGCCCTGGGTGGATATCACAATCGAATTGTGCGCAAGAGCGCCGATTTCGGGGCCGGCTTCATCCTGGCCGCTTCGCAGGGCGGCGACCATCGCCTTCAATTGCGAATCGACAGCGCGCAGCTCGGCAACGTGAACGTCATCGATACTGTGACCCTGTCCACCTACCTCAACCAATGGCATCACGTCGCGGCGGTCTATTCCGCGCCAGGCGACTTCGCCCGCCTCTATGTGGATGGCGTTCTCCGCGCATCGCAGAATGCTCGTGGAACGCTTAATTATTCTGTATCCGATCTATTCATTGGAAACATGACCTCAAGCGAAGCTTACTCGGGTCAAATGGACGAGGTTCGCGTCTGGAACGTTGCCCGCACCGCGCAACAAATCAACGACAACATGGGTCGCCAGCTCCTCGGCACAGAGTCGGGGCTGGTCGCCTATCTGCGAATGGACGAAGGTTCGGGTCAGGTGGTGGGCGATGCTTCTGGCCACAACAACAACGGCGTGCGCGGCACCGACTCGGCAGCCGGCGGCGATTCAGCCGACCCGGCCTGGCTTACCAACGGCGCCCCGATCATCACGGGCGACTGCAACATCAACGGCGTTCTCGACTCCTGCGAAATCGCGTCCGGCGCCGCGACGGATTGCAATGCCAACGGAACACCCGACGCCTGTGAGCCCGGCGGAACGACCGACTGCGACAATGACGGAACGCTGGACCTGTGCGAGGCGACGAACGTCGATTGCAATCACAACGGCATTCCCGACTATTGCGATCTCGCCAACGGCACGAGCGTTGATATCAATTCGACGGGAATCCCGGACGAATGCGAATTCTTCCTGATCACCGAGCGCGTTCGTCCATGTGGACGAATGTTTCTGATCCCCGAGAGCGCCATCGACGGCGTTCACATCTTCTCACGAAGCGGGTCGCCGCTGGGCGTGCTGCTGCCAGGCCAGTTGGACTACACCGGTGCCCCGATCTCCTTCGACTCGGCCGGAAACCTGCTCGTGAGCGAGTGGAATCGAAACAGAGTCTCGCTTGTCAGCAGGACCGGTACCTTGGTCCGCACACTCACCGCCGGCGGACTCAGCGGCCCGCGCGGAGCGACCCTGACGCCCTCGGGCGACATCGCCGTCTGCAGCTACCTGTCCGACAGCATCAAGTTCTACAAGACGGATGGAACCTACCTCAGTAACCTCTCCGGAACAGAAGACCCCCTCTGTCTTGCCTATGACCGCGCCGGCAACCTCTTTGTCGGCTGCCGAAACAACGGCTCAGGCTTCATCCGGCAATTCGACGCGCAACTTCAGGTCGTTCAGACGTTCGGCCAGGGCGATTTCGCCCCGCACCCGCTCGAACTCGCCTTCGACGCCGATGAGAACCTGTACGCCACGACTCCCGGTTCGGTCAAAAAGTACTCACATGCCGGCGCGCCGCTCACCCCGCTTGCCGCACCGGGACTCAGTCCCAACGGCATCGCCATCGATGACACCGGCGTGATCTGGGTGACCAACAGCTCGGCCCGCAATATCTTCCGATTCGCGGCCAACGGGACCTACATCGACACGATCCCCGTCGATTTCGGCCCCGGAGTCCCGGCCTCCGCGAAAGTCTCCGGCATCGCCTTCGACATCCGGCCCGACACCGACTGCAACAACAACGGCACTCCGGATGCGTGCGACATCAACGCCGGAACCAGCGCCGACTGCAACCTGAACGGCCTTCCGGACTCGTGCGAAATCAGCGGACACGACTGCGATTCGAACGGCGTCCTCGACTCATGCCAGCCGGACTGTGACCATGACGGCACGCCCGACGTGTGCGAAATCACGGCCGGCGCGGCGGACTGCAACGCCAATACCATCCCGGATTCCTGCGAGATCATCTCAGGCGGCCCGACCACCCAGCCCGTCGGAACGATTCGCAACCCCGCCAACGGCCACTTCTATCGATTGACGGCTTCGACCGGCAGTTGGGCCGCTCAGGAGGCCGAAGCGGTCGCCGCCGGCGGCCATCTCGCGACCGTGCGAAACGCCGCCGAGAACCAGTGGCTCGTTACAACTTTCGCACCGCTGCTCACTCCGGCCTCCGCGTTCATCGGCATCAACGACATCGCCATCGAGGGCACGTGGGTCTGGCCCAGCGGCGAGCCCGTCGGCTACTCCAACTGGGCCGCCGGCGAGCCGAACAATGCCGCGGGAGGCGAAGACTACGCCGAATTCTATGTCCGGGATTCGGGATCATTCACCGCCGGGCAATGGGTTGACATCAGCCAGCCGCGGTTCGGAATCATGGAGATCATTCCGACGAACGACTGCAACCACAACGGCGCGCTCGATGCTTGCGATATCAGTTCCGGAACAAGCCAGGACTGCAATGCCGACGGCGTTCCGGATGAATGCCAGCCCGTCCAGGATTGCAATGCCAACGGTATCCGCGATCTCTGCGAGATCGGCGGCACCGCCGATTGCGATGGCAACGGTGTGACCAATTGGTGCCAGGTGGCCGCCGGCGCGCCCGATTGCGACGGCAACCGCATACCCGACTCCTGCGAAATCGGTGCCGGAAACTCTGCCGTCTATTTCGATGGAATCAACGATATTGTCGTCGTTCCCCGTTCCCCGACACTCGAACCGGCCAACGAACTCACCGTCGAGGCCTGGGTGAAGGCCGATTCCGCCGGCGCGTACCACGCCCGCCTCATCCGCAACTCCGTTGCGACCGGCTACATCCTCGCGTGGCAGCAGAGCGGCGACGGGCACGTCCAGTTACGAATGGATCAGGGCGGTAACGCGGTCGTCGCGGCCGACAATGTTCCCACGAGCACCTATTTCGGCCAGTGGGTCCATGTCGCCGGCGTCTATTCCGCGACACAGCATTTCTGCCGCCTGTATGTCAATGGTGTGTTGAAAGACAACAAGACCGCCAACGGAACGCTTGTCTACTCCAACAGCGCGTTCGCGATCGGAAACTCGTTCTATGGAAACGAATCCTTTTATGGACGCATCGACGAGATGCGCGTCTGGAATGTCGCGCGGACGCAACAGCAGCTCAATGACAACAAGTCGAAGCGACTGTCCGGATCCGAACCCGGATTAGTCGGCTACTGGCGATTCGACGAGGGCTCAGGCCAGGTCGTCGCCGACGCCTCAGGGCATGGGAACAACGGCACCATCGGCGGAAATAATCAGGTCGCTGGAGATGATCCGACGTGGGTCACCGCGGTCTCGGGAACTCCCAGCCCGTCCGACTGCAATGGCAACGGCATTCCAGACGAATGCGACATCGCTGCAGGCGCTGCCGACTGCAACTCCAACAGCATCCCTGATTCCTGCGAGGCCGACTGCAACGGCAACGGCGTTCCCGATGATTGCGACGTCGCCGCCCACACCGTGCCCGATTGCAATCACAACAACATCCCGGATGCCTGCGACATCGCGTCCGGCAGCGCCACGGATGTCAACTCTGACGGCGTCCCGGATACCTGCCAGCCAGATATCCGCATCATTCCGGTCATCTCCATGATCGATCCGGGCCTGACTACTGAAACGCGAACCACCGAGCCGACATCGCTCACCGCTGTCTCGCGCAGTAGCTATTACTATGTTGAAATCTGGGCGACCGACCTCGGCGCAAACAACACGGGCCTGACCGGCGCCTACGTCAATGTCGGCTTTTGCACACAGACCGCCGCCGACTCGGTCTACCACGGCAATACGTTCACGACATTCCCGGGCGGAACCATTCAATCCGGCCAGGTGTCCGGCTTCGGCGGCTCGGCCCTGCCCAACGGCGGCGGAATCACGCCGCAGTGGGTCCGCATCGGCTGGATTCGCATGACGGCGGCACTCGACACGCCCGCGTGTCATATCGCGCTCACACCGGCCGCCGGGGGCGTCGCCGCCTTTAATCGCGGCCTCATCAATCCGGCCTTCATTAACTTTGGCGCGGCCGACCTGCTCATTACGCCGCCGGCTCGCTCCTACGACCTCGACAACAGCGGTGTCGTCAATGTCGGCGATCTGTCGCTCTTCGCGCCTTCGTGGTTGCACACGGTTCCTCCGGCGGCGTCGGCTCACGATTTCGACTGTGACGACGCCGTTGGAGTCGCCGATTTGAGCTGGTTCGCCACGGCCTGGAATAAATCCGTTTCGGATCCCACCATTCTGTATCCGCCGTGTGGCGGCGGTGCGCCGCTTCTGCGCGGAGGCTCGACTCCCGTCGATGTCGACTTCCGACTCGCCGTCCTCGCGAGCCCATCGTCGTCCGACATCCGTACGTCCGTGCCGAATTCGCTCGCGTCGATCAATGCCGGACAGATCTATCACGTCGAAGTCTGGGCCAGCGACCTCGGCGATGTCAACACGGGACTGACCTCTGCCTATGTGAACCTCGGATATCCGTCATCGGCGGCGAGCGTACTGAGCATCTCGCATGGAAGCATTTTCACGTCGTTCCCATCCGGATCGAACGCCGCAGGTGTGGTTTCCGAACTGGGTGGTTCGTCGCTCAACGCCGACAACGGCAATGCCCCGCTCTGGGTCCGTGTGGCTCGCGTCCAGATGTTTGCCGAATCCGCGCCGTCGCTGCTCGTCTATCAATTGTTGCCGAGTAACACCGGCGTCGCCGCATACGGTCGCGGCGCGATTCCCTGGCCCGCCGTCGCACTTGCAACGCTGCGAATCGGAACGCCGGCCCAGGGCGACTTCAACGAGGACGGCCAGATCACCTCGGTCGACCTGCAGACGTTCATCGCCGTTGTGCTCGGCACCGACACCAACGCCCAGCACATCCAGCGGGCCGACATGAACCAGGACACGCTGGCGAACGGCCGCGACGTCCAGGGCTTCGTCTCGGCGCTGCTCGGTAGCTGATTCACCGGCCCCCAAGCGCACTCCCTCCCTCGTTAACAGCGAGGGAGGTTTGGGGGTCCATTTTTTCGTCGCGCGCTCAGGCCCGCTTCAGCGTTCGCACGATCACCAGCAGCACGACCGCGCCGACCGTCGCCATCAACAGCGCCCCCAGCAGACCGCCGGCCGTGATGCCCATCAGGCCGAACAGGTATCCGCCAAGAATCGCACCGATGACGCCGACAATAATGTCCCCCACCACACCAAACCCGCCGCCCTTAACAAACTGACCCGCCAGCCATCCGGCACACAGCCCAATCAGCAGAAACCACAAGAAATTCATGTGCGACTCCTTCGACGTGACACCGCGACGCTGCGCGCCGCGTTCGCTCAATTCGGCGGCATGCTATGCGCGAACCGTGTCCCGCGACAGACCGGCGTTCTTCGCCCAGTAACCCCCCGCAAGTATGAGACTCGGCCACATCTGCACGAACACCCGATGCACCGAGGTCTTGAGGTGCCATTGAAGATCATGTGGGGTCAGCAGGTAAGCCGCGTAGCAGCCGATTGATTGCAGGCCCAGCGCGGTCACGATCACCGCAAGTCCGATTCGGCGATCGCTGCCGCGCGACGCATTCCCCCTACGAGCGAACCGATATGCGATCAGCAAGCCGATCGCCAGTCCGAGCGCGGTAGCGTCGACCTGCTCACCCCAGAGTGAAAGCATCGCACGCCAGATCTGCCCATGCCGCGACGCGTCCAACGTATTCGCTCGAACCAGCGACGCCGAATTGCCGGCGATGAAGTCGCTCGCGCCGCCCAGGGTCCACTTCTGCACGGCTGCGCAGAGAAGCCATGGCGCCGCCCCGGCCATCATCGCGCCGCATGCTCGGCCGGCCTGCCGCCAGCCAACCGCTCGCCACGTCCAGCCCGCCGTGGCCAGCCACGCCGCCGCAGCGAACACGATGCCCTCGTTCTTCGTCCACGCCGCACACCCCGCCGCCGCGCCTGCCAGGAGCATTAACCCGGCATCGACTCGGTCGCCGCGCAACGCCGTCGCCAGGAGAATCAGCGTCGCCATCATTACCCACGCCAGCGGCACGTCCGCGCATTGCGTCGTCCCCAGAATGTCGAAGCTCGTCGAAGCCAGCAGCACGATTACCCCCACCGCCCCCGCTGCCGCTCCGCACAGCCGGCACAAGCCCGCGAAGAGCGTCGCGATCACCAGCAGCGTGGCGCCGATCGCCAACCCCTGCGGAATTGCCGTCGCGTCGCCGCCGGCATAGGTCCACAACCGCGCCACGGCGACGGACCACAGCAGCGGATAGTCGGTGTGCGACCAGGCCAGCTCGCTCGCGAATCCGGCCCGCCAGTCAGTCCCGCTCCGAAACAAAAACCTCGCCCGCAAATTCCAGATCGCAAATGCATCCCACTCGCCGTGAGGTCGGCCCGCAGCGTATGCAAATTGCGAATAGATACTCAGCCCAACCACAACGGCCGCTGCTGCAAGCAATGCCGCCGTCACCCATCGCCCAACGGGCACGCCGGTCTCAGTCAACGTCACGTCGCCAACCACGCCGCGTCGCCGCCATGCAAAGCCCACCGCCAGCGCCGCAACGCCGACATCCATCGCCGCGAGGCCGGTTCGCCCCCCGCCGCAACCCAGCAGCAACCAGGCAAAGTAAATAACTGAGCTGACGCCAACTCCCAGACCCAGCCCCAGACACGCCCGCAGGAAATTCGAACGCCAATCGCCGCGCCCCGGCCAGGCCGCGAATACAACTCCCGCCGCGGTGAGGAACGAGATCGCAACCGCTGCAACGACCGCCGCGCTCAATGCGGTGTCCTCTCGAGCAGCGCCAGTCCCGCCGCGTACCGCGCCACCGCGCGATAGCCCGCCTCCGTCGCAAAGCGCGTCAGGTCCGCATCGTTGTCAAACGCCCCCAGCACCAAATCCGCGTCCGCCCGATCGGCCACGACCACTGGCGCGAGCGCATACTGCGCCAGGTAGTAACACATCATGTCCTCGCGCGACCCCGCCAGCGGCGGCCGAGTGGCGGCATAGCCGATCATCCGTCGGCCAGCGACGGCCCGCCGGACGCGCGCGAACAAATCATTCAGTGCTACTTCGGCCGTCGGCCGCGCCGGCGCGTGTCGCACGGCCAGTTCACGGGCCATTTGCCCCCGAACCCAGACCACCCGGCTCACGAGTGCGAATAGCAGCCCCGCCCCCAAAAACGCCGCTATTCGCCCGCGAGAAGCCATGATTGGCCGATATTACCCACCCAAGCCAGCCCCGACGAGTGAATTGCAAGTCAATACAAACAAACGACTTACGGTAATTCTGATTCCGCCCCCTAAGAACCGGTCCGCTCGCGGGTACTTCCTGTGACGCCTCGCAGCGTGCAAAGGAAGCGAACCATGTGCCGGATGATCAACAACACGAACGACGCGATCCGAAGCAACACCCTGCTGATCAAGCTCGAAGCCGAAATCCTCACCAGCGCCAACCTGCGGACGACCCTTGAAGCCGCCCGCAAGAACCTGGGTGCAAACGCTGTTCAGAACATCATCTTCGACTTCAGCGACGTGAAGCAGATCGGCCCGCAGTGGACGGTTGTCTGGGCCATGATCATCGACTTCGGCCGCACGATGAATGTCGCCTGCCACGTCGAGTCACTGGCCGGCCAGCCCGCCGCGACCGCCTCGCTCTTCCGCCGCAGCCGCGAGATCACGAGCATGATCGCCCCGACCACCCTCCGCCCGGCCGCGTGAACCGGTGCTGAACCAAGCGAACAACTAACGCGCGTATTCGACCGCTCGAACCTCTCGCAGCAACGTGACCTTGACCTCGCCGGGATATGTCATGTCCGACTCGATCTTCTTCGCGATCTCGCGTGCGACGCGCATCGCATTCGAATCATCGACCGAGTGCGCATCGACAATCACCCGTACTTCGCGCCCCGCCTGAATCGCGTAGGCCTGCTGCACACCGCCAAATCCCTTCGCGATGTTCTCCAGATCCTCCATCCGCTTGATGTAACGCTCCAGCGATTCGCGACGCGACCCTGGCCGCGATGCGCTCATCGCGTCGGCCGCGGCGACGATCGGCGTGTAGGGGCTGGTGGCGGGCACATCGCCGTGGTGTCCGGCGGCGGCGTTCATCACTTCTTCGGGCTCGTTGAACTTGCGGCAGATTTCGGCGCCGATGGCGGGGTGGCCGCCCTCGACCTCATGATCGACGGCCTTGCCGATGTCATGCAGCAGTCCGCAGCGGCGTGCCAGCGCCCCGTCGAGCTTCAATTCGTCGGCGATGATCTGCGACATGTAGGCCACTTCGATCGAGTGCCGCAGCACGTTCTGGCTGTAGCTGGTGCGATAGTGCAACCGCCCAAGCAGGTCGAGCATCTTGCGATGCAATCCCGGCACGTTGGCCTCGATGCTGGCCTTCTTGCCGATTTCGAGGATCTCGCGCTCGACCTCCTGCTTAATCTCGCCGACCACGTCTTCGATCCGCGTCGGGTGGATGCGGCCGTCTTCAATCAGCTTGCCCAGCGCCCGCCGCGCGATTTCGCGCCGCACCGGATCAAACGCGCTGACGACCACCACGCCGGGCGTGTCGTCCACGATCACGTCAACACCCGTGGCCCGCTCGAAGGCGCGGATATTCCGGCCTTCGCGGCCGATCACGCGGCCTTTCATTTCATCATTGGGAACATCAACCGTGCTGACAGTCGACGCCGCGGTGTGCTCCGCCGAGTACCGCTGTAGCGCAGTAATGACAATCTCGCGCGACTTGCTCTGCGCCTCGTCCTGCGCCTTGGTGACGGCCGATTCGATGATTTGCGATGTCTCGCTCGACAGGTCGTGCTCGAGCTGACGAAAGAGGGCCTGTTTGGCGTCTTCGCGCGACATGCCCGAGATTCGCAGCAACTGGGTTTTCTGCTCGCGGATCGTCTCCTCGACGATGCCACGCTGCCCCTCCAGCGCCTTGTTCCCCTCGCGAATCCGTCCCTCTCCCGCCTCGACCGCTTTCTCTTTCGAGATCAGCGTCTCCATTTTCAGGTTGAGGAGATCGTCACGCTTATCCAGCCGCTTCTCGACATCGCGCAACTCATCCCGGGCGACCGATGTCCTCTTGTCAAATTCCTGCTGCTCCCGCAGAAAACGTGCTTTTGCCTCGACCTCAGCGGCCCGGACGACCTCGTCGGCCCGCTTCTGACCCTCGTCCAGCTTCCTCTGCGCATCCTGCGTCGCCAGAAGGACGTTCCGACGACCCATGAACTTCAAGCCGAAATAGCAAAGGATGGCGCCGGCCGCGATCCCCGCCACGAGCGGGTACAGATACGTGAAGGTCGAGACCTCCGACAAAATCGAAGATCCCATGACGCAATGCCTTCCTGTCTTGAAATGATTGAACCATCAGTCCACACGGCGGACGCCGAGCACACCGGCCCGCGAACTGCGCAGCCGAAGCGCGACGTCGCGCACACACTTGGGAAAGACGGAACAAAGAAAGGACAGTCGCTCGGTGGAAACCGATCCGGCTGCGTCAGAACAGACGATCGACCCGGTTCGAGTCGAGGGTGATCCGCTTATTCAGATCGTGCCGTGCAAGACCTCGTGTTCGTCCGATTGCAGGTGGCCAGATGAAAGAATGAATAATCGAAAAACATGAATGATATGATCCTGAATGCCACTCCGACGATCGGCCGCTTCCGGTATCTGCGAGGCCGCGGCTTGATGAACTCTCAACATCAGCGGGTCAATCCGGCTGTACTGCGCCGCCCTTCCGCTGCCTGCGGATGGGCCGGCTTCCAGCCACGACGCCTTATTCGTTCCGCCTCCGCCTCGAACACGAGGCGATGGGTGACGAATCTCCTTTCGACGAAGCCGGCCGACGCGACCAAATCGATCGCATCAACAAGCCCCGAAACAAGTTATCGCTCCGGGAGCGACGCACACGCTCCCATTTGCATCAGTATAAAGTCACACCCTACTCCGTCAACGCTGAATTCCGCCTCAATTCGTTCGTAAGGCCTTTTTCCGGACGCCGCCGCCCAACACTGACAACCCGCCTCCCGCTTGCTAATCTCTGATCATTCAGAGCCATTTGGCTGACGCACCCCGGCCCGGTCCCGCATCCAACCGATGTACGGAGATCGCCGCACGGAGACCCTATGATTGCACCGTTTCTCATCACCCAGCTAACTCTCGCGATGCTTGGAGCGCCCGGAGTCGGGCCCGAAGTATTGCAGAAGAACGTCAAGGCCCGACTGCTGGCCGACGCTACCGCCATCAAACCCGGCGGAAAAATCACCGTCGCGGCTCAGTTCGCGGTCGCCCCCGAATGGCACATCTACTGGCGCAACAATGGCCCGGCCGCCGGCGTCCCCACCATCGTGAAATTCACGCTTCCCAAGGGCTGGAAGGTCGGCCCGCTGCAATACCCGGCTCCAATTGCCCACGGCGATACGCCTGAAGACCTAACCTTCATCCTCGATGGGCCGGCGCCGATGATTCTGGCCGAGGTCACCGCCCCGGCCGACGCGAAGCCCGGACAAGCGGTCAAGATCTCTGCCAAGACATCGTGGCTCGTATGCAAGACGATCTGCGTCCCGGGCGAAGCCGACCTGTCGCTGGATCTTCCGGTGGTCGCCGCCAACGCGAAAACCGACCCGGCCAATGAATCCGAGTTCAAGCGCGCCCGCCACGCGCTGCCGGTGCCACTGGCCGACGCGAAGTACATCAAGGTCCGCGCGGTCCAGGCCCCGGCCGAAATCAAGCCGGGCAAGAAGTTTGAGGTCAAAGTCACGGTCGACGTCGAGCGGGGATACCACATTCAATCGGCCAAGCCGACCGTCGAAGGACTCGTCGCGACGCAGCTCTTCCTCGATGCGCCGAACGGCGTCCTGCTCGAGGAGCCGGTCTATCCGCCCGGCAAGGAGCGAATGGTTAAAGACGTCGGCAAGGTCAGCGAGTATTCGGGCGGCGTCACATTGACCATCGCAGCCGAGACCGAGCCGGACATCGCGCTGAAGCCCATGAATCTCTACGCGAACCTCCGCTATCAGGCGTGCAACGATACGGGCACGTGCTATCCGCCCACCGCCGTCGAATTTGAAATCCCGCTGAAGATCGCCGGCGCCAAGGCCGCCGCGGCTGCCGCCGCCAACCCGGCCGTGGCCGGCACTTCGACGCCAACTCCACCAGCACCGCCTGCGAAGGCGCATTGGCTGGAGCGTGCCCAGAACTGGTTTACGCAGTACGGCGTGATCGGATACCTCGCGATGGCGCTGGTGGGCGGCTTCCTGCTCAACTTCATGCCCTGCGTGCTCCCGGTGATCTCGATCAAAGTGCTCTCATTCGTGCGCCAGGCCCACGAACACCGCCTCCGCGTCTTCGCACTGGGCCTCGCATTCAGCGCCGGAATCATCGTTTCATTCGCCGCACTGGGAATCGTCATCCGACAATTCGGCGGCCAGTGGGGCGGCCTGTTTCAGAACCCGCGCTTCGTCATCGGTATAGCCGCGGTCGTCACCGCCTTTGCGATGAGTCTCTTCGGCGTGTTCTCGCTCAACCCACCCCGCGCCATCAACGAGCTTGGTGAGAAGGTACAGGGCGAAGGCCTCGCCAGCGCGTTTGGCACCGGCCTGCTCGCCACTGCCCTCGGCACCGCCTGCACAGCGCCGTTCATCTCCGCAGTCGTCGCACTCGCCATCAAGCAGCCGCCCAACGTCGCGTTTGGAATCTTCCTCGCGGCCGGCATCGGAATGGCGCTGCCCTATATCGCCCTCACGGCGCATCCCGCCTGGGTCACGATTGTCCCACGCCCCGGCGCATGGATGGGTACGTTTGAGCGCGTCGTCGGCTTCCTGCTGCTCGCCACGGTCGTCTGGCTGCTCAAGCCGCTCGGCACGCAGCTCGGTCCGGACGGCCTGCTCTGGACCATCGTCTTTCTCATCTTCGTCGCCGCCGCGGTGTGGGTGCTCGGGCGTCTCGAGTTCGGCGCAGAGTTCGCACGCAAACTTCAAACGTTCGTCATGGTCGCAATTCTTCTCATCGGCGGCTGGGCATTTTGCTTCCGATTCGCCGCCCCAATCGACAAACTCGTCGAAGATCAGATGCTGCTCCGCAAGGGCGGCGGCATGGCCTCCGTCCTCGACTTCAAATGGAAAAACGCCAACGAAATCCCGTGGGTTCCCTATTCGCACAAGGCCGCCGAGGAAGCGATCGCCGCCGGCAAGACGCTCTTCATCGACTACACCGCCGACTGGTGCGTCAACTGCAAAGCCAACGAAAGACTCATTCTGAACACAAACGACGTTCGAACCGTCATGCGCGACCTTGGCGTGATCCCATTCAAGGCCGACTACACGTCCAATGATCCAGAGATCAAGGCAGACCTCGACAAGAACGGCCGCGCCGGCGTCCCGATGTATGTCGTAATTCCCGGAAAAGACCCCGAGAAGCCGCTGGTGCTTCCGGAAATTCTATCAACCGCTGTGGTGATCGATAGTCTTCGCGAGGCCGGCCCCAGTCGCAGCGCGGCTGCCCCCACCGCCCAGGTCACCGCGGCACCCAGCAAGCCCACTCGATAGCAATGCCCGTCGACGGCGTCATCACCCTCTACAAACCCACCGTCTATACCAGCGCACGCTACGCCTATCGCCTTCGCCCCATCCTCGGTGAGAAACGCGTCGGCCACGCCGGCACGCTCGACCCCTTCGCTGACGGCGTGCTCGTCGCATGTGTCGGCAAGGCCACCAAACTCGTCGAACGGCTCATGGCCCTCCCCAAGACGTACGCCGCCACCTTTCGCCTCGGTGTCACCAATGCCACCTTCGACCCCGAGTATCCGCTGGAACCGGTGGCGGGCGCAGCCGACCCGGGAATGGATCGCATCGCAGCGGTGCTCGCCACCATGGTCGGCGAGATCGAACAAATTCCTCCGGTTTACAGCGCCGTGAAAATCCGGGGCAAACCGGCCTACGAGCGGGCGCGCCGCGCCGCGGGCAAGGACGGACCAACCGAACCGCTTCCCATCCGACCGCGCCCGGTCCGAATCGATTCAATCGAAATCAAAAACTACCGCTGGCCCGACGTCGACATCGTCATCCACTGCGGCCGCGGCACCTATATTCGCGCCATCGCCCGCGACCTCGGCGTTGCGCTCGGCTGCGGAGCCGTCTGCACCGCCCTCACACGTTCGGCCGTCGGGCCGTTCAAGACCGAAGATGCGGTTGATCTTCGATCCGCCGCACCCGAGCAAGTCCGCGCCGCGCTGCGCTCCATCGACGAAGTGCTGCCTATGCTGGTCTGATCCGCTCTTCCATCTCGCGATAAATCATAAGCCACTCACTCAACAGCGATTGCGCGCCTTTATCGCACGCCGCCCGCTTGCCTGCGTTGACTCAGCGAAATGTTCGTACTATGTTCGGTATTCGAGAAAAGGCCAGCACATAGGGAGCCCAGCCATGTCCGAGCGAAGCATCATCGCCCTGTCGGGGCCCCAGTCAAAACGTGTCAGCGGTCACATTCCGCTCGTCCAACGGAAGCTCAACGAACAGCTTCGCCGTTGCGGAAGTCGCGCCGCCGCGCTCGCCGACGACCTGTTTCAGGAGGGCTGTCTCGCCCTCACCGTCGCCGTGCGCGACCACCACCGGGACCGGCACGGCGACTTCGCGCCTTTCGCGCTCGCACGCGTGCATGCCGCCATGGGGCAGTTTCTGGCCGAGCGCGGCATGTTGCGCATTCCCAGCGCCACGCAAAAACGACGTGCCCGGAAATCCCGCTCGCGCCACGACCCCAGCGCCGCGCCGACAGTCCACCGGCCGCAGCGCCCGATCCGCCTTGATGAGCTACCCGCCCCGTCTGTCGTCACGGTTGCCGGGACGAGCATTGCCGATCTGATTCGCGCCCGCATCGATCGCGCCATGACGCGCGCCCGCCGGCGGATGTGCAATCATGCCCGCCGCGCGCGGATGGTCCGGCTCATCGATCGCGTCTTTGACGAGCGTTTGAAAATTCCCCAACCCGAATTGCGAACCCCCATTCGAGCCATCGCCCGCGACGGCCAATTCGCCATCATCGCCGTCGCTCGTGTCGAACGCCGCGCCCTGCGGGCCACCCGCGCCCGGCTCCGTCGCGACGTCGCATTTCGCTGGATTCGCCGCTTTGCGCGGCGCGTGCCGGACGGCTGCCGCTCAGCGCTGCCCGCCCGTCTCGAATCGACCTGGCAGCGCGCCGCCTTCCTGGCTTCACTCAGCCCGACCCAGCGCGGGCTCCTGCGGCGGCGGGAGCGCGTGGCCCGGCTCGCTCACGCTGCTCGGCCGTCAGAAGCTCCTCCAGGCGGTTGCACAGCTCCTTGAAGAGATCCCCGATCGGCGCCAACTCGCCGTCCATGTCTTTCTGAATTTCCGCCTTTTTCGCCGGATCGGAAGCCGCGGCCAGATCGCGCTGCAGCGTCGCGAGCTGAGCCGAATGCGCCGCGCGAAAATTCTTCGCCCGCGATACCTGTTCCTTCAGGATCGCCCGGGCCGACTTCGTCTGCACCGCGTCAAAGCCCCGCGCGGCCCCGAATTCGCGCACATACCGCTCCCAGCTCGATTCGTCGTCCGGCCGGGCGGCCCGTTCGAGTCCCGGCATCTGCTGCAGCGCTGCCATCTGGGCCTGTTCGGCCTGCTTCGAGGCCACCAGCGCCGCGTGGGCCGGATCGTGGTCGAGCCCCCAGTCGCGCGGGTCCCACTGGCCCTGCTCCCACTTGCCGACCATCTTCACCACGTCTTCGTGTCGCTTCTGGAACGCTTTGAGGTCGGTGTCCATCAGCCGCCGCTGTTCGGGCGTCATAGTCTCACTCAGCGTGCCCGCCACGCGCTCAATCGACTGTCGCCCGTCGTCGAGCATCGGTTGCATGGTCCGGCTCCAGCGCGCCACCTGCTCGGGCGTGAAGGGCTTGCCATCTGCTCGCGCCTTCATCGCTTCCATCGCGATCGGCGTCGCGTCCTTGAAATACTTGAATGTCAGACGCATGCCCTCGTATTGAAGCTTGCCGTTCAGCAGCGTCTTCTGCGCCTCGGTCAGGTTGTAGCGCGACTGCATCGAGCGCAGGAAGACGTCCTGTCGCTGCTGCATCTGCCACGGCGGCACCCGATCGACTTCGCGCAACATGCCGAGCGCGAACTGATCCGGCTCGCTCGACCAGCCCTGCCGCTGAAACACCAGCCCGACGGCTTCCTCGTTGAGTTGCGATTGCCGATCCCACGGCCCCATCTGCTGCGCCTGCTTCAGCAAATCGTCAAACTGCTTCGACTGCTCCTGCCGCGTGGGCATCGCGTCGCCCGGCGACTGCGCCCTGGCCGTTCCCGTCGCGGCCGCGACGCTCATCGCGCCCAGCATCAACCATCGTCGATCACAAACCATGATTGCCTCGACTCGAAGCCCGTCCGATCGCCGCGCGGATCTGCTCATGCACTTCGATCGGCCGCGCCACCGTCCGCCAGGTGGCCGTGCCGCCCGCATCCGCCCCGGCCGCGGTGCTGAGGTGGATCGAACCCAATCGCAGAATTCGTTCGGCCAGCGAGAAGGTCATCCAGGTATTTTGTATGCGAGTCAGCGCGCACTCAAACAATTGAACGTTGAAAACCCCGCGAATTAACATAATTCGCCGGTTCGTCAGGACATACAGCCGCGTCGACCACTGCATGGTGGCCCACAGCAGGCGGGCAATCAGCAATCCCACCGCCAGTTGCATCGCCGGAAGCGTCAGACCCGTCTTGGGCGCCAAGGAGGCGGCCGCCAGCACGAGCGCCGTTCCCGCGATCCACCGCTTGCTCACCAGCAGGATGAACCACAGCGACGGCTTGATCGCCAGCACGACGATCTCGCCGCCGTCGAGCAGGTGCGCCGGCACCACGTCGGACGCCAGCGCCGCGGCCGTCGCCGGCTCGACCGGCGAATCCGATCGAACACCCACTTGCCGCGGCCGTTCCGCTTCCAACAGCGTCACTGGTAAAGCTCCGGCTTCAGTACCGCGATCTCCGGCCAGTTGCGATACTGGTCGTTGTAGTCCAGCCCATATCCCACGACGAATACATCGTCGATATCAAACCCCACGAAATCCGCCTTCAAATCGCTCGGCGCCTTGTCCTTCTTCCGCAGCAATACGCACATTCGCAAACTCGCCGGCCCGCGCTCGGCCAGTTTGCCCATCACCATGCGAAGGGTGTTGCCGGTGTCGAGGATGTCGTCCACCACCAGCACGTGCCGCCCGCGAATGTCGAGCTTGAGGTCCTGCACGATGTTCGGCGTCCCGCCCTGTGTCGAGGCCCCGCGATAACTGCTGACGCTCAGGACCGCGATCCGCATGACGAACGGAAGCTCGCGCATCAGATCGGCGGTAAAGATCAGCGAACCGGATAGGATCGGCACGAGCAGCAACCCGCTGGCTTCGTCCCCGTACGTCGACGCGATCTCCCCCGCCAACTCGCGGACCCGGCGCGCGATGGTCTCGCGAGGAATCAGAATCCGACTAATGTCGGCTTCCATTCGGCCATTATAGCTGGATGCGACCGGCGCGAAAGCCCGGCCTCGGCGCCTGAACTTTCGGTGGATTAATGAATTGCGCCGCTCGTCCCGGCCAGCCGAACGGCCTTTGACACCTGCGATATGGCCTGATCGGCCTCCGGGTAAATCGCCCCGCCGTTGATGAACCCGTGCGTCATGCCGAGGTATTGCGTGCAGCGCACCTGGTTGCCCGCTCGTTGGAGCCGGGCCGCGTAGGCCTCGCCCTCGTCGCGCAACAGGTCGTATTGCGCGGTGATCATCAGCGTCGGAGGCAGATTGGCAAGATTGCTCGCCTGCAGCGGAGCGGCGTAGGGCTGCGTCGCGTCGGCTGGGTCGCGCAGATAGGCGTCCCAGAAATAGCGCATCATGCCGCGCGAAAGGCCGTAGCCCGAATCGAAGAAGTGATACGAAGCCATTTCGTAGCCGCAGCTCGTGGCCGGATAGATCGGCACCTGTTCCGCAATCGCCGGCCCGTTCCGGTCACGTGCCATCAGGGCGACGACGGCCGCGAGATTCCCGCCCGCGCTGTCACCCATCACCACCAGCCGCTTCGCATCGCCGCCGATTTCCCCGGCGTGCGCCGCGCACCACGCGGTCGCCGAGTAGCAATCCTCGGCCGCCGCCGGATACTTGTGCTCGGGCGCTAGCCGGTAGTCGACCGACACGACCACCGCTCCGGCCCGATGACACAACGACCGGCAAAGATCGTCATAGCCATCCAGCGAGCCCACCACCCAACCGCCGCCGTGGAAATACATCAGGATTGGAAATGGGCCGGTCCCGGTCGGATTGTAAGTGCGGACCGGAATACTCCATTCGGCGCCGATGCTGAGTTTGCGGTTCACCGTATTCGCCACGGGCTCGTTCAGCTTTGGTGTTCCCGCCATCAACTTGTCGAACGACACCCGCATCTCCGGCGCGGGCATTTTGGTGAAGTCTGCGCCACCTCCGCTGCGGCCCTCCATCCGCTTTGCAATCTTCGGATTGAGCGGCGAAACCGCCGTGGCCGGATAGGTGTCAATAAAAGCCAGCGCATCGCGACTACCGCGCGACTCAGCGCAGCCCGCCGCCGCGCAGACCGCGACATACCCGATGACACCAAACAATCGAATGAGCTTCGTCATCCAAACACTCCTCGGACTGACCATGAAAGCATGCGGTTAGATTACCGCGTAATTTAACCGCATGCTTTCATAGCTAACTACGCTTCAACCGCTGGTTTCGCCGCTCCGCTCAACCGAATACAACCACCACCGTTTACGATTGCTCTCGCTCGCCTTCACCTGTCGCAATGCGTAAAGCGTCATCACCTCGCCCGATTCGACCAGCACGCGAAACCATCGCTTGCGATAGTACAACTCCGCCCCGCGGCGGTGGCCGTCCGGCTCGCTCTCCTTCCAATCCGCCAACACGCGCACGATTGCGTAATGTCGCCCGTCCCACGTGAACCCCGCCGGCAATCCCGGTTCGCCGCGCGCCATGGCCCCCGCGTCAAACGTCCCCGCATCGGGCGTCACGCACACTGAAACAAACTCTTCCGCCACGCCCGCACCATCGCGCCCATTCGCATACTCACCCCAATCGCGGCTATGATCCGCCTTCCGTCATCGCTGACAAGGTCTACCATGCAATACCGTCGTCTTCTCGCCGTCTCGGTCGCGCTGGCTGCAAGCCACGCCCCGCTTTTTGCCGCACCTCCCACCACAGCCCCAGCCGCCGCACCGCCCGGGATGGTCTGGATACGTGGCGGCGAATTCACCATGGGCTCCGACTCGCGCCTCGCCCGCCCCGACGAAGGCCCGGCCCACCGCGTCCGCGTCGGGCCGTTCTGGCTCGATGCCCACGAAGTCACCAACGAACAGTTTGACGCCTTCATCAAGGCAACTCGCTACATCACCACCGCCGAGAAAGCCCCGACACTCGAAGAGATCATGAAACAGGTGCCGCCCGGCACTCCGCCGCCGCCCAAGGAAATGCTCGTGGCCGGATCGGTCGTCTTTACGCCGCCCGATCACCCTGTTCCGCTTGATGACATCTCAAACTGGTGGACCTGGACGCCCGGCGCCGACTGGCGGCACCCCGAAGGCCCCGCCAGCAACATCGCCGATCGCATGAAACACCCGGTCGTGCATGTCTCGTGGGATGACGCCGTCGCTTACGCCGCCTGGGCGGGCAAGCGCCTTCCCACCGAGGCCGAATGGGAGTTTGCCGCGCGCGGCGGACTGGAAGGCAAAGACTACGTCTGGGGTGACGATCCGCCCTCCGAGACACATCCGCAGGCAAACATCTGGGAAGGTTCTTTCCCCTGGAAAAACACCGCCAAGGATGGCTACGTCCGCACCGCCCCGGTCGGCTCATATCCGCCCAACGGCTACGGGCTTTTCGACATGGCCGGCAATGTCTGGGAGTGGTGCTCCGACTGGTACGACGCAACGCTCTATCGCAGCCGCGCGGGGCGAGGCATCACGGTCGATCCGCTCGGCCCGCCAAAATCCAACGATCCGACTCAGCCGTTTACTCCGCTGCGCGTCGAGCGCGGCGGATCGTTCCTCTGCCACGAGTCATACTGTCTGCGCTACCGCCCCAGCGCCCGCCACGGCGGCGCGCCCGACACCGGCATGTCCCATGTCGGCTTCCGCTGCGCCAAGTCGCCGCAACCGCAAGCCGCCGATGTGCCCGCGGCTCCAACCCCTACAACAAAGGCGGCAAAGCCATGAAGTCGCTGCTCGGGTTTCTTAAGACAACCCTCGTCGGCGGACTCGTCATCGTCCTGCCCGTCTGGCTCAGCATTCTGCTGGTGCTCAAGTCGCTCGGCGCTGCCACCCAGGTCGTCCATCCAATTGCCACCCAATTGCCCGAAAAAGCCCGCCATCCACAATTGCTGGCGGCGGCCCTTCTGCTTGTCGCCTGCTTCGCGGCCGGTCTGCTGATCCGCACGGCCATCGGCCGACAGGTACAAAACGCAATGGAGCGCAGCGTCCTGAACCGTGTCCCCGGCTATTCAGTCCTCCGCGGACTGGCCGAGCGACTGGACAACACCCATCATGGAAAAAACTTCGCTCCCGCTCTGGTCATCATCGAAGAGGCCCTTGTGCCCGCCTTCATCGTCGAACGCCACGATGACGGACGCGTGACCGTTTTCGTCCCCTCCGCGCCGACCCCAGCCGTCGGCGCAATCTATATCATGACTCCTGAACGAGTTCACGAAGTAAATGTGTCGCTGGTCAAAGCCGCATCGTGTATCTCGAAATGGGGCTCTGGTTCGTCGGAGCTCCTCAAGGCCATGAGCCCGACATCACTCGCGCAGAATTCCGGAGCCGCACCACTCACGCGCCGAACGGAAGCTCGCGTGGCGAACCAATCCGAATAGGAGGAAATACGATGAATCGCACGATCAAAGCTTGCATCGTGGCGACGGCGCTGATTTCCATCGCGGCCGATGCTCCGAAAAGCGACAAGCCCAACATCCTCGTCATCTTCGGTGACGACGTCGGCGTCACCAACCTCAGTTGCTACAGCGACGGCCTGATGGGATACGAAACCCCCAACATCGACCGCATCGGCAAAGAAGGCATCCGCTTCCTCCACTACTACGGCGAGCAGAGCTGCACCGCCGGTCGGGCCGCGTTTCTCACCGGCCAACACGGCCTCCGCACCGGCCTCACCAAAGTCGGCTTCCCCGGCGCACCGATGGGCATGAGCCAACTCGACCCGTCCATCGGCGGCCTTCTCAAAAACCTCGGCTACGTCACCGGCCAGTTCGGCAAGAACCACGTCGGCGACCGCAACGAGTCGCTCCCCACCGTCAACGGCTTCGACGAATTCTTCGGCAATCTCTATCACCTCAACGCCGAGGAAGAGCCCGAACTCCCCGATTACCCCAAGGACCCGGCCTATCTGAGGAAGTTCGGCCCGCGCGGCGTACGCAAGTGCAAGGCCTCCGAGTAAGACGACTCCACTGCCGATCCGCGCTCCGGACAGATCGGCAAGCAGACCATCGAATACACCGGCCCGCTCACCAAGAAGAGGATGGAAACGTTCGACGATGAAACGTGA
>JAATGM010000027.1 GCA_015654675.1 Planctomycetota bacterium | reverse complement strand
GGCGGCGACGGCGGCGGTCTGGATGTCGCTGTCGAGGGTGATGAGCGTGTCGCCGCTTTTGACACGCTGGCCGTCGGTGAAGTTCATGGTGGTCAGCACGCCGAGGACTTCGGGGGCAATGTTGGCGACTTGATTGGCGCGCAGCGTGCCGACACCGCGATGGATGATCGGGACATCGCGCTGCTGCGGGGTGACGACGTCGACCTGGACGGGCGCGGTCGATGGAGCGGGGGCCGGGATTTGTTTGTCGCAGGCAGCAGGTAGTAGAACTATGAGGTAGAGGGTTGCTGAGGTGGCTCGTTTCATAGGCGGGGCGTTCCGCCTTCGGCTCGCAGGGTTGAGGCGGGGACAAGAAAAATGGGTAGGGCCGGAGTTGAACCGGCGACACACGGATTTTCAGTCCGTTGCTCTACCAACTGAGCTACCTACCCGTGGAACCGGCCAAGGGCGGCCGAAATTCGCGAGTCGAGTATAGCGGCGTCTGTGAATCGATCAAACCCGCCGTCCGCGACGCCGGAATGCAGGTTTCAGCGGATATAATGGTCGCAATCTGATGGCCCGCGAGACGCGACAAATACTTACGGCGGAAGCTGCTTACGAAGTGCTCGGGCTGCGCCCAGGCGCGACGCATCGCGAAGTGCAGGCGACCTATCGCCGGCTGGCCATGAAGCATCATCCTGATATTGCCGGGGACGATCCGACGGCGCGGGTCGAGTTTGATCGGATCACGCGCGCCTATCGGACTATCGCAACGCTGGATCGGCTGCGGTTGCGCTATCGTGGTATGGCGGGATGTTGCCAGAAATGCGGGGCGGCTGAAAAGCTTTTTGTGGGACTGGATCGCCAGCGATATTGCGCGACCTGCCTGCTGGCATCGCGTCGGCGGTTTTTGCCGCTGCCGACCTACACGGTGGTGCGGTGTGTCTCGGTGATTGGTTTGCAGGCGGTGGCTGTGTGGTGTGCGATCGCGCTGGGCGCCACGGGGAGATTTGTCTTCGGGATCGGTGGTGTCGCGGCGGCGCTGCTTTCGCTCTTTATTTTGGGATGGATTGTGCTGCGTGCGGATGTGATCGAACGATGATCGATTCGATTGCGGCAAGATCATTATCTGTCGGATGTTAAGATAGGTAGTCTCGGCAGAGGTTGCGCCTCGCATATCAGCACTGAGATTTGCCCGGTGTGAAAAGCGCGTTATACTTGTTGGACTCTGTAGTTGAACGGCGCACGTTTGTTTCGGGACAGGTCGTCGAGCTATCGTCAGTAGCAAGTTTTCGCGCGAAAGGCCGGTGGCCTGCGCGACGCTTTGTTAAGAGGCGAGTGGTTGGCTTCACTGTCGGTTGAGTCGCGGCCGGCGCGGCAGCGGCTCAGCGGCATGACACGGTTGACGGTCGTGGCCGATCGAGGCCATTCGGACGGCTGATGATGTACGACGACAGTCTTACCCGTCGGATTCAGCAGGCGTTCGACATCGCCGATCTCGTCGGCGAGCACGTCAAGCTGATACGCGCGGGGAAGGACTTCAAGGGGCTTTGTCCGTTCCATCAGGAAAAGACGCCGTCGTTTTACGTGGTTCCGGCCAAGCAGATATTCAAGTGTTTCGGATGCGGTGTCGGGGGCGACGTTTTTAAGTTCGTGCAGCTTCGCGAGAAGGTCGGGTTCGTCGAGGCGAAGTCGATTTTGGCCGCCAAAGCGGGCATTTCGCTGGAAACACGGCGATCGCATGGCCCGAACGAATCAGACAAGGCATCACTGGCGAAGGTAAACGAGTGGGCGGCCGGGTGGTTTCAGCATCAGTTGCGGGATTCGGCGGCGGCGCGGGCGTATGCCGAGCAGCGCGGACTTTCGCCGGAGACAATCGAGGCATTTTCGATCGGATTTGCGCCGGCGTCGTGGGACGGACTGGTTTCCGCGGCGCGCGGGCAGGGGATTGCGAATTCGCTACTGGTGACGGCGGGACTGGTGAAACCGCGGCCGACCGATGGCGGGGTGTATGACGGATTTCGTAATCGGCTGATGTTTCCGATTCGTGATGCGATGCAGCGGGTGATCGGCTTCGGCGGCAGGACGCTGGGCGATGATCCGGCGAAGTATCTCAACACGCCTCAGACCCCACTGTTTGACAAGGGTCGGGCACTGTACGGGATTGACCGGGCGCGTGACGCGATTGTCGAGGCGGGCCGGGCGGTGCTGGTCGAGGGGTACCTCGACTGTGTAATGGCGCACCAGTTCGGGTTTCGGAATACGGTCGCGACGCTGGGTACGGCTCTTAGCAATGACCATGCCACACTGCTCCGTCGGTATGCAGAAACTGCAATTTTGTTGCTGGATTCTGACGCGGCGGGCGAACGGGCCGCGGAAAGGGCCCTACCGATCTTCCTTTCGCAGCGATTGAACGTTCGACTGTGTGGCGTACCCGAGGGCAAGGACCCGGCGGACTACCTGCTGGCACGGGGGCGGGAAGGCATGCAAATCGTGTTGAATTCGGCGGTTGACGCGCTAGAATTCAAGTGGAGTCAGCTCCAAACTCGCTACCGTGGAGCAAGCGGCGTTGTGGGACGACGCCAAGCGATCGAAGACTTTCTCTCGATCGTGGTCACCGCGGTTGGATCGGGTTCATTCGATCCGATTCAAAGGGGTTTGATCGCCAATCAGGTCGGGAAGCTGCTGGGTCTCGAGGCAGAAGACGTTCAGCGCCAACTCGCGCAGTCGGACAAGAAGGCCGGAACGAACGTCGGGTCGCCGCGCGTAGCGCGGACATCCGATGCGTCGAAGGGTGTAGCAGCCATCGCAACGCGAGAGTTACTGGAAGTGCTGCTCAACGAGCCGAGTTATTACCCCTCGGTGGCGTCTTCGTTCGACGCGGTGGCGCTGGGCGATGAGGCATTGCAGCGGGTGGGCGAGCTCGTGATTGAAGCCGCGAATCGCTCGGAAACGTTCGACATCCAGGAGCTTCTGGCGAGCATAGAATCTGTGACGGACGCGCAGCGGCTGATCGACCTGCAGATGTCCGGTCATCGGCGTGGGAATTTTGCGGCAACGGTGGAAGGGGCACTGCGTCGGCTACAGCAGGAACGGACTCGGTGCGAGGCGAACGGCTTAAGCGATTTTGACGCGCGGCTGACGGCTGTGCGCGAGCATCGGCACTTCGCAGCGCGCAAGCACCTCAACCGATCGGTAATCGATCGGGCGGCGCCGAGGGGATTCGGCGCGGCGAATGGGACAGATGGTTAGAGGGAAAGTTGCAAGGCGGGGTAGAAGCCCGTCCGTGTCGGACGGATAGTGGGCGAACGACGAGAAGGAACGAGGCGGTACTGATCCGCCGAGGCAACTACTGAAGGAGCGAGCCAGCGAATGGCTGACACAATTACACGAAATACGAAACAGGCGACGCCGGCCGATCCGATCGAGACGAGCGTCAGCGAATTGATTACGCGCGGCAAGAGCCGTGGCTATGTGACTTGGGAGGAGATGAACGAAATCCTCCCGGACGAAGCGGTCCTGCCGGACAAGCTTGAAGAGATCATCTGCAAGCTCGAGAATTTGAGCATCGAGCTGATTGACGAGGTCGAGGCCGAGAAGAAGGCCGCGGCCGAAGGCAAGCGGAACAAGGTTCCGGCGGATGAGACGGCAGTGGCGGAGCCGGTGGCGTCCGAGACGGCCAGCCGCCGGATCGACGATCCGGTGCGGATGTATCTGCAGCAGATGGGCGAGATCCCGCTGCTGACGCGGGCCGAGGAAATCGCGCTCGCGAAAAAGATCGAAATGACACGGACGGCGTTCCGGCGCAAGGTGCTGGAATCCGATTATCCGATGGCGCAGGCGGTCGAGATCCTGCAGCAGGTCGGCGACGGCACGCTGCCGTTCGACCGGACGATGCGGATTTCGACGGCGGAGAACCAGGCGAAGGCGGCGGTGCAGAAGCGCCTGCCGGCGAACCTGAAGACGATCCGCAAGCTGATGGAGCAGAACCAGGAAGACTGGACGACGCTTCGCGATCAGCGACTGGCGCAGGCCAAGCGCAAGAGCATCTGGAAAGACATCAACACGCGGCGCCGCAAGGCGGTGACGCTGCTGGAAGAACTCGCCCTGCGGACGAGCCGAATCACGCCGCTCATGCGGCGGCTGGACGCGATCTGCAACAAGGTGGGCGAGCTTGAGATTCGCACCGTCCAACTGGAGGGCAAGCCGGGCGTCGATCCGGAAGAACTCCAGGCGATGAAGGACGAGCTGGTGGGTCTGCAGGACCTGGCGCTCGAGACGCCGGAGATGCTGCGGAAGCGAATGCTTTCGATCAAGCGCGTCTTTGCGGAATACGAAGATGCGAAGCGCAAGCTGTCGGGCGGAAACCTGCGGCTGGTGGTTTCGATCGCGAAGAAGTATCGCAACCGCGGGCTGCCGTTCCTCGACATCATTCAGGAAGGTAACACCGGCCTGATGCGGGCCGTGGACAAATACGAGTATCGTCGTGGCTACAAGTTCAGCACGTACGCAACGTGGTGGATTCGCCAGGCGATCACGCGAGCCATCGCGGATCATGCGCGCACCATCCGCATTCCGGTGCACATGATCGAGACGATGAGCAAGCTGCGCAACCTGGGCAAGCAGCTCTTGCAGGAGCTTGGCCGGGAGCCGACGACTGAGGAAATCGCCAAGAAGGCGCGGATGCCGATGTCGGAAGTCCGGCGGGTGATGAAAATCAGCCGCCATCCGATTTCGCTGGACCGGCCTGTCGGCGAGAGCGAAGACTCGTACTTCGGCGACTTCATCGAGGACGCCGGGAGCGAGGCGCCGGCGATCACGGCGAGCAGCGAGATGCTGCGTGAGCGGATCGAGAGCGTCTTGAAGACGCTGACGTACCGTGAGCGCGAGATCATCAAGCTGCGGTACGGGATCGGCGACGGCTATACGTACACGCTGGAGGAGGTCGGCAAGATCTTCAAGGTCACCCGCGAGCGTGTGCGGCAGGTCGAAGCGAAGGCGATCCGGAAGCTTCAGCACCCGGTGCGGTCGCGGAAGCTGGAAGGATTCCTGGACGGGTCGCTGCCGACGCGGAGCTATCAATAGCGTATCGTCGGCTCAGGTCGATTTGAGACTTTTCAAGACAGCGATCGTGCTCATAGCGAGTCGATCGCTGTCTTTTTTTGTCTTTGGACGACGGGGCTACCGGATCGGTAGAATGAAATAGTCTCTCGTCTCGCTTACATATTGAGAGGGCGTTGATGGGCCGGTTGCAGTTGGGTTTGTTCGTGATCGTGCTGGGCGCCGTCGCAATTCTGGGCAGCGGCTGTGTTGATCTGTTTTCATGCGCGCCGCCGCCTTCTGGGTTTGGGGCTTGCACGCCGGGGGCGAGTTCTTGCGGTGGGGGGCCTTCGGATCCTGTTCCGGATACTCGGGATGACGGGGCGGTGGATATCACCAGCTTCCCTGCGGGAAATCCACCGGCTGGTGTGATCCTGAGCGTCCCGAACGAGGGGCGCCTGCACGTCGATAGCGATTCGAACCCGACTTATGCGACGAATCCGCCGGCTAGCGGACCGCATTTTGAGGTGCCGGCCGATACGGGGTTTTACTGTGACCAGCTTGCGACGGGGCACTGGGTGCACAGTCTGGAGCATGGATACATTGTCATCCTCTTTGATCCGCAGAGAACCGGACCGCTGGCCGAGCCGACGCTGCGGTCGCTGCTGGCCATCGTGCCCGTGAGCGCGAGCTTCGGAAACCAGAAGCTGGTGATCACGCCTTACTCGGGGCTTCCGCACGCGTTATGCGTCGTGGCATGGAATCGGCAGTTGTATCTGGATTGGCCGGACGTCGGCGCGATTCTCTCGTTTTACCAGACGTACATCGATCAGGGACCTGAGCAGGAGGCATGATCGAGTGGTTGAAAAGAATGCGCGAAAGCGGTCTCGGGCGGCCGGCGGGCTGCTCGACTTTGCTGTGAAAAGATGTTAGTCTCTGGATAGACGTACGCGCGCGGCGCATCGTCAAATCAACATCATCTAGGTGCAATCAGGCCCCCGTATTATCTCTTCATGTCCTCGCATCGTTACAACACGGAGATGCCCCCGGGCCGAGGCACGCAACCAATCGGAGACGGAGCACGATGGACGGCCAGTTGAATCAGCCGGCAGGTCAGACGACGGGCCAGGTCGAAGCGGACCTCGATAGCGAGGTGGCCGCAGCGATGTCGGGGATGACGTCGAACGACCTGTATGGTGGGGCGGAGGCGAAGTCGCAGGACGACGGCTATGCGCCCGGAACGCTGGTGAAGGGCCGGGTGGCCAATGTCGCGAGCAGCGACGTGCTGGTTGACCTGGGCGGGAAGATGCTGGGCGTCATTTCGCGGGGCGAGTTCGAAGCGGCACCGGCGGTGGGCGAAGAGATCGAGGCGCTGGTCGAAGGGCTTGATGCGCGCGGCGGCCTGCTGAATCTCTCGAAGAAGAAGGCCGCGACGGCGGCCATGTGGCGCGACATGCAGGTTGGGGCCGTATTGGACGGGCGTGTCAGCGGGATGAATAAGGGCGGGCTGGAGATTGATGTTCACGGCGTGCGCGGCTTTGTTCCAGCGTCGCAGGTTGATACGCATTTCCTCAAAGACATCAGCGAATTGATCGGGCAGACAGTGCGGGTCGAGGTCACCAAGTTTGACCGCGAGCAGCAGAATCTGGTTGTGAGCCGGCGTAAGGTGCTGGAGCGCGAGGCGGTCGAGCGGCGGGCCGACTACATCCGCGATCTGGCCGAAGGCGCGACGGTTCGCGGGTCGGTGCGGGCGGTCATGGATTATGGCGCGTTCGTCGAGCTTCAGCCGGGCGTTGATGGATTGCTGCACGTATCGGACATGAGCTGGGGCCGGGTCGGGAAGCCGGCGGATGTGCTCCAGCCGGGGCAGGACCTCGAGCTTCGCGTGTTGAAGATCAATCGCGAGACCGGGAAGATTTCGCTGGGACTGAAGCAGATCAAATCGAACCCGTGGGAGTCGATTGCGGAGCGATATTCGCCACAGATGAAGATGCAGGGGCGCGTGGCGCGGCTGGCGGAGTTTGGCGCATTTGTCGAACTGGAAGAGGGCGTCGACGGGCTGATTCCGATCAGCGAGATGAGCTGGACGAAGCGGGTGCGTCATCCGAGCGAAGTGGTCAAGGAAGGCGACGTCGTTGAGGTAGTGGTCCTGAATGTCGATTCGGAGAAGCACCGCATATCGCTGGGATTGAAGCAGGCATCGGCGAATCCATGGGACAACGTGGCCGAGCGTTTTCCGGTCAACGAGATGCGGGCCGGGAAGGTGCTGCGGATCACCGAGTTCGGCGCGTTCGTGGAACTGGAAGCCGGTGTCGAAGGATTGCTGCACATTTCCGAGATTTCGGATCAGCGGATCAAGACGGTTTCAGAGAAGTTGAAGGTCGGGGATGAGATTCAGGTTCGGGTGCTGAAGGTTGACTCGGAGCAGAAGCGGGTCTCGCTTTCGATGAAGCAGCCGCCGGCGCCGCCGACGCCTGAAGAGTTGGCGGCGGCCGCGAAGGCGGCGGCGAAATTGGCGGCACGCAAGCCGGCCAAGCCGCGACGGGGCGGCCTCGAGGCGGGCTGGATGGGTTCGGGGCTTGGGGCGCTCGATCCTTCGAAGTTCGCTGGTTAATTCAGCAACAAAAACTGGAACGGTGCGATGTCGGCTGCGTCGACTGCGCCGGTATTGTTGAAGTCGCCGTGCCGGGCGTCGCAGGGGGCGTATCGGATCGCATAGAGCGCCGGGTTTAGCAGAGCGGTGACGAAGGGCTGTATGTCGGCACCGTTGGTCTTGCCGTCACAGTTCATGTCGCCATCGGCTGGGATGCCGGGGACTACATTCAAAACGACTGAGGTGGGGTTGTAGGTAACCGTCGCGGTCAGGCCGGGCGGGAAGCCGACGACACTGAGACTGGCGAATGCGCCGCTGCGGGCTGCGCAGTTGAGGATGGTGAAGGTCTGTCCGTTGGCGGGGAGGAAGCCCCCGATTGTCTTTACGACCAGCTTGCCGTCGAGCAGGGCATTTCCGGCCACGTTGAGGACGTCATATTGCGTGCCGGGCGTGAGGCCGCCGAGCTCGATTTGGAGCGTGCCGCCGGGGCCCTGGGAATACCAGCCGCTCGGGTTCGCGGTGATGTTGATCGTGCCAGCGGATAAGCCGGGCGACATGACGGCGCCGGTGTTGTCGAGGAGGTTGACGTTGATGTTGCCGTTGCCGTGGATGGTTCCGCCGGCGTAGGTGAGTGTCTGGCCTGATGCGCAGCTCAGCGTTCCGCCGTTGAGGAGCGTTTCGCCGGTGGTTTGCGAGAATTGCGAATTGAACTCAAGCGTGCCGGAGGCGATGTCGACTCTTCCGGTGTTCGCAAAGGGGCCATAGACGGAGCAGGTGCCGGCCGACGTGGTTCGGCGGAAGGTTCCGGCGTTGCTGAACGCCGATCCGTTCTGGATATTGAAGAAGCCGTTGCCGCGGGCATTAAAGGTCGCGCCGGACAAGTTGTTAAACGTCGAGCTGCCCTGCATGAAGATCTGGGAGGCGTCGTCCCAGGTGGTCAGGCCTCCGGCGTTGACGACGCGGGCGGCGTCGATCGTAAACGACGTCGGGGTGCCCATCGCGAGCGTTCCGGTAGCGAGAATTTGTGTCGTTCCCGGGCCGTTCATGTAGCTCTGGCTGAACTGGTTGAGCTTGTTCGAGATGGTGAGCGTTCCCGCGCCGAGAATGCCGCCGAGGTTGGTGAGACTGACGTTGGTGGCCGGGACGGTGACGGCCGCAGGGATCGTGATAGTACCGCCGTTCACGATGAAATCGCCCGTTCCGACGATGCTGGTTCCCGCATTAAGGGTTTCGGTGCCGAAGACGGCGACGGCGGCGCCGGTTGTGGTCTTGAACATGCCTGCCTGAGATTCGACGGCGTAGAACTCGAGCGTTCCGCTCTGGATGTCGACGAGGGCGTTGTTGTTGAATTTCGCGCCGATGACGATTCGCGTGCTGCCGGCGCCGGCGGTCTTGCGGAAGGTTCCGTCGTTCATGACGCGCCGGTTCACCGCCGCACCGTTTCCGTCAACGTTTGTGTCGCTTTGGGCTTCGAGGACGCCGCCCGACTGGATATGGATTGTGCCGCCGCCGCCGACGTGAATGGTGCCGGTTCCGCTCCATGTGGCCGTTCCGAAGATGTCGAGCGTGTGATCTGCGGCGAGGATTTTCTGGAACTGGCTGGTGATGTTCATGGCCGCGCCGGCCAGCAGGACGGTTTTGCCCGGGCCGCTGAGGGACCCGCCACTCCAGTCGTGCTGGACGGAGACGTTGAGCGTTCCATCGCCATCGCGGGTAGCGCCCGACTGATTGAATCGCGGCATGGTGACGGTCGCGGCGAGCGGAACGCGAACGGTCGCGAATGAATCAAGGTGCACCGATCCGCCGCCCGTGAAAGTCGTGCCGGCCTGGCAGACGTTTACGCCGTTGAAGATCTCCATCGTGGTTCCGGTGGCGAGATTGAAATTTCCGCTGTGCGTTCCATCGCTGAGCTGTCGGAACGTGCCGGTCTGAATGTCGACCGTGCCGAGATTGTTGAACTGTGCGCCGGCGTTGGCGGATGCGGTGACGCCCGTGCCGGCGGATTTTCGGAATGTGCCGAGTACGTTCACCATGCGAAAGCCCGCAGTTACGTTCTGTCCGCTGATGACCGAATCACTCTGGGCGTCGAAGAGCCGGCCGGGCTGGATATTGAGCGTCGTGTCGGCGTCGAGGTTGATCGAGTTCGAGCCGGTCCATACGGTGTTGCTATTCAAGTTCACGGTAGCCGACGGGTAAAGCGTCATTCCACTTCCGCTGATCGAGAGGCCGCCGTTGACGGCGTGCGTGCCGCCGCCGGGGCCGCCGTGGGTGATCGAGAGCGGGCCGTTGTAGGTGCCGGTTGTTGCGACGCGCAGTTCCTGTCCGCCGGCGATGGTGAAGCTGCCATTGCTGAGGAAGCTGTTCACGATTGAGGTGCCGCAGCAGTCGAGGATTACCGCGTTGGCGCCCACGTCCACGTCATCGGCCGGCTGGGGAAACAGCGAAACGGTGCACGTGGTGTCGGTGCCCTTGGTCCAGTTCGTGTCGAAGGCCGGTCCGGCGTTGCAGCATGAAAACCAGATACCGGTGCCACAGGCCCCGTCCCAGCCGACGGATGCGGCGTTGGCGGTTGTGGTGGCAATAAGCAGGCAGGCGAACAGGATTGGGCGCGAAGCGCGCGGGGCGCGGGCAATACGGATTTGCGATGCGGGCATTTCTCTTCCTCCAGTTAGCTCCCCTGGCCGGGCGGAGATGTGCGATTCAGCCCTTCGTCCCCCCTATGCGACATGGGATTGCGATTTGGGCCGTTAATTTTCCGGGGGAATTCTGGTTAGCTGGCGGGGGCGGTTGCCGGACGGGTGGAGGCGGCCGGGGCGGGGGTGGCACGGGCCTGCCAGCGATCGGCTTCGGCGGGGTTTTTCAGGGCGGTGTAGAGCTGGGCCAGGCGAAAGGCGATGGCCTGGCGGCGTTCTTCGGGGACGATTTTGCTGGATTCGGCGGCGGAATAGGACTCAAGCAGGAGTTTTTCCGCGGCGGGAAGGTCGTGGCGGCCCAGGACGGTGACCAGACTGTCGGCGACGGTGAGGGTATCGGGATGGGCTGTGCCGACGGTTTTTTTGAAGATGGCAAGGGATTCGAGGAGCAGGGGCTCGGCTTCGGTCCATTGGTTCCGGCGGCAGAGGAGGTAGGAAAGATTGTGAAGTGAGGTGCCGACGTCGGGGTGGTCGTTTCCGAAGAGTTTTCGCCGCATGGCGAGGGCTTCGCGGAAGGCCTTTTCGGAACCGTCGAGGTCGCCGCGAACCATGAGAACGGTGGCGAGGTTGTCGAGATTGGTGGCGATGTTGGGATGGGTATCGCCGAGCAGGGCGCGATTGAGGACGAGTGATTCGCGGTAGAGGGCTTCGGCCTGGTCATCGTGGCCCTGGCGGTGGTTGACGTAGGCGAGGTTGTTGAGGACTTCGGGTAGGACGGCTTGCTTTGCGTTGTTCGGGAGACGGGCGATCTGCAAAGCTTCCTTCAAGAGGACTTCGGCTTCGTCGAGGCGGTCGAGGCCGGTGAGTGTGGAGGCGAGGTCGCTGAGATTCGCGGCGAGTGCGGGGTCGTCAGGTGGGCTGACGCGGCGGTGGATTTCGAGGGCGCGGCGGAAGGTTTTTTCGGCGGCGGAATAATCGGCGCGAGCGGATTGGAGCGTGGCGATTTCCTGGATGGCGCGGGCGACGTCGGGGTTATTGGGGCCGTGTAGATTTTCGTAGGTGGCGAGGGCTTCGCGGAGCTGCTCCTCGGCGGGGCCGTATTGGGCAAGTTCGCGGAAGGCGCGGCCGATGGTCGTGCGGACGGCGGCGGCGACTTCGGGTTGATCGTGGAGCTGGCCGGCGGCCATTTTGTGGGCGGCGACGTTGAGGATTTCGCGGACGGAGACGTCGCGATCGCTTCGGTATTTGGGATCGGCGGAGGCGAGCATATCAAGAAGGAAGGCGTTGACGGCCTGTTCCTTGGCGGCAGACTCGCGAGCGCGGGTGGCGTTTCGTTCGGCGGCGGCGCGGGCGCGGTTGGCGGCGATGAATCCGAAGGATGAGAGGCCGAGGCCGCCGAGCAGGGCTGAGAAGACGATCGCGCTCACGAAGATCGCGGCGCGGTGGCGGCGAGCGAGTTTTTGGAGGCGATAGAGAGCGCTGGGCGGACTGGCGGAAACAGGCTCTTCGTTGCGATAGCGTTCGAGGTCGCGGGCGAGGTCGCCGACGGAGTCGTAGCGGCGGGTGCGGTCTTTTTCGAGGCACTTCATGGTGATCCAGTCGAGCTCGCCGGTGAGTGAGCGGCGGAGTGACTGCGGATCGGTGCGGCGGGCGCGGGCAATGTTGCCGAGGTCGGTGTCGTTGGGACGCTGTTGGCCGGAGGATTGGCGTGAGAGGGTTCCGAGTCGGGTAGACGGGCGCGGCGGCTCGACTTCGCGGATCAGGCGCTGGACTTCGTCGAGGGCCGACTGGTTGAGAGTACGGGCATCGAAGGGCGTGGTTCCGGTGAGGAGCTCATAAAGTAGAACTCCGAGCGAGTAGACGTCGCTACGGGTGTCGATATCGAGGGCAGAGCGGCCGGCTTGCTCAGGGCTCATGTAGGCGGGCGTTCCGATGAACTGGCGGAATTCGGTGAAGAGGGTGCGGTCAGTGAGGGGCTGGTCCATCGCCTTGGCGATTCCGAAATCGATGATTTTCGGGACGGGCTTTTCGTCGTGGAGGGCGATGAGAACGTTGGCGGGTTTGATATCGCGATGGATGACACCTTTTTGGTGGGCGTGTTGCACGGCGAGGCAGACCGGGATGAGCAGCTCGATTCGTTCGCGCGGGCTGAGGCGATTGGTGTCGCAGTAGGTGGTAATCGGTTCGCCGCGGACGAGTTCCATGACGAAGTAGGGGCGACCGGCCGGGGTTTCGCCGGCATCGAAGACGCGGGCGATGTTGGGGTGGTCCATCATGGCGATCGCCTGGCGTTCGGCTTCGAAACGGGCGATTACCTGGCGTGAGTCCATGCCGGGCTTGATGATTTTGACGGCGACGCGGCGGCGGACGGGCTGGTCCTGCTCGGCCATGTATACGGCGCCGAAACCACCTTCGCCGATGCGCTCGAGCAGCTTGTAGCGGCCGATGCGCGCGCCGACGAGATCAGTTTCGGGCGGTGCGCTGCTCGCGGCGGCGATCATGACTTTGGGATCAATTGAGGGGTCTTGCAGAAAGCCGCCGGCATCCGTGTGGGCGTCGAGGAGCAATTCGACGTAGGCGCGGAGGTCGGGGTCGTTGGCGCAGGATTGATCGAGCACCACGGCGCGAGCTTCGGGCGGGAGGTCGACGCAGGACTCGAAGATCGGCTTGGCGCGATCCCAGTGGTCGTCGCGGACTGGTGTCTTGGTGCTCATGCGACGGCGTTCATCCGGTCGGTCCGTGTCGGCGCGATCAGGTTTGCTGTTCACGCAGCGTTTGGAACAGCCAGGCGCGGGCGTAGGTCCACTCGCGCTTGACGGTTCTGGCAGACAGTTCGGTCGCTTCGGCCGTTTCTTCGATGCTGAGCCCGGCGAAGAAACGGAGCTTGACGATACGAGCGGCCCGTTCGTCCTTTTCTTCCAAGCGACAAATGGCGGCGTCGAGGGCCAGTATGTCGTCCGGGTCCTCGTCGATGGCGAGGTCGATGCGTTCAATCGGGCGGCGCTGGTATTCGCCGCCGCGTTTCTGCCGGCCGCGGGCGCGGGCGTGTTCGATGAGGATTCGGCGCATGGCCTGGGCGGCGGCGTGAAAGAAGTGGGCGCGGTTGGCCCAGGGGGGCGAGCCATCGCCAATGAGTCGCAAGTAGGCCTCGTGGACAAGGGCGGTGGCCTGGAGCGTATGTCCGCGGCGTTCGCCGGCCATGCGCTGCTGGGCGATCATGCGTAGGTTTTCGTAGATGAGGGGGAGGAGCTGGTCGGCGGCGGTAGCGTCGCCGGCGGCTGCCTGCTGGAGAAGCTGGGTTAGTTCGTGGCCACCCGGGGAAGGGGGTCCGGTCAGTGATCGATCGGACATCATGTTCAGTATAGCGGTAGGGCGGACCGGCTCGATTTGAGAATGCTTATCAAGTTGCTGGTAAAGTGATAGCATGAAGGGATCGTCGGATAACTCGTGGGAGGATTGCACATGATCTCGGGTCGCGTCTGGGGGCTGTTTGCGGTGGTTGGGGTGCTCGGGTTGGCCGCACCGTTATTGGGCGACCCGGGCGCGAAGCCGAAGGCCGCGGACCAGGCGAAATCCACCGGTAAACGCAAGAACGGCCAGCTTCCGACTGAGTCGGATGAGAAGTACGACAAGCGCCGCGATCTGATGATCAAGCGGGCGGAGAAGGACAAGGACGGATTCTTCACGCTCGAGGCGCAGCCGTTCATTGTGCGGACTGACATCAGCCCGGAGTTTACGGCTGATACGGCACTGTTCATGCAGATGCTGCACCGCGAGTACGGGACTGCGTACAAGACACTGGGGTTGCCTCCGGGATCGCCGAAGGAATGGATCGAGGTCTTGGTTTACGCGAATCGGGAGACCTATCTCCGGCATGGCGGGAATGCGGGCTCGGGCGGACATTTTGCGCAGTGGATTTTCACGGACCGGCCGCCGAACTGGAAGTCGCGGCACTATCGGCTGGAGATGTTCACCAGCGGCGAGGAGAAGTTCGACAAGTGGGAGAAGGGGACGCTCAAGCACGAAGCGGCGCACATGGAACTACAGATGCGGCTTGGGTTTTTCGTCGACTCGCCGCGCTGGTTCAATGAAGGACAGGCGTCGTGTTTTGAATATTGGGATTTCGACAAGTCGGTCGAGGAGAATCTCAAACTCATTCCCACGCGCGGGCGCTACGCCCCGGTCATCCGACGTCTTTGGGACACGCCGGAATTTCAGCCATTTTCGTACGTGTGGGGCATCGATCCTGCGTCGTGGCATGCTGACATGACCAACCAACAGGGCGCGCTGAATTATTGCCAGGCGTGGTCGCTGGCGGCATTCATGTTGAACCAGGGGCGCGACGGGGCAAAGGCGTTCCGCACGATCTATGGACTTTCGAAGCGTGTCGGGGCCGACCATCGCGTGGGCCGAAGGGGCGTCAAGACGCTGGCGTGGCAGTCGGAGTTTCCAGCCCCGGAGCAGAAGAAGATGGAAGATCAATGGATGGCCTGGATTAAATCCAATCTTCCGAAGAACAAGAAGAATCCCGACGAGCGCGAAGGTCTGATCGATCTGGGTTATGACCCGGATGCCAAAGGCCTCAAACACCTGACCAAAGAGCGGTACGAGGAATTGACGGCGAAGGACGTCAACAAGTTTGGGAAGAAGAAGAAAAAGAAGAAGAAGTCATCGGAAGATGATGATGACGAGGACGAACAAGCGACCAAGGTGAAACCTGGCGCAACGGACGGTGACGATTCGGGCGACGACGAATCGGAGAACGAATGACGGCGCCCGGCACAGTGGCGGTGATCGGGGCATCGAACGATCCGTCCAAATATGGGAACAAGGCCGTGCGGGCCTATCTGCGGCAGGGTTGGACCGTGTATCCGGTGACGCCGAAGCCGGGGCCGATCGAGGGGTTGAAGACGTATGCCTCGATCAAGGACATTCCGGGGATGGTGAATCGGGCGACGATTTATCTTCCGCCGACGGTGGGGATGGCGGTGCTGGCGGATATCGCGGCGAAGGGGGTTGACGAATTCTTCGTCAATCCGGGCGCGGAGAGCGATGAGTTGTTGGACGCGGCGCGCGAGTTGGGGCTTGAGCCGATCGTGGCCTGCAGCATTGTTGAGATCGGTGAGCGGCCGTGAGGCGGTTTGACGGCAAGGTGGCCGTCGTCACGGGGGGGACATCGGGGATTGGGCGGGCGACAGCCGTTGGATTTGCGCGCGAGGGTGCTCGCGTGGTTGTTTCCGGGCGGCGGGCCGAAGAGGGGGAGGAGACGGTTCGGCTGGCAGCGGAGGCGGGTGGGGAGGCGATCTTTGTTCGATGTGATGTGGCGCGGGCTGCGGACGTTGAAGCGCTTGTGGCTGAGACGGTGAAGCGGTTTGGCCGGCTGGATGTTGCTTTTAATAATGCCGGGCTGGAGGGGAGCAGCGCACTTCTTGCGAATCAGAGCGATGAGGAGTTTGCTCGCGTTCTCGATGTGAACGTTCGCGGGCTTTTCTTGTGCATGAAGCATGAGATTCCGGCGATGCTGGCGAGCGGCGGCGGGGCGATCGTCAATAACAGTTCGATTGCGGGGTTGATTGGGTTTCAGGGGCAGGCGCTGTATGTCGCGAGCAAGCATGCGGTGGTGGGGCTGACGCGGACCGGGGCGCTGGACTGCGCGCGGAAGAATATTCGCATCAACGCGATTGCTCCGGGCGCGGTTGCTACGCCGATGTTCAGCCGATTTGTCGATTCGCTTTCCGACGAGATTCGGCAACGGATCATGGCGTCGCATCCGATCGGACGAATCGGGAAGCCGGAAGAGATTGCTTCGTGCGTGCTTTGGCTTTGCTCGGCTGAGGCGTCTTTCGTGACGGGGCAGGTGATTGCGGCGGATGGGGGATACACGACGCAGTAGCTGGCGCGTCAGGGGCCGCCGCAGTGACGCCAGACGTCTTCGGTGGGTCCGAGGCCGAGGCGCTGGCGGACGTCGGCGATTTTTCGGAGCTCTTCGCGCGAGAGGGGGATGACTTTTCCGAGCTGGCGGGCGTGGAAGAGCACCTGGGCGGCGTGTTCGACTTTTTCCAACTTGTAGTAGGCATCTTTCAGCGACTTGCCCACGGTGACGCTGCCGTGGCGCTCGAGAATGATGGCGTCGTGATCGGCGATCAGGCCGGCGATGGCAAAGGGGCCTTCGTCGCTGCCGGGGGTGGCGTAGGGGGCGGTGGGGATGGTGCCGAGCGTGAGGACGACTTCGGGGATGACGCATTGGGCGATCGAGACGCCGGCGAAGGAGAAGGCGGTGGTGATGGGGGGGTGGGCGTGGACTACGGCCTGCACGTCTGGCCGCGTGCGATAGACGGCGAGGTGCAGCGGCATCTCGGACGATGGCTTGCGCGAGCCGGCGACGAGGCGGCCGTCGGTGGTTACGCGGACGATCTGGTCGGGCGTGAGTTCGCCGAGGTGTGTGCCGCTGCCGGTGATGAGCAGTTGGTTGGAGTCGGTGCGGGCAGAGAGATTGCCATCCGATGCGGCGACGAGGCCTTTGTCGTGCAGGCGGCGGCCGATGTCGACCATGTCGCGGCGGAGTTGCCAGTCGCCGGTCATGGGGCGACCTGAATATCGTCGACGATGCCGATGATGATCGAGCGGAGCGGGGCGGTCTTGTCGCCGACGATCTGCCGGGCTGAACTTCCCTCGTCGATCATCACGACCGTTTCGCCGGCGCCGGCACCGACCGAGTCGACAGCAATCAGGTAGCCGCCTTCGGGTTTTCCGTCGGGGGCGATGCGATCGACGATGAGCATCCGCTTGCCGTCGTAGTACGGATGATTGATGGTCGAGTAAAGCCGGCCGCGGACGACGCCGAGGATCATGGCGAGCCTCCCGCGTCGTCGCGTGGGGCGCCGTCTACGATTCCGATGATGGTGTGGTCGACCGGGACGAAGGTCTCGCGCAAGGCCATGGCGGCTTCGCGACCGCCTTCGTAGTAGATGAACTCGCCGGGGCCGGCCATGCCGGTGGCGTCGCAGCAGACGATGGCGGTGCCTTTGGGCTGGGCGTGTTTGTCGAGGGGCTGGACAAGGAGCATCGGGACGCCGGTGAGGCCCTTGTAGGCCACGGCGGGGACGACGGTTCCGATGACTTTTCCGAGCAACATTTGGCTACCGATTGAATCGCGTTGATTCGGACAATTCGCGCGTGAGCATGGCGTGCACCGCGGGGATGACGACGCCTTGATGTTCGATGCCGCGCGGGGCGATGGCTTCGAGGCCGGCGGCTATGGCGGCCTGCACGTCGGAGAGCTCGCCGTCGAGATGGAGGATGCCTTTGCCGCCGAGTCCGTCTGCGAGACGGATCTCACGGATGGTGATATCGGCGCTTTTTACGGCGCGGTCGGCGGCGTGCACGATGGCCGCGACGGTTTCGGATTCGATGATTCCGAGGGTCTCGGCGCTCGGGGCGGTGCGTTTGCCGGCGACCGCGCTCTGTACTTCGGCGTGGGCGTCGGGGAGGAAGACCTGGTCCAGGACGCAATTGCCGCCTATGCGGATTCCTTCGTGGAATGACTCTTCTACTTCGCCTACCCCGCCGGAGATGACGATCAGGAAGCGGCCGGGGTGGATGGTTCCGGCGCGAAAGGTTGCGATGCCGGCGCGCTTGATGAGCGCGTCGCCGGCGCGGGTGCCGATGGCGATCGAAGCGAACTCGAGCACTGCGAGCGCCGGTTCGGCCATTACACGATCCTGAAGTTGTCGACCATGACGCAGCGGCGCTCGCGCGAGAAGGAGCGCGGGTCGGTCAGGCCTTCGCCGGTCGGGCTGGCGATGCTGAAGGACGAGTAGCCCTCGCCGCCTTCGCCGAGGCCGGCGTAGATGGGGGCGTTTTTCACGAAGATGCTGGTGTTGATCTCGCGGGCCATGCGAGAGAGGTTGTCGATGTTCTTTGAGTGCATCGCGGCGGAGTGGCCGAAGCCGTGTTCGGCGGCCTTGGCGAGGTCGATGGCTTCGTCGGCGTGCTTCACGCGGGCGACCGGGAAGACGGGCATCATCTGTTCCGTCCAGATAAGCGGGTGATCGACGGGAACGTCGCAGACGGCGAGGCGGACAGTTGCGGGGACGCGAAGGCCGATCTTTTCGAGGATGACGCTCGCGTTTTTCCCAATGCAGTCTTTGTTGATGACGCCCGGTTTGCGCGGGCCGCGGGTCTCGGTGAAAATTACGTTTTCGATCTGGCGGATCTGCGGGGCGGTGAGGACGACGGCATTGTTTTTCGCCATTTCGCTCAGCAGGGCGTCGGCCATGCGTTCGACGACGAAGCATTCTTTTTCATCGGTGCAGATCAGGTTGTTGTCGAAGGATGAGCCGCGGACGATGTCGCGGCCGGCCTGCGGGATGTCGGCGGTTTCGTCCACGACGACGGGCGGATTGCCGGGGCCGGCGCAGATGGCGCGTTTGCCGCTGGCCATGGCGGCTTTCACCACGTGCGGGCCGCCAGTGACGACCAGCAGGCGGATGCCGGGGTGGCGCATTAACTCTTGAGCGGTTTCGATTGTGGGATTGGAGATGGCGCAGACCACGTTTGGCGGGCCGCCGGCTGCCATGATGGCTTCGTTGAGCAGGGCGACGTTTTTCACCGAGACGTTCTTTGCGTTGGGATGAACGTTGAAGACCACCGCGTTGCCGGCGGCGAGCATGCCGATCGCGTTGCAGATGATGGTGCTGGTGGGGTTGGTGGTGGGGGTGATGGCGCCGATGACACCGAAGGGGGCGCGTTCCATGAGGGTCAGGCCGCGGTCGCCGGTGTAGGTGATGGGGGTGAGTGCTTCGAGGCCGGGGGTCTTGGTTGTTACGAGGCGGTTTTTGATGATCTTGTCTTCGTAGCGGCCGATTCCAGTTTCGTCGGCGGCGTCACGAGCTAGTTCGTCGCCGTGAGCGAGCATTGAACGGCGGATGGAGGCGATGATTTCGGTGCGCGTTGCCAGCGGCAGGGCGGAGAAAGTCTTGAATGCGGCGCGGGCGGCGGATACGGCGGCGTCGATGTTGGGGAAGATGCCGGCGGGCCAGGACGCTGGAGCCGAAGCCGACGCCGCGGGACGTTGTGCGGATGACGCGGGCGCGCCGGTCATGCTGGCGATAACTCGCTGGGCGATCTGGTCGATTTGTGAATCAGTCAATCGTGACATTTGTAGATATCACCGCTACGGCCGGGGCGGGCCTGCGCTCGCTGTTGCGCTTGACCCATCGAAGTAACGGTACCACCAATCTTTCGATCCTCGCGCTTCAGAATCACCAGTCGCGACGACGGCACGGTACTCCGTATGAAGGCCGTCTTCTTCCCGGCAGTAGAAAAAGAATGAACTCGGATCACGCTTCGCCTTCGCCAAATCGGTCCGTGATCTGCCTTGGTAGGCGTCGGTCGCGTAGATTCGCTGTGCTCTGGCCAGCGCGGTTTCGATCTGGGGTTTCGTTTGCCCTGTCTTTGGATCGATTGTTGCGGCTCCCAGATAGACGAGGGCTTCGTTTAGGCAACCCCACGCCGATTGGGGCATCAGCACCCATAATGGATTGTACTTGTCCCTGATGAAAATCGGTTGTCGATAGTACACGACGACTGTTGACGTGGTCGGATCGTGCTCGACGCGAACATCTCTTGATACGCTGCTAAGAATGCTAGACATCGCTGTCGTGGCATCGGGTTGTTTCGTCTGGCCTGGATCGCGCATTTTAATTCCAGCCAGTCGCACGCGGCCGAGCTTTTCAAGTTCTACAGTTCCAGATTCGTCCAGTCGAACAAAGCGGTCATCGTGGCGCTCTATGCCGCTCGTCGCCGAGGGTGAATCAGAGACGTATTTTGGTTCGAAGCTGCATGCGCCATTGCCGATCAAGATCGCGACGAATGTGATCGCGCGAGCATGCACGCGAGATGTTCGCTCGGCATCCGGATTGAATTGCGATCTGAGCATGGCTGCCAACGACTCGAATATCTAGTGAAGTAGAGAGTTCTACTTTTTGTATTTCCCTTCGCCGCCGACTTCCCAACTGTCGACGATGGCCATGATGACGGCGTCGCACGGGCGGTTTGTGGTCACTTCGGTTTGGCGGGCGGAGCTGCCGGTCGCGAATAGGACGACCTCGTGCGGGCCGGCGCCGACTGCGTCTACCGCGACCACTGGCGCGCCGGTTTCCTTGCCTTCGGCGTCGAGCGGACGCACGAGGAGCAGCTTCAGGCCGGTCATGGATTGCTCCTTGCGCGAGGAGACGACCGTGCCGATGACCTTCGCGAGCAACATGGGGCACCCTTGGTGGAGGCGAACCGGAGGCGGCTTTCAGCCGGTTATCGCGGCGTCGACTTCTTCATCTCGGCCTTGCCTTCGTCGGAGCGGCCGAGGGGCAGCGCCGAATCGACGTTTGCGTGCGGCCGGGCGATGACGTGGACGGTCACGATCTCGCCGATGCGGGCGGCGGCGGCCTGGCCCGCGTCGGTCGCGGCCTTCACGGCGGCGACATCGCCACGGACGATGGCGGTGACGTATCCGCCGCCGGTCTTTTCGTAGCCGACGAGCTCGACCTTGGCGGCTTTCACCATCGCGTCGGACGCTTCGACCATGGCGGCGAAGCCGCGCGTTTCAATCATTCCCAATGCTTCTGCCATAACGATTCCTCACGAACGGTCCGTTGCGGACTCTACGAGTTATTCCTTGCCATGCTTGGGCGCTTTGCCCGTTACGTTTTCGATCGACTTGGCGGCGGCCTCGGCTGCGACGACGACGTCGCGTTCCTCGCCGCCGATGTAGACGCGCCCGAAACTGCCGAAGGCGCGGATTTCGAGGATGTTGACGTTGGCGGCTTTTTCAGCCTCGTTTGCTGCGAGGGCCGCATAGCCGGCGGGCTCGACTTCCATGATGTAGAAAGACTGCCCTGCCAGCAGCATGTTGCCGTGGCGCATGCGGTTGACGAGCTGGCTCTGGTGATCGTCGATGCGGCGGATGATCTGGCTGGTGAGAACGCGCGGCTTGATGCGGTCTTCCTCGCGGTGATTCATGTCGCGGAGGATGGCTGCGCCGGCGGCGCGGACGTCGGCCTGCGATTCGCTGTGGATCTCGAGCATGCCGTAGAGGCGCTCGACGATGAGCATGCCGGGCTTGACCGGCGTGGCCTTGAGGGCGACGTCGGTGAGGTGGTTGATTTCGATGCCGGGCGAGATTTCGACGAAGAGTGAAGCCATGCCGCTGTTCGGGAGAAAGCCCTGGGCGACGGTGGCCCAGAACGAGGCGTTCTGCGGCTGAAGCTGGTCGAGGAATACGTAGCAACGAAGTTCGGCCATTAGTACTTCTCTTTCGATTGGGGCGCTGCGCCGGACGGGGCGGCCGGCGCGCCTTGGGCCTCTTTGACGATTTTGATTCCGGCGCTGGCGCCGATGCGAGTTGCGCCGGCTTCGATCATTTTCTGGGCGTCGGCGAAGCTGCGGATGCCGCCGGATGCCTTCACGCCCATGCCGGTTCCGGCCACGGACTGGGTCATGAGGGCGACATCGTGGGCGGTTGCGCCGCCGGGGCCGAAGCCGGTGGAGGTTTTGACGAAATCGGCGCGGGCACGCTTGGCGGCGTGGCAGGCGCGGACCTTTTCTTCGTCGCTGAGCAGGGCGGTTTCGAGGATGACCTTGCTGATGGCGCGACCATCCTCGCAGGCCTCGACTACGGCGCGGATGTCGCGGTAGACCCAGTCGTCGTCGCGGCCTTTGAGCGCGCCGACGTTGATGACCATGTCAATTTCGCGGGCTCCGTCGCGGATGGCGCGGCGGGCTTCGAGGGCTTTCGTTTCGACGGTGTTGGCACCGAGCGGGAAGCCGATGACGCTGCAGACTTTGACGGGGGAGCCCTTGAGACACTCGGCCGCGAGCTTCACGTAGCACGGATTGATGCAGACCGTCGCGAAACCGAACTCGGCGGCTTCGGCGCAGAGCTTGCGGACTTCGTCTGGCGTGGTTTCGGGCTTGAGGGCGGTGTGGTCGATGTAGGCGGCGAGGTCTTTGGGGATCGCGCCAGAACCGAGGCGATTGCCGATGCGTCCCGCGCCCATGCCGAGCAGGCCGCGGACGGCTTCGGGGTTTTGCTGTGCGCAGTGGCCGCTGCAGGAGGGTCCGCAGCAGGAGCAGCCACAGCCGCCGGCGAGCTGGGCCGGGCCTAATAGCTGGCGGATGCGTTCGGCGACGCGTTGGATGTCCTCGGTGGATAACTCTTGCAAACGATTCTCCGGTGGCGGCGCGGGCTTTTCGGCCGGGGTCGCCGCGGGTGATGGTCCGGCGTCAGGCGATTCGATCATCGCGACGCGCTTGCGGTGGCGCTCTTCGGTGCACTGCGTCGCGAGCCAGGTTTCGACGATCTGCTCGGCCAGGCCGGGCCCGATGAGCCGGGCACCGAGGGTGAGCACGTTCGCGTCGTTGTGCTCACGGCTGTTGCGAGCGCTCGACAGGTCGTAGCAGAGGGCCGCGCGGACGCCGCGAACCTTGTTGGCAGCCATGGCCGACCCGATTCCGGCGCCATCGATGATGATACCACGATCGGCGCGTCCGTCTGCCACACGCTGTGCTACTGCTTGTGCGATTCGCGGGTAGTCGGCTGGCTGGCGGTCATGCGTGCCGCAATCTTCGACGGAGTGGCCGTGCTGGTTGAGCCAGGCCTTGAGTTGCTCCTTGAGATCGAACCCGCCGTGGTCGGCGCCGAGCGCGATTCGGTAGCGAGTTCCATCGGGCATGCGTGCGGCGTCCAATAACCATTTCGCCGACCGGGGCGAAACCACCCATTCAAGCTTGGCGGGTCGGGATGTCAAGCAGGGCGGCAGCGGGGCTTGGCGATAGAATCGCGCGTTCCGCCGGCCCCACTGCCCGGCGACTTCTCCGATTGGAACTCCGTGGAAGCTGATTCTCACCGACCATCGCAGCGTTCTGCCGTGTGCCTGCTGGCCGACGGCCCGGTCTATGACCGCATCGGCTGCTCGCTGCGCTACTTACTTGTCGGATTGATCGACGAAGGGCTGATTCCGATCGTCATTGGACCGCGGCCGCGCGAGTCGGTGCTGTCCGGGCCGGTGGAGTCGATCGAATATATCCCGGCACGCTGGCCGCTACGGCAGTTGGCGATCTGGGCACTGGTGGACGACGTGCGCGAGCGGTTGGAAGAGCTGCGTTTCGAGTCGGCGCCGATCGTTCATGCGCTGAATCTGAGCTTGGCTCCGGAGGCGCGGCGGATGGCACAGGGGTTGAATGCGGATGCGATCCTGACGATCGATTCGTTGCCGGCTGCCGCTGGATATCGATCGCTGGCGGATGTCGGAGATGTGCGATGTGTCACGGCGTCGACTGCGCCGTTGCTGGCGGCGTTTGAGCAGGTGCGGCCGGCGGATGTGCGCGGCGAGCTGATTCGATACGGGTTGCCCGCAGATGCGAGCCCGGCGGCGTTTCGAGCGGCCGATCGGTCGCCGGCGATCTTGTTTGCGGGGCCATTGGTTGAGTCATCGCGCGTGGGCGATCTGGTGCAGGCGTTCAAGAGTGTGCATGACGTTCACGCCGATGCGCTGCTGTTCGTGATCGGATCGGGGCCGGAGGAGGCGGCGCTGCGGCGGCAGATAGAGCGGCTGGAGCTTGAGGACGCGGTGATGTTTACCGGCCGGCTGGAGGCGTGGAGCGCGGCGCTGGCGGGCGCGGATGTTTTCTGCATTCCGTCGGCCGAGACGACGGCTTCGGCGATTCCGGTGCAGGCCCTGGCGCTGGGGCTGACGGTGGTCGCGGCGGCGGGAAGCGTTCACGATTGCCTGGTCGGCGACGAGACGGCGTGGCTTTTTCCGGAGGGGGATGCCTACGCGCTGGCCCAGCAGTTGCGGCGTGCGATCGACGATCGAGCCGGCGCGATTGAGCTGGCGACGCGCGGGCAGTCGCGCGTGCGGACTCACCACTCGGTGGGTCGAATGGTGGAGGGATTCGCGCGAATGTACCAAAAGGAGTTCGTGCGGAGACGGACGATACGGCTCGATCGGGGTGACTGACGAATCCGGCATCGCTTGGTGCGTCCGGATATTGGCTGGGCGTTCCAATAAGAATGCCGTGCGTTTGCGCGGTTTTGTTGGGGGCTGGTTCTGTGGGGCGGAGTTTGGTTGACCCTTCACGACCGGGATAGCTACGATTTACATGTCTCACCGGATGTTGGTCAGTCATGGCCGGCAGGTGGGCAAGGGGGAGAGGCGATGAAGCGATATTTTATTCCGACGATTTTGAGCGGTCTGGCGCTGTCTACGCTGGGGACGGGGTGCCATCAGCCCACGAACTTTGCGTACACGGGGCCGCGCGTCTATTTGATCAAGGGAACGCCCAACGAAGTTAGCGACGGGCTCTATGAGCTGCGCGATGAACTGAATCAGCACGAAATTGCGGCGGCGGTCTATAGCCCGGACGACTGGCTGAAGATCGTGAACACGATCGACGCCAAGCCGGATGAGGAGGCCATTCTGGTTGGCCACGGACACGGCGGGTTCCTGGCGACGCAGGTCGTGCGACACTATGCGCAGGAACACAAGATGAAGTTCATGAAGCACGTCATCGTGATTGACGACTTCAACAAGGACTGGCCGTACGCCGAGACGAACGCGCACAATCCGGAGGCGGCGCCGCTGGGGCACAATTCGCGGCGGGCGGACAACTTCCTGCAGAAGACGGCGGCGTCGGAGATTCACGGCACGACGCTCATCAGCACCCGGAACAGCAATGTGGCCGAGGAGCATCCGTACTACTGGTATGACAATTACTGGGACGGGAAGGCGTTTACGGGGCAGAAGATCGCGACGACGGATGTGACGAACCTGAACGTCGATCACGAGTCGATTGACAATAACAAGGAAGTGCTGGATCGTATTCTGACGCTTTGCCGGCGGTCGGCATTGTCGCCTTTCCACTACACCCCGGTCCGGCATCACCCGTATGTCACGCAAGCGCCGGACAACGGCCAGTACGGACAGCCCACCCAGCAGGCGCAGTCGAACTGACGGGCCGGCGGGTTCGCAAAAAAGCTATTTCATCGCCGTCGTCGCGCTGATTGCTGTTGCGGTTGGCGCGACGTTTTTTTCTGTCTTTTTACTCCTGCGGAGCGGTGTCGTAACGGCTTATAGCGCGCAGCTTCGACTTGCGCAGCGGCCGTCCTGGATGAGTGTCGAAGATGCCATGCGAGATGCAAGCTCGGGCCAGACTGATGCCGCGCGCATGTTGATCGCCTATCAGGCGTTGGAGGCGGCTAACGAGGTGCTCTCGGGTCGGTTTGAAGCGAGACGGCTGGCTCCCGACCTCGGGTCGGTTTTACGAGTGGACTATGACAACAGTGTGACTCGACTCTGCATTGCCGTTCTCGAGGTTGCGAGAAAGCGGAGCCAGGGCGGGGATCTCGCCGGACAATCTGACGTTTTCATCAAGACGATGGCGACCGAGCCGCCGCGGCGGGCGACACTTTATCGTCGTGAATGGGGGTCGGGCTGGTCCGACGCGTTGCGGCGACACGGGCTGAAATCATACATTTCGATGAAGCCGAGCATTCAGAACATATTTGGTTCGGGGCGACCGACCGTGAGTACGCCGACGGCTGCCCTGCCGAAGTTGACCGACGCGGCGTTTGAACTCGCACGGGGGTTGGACTCGGCGGGTCGGGGGCGCGAAGCACGTCAGATTCGGGACGCAATCCGATCGGTGTTGAGGGGTTTGCTGCAAACCGACGGGTCGGTTGCGAATACTCTGCTCTGCGCCGATCTTCTGGTTCGAACAACTACCGCCGATCCGGAGGCGACAGAGTCGCAGCGGACAGCGTTGCGTCGGTGGCGAGATAATCTTCGAACGACTGTGGATGAGCGGGTGCCCGCAGAGCCGGACTGGACTGATATTTCACGCGCGCCTGTCTGGGGTTCGGTCGGCACTTATCGATGGTTGCTTGCATCGTTCGGAGAGGCCGTTGCGGCGGTGCTGGATCTGGCGGGGATGGCGGTCGCGTGGGCGTTCATGAGCGTTCAATTGTTCTGGGGGCGTGGTCGTGCAGCCCCAGACGACGTGTCAACGGCGGCGCCGGCAGCACGTGACGGGACGTGGATTCGAGTTTTGTGGGCAGCGGTTTTCGGTGTCGTATTTGCTGCAATGGTGTGGCTCGTTTCCATTCCGATTTCGCGCGGCCTTCCGATCTGGGGTCCGTGGTGGATCGCCGCATCGGCCGCCTCTTTTCTGGGCGGTGTCATGCTGCCGTTCGTGCTTCAGCCGGACCTCGCGAAAAGGCGAACGCTATTGTGGCTGATTTCGCTGATTGCCTTCATCGGATGCATGGCGGCGCCGTTCGTGGCGCCGATTGAGCTGGTGCTAGTCGAGCGATTTGTTCGCGGTCACGCGGTGGCTGTGTTGCTCGCAGCGGCGGCGACCATTGTCGCCGGATTGGTTTTCTGGGGACGTTTGCGAAGGGTAACGAATCAGCGGAGTACGATTTCGTCGCGTCAGCACCTTCGGGTATCAGTGGGCCTTGCCCTCTCTGCGTTGATTTGTTTCTTCCTTGCCGTTCGCGTGCATGCCATCGAATTGGACGTCTATAGATCGCTGTACCAAGCAGGTCCGAATGAAGTGACAGAGTTTCTCAAACAAGAGCGGGCGACGAGTATTCTTCGGGAACTCGATCAATGTCTTGGGACATCCGGGTTGGCGACTTCGACATCGGCGCCTGCCGCCAAGCTATAATCCGCTCTCGATGCAAGCTGTTGTAATCAGTATTGGCACCGAACTTACGCTTGGGCAGACGGTCGATACCAATTCTGCGTGGTTGGCGCAGCGGTTGGCCGAGATTGGGGTTGAGACTGCTCTTCATTTGACGCTCGCTGACGAGCTTAGGCCGGTTGAGGCTGAGATTCGGCGGGCGGCGAGCTCGTTTGATGTCGTTTTGATCAGCGGGGGGTTGGGGCCGACCGACGATGATCTGACTCGGCAGGCGCTGGCTGGAGCGATGGGGGTTTCGCTTGTCGTGCATGAGCCGTCTTTGATCCAGATCGTCGAGTTTTTTTCGAAACGCGGAATTGCCATGCCGGATGCGAATCGCGTTCAGGCGATGATTCCTGTTGGGGCGAGCGCGATTGAGAACACGACGGGGACTGCGCCTGGGATTCGGGCTCGGCTGGGGCGGGCGGACCTGTTTGCGATGCCGGGCGTGCCTAGCGAGATGAAGGTGATGTTTGAGCGCGACGTGCGGCCGGCGCTGGCGGCGCGGTCGGGCGACGGGGTGATTCTGCAGGCAGTCATTCGCACCTATGGGGCGGCGGAATCGGAGATTGGGCGGCAGATTGCGGATTTGATGAAGCGCGGCCGGAATCCGAACGTGGGGACGACGGCACAGGAAGCGATCATCGGCGTGCGAATCAATGCGCATGGCAAGTCGCGCGACGAGGCGAAGCGCTTGCTGGCGGCGGATGCGGCCGAGGTGCGGCGACGGCTGGGGAAGGTTGTCTTTGGCGAGCGGGAGGAGACGCTGCAGCACGCGGTGGCTGAGTTGCTGTGGGCGGCCGGAAAGACGGTGTCCACGGCTGAGTCGTGCACCGGGGGCATGGTTGCGAAGCGTTTGACCGACATCTCGGGAAGCAGCCGGTATTTTCTGGATGGCGTCGTGACCTATTCGAACGAGGCAAAACACCGGCTGTTGGCAGTTCCGGCCGAGATGCTGGCACGGCATGGGGCCGTGAGCATGGAAGTGGCCGAGTTTATGGCGGCCAACTGCCGGACGATCAGCGGCAGCGACTACGCGATATCGACGACGGGGATTGCGGGGCCGACGGGCGGGTCGGCGGAGAAGCCGATCGGGCTGGTGTATCTCGGGCTGGCGACGCCGCATGGCGTGAGCGGCCGTGAGCTGCGGCTCGGCGATCATCTCTCGCGCGACCAGGTGCGCGATCGGGCGACAAAGGCGGCGCTGAATATGCTGCGGCTGGAGTTGCTGGGCGGGCGTTAGCGGGACGATTCCCATTCGACGCGGGGGGCGTCACCCCAGAGGGTTTCGAGTTCGTAGAAGTTGCGGGCTTCGCCGTCGAAGAGATGGATGACGACGTCGACGTAGTCGAGGACCATCCAGGAGGAGCCCTCGAGGCCGGCGGTGGAGAAGGGGCGTTCGCCGCGCTTTTTACCCATTTCCTCAATGTTGTCTGCGACAGCGCGCATCTGACGGTCGGAGGTGCCGGTGCCGATGACGAAGAAGTCGCAAACACCGGAGATGCCGGCCAAGTCGAGGATAATCAGGTCTTCGCATTTGTCGTCGGCCATGAGGCGGGCGACTTCGATGGCGAATTTGCGGGCGCGGAGCTGCGATTCGATGGTGGCTGCGTCGCGGCGCGCGACGCGGTGCTCGTGGCCGAGGGACAATGCCTTCGCCAGCCGTTCCTGTCTCTTTGCGTGTACTGCTCGCTGACCCATGTGGTTATCTGCTCATCATAATGGAAAAGCCCCGGTCCGGGCGGACCGGGGCTTTGGATACGTTGCGGAGGATGGCTCGCACCCGCTCGTCAATGCGAGGCGGCCGGCCGTGCGCCGTCGAAGTACTTCTCCTTCGGGATTCGCATGGAGTAGAAGGATCGATAGACGAAGATGAGGGCGACCACGAGCATCGCGGCACCGATGAAGGGGCCGTAATCGCGGGTGTGGGCGTGTTTGGCCTCTTCGCTCATCTTGACGGCGATCTCGACGGCCAGCAGGCCGAAAAGCGTCGAGAACTTGATGATCGGGTTCAGGGCGACCGAGGTCGTGTCCTTGAACGGATCGCCGACGGTGTCGCCGATGACGGTCGCGGCATGGACAGGGGTGTTCTTTTCCTTGAAGTCGACCTCGACGAGCTTCTTGGCGTTGTCCCACGCGCCGCCGGCGTTGGCCATGTAGATGGCCTGGAAGAGGCTGACGACGGCGATCGAGACGAGGTAGGCGACGAAGAAGTTGGGATCGAAGAAGGCGAACGCGAGGGTGATCGCCATGAGGGCGATGAAGATGTTCCACATTCCGCTCTGGGCATACTGGGTGCAGATGCGGACGACGGTTCGCGAGTCTTCGATGTCGGCGACCTTCTTAGTCAGGTCCATGTTTTTCTTGATGAACTCGACGGCGCGGTAGGCGCCGGTGGTGACGGCCTGCATGGAGGCGCCGGAGAACCAGTAGACCACCGTTCCGCCACAGATGAATCCAAGGAGGACGGGGGCATCGGTCAGACTCAGGGCAAGCAGGCCGGCCTTTTGGAGGAGGAGGATGATCGAGAAAATCATCGTGGTTGCGCCGACGACGGCCGTGCCGATGAGCACGGGCTTGGCCGTGGCCTTGAAGGTGTTGCCGGCGGAGTCGTTGGCCTCGAGATAATGCTTGCCGAGTACGAAGTCGGGCTCGAAGCCGAACTGACGCTTGATTTCTTCCTTGATGTTGGGGATGTGCTCGGTCTGGGCGAGCTCGAAGATGGACTGGGCATTGTCGGTCACGGGGCCGTAGCTATCGACGGCGATGGTGACAGGGCCCATGCACAAGAATCCGAAGGCCACCATGCCGAAGGCGAAGATCGAGGCGTGGGTGCCCATGATTTCGCCGAGGCCATGCTGGCTGGTGAAGTAGGCACCTGCCATGAGGCCGGCGATGAGGAGGCCGTTCCAGAAGGCGGAGAAGTTACCGGCGACGATACCTGAGAGGATCGTGAGCGAGGGGCCGCCTTCGCGGGAAGCGGTGACGATTTCGTGGACGTGTTTCGAGTGGGAGCTGGTGAAGATCTTGGTGAACTCGGGGATGAGCACGGCGGCGAGCGTTCCGCAGCTAATGATGAGCCCTAGTTGCCACCAGAGGTCAGGCAACTTCTTGATGACTTCCTGGCCGTTCTGCAGGTGGGTGACGGACATATCGCCGATCAGAAGCTTGCTCATGCCAAATGAAGTTGTGATGCAGAGAATCGCGGCGATCCAGATGAGGCGGGTGAGGGGGTGCTCGAAGTTGAATTCCTTCACGCCGCTGTACTTGGCCGAGGAGATGGCCTGGTTGATGAAGTAGGAGATACCCGACATGCAGTCCATGAGGAATCGCATGGCGAAGATCCAAACAATGAGCTTGGCTTGGATGTCGTCGGGTCTAACGATTCCCGCCCGCTCGGTGACGGCGAGCGTGATGAAGGAGATGAGGGCGACGCCGGTGACGCCGTAGGTTTCGAAGCCGTCGGCGGTGGGACCGACCGAGTCGCCGGCGTTGTCGCCGGTGCAGTCGGCAATGACGCCGGGGTTGCGAGGATCGTCTTCCTTGACGTTGAAGACGATTTTCATGAGGTCGGAGCCGATGTCGGCGATCTTGGTGAAGATACCGCCGGCGATTCGGAGGGCGGATGCGCCAAGCGATTCACCGATGGCAAAACCGAGGAAGCAGTATCCGACGATCGCACGATCAACGAACAGCAGGATGAAAACCATCATGACCAGTTCGAGCGAGATTAGGAACAGGCCGACGGACATTCCGGCTCGGAGGGGGATGTTGACGACATCCCACGGCACGCCGCGAAGGGCGGCGAATGCGGTGCGGGCGTTGGCATAGGTGTTGATGCGGATGCCGTACCAGGCGACAGCGTAGGAACCGGCCATTCCGACTACGGTGAAACACAAGACGAGCCCTGCTGTTCGGAAGGTTTCATGCTGGAGCCCGACGAAGTAGTACGTCATGGCGGCGCCCATGATCACGAAGAGCATGAGCAGGAATTTGCCTTGTTGAATGAGGTAGGTCTTGCAGGTCTGAAAGATGATTTCGGCGACGTCGAGCATCGACTTGTGGGCGGGCAGTCGATGGATCTGCATTCGCAGAAAGAGACTGATGCCGAGGGTGATACAAATGATGCACGCACCGCCAGCGAGTAGGTTCCACGCGGATATCGACTTGCCCAAAATATCGAAGTGGCCCTTGTGCAGGTCGGGGATGGCGAGATCGGCCTCGCTGGCGCGTGCGACGGCGGCGGAAGCCAACCAGACCAGTCCGGCGATGAGGATCGGCAGAGAGGGAATCCGAGTACGAAGACGGGATATCACAATCAACTCCTTAAGAGGCAATGCCTACGTGAACTGATGACACCGCCAGCCCGACGGCGATTCGGGGGTCAGCAGGATTCAATTTTCGGGGTCTGGTGTCTGGGAAGCATGGCGGAGGACGGCTTAGAAGCCCGTCCGCTGCAACCGACTTAGATGACCGACCGCGCCTCGCCCGTCGCGCCCACGGCGAGGGCGGCGACATAACGGACTGCCGAAAACCAGAGCGGCCAATATAGTGCAGTCGCGAAATGGTTCAAGGGGAATGGGGGATTTCGGGCTATTTGCGCGCAAAAAAATAGGTGGGTCCGCCTCGCACTCGGACCCACCCGTTAACCGACCCATTTCTGGGCCTGGCACACTTGAACCAGGGTGACGATCCACAAGACCGACCACCTGGGGGCAGTAGCAAACTTATTTTCGGGCCAACCTTAATCTCTGCTGGCGGGCGGCGTCGCCGGTCAGTAGTTCTGTCGTCCCTCGCAGCTTTCGCTGCCCGACGATCGCCGACCGCCCGCAAAATATCGTTACCAGCTCATTTCGTTTCGAGCCGGGTTGGCTTCGCAAGTCGTTTCAGGCATCTGAGACACCCGTCGTGCTCGCGACGCCCCTCCTAGAGCATTGGCCGTGCCAGCGTGGATCGGCGGATGTTTCTGATGCGTAAGTATATTTATAAAAGCCAGTTATGGATCAGTCTTGGGATGAAGTGCAGCGCGCACTCCGGCTTGATGTGGGAACCCTTACCCCACCGGGGGCCGGGTGTTTGGGTCTAAGTACCCAGAATTCGATGTTTGACGGCTTTTCCGTGATTGGCTGTCGGGCTGGCGAGCCGGATTGATGTAATTCCGACTGGTTCGCATTGATCTCAATTAGTCACTTCCGGGAACCGATCACCCTCGGCAGCGATCCCTGCTCGTGGGGTCGCCGAAACTGGGAGTCGAATCATGGGTATTAGTCCCCGTCGCCCTCGAATAAAGCGTCTGAATGGTGCTGGTGACTGGCATGCAACGTGCGGCTTAGGGGTTGATCGATGGCACGCGGGCTCCACCCCAGGTGCCAAAGCCGGAGGAGATCGAGTCATGTTAAGCGCCATTCAACTATCACAGCCGATTGCCCGGCAGTCGAACCCGAAATCGCAACGCGTCAGCGAGGTGATCCGAAACTTTTTCGCGCACGTTCGCCAGGCGTTTCGAAGTCACCGTGCCGCACGCGGCACGCGGCGCAACGAGCAGGCCATGCCCTGCTATTACTGCGAATAATCACCAACCACGCTTCACAATCCTTTTCCTTTCCTTTTCCTTCCCCGATGACAAATAGACGGCTGCGTCCGAGCGACGCAGCCGTCTGACTTTCCAGCGCGGACGAACGTGGCGTACCATTCGGTTCGACCGAGAGGACGCGAATGCTCGTCGAACAACTGCTTGCCAGCGCTGAACGACATCCCGAACGAATTCTCGTGCGCGATCCGACGCGCGAACTGAGCGCGGCGGACCTGGTCCGGCTGGCGGATGTGTTTCGCCGACAGATCGTGAAGGCGACGGCGAACCCACGCGTGGGCATCATGCTGCCGTCAACGGTTGCATTCGCGGGTACGTTTTACGGGGCGCTGTGGGCCGGGCGGACGGTCATTCCGATTAACTTTTTGTTGCAGCCGGGCGAACTGCTGCAGGTTGTTCAGGACGCGGGCATCGACACGGTTCTGACGATCCGGCATTTCGAGAAGGTGGTCGCGCCGCTTCCGGTGAAGGCGATTTTTCTGGAGGACCTGCCGCTCAAGCGCGAGATGATCCTGGAGCGCATTCGATTCCGGCCCGCACCGCCCGCGGTACGGCCGGATGATACCGCCGTGATCCTTTACACGTCGGGGACGTCCGGGGTTCCGAAGGGGGTGTGTCTGTCGTTCGGCAATCTTGCGCTGGATGCGAAGTCATGCATCGAGGCAGCCAAGCTGTCCGAGGATCATCGGTTTCTGGGGATCCTGCCGTTGTTCCATACGTTTGGGTTGACGGCGATGCTGGTGGTGCCGATCGCACTGGGCGCGACGGTGTCATACATGCCGCGATTCAGCTTGCCGGGCGTGGTGAGCGAGACGCGCGAGCAGCGAATTTCGATCATCATGGCGGTGGCGTCGATGTTTGGTGCGTTGTTGCGGCTAAAGAGCGCGACCAAAGAAGACTGGGCGTCGGTGATCTATACGGTATCGGGCGGCGAGCCGCTGTCGGACGTGGTCTATGACGGCTTCCAGGAGAAGTTCGGGAAGGTACTGCTGCAGGGCTATGGGCTGACCGAGACGTCACCGGTAGTGTCGCTTGATCTGCCATGGTCGCACCGGCGCGGCACGGTCGGCCGGCCGATTCCGGGCGTGCGGGTTTCGGTGCGGGACGACAACGGCGGCGTGGTTGGGACAGGCGGCACGGGGGAACTGTGGGTCGGGGGGCCGACGGTGATGCGGGGGTATTACAACAAGCCGAAGGAATCGAGCGAGGTTCTGACGACGGACGGATGGTTCAAAACCGGCGACATGGGAGTCGTCGATACCGAAGGCTATGTTTCGATCACCGGGCGCAAGAAAGAGCTGATCATCGTGGGTGGGGAGAATGTCTATCCGCGCGAGATCGAGACAGTGCTGGATGCTCATCCGGCCGTGGCGCAGTCGGCGGTGATCGGCGAGATGGACGCGAGTCGGGGCGAGGTTGTGGTCGGCTTCGTGATGTTGAAGGATGGGGCGTCCGCGACGGACATCGAGTTACGGGATTTCTGTCGCGACAAACTGGCAAACTACAAGATTCCACGGCGCGTCATCGTGCGCGCGGACCTGCCGACCGGCCCGACGGGAAAATTGTTGAAGCGGAAGCTGAAGGAAATGCTCTGAGCAAGCCATTTTCAGCGGCGGTGTGAACCGGCCGGCGTCGTTGCGGTGCGACCAGCTTTACCGAATTGGCCTCAGCGATAGAATGTGGGACGGCACCTTTGGGAGATTTTGCCATGCCAGTGGATGAAATCGAGCTTGAAGCCGACGACAAGATGGAGAAGGCAGTCGAGCACCTGAAAAAGGAATTTCGCGGGATTCGGACGGGCCGGGCTTCGCCGGGACTTGTGGAGAGTTTGCGCGTGAAGGTTTCGTCGTACGGCGATGCGCCGATGGATCTGAAGAGTCTGGCGACGATCAGCATCCCCGATCCGACGATGCTGATGATCAAGCCGTTTGATCCGACGACGCTAAAAGACATCGAGCGCGCGATCCAGGAATCGGACATTGGAATTAATCCGCAGAGCGACGGGAAGGTGCTGCGGCTGCCGGTGCCGCCGCTCTCGGGCGAGCGGCGGAATCAGATCGTGGGTCAAATCAAGAAGCTGGCTGAGACGCAGAAGGTGGCGCTGCGAAACGTGCGGCGAGACGCGATTCAGGCGATCGATGCCGAGAAGAAGGCCGGCGACTTGCCAGAAGACGACGCCAAGAAGGGCCACGACCTGATGGACAAGATGATCAAGAAGTATGAGGGGACGATCGACGAAGCGGTCGCGAGCAAGTCGAAGGAAGTACAGCAGGTCTAGATCGCGATCGGGGGATCAGAATCGTCGGCCGGTGAGGCGCTCATAGGCCTCGATGTAGCGGGCGCGCGTGCCTTCGATTACGTCGGGTGGGAGCGTGGGGCCGGGCGGTTGCTTATTCCAGCGTCCGTCGGCGCAGAGTTTTTCCAGATAGTTCCTGACAAATTGCTTGTCGTAGCTTTCCTGATCGCGACCGGGTTGGTAGCGATCGGCCGGCCAGAAGCGCGAAGAATCGGGCGTGAGGGCCTCGTCGATGAGGATGAGGGCGGGGCCGCCGGTGCCGCGCGGTCCCGCGTCGCCGAATTCGAACTTTGTATCGGCGATGATGATGCCACGTTCCGCGGCGTACGATGCGGCAGCGCGGTAGAGGGCGACGCTGGTGTCGCGGAGTTCGCGCAGGACGCCGGGGCCGGCCAGTTCGGACGCGCGGTCGAAGGAAATGTTCTCGTCGTGGCCCTGTTCGGCTTTGGTGGCCGGCGTGAAGATCGGCTGCGGCAGCTTGTCGCACTGGCTCAGGCCGGCGGGGAGGCGAACGCCGCAGACGCGACTGGACTGCTGGTACTCTTTCCAGCCGCTGCCGGCGAGATAGCCGCGAACGACGCATTCGATGGGGACGACATCGGTCTTGCGGCAGATCATGGTTCGGCCGACGAATTGCTCACGGTACGGGGCGGGCACGCAGTCGGGGTCGGTTCCGAGCAGGTGATGGTTGACGCGGTCCGCGAAGTATTCAAACCAGAAGAGCGACAAGGCATTGAGTATGCGGCCCTTGTCGGGGATGCCGTTGGCCATGACGACGTCGAAGGCGGAGATGCGGTCGGTGGCGGCGATGAGGAGTCGGTCGCCTAGGTCGTAGACGTCGCGGACTTTGCCTCTCCGAACGGGCACGCCCGGCCAGTCGGTTTGAAGAATTGCGGCGGAGCTCATGTGTGGCGGGCCGTGGCGGCGGCCACGGGACGTGAAACCGGCGGGAGCGGGAAGGGGGCGGGGCTGTCATCGGGCGCGGAGAGGGCCCAGGCACGGGCAATTTCGCCGACGGACCACGCCTGCGTGACGCTGCCGCGCGGGCGATGGGGCGGATCGCCGTCGAACAATTCGCTGACGCCCATGGGCGCGCCGGAACTGGTGAGGTGATCGATAATGGGGCGAAGCAGTCCGCGTGCATCGGATTTGGCGCGGGGCGTGTTGTTGTGCACGCGAAGATAGGCCTCGATGAATGGGCCGAGCAGCCATGAATAGACCGAGCCCTGGTGGGCCGCGTGTTCGCGGGCGTCGATGCTGCCTTCGTAGCGGCCCTGATAGTTGGGGTCGTCGTTGGCGAGCGTCCGGAGGCCGAACGGCGTCAGTAGGCGATCCTGCACGAGCTGGACGACGGCCGCCTGCTGGGCGGTGGTCAGCGGGCTGTTGGCGAGACTGACGGCGATGATCTGGTTGGGTCGAATCGCGGCGTCGGGACTGTCGGCACGGACGACATCGTGCAGCGCGGCGAGCGACTTGTTCCAGAAGCGCTCCTGGAATGAATCGCGGACCTTATCGGCCAGGGCATCGCATTCGGTCGCGGCGCTGCGGTCGAGCTGGGGAAGTCGCCGCGCGAGGACGCGCAGGGCGTGATACCAGAGCGCATTGACTTCAACCGGCTTGCCCGTGCGCGGCGTGATGAAATGCCATGCGTAGCGGGCGTCCATCCAGGTGGCGGCGCGGCCGGCATCTTCGCAGAGAAGCAGGCCGTCTGAGTCCATTCGCATGCCGTCGCGTTGGCCGCCGATCAATGCGCGGACAATATCGAGACTCGCTTTGAGCAATTCAGTCACGGCGGGCCCGCGATCGCCGGCGGCGTCGAGATAGGCATCGACGGCGTAGATGAACCAGAGCGATGCATCGGCCGAGACGTAGTCGTTTTCGGCGGGTTCGTCGGAGATGTGGCTGGGCAGCGCGCCGTCGCGCCGGAGCAGGGCGAGTTGCAACAGCAGCTCGCGGGCTTCCTCGAAGCGGCCATGCAGGAGCAACAGGCCGGGAATGCTGACGCATGCATCGCGGCTGTATTCCTCGAGCCAGGGATAGCCGGCGACAACGCCAATCCGAGGCGGGCCGGAGACGTGCGGCTGACGAAAGACGAATTGCCGCGCGAGGGTGCGGAGGATGACGGGCGGATCGGGTGGGCCGGCATCGGCACCGGTGGTGTTGCCGTTGATTCGAACAGTTGCCTTGGCCGGCGGCCGGGCGACGCTGGTTTCGAGGCGACTGATGCGGCGAAGGGCTTCGCGAATTTCGGAGGTGCCGCCGACGCCAATCATCTCCCAATCGATGGAGCCCTTTCCGGAGGCGTGGAACGCGCCGGGGACCATGAGGTCTTCGCTGCATTCGAGACCGCGTTCGGCCTCGCGTCGGTAGCGGAAATTGTACCACCAGTCGCCGCGCGGCTGGAACTCGACGGGTGGGCCGGAGTCGATGCGGCGGCCCATGATGACGAAGGCGACGCGCTCGTCGGGCTTGTAGTGCAGGCCGATGGCCGGACCGTCCTGCGTCATTTGAAACATTTCGCCCTGTGATCGGCGACGGAGCGAATTGAGCGGCCGGGCGGCGATCATGGGCCAGACGCTGAACTTCAGGGCTGACTCGGGGCGGCCTTCGACGCGATAGCGGACGATGGCGATGTCTTCGTTGGCGGGCAGGCAGAGACTGCGCGAGACCGTGGCGGCGTCGAGCTTGTAGGTCCAGGTGACGGTCGGCATGGGGTCGTCGAGTGAGAGCTCGATCTGGGCGAGATGGCGATAGCCGTGGGGGTCGATTGCAGAATTGAACTCAAAATTGGCGAGCAGCGTCGTTCGGCCGTCGATGTGAAGATTTTCGGCGGCGTGAGACCAGAGCATCCAGCGGTCGAGCTGGGGGCCGGGGACGTTCCAGACCATCCAGCCGTGTTCGCGGCGGGTCGGGCAGCCGATGATGGTAGAACATGCGAATCCACCGCGACCGTTGGTCAGCAGCCATTCGCGGTCGAGCCAGTCGTCCAACGATCCGGGTAGCATGGGGGCCAGTTTCCTTGCGGGACTTTGAAGTTATCCACCGTCCGGTTGCGATCGTCAAGAATGTTAGAATCGGCGCAGTCGCGCCGCCCGCGGTGCGGAGCAAAATCGTGCTTAAGTTCGATCGGGCGTAGAGATAGGCGCATGGTGATTCGCGACACGAGCGGTGCGGGCCGGCCGGACGTGCGAACGATCGTGTTGAACGACGTTCGGACGCGGAATGCGCTCGGCGTCGCCTCGTTGGGGCAAATTATTAAGGCCGTGTCGGGCGCCGGCCGGCGCGTCGTCGTGATCCGGTCGGTCGGGCCGGCGTTTTGCAGCGGGTTGAATCTCAGGGAAATCGAGTCGGCTGGCGGGGCGTTTCGGCATCTCTCACTCTTGGTCGACCTGTTTGAGGCGATCGCGCGGCACCAGCGGCAAGTGATCAGCGTTGTCGCCGGGGCGGCGCGCGGGGCGGGTGCGGCACTGGCGTGGTGCAGCGACATGGCGATTGTCGTGCGCGGATCCGATTTCAAGATTCCGTGGGGAGCGGGGTATCGACCGCTGGCGCGAGTGCTGCTTCCGCTGATCGCCGCGCGGCGCGGGTTCGGAAGCGGCGCCGCGCGGGAACTGGCCGGGCGGACAATTTCCGTCGACGCGGCGCTGGCGGCGAGACTGGTTGACGTCGCATGTGAGAAGTCGGGCGCGAAGCTCGAGATTGGAGACATCCTCGGGCATCAAAGTCAGTTTGGCGAGCCGGCATGCGGCAAGCGGGCGATTGATGCGAAGGTGTTTCGGGAGATGCGGGCCCTGGCAAAGAAGGCGGACGCACCGCGGGCACGCACGGCGTTGATGACATACCTAGCGAGGCGGGGTTGAGTCTTCGGTGAGAATGTCGCCAAGCGTCAGATGGCTGAGCGACGATTGAACATCGACCTGGACACGGCGGACGGCGGAGATGATGGCCGGGTCGCAGCCATGGCGGCCGGAGTCGTTCGCGAGGGGGTCGGCGAGGTCGCGGATTTCGCTGATCGAGATGCGCTCCGGTGGCCGGGCGAGGGCAAAACACTGTTCGTGGCCGTTGTTGACGGCGGTGATGAGGCCGGCGTCGGTGAGGCGATCGATCAGCCAGCGCACGTTGGCGTCGGGGAGTGCGAGTCGAATGGCGATGTCGTCGAATCCGACCATGCCTCGGCCGGCGGACCATGGCTCGGCAATGGCGAGGGCGGCGGCGAGGAGGTCGGACGGTCCGGGGTTGTCATCGCCATCGCGCGAGACGAGGCGCATGCGCGAGAGGTTGGCGGCGGTGTGGGCCAGTTCGGCGCCGAAGAGGAAAATGAGCCATGAGAAGTTGAGCCACATCATGAAGAGGGGGAAGACGCCGAGGACGCCGTAGAGATTACCCTTCACCACGAATCGCTGCACGTAAAGACTGAAGGCCCACTTGGCGATGAGCCAGAGCAGGACGGCGGCTACCGCTCCGCTCAGCGCGGGGCGATAGCGAACGTGGGTGTTGGGCAGGAGCTTATAGAGCGCTGACAGGAGCAGTATGCCGATGATGATGGGCCCGGTCTTGCCGAGCAAAAAGACCAGCCAGCCAAGCCCCGAAGTTCCGGCGACCGTGTTAATCGCCTGTTGTCCCAGGTAAGTCGCGGCCGAGAGCGCGACCGGACCGAGCGTGATCGTGGACCAATAGAGCAGCAGACGGCGGGCCATGGCCCGGCTGCGCGGCGCGCCGAAGATACGGTTAAGCGAATCTTCGATGGTAGTCAGCAGTGTCAGGGCGGTCCAGATAAACAGTGCGCCGCCGATCGGCCCCAGCGCTTCGAAGGTGAGCTTGCTCTCGACTATTGCAACCAAGTGCTCGATGTATTCCGCCGCATTGCTCGGTTGCGATTCAGCGGGCGACGAAGTGGTATTTGAACCGGCGAGCTGGGCAGGCACCGCGATGGCCGCAAAGTTGGCTTCGAGTAGAAAGCTATGCAAGCTTTCGCGGCTGTTCTCCATGACGCCTAGCGATCGGGCCGCGAGGAAGATGAGCACGATGATGGGGATGAGGGCGAAGATGGTGCGGAATGAGAGCGCGGCGCTCATGGCCGTGACGTTGTTTTCCTTCAGGCGGCGGGCGCAGAAGCGCCAGACGGCGGCCTGACTGGCGACGAAGTCCGCCAGCCGGCTGACGCTCAGGTCGGGTGGTTCGGGGCTCTCGATCGGCTCGTCGGTCATTCGCCGGATTGTCGGCTATTTCTTCTTTTTCGGCAGCAGGCCGGGAATGAGCGGTTTTGGCTTTTCCTTGGGTGGCGGCTGCGCCGGTGGAGATTGTTTTGGCGGGGCCTGCTTGGGAGGCGTTTCCTTGGGCGCCGCTTTCGGCGCGTCCGCGGGTTTGCCCGTCGTCTTGCTGTTGTCCTGCAATGCTTTCAGAACGGTGTCGACGGCTTTCTCCGGCGTGTCGGGGACAATGCCCTTGAGGAGGGCGGCTTTGTCTACCTTGGCAAAGTCGAGCTTGGGGTGTTCGCGCGTGCCGGAGAGCGGGATGTTGATGCGGACGCCGGCGAAGCGCTTGGCGATGTCGGCGCCGCCGATCTTGACGCCCAGCTTGTCGAGCATGGCAGGGCGGACCGGGACAGACATGACGAGATCGAGCGTGCCGTCAAATCCGACGGAGCCGAGGAACTTGAGGTCGAACTCGCCGGGGAATGTCATCGTGAGGTTGTCGTAGAAGATTCGGCCGTTTTTGATGACGAAGTCGACCGAGCTGACGGTGACGGTGTAGAGGTCGGACTTGTTCAGTCCGCCAAGGGCGAGGGCGTCGCCGAGGATGCCGCCGGGCTGGATTTTCATGTTTTTCAGATCGATGCGTCCGCGGCCGGATCCGCCGGTATTCAAAGAGTCTCCGAGGGGCAGGAGGATGTCTTGCGTGAAGAACGAGACATTGCCTTCGACGCGGGCCATCTGGCTGAAGATGGGGTTGATGCGACTGAGCAGTTGTTCGCCAAGCTCTTTGGTAATGACGACGGTTTCGAGGGCGTTGAGTTTGCCCGGGATTTTGAGGACGGGTTCCCTGGGTTTCAGGTCGACCTGGCCGCGGAGATTGACCTTGCCGCCGGCGGCGGGGATGGCGGTGTCGGGGAGGACGATTTCTCCGTCGCGGAGGGTGGGGGCGAGGTTGGCGGCGCCCATATCGACACCGTAGAGACTGGCCTTGGCCCAACCAACGCCGGCGCCGCCGTTGGCCATGCGGAAAGGCGGGTCGATGTTGGGGGCCGAGATGGGGCCGGTGAGTTTGAAGTCGCTGGCGCTGCGGCCGGTGAGGATGACGTTTTTCTTGGTGTCGGGGGCGAGTTCGTGGATGAGGACCGTGATGGTGTCCCACATGGCCTCGTAGTTTCCGGCCAGGTTGAGGGAGCAATCTTTGCGGAACCGATCGATGTTTCCTTTCGCGCTGACATTGAGGAACTGCGAGGCGACGCTGGCATTGGTGACATCAATACGATCAGTTTTCGGGTCGAGCTTGGCGTCGCAGTTGATTCCAACTTTTCCGGCGCGGACGCGGTTCTTGCCTGCGCCGAATTCGAGCTGGTCGATGCCGCCCTTGCCGTCGAGCGAAATGGCGCTGCCCGATGCGCCGCACTTCGCGGACCAGGCGAGCTGGCCGGAGACGTCCGGAGGTTTCTGCATGCTGGCCAGCGGGGCGATGGCCTGGAAGGTACGTTGGAGATCGGCGTTGACGTCGATGTTGCCGGTGAGAACGACGGGCGTCGTGTTCTCGAAACGGACGCCGTTGGCGGCGAGCTTGGCGAAGGCGCTTTCGAGTTTCGCGCTGGCGACGCTCAGGCCGCCGTTGTTGGCGATTTGCACGCCCGACCACTGGGCGGTGATGTTTTTGTCGGCGAGGGGTTTGCCGTCAACGGCGAGGTTTTGGGCCGTGAGATTGCCGCTGGAGTCGATGGGTGCGTTCGCGGACGCGCGCGAGGCCTTCGCTTTCGCGACGATGTTGCCGGCGTAACGGGCGAGATCCTTCATGCCGAGCGGCGCGAGGCGCCGACCGAGGGCGCCGAGATCGGCGCGTTGGAGGTCAACTTCGGCGTCGAAGCCCTGCTTCAGCAAATCGAACTTACCACTGCCGGTCGCGAGCAGTTCACCATCGATGTCGGCCTGGAATTTTTCGGCGGTGAAGGACTGGGCCTGATTCTTATTGACTGTGAGGTACCCGGATTGGGAGATGTTTACTTTCTTCGTCTCAACCGTGCCGTCCTTGGTCGTGTATTTAATGGCATTGCCGGTGGTCTGCATGGTCACGTTCACGCGATCGTCGGATGCGCGGGCCAGTTCGATGTTGCTCGTCAGGTCGCCGGCCATCTGGTAGCCGCTCATATCGACGATGGGGGAGATGGCCTGGGCGGTGCGTTGCAGATCGGCGATCACGTTGACGCTGCCGGTGAGGAGGAACGGCGATGATCTCTCAAAGCGAATCGCTTTGGCGTTGAGCTTGGCGAAAGCGCTTTCGAGCTTGGCGCTGTCGACGTTTAGGCCACCATCTGTCGCAATCTGTACGCCGGACCATTCGGCGGTGATGTTGCGGTCGCCCACCGGCTTTCCATCGACGGCGAGATTCTCGGCGGTGAAGTTGCCGGTTGTCAGAATTGGGGACTTCGCGGAAGCGCGCGAGGCCTCGGCTTTGGCGACGACGATTCCGGCGTAGCGGGCGAGGTCTTTCAGGCCGAGCGGCGCGAGGCGGCGGCCGAGGGCGCCTAAGTCGGCGCGTTGAAGGTCGATTTGGGCGTTGAAGGCGTCTTTGACCAGATCAAACTTGCCGGCCGCCGTGGCGAGCAGCTCGCCGTCGATGTCGGCCTGGGCCTTTTCGGCGGTGAACGACTGGACCTGATTCTTATTGAGCGCGAGAAATCCGGTCTCGCTGATCGATGCCTTTTGAAGATCGAGGGTGCCATCCTTCGAGGTGTATTTGATGCCGTTGCCGGTGGTCTGCATGGTCACGTTTACGCGATCTTCGGACGCGCGGGCGAGCTCGACCGAGCCGGTTACATCGCCCGCCAGTTCGTAGCCGGTCATGTCGATGATCTGGCTCAGTTCCTGTTTGAGTCGACTGAGGTTGGCGTCGTAAGTGGCCTTGAGGTTGGTGGCCGCACCGCTGCCCTTTACGTTGGCGAAGCAGGTTTTCAGATCGGCTTCGCGGATCTGCAGGCCTTTTTCGGGGACGAGACCGGCGTCGAAGGCGAGCGTCATGGGTTCGAGGCGGACAGTTTTTCCGGCGTTGCTTGCGGCGACGTCGCGAACATGGACGCTGCCTTGTGCGGCGGCAGACGAGCCACCCGTGACGACGACTTTTTCGACGGTGAGTTTGCCGCTGGTGATCTGGCGGCCTTCGCCCATCGTGAGCAGGCCGGGGACGGCTTTCTGAAGGGTTGCGAGGTCGATGTCGGCGGCAGCGTTGAGAGTGAAATCCGGGAGGTTGATCGACTGGCCGGTGAGGATTGCGGAGAGGAGCTGTTCGGCGTCGATGGCCGGGGCCTTCTCGGTGATCTTGTAATCGAGGTCGGCCGTGGCGGTTCCCGCCTGGCTCGAGAACTTGGTCTTCGCATTGAGCTTGTCGCCGACGACGTCGAGATTGCCGGCGAGGGCGAGATCGAGCGGGGCTGCTTTTGCGGCGGCGCGCTCGCGAGTTTGGAGTTTTTCGACGGCGGCGTCGAGGGCGGCGCGGATGGTGCCGGCGTCGAAGGAGGCATCGAGCTTGAACGTTCCGGTGCCTTCGAGGCCTTGTTGGTGGGCGAAGATGTCAGCGAGCGGGCCGATCTTGACGAGGCCGTCGGTGGAGAGCTTTGCGGTGCCCTTCGCCTGGCGCGGGTGCAATTTGCCGTCGCGCACCAAATCCTGCAGCGATACGTCGCCACTCAGGCGGCCGCCGCCGGTGAGCGCCGCGGCGATTTGTCCAACCAGATCTCCGAGCGTGTTAACCTTGAATTGGCCGTCGAAGTCGGTCACTTCGAAGGCATCGCCGTTGGCCTGCACGACGCGAATGGTGCCGTTTTTGATGACCAGCTTGCCGCGCGGCTGCGGCAGCGGTCCGGCCGGTGGCTGGCCGGGTGACGGCTTGCGGGGCGCGAACGCCTGGGCGAGCGTCAACTCGTTATCCTTCGTGAAGATCAATTCGACCTTCGGCGATTCGATCGTTACGTCGCCAAACGTCTCCCAGTTTCGCGCCAGGTTCCACAGTCCGTTGCTGCAGACGATCTTCGGCACCGAAATCACGTCGCGCCGGTTCGGATCGCAGACGGTGAAACCCTCAATCTTGGTCGATCCGAACCACGTCAGGCCGATCGACTTGACGCTCATGCGTCCAGCGAACTGGTCGTTTGCGAATGTGAGTGCATAGGCGGTCAGCGGGGGAAGCGAAGCAAGCGTCGGAGCCAGCGCGATGAGCCCAACAATCAGGATCAGAAAAAAGAAGATGAAATAGCGCAGCTTGCGGGATTTTCGCTTCGGAGGCGGCGCGACGGCTTTCGAGTCAGGTTTTGCGTTCGGCTGCGTTGGCGTGCGGGTCGGGGCGTCGGACATGCTCAGTCCTCCGAATAGGTGGGATTAGTTCGTCGATTGTTGTTGTCGCGCTGTGGCGGCAGATACGATGAAGGGATCATACGTGGCCTCAGTGGCGTCGGCCAGCGTAGATTGCGTTCCGTTGACGATTGTCGCGGGACGTGGGAGCTTACGAAACATGCATGCTCCGGACTCCAGACCCGTCGTCTCTGAGGCCGCGCGACAGTGTCTGCGAATGCACCTGTCGGATGGCGTCGGTCCCATCCGTTTCGTCCGGATGTTGAAGCACTTTGGCGGGATCGACGGGGCGCTGCGCGCAACCGCGACGGAGCTGGCGCGCGTGGACGGCATCGGGCTGGCGACGGCGGAGAAGATTGTCGCGAGCCGGGGGCGTGTGGATGTCGACGGCGAAGTCGAGGCGGCGCGGGCGCGCGGCGTGCGGATCGTTTCGCTGCTCGATCGGGAGTATCCGCCGGCGCTGAAGACGATTGCCGATCCGCCGCCGTGTCTTTATGTGCGCGGATCGATTGAGGCGGCGGATGCGGTGGCGCTGGCGATCGTCGGGGCGCGACAGTGCTCGCGCTATGGGGCGGAGCAGGCGGAGCGATTTGCAGCTCTAGCTTGCCGGGCGGGGCTGACGGTGGTGTCGGGGCTGGCGCGGGGAGTGGATTCTTACGCGCACAAGGGGGCCGTGTCGGCGGAGGGACGCACACTGGCGGTGCTTGGGTGCGGGCTGAATCATTTGTATCCGCCCGATGCGTCGGAGCTGGCTGAAAAGGTTGTGCGGCATGGTGCGCTCCTGAGCGAATTGGCGATGGACGTGCCGCCCGATGAGAAGAACTTTCCGCGACGGAATCGCATCATCGCCGGGCTTGCGCTGGGGACGCTGGTGATTGAGGCGACGGCGCGAAGTGGGGCGATGATTACGGCGCGGCTGGCGAGCGACTACAACCGCGAGGTGTTCGCGGTTCCGGGCCGGCTGGATACGCCGCAGGGCGATGGATGCAACCTGCTGATTCAAAAGGGCGAGGCGAAGTTGGTCATCGGGATGGGTGACATTCTCTCGGAGCTGGGTGCGGCCGGAAAGCTACTGATGCAGGCGGAGGACGGCGCGGCCTTATCGGAGGCGGCCACCGCGCCCAAGGCGACGCGATCGACCGAATCGCTGGACGATACGCAACGGAAAATCGTCGGCATATTCGATAGTGAGCCGATGTCGATCGACGCGCTCGCCGAAGTGACGGGGATTTCTCCGGCGCGAATCGCGGCTTCGCTGACCACATTGCAACTGACAGGTTGGGTGAAGCGAGTCGGCGGCAACCACTTTGACTTGGTCACCGATCCGAAGAAGTGACGCGAGCGGCTCAGCCCTGGCTCGCCGATCCGCCCCACCACGACTTATGCTTTGCTGGAGGCGCTGGCGCGACAGGCGCGGCGGCGAACGGGTCGCTCGTTCCGGCCAGCCATTTGGCCCACTCGTCGGAGTCGTAGCTGTGCGACTGGCCGGTGAGGGCACGGAGCGAATTCTCCGAGGCCGACTGGATCGCGAAGTCGCGTTCCTTCAAAGCCAGGATCAGACCGGCCAGGACACGCTGATCGCGGAAGCTTCCGAGGGCCTCGATGGCGGCGATGCGGACGTTGCGGTCATCGTCGTTGTCGGCGCGTGCGAGCAACACCGTAATGATTTCTTCGTTCTGACCGGGGTCGAGTTTGCCGGCTCGGCTGATGTCGCGCAGTAGCAGAGCGGCTTCCCATCGGACGACGGCGGGAGCGAGATGGACATCAGGGGGCGGGTCGCCGGTCTTCAGCAGCTTGACCAACGTGGGGACGGTCTTCGGTCCGGCCGATTTTCCTAGTCCGCGCAGGGCGGCGACGCGAACGGTCGGATCGACATCCGTCCGGGCGATCGAGTCGAACGCCATGATGGCCCAATCGGTCGTGGCCTCGGGCTTTGCGGTGAGGGCTTCGACGGCGCGACGGCGCTCATCGGCCTGGTCGGATTCGAGGGCGACATCGAGCCACTGCCGGGCGGTTCGACGGGACTCCTGCCAGCGGCGTTTTGAATCGTCGCAGCCGGTGACGAGCGAGATTGCGGTAAGCGTCAGAAGGACTGCAGCGAGTGAGTCAAGCAGGCGCGTGCGCGTCGGCGACGACCAGTTCGTCGAGCGAGACCCAAGTGACATCGACAACGGGGTGGCCCAGGAATCGCTGGCCGATCTCACGGAATCGCTGCGGGTTGTCACTGACATAGCAGGTAAGGTTGCCTGCCGCGGGCGACGCCGTCAACGCGCCGCGCGCGTTTAGTTCGGCGTGGACGGTTTCGGCGGTCTGTTCGGCCGAGTCGACGAGGAGGACTTCGCTGCCGATTGCGCGGGCAATTGCTGTCTTGAGCAGGGGGTAGTGGGTGCAGCCCAGCACGAGCACGGCGGGGTCGAGTCCGCGCAGGGGCGCGACGTAATCTTCGGCGAGAGCGGCTACTACGCGATCATCGCTGTCGCGGCCTTCTTCGACTGCGCCGACAAAAAGCGGGCAAGCGCGTTGATGGACGGGCACGCGCGGCAGCAGGGAGTGAATCGCGCGACGGTATGCATCGGAGTTGATGGTGGCCTCGGTGGCGATGACGGCGATCGGCCGGCCGTTGGCGGCGCGGACGGCCTCGCGAGCGCCGGGTTTGACGACACCGACCAGCGGCAGATCAAACTGCTTTTCGAGTTCGGGTAGCGCGGCGGCGCTGGCGGTGTTGCAGGCGACGACGATCATTTTGGGGTCAAAGCGGAGCAGGAAGTCGACAATCTGCCGCGAGAAGAGCGTGACGACCTTGGGGCTCTTGATGCCGTAAGGGACGCGGGCCGTGTCGCCGAAGTAGACGATGCGCTCGTTCGGAAGCCGGCGGCGCATTTCGCGGACGACTGTCAGCCCACCGATTCCGGAATCGAAGACCCCGATGCAACGATCGTCGTGCGGCACTTACAAATCCCCTTCCCTGGGCGGTCGAGTCAGACAGCATCGCGCCCGGGGCGGGCCATCGTAGCCGCGGCGAATCCGAGCGGTCAAAGCCGTCTGATGGTTTTATCGGCGTTCGCGTGGTTTGCGATTGAGTTGCCGGATGCGGCGCGGTACGCTTTGACCAGTTTGAGGAGTTCTTCGCCATGGATGGTGCTCTGACCCTCGTCGACGACATGTCCGATCAGGAACAACCGCTTTCATCTGAATCCGCCGATTCCGTGGAAACGGGTGATGGCGCGCTGGAAGGGGCGGCCGGGCCCGCGCCGGAAGTCACGCCCAGGCAGATCATCGAGGCGCTGCTTCTAGCGACTGATTCGCCGCTTGCGCCGGCGCGGATCGCCCAGATCCTGGGCGTGGGTGACGCCCGATCGGTGCGGCAGCACATCGCTTCCCTCAACGAGCAGTACGAGCAAACGGGCGCCAGTTTCCGCATCGAGGAAATTGCCGGCGGCTACCAGATGCTGACGCTGCCGGTGTTCAATTCGTGGCTGACCAAATTGCTGAAGGCCCGGCAGGATACGCGGCTGTCGGGCGCGGCCATGGAGACGCTCGCGGTGATCGCCTACAAGCAGCCCGCGACGCGAGCGGACATCGAGGCGATTCGCGGCGTGGCCGCTGGCGAAGTGTTGAACCGGCTGCGCGAGATGAACCTGGTAAAGATTGTCGGACGGGCGGAGGACCTGGGGCGTCCGCTGCTGTACGGGACGACGAAGCGATTTCTCGAAGTCTTCGGGTTGGCGAATCTGGAAGACCTGCCGAAGGTGGAGGCGCTTCGCGAAGGGCTGAAGGGGGCGGGGAACAATGCGCCGATTGCGGCGCCTGCTCCGGCAGCCGATGACGAGGCGGGGCCGCCGGCCTGACGTCGCGTCAGGTTGATTCGGGGGTAATGAACACTGCGGTGCCGTAGCAGAGAACTTCCGTTCCGCGATCCGCCACATCCGAAGCGTCGTAGCGCAGGCCGACGATGGCATTCGCGCCGACCGCAACTGCGTGATCAATTAGCAACTCATACGCCTGCTGGCGGGCCTGTTCGCACATCTCGGAATACGCGCCGATCCGGCCGCCGATGATCGATTTCAATCCGCCGAAGAAGCCCTGCGCGATGGTGGGCGAGCGGACGATGATGCCGCGCACGAGGCCGAGGTACTTCTGGATTCGGTAGCCCTCGATGGTGAAGGTCGTGGTGACGGGGATGGTCATTTCGTGGTCTCCTTGTTTTGATCGACGGCTTCGCTGACGACATAGCGGAACTTGCCGGACGGTTCGGGCGCGATCTGGTCGACCAGGCGGAGTCGCACGTCGACGCCGCCGAGCTGCCGACCGAGGCGATTCGCGAGCGAAGTTTGATCGACGCGTTCGAACTCGCGGTCGGGCACGAGCGCCACGTCGAGATCGAGGCCGGCACGCTGAACGACTTTGAATTCGCGAATACCGGGCGTTTCACGCAACACATAGATGACGGACAGGGCGTGGGCCAGTCCGCCGTCTTTTCGCAAGAGTTGATCGGTGCGGCGGCCTTCGACGTGCTGAAGGACCGACAGTTGCCGGCCGCAGGGGCAGAGTTCCGCGTCGCGCCGGGCAATGTCGCCGGTGCGGTATCGGATGAGCGGCATGCCCAGATTGTCGAGGTGGGTGACGACGACTTCGCCCGGTTCACCGGCTTGCACGGGCGCGCCGGCGTGGTCGATCAATTCGACGATGAGACTCTCGTCCGTGACGTGCAGTCGCGATTCGGGGCACTCATGGGCGATGAAACCGGCTTCGCGAGCGCCGTAACCGTTGGCGACCGGCACATCGAACCATTCAGCGATGGCGGCGCGATCAGTCGGGTCGAGCCATTCGCCCGTGACGAAGACGGCTCGTAGTGCCGGTGCGCGCGGACGTCGGCCAGACGCTCGCGCCGCAGCGACCAGGCGGGCCAGACTGCTCGGATAGCCGAACAGATGCGTCGGATTGAACCGGTTGAGCTCGTCAAGGTAGTCGCGGATGTGGTCGGCGGTCATGTCGAACGCGTTGAGCAACCGGTGATTCATGAGCCGGTTGCGAACGGCCTTGGCGCGATCTTGTGTTGTCAGTTCGACCGGCGAACCCCAGAGATAGAGTTCGCGATCGCCCGGCTCGATGCCGAACCAGCGTCGCGAGCGGATGCGGGCGGCCTGGTCGGCGGCCTGGCGGGCGCGGTCCATGTAGAACGCGACCGGCGAGCCGGTTGAGCCGCCGGTGGACGCGCGATGCAAGCCGCCGGGCACGGCCGGCCACGCAAGGCAATCGAGATTCTGACGAATGTCTGACTTGGTCAGTGAGGCGATGCGGTGCAGGTCGTCGAGTGTGGCGTGCGCCGGCTCAATTTTGGCGTCACTGATTCGATCTCGGAAGAACGAGCTGTGTCGCGTGGCGGACGTCAGGAGCGCGCGGAGCTTGTGCGTCTGCAATTGCTTGAGGCGATCGGCCGGCCACCACTGCGTCATTTCGAGGTCGCGGGCGTATCCGAGTGTGTCGCGACCGCAGAGGCGCTCGTGAAGCGGGAGAAGGACGCGGCGGACGAACGATGGGGCCATGCTGGATGCGTCGGCAAAAAGTGCCGCGGCTGCTGAGAAAAGGTCAGGGCCGCTCGGCGAGAATGGCTTGGTTGACGAACAGGCGGAGTATGGAGCCGCCCAGCCGGTCCAGCGGGCGAAGCACGGGGTTGAGTCGGCCGAAAACAAACGGCACAAGGTGGAAACCGATATGGCGGTGGACACGGGCACCGCCGGCTCGAACCCAGTCGGCCAGTTCGTGCGTCGCGGGCCAGTTTTCTAGCCCTTCGTAGGGGCGAACACCGAGACGATTGGCGAGGACGATGGCCCAATGCCAGGTGCGATTCGGGCAGGTGATGACCACTCTGCCGCCCGGGCGGCAGACGCGAATCAATTCTGCGACGGTTGCGCGCGGGTAGGGTGTGTGTTCAATGCACTCGGATGAGATGACGACGTCGAAGCTGGCGTCCTCGATCGCAATGGCGTCGGCCGAGGCTTGGATGCAGCTTGTGGCGCACTTGCGACGGGTGATGGCGAGCAGTCGCGCTCCGATGTCGAGACTGGTGACGCGCGCGCCGCGGCGATTGGCTTCAACGGAGAATGGGCCCGTCCCGCAACCCGCGTCGAGCACGCGCCGGCCGCGAAGGTCGACGCCGGAGAGCAACTCATCGAAGACGATCTCCACGCGGCGGCGGAGATCGTAGGTGTTCATGATCGAGTCGAAGTCGTCGGCGATCGTGTCGTAAAAGCGCGTGCGGTCGTCGGCGATGGCGGTTGCGGCGGGCATGCAACTAGTCCGTGAATGCCATTCGTGAATGCAGCGGCGCTCGCGTAAGCGGCGGATGTTCGTCGCCCAGCGCGGTTTCGGCGACCACATAGGGGGGGCGATGGAGAACGGCCATATAGGTTCGCCCGACGTACTCGCCGAGCATGCCGATCGTGAAGAGTTGGACCGCGCCGAGCAGGGCGACAAGGCCGGTGGTCGAGGCCCAGCCGGGGACTGCGGCGGGATCGGTCCACGCGATGGTCAGGATGTAGGCGAAGTCGAGCAGGGCGAGTGCACCGAGCACCAGGCCGATCCATGTCGCGATGCGGAGCGGGAAGACGGAGAAGCTGAAGACGCCGTGTGCCGCGAGTCGGAGCATGCGGCGGATTGAGTATTTGGTTTGCCCTGCGATGCGCGAGTCGGGGTGATAGTTGACGAATTGTGTTTCGAAGCCCAGCCAGGGGACAAGTCCACGCAGGAACGGTGCGGGGTTGGCGGCCTCGAGAATGGCGTCGACGACGCGGCGATCGAGCAGGCGGAAGTCGGCGGCGCCGCGGTGAATGGGCGAATCACAAATGGTGGAGAACAAGAGATAGAAGCCATTCGAGCTGATTCGCTTGAGTGACGACTCGTTGGAATCGGCAGTGCGAACGGTCTGGACAACGCGAGCGCCATTTCGCCAGCGATCGACCAGTTCGGCGAGCAGTTCGGGCGGGTGCTGGCCGTCAGAGTCCATGCTGATGACGGCACGGCCGCGGGCAGCGCGAAGCCCCGCGAGTAAAGCCGCCTGATGCCCGAAGCGGCGCGCCAGGCGCAGGGCCTGCCAGTCGGGGCGCGTGGCAACGAGGGCGCGGATGACTGCCCAGGTGGCGTCGTCGCTGCCGTCGTCCACGAAGATGAGTTCGATGCGTTCGCGCGGCAGCGCGTGTTCGATGCGTTCGACGAGCAGCGGCAGGGCGTCGGCCTCGTTGAGGGCGGGGAGAACGATTGATATTTCGGGTTGGCCGGTCGCGGCTTCTGTTCGATACGTGAGCGATGCGGTCGGCGAATCGTGATGCGACGAGCGCGAAGTGAGTTCCAGGGTCTCTTCGGCGAGCCGCCATGATCGCAGACAGGTCGGGCAGCGCCAGGTCGGCAGGCGGTCGGGCGGGTTGCGAAGCGCGAGCGGCGAGCGATCGTGCGGACAGCGGACGTGGGTTGCGATGGCGTCGGCGAGGTTCATTGGATTCGGGTCAGCTGGTTACGAGTGATTGCATGCGTCCGCGCGGCGGAGCACCGAGTACCAGCTTTGGTAGTCTCGATGCGGCAGTCGGCGGCGCGATCGGGGCGGATGGCCCGGCGGCGCTGGCCGCGAGGCGGCGTTGTCGAATCTCGCGGTTGACCGTGACGCGTAGCGCGATGATCAGGCCAGTGATCGCGAAGGAGAGGTCGAGATATTCTTCGTTGTGAAACAGCCCGTGAATGGCATAGGCCACGAGAGAGAGGAACAGGCCGCGCGCGAGGTAGTAGGACCAGCGCAATTCGGGCGGGCAACGGCGTCCGAAACGCATAAGCATCCAGGCCATTCCGCTGCCGCCGATGAAAAATGCGATCCAGATCGGGTATCCGATGAGCCCCAGCTCGGCGAGGTTGCTCAGCCAGATGTTGTGGGCGGCTTTGCGGCCGCCGGTGATCTTGTGCACCGCGCGTTCGAAGTTTGAGAATCCGCAGCCGATCAGCGGATGCTCGGAGAGCACGGTCAGGGCCGAGTCCCACGTCGCGAATCGGCTGCGGGCCGAGATGTCGGATTCGTAGTTCACGATAGATTTAATGCGGTGCTGAATCTCCGCGCCGGATGCAAACAACGCGGCCGCGACCAGGATGGACAGGCCGGCCACGGCTTTGAAGCGATGCCGGCTGGTCCAGGCGAAGCAGAACAGGACGACTGTCATGGCGAGGAAGCCGGCGCGCGATTGCGAGCAGATGATCGCGAGACAAATCAGGCCACTGAAGACGAGGAAGACGATTCGCAGGCGGGACTTCGGAAGCGACATGCCGAAGTAGAAGACCATCGGCAGGGCCATGACCGAAGTGAGGGCGAAGAAGTTGTTGTCGTAGTTGTAGCCGTAGGTCTGATGCGGCCCGAGCATGAGCACGCGAATGCCGCCTTTGATGGCCCAGAATGCGACCGCAAGGGCGACGACGGCGTAGAGTAGCTTGAGGCGGCGGACATCGGATGCGAGACCCGTTACCAGAGCGAGTACGAGCGACATCTTGAGCAGGCGGTTGAAAGACTCGGCGGAGAGCGCGGAGGGAAATTCGACCAGGAAGCGGGTCAGCGCTACGTAGCCCAGTAGCACGGCCAGCACGACGAGCAGCAACGAGGGCTCGACCAAGGCGTTGCGGGTCAGTCGATGTTCAATTCCGATCACCCGGCCGGTGACGGGGCTGAGCTTGGGAACGATGAGTTTTCGACGGACGCCAAAGGCGATGGCCCCCACGATCATGGGCACGCCGACCAGGATGGCGTCTTGAAAGTCGGGTCGCCAGCAGAGGTACTTGGGTTGCATGAGCGAAACGACGTAATAGACGCACAGCCCGAAGAACGGGCGGATAAGGCAGAGGGGGATCAGGGCGATCAGGAGTGAAATGTAGATGGCGAAGCGCATGGCAATCCTCGCGCGTATGCGCGATCAATGGATTGGCATCGGCGGTGACGCGGGGATGGGTCGAGCGAAACGAGGCTATGCGGTGGCGCGGGGCGCCTGCCAGAATTGCGCGGGGCTGCCGGCGTTCAGGGGCCTGGGCAGGCCGGTCGCCTGGTCAAGGAGGTCGGCATACCGCGCGGCCAGTATCGGCCGGCTGGTTTCTCGCAGCACGGTCTGGCAGCGGCGGATGGATGGCTGGTTGGCAACGGCGCTATCCGCGAGCGTCTCGATCGCGCCGGCGATCGTTTCGGGTCGGCAGTCGGGCATTAGCGTGACACCGCCCGCGCGGGTGAGCAATTGGGCAAGGTGCGAATTGGGGTGTGCGTAGGCGAGGATGGGGCGGTCGGTTGCCAGATATTCAAACGTCTTCGCGGGTATGCAAAGCTTACCACCCGGGCTGGATGGGACGGTGAGCAGCAGGGCATCGGCGGCGCGCATCGCCGCGATTGCCGTGTGATGGCCGGCGTAGCCGCGGCGGATGAGGGATTCGTCATCGGTTGGGCGCAGCAGGCGGGTCTGTTCGCGGGAGAGTGTCCCAACGTGATTGAGGCGAAGGGACGGGCGAAGGTCAGGGCGGAGTGCCAGAAGCCGGCGGAATGCTTCGAGAAAGGGCTGAATCGATTGATCGCGGTAGAACGCTCCGACGTAGGTAAGTGTGAAGGTTGACGTGGCAGTGCGTTGGTTCGGGAGCATTGGGAAATCGGCCGGGTCCCAACCATTGGTAATTGTCCTGGTTACGTGTCCCCCCAGAGACGGGTAACGACTGCCGAGATCCTTTGCCAAATCGTCGCAGGTCACGACGATTCGATCGGCGCGTCGGATGATGGAGGATTCGAGATTCCGCCAAAATGAGTCTGCGAGTCGATTGGCCGGGCTGTAGGTGAAGTTGGATATGATCGGGTCGCGGAGGTCGGCGATCCAGGGGGTTCCCAGGCGCTTTTGGATACGTCGCCCCACCATGTGAACCGAGTGCGGCGGTCCGGTTGTGATGATGGCTTCGATCTGCCGGCTGCGAATGAATTCGATTGCTGCGCGGCATGCGGACAGCGACCAGAGCAGTTGCGGCTCAGGCAGGCCGAGTTTGGCGACGATTTTGTTGGTTCGCCAATCGACGGCCTGATGCAGCACGTCAGATTGGAATCCAACGGCTTCTACGAACGTCTTGGTGAGGCCGGGCGGCTCCCAGCCATTCAATCGAACGATGTCAGCATGACTCGGAAGATCATCCAGAAGTGACTCATCGCGAAGGGCCAGTCGATCGTGACCGCAACACAGGATCGTCGGGCGCCAGCCGGACTCCGGGAGATAGCGCGCGAGCTTAAGGGCACGTTGGACGCCGCTTCCGCCGGCAGGCGGAAAATCGTAGGCAACGATCAGAACGCGGCGAGCAGGCATTCAACTGGTCGCCTCGCGGAGCAGTTCGCGGACGCGCCACGGCGTGCGACCGTCGGTTGCGTTTCGGGCCCAGAGTCCTGCCAGACTCCGGCGGGTGCGCCAGCGAAATCGGTCGAGCGGCACCTGCGCGGGCGGGCCCATCCCGATGGCGATGGAGTTGAAGCCGCGAAGGATCGCGGAGGCGGCCTGATCGATGGACGGCTTCCAGCCAAGTTCGTGATATTTCACGCGCGTGCCGAGCGGGTTCCAGATCGTTTCATAGCGCTGGCGGTTGGTCATTTGAATGCTCGTCCAGCGTTCGGCGCGGCCCGGGCCCCAGACGACGTGCGGGCAACCGCACAGACTTGCCAGGTGCAGCCCGCCGGTGGAGCCGCCGGCCGCGAGCCGCGCGGCGCGGAGCTGGGCGATCGCGTTTTCAAGCGGCGGGGTGTAGACATCGACTGCCAGATCGCAGTCGCGGAGTCGCTCGGCGAGTGCGGTCCACCAGTCTTCTGATTGATTTCGCTCGTAGGCGCTGGCGCGAGATCGTGGAACGAGGAGCACGTCGATCGAGGCCGGTTGCTGTATGCCCAGGCGGACAAATGCCTGATGCGGCGCACTCGTGGGGATGAGGGCGCCTCGGAAATCGGGCCACAGGATCATCGCGTCGTCGGGTTGAACGCCATGCCTCGCGAGGGCGGAGACGATTGATTGCTTAAGTGATTCGCAATCAACACGAATGCCGTTGGCGTCGATGCGATGGTCTTCACTTGGGTGGCCGGCGATGTCGGCGAGTGTGATGCTCGTCGTTCGCACATTTGGTCGTGAAGCAAGATCGGCGTAAAGCGGTTCATGGCCCTCCGCGATCGCGAGGGTAATGTCGGCGCCGCTGGAATCGCGGACGATACTGCGGACGCGTGCCTGCCAGTTCATCAGCTCCCAGCCGAACTCGCCGACAAAGGGCGGAATGATCAATCGTTGCCGATCAGGCATTGATGAGACTCCGCTTGGGGTGTTTCGGCCGCGCTTCACGACGATCGATGGCCCGGATCAGAGCTGCGATATCGCCGATCGGGGCCGGAATCCGGCTGAGTTCGAGGGGCGAAACGCCGGCGCGATTGGGCCGACGGCGCAGGTCGAGCGCTGCGGCGTGCCCGGTCTCGCGGATGAGGTCGATCGTCTCGGGCGAGTAGGCGGCTTTGATTCCGAACGGAATCGCGACCGCCTCGGGCATTCGGCCCATGATGCTTGTGAGAATTTCGCTGGCAGTCTCGAGTTCGTTTCGCTGAGTCGCGGGCTCCAGAGCGGCGAGAACCGGATGCGTATGGGAATGGTTCGCGATTTCGATCCAGTCGGGATCGGCGGATCGCAGGGCGTCTCGCGTGACGTAAGGCCTGAGCTTGCGGGCCAGGTCCGCTGCGCTCGTGCCGGCTCGGATCATTAATTCATCGAGCAGTGGGTGGATGACTTCGTGCAGATAGTGACGGCGGGCCAGGTCTAGGACCGATTCACCGGGTTGCGTCTCGATTCCGCGCTTTCGATAGGCCGCATTAATCGCATCGCACACGGCAACCGCGTGGCCGGACATCAGCAGCCAATTGAGCTTGTCGCGCCACAGCAGGTCGCCGTTGTCGACCACGGCAGTGGTGATACAGAGTGTGGCGGGGATGCCGAAGCGGCGAAGTATCGGCGCCGCGATCTGGAGTGATTCGGCATAACCATCGTCGAACGTGACGACGAGCGCGCGTCGCAGGGGTTTTCCCAATTTCAGCGCGGCGATGGCCTCACTGAGCCGCATGGGCTCAAACCGGTCGGCGAGGTAGGCCATTTGCTTTTCAAAATCACCAATTGAATGCGTTAGCGATCGCCCGTCGGTCAGCGGGCTCGCTTCGTCCGACACGCGGTGGTAGGCCAGGATGGTCAGGGCTTCAACGTTCCGTAAATCGCGGACCTGGCGGCTGGCGCGGGCGGGCCGCGGCGGGCGCGGTCGGGTTTGTGTGACGTCGTCGAGCAATTGTGCGAGTTGTCGGGCCTGGTAGGGTCGCGTCAGCATCGCCAGATCGTCAGCGGGCCGCGAGGCACGGAGTTGTCCGGTTCGCCAGCGGTGCACGATGTCATGCATCGAATTGAGTACCGCACTCTCGTCGAAGGGTGGACAGCGCCAGACGCCATCAAAGCGGCCAAGGAGGCGGTCGGCCTCACCGTCCGCGCCGACGAGCGCGAGGATCGGCTTGCCGCTGCCCAGGTATTCGTATGTCTTGGCCGATAGGTCGATCTCGGTGCCGGGGCGATCGTCCTGAAGCACGACGAGCACGTCGCACTCGCTCATGAGTCGCATCGATTCGTGGTGTGGAACGAGTCCATGCCATGTTGCGAGTCCTTCAGCGGATGCCTCGCGGATTGCGTCGGCAAAGGGCCCGGCCCGCCCGGCCAACGCAAGTCGGACGTCGATACCGTGACGACGCAGCGCCCGTAGCGCGCTGAAAAGCGTCAATGGCCCGCGGCCAGCATAGAACGAGCCGGTGTAAAGCAGTCGGAGCGTATTGGAGGGCGTCGACTTCGATGGCGGTGGCTGATCGGCTGGGTCGAAGCCGTTTCGAACCGTCGCGAACTTGCTTGCCGCGAGATGCGGATACCTCTCTCGAAAGCGCGCGGTCATCAGTTCGCCGATTGAAACGACGCGTGCGGCGGCGTTCACGATGCGAGCTTCAGCGCGACAAGCGCGAAGGCGTTGAAGTTGCGACATTGGGGTGTCGGAATGGACGTAACCGATCCACGGGTCGCGGAAGTCTGCTATCCACGGGATGCGAAGGCGGCGTTGGATTTCCAGGGCGATGAGATGATCGCTGAACGGCATGGCGGAAGAAAAGATGGCTTCGAAGCGATGACGCCGATGCAGCTCAGAGGCCGCCGCCAGCGCGGCTCGGCGCTGCCAGATTCCGACATCGGGGAAGGAAAGCGCACGCCATGTGGCTTCGACGCGCCATCCGAGTCCGGCCATCCAGCGAGATGCATCGACGCCCACCCAGCCGGTCAGGCGGCCGAATCGTCGACTCCAACGCTCAGTCGCCGGTTGCGGCCAGCGTTGCAAATCGGCGGGCAGGCGGACGATTTCAATGCCAGCCGGGAGGTTGTCGAGCGATTGTACATCACGAGCGGCCGAGACTGACTCGTTCGTTCCGCCGATCGATTCGAGTGGTCCGGTGATGACGACCGGCTGCCAGCCGTTGGCCGGGAGATAGCGGCAGAACTTGCGGACGCGGACTGCTCCGACCGATGCGACCGGTGGGAATCGGCTCGTGATGAACAGCACATTGCGATGGTGCATCTCAGAATGTTTATCGGTCGGGTCGCGAGGGGGTATGGATGGGACTCAGCCAACCAGCAGTGACTGGCGCGTCGAGCCGGGAGTGATCAGTTCATCGGCAATTTCTGCGCGTCGATCGGTTGGGAGGGCGGCCGACGGCCGTTCGAGCGAAGTAATAAGTTCTTCGAATGCTCGGAGCCCCGGCTCCCAGGCGTAGCGGGCCAGCACGAACCGCCGTCCGGCTTCGGCGACGCGACAACACTCAGCGTCGTCGTTGAGCAGTGTGAGGACTTCGTGGGCAAACATTTTGGGATCATCCACGACGCGTAGCGCGGAAGTGGCGGCGCGACCGAGGCACGCGGCCACGGCTGACGTGGCGATGACCGGTCTCCGGGCAGCAAGCAGTTCGAGCACCTTGTTTGGGATGCCGCGAGCGATCTGTAACGGGGCGATCCCGACGCGAACCTGGTGCAGGAGGTCGGTCACGCGCGGGACGGTGCCGGTCACCACGATTCCATGTGTGCCATGCAGGCGGCGGACCGTGCGGGTCGGGTCGCGGCCGATGATCAGCAGGCGTGCATCGGGACGTCCGGCGCGAACGTGCGGCCAGACGCTTCGAGCAAACCAACAGATGCCCTCGACGTTGGGGCGATAGTCCATCGCGCCGACAAATCCGACGAGCGGCCCGAGCGCTTCGGCGCGGGGGCCGGAGTTCGTTGGAACTCGAACGCCATTGGGGATTACCACCGAGCGGGCGCGCAGCTTTTGATGTTCGGCGTCGAGTATTTCAGCGATCGTGCGCGGCGGGCGAGCGGGCTTCTGAAGCTCGGAACGCTCGCGCTCGGTAATGAGCACAGTCGCGTCGACCGCCTCGGCCCAGCGGCGTTCTTCAGCCCGAAGTCGGCGGGCCTCGCGGCGCCACAGCCAGCGGATCGGGGGACGCGCCTGCGCGGCGTAGTCGGCCCACTTTGCCCCGTCGCAATCGCAATAGTCGAGAATCCGCTTCGCGGCGGGAATCGTCAACGCGTAGGGCGCCATGACGGACGAAAAGGCCACGACTGAGTCAAATGGCTGCATCTCGCTCCATTGAGCGAGCAGGGCGCGCATCCACGGATCGGCGTACGCCGCCCGGCTGAAGCTGCGCCCCGTCAGGAGCGATAGCGCGGCGCGAACCTTCGCACGACGCGGATCGAATGGAACAATCGCCACCCGGCGACAGGTGCGTTCAAGGGCCGCCACATGCTCCGGTCGCGGCGGCTGGTCGGCGAAACATGCGAGCCAGACGTCGTGCCGCCGCGCGAGGTGCGACAAGACATGCCACGAGCGAATGCGATCGCCTTTGTCGGGCGGATAGGGCAGCCGATGCGCGAGATAGAGGATGCGGTGTCGTGTCATGCGAATCCGTTAGCCCGGGATGGAGCGGGCGATGCGTCCGCCGAGTGTTTGTGCAATCGGAAGCGGCAAACGCCGCCAAATCGCGCGGGCGGCCGACCACCGCGCGCTGCTGGGTACGAGATCGGCCGCGACGCGACCGGGCGGAACGAATCGCTGGTATTGCAGCGGCGTCGGCTCAAATCCGCAGAAGCGTTTGAAGTCCGCCGATCCGGCGTTGTCGGCTCGCGACCGGCCGAAGTCGTAGATGCGGCAGCTGGCGCGCACGGCGTTTCGCATCGATTGCTCGTAGAGGAACTGGTTGACGCCGTAGAGCTCCAGCCGCTCGTCGTGGCCGACGAAGTAGGGCATTGCAGTGTCGCGAAAATGAAAACTCATCAGGCCGGCGACGGGGCGGTCGCCCAGCCGCACGATTTGAACGACGCACTCGCGCCGCAACGTCCGGGCCAATTCATGGAAAAACCGCAGCGGGTAGTTTGGGGAGCCGAGTCGTCGCATCGATCGGCTGTAGAGTTGCCAGACTTCATCGATCGCGCCGCCGTCGAGTTCGACCTTGAGCGGATGCTTTTCAATCGCCCGTCGTGCCGCGGCCCGCGCCTTGCGCGGGAGCCAGAGCGGCACATCATCGGCCTGTGCGGGAAGCGGACGACGAAAGGTGACATAGCGGTTGACGATTGGTAGTTCCGCATCGGCGGCCGCCGCCGATCGGAGGTCGAGCACCCGCGCGCCTATCTCGATTGCAAGCTCGCGGGCACGGATCGACAGGGCTTGAGCGGTCTTCGAATTGTCGGCGAGGACGCCGCCATAGATGGCATAGGGCACGCTGACGAGCATTCGTCCGCCAATGACGCTGCGGACCAGCATCAGCGGCAGGACTCCGACCAACTCGCCACCGCGGTGGGCGCTGAGCAGCATCGGCTCGTGACCGAAGGTCTGCTGCACGGCCTCAATCCAACCCATTGTGTGATGAACGGTGCCGTCCGCGTGAGCGGAGATGAAAGCATCCCACTCGGCGCGATTCGCGTGTGAGGTAAGCGAGATTCGGAAGGGAGTGACGAGGGGGCGCGGTGCGATCCTACGAGGCGTCGTTCTGGTAGAGCACACGACTGGCACGGTTGTTTGCCCCGACGGCGACGCAGCCAAGTACGTGGACGTTGTTCGCCTGAAGCCACCGCACGGACTGTCGCACGATGCCCGAACTGGGCTGATTCATGCGCACCACCATCAGCATGCCGGTGCACATGGCCCCCAGGACGGCCACGTCCGAGGCCGACTGGACGGCTGGTGTATCGACCAGGATGTATTGGAATCTGTCGCGGATCTCATCGAACACACGCCGCGCCGAGCGGGCATTCAGTAGCTCGGCCGGGGTAAGGGTGCCGCAAGCGCCGGCCGGCAAAATCTGCAGGTTTTCGATCGCGCTGCGGCGGATGACATCGGCGAGCTGGCGGCGTCCGATCAGGACGTCGGCGAGCCCGGCGGCGTCGACGGCCTTCGGCTCAGGTTGGATTCCGAAAGTGCGGCCGAGGGCTGGCCTGCGCAAGTCGCCATCTACGAGCAGGACGGAGAGATGGCGGACTTCCGCCAGCGCGAGCCCGAGGTTGGCGACCGTCAGGGTCTTGCCTTCGCCGGGTGTGCTGCTCGTGAGGCCGAGAATACGGTGCTCGCCGGTCGAGTTATGAGCCATGAGCCAGGTTCGAATGGCGCGGTACTGTTCGGCGACCGCGCCGGAGCGATCGAACTGAATTACGAGGCGCGGGTCCCAGCTGGTGATGGGTACGGGGGGCGCGGCATCGGATCGATCGGCGGGGAGCGGGATCGTCGGCGTTCGATTGACGCGGAGATGATCGAGGCCGCCGCGCGGGGCCGGCGCGGACGCGCCGATTCGCGATGTTTCGCGTCGTTCGCTCTCGGCCCGCTTTAGTGCTTCAGCGATGCGCCCCATGGCAGCGTTAATCCTTCCTTACATTATCGGCCCGCGCCAGCGCGACCTGATCGATCGGGGCCGCGCGCTTCACCATGTTCATCGGCTTGTGGACGATCCTGCGGTAGAGCGTCGGATTGGCAAGGTTCAGCCATGCCAGACCGGTGGAGGTTGCGGTGAGGATGACACAGGCGGCTATGGCGGGAATCAGCAGGGCGCGGCGACGGAACTCGCGTCGCTTGCCGGAGCGAGTCACGATCTCGTCGATTGCGCCGAGCACGGGTACGGCCAGCGCTGCGGCGATTTGAACCGGATTGCGGAACGACCGATCGGCCATTTCCGCCGCGAGCACGCATCCCGCACCGACCACCAGCGAAATGACGACGCACAGAACCATGGCCGTTCGCGCATTCGGCGAGGTCGGGGCCAACGGAGCGACGGGCTCGCTCAGCGGTCGCAGCATGAAGCCGCGGTTTTCCTGATGCACTGTCAGGACGCGATCGAGCGGATCAATCTGCTGGCGCCATCCATTCATCTCCGTTCGGATTTGGTCGGCCTTGGTTGAGAGCAGCGCGAACTCATCGCGGTGTGCGGCCGACGTGGCCTTCTGCGCCGTGAGGGTTTCAATCTGCTGTTGCAGACCTCCGAGCTTTTCGCCGGAGAGAGTGCGCTTGCGATGCAGGTCGTCGAGTCGTCGCGAGAGGCGTTGCGCTTCCGCGTCGATGTTCACCGGCGGAATGACGCTGGCAGCCGGGACGGCGGATTGGGCAATCATCGCCGGAGTGTTTTCGAGCGTTGCACTTAGCTCGGAAATTTTATTTCGCAGTCCCACGATCGTGGGGTGGAGGTCGGTCATGCGCCGGACGGTTTTGGCCTCCCAGACCTCGTGTTCGACCTTTTCGATTTCGGCCTTGATCGCCGCGTGTTGCGGATTGGGAACGGGGGGCGTTTCGCGCGGGATCGGATTCGCAGCCGGCGCGGTGAGCTGCCGCATGTCGCGTTCGGCCGCGTCAACCTCGTCGTCCAACTGGGCCAGGGCCGCCGTCAGGCGCCGGGACTCGTCTTTCGCGGAAGTGATCTCGCCGTCGATTTTCTGAGAACCAACCGGACTCACGCCGGGGAAGCAGCGCTCAAGATCGACCATTGGGCCTTCGACTTCCGCCAGGCGGTGGCGGCAGCGCTCGGTCTGCTCCTGGTAAAAGCCGCGTGCCTCGGTGAGGACGCTCGAAGTCTTGGCGGCAGTGTGAGCGATGTAGTCATCGCGTACGCGTTTCAGCAGCGGTGCCGCGAGCCCGGCATCGCGCGCCGTGAGTGTCATGCTGATTACGTCGCGGTTGGTGTCCGGCTGAGTGATCTTGACCGCCAGACCATCGACGAATGACTCACCGGCAATGGCTTGCGGCATCTGCAAGAAACTGGCGGCCTGCCGCCAGGCCTTCGGATCGGACAGGTCATCGGTGGTTGAATTACGCACGCTTTCCAGCGCTTCGGCCCATCCGTGGCCCATGTTCGCGAGCACGATGTCCTTGCGTCGCTCGAAGGTGGTGCTCACGGTGAAGCTGCGCGGCAGCCAATGCGTGACGACGCAAGCGATGGTCAGCGTGATCAGCGTCGGAAAGATGAACCACGCCCGTCGGACCGAGACAACCGTCCAGATGCCGGAGAGCGTCTGGCGCAGATCGGCGACGGAAAATTCGTCATGTTGATAATTCACGGCTTGGTCTCTCGCTTTGGCGTTGCCTAGTAACCGTAGTATCCGATGCCAGATCGCTGGCTGGCTGGAAGCGTGTATTGATAGGCCGTCTCGCTGGCCGTGAGCGGTGCATTCGCGAGGCCGAGCGATCCACTGACCGGGAAGAGCACCGATCCGATCTGCTGGCCGAGCCATGCGAGCGGAGTGGGAGGGACGTAGATGATGTCGCCCTCCTGCAAGAGCACGTTATTCTCCATCTTGCCGTGGTGGATGATGTCATCGACGTTGATGACCAGTTCGTGCCGTTCTTTCGAGTCGTGGCTTGGTCGAATGACGTGGACCTGTTCTTTCCACGCTGCCCGGTTGGGCTGGGCGGTCGCCAGCGCTCGCACGAGCGAGTCGTTGCCGCTGAAGGGGTATGCCCCCTGACCACCGACCTCGCCGAAGACATAGAAGCGCTTGCTGGCGGCCGAGGTGATGCGGACCATTACCTTGGGTTCAACGTAGTACTGCGCGAGCTGCAATTGCAACTTGTCGGCAATTTCCGTGGGGGTCAGTCCGGCGACCTGGACTTCGCCGACCAGGCGCAACGTGATCTTCCCGTCCGGCCGGATTCCCTGATGCTCGTTATCAATCTCAGGGACATTGGGTGAAGTGATTTCGAGTATGTCGGGCGGGGCCACGCGGCACGAACTGCCGGCGACGTCCTGCTCGTAGGCCTTGCTAAACGCGGCCAACTGATCGGGCTTGGGCCCTTCGCTGCAGGCGGTGTGAACACAGGCCGTCATCGGGGCGATCGCCATGAGCAGCCGGGGAAGGCGTGACATCCGTGTCATGCGAATCCATCCTTGCGGACCGGTCGGCGCCGCGGCGAGCAGTCGTCCGAGAAAGGTCCACAGGCGAAATCGGACGCGCTTGAGGCCGACTGAAGTTATGAGGCGCAACGATTGCGGGTGGTGCGCGGAAAGTGCGCGTGGCGGCGCATTGATCGCATCGACCGAGACTTGCAACGCTTCCGATAACTCCAACACGGTTTGTCGACGCATGGAGTTCGCCGATGTACTGCGATTTTTTTGGACTGTCGGGGCTGCCCTTCAATAACACGCCTGATCCCAAGTTCTTCTTCAATACGCCGGATCACGAAGAAGCACTCGCGTCGCTCATCTACACGGCGACGCAGCGGAAGGGGTACGCGCTGGTGACGGGCGAGGTGGGGAGCGGCAAGACGCTGCTGACGCGGTTGCTGCTGAGTCGCCTGCCGGTGGGTGCGCAGACGGCGGTCATCACGAATTCGCGGCTATCGGGTGTCGAATTGCTGGCGGCGATCTGCCGGGAGTTCCAGGTTCCCGTCGAACCGGGCGCGTCGGCGGCGGATTTGTGCCATGCGCTGGAGGAATTCCTGCTGCAGCAGTACGCGCGCGATCGCCTGGCGATCGTGGTGCTGGACGAGGCGCAGAATCTGGCGATCGACGCGTTCGAGGAGTTGCGTCTCCTCGGCAATCTGGAGGCAGAAGACGCGAAACTCCTGCAGGTGCTGATTCTTGGGCAGCCGGAGCTACGCGACACGATGCAGCGCAATGAGCTGCGCCAGTTGCGCCAGCGCGTGTTCCGCACCTATCACTTGAAGGGACTGACGCCGGAGCAAACGACGGGTTACATCCTGCATCGACTCGGTGTGGTTGGGGCGTCGCGCAACGACCTGTTTACTCCCGCGGCGCTGACCGCGATCTATCAGGCGTCGGGCGGGATGCCACGATTAATAAACCAGATCTGCGATCATGCGCTGCTTGACGCCTACAGCGCTCAATCCAAGTCGGTGACGCCCGCGATTGTGGCAACCTGCCTCGACGCTCTCGATGTCGGACGAGAACTGCCGCCGACGAGTGGCCGCTCGACCGCGGCGACGACGCGGGCGAACACGACCGAGGAAGTCGAGTCGGTAATTGGCAAGTTGAGCGAACGGCTTGCCCATTTCGAGCAACGTATCGATTCGGTCGCGGGGAAGCTTCGCTCGCCAAGCGAGCAGTCAGATGCGGTACGGGCGGATCTGACCCAGATTCGCGGCATTCGCCAGCAGGCGCAGACGCTATTCGAAGACGCGCGCGCTCAGATGGATGTACTCCAGACGCGGATGAAGAAACTCGCGGTGGAGGGTCAGGCGTCGGTCGCGCAGCTTCGCGACCAGGCGGCCGGCGTGGCTGCAGCGACTGCGACGCATTCGCGAACGGTCGCGGAGCGCGCGGCGCGGCTACACGGTGAGGTCGTGGCTCTCTCCGAGCCGGATCGCGAAGGCATTTACGAACTGCGCGATGAGTGCGATGCGTCCCGGCGGACGACGATGGAGCGGATCGACGCGGCAAGCGAGGCCGAGACCAGCCGGTCGGCGCGGCTGGAGTTGTCGCTCGGCGGCGTGCTCAGTCAATCGCGAAGCGATATTGAAACGGTTCGCGGGCAGATGGTGCAACTGGGCGAACAGCACGCGGCGCGAGTGGAACGCGTGCTCGGGGGCCTGGAGACGCTCGTGGCGAGCGTTACCGCGCAATGCCGGACGGCGGTCGAGCAGACGGCGCGGCAAGTCACCGAATCGCAGGCGCGGGCCGAGCTGACGCAACGCGAGATTGAGGCGGCGCGGCGCCGTTCGCTGGCGGACGCGGAATCGGCGCGCGGCAAGCTGAGCGAGATGATCGAGGCGGCCGGGCGTGAGGCAGGCCAGTCGCAGCAGCAGGTTGAGGAACTCATCCGGCAGTTCGATCTGCGAGCCCGGTCAGGTGTCCGACGAATGGAGGAACTGGCCGCTGCGCCGACGCAGGCGGCGCGAGAAAGCGCTGAGGGGCTGCAACAGGCAGTTGCGGCGGCAACATCACAGGCGGCCCGAGCGCGGAAGGAACTGGAGACCATTTCGCGGGCGGCAGAGCAGCGACTGGCCTCGTCCACTGCATCGCTACAGAAATCGTTGACGGTTCATCGGGCCGAGTTTGACACGTTACGGACGTCGGCTGTCGGCCTGCATTCGGATCTCGCGGCGAAGCTGGCGGCCTGCCGGGCCGACGCCGAGCGGCAGATTCGGGAGCAAATGCGGGCGACGACCGAGATGAGGAAGGAGACCTCGCTGGGAGTTTCGGCATTGCGAGCTGAGGCGGCCGAATGCGCGCGGCGGATGGCGGAGGAGGCCGATGGGCTGCGAGCACGGGCCGAAGAGGCGTCGAGGGCGGCGCTGATAGAGCAGGAGGCGCGGTTGGATGCGGCGGCCCGCAAGGCCGGGTCGGCGCAGGAGCGGATCGCGCAGAGTCTGGCCGCGCTCGAGCAACAGTCGGACGGCATTCGCGAGCGAATCGATGCGGCCACGAAGCAGTCGCAGACGCGCATGGCGGCTGTGAACGACTTGGCCAAGACGGCGCTGGACGACCTCACCGCCAAGGCCGACGCGGCGCGGACGGCGTGGCGGGCGGACCTGGCCAACGGGGAGGCGCGGATGACGGCATTGCTGGAGGCGGCGCGGCGCGAATCGATGACGATGGCGGACGAGTTCAAATCGCTGCGGACGGAAGTGGCGGCTGAGTTGAGCGAGGCGGTGGCGCGAATCCAATCAGAACGGGAGAACGCGCATGAAGCTGCGGCGCGGATGGTGACGACGCTCTCGCGGCTGACGGACCGGGCGACCGAATCGACGGAAGCGGCCGAGGAGCGGGTGGCGAAGATCGTGGCAGAGTCGGAGGCGGGGGTGCAGCGGCTGTCGGTATTCGCCGACGAGATGGCGCAGCGCGTCGCGGCGACGCTGGCCGAGGCACAGGAGAAAGTGGGCGCCTCGCGAGCCCAGCATGAGCAGGATGCCGAACGATTGCGCGGCGAGCTGTCGGGCATGATCGAGGCAAATCGCGAACGAATCGCCGAACTGGAGCAGCGGGCCGACGAGCTGGAGCCACGGGCACGGCAGATCGGCGACGAAATTGAGCAGCGGATGCGCGTGGCGCAGGAGAGCGCGGCGCGCGACGTGGAGAACTTTGCCGGCGACTTTGCGCGGATGCTGGGCGAGACGCAGAGCTCGGCCGGGCAGATGCGACGGGAGCTGGAGGCGGTCCAGCAGGGGCTAGTGGCGGCGGCCGAGACAGCCAAACGCGAGGCCGAGGACGCGATCGCACGGCGGCAGGCCACGGTCGAGCGGCTGCGGCAGATCAGCAGCGAGGCGATCGTCGAGCTGCGCGAGGAGGCCGATCGGGCCACGCAGCAGGCCGCATCGCTACGGCTCGACTTGCAGACCAGCAGCGACGACGTGCGGCGGTCGGTCGAGGCGGCTGAGAACCAACTGCGGCAGACGACTACTTCGCTGGCGTCGCAGATTGAGTCGATACGCGATGCGGCGCGGCAGGATGCCGAGGCGACGGCCGGCCGGCTGGCGGGGCTGCGCGAGCAGGTCGAGTCCGGGGCCGAGCAGGTGCGGCAGCAGTCGGCACGTCTGCTGAGCCAGGGCGAGTCGGCTTCGGCGTCGCTGCGGATGCATGCCGACGAATTGATGGAGGCGGCGCAGCGCGGGGCGGAGCGCGTGGCGGACGAGGCCAAGGCGCTGCTGGCCGGGGCGGACGCGAGCGTGGCGCGGTTCGACGAACGGGCGGCGGAGGCGGTGCGCGAAATTACGACGCAGGCCGAGGCGGTGAAGGGCGAGGTGGCGAAGCTGCGGGGCGAGCTGCACGAAGGGCAGGAGCGGTTCGAGGAGGCGGCGGTGCTGGCCACGCGCGAGTCGGTGCGATCGAAGGAGCAGGCCGAGACACTGCTGGGCCGGGCGACGGAGGTCGAGGGGCGGACGACTGAGCTGCGCGACATGACGCGGAGCGTCGCGGCGGTGGTCAAGACGCTCGCGACGGCGCAGACGCATGCCCGCAAGCAGACCGAGCAGATCACGCACGCCAACGCGGCGGCCGACGAGCGGCTGGCTCAGATTTCGCAGCATACGGCGCGCGTGGGGCAACTGGTTGGCATCATCAGGCAACTATACGGGGCGCTGGATACGCGGATCGACAGTCTTCGCGAGCGGCTGAACGCGGCGGACGATATTTGCCGCAGCGTGCCGCGCGAGATTGAGACGCTGCGCGAGGCGCTGCATTCTCCGAGTAAGAAGAGCGTGCGCGGGCTGCCGGCGGGAACCCGGCGGGCGGCGGCGCCGGCGAATGCGACCGGTGACAAAGCGGCGGGGGGCAACAAGAACGCGACCCTGGGCGACGTGATCCGCCGGAACCAGAAACTGAACGAGTGGCTGGAAAAGACTGTGGCGGCTTCGGGGAGCTGAGGGCGGGTCGCGGGTGATAATTGGGGCGGTTCGGAATTTGGGGGTGTTTGCCGGGGGGGACGGGCTGGGATTGGGTGAGTGAGATTTTTGAGACGTTGCAAGTGGTTGGGGCTGCGCGAGATGCGCGGGGGCGTGGGATTCGTGGGACGATATTGGATGTCGGAAATCGGAAATAACTGCGGCTGAGGGACGAGCGATCCGGGGTGATCCGCCGCGGGGGTTGGCGCGGTTTCCGGTCTTTGCCGGAATGAGATTTGTGAGATTGTTGAGATTTGGGCGCATTGGCTTGTCCGCATTGATATTCGCCCTGCGCGCAGACCCTCAGCGGGACACCACTTGCCGTGGGCTTGCGCAGCGTGACCCCATTTAGTCCTGGCCGCCGACATTACGGCCGGATAGTTCGGCATATGTTCTAGCGCGATGCCGCGCGGAGTCAAGACTGACTGGAGATTTTCGCGAGCGGCTGTTGGATTGACGCCTGGGGAGGGAGTCGGAGCAAGAGTTGGATTAGGAATAGGCGTATGAGTAGGAGCCGACTTGGGGCGGGGGGAGTTTCGGATGTGGGGTTTACGGGGATTCATCGGGCCTCGCGCGCCGAAAATGGGGTTAGACCCCGGGCTTACGCCTCGGGCTCGGAAATTGGGCGGAACAAACTGGGAAACCGAAAACCGGAAATTGAAATCCGACTGACGGGGGGAATTGGGAGCAGGAGCAGGAGTCGGATTAGAACCAGTTTCATAACCGCCTCAGGGTGATGATCAGGCACGCGACATGGAAAAACGCCTGGTACATGGTCAGATTCCGTTCATATCGCACGACCAGGCGGCGGAAGGTCGAGAGCCACGCAATTGTCCGTTCCACG